>JAXGME010000017.1:0-2905 GCA_040768845.1 Christensenellales bacterium | reverse complement strand
CCTTCGCCCCCAGCCGGTGCAGCGCCTTGGACGCCGCGATGTTGTGGGTCTTGATCTTGTGGCCCTCGTCGCAGACGATCATGTCCGGCCGCCATTTTGCCAGCGCCGCCTCCACCCGCCACGCGGATTCGTAGTTCACCACCAGCACCTGGAGCGCGCCCCCGGCTGCCGATTGGATGGCCTTGGCCTTCTGCGCAGTCGATCCCCGAAGCACGGTGAGCGCGTAATCAAAGGCCGCGAACTTCGCAAACTCGTCCTCCCACACCCCCAGAATGGAGAGGGGCGCGACGATGAGCAGCCGCCTTATGCGCCCCTGCTCTAAGAGCGCACCGGCGATGGCGATGGATGTGAGCGTCTTGCCGGTGCCGTTCAACCCATCTCCATCAGGAGGGCCGCGCCCTTACCCGTGGAAATGTTCATTGGCATCACCCCCTCTCTCGCGTCGAAGGTCCGAAGTACAAAGCGGTATGCCGCGATCTGGTGCGCGTAGAGCGGTACCCGCACCGGCGGAGCTAAGGCTTCCGGGATTCTCCTGTCAGGCTCCCTATGGCGTGCTGATTCCGTCTGTGGCTGATCGGGTGCGGCCCGAATGAGCCTGTTCAAAGGTTGATCCGACATGGTTTTCCTCCCGCAGGGTCCGCCTGGATTTCGGGGAGCCGTATTCAACGAGCAGTTCGCGCAGGACTTTGGCTTGCCGCTCGTCGCCGATGGCGATCATCTGGGACAGAACGCGCTGCTGTTCGGCCGTGAGAATGTTCCGATGCGGGTGAAACCACTCCGCCACCTTCACGCAGCCGCCGTTGCCGCGCCGGGTTTCCAGGGGGTAATCGGCAGTCAGGACGAGGATGTCCGTGCGAATCGTGCGCGTGGTCACACCCAGTTCCCGCGCCAGATTCCGCATGGTTTCCCTGCGGCGCGCTGTCAGGATCCGGATGATTTCCAGCCTGCGCTCGCCCGTCGTCACTGCCGATCACCTCCTTTCCCTTGGCTCCGCCCGCATGGTACCGCCCAAATAGGAAGCCTGTTTTCCTATTTGAAAAATTTTGTTCCGGGTTTTTCCGACAAAAAAAGCCGGATGACAGGAAACAGGACTTTGCCTGTTTCGCAATCATCCGGCGATTTGGTCTCTCGCTGCAGGGTCTACATGAGCCTTCTGATCAGGTCATGCGCTGCCGCCCATGGGCGGCCGGGCGCTTGCCCGCTGCACGGAGCCGTTGCTCGGTATGTTGCCCGTCCGAAGCGCACTCGCGGTATCTGCGCTTCGCCTCCCGCCGCTGGGCGGTTAATCGGATGGGGGATTCTCCCCCGAGGTTTCGCCTGCGGAGTATGAATGCGCTTGCCAACGGCACGCACACCAGCATTCCGCAGTGCGGACATTTCATTTGGATGGCCACCTCCGCATCCGGCAGCGCGGAGGTATCAAAGGCCCGCTTGCCGCATAAGGGGCAGGCCATGGGCAGCGCGTTCTCGATCTGCATACAATGCGCACCCCTTTCGCTACCGGCCCGGCCGGCTGCCCGTGGCCCGGCCCGGCGGGGATCCACGCGTCGTCCTCGCCCGCAGACCCGGGCATTTGCGCCGGCCATGTAAAATAATCAACCGCATGCGTTCACTCCTCTTGACATATTGCGCTTTGTGCGCTAATATATGCGCATCGACCTGTGTAGGAATTATATTCCATAACATGCGCCTTGTCAAGCGCAACATAGGCACAATAGATATGGGGTGAATCTATGAATTTTGGGGAGAAGGTCCGGATGGCCCGGGAAGCGGCCCGATACACCCAGGCCGAGTTGGCGGCCATCAGCGGCATCGCCAAGCGCACCATCCAGAACTATGAAAGCGGCGAACGCATGCCCAAGAAGCGCGAAACCTACGCGCGCCTCGCCAATGTGCTGCAGATTGAGGAGCGCGTGCTGCTGGACGACAGCGCGGAGTTCATCCTCAAGGCCAAGGCGGAACTCGGCGCCAGGGCCAGCCGGCAGGCGGAACAGCTGGTGGAGGAAGTGCGCGCGCTGTACTCCGGCGGCAACCTGGCCGACGAGGACATGGACGCCATGATGAAGGCGATTCAGGACGCCTACTGGATCGCCAAGAAGAAAAACCGCAAGTTCATTCCGCTGAAGTACCGTGCGGCGGAAGAAGAATAGCTTCTTCTCACAAGGAAGTGACCCCTATGACAGACAAGCGTGCGCTTACCAGCGCGCGGCGGCTCGTCAGGCGGAGCGGCTCGCGCGATCCGTTTCAAATTGCCGACGACACGGGCGTGACGGTGCTCTTCCGCAATGACTTCAAGCGGCAGAAGGGTGCTTTCAAGGTCGTGGCGCGCAACAGCTTTATCTTCATCAACGCCAATTTGTCCGAAGAGATGCAGCGCCTGGTGTGCGCCCATGAGCTGGGGCACTCCGTGCTGCACCGCTGCCTCGGGGAGCGCGCAGGCGGACTGTTTGAGTTTGAGATTTTTGACATCCAAAACCGGTGCGAGTACGACGCCAACGTGTTTGCCGCGACGCTGCTATTGGATGACGAGGAAGTGCTGGAATCCGCCCGGGCGGGATACGACGTGGTGCAGACGGCCCGGAGCCTGGGGACAAACGTCAATCTGGTGCTGCTCAAGATGATCGAAATGAACCGGCAGGGATACAACTTCCGGGTGCCCTTCAAGCCGTCCGCCGGGTTCCTCGGGCGCATCGGGGACGACGCGGGAGAGCTGTAAATCAAACTTGGCTGAAATTTACCGCGCTACCTTGCGAAAGCGCATGCCCCAAAAGAAAACCGCCGCCGGAAGTTCGCTCCTGTTGCCGAGCGTCTGCCTTCCAGCGGCGATTCTCTTTCTGCCGGTCATATGCGTCGGATCGCTCCGGGCGTCTGGTTACGGGGCTGATCTCGCCCCACGCGCCGCGCC
>JAXGME010000016.1:0-8252 GCA_040768845.1 Christensenellales bacterium | reverse complement strand
GGCGGACAGTGTGTTGGACCCGAAGTCGCGGTCGACCGTGATATTAGCTCCATTGCGATTCAGTGCTTCCTGAAGCGCCTTCACGCGGCTGCCGATGTGTCCCTTCACGAGATCGCACAGCGGGTTGAATCTCGCCACGGCGCAGATCTTGGAGTCGTAGAGGCTTACGTTATCTTCGCGCACACCATAAGCGGTACCGCGCGCATGAACGATTCGGGTTGCGCTCGTCAGCATTACGACGTGCTCGATCTTGTTTTTCCGGGTAGAGGCTGTTCCCTTAGGCTATCAAGATCACTAAGGTCGTGATCATGGCCACGACCGTGGCTCCGAGTACGAATCCGGCGAGGACTCCAGTGCCGGTGATGATGTTGGGCGATTCGGCGCCCCGCCGTCTGGATCGGCGTTTCCCGTTGAATGCTTCTTGGTAGGCGCTAATGTGGATCTGCCGGTATTCGGCCTGGCGCGCCTGAAGGTCCTTGTTCCGGCTTTCCAGAATCCGATTCTCGCGGCGGGTCGCCTGGGCCTCGGTTAACACCCGCTCAGCCATCTTGCGCGTCTCTGCGTCCAGGAGGCCGCTCTCGATCGCGGACCTGAGCCTGTCCTCCCCATATCCGCGGAGCATCACCACCGTGGCCTTGCTCCCTTGTGCCTGCTGCATCTCCATCCCCCTATCGAAGATTCTTCTCGACCCAGATCTTGGTCTCGGCGGCCGCCCGCGAGATCTGCTCAAGGGACTTGAGCACATACTCGAGTTTTGGCTGCTCTTCCTTGGTCACCTTGCCGTCTGCCACGATCTCAATGATGGTGGACTTGATCTTCTCGGCGTCTCCGAGGGCCGCTATGGCCTTAATCGCGAGCCTGTCGAGCTCGCACATTTCAGCCTGGGGAACCGTCAGCTTGCCAAGCCTGCAAACCTGCGAGCAGTAGTAGTTGCCAAGCTCCGGAGCCTTGTAAGTCCCCATCATCAGTAGGACTTCCTCCGGGTACGGGTCCGTGCTTCCGAGCTCGATCTTTGTCAACCGTGTCTTATCGATCCCGGCCTCCTCGGCTGCTCCGTCCCGGCTACCGAGACGCTCGTTCAGCGATGCAGCCTCCCTACGCGCTTCGTAAAAGACGTTGCCGGCCGCCTTCGTTGCGAACTTGGGCATGTCCATCGTCACCTCCGTCTGGTATGATTCAATTTGAAAGGTGACTGTCTTATTAGGACAGTTCGTTCGCACAAAAAAGATCATCCACGCTGACGCCCAATCGATCGGCCAGCAACTTTCCTTCTTCGACGGTTATTGAGTTGTAGCCAAGCTCCTTTTTGGTGTATGCCGCCTTTGTCTTAAGTCCGAGAACCCTGGACATCTGGTCTTGTGTCAGACCTTGCGCTATCCTAAGGCTGCGGAGTTTCTCCTGAACCACCTTTTCTTCGCCTCCTTTATCTGTCTCCCTGGGAAAACACGGAATGTTTCCATTGCCATTATACCGTCCCATTAGGAAAGTGTCAATCCTTTTCCATGAAAAAATTTCCAGTTAGGACGCTCCCGGTATAAGTGTTGGATTTCCAAATAGGAAACAGGTATAATGAGAATGGGAGGGACTGGATGTGAACAGAATCAGGTATCTTCGTGAGGGGCGGGGGATGACGCAGACCGATCTTGGCCGTCTTCTGAATGTGCAGGATGCGGCCATATCGAAATACGAAAAAGAGCGTGTGCCATTGACGGCGGACACGCTTTCAAAACTCGCGGACATATTCGGGGTTTCAATCGATTACATCCTGTGCAAAACGGATACTAGAGATCCGAGCAGCAAGCCAAGGAGTTCTTCGACCGTTCCGAGCGTTGCTAGTCAGGTTGTAGCGGATAATCCGGAGGTGTTTGAGAATTGGAAAAACCTCGACGAGGAGAGCAGGCAAAAAGCACGAGAGTACTTGCGCATGCTCTTGGTTATGCAGGACCTGAAGAACAAGGACAATATTGTGGACCTGGATACGAGCGGCTCAAACGGGAACTGAGAAGGTGTTTCGTCTTCTTGGATTTCTTCTGATATGAAATGGAGGTGCCGGCTATGAGGCGCTTAATAATTGCACTGCTCACTTTCCTGCTCGTCTTATCGGCGAGCTATTCTGCGGCGGAATCTGCTGCGGACAGGAATCCGGAATTCGTTTATGACGCAGATGGGATCGAGCTGTTCGGGATCGGGTCAACCAGGAAAGATGCGGAATCGGCCATGAGCGAGACGCCCGAGTTTACCGCCTCGGTGCTGGTCGAGCCAAACGAGGAGGAGCTTAAATTCTATCCAAAGAAAAATGATTCTATATGCCGGTTCGCTCTGTTTGGGTCCGTTCAAAAATGGATCCCTTGGGGTATGCCACCCCAGACGATCGTGTACGGCTGTGGCATCAGCGTGACGTATGATTCATCGGCTTTTTCTGGGATCATCCAAAAGTACGAAGATGCAGAGTACGCATCGGTTGACGATGAGCGAGAAGCCGCGGCTGCGATGATTGCCGAAGTCGATGGGCATTTTCTGCGCAACATGCCTGTATTAAAGATCGAGATCCTAAAGCATGGGTTTGAATCCATTTCTGGAGCGTACGTCGGGATGCCTCTCGAACCGAGCATACTCGGGACTTATCGAGACCAGTGCCAGTATTTCGATGGCGGGGTTGAGCTGTCCGAGGACTATGTGCGCGGCCTGGATGACACGATGGGCATAGTCCGTGTAACGGAATGTGCTAATCGTGACGGGGGATTCGTAGAAAGAATCGTCATCGACGTAATGGAATGAGATGGGGGAATTATGCCAGTCTACAAAGACGAGAAGCGCAAAACGTGGTATTGTGTCGTTCGGTACAAGGATTGGAGCGGGGAAGTAAAGCAGCATAAAAAGCGCGGTTTTGCGAAACAATCAGAAGCAAAAGCCTATGAGCGCGACTTCGTCGCGAAGAGCGACGGTGCACTGAACATGTCATTCGATGCCATGCTTGGGTTGTACATGAAGGATTGCGCTGTCAGACTGCGCGAGACCACTTACATAAACAAAGAGTATCTCATAAACTCGCATGTGAAGCCTTTCTTCGGGAAGCTGCCAATCATAGCAATCACGCCTTCCGTGGTCCGCCAATGGCAGAACGAGATGCTCTCGCATAAGCCCGCCTATGCGCCCACATATCTGAAGACGATCCACAACCAGCTTTCTGCGATCTTCAATTATGCCGTTCGGTATTATGGGCTTAAATCAAACCCGGCCGCCAGGTGTGGTGCCATGGGAAAGAAGAATGCGGAGGAGATGCAGTTCTGGACCCTCGACGAGTTCCGTTCATTCATGGTGTTTGCTTCGGACAAGCCTGCGTCGAAGGTGATGTTTGAGATCCTCTATTGGACTGGCATGCGCGAAGGCGAGCTTCTCGCGCTCACGCTCGGTGATGTTGATTTCTCCGAAAAGAAGATCAGGATCACGAAGTCGTATGCGAGCGTGAAGGGTGTGGACACGATTCAGGCCCCGAAGACGCCGAAGAGCCGGAGATCCGTAACCGTGCCGGACTTCCTGCTCAATGACATCAAGGAGTATGCCTCCCGCCTGTACGACTACTCCCCGGAAGATCGCCTGTTCATCTGTTCAAAGCAATATCTGCGCTGGGAGATGATCCGCGGTTGCGGGAAGAGCGGCGTCAAGAAGATCAGAATCCACGACCTCAGGCATTCGCACGCCTCTCTCCTGATCAACATGAATGTGCCGATCCTCCTCATCTCGGAGCGTCTAGGGCACGAGAACATCGAGACGACGCTCGGGATCTACGGCCACCTGTACCCGGACAAACACATCGAAGTTGCGCAGCAGCTGGGAGAGCTTAATGCGGGCGACTTCATCGCGGAGCTCCTTCCGGAGGCCCCTGAAAATGCACTAAAAACGCCCCGAAACCCATGAATTTCTGAAAAGTGTTTCCATTCTGTTGCCACGGGAGCATAAAAGAACCCCAGGATGCCCGTATTCATTGGGATCCCGGGGTTTATGTCATTATTCCCACTCAATGGTTCCCGGGGGCTTTGAGGTGACGTCGTACACGACGCGGTTGACGCCCGGCACCTCGCCGATGATGCGCAGGGTGATCTTCCGGAGCAGTGGGAAGGGGATCTCCGCGGCCTCGACGGTCATCGCGTCGTCGCTCACCACGGCCCGGAGGGCCACGCAGCCCGCATAGGTGCGGCCGTCGCCCATGACGCCCACGGTGCTGACCCCCGTCCACACCGCAAAGGATTGCCAGATGCGGTCCGAAAGCCCGGCGTTTTTCAGCTCCTCGAGGAAGATGGCATCGCACTCGCGCAGCGTGTCCAGCTTCTCCCGGGTGATCTCGCCGATCACCCGCACCGCCAGGCCCGGGCCGGGGAAGGGCTGGCGCCACACCATTTCGCGGGGGATGCCCAGCCGCGTGCCCACGGCGCGCACCTCGTCCTTGAACAGCGCGTCCAGCGGCTCCACGATGGCGTCCCGGCCGAAGAGGGAGTCCTTGGGCAGGCCGCCCACGTTGTGGTGGCTCTTGATGGTGGCCGAGCCGCCCATGCCGCTCTCGATGCGGTCGGGATAGATGGTGCCCTGCAGCAGGAACTTCGCGCCGGTCTTTTTGGCTTCCTCCTCAAACACGCGGACGAACAGCGTGCCGATGATCTTGCGCTTCTGCTCCGGGTCGGTCACGCCCCTGAGGGCCGCCAAAAAGCGCTCGGAGGCGTCCACGTGCACCACGTCGAGGCCCAGGTTGTCGCGGTAGGTCTGAATCACCTGCCGGGCCTCGTCCTTGCGCAGAAGGCCGTGGTCCACGAACACGCAGGTGAGCTGGCCCTTTTTCAGCGCCTGATCGGCCAGCACGCAGGCCACCGACGAATCCACGCCGCCGGAGAGCCCCGCCACCACCTTGCCGCCGCCCACCTGGGCGCGAATGCGCTGGAGCATCTCCTCAATCTGGTCCTCGGCCCGGTAATCGCCCGCGCAGCCGCAGATGTCCATCACAAAGTTTTTCAGCATGGTGCGGCCCTCCGGCGTGTGGTTGACCTCCGGATGGAACTGCACGGCGTAGAGCCTGAGGCCGGCGTTTGAAAACGCAGCCACGGGGCAGTGGGCGGTGGCGGCCTCCACGGTAAAGCCCTCCGGCGCTTCGGATACGAAGTCCGTATGGTTCATGAACACCGTCGTCTCCGGGCTGACGCCGGCAAAGAGCCGGCCGCCCAGCACCGAGAGCTCCGTGTGGCCGTATTCGCTGACGGAGGCGTGGGTCACGCGGCCGCCGCACAGGTAATTGATCACCTGCATGCCGTAGCAGATGCCCAGCACCGGCACGCCCAGGTCCAGGAGCTCCCGGCCCAGCCGGGGCGCGTCCTCCGCATAGACGCTGTTGGGGCCGCCGGTCAGAATCACGCCCTTCAGGCCCTCGCCCGCCCATTTCTCAAGGGGCGCGCTGAAGGGGTGGATTTCGCAGTAGACGCCCATTTCGCGCACGCGCCGGGCGATCAGCTGGTTGTACTGGCCGCCAAAGTCCAGCACGATGATCTTTTCCCGCATTACAGCGCCTCCTTCTTCCGGGAAGAATGGTCCAGCGAGGCCTTCACCAGCCCGGCAAACAGCGGGTGTGGACGGTTGGGCCGGGATTTCAGCTCCGGATGGAACTGTACGCCGATGAAGAAGGGGTGATCCGCCAGCTCGACGGCCTCTACCAGGTTGCGCTCCGGGTTGATGCCCGCCACGCGCAGGCCCGCGGCGGTGAGCTCCGGCAGGTACCGGTTGTTGAACTCGTAGCGGTGACGGTGGCGCTCCACGGCCATGTCGCGGCCGTAGAGCTCGCGGGCCAGGGAGCCCTCGGTCAGCGCACAGTCGTAGCGGCCCAGCCGCATGGTGCCGCCGGTCTGCTCCAGCCCCTGCTGCTCCGCCATGATGTCGATCACCGGGTAGGGGGTTTCCTTGTCAAACTCGGAGGAATTGGCCCCCGCCAGGCCGGCCACGTTCCGGGCCAGCTCGATCACCGCGATCTGCATGCCCAGGCACAGCCCCAGGTAGGGAATTTTGTGCTCCCGGGCGTAGCGGGCGGCGGCCATCTTGCCCTCGATGCCGCGGGTGCCGAAGCCGCCGGGCACCAGGATGCCGTCGGCGCCCTCCAGCGCCTCGTCCAGGTCCACCTCGGGCCCGGTCAGCGCGTCGGCCAGCACCCACTTGATCTTGACCCGGGCGCGGTTGGCGATGCCGCCGTGGGCCAGCGCCTCCACCACGGAAAGGTAGGCGTCGTGCAGCTGGATGTACTTGCCCACCAGGGCGATGGTCACCTGCCGCTCGGGCTTCTGGAAGCGCTCCACCAGCTCGATCCAGTCATCCAGCTGGGGCTTGCGGATGTCCATGTGCAGCGCCTCGCACACCTTGTCGGCAAACTGCTCGCGCTCCAGCATCAGCGGCACCTGGTAGAGGGACTCCGCGTCCAAGTTCTGGATGATGTACTTGGCCGGCAGGTTGCAAAAGAGGGCGAGCTTGGCGCGCATGTCGGCGGGCACCGGGTAGTCGCTGCGCAGCACCAGCATGCCCGGCTGGATGCCCTGGCTCTGCAGCTGCTTGACGGAGTGCTGGGTGGGCTTGGTTTTGAGCTCCTGGCTGGTGCGGAGGTAGGGGATCAGCGTGACGTGGATGAACAGCCTGTCCTCCGGTTCGACCTCCCACTGAAACTGGCGGATGGCCTCCAGAAACGGCTGTCCTTCGATGTCGCCCACGGTGCCGCCGATTTCGGTGATGACCACGTCCTTGTCCTCGGCGACCCGGTGGATCTTGTCCTTGATTTCGTTGGTGATGTGGGGGATGACCTGTACGGTGCCGCCGTTGTAGCCGCCGTCGCGCTCCTTGCGCAGCACCGAGAAGTAAACCTGTCCGGAGGTGACCGAGCTGAAGCGGGTCAGATTTTCGTCCACAAACCGCTCGTAGTGGCCCAGGTCCAGGTCGGTCTCCGCGCCGTCCTCGGTGACGAACACCTCGCCGTGCTGGTAGGGGTTCATGGTGCCGGGGTCGACGTTGAGGTAGGGGTCAAACTTCTGGATGACCACCGAGTACCCCCGCGCCTTCAGCAGCCGCCCCAGGGACGCCGCCGTGATGCCCTTGCCCAGCGAGGACACCACGCCTCCGGTGATAAAAATGTACTTTGTCGCCACGTTTGCCACTCCCCGTAAAAATATCTTCTATCATATCCCGCCGCGCACTTCGTTGCAACGGGTTTTGGGCGAACATCACTTTAATTTTGCGCCGGGAGCGCGCCGTCCCGGGCGCGTTGCATACAAAATTTCTGTTTTATCCGGACATGAGTATATCGCAGCCCCGCGCCGCGCATACTCTTTACCAATCCGATAAGCTATCAGGAGGGGATTGGAGTTGGAGGGAATCTCTGAGATGACGAACACGCGGCGCTCCGGTTGGTCGGGCGATGAAACGCGTTTGCTTTGGGAAACGGCCGACGAGGCGCAGCAGCAGGGCCTTCCGCTGAAGGCGGTTTTCGAGCGCATCGCCCGGGAAACGGGGCGTCGTCCCAACAGCATCCGCAATTACTATTACGCACAGGTGGCCAAGCGGGAGGGCGGCGGCGCGCGCACCGCGCGCTTTGTGCCCTTCACCGAGCCGGAGGTGGCGCTTCTGATGGAGCAGGTGCTGCGCGACCGCGCCCAGGGGCGATCGGTGCGCTCGTGTCTGACGCGGCTGTCAAACGGCGACCACAGCCTGATGCTGCGCTACCAGAATAAGTACCGATCGGTGCTCAAAACGCGCCCCGATCTGGTGGGCCGCATTGTGGAAAAGCTCCGCGCGGAGGGCATCGAGGTGCAGCGGCCGGAGGTCAACCACCGCCCCCGCACCACCCTCACGGACGCCTGCCGCCAGCTGGTGGAGGGCGCGGAGCGCACCGGTTCCCCGGAGGTCGTCCGCGCCTGCGAAACCCTGGCGCGCTACCTGACCACCGGCGAGGCCACCCAAAACCGCTCCGGCCTGGGCGTCCGGCTGGATCTGTACCGCATGGCGCTGGACGACAAGCAGCGGGCGCTCACGGCGCTTTCCGGCGCCGCGGAGGAGATCATCGGCCCCATCAAGGAATTCCTGGGCCAGCCGGACGGCGCACGCCGCGAGCGGCTGCCGGATTTCTGCGGCGAGCTGGCCGCCTCCATCGGCGCGCTGGAGGAGCAGCTTGCGCTGGTGTCCATGGCAAGCGCCGGGTAGAAGAAGGGCCGGCCCAATGCCGAAAAACTGCGGGG
>JAXGME010000015.1:0-21002 GCA_040768845.1 Christensenellales bacterium | reverse complement strand
CCCGGCGACCAGCGCGCCGGGAACGCGAGTGGTCCATCAGTGCGCGCACTGATGGACCAAACAACACCATACGTCAGCACACCGCCCGGAAATCCCGAGGGATTTCAGGTGTGCGCAGTCACTTTCCTTCGCATCAAAAAACCTCGCAGGGTTTTTTGATGCCCTGCGACGGAAACGTCTTGGCTTCCGGCTGCGCGCAGCTTGATAAAAGGGTGAGGGGCTTTTACGGCGCATCGTCCCGGGCGTCGTCCGGCTCGTCCCCATCCGGACCCTGGTCGCGCGTTTTCCCCTTCTCCGGCGGACGGGCGCTGGGAAAGGTGATCAGAAACTCCGTGCCCTCGCCGAACTTGGAGTGCACCTCGATCATCGCGCCCATGTTGCTGGCGATGTGCTTGACGATGGCCAGCCCCAGCCCCGTGCCGCCCATCGACCGGGAGCGGCCCTTGTCCACACGGTAAAACCGCTCGAAAAGCCGGGGCAGGTGCTCCTCCGGAATGCCGATGCCGGTGTCGGAGATGAGCAGATTGACCGTCTTTTCGTTGTTGAAAACCGACACGTTGACGGAGCCGCCGTGCCTGTTGTACTTGATGGCGTTTTCGATCAGGTTGATGAGCATCTGCTCCATCTGGTCGGGGTTTCCGTAGACGTAACTCGGTTCCGCGTTTTCGCGGGAGCGGATGGTCACATCCTTTTCCGACGCCAGGATGGACAGCATCTCGGAAATCTCATGGGCCATCTTGTCCAGCCGGATGGATTCCCTGGGCGGGTTGTCGGCGCCGGATTCCAGCTTTGAGATGGACAGAATGTCGTTGATCAGCCGGGTGAGCCGGTCTGCCTCCAGCATGATGATCTTGAGGAACTTCTGGGCGGTTTCGGGGTTTGCAATGGCGCCGTTTTGCAGCGTTTCCACAAAGCCCTTGATGCTGGTCAGCGGCGTCTTGAGCTCGTGGGATACGTTTGCGGCAAAGTCGGTGCGCACCTGTTCGAGGCGCCTGAGCTCGGTAATGTCCTCCACCAGCGCCACCGCGCCCACCACCGCGCCGTCCTTGGTCATCGGCGTCATGTAAAGCCGCACGGGCATGTGCGCGCGGCCCATGCCAGTGCGCACCGCCACCTCGGTGGTGTACACGCCGTCCTGTCCCATCGCCTCCCGGAAAGCGGCGTCCAGCTTGACATCGCGGGAAGCCTGGTTGAGGGGCACGGGGTCATCGATGCTGCCGACAATGCCCAGCAGTTTCTTGGCGCTGGGCGTCACCAGGATCACGTTGAGCTTCTCATCCACCGCCAGAATGCCATTTTGCATGTAATTCATGACGGTCGACAGCGCCTGGTTGCGGGCCTTGTTCTTGTAGACGGAGTCCTGGATCCGGGAGAGCACCTCGTTAAACCGGGCGGTTTCCTCCACCGAATCCCCGGCAACGCCGGTGATGCGCGTATCAAAACGGCCCTCCGAGAAGCTCGTCAGAACGGAAAGCACCTTGCGGATGAAGCCATCCGTGCGGTCAATGGATGTCTGAAAGGCCAGAAAGCTGAACGTGGCCACCGCCAGCGCCAGCAGCACCATCAGCCACATCCGCCCCCCCACCGCCGTGCCCAGTGACGCGGCTTCGCGGGAAACCGTCAGGATCTCGCCGCCCGAAAGGCGCGTCGCCGCGGAGATCATCCATGTCCCGCGCAAATTCTTCGCGCGGAAAACGGTGGCCTCGCCCGGCACCACCGTGCGGTCCCCCGCGGAAAACGTCCGCGACAAAAAGGCGTCGGTTGCGTAGGCGGAAGCGCCCTCGGCGGTGTACAGCGCCGCGTCCGCGCCGGTCGCCAGGGCGATTTCGCGAACCAAACCGGAGGCATCGCCGTCCGCCGGCCATTCCTCCGCCTTCACGGCGGAAGAAAGGCAGATGCGCGTCAATTCCTCCGATGTTGCCGCGTCCATGGAGCCGCGCGCCGTGTTGGCGCTCACCAACAGGAAAACGGCGCAAAGGGTAAGATTCAGTAAGGTCGCGATCAGGGCAACCTTTCGCTTCATGCGTTGCCTCCGGCGGCCGCCGGGAACCTACAGCCGGTTCTCCTGACGGTCGTTGAACTTGTACCCGACGCCGCGAATGGTTTCGATATAGTGGGCGTCATCCCCGAGCTTCTGCCGGATGTGCCGGATGTGCACGTCGACCGTCCGGGTTTCACCGTAAAACTCGTAGCCCCAGATGCGGTCCAGCAGGAAGTCGCGCGTGAGCACCTTGCCGCGGCTGATGACCAAGAGCTTCAGAAGCTCAAACTCCTTCAGCGTCAGCGAAAGCTTCTCGCCGTTTCGGAAGGCCTCGTAATTGCCCACGTCGATGGTGAGCCCGCCGACGTGCAGGATGCCTTCCTCCTCGTTTTGCGGTGCGGCGCGGCGCAAAAGCGCCTTGACGCGGGCGATCAGCTCGCGCACGCTGAAGGGCTTGGTAATGTAATCGTCCGCGCCCAGCTCGAGACCCAGGATCTTGTCCACCTCGTCGCCCTTGGCGGTCAGCATGATGATCGGGATATCGGCCGTGGTCGGCGCACCCTTGAGCCGGCGGCAGACCTCCATGCCGTCAATGCCAGGGAGCATGATGTCCAGAAGCACCAGCGCCGGACGCTCGTGCGCGCACACGACCAGCGCGTCCTCGCCGGTGGCGGCGGTTACGACGCGATAGCCCGATGCTTCAAGGTTGAACGAAAGCAGCTCCAGGATATGCGCCTCGTCGTCGACAGCGAGAATCAATTCGTTTGCCATATGCGTCTCTCCTTATTAAGAATAGTCGGTCACAATCCTTCCGGCCGCCGGCCGGCGCTCATCCGAATTCCTTATCGGAAAGCAATTTGTTGAGCTCGTCCATGAAGGTTTGGATGTCCCTGAACTGGCGGTAGACCGACGCGAAGCGCACATACGCCACCTCGTCCAGCTTTTTCAGCCCTTCCATCACCAGTTCTCCGATCGCCTGGCTCGTGATCTCCTGATCGAAGCTGTTGTACGCCTTCATTTCGATTTCGCGCACCAGCTTGTCAATCTCCCCCAGCGACACGGGGCGCTTTTCGCACGCCTTGATTATGCCCGAGCGCAGCTTGGAAGAATCAAAGGGTTGGCGGCTTTTGTCCTTTTTGATCACCATCAGCGGCACGGTGTCGATTTTTTCATAGGTCGTGAAGCGGCGCCCGCAGCCCTCGCACTCCCGCCTGCGCCGGATGGCGGAATTGTCCTCGGTCTGCCTGGAATCGATGACGCGGCTCTCCGTACAGTTGCAGTAAATGCATTTCACCGCAAACACCCCCTATGGTTTCGACGCCTCTATTATACACAACATATAGCGTCTAGTCTAGGGGGTGAGCGATTTTTTCTTAACATTTCGGCTTATTGGCCGCCGATCATACCCTTTTCATCCAATTCGACGAGGATGACGTCATCCCCGATGCAGCGGATTCGGCCCCAGGGGATGACGAATCCGTCCCGGTCGGGCCGGATAAAACCCCAGAACCCGCAGTCCTCAGGCACGACCAGGGCCTCCGCGCAGGCGCGCTCGTTGAGGATCAGGTCGATCGGCCGCCCCAGCCGCCGTCCGTCGCGCACGTTGATGACTTCCTTTTGCTTCAGCTCGGAAAAGCTCATGGTTCTCCCTCCCCGTTCATCCTATGCGGCGTCAGCGCGAAGCTTTACGAAACTTGACAGCCGGTTTTTCGCCGTCTATAATCGGAATATGAGGGCCCTGGCCGGGTTCTGAACATACTATTCCGGAGCTGTTCCCCCGCGTGCAGCACTTTGAGGAAGGGGATGATTCCCGTGTGGATGGTTCTCGTGGCGGCCACGCTTCTGATTCTGGCGCTGATTGCGCTGTATTTTTTTCGGCTGGCGGCCGTCCGCACCCGAAAGGCGTCCTTCCCAAACCTGATGCCGGACAACGAAGCCTTCCGGGAGCACATGAAAAACATGGCTCTCGATCGGGAATGGCTTCTGGGGCAGCCGCTGGAGCGCGTTTCCATCGAAAGCTTTGATGGCCTGACGCTGCGCGCCAAGCTGCTGGCGGAACCGGACGACGCGCGGATCCTGCTGCTGGCCCATGGGTACCGCTCGGCCGCGCTGTGGGACTTTCCGTCGGTGGTCCGCTTTTACAGGGGGATGGGCTGCGGCGTGCTGCTGATCGACCAGCGGGCCTCGGGCGAGAGCGAGGGCCGCTACATCGGCTTTGGCGCCCTCGAGCGGTACGATCTGCAGCGCTGGGCGCAGTACCTTGCGGAGCGCTTCCCGAAGGCCACGATTTACATGGACGGGGTGTCGATGGGCGCGACCACCGTGCTGCTCTCCCTGGGACTGGACCTGCCGGAGAACGTCCGCGGCGCCATCGCGGACTGCGGGTTCACCTCGCCCATCGAAATCATGCGGCACGTGCAAAGGACCACGTTTCCCCACAGCGGCGGCTGGGTGGTGGGCGGCGTGCGCCTGCTGTTGAAGCTTTTTGCCAAATACGATCCCGCGGACTGCTCCACGCTGGAGGCGCTTGAAGCGGCGAAGGTTCCGGTGCTCTTCTTTCACGGCGATGCGGATAAATTCGTGCCCGTCGCCATGACCCGGGCCAACTACGAAGCCTGCGCGTCCGAAAAGCGGATGTTCATCGTGCCGGGCGCCGGCCACGGCGAAAGCTATGTGCTGGACAGGGCGCTGTGCGAACGGGCGATCTGCGATTTCTTTGACGCCCACGGATGAAGGGGGGCGCGGGTGTCGCCCGCGCCCCTGATTTTTCGGAAGCGTCAAATGTACTTTTTCATCTGCTGAAGCGCGGCCTTTTCCAGCCGGGACACCTGCGCCTGGGAGATGCCGATTTCCTCGGCCACTTCCATCTGGGTGCGTCCGCCGAAGAATCGCTGGGAGATGATGCGTCTCTCCCGCTCGCCCAGGTGCTCCAGCGCCTGGCGGATGGACAGCGAGCGCACCCAGTCGTTTTCGCTGACGCGGTCGTCCCGCACCTGATCCATGATGTAGATGGCGTCGCCGCCGTCCTGGTACACCGGTTCGTGCAGCGAAACGGGGTCCTGAATCGCCTCCAGCGCGAACACCACGTCCTCCTCGCGGGCCTCCATCTCCCGAGCGATCTGCTCGATGGTCGGGTCGCGCCCCAGCCTGGCGGCCAGCGCGTCCCGGGCCTTCAGCGCCTTGTAGGCGGTGTCGCGCAGCGATCGGCTGACCCGGATGGGGTTATTGTCGCGCAGATATCTGCGGATCTCGCCGATGATCATCGGCACCGCGTAGGTTGAAAAGCGCACCGGCTGATTGGTATCGAAGTTGTCCATCGCCTTCATCAGCCCGATGCATCCCACCTGGAACAGATCGTCCACGCTCTCTCCCCGGTTGTGAAACCGCTGGATAACGCTGAGCACCAGCCGGAGATTCCCCTGTATGAATTCGTGGCGGGCCTCAATGTTGCCGGAGTGCACCTGCGGGAACAATTCCCGCATCCGCTCGTTTTTTAAAACCGGCAACGCTTTCGTATCAACTCCGCAGATTTCGACTTTGTTGATCGCCATTTCGCCACCTCCACAGCACCCAAAGTATTGCCTGGGAGGTTGGCTTTCATGCCCGCGGCGACAAAAAACGCCGCCCGGAAAAGGGCGGCGCACCGCGAAAGAAGGACTGTGATCCGGCGGAGGGCGGTCTATCCCTTCGCGCGCTCGGCCGCATCCACGCTCTCCGTTAGAAAGGACGCGATTTCGGCGTATGCCTGGTCCCGACGCGGCTCGTTCAGCACTTCGTGGCGCAGCCCGTCGCACACCTTCACCCGGACATGGGCGTAGCCGGCGTTTCGCATCAGGTTGGCGGCCTCGTTCAGCTTCTCACGGCTGATCATGCAGGGATCGTCGCCCCCCGACAAAAACAGGATGGGGACGCTCCGGGGCGGCTTCGCCCATCCGTTCGGGTTGTAGGCGTCCATCATCAGGCGCCGCAGCGTGGCGAATCCGTCCACGGTAAACGTAAACCCGCACAGCGGGTCCCGGTCGTAGACTTCCACGGCGGCCGCGTCGCTGTTGAGCCAGGCGTACCGGGAGGTCGGCTTTTTGATGCCGCGGTTGAAACTTCCGAAGAAGGCCCTGTCGATCAGCGCACTGCGGTGGCGGGCGCCCTTCGCGCGGCCGACGCAGGAAATCAGAAGCCCTGCCGGCGCCATCGCCGCCTGAAAGGATGGCGAGCCCGTGAGAATCAGCGCGCAGAGATCCGGATACCGCTTCAGGTACGACCGGGCGATCAGAGAGCCCATGCTGTGCCCCAGCATGGCCAGCGGAAGCCCCGGCCAGCGCCCCCGCGCGTAGGCAACCACCTGACGCAGATCCTCCAGCAGCGCCTCCATGCCGCCCGTGCCGAAGTAGCCCAGATCGTCCGCGCTCCGGACGCTCTCGCCGTGGCCGCGCAGGTCCTGGATCACCGAGGCAAACCCCAGATCCGCCAGGTATTCCATCAGCGGCACGTAGCGCTCCTTATGCTCGGCCATGCCGTGGACGATCACAAAAACGCCCTTGGGGCGCTCCGGGACGGCGGCGAGAAGGTGCAGCGTGAGCCCGTCGCTCGCGGAAACCAGGGTCATCCGTTCGGTATCCATCCGATCCTTCCTCTCTCGTATGCGGGCCGCATTGGTTTGAAAAGGCGCGGCCGCGGCCGCGCCTTCACACCATCAGGACTATTCGACGCAGGCCAGATCGATGCCCGCCTGGACGATGTCCTCCGGCAGGCTGGAGAACATGGCGTTGATCGACTGGCTGTTGTAAAACCGGATGATCGTTTCCGCAAACATCGGCGCCACCGACACGGTGCGGAACTTCGGATGCCCGCAAATGGTGGGGTTAAAGACGGTGTCGGTGGAGAGCACCTCGTCGATGGGGCTCTCATCAATCAGCTTGACGCCCTGGGCGGACACGATGTTGTGGCTGAGCATGGCGCGGATGCGCTTGGCGCCGTGGGCCTTCAGCGCGTAGGCCAGGTTGACCAGCGTGCCGCCGGAGGTGGTAAAATCGTCCACAATCAGCGCGTTCTTGCCGTCCACATCGCCCAGAATTTCCAGAACCTGCGGGTTTTCGGAATGGTCGGTGCGCTGCTTGTCGCCGATGGCCACCGGCAGGTTCAGCAACGCGCCGAACTTGCGCGCCTGCTTGGCAAAGCCCGCGTCCGGCGATACCACCACGGTGTTTGAAAGGTCCTCGCGCTTCATGGTTTCGCAGAGCATCGGCATCGCGTACAGGTGGTCCATCGGGCGCTTGAAGAAGCCCTGCACCTGCGGCGAATGAAGGTCCATCGTGATGAAGCGGTCGCAGCCCGCCAGTTCCATCGACTCCGCGCATACCCGCGCGCGGATGGATACCCGCGGCTCGTCCTTTTTGTCGCCCTTGGCATAGCCGAAATACGGCATGACCAGCGTGACCGACAGCGCGTTTGATCGCTTGAGCGCGTCCACAAAAAACAGGATTTCAACAAACTCGTCGTTGGGGTTTACGCCGATGGGCTGAACAAAGTAGACGTTCCGGTCGCGCACGGACTCGTTGACCCGGACAAACGTGTTTCCGTCGGAAAAGCGAACCACCTGTGAGGCGCCCACCCTGCGCCCCATGTAGCGACACATCCGCTCCGCGAACGCGTGGCCGCCGCTGCCCGCGAAGACGGCAATATTGGAATCGGAAAACACCTCGATTACGCCCCTTTCACTTTGAAGGAACCCAGTACTGCGCCGTATGCGAAGCGCATCAAAGCTTCGTCGCGGCGACGGCCTCGATCTCGATCAGCGCGCCCAACGGAAGCGCGGCCACCTGAACGCAGGAGCGGGCGGGATAGGGCATCTCAAGGGCTTCACCGTAGATGGCGTTGACCTCTGAGAAATTGGCCAGATCCGTCAGAAAAATTGTGACCTTCAACAGGTTTGCAAGGGAGAGCCCCATCTCTTCCAGCACGGTTTTGATGTTGGCGATGGACTGGCGCGCCTGCGCGCCGACGCCCTCCACCAGCTTGCCCGTCGCCGGGTCAACCGGCAGCATCCCTGAGAGGTAGGCGGTTTCCCCCTGGATCACCGCCGTCGAATAGGGACCAACCGCCTTGGGCCCGCGCTCCGTCAAAAAAACCTTCTTCACCCATATCCCCCCGTCTGTAATATTACCATTTGAAACCCAGATATGCTAGGGAATCAACACTTCGTCCCGCTCGTGGACGCCCACCCAGTAGACGGGGGGCGATGGATAGTAGTAATCCTCGTGCAATTCGTCCCGCTCCACCAATTCACCCGTCTCTCTGTCGTAATAGCAGATGAAGGCCCGGGACTTTGTACCCGTCTTGCCCTCGCTGATCAGCTTCATCTCGTCGGTAAAGTAGGCGTGCTTGCCGCTGGTGTCCTTCTTCTTCTTCACGCTGGTGGCGGGAATGTCCTTCTGGATGATCTCGCTCTCCAGCTTGATCTCGTACTCGGTGGGCTTGCCGTAGATGTTGACCTGCGCCTTTTCCGTGTCCACGGTGGTAAAGATGTAGATGGTGCTGTCCCGGTTGTTGGTAAAGACCAGGTCCTTGCCGCTGTCGCTGACGGTGGCGTCCAGGCTCGGGTAGATGTATCCAACGGTCATGGTGTGCTGATAGCGGGCTTCCACCGTCATCCCGGCGCGCAAAAGCGCGTTGTAGAGCGTGGTGGAGGCCTGGCACACGCCGCCGCCGATGCCCTCCTGCACGGTAGTGCCGGCAAATTCCGGCGCTTCCTTAAAGCCGTTCTCCAGCGTCCGCTTGCCAACCACCTTGTTGAAGGAGATGGTCTCGCCCGGATGCACCGCAAAGCCGTTGAACTTCTTGAGCGCGCGGTGGATGTTGCTGGTGCGGTTTCGGGTAGAGGACTTGGTGTCGGTGGTGCAGGTGCCGATCAGCTGCGTGGCGTACGCAAGCTCCTCGGCGGAAATGGCGGGCTTGGCCACCTGCGCCACCAGCTCGATGTGGGGCGTGGAGCCCTCCACGATCACCTTGACCAGGGCCTCTTTGAGGGCTTCGCCGTCCAGCGTCCGCCCCTCCGAAGACGGCGTGATGGTCAGCTGTTCGCCGGCCTCCATGATGACCGACGCCTCCACGGGCGCCACGTCAATTTCGCTTTTGATCTGCGCTACAAAGCTGTCCAGCAGCGCCTCGTCGTACTTGAGCTCACTGTTGAAGGCCACGGTGTGATCCTTCAGATAGCTCTGCTGCGAGCGCTTCTGAAAGAAGTTGCCGGTATGCCCGAAGCTCCAGGCCCGCGCGACCTCGCCGCTCACGTCCATCGAAGCGCCCAGCATGGAGGGCGTGAGCGTCCAACTCTTGTCGCCGTAGGTGAGCGTGATGGCGTTTTGGTTCAACCGCTGGTCCGCCATGTCGCTGACGGCCTTGAGCCCCTCGTCAAAGGAATAGCCGCCCAAAGAAATGCCATTGACATAAACGCCGTTCAAAAAGACATTGGGTTTGACCGAAAGCCGGATAAACGCAATGATGGCGATCACGACGGCGGCGACGATGAGCGCCATCGTCACCAACCCCTTCAGCCCGTGGACCGTGGCGCCGCGCTTCCGGTAGGCGGAACGTCTCCTCTCGCTTTGCGTCATCGGAATTGAACCCCTTCATTCAATATTGTTGAGTATACCATAACCAGACGCCCGTTGCATGGTCGCTGAGGTAAAATCCTCTCGCGCCGCGGCCCCGGACCGCCGACAAAGGCGCGGGCCGGAAGGCGCCGCCAAGGGCCCGCCTCCCGGCCAGAATGGTAAAGCCGCAAAAGAATTGCGGCTTTAAGTTTTTTAAAACGCGGGCGCGGCCTCGGGCGCGATGTCCGCCGAGCCGGCATCCTCATCCGGCTTGACGCCGACAATCTTCAGGAATTCCTCGCGGTCAATCTTCTCCCGCTGGATCAGCGTGTCGGCCAGCCTGTCCAGCACGCCGCGGTGGGCCTTCAGGATGATCAGCGCGCGCTCGTAGCTGGAGTCCAGGAGCCTGCGCACCTCGCTGTCGATCTGCGCATTGACGTCCTCCGAGAACGTGGAACGGGACTGGGAGAAGTCGCGGCCCAGAAACACCTCGTGGTCCCCGCCCAGGAAGATCGGGCCGAGCTTTTCGCTCATGCCGTATTCGGTGACCATGCTGCGCGCAATCTGGGTGGCGCGCTTCAGGTCGCTGGTAGAGCCGGTGGAAACGTCGCCCAGCACCAGCCGCTCCGCGCAGTGGCCGCCCATCATGCCGCTCATCTGGGCCAGCAGCCGCGCGCTGGAGATGTAGTTGACCTCCTTGTCCGGCAGGTACATGGTGTAGCCGCCGGCCCCTCGGCCCCGCGGAATGATGGAGATCTCGTGCACCTTATCGCACTCGGGGATATTGTGCATGACGATGGCGTGGCCCGCCTCGTGGTAGGCCACCAGCCGCTTGTCGTCCTCGGTGACCTTGTGGCTCTTCTTCTCCGGGCCGGCGCTGACCTTCGTGATGGCCTCCTCGAGGATGCCCATCGTGATGGTACGCTTGCCGGCGCGGGCGGTCAGGATCGCGCCCTCGTTCATGACGTTTTCAAGATCCGCGCCGGTGAAGTAGGGCGTGCGCTTGGCCAGGATTTCAAGGTTGACATCCGGATCCAGCGGCTTGCCTCTGGCGTGAATTTTGAGAATCTCCTCGCGGCCCTTGACGTCCGGATAGTTGACCGCCACCTGGCGGTCAAACCGGCCGGGGCGCAGAAGCGCCGGGTCCAGAATGTCCGCGCGGTTGGTGGCCGCCATCACAATGACGCCCTCGTTGTGGGAAAAGCCGTCCATTTCGACCAGCAGCTGGTTCAGCGTCTGCTCGCGCTCGTCATGTCCGCCGCCGAGGCCCGCGCCCCGCTGGCGGCCCACGGCGTCAATCTCGTCGATAAACACGATGGCCGGGGCGGCCTTTTTGGCCTGGTCAAACAGGTCGCGGACGCGGCTGGCGCCGACGCCGACAAACATTTCCACAAAGTCGGAACCGGAAATGGTGAAGAACGGGACGCCCGCCTCGCCGGAAACCGCCCGGGCCAGCAGCGTCTTGCCGGTGCCCGGAGGGCCCACCAGCAGCACGCCCTTGGGAATGCGCGCGCCCACGTCGGTAAAGCGCTTGGGGTCCTTCAGAAACTCGACGATTTCGCGAAGCTCTTCCTTTTCCTCGTCCGCGCCGGCCACGTCATCAAAGGTGACCTTGTTTTTCGAGGGGTCCGTCAGACGCGCGCGGCTCTTGCCGAAGCTCATCACGCCGCCCTTGCCGGAACCGGTCTGCTGGCGCATCATGAAGTACCAGAACACGCCGAACAGGCCCATCGTGACGAGAAGCGGCACCCAGTCCATCCACCAGGGCGTCCCGGCGGGCATCTCGACGCGGATTTTGAAGAAATAATCCGCCGGGCTCACTTCGTCCACGGCCTTTTTCAGCCGCGCGGCGTAGATGGCGTTGACATCGGAATAAAACTGCTTTGTATCATTAAGGGTGGTGATGATGTCATAACGCGCGCCAAACTCGGACTCGGGAATGTCGCTGTCCACCCTGCGGGCGACCAGCACGTTCCCGGTGAGCATGACGTTGGAAATGCCGTCTTCCTCAACCTCTTTGAGCAGATCCGTATAGTCAAGCTTCGTGACGGTATCCCGCGTCCCGGAGCCAAACATGTTGACCATCAGCAGTATTACCGCCAACAATATCAGGTACATCAGCGGTCCCTGCAGATATCGCATGAATTTGTTTTGATTCAAGGTGGAGAATCCCTCGCTTTCCAAAGCGCACAATCTACGCGTATTATATCAGCAAGGCCTTCTGAATTCAAACGCCGGCGTTAGTCTTTTGTGTAAATTTCAGGCTTTAACACGCCGATCACTGGCAGATTTCGATACAATTCCGCGTAATCCAGCCCGTAGCCCACGACAAATTCGTCCGGAATCACAAAGCCCCGGTAGTCCACGTCCACATGGGTGCGGCGGCGGTCGGGTTTGTCCAGCAGCACGCACACCTTCATCGACGCGGCGCCGCGGGCAAAGAGGGTCTGCTTGAGAAACGCCAGCGACATTCCGCTGTCGATGATGTCCTCTACAATGATGACGTGGCGGCCGTCGATGGGCTTGTCCAAGTCCTTCAGAATCCGAACGACGCCGGTGGACCGGGTGGCGCTGCCGTAGCTGGAGATCGCCATGAAGTCCATGCTCAGCGGGATGTCAATCGCGCGGATCAGGTCGGAAAAAAACACCACCGCGCCTTTCAGGATCCCCACCAGCAGAAGGTCCTTGCCGGCGTAGTCGCGGGAAATCGTCCGGCCCAGCCGGTCCACGCACGCCTTTATTGCGGCCCTGTCATAGAGTATTTCCTTCAGGTCGTCCATCATCGCGAGCTCCTCCGTCCATCCTTGGTATGTAGGTCAGCTCCACCGCCCGGGAACGCTCGGTGAGCGCGGCCAGGGCCGATATGCCCACACCCACCACCCACAGCACCTCGCGCCCCCGGGCGAGCACGGGAATTCTGTCCCGCAGCGGCCGATCAATCTTGCGATCCGTCAAATAATTTGACAGACTCTTGCTGCCGGAAGTTCCCAGCGGGTGAATTCTGTCGCCGCGGCGACGCAGGCGCAGCGACGCGCCCTCCACCGCGCCGGCGTCCAGCGCCTGGCGAAAACCATTTTCGTACACCGGTCTGTTTTCGCAGGGCCGCGCGCGCAGCGTGCCGAGGCAGCTGGCGGCGGGCACACTTTCGTCTGTCAGATACAGCTTTGAACCCGATCGTTCGGCACTCGTTCCGCGGGTGCAAACGCGGCCCGCAGGCGCGAAATACAACTCGGCCACCCGGAAAAGAAGACCATAGTCTGCCTTTGGAAGCAGCTTCCTCAGCGCCCGCCGCACCAGCGGCGGCTGCGCCTGTGCCACCTTCAGGGCATAGAGTCCGCCGTCAATTCGAGTGCCATGGGCCGCGAGAAAGCCGTCCGCCAGCGCGTCCAGATAATCGGATTCCTCCGCCGCAACCGATGCAAACCGCCCCAGCGCCGCCGCGGCGCCCGGATAGATATCCTCCAGTGACGGCATAATATCAGACCGAAGTCTGTTTCTTGGAGTGGCCGGCTGCGCGTTGGTGGAATCCGTGCGCCACGGCTGGCCGACGGACTCCAAAAACAGAACAAGGTCTGTTTTTCGCATTTCCAGCAGCGGCCGGGCCCAGCGGCCCGCGCGCGGACGAATGCCCGCCGCGCCGGAGAGCCCCGCGCCCCGCAGAAGGTGCATCAGCACGGTTTCGGCCTGATCGTCCAGGTGATGGGCGGTGGCGATCACGTCGGCGCCGGCGCAAATCCGGGCACGTTCCAAAAACGCGCGCCGCGCGTCGCGTGCGGCGGTTTCAATGCCCGTGCCGGAACTCCGGGCGAGGGCGGGCACATCGGCGCTCCCCTCCACCAGCGGCACCCCCGCCTTTTCGCAAAGGCTGCGCACAAAGCGGGCATCCTCGGCGGATTCGGGCCGGATCCGGTGGTCAAAGTGGGCCGCCGTAAGGCGGATTCGCCCCGCGTCCGCCTGTGCCTTCAAAAGCAAAAGAAGCGCCACCGAGTCCGCGCCGCCGGACACCGCGCACAGCACGTGCTCGCCCGGTTTGATGGCGTCCGACAGATGAACTGGCAGCATGCTCCCTCCGATGCGTTCCGGTACAACAACGCTTTCTATTGTACAGAAAAAGCCACCGCATTGCAAGGGCGAATTATGCGATTTTAAGAGGCCAGCACGCGAGCACCCTGCGCGCCGCGTCCCAGTAGTTTTGCGCATCCACGGTTTCCGCCGCCGCCACGGCCACCTGCCCCACCAGGCGCCCGTCCCTGATCACATCAACGCTGCCGACGCGCTGCCCGGCGGAAACCGGCGCGCGCACGCTCTCCGGAAGGTGCGGCGTCAGTTCGATGCCGCTTTCCTCCCCCTTTTCGATGAGCAGCGTGAAGTCCTCGTCCAGCGCGAGCTTCACACCGCTCTTCTCCCCCGCGGTCACCGGCAGCTCTCCGCGCACCTTCGCGCCCTTCTGGGCCACGGGGTAGGTGCGGTAGTTTGCAAAGCCGTGATCCATCATGCGCCCGGCGATGTCAAACCGGGACTTTCCGCTCTTCGCCCCCAACACCACGGCCACCAGCCGCATATCTCCGCGGCGCGCGGTGGCGCTCATGCAGTAGCCCGCCTCCTGGGTGGAGCCGGTCTTGAGCCCGTCGCAGCCGTCGTAGAGCCGGATCAGGCGGTTGGTGTTTGTCAGCTGCGTCACGCGGCCGTCGCCGTGGTCCAGTTCGTCCAGCCAGACGGTGGAATACTCAAAATAGCCCTCGTGACGGATGAGTTCCGCGGACATCAGCGCCACGTCCCGGGCGGTGGTGTGCTGGCCGTCGGCGGGAAGCCCGGTGCAGTTGACAAAGCGGGTGTTACTCATGCCCAGCGCCGCGGCTCGGTCGTTCATCTTCTGGACAAACAGCTGTTCGGAACCGTAGATGTGCTCCGCCAGCGCGACCGCGGCGTCGTTGGCGGAGGCGACGATGACGCACTTGAGCAGCGTCGCCAACGTCTGCCGCTCTCCGATGTCCAGGAGCACCTGGGAGCCGCCCATGCCCTCGGCCTGCGGCGACACGGTCACCACATCCTCCGGCGCGGCGCGGCCCTCCTCCAGCGCCTCGCAGACCAAGAGGATCGTCATGATCTTGGTGACGCTGGCCACGGGGCGCGTTTCGTCCGCGCTCAGTTCAAAGATTACCTGCCCGCTGGATGGCTCCATCAGAAGCGCAGCTTCGCACTCGATGGAGATGGGCAGCTCCGCCTCCAGCGGCTCTGCCAGCGCCGTCAGCGGCAGAAGGCACAGTGTCAGCGCGCAGGCCAAAGCTTTCAGAAACAACAAAAACACCTCCCGGCAGAATTTCCATATCGTAGGGTATCCGCCGGAAGGTGTTTTTATGTTCAGGTTATGAAAGAAGCTCGATCAACCGGGCGACAAAGGGGCGGTAGGCGCTCCTGACGCGGTTCGCGGTCTCCAGCACCTCCGCGTGGGACAGCGGCTGGTCCAGCACACCCGCAGCCATGTTGGTCATACAGGAGAGCGCCAGCACCCTGGTGCCGCCGTGGCGCGCGGCGATGACCTCCGGCACGGTGGACATGCCCACCGCGTCCGCGCCCAGCGTCCGCGCCATGCGGATTTCGGCAGGGGTTTCAAATGTCGGCCCGGTCAGCCACATGTACACGCCCTCGCGCAGCGTCGTGCCCTGTTCGCGGGCGACGCTGCGCGCGGCCTCCTGCATCTCCCGGTCGTAAGCGCGGCTCATATCCGGAAAACGGGTGCCCAGATCGTCGTCGTTGGGTCCGGTCAGCGGGTTGGCCGCGGTCAGGTTGATGTGGTCGGTGATGAGCATCATGTCGCCCGGCTCAAAGCCCTTGTTGACCGCACCTGCGGCGTTGGTGAGCACCACCCGCTCCACGCCCAGCGCCTTCATCACCCTGATGGGCAGCGTCACATCCTTGAGGGAATATCCCTCGTAGTAATGGACGCGGCCCGACATGACGCAGACATCCCGGCCGCTGATCTTCCCGAACACCCACTCGCCCGCATGCCCCGGCACCGTGGAGGCGACCATGCCCGGAACCTCGGCGTAGGGAATGCGCACAGGGGACTGGATGTCCTCAAGGATCATGTTCCAGCCCGAGCCCAGCACCAGCCCCAGCCGCGGCGCGGCGGGGATCCGGCGGCGGATGTAGTCCGCCGCCGCGTTGATCTTCTTTACGTACTCGCTCATGGCGCCCCCCTATGCCCGGATGTCCGGCCAGAATGACGTGCCGTCCAGCGGATTTTTCAAGCCCAGCGCGTCCAGCACCGTGGCGGACGCATCCGCATAGGTGGCGCGCAGGCCCAGGTCGACGCCTTCCAGCGCGGAAAGGCTCCAGCACAGGATCGGCACGTGCTCCCGGGTGTGGTCCGTGCCGGGAAAGCCCGGATCGACGCCGTGGTCCGCGGAAATCATGAGCAGCGAGTCCTCGCCCATCAGGCGCATGATCTCCGGAAGCGCCGCGTCAAAGGCCTCCAGCGCCCGGGCGTACCCGGGGATGTCGTTGCGATGCCCGTAGAGGGAATCGGTGTCCACCAGATTGGCAAACATCAGGCCCTTCCAGGAGTCCTTGCGCAGGGTTTCCAGGATGGCCTCGATGCAGGCCGGGTTGCCCGCCGCGTGGTTGGAGAGGGTCAGCCCGCGGTGGTTGAAGATGTCCTCAATCTTGCCGATGCCGATCACGTCGCGCCCCGCGTCCTTGATGACGTCCAGCATGGTCCTGCCCGTGGGGTCAAGGGAAAAATCCCGGCGGTTGCCGGTGCGCGTAAAGGCGCCCGGGTTCCCGAGGAAGGGCCGCGCGATCACCCGGCCTACCGCCCACGGTCCGGCGAGCACCTTGCGGGCGATGCGGCAGATGTGCCACAGCTCCGTAGGCGGAATGATCGCCTCGTGGGCGGCAATCTGGAACACGCTGTCGGCCGACGTATAGACGATGGGGTTGCCGGTGCGCAGGTGTTCGCTGCCCAGCTCCTCGATGATCTCCGTACCGGAGGCCACCTTGTTGCCCAGCGTCTTCATGCCGATTTCCTGCTCGAAGGTTTCGATCAGCTCCGGCGGGAACCCATTCGGAAAGGTTGGAAACGGCGTCTTGAGCGTCAGGCCGGCCATTTCCCAGTGGCCGCTGGTGGTGTCCTTGCCGGCCGCCTTTTCCGCCATCGCGCCGAAGCACCCCAGCGGGTCGTCGATCGCGCCGGAAAGGCCGGCGGCGTTGAGAAGGCCCAGATCGGTCAGGTTGGGGATGTCCGGCTTTCCCTTTTCCACCACGGATTTGAGCGTATTGGCGCCCTCGTCGCCGTAGGCGGCGGCATCGGCCGCGCCGCCGATGCCCAGTCCGTCGAGTACGATGAAGGCCACCCGTTTGATTCTCATGCTTACAGCTCCTTTACCCTCGCGAGCTCGGCAAGCCGGCCGATCATTTCTCCGGCGGTGGGCTTGCCGCGCCGCGCGTCTATCGTATTGCCAAACAGCGCGTGCTGTCGTTCCATGGCGCTGCCTGACCAGGCGGATTCGATGGCCCTGCGCATCGCGTGCTCCACGTTGAGGGAACCGACGCCAAAGCGGGCGGCAACCATCGGGTACAGTTCTCCGGTGAGCGATCCCATCAGCCGGGCGTCCAGCGCCATCAGCATCGCCGCCGCAGCCAGGTAGGTCGTGCCGGGCAGCTTGGCCGAAAAGCCCAGCGACCACAGGCAGTTCAGCATGCGATCCTCCGTCAGATCCGTACGGGGCAGCCGCGCCTTGATCGACAGGCTTCCGATCAGGCCAGCGAGCGCCGCCGGGTCTAACGGCTTGCGCAGGACGCCGCAGGCGCCTCGCCTGAAGGCCTGCCGCTCAAACGCGCCCATATCCGCGGCGGAGAGCGCCACGACGTAGGGCATCGTAAACAGCGGCAGCAAGCCAACCCTGCGCATCGTCTCCAGTGCATCCCAGCGGGGCAGCACCAGATCGATCAGCAGGATGTCCGGCATGGTCTGGTTGGTCAGCTGCACCGCGCCCGGACCATCCCAGCACATGCCTTCAATGGACAGGCCCGCCGCCTGCGCGGCGTCAATCATCGGTGAGGCGGACGGCTTGTCGGACAGTGCCAGGACGGTTCGTCGGGGGCGTTCTCTCATGCGGCATTCACTTCCGTCAAACGTTATTCGCCGCCGCCCGCGCAAAATCCTTTCAATCTCCAGAAGTACACGTATTATTCACATTCCTTCAGCATCCATTCGGCGTAGACCGCATAGCCCAGCTGCGTGTCGTCGATGTACACGTGGGTGACCACCCCCGCCAGCTTTCCATTCTGAATGATCGGCGATCCGCTCATGCCCTGCACGATGCCGCCGGTTTTCTCCATCAGCGCCTGATCCGTGATCCGGATGACCATGCTCCGCTGACCGGGCTCGTTCTGGGAAAAGAGCTTGGTGATCTCGCAGTCATAGGCGCGCACGCCCTCGTCATCCAGCGTGGTGAGGAGCGTCGCCGCCCCGGTGACCAGTTCGCCGCGGGCGGCCACGGCAATGCCCTCCGGATACAAGGCGCTTGCGAGCGGCCGGCTCATCTTGCCGTAGATGCCGCGCGGCGTGTTCTTCGTCAGGGTGCCCAGTTCCTTCTGATCGTTCATAAAGTCGCCCATCAGTTCGCCCGGATGGCCGCCCTCGGATTTCAATATGTCGACGACCCGGCTGGCGTAGATCGCGCCTTCGCCCACCGACAGCGCGGACCCGGTGTCCACGTCGGTAATGGCATGGCCCAACGCGCCGTACATGCCGCTCCTGGGATCGTAGAACGAGAGCGTACCCACCCCCGCGGTGCTGTCGCGCACCCAGACGCCCAGGCGGTACGCGCCGCCTTCGCCGTCTCGAACGGGCGTGACGGCCACGGTCAGGCTGTCGTCCCCGCGCCGCACCGCAAGGTCCGCTTCCCCGCCCTCTCCGATCAACTCGGACAGGTGTTCAGCGCTTTGAATGGAGGTGCCGTTGACGGATAGAATTCTGTCGCCCGCCCGGATGCCCGCCCTGCGCGCCGGGCTCACCGCGTGCCCCACGTCCGACGCGCCCACCACCAAAACGCCTTCCATTTCAAGCGCCACGCCGATGGCCTGTCCGCCGGGAATGACCGTGCGCGTCGCCTGGACGCTGACGTTGACGCGCTTGACCGGCATGCCCAGAAAGCGGACCACGAGGGTCGTGCTGCCCTCCGACTCGCCCGTCAACGTGACGCGTTCGCCGCCGACATCCTCAATTCGCTCGTCGGTGGTGGACAATACCTCGGCGCCGCCCTCGTCCACGGAGAAATCGACCGGTCCCATCAGCTCAATCCGGGTGGATTCTCCCTTTGTCAGGCGGATCGCGTCGGGCAATCCCGTCAGGCTTTGCGCCTGAGGCGACAGCGCCCCGGCCAGCACAATCATTGACAGCGCCCAGCCAAAACATCGCTTTGCCGCTTGTTTTTTCCATTCCCTCATGCCTTTTGACCTCCTTCAAAGCATCCCGGCATAAATTCTCCGCCCGGTGCAAAGGCTATGCTGGTAATAATATTGCCCGGGAAATTTTACCGGAGTTCCCCATTCATCCTTTGCGGCACCGCCTATCGCGGCGGCGCTTATGCCGCAACGCCGGACGCCTGCAGCCGCGCGCCAAACATTTCAAGTTAACACGGTGCCGCACATTTTTATATTGACAAGCAAGCCCGATCATGCTAATATATACGACGTTGCAACTGGGTGTGGCGCAGTTTGGTAGCGTGCTTGAATGGGGTTCAAGAGGCCGGAGGTTCAAATCCTCTCACCCAGACCACAAGAAAACCCTTGAAAACGTTGAGTTTTCGAGGGCTTTTTGTTGCTCCGGTACCCACTTTGGTACCCACTTTTCAGGTTTTGATATGGCGGCTGAATACCTGGTCGATGATGTCGGCGGTGCGCTGCATTTCCCCGTCGACCGTGTGCCCGTAGACGCCCAGGGTGTCCATTTTCACGGAATGCCCGACCACCCCCTTCAGGAGCGATTCCGGCATATCCTCTTTTACGATGCTGATGAACGTATGGCGCAGCTCGTGGAGGCTGACCGGGTTCTTCAGCTGCTTCCCGTACTGCGTCCACCGCTTATAGAAATGGTTGGAATCCAGGCGCTCACCGTTCTCATCGGGAAACAGCCACGGGGATACCACGCCCAGCGACTTGAGCATGGTCATTTGATCTGCGATGATCGACTGCGCCAGCTTTGGCAGCTTGAGGGTCCGTCTGGCGTTCCTGTTCTTCCCCCGGGTTTCGATATTCAGGTTATTGACGGCGCGCCTGATGGTCAGCACGCTGTTTTCTATGTCACTTCGCATCAAGCCGCAAATCTCTCCGCGACGAAGGCCCAGCACCACGGCCAGCCGGAACGCATGGATGAAGAACGCGGGACGATCCTTGGCATAGTACGGTTCCGTATCCACCCTAAAGAGAAATTTGAGCGCGTCCGGCTGGAGAATGTGCTTCTCCCCTTCCGGCGCGTAGGTTGGAATCGTGAGGGCGAACGGCTGCTCAATGGGCCAGCGGCATGTCCTGCCGTATCTGCAGAATGCCGTAATTGCCGAACGCACGTTGATGCACTGCCGCCTGGAGTTCCCCGCCTTCGCCGCTGCGTTGATGCACCGCTGCATGTCGTTTTGTGTGATTGCGCTTAACCGCTTGTATTTGAGCGTCGGAAGGAGCCAGTTTCGGCCAAGCGAATCCCGGTTCTGTACGTTGGCTTCACCGGTCGTTTCGCGCAGATTGTTCATGTATTCTTCCCATGCGGCGTCGAAGCGCAGGTCGTGGCCGGTGCGGACTTCCAGCCACTTGTCGGCTTTCTTCTCTGCTTCGGTCTTTCCACGCCGACCCGGCGTCTTGCTGGTAAACGCGCGCCGCTCGCCGTCGCGCTGGACCTTGACCTGCCATCGCTGGCGTTCCTCGATCCAGACGGCCTGTGCGGTGCGGAGCTTAGTACTCACGATCTCCCCTCCTTGAATTTTTGGCAAATTTGTGCTATAATTATGTGTAGAAATAAGGCGGGGGTGACAATATGGACGATCTTATTCTGCTAATGCTGTGTGTTTGTCAAGCAAAAAAGTGAACAAAAGGGCTCCAAAAAGGTGAGCACCATCAGCACCACGTTGAGGGATGTGAGCGAGACGGCGGGAGCCCCAATGCACACAATTAAGTGCACGAACAGAGCGAGCCCTTTTGCAAGTGTCCGGAGCCCCAACGCTCACATTTTGGAGCCCCAAGTTCCAGAGACAAACCTGCCGTGCTCAATGGGTGGGTGCCTGGCGGGATGTCGTAATGGGGAAGGACGAGCGCAGGAAATTTTCGCGGGGGTTTACATGGAGTGGGCGGGGTGGTAGCCTGACTGGGCGCCAGTCCAGTGCCCGCCGATCCGGATGGCGGGTGCGGGGATGGCGGCAAGGCTGGCTGCCGCGCCG
>JAXGME010000014.1:0-31393 GCA_040768845.1 Christensenellales bacterium | reverse complement strand
GTGGGCGTGGGCTCCGGCGTCGGCGTCGGCGTCGGCTCCGGGGTCGGCGTGGGCGTCGGCTCCGGGGTCGGCGTCGGCGTGGGTTCCGGCGTCGGCGTGGGCGTCGGTTCCGGCGTGGGCGTCGGTTCCGGCGTGGGCGTCGGTTCCGGCGTCGGCGTCGGCGTGGGTTCCGGTGTCGGCGTGGGCGTCGGTTCCGGCGTGGGCGTCGGCTCCGACGTCGGCGCGGGGGTTTCGGTGGGGTTCGGCCAGGCGGTGGGCTCCGGCGTCGGCGTCGGCGTGGGCGTCGGCCAGGCGGTGGGCTCCGGCGTCGGCGTCGGCACAGGCGTCACCGTCGGGATGGGGGTGGTGTTGGGCTTGATGGGCGCGTCCGCGTCAAACAGCCACTGGATGGTGCTGGTGCCGGCGGTTCCGTCCACGGTGAGCTTCGCGCCGAAGTTTTCGTTCACGTAGCGCTGAAACGCCTTGACCGCGTTTTCGGTGGCCTTGTCGTATTTTCCGGTGGGCCAGCCGTCGTCCAGCCACCGGAGCTCGATCAGCCGCCACTGCAGATCCTCGATCTGCGACGCGGAAGCCTTGCGGTAGTTGACGACCGGCGTGGGCTTGGGCGTAGGCCCGTCGAAGTCCACGGTGTCGTCGCCATCGTAGTCCTGATCGTCGGTGTAGCCGCCGCCGATGTCCTCGCCGCCCTCCGCGTCCTGCCAGGAGGGGTCCGTATCCACGATGGGCAGATCGTCCGGGTCCGGGGTCTGGCTGGCGTCGGGCGCGGGGGTTTCGGTGGGTGCGCTCCATACGTCGTCGGGGTTCTGGGGGGTATTGGTGGCGTCCAGCGCGTTCCGGCCCAGCGAGATCACCACGATCAGCGCGATGATCACCATCGCCACCACCACGCCGCCCATGATGAGCGCCTGTTTTGTGACTTTTTTCACCGGGACTTCCTCGGTGAGGGCCTCTGCCGGGGCTTCGGCCGCGCCGGCCTTGCGCTGCACCAGGTAGCCGGTGCCGTTATCCTCGAAGAACACGCGCTTGCGGGCGCTGTCGTTGGGCTGCACGCTGGCGCTCATCTCGGAAAGGCCCTTCTGGAAGGCGGCCTCCGCGCCGGGGCACACGGCGACGGAACCGTCGGCCTGACGCTCGGCGGCGTCCCGCGGGAAGTATTCGCGCACCCGGAGCTTGGCGCCGGTCTTCAGGTCCTGCGCCACGTAGACGATGCCGCCCGCGTCCTGCCCCAGCGCGCGCCCCACGAGAAACCGCGTGCGCAGCACCGTGCCCGGCGCCAGGTGGCTGGGCGATACGGGCGCCAGCGGATCCCGGCCGCAGGCGGGGCATTCGCCCTTACCATCCAGCGGTTCAAAGCAGTACATGCATTTTTCGCGGGGGCCAGTTTCCATCAGGATCCCTCCAAGGGCCGCCCGGAGGCGGCGCTAAAACTCTGCTACGTTCTGACGAATTTTCGCAAAGATCTGTTCCACGTCGCCGCTGGCGTCCACCAGGCGCACGCGGTCCGGGTTTTCCCGCGCCAGGCGCAGGTAGCCCTCGTAGACGCGCCGGGCAAAGTCGTCGTCGCCCTCCAGCCGGTCGGGCGCGTTTTCCGCGCGGCGGCGGCGGATGGCCTCGATGGGGTCCAGCATCATCAGGATGGTGCGGTCGGGCGCGAGGCCCTCCACGGCCTTTTCGTTGAGGGCGGCCACCAGTTCCATCCCCAGTCCCCGGGCCGCGCCCTGGTAGACGAGGGAGGAATCGAGAAACCGGTCGCAAAGCACCGTATCGCCCCGCTCAAGGGCGGGCCGGATGACTTCCTCCGCGTGCTGCGCCCGGGCCGCGGCAAAGAGCAGCGCCTCGGTGAGGTCGCACATCTTGTCTTCCTTCGCGTCCAGCACCAGGCTGCGGATGCGCTCGGAAATCGGGCAGCCGCCCGGCTCCCGGGTGACGGTCAGCCGGTGGCCCATGCGCCGCAGGTGCTCGGCCAGATGCTTCATCTGGGTGGATTTCCCGCAGCCGTCCGGGCCCTCCATGGTGATGAACCGCCCCCGCGCCGGGGAAAGCCCGCCCAGGAGGTATTCCTGAAGCGCCGGAACGCTCTCGGCGATCCAGCACGCGCCGCTTTTTTCCAATTCTTCCCGGCTGCCGTAGCCGTAGAGCGCGCCGATGCCGTCCACGCCGGCGCCCACGGCGCCCTCCATGTCGAATTTGCGGTCGCCCACCATGGCGGCGCGGCGGTATGCGGCGGGCAGCGCGCGGCGGATCAGCTCCGCCTTGTCGCAGTGGTCGTCGGAGGCGTTGGTGGAGGTCACCCGGTCAAAAAGCGGCAGCAGCCCGAATTCCCTCAGCACGTGCTCGGCCTGCACGGTGGGCTTGGCCGTCACCACCCCGAGAAACGCGCCGTGCGCCCGGAGGCTTCGCAAGAGCGTCGGGATGCCGGGAAAGACGCGGGCGTTGTTCCAGCCCTCCACCTCGTACCGGCCGCGGAAGAGGCGGATGGCCTCGCGGGTTTCCTCCTCGCTCAGCCCCAGCGCGCGGAAGGATTCATACAGCGGCGGGCCCGCGAACCAGATGAGATCCTGCCCGGCGCAGTCCACCCCCAGGCTGGTCAGCGCGTGGCGGGCGGCATCCACAATGCCGGGATGGGACTGGGTCATCGTGCCGTCCAGGTCGAACAAAACCACATCGTATGGAAGCTTCATGCTCGGCTCCTTTGGTGTATTCGCCTTATTGTACCGGATGCGCGGCCGAAAAGCAACCGGCTCAGCCGGGCTCGCCCGTCAACTGCTCCAGCGCCGCGCGGTTCGCGCCCTCGTCCCGCTCGTTGACGATCAGCGTCAGGTAGTCGCCCGCCCGGAGCACGGTGTCTCCGGAGGGGATCAGCTCCGCGTCCTCGCGGCGGATGGCGATCAGCAGGCACGCCCGGGGCAGCCCCAGGTCCCGGACGGCGCGGCCGTCGGCCTGGGAATCGTGCTGCACGATCTGCTCCACCACGATTTTGCGGGCGGGGCCGCAGTCCTCGCCGCAGCCGCCCTCCAGCATGCCGTCCAGCAGCGAATCGTAGATGGGCTTGCTTTTGATCAGGTCCGCCGTCAGGTACGCCGCGAAGGACACCACGATCAGCGGCAGCAGGCAGTCAAAGGAGCCGGTCATCTCCAAAAGCAGGATGGTGCCCGTCACCGGCGCGCGCACGATGGCCGCAAAGTACCCCGCCATGGCCACCACGATGAAGCTGTCAAACAGCTCCGGCGGGATCAGCGCCCCCGCCCATTTCGCCGATACCGCCCCCAGCGCGCCGCCCAGGATCAAAAGTGGAAAGAAGATGCCCCCCGGCGCGCCGGAACCGAAGCTGATCATCGAAAACAGGAACTTGACGAGAAACATCAGAAGCAGCGTCCCCGCCGCGGTGGAGGCGTTCAAATATTCCAGCATGCTGTGGCCGCCGCCCAGCGCCGCCGGGAAGACGAGCCCCAGCACCCCCGCCAGCACAAACGGCACCACCGGCCGCGCGGCCTCGGGCAGGCGCCTCACGGCCGCGTAGAGCTTCTGGGTCCTGATGAGCGTCCAGTTGTACGCCGCGCCCATGACCCCCAGCCCCACGCCCATCAGGATCAGCAGCCAGTACAGCGACAGGGGGATCTCGCCGCTGGTCTGAAACGAAAACACCGGCGAAAGGCCAAAGGCCAGCTTGGACACGAAGTCCCCCGTCATGGCGCTGACCACAATCACGACGAGCAGCGTGGGGGACAGATATTTGTAGATCTCCTCCAGCGCAAACATCGCGCCCGCCAGCGGCGCGTTGAACGCCGCGGCGAGACCCGCGCTGGCGCCGCCGGCGATCAGCACGCGGCGCTCCGCCCGGGAGGAGGCCCACTCCTGGCCGATGCCCTTGGCCGCCGCCGCGCCCAGCTGGATGGACGGACCCTCGCGCCCCAGCGACAGCCCCGCCAGGATGGACGCCGCGCCCAGCGCGAACTTGGCGACGAGGGTGCTGAACCAGGGCACGTCAAAGCGGCCCGTCAATTCGCCCTTGATCTGCGGGATACCGCTGCCCCGGGTCATCGGAAACCGCTTGGCCAGCGCGCCCACGGCGTAGCCCAGCGCCGCCAGCGCGGCAAACATCACCGGGATCAGCGCCGGGTGCGCCCCGAAAAAGCGGTAGGCGGCAAAGCTCCACGCCTCCGCGCCGCCCAGCACCAGCCGGTAAAAGCTGGCCACCGCCCCGGCCCCCGCGCCCACCAGCACGCTTTTGAATACCACCGAAAGCTTCCGGGCCGGGTACTCCAGCGCCTCCCGGTAGTGGTTGGCGTCGAGCCTGTTCATGCGCATCGCTCCAAAACATGTATTCGCTCTGAAAGTATACCGCGCCGGCGTTTCGCGCGCCGGCGCGTTTCGTTTAAAAATTGCGAAATCCCGGGCGCGGCCGCCGGCGGTCAGCCGGGCGGTTTTCCCTCCTCGCCCGGCCGGACGGGGGCGCTGACGCCGGTGTGCCCCTTGGCCACCTGCCTGCGCTTTTTGCGGTTTTCCCAGCTGTCCAGCACGATGTCCAGATCGTAGTCCTCGCCGGGATAGAGCGCCTCCTTCCCCAGAAAGGGCCTGACGCGCCGGGCGGCGACGGAGAGGTTCTTGCCGCGGACGCGCAGGAGGATCTCTCCCCGGGCGTTGGGCGGCAGCACCACGGTGGCCAGGCAGTTCATGAAGGGCACCCGCACCCGGTCCCCCGGCGCGTAGGCGGGCCCGGCCTTCTCCGCCGCCGGGTGATCCGGCTCCGCCGACTGTTCCGGCTCCTCCGGGCGGCGGGCCGGGGTGGGTTCCGGGGCGGCGGCGGGCGCGGCCGGGCCATCGGGGCGGAGACCGCCGGGGTAGGCGGCGGCGCGGGCTTCCGCCAGCAGCGCCTCCGGCATACCCAGGCCGCGGGCGATGTCCAGCGCGCAGCTCTCGCCCGCCTCGCCCATCTCCAGACGGTAGGTGGGCGCGAGGTTCGCGCGGTCAAAGGTCATCCGGGCGTTCATAAAGCCCTCGGTGCGTCCGGCAAAGCGCTTGATTTCCGCGTAGTGGGAGGTGGCCATCACCAGGCACTTCGTCCGGCCCAGCTCCGCGAGGATCGCCACCGCCAGGCCCATGCCCTCCTGAGGGTCGGTGCCGCTGCCCACCTCGTCCAAAAGCACCAGCGACCGGGGCCCCGCGGCGCGCAAAATGCGCACCACCCGCGTCATGTGGGCGGAGAAGGTGGAAAGATTCTGGCTGACGCTCTGCCCGTCGCCGATGTCGCAGTAGATGCCGGAAAAGAGCGGCACCGAGGCCTCCGCCGCCGGCACCTGCAGCCCGGAGAGGGCCATGGCGGAGATCAGGCCCGCCGTCTTGATGGCGACGGTCTTTCCGCCAGTATTGGGCCCGGTGATCACCAGCGCGCGGGTCCGGCCGCCCAGCGCGAGGCTCATGGGCACCGCCTCCGGCCCCATCAGCGGGTGGCGCGCGTCGGTGAGCCGCAGCTCAAAGCCCTTTGAAACCCGCACCCGGCCGCAGCCCATGGCGGCGGCCAGGCGGCCGCAGGCGAAGGCATAGTCCACCTTTTCCATGCTCTCGCGGTTGATTTCGATGGCGTGGCGCCGAGCGGCGGCGGCGTCTGTCAGCGCCGCCATCAGGCGCAGTTCCTCGTTGTCCTCGTCGATTTCGAGGGCCTCCATTTCGCCGCGGAGCGCTGCCGCGGCCTCCGGCTCAATGAACACGGTCTGCCCGCTTCCAGAGGTGTCCAGCCGGGCGCCGCGCACCAGATTGGCGCATTCGCGCTTCACCGGCAGCACGTAGCGCCCGCCGCGCACGCCGTAAAAACTCTCCTGAAACCGCTCCGGGTTTGCGCGCATCATGGCGGCGAGCCGATCCTTGATGCGGGACGCGGCCCTTTCAATGGCCGACCGGATGTCGCGAAGCGCCGGGCTGGCCCGGTCGTCCAGCCGCTCGCCGCAAAAGCACCGCTCGATCTCCCCGCGCAGCTCGTCCAGCGGCTCGACGCTCATGCCCAGCGCGGGCGCGGTTTCGTCGATGGTGAGCGCCTGGGTCAAATAGTTTTTCATAAGCCGGCAATGGTTCAGAAATTCGCCCAGCGCGATCAGTTCCCGCGCGGAGAGGATCTCCCCCAGCCGCAGCTTATCGTGAAGGGCGTCCAGCCCCGCAAGCGAATGGACGGGCGGCTCGCCCATCGCCTCGTACACGCGGCGGGCGGAGGCCGTCACCTTCTGGGCGCGCTCCACCGCCGCGGCGTCCGTCATGGGCGTCAGGCGCTCCGCCCGCGCCCGGGCGGCGGCGGTCCGGGCGTATCCGGCCAGCATGGCCGTCACATGGGGGTATTCGATGAGTTCCAGGTATTCCCGTTCAAACATGGGTTCACATCCCTTTCATGGGTCGAAACGGACGATTCCCCGCGCCGGCGGACAAAAAAACAGGCTGCGACGCGCGCAACCCAAGACGCCCTGTTCCGGGCGCAATGTGCGGCGGCCGCCGGCGCGGGTACGACAACACCGCCTGTGGGTTCACAGGCACTGGCGCACCAATTCGCCTAGCAGCTGACCGACATCCATTGCCCCCCTGATTTCAGATCCGCCTCCATTGTAAGGGGCGCGCGGCCTCCTGTCAACGGTTTTTGGTGGCGCGGTCACAGAAAACCCGCCGCGCCTGACGTATAATCGCAGTCAGTACGCGATGGGAGGTTTTTGTTATGCTCTTGGTTTACCGGATCATCGGCGCGGTGGTGGGCGGCGCCATCGGTTTCGCGGCCTATAAATTCATCGGCTGCTCCACGGGCGCCTGCCCCATCACATCCAATCCTTACGTGTCGGTGATCATCGGCGCGCTCCTGGGCGCCACCATCCCCGGCGGGCTGTAGGCCTACGGCGCGGGCGAAGGCGTCACTTCGGGCGCGGCCGTGGGCGCGGCCGTGGGCGCGAGGTTGATCACCGGGTACGCCTCGCCGCCGGACAGCTGCACCTGGGGCACGCTTCCATCCCAGCGGGTGACCTTCAGGTACTGGATAAACTCGTCCGTCAGCGACTGGGCCAGGGCCTGGTTCTTGGCGGCCTCCTGCTCGCCGGCGTAGCGGGCGGCGTCGGCCTGGACGCGCGCCACCTGGGCGTCCGCCTCGGCGAAGATCGCGCGCTCCTGGGCCTCGGCGTTGGCGGCGATGATGCGCCGCTCGGCGGTGGCCTTTTCCACGCTCACTTGCTGGGACTGCTCGGTTTCCACCCGGAGCTTGGTCTGCTCGGCCACCTGCTTGGCCTCGACGGCATCGGTGAAGGCGTCGGTGAAGTCAATGTCCTCGATGGACACGGCGATGATCTCGATGCCGTTGGCCTTCATCAGCGGGGCCAGCAGCTCCTTGACCTGGGCCGACAGCGTGGACCGGGCGCCCACCAGGTTTTCGGCGGTGTACTTGGTGAACACGGCCTTCACGTTTTCCTGGATGCGGGGCAGCATGATCTTTTCATAATAATCCACGCCCACGTTGCGGTACAGGTTCTGGGCGGTGTCCCGGTCCACCTGGTAGTTGACCGAGCACACCAGGTCCACCTGCTGGATGTCGCTGGAAAACGCCTGCATGGACACGGTGGCCTTCTGGGCGCGGTTGTCGATCAGCACCACCTGCTGCACCGGGTTTTTCAGGTGGAAGCCCTCCGTCAGCGTGTAGTTCTCCACGCGGCCGAAGGTGGTCACCACGCCGGTGTGGCCGGTGGGCACCACCGTGTAGGGCGCCAGGGCCGCGACGATGACGATCAGCACCACCACCGCCACCGCGATCAGCACCACCGTCAGCCGGGGGCCGCGGCGCGGCATTCCGGATACATTTCCCTGAAACTGGCTCATGAACGGAACCTCCTTGTCTTGTACGCCTTCTATAATACCATTTCATGGGCGCGCCCGCCAATAGGTTCCGTCCAAAACCCGCGTTTTAAGCGCCCATCCGTCTTCGCCGGCGCCCACCCGGAGCCCGCCCCCGTCCCGGAACCGAAGGCGCGGCCTTTGCGCAAAAACCCCCGGCACAGGCCGGGGGTCGGGCCAAATGGCGCGCGCTACTTCAGCCGCGCCATAAAGGCCGCGATGCGCGCCATGCCCTCCCGGATCTTCTCCCGGGAGGTGGCGTAGCTCAGCCGCACGTGGGCGGGCGCGCCAAAGGCGGTGCCCGGCACCACGGCCACCTTGGCCTCGTCCAGCAGCCGGGCGGCAAAGTCGTCCGCGTTCTCAATGGGCGCTCCGCCCGGCAGCGCCTTTCCGAAGGCGCCGGATACGTTCACCATCGTGTAGAACGCGCCCTTGGGCAGAAGCGCCGAAAGGCCGTCGATTTCGCCGATGAGCTGGTGCATCAGAAGCCTGCGGGCGTCAAACTCCGCCGCCATGGCGGCGATGTCCTCCCCGTCCGATTCCAGCGCCGCCGCCGCCGCGTACTGGGTAATGGAGCAGGCGTTGGAGGTGGCGTGGCTCTGGTGGGCGCTCATGGCCTTGATGACGGCCTGGGGCCCGGCGGCGTAACCCACGCGCCAGCCCGTCATGGCGTAGGCCTTGGAGTGGCCGTTGACCACGATGGTCTGGGCCTTGATCTCCGGCGACAGCGACGCGATGGACACGTGCCCGCCCTCGTAGATCAGCTTTTCGTAGATCTCGTCGGAGATCACGTAAAACCCCTTTTCCACGGCGAGCCGCGCGATGCCCTCCAGCATTTCCCGGGGCCACACCGAGCCGTTGGGGTTGTTGGGGGAATTCAGGATCAGCGCCTTGGTGCGCCCGGTCACGAGGGGGGCGATCGCATCGGCGCCGACGAGAAAGCCGTCCTCCTCGCGCCCCGGCACCGGCACCACCACGCCGTCGTTCATGCGGATCATCTCGGGATAGCTGACCCAGGCCGGGGTGGGCAGAAGCACCTCGTCCCCGGGGTTGACAATCGCCGCCAGCGCGCCGAAGAGCGCGTGCTTGGCGCCGTTTGTCACGATGATCTCCGAAGGGCCGTATTCCAGGCCGTTGTCCTTTTTCAGTTTCTTGGCGATGGCCTCGCGCAGCCGCAGCGTGCCCGGCACCGGGGTGTAGCGCGTCATGCCGTGGTCCAGGGCGTACTTGGCCGCCTCGCGGATGTAGGCGGGGGTGTCAAAGTCGGGCTCGCCGGCGGCGAGGCCGATCACGTCCTCCCCCGCGGCGATCAGCGCCTTGGCGCGGGCATCGATCCCCAGCGTGACGGACGGAGCAATGTTCAGGCAGCGCCTGGACAGCGTCAGAGCCATTGGATGCAAACCTTCTTTCCATGGTTTGGAATCTTCCCGCGCGGCATTATGCAGCGCGACATAGATCATTCTATGAAAATCCCCCGGATTCCTGCCAGAAACCCGGGGAAAAATAAATAAAATGAATTTTAACATAAGGAATTCCTTCAATTTACAAAATGCGTGCCCGGAGCGGGGCGCAACCGGGTCAGAAACCGGGGGCGCGCTCCTCCGGCGCGCTCACCGCATCCTCGGCACCGGGGACGAACCCGGCGGCGGCTTCCTCCCGCTCCACGGCCTCCAGCGGCTCCGACGCGCGGATGCCGGTGCGGTTGACGCGCCAGCGGCCCGAAAGCACAAACCACAGCCCCAGGAAACTGGCGCCCAGCGTGGCGATGGGCGCGCCCAGGCCCACCCCCGCCAGGCCCATCGGGCCGGACAGCAGCCACGCGGCGGGAACCCGGAGCACCACGGAGCTGAGCATCGCCAGCACCAGCGAGAACACGGTGTGGCCCGAGGCGATTACCAGCCCGCCGAAGGAGAACACGAAGGGCACCAGCAGGTAGTCAAAACTGAAGGTGCGCAGGTACTCGGTGCCGGCCGCGATCACCGCGGCGTCCACGGAAAACAGCGCCACCAGCTGCGACGGCAGCGCCTGCACCACCGCGAACACCCCGGCGCCCAGCAAGAGCGAGAACAGAATGCCCTTTTTGAGCGCCTCCATCGCGCGGTCATAGCAGCCCGCGCCGATGTTCTGGGCGGATATGGCGGAGATCGACTGCTGTACCGCCAATACGGGCAGGATGCCGAAGCTGTTGAGCTTTCCCACCACCCCGCCCGCCGCCGAGGCGGCCTCGCCAAAGCCGTTGGTGAGCGCCGTCATCGCCAGAAACGACACGCTGACCACCAGCGACTGGGCGGAGCTGGGCAGCCCGATTTTGAAGATCATCCGGAGCTTTTCCGGGCGGATGGCAAAGCTCTTCCATTTGAAGTCAAACAGGAACCGCCTGCGGGACAGGTACGCCGCCGCCAGAAGGACGCTGATCCCCTGGGCGATGATGGTGGCCCAGGCCGCGCCCGCGGCGCCCATTCCAAGCCCCTTCACAAACCACACGTCCAGCGCCACGTTGACCGCGCAGGCCGCCGCCACGAACATGAGCGGCCGCCTGGCGTCCCCCAGGCCCCGCTGCACCGCCGATACCGCGTTGTAGCCGAAGACGAAGAGGTTTCCCAGCATGCAGATCCTGAGGTAGGCCCGCGCCTCGTCCAGCACGGTTTCCGGCGTCTGGATCATGCGGAGAATCGGGTCCGCGAGGGCGATGATCAGCACCGAAAAGGCCACCGCCGCCATCGCCAGCACCGAAAACAGCGTGCCGATGGTTTCGGATACGTCCCGTTCGCGCTTCGCGCCGAAGTACTGGCCCACCAGGATCGTGCCGCCCACGGTGAGCCCCGAAACCACCATGACCACCACGTTGGTGATCTGCCCGCCGTTGGTGACCCCCGCCTGGGCCAGCGTGGTGGAATAGCGGCCCACCACCAGCATGTCCGTCACGTTGTACAGCGCCTGGAGAAAATTGGACAGGAGAAACGGCGCGCCAAACCGGAGCAGATGCCCCAGGATGTTGCCGCGGGTAAAATCCCTGTTGAGCGATGCCATGTCTTTTTATACCCTTCCTTTGCCCGGGGCGGTCGGTGGCTACCCCTTTTTCGCCTTCTGCCACGCGTCCTTGAGGGGCACGACGCGGTTGTAGACGGGCCTTTCGGCGGTGGAATCCGGGTCCTTGGCGAAGTAGCCCACCCGAAGGAACTGAAAGCGCGCGCCCACCGGCGCCTCGGCGACGGCCTTTTCGCACAGGGCGCGGTCGCGCAGGGCAAGGCTTTCGGGGTTCAGCCGGTCCATGAAATCCCGGGCCGGGCGCTCCACCTCCGCGCCCTCCTCGTCAAGCTCGATCTCCTCCTGGGGCGCGTCCTCCATCAGGATGGGCTCGTACAGCCGCGCGGTGAAGGGCACCGCGTCCTCGGCGCTCAGCCAGTGCAGCGTGGCCTTGACCTTGCGGCCGGCGCCGGCGCTGCCGGACTTGGAATCCATGTCCACGGAGCAGAAAAGCTTTACCACGCTGCCGGAATCGTCCTTTTCCAGGCCTTCGCACCTGACGATGTAGCCGCCCTTGAGCCGCGCCTCGCGGCCCGGGGCCAGCCGGAAGAACTTGGGCGGCGGGTCTTCCAAAAAGTCCTCGCGCTCGATAAAGAGCCTGCCGGAAAACCGGAGGGTGCGATCGCCCATCTCCGGGTGGTCCGGGTGGTTTTCCATCCGGATCTCCTCCACCCTGCCCTCGGGCCAGTTGGTGAGCACCACCTCCACCGGGTCCAGCACCGCCATCGCCCGGGGCGCGCCCTCGCCCAGCGCCTCGCGCACGCAGTGCTCCAGCAGCGCGCCGTCCACGGTGGAATCCGCCTTGGAAACGCCCACCCGCGAGAGAAAATCGGAAATCGCCTCCGGCGGGTAGCCCCGGCGGCGCATGGCCGCCAGCGTGGGCATGCGCGGGTCGTCCCAGCCGGACACCACGCCTTCCTCCACCAGGCGGCGCAGGTACCGCTTGGACATGATGGTGCGGGTCAGGTTCAGCCGCGCAAACTCGATCTGCCGCGGCGGGCGTTCAAACCCGGCCTCGCGCACCACCCAGTCGTACAGCGGGCGGTGGATTTCATACTCCAGCGAGCACAGCGAGTGGGTCACGCCCTCCAGCGCGTCCTGCAGCGGGTGCTGGAAGTCATACATCGGGTAGATGCACCACGCGTCGCCGGTGCGGTGATGGTGGTGGCGCAGGATGCGGTAGAGGGTCGGGTCCCGCATCAGCACGTTGGGCGAGGCCATGTCGATCTTCGCGCGGAGCACCCGCGCGCCGTCGGGAAATTCGCCCGCGCGCATTCTGTGGAAGAGATCCAGGTTCTCCTCCGCGGAGCGGTTGCGGAAGGGGCTTTCCACCCCCGGGGTTGTCAGCGTACCCCGGCTCAGGCGCATTTCTTCCGGGGTCTGGTCGTCCACGTAGGCCACGCCCTTTTGGATCAGGCCGCAGGCGATTTCAAACAGCTTCGGAAAGAAGTCCGACGCAAAGTGCAGCTCGTCCCACCGGTAGCCCAGCCAGCGGATGTCCCGTTCGATGTTCTCCACGAACACCGCGTCCTCCTTGGCGGGGTTGGTATCGTCAAACCGGAGGTTGCAGGTGCCGCCGTACTTTTGGGCCGTGCCGAAGTCAATGCACAGCGCCTTGGCGTGGCCGATGTGCAAAAACCCGTTGGGCTCCGGCGGAAACCGCGTCTTGACGCGATCGTAGCGGCCGGAGGCCAGGTCCTGCTCGATGAATTCCTCGATGAAGTTGGAGGCGCCGCGCGCTTCGGACACGTTGATCCCCTCGTTTTCGATAAGATTACGATATTATAGCACGACCCGCCCAAAATCAACAGGTTTATGAAGTAAAATGTGAGGCCGCCAAAGCGGCCCCGGGCGGGGGGCGGCAAAGGCCCGCTTTGTAAAATGTGACGAAATCGCGACGCCCGCGCCCAATAAAGCGCCAAAGACGGTTGTGTGTCCACGGATGGCTATATAAATAGGAATATATATTTTTTTCACCGCGCAATCCGCGCCGCATTCCACGAAATGTGGCGGGAGAGCTCGAAGAATGTCAGCCGAAACATTTTGCCCCGCGAAGCGGATTCGGGAAGCATTTCACGTTGTTTGGACGGCGGATTTTTGGTATAATGACTGCAACAAGCACGGGATCTTATCCACATCGTCATACACAATCATGTGGATAACCCATTTTTTTTCGAGCACTTGCGCCCGTCGCTTCATTACAGCCGCGAAAGAACTGGGGGATTGGGATGAATCAGTTCGCGCTGAGCGCCGACCTGTGGGAGAGAACGCTGGATATCCTGAAAGAGGAGATCAACCCGGTCAGCTTCAACACCTGGTGCAAGCCGCTCCGGGTGCTGTCGGCGACCGGAACCCAGGTGGTGCTGGGCCACACCGACAGCTTTGCCGTCAACAACCTGAAAAAGCGGTACGGCACGCTGTTTCAGGCCGCACTCAGCGAAGCCTACGGCCGTCCGATGACCATCGTGTTCCGGCAGACCACCGGCGAGGCGGAGATGCAGGGCGCCCAGGAGGCGGCCGGCGACGCGCTGAACCCGAAGTATACCTTTGACACCTTCGTGGTGGGCACCTCCAACCGGTTTGCCCACGCCGCCAGCCTGGCGGTGGCGGAATTGCCGTCGGACGCCTACAACCCGCTGTTTCTCTACGGCGGCGTGGGCCTTGGAAAGACCCACCTGATGCACGCCATCGGCCACTACATCCTCAGCGAAAACCCGGATACCCGGCTTTTGTACATCACCAGCGAGCGCTTCACCAACGACGTGATCGACGCCATCCAGAAAAAGACCAGCCACGCGCTCCGGGAAAAGCTGCGCAGCGTGGACGTGCTGATGGTGGACGACATCCAGTTTATCGCCGGCAAGACCGCGACGCAGGAGGAGTTTTTCCACACCTTCAACCAGCTGCACGCCAGCGGCAAGCAGATCATCCTCTCCAGCGACCGGCCGCCCAAGGACATCCCCACGCTGGAGGAGCGGTTGCGCTCCCGCTTTGAGTGGGGCCTGGTGGCGGACATCCAGAAGCCGGACTACGAAACCCGGCTGGCGATTCTGCGCCGAAAGGCCGAGGACGAGCACATCGACGTGCCGGACGAGGTGCTCTCCTTCATCGCGGACCAGGTGCGCTCCAACATCCGCGAACTGGAAGGCTCCCTCACCCGCGTCTACGCCCAGACCATGGTGGACAACCGCCCCATCGACATGGATCTTGCCCAGCGGGCGCTTTCCTCCATCATCAAGACTCGGGAAGCCCGCTCCATCACCGCGGATCTGATCATGCAGATCACCTCGGACTACTACCACATCGACCGGGCGGACCTCATTTCCCAGCGCAGAAACCGCGAAATCGCGCTGCCGCGCCAGATTGCCATGTTCCTGTGCCGGGAACTGATGAACCTGTCCACCACCCGGATCGGCGGCGAATTCGGCGGGCGCGACCACACCACGGTGATGCACGCCTGCGACAAGATCGACCGACTGGCCTCGGAGAACGCGCAGCTGCAAAATACGCTGGAAACCCTGCGGGCCATGATCAAGGGACGGTAGAATCCGGCGCCCGGATCGGGACAAAGCGTGGAAAACCCGGCCAAAACCCCGGCGCTTTCCACACCCGATTCCACCGCCAAAACCCGCTGTGCGCATGGCTCCGGGCGGGGTTATCCACAATATCCACAGCACTACGACGGCTTATATTACGTTTCTCTTTTGAAAGGGAATGAATTCAGGAGGATGTCCCATGCGGTTTACCTGTCAGGTGACGGATCTGGTCGACGGCCTGAGCGTGGCCTCCCGCGCACTTTCGGCGCGCACCACCCAGCCGATTCTGGAAGGCGTACTGATCAAGACGGGCGAGGATTCCCTGAAGCTGACCTGCTCCGACGGGTCCATCTCCATCGTGACCCAGGTGAGCGCCGAAATCGAGGAGGACGGCGATTTGGTGCTGCCGGGAAAGCTGTTTCTGGAAGTGATGCGCAAGCTTCCCCAGGGAGAGATGAAGGCCTCCTCCAACGATTCCTTTGCGATGACGGTGCGCTGCCAGGGCTCCCGCACCACCATCGCCGGCCAGAATCCGGCGAACTACCCGGCGCTTCCGCTGGTCAGCGCGCAGAATTCCTTTATCCTGCCCCAGAAGCTCCTGCGCGAGATGATCGAGCAGACCAGCTTCGCCACCTCGTCGGATGAGACGCGGATGGTGCTGACCGGCAGCCTGATGGAGATTGAAAAGGGAGAGCTGCGCATGGTGGCGCTGGACGGCTTCCGGCTGGCGCTGCGGCTGGAGCGGCTCTCCGGCGACGCGGCGGACATCAGCGCCATCATCCCCCAGAAGGCGCTGACGGAAATCGCCCGCGTGATGGCGGACGACGAAAGCCGCATGGCCATGATCCTCATCGGCGGCAACCAGTTGATGATCAACATGGATTCCACCCAGTTCTACACCACGCTGATCGACGGCGAATTCATCGAGTACCGCCGGATCATCCCCAAGGAATGGAAAACCCGCGCAAAGGTGCAAACCGACGCCATGGCCCGCTGCGTTGAGCGCGCCTCGCTGATGGCGCGGGAGGGGCGCAACAACCTGATCCGCATGTCGGTTTCCGAGGGGAGCATCGTGATCACCGCCAATTCCGAGAGCGGCGACGTGTACGAGGAGCTGGAAGCCGAGGTCGAGGGCGAGGCGCTGGACATCGCCTTCAACGTGCGCTACATGATGGACGTATTGCGGGCCGTGAAGGACGAAGAGATCTTCCTGCGCTTCAATTCCTCCGTCAGTCCCTGCCTGATCGGCCCCGTCGAGGGCGACGCCTACACCTACCTGGTGCTGCCCGTCCGCGTGCATGCGTAGCCGGGAGGACACCATCGCCGCCATCGCCACCGCGCAGGGGGAAGGCGGCATCGCGATCGTGCGCGTCAGCGGCCCGGGCGCCTTGAAAGCGCTCGAGGCCGTTTTTGAGCGCTCGGGCGCGCTTGCTCCCCTTGCGCCCGGAAGGCTGTACTACGGCCATATCGTGGAGGACGGGCAGCCCCTGGACGAGGCGATGGCGGTATATATGGCCGCGCCCCGGTCCTACACCCGGGAGGACGTGGCCGAACTGCACGTGCACGGCGGGCGTTACGCGGTGGAAAAGGCGCTGTCGCTGGTGCTGCGGCAGGGCGTGCGGGTGGCGGAGCCGGGGGAATTCACGCTCCGGGCGTTTCTCAACGGGCGGATCGACCTCAGCCAGGCCGAGGCGGTGATGGCCATGATCCGCGCCGGCGGCGAGGGGGCCTTCCGCGCCGCCGCGCGGCAGATGAACCAGTCGGTGCGCCGCCTGGTGGAGGACGTTTCGGAAGAACTGACCGGCCTTCTGGCCCGGATCGAGGCGCTGGCGGACTTTCCCGAGGAAGTGGACGAGGCGGAGGCGGCCCTGGACCTTGAAAAGGGCATCCGATCAGCCCTCGCCGCCCTCGAGGGCGCGCTGGACGAGCGCGCGGCCCGCTTTCTCCGGGAGGGGCTGGCGGTGGTCATCGCGGGCCCGCCCAACGCGGGCAAGTCGTCGCTGATGAACGCGATCCTGAAAAGCGACCGCGCCATCGTGACGGAGGTGCCCGGCACCACCCGGGACGTGCTGGCCGAGCGGCTCCGGTACCGGGGCCTCGAAATCACGCTGATGGACACGGCGGGGCTCCGCGAGGCGGAGGACGCCGTGGAGCGCGAGGGCGTCCTCCGCGCCCGGCGGGCCGCCGAGTCCGCCGACGTGGTGCTGCTGGTGCTGGATGGCTCCGCGCCGGAGAGCGGGGCGGAAAGGGAACTGATCCGCGCGGCGGACGAGCGCGCGCTGGTGGTGCTCAACAAGTGCGATCTGGGCGCCTTCCCCGGCCGGGCGGGCCGCCGCGTTTCCGCGCGGACCGGCGAGGGCGTGGACGCGCTGCTCGAGGCCGTCGCGGCGCGGGCGGGGGACGAATCCGCCGCCGAGGAGCTGCTCACCCAGCCCCGGCAGATCGACTGCGCCCGCCGGGCGCTTGCGGCTCTTCGGCGCGCCCAAACCGCCCTTGAGGGCGGCATGCCGCCGGACGTGATCAGCGTGGACCTGATGGAGGCCCTCGAAACCCTGGGCGAGATCACCGGGCGCAGCGCCCCGGACGAGGTGATTGCCGCGGTGTTCCGAAATTTTTGCGTGGGAAAATAGATTTGTTCACAAAAACCACATACGGATATGGTATACTGTTAGGAAATCCGTGATGCGAGGTGTTCCCTTTGCCCAAAGTGACCATCCGGGAGGACGACTGCAAGGGCTGCAGTCTTTGCGTCGTGGCCTGCCCGAAAAAAATCCTGAAGCTGTCGGAAAAGCTCAACGCCAAGGGCTACCATCCCAGTGAATGCGAAGCGCCGGAAAAGTGCATTGGCTGCGCGTTCTGCGCCCGCATGTGCCCCGACTGCGTGATCACCGTCGAAAAGTGAGGAGGGGTACCATGCGAAACCGCCAGATGATGAAGGGAAACGAAGCCATCGCCGAGGCCGCGGTGCGCGCCGGCTGCCGCTACTTTTTCGGTTATCCCATCACCCCGCAGAACGAAATTCCCGAATACATGTCCAGGCGCCTGCCGGAGGTGGGCGGCGCGTTTTTGCAGGCGGAGAGCGAGGTCAGCGCCATCAACATGGTCTACGGCGCGGCCGGCGCCGGCGCCCGGGTGATGACCTCCTCCTCCAGCCCGGGCATTTCGCTGAAGCAGGAGGGCATCAGCTACATCGTGGGCGCGGAGCTGCCCTGCGTGATCGTCAACATCGTGCGCGGCGGCCCTGGCCTGGGGTCCATCCAGCCCGCCCAGAGCGACTATTTCCAGGCCACCCGGGGCGGTGGCCACGGCGATTACCGCATGATCGTCTACGCGCCCTCCACGGTCCAGGAGGCCGTCACGCTGACGGCCGCGGCCTTTGACGCGGCGGACCGCTACCTCAACCCCGTGATGGTGCTGGGAGACGGCGTCATCGGCCAGATGATGGAGCCGGTGGTCATGCCCGAATCCTTTGAAACCGAGCGCCACGAAAAGAGCTGGGCCGCCACCGGCTGGGACAGAACCCGCCCCCGCGCGGTCATCAATTCGCTCTACATCAAGCCGGACGTGCTGGAAAAGCACAACCAGAAGCTGGAAGCCAAGTACCAGGCCATGCGCGAGCGCGAGGTGATGGTGGAAACCCAGTTCATGGACGACGCCCGCTACGCCCTCGTCGCCTACGGCACCACCGCCCGCATCGCGCTGACCGCGGTGCGCAGGGCCCGGGCCGAGGGCATCCCGGTGGGCCTGATTCGCCCGATCACGCTGTGGCCCTTCCCGGAGGAGGAAATCGCCCGGGCCGCCCGGCGCGTGAAGTCCATTCTGGCGGTGGAGATGTCCATGGGCCAGATGGTGGACGATGTGAAGATCGCCGCCGCGGGCGCCTGCCCCGTCGGCTTCTACGGCCGCACCGGCGGCATGATTCCCGGCGTCAACGAAATTCTGGAAAAAATCCGCGAAATGAAGGAGGGCGCGTGATGGCCATCGTGTTTGAAAAGCCGAAGATGCTCTCCGACACCCCCATGCACTACTGCCCCGGATGCACCCACGGCATCATCCACCGGTTGGTGGCCGAGGCGCTGGACGAGCTGGGCCTGCAGGACCGCGCCGTAGGCGTGGCGCCGGTGGGCTGCGCCGTGTTCGCCTACGATTACTTCAACTGCGACATGTACGAGGCCGCCCATGGCCGCGCGCCGGCGGTGGCCACGGGCGCCAAGCGCGTGCATCCGGAAAATATCGTGTTCACCTACCAGGGCGACGGCGATTTGGCCTCCATCGGCGCGGCGGAGATCGTCCACGCGGCGGCCAGGGGCGAGAACATCACCGTGATTTTCGTCAACAACGCCATCTACGGCATGACCGGCGGCCAGATGGCCCCCACCACCCTCCTGGGCCAGAAGACCACCACCTCCCCCCTGGGGCGGGACGCGAAGATCGCCGGCAACCCCATCCGCGTCAGCGAAATGCTCTCCACGCTGGACGGCCCGGCGCTGATTCAGCGGGTCAGCGTGCACGATGTGAAAAACGTGCTGGCCGCGGGCAAGGCCATCAAAAAGGCGTTCCGGTACCAGATGGAAGGAAAGGGCTTTACGATGATCGAGGTGCTCTCCACCTGCCCCACCAACTGGGGGCTGACCCCGGTGGAGGCGCTTAAGTGGCTGGAAGAGCGCATGATCCCCCAGTACCCGCTGGGCGTGTTCAAGGAGGTGGAGTAGCATGGAAACGGGCCTGATCGTCGCCGGATTCGGCGGGCAGGGCGTGCTTCTGATCGGCCAGCTGATCGCCTATTCCGGCATGCTGGACGGCAAGGAGGTTTCCTGGATGCCCTCCTACGGCCCGGAGATGCGCGGCGGCAGCGCCAACTGCACCGTGGTGATCTCCGACGAGCCGGTGGGCAGCCCCAAGGTGGAGGAGCCGGATGTGGTGATCGCCATGAACAAGCCCTCCATGATGCTCTTTGAAAAGCTGGTGAAGCCCGGCGGCGCGCTCCTTTACAACGCCAGCCTCATCGACACCCGGCCCGCCCGCGCGGACATCCGCGCCGTGGGCGTGCCCTGCAGCGAGATCGCCGACAGGGCCGGCAGCCTTCGCGCCGCCAACATGGTGATGCTGGGCGCCTACGCGGGGCTCACCTGCACCTTTGACATCGACACCATGATGGGCGCCCTTCGCCACAAGCTGGGCAGCGGCAAGGAAAAGATGATGGAGATCAACCGCCGCGCCATCGAGGAGGGCATGAGAACCGCCGCGGAGTCCGGCATGGCCTGCTCGCTGAGGTAGTCATGGACATTCGTCTGGGCGATCTGGTGAAGATGCGCAAGCCCCATCCCTGCGGCAGCGAACTGTGGACGGTGATCCGCGTGGGCGCGGACATCAAGATCCGCTGCCAGGGCTGCGGGCGCATCGTCATGCTTGACCGGAGCGTGTTTGAAAAGCGGCTCAAGAAGATTGTGAGCCGGGTGGAGGAGGAACCCCCCCAATGAACAGGCAAAAGGCGCCCGGCGCCGCCCGGCGCCCGGCCAAGGCCAAGGCGCGTCCGGAGCCGGAGGGCTACGATTTCTACGAAGAGGACGACTTCTACGCCCCGAGGCCCGCAAAGGCCGCCGCCCCGAGAAAGCCGAAGCCCCGCCCCCGCGGCGCGGTTCTCCCCTTTGGGGAGGACGGCTACCCGCGCCCGGCGCGCGCCGCCGCGCCCAAGCGGGCGGCCCGGCCCGCCGGAAAGCGGCGTCCCCCGGCGGCGGAGGACGGCTACGGCGAGGAAGTGGCCGTGCGCAGAAAGCCCCGGGCGCAGGCGCCGCGCGCTGCGGAGCGCGCCGACCGATCCCGCCGCGACGGGTATGACGACCGGCCCGTCCGCGCCGCCGCCCGCAGGCGCAAAAAGGCCAAGACGGGCGGCAGCGCGCTGATCTACTGGGCCATCGCGCTGGTGCTGGCGCTGATTGTCGGCTTCGGCGTGCGCACCTTCGGCTTTGAACTGGTCCGGGTATCCAGCGACGCCATGGGCGCCACGCTGCCCCAGGGCGACGTGGTGGTGATGCAAAAGAGCGTCTATTATTCCGCCAAGCCCGCCCGGGGTGACATCGTGGGCGTCAATTCGCCGGACGGCCTTCTGATCCGCCGCGTGGTGGCGCTGCCGGGCGAGACCATCGAGATCCGGGGCGGCATCACCTACGTCAACGGCGAGGCGCTGGACGAGGCCTACGTATCCCAGCCCGGCGGCGGCGACTATCCGCTGACCACCATCCAGGAAGGCTGCTACTTCGTGATGGGCGACAACCGCGAAAATACCTTTGACAGCCGCGCCTTCGGCCTCATCCGCAACACCCGCAGCCTCATCGTGGGCCGGGTGCAGCGCATCCTCTGGCCGCCGGACGAGTGGGGCGCGGTGGGGTAGATTCCGGGCTTGCCCCGAGCAAAAGAAAGACAGAGGTCGCAAGCGCATGAGCGAAACGCCTGTAACGGCGCCCAAGAAGGACGCGAAAAAGGAAATGATGGAGTGGGTCAAGTCGATCCTGGTGGCGCTGGTCATCGTGGCGATCGTCCGGGCATTCCTCTTTACCATGATCCGGGTGGAGGGCGAGTCCATGCTGGACACCCTCCGGGACGGCGACCGGCTGGCCGCCACCATCATCGACGGCAAGCTCTTTGGCTACGGCCGCGGCGACATTGTGATCTGCACCTACCCCGGCGCCGACCACTACTGCGTGAAGCGGATTGTCGGCCTGCCGGGCGAGACCATCGAGCTCAGGTCCGGCGTGGTCTTTATTGACGGCGAGGAACTGGACGAGCCCTACCTGACCCGCAGAAGCGGCGATTCCATGGATGCGTACCAAATTCCCGAGGGGACATACTTTGTGATGGGCGACAACCGGCCGATCTCGCTGGACAGCCGCTCCGTGGGCCCCATCGAGGCCGGGCCGCTTTTGCAGCTGGGCGTGCCGGAAAATGGGGCCATCCTGGGCAAGGTGCACCTGAGGCTCTGGCCCTTTGACGCGATTTCGACCGTCGGTTAGGAGAGAGTATGGCAGATTTGGAAAAGCCCGGCGCCCCCGCGCCGGAAGACGCGAAGGCCGAGGAAACCGTAAGCGCCGAGGAGGCCGCGAAGGCCGCGCGGCGCGCCCGCGCGCGCAAGGAAACCCGGGAGTGGATCGTGTCCATCGCGGTGGCGCTGATCGCGGTATTTCTGATCCGCTCGTTCCTCTTTACCGTGATCCGCGTGGACGGCAGTTCCATGAAGGAGACGCTGCACGACGGCGAGCGGCTGATCGTCACGGTGCTGGACGTAAAGCTGAAGGGCGTGGCGCGGGGTGACGTGGTCATCTGCCACTTTCCGGACAGGACGGGCTTTCTGGGGTTCAAGGAAAACTTCGTCAAGCGCGTGGTGGGCGTCGGGGGCGACAAGATCCTCATGATCAACGGCGAAACCTACATCAACGGCGAGCGGGTGGACGAACCCTTCATCACCTACCCGAGCCCCGCCATCAACGGCGCCTGGGAAGTGCCCGAGGGCTACGTGTTCGTCTGCGGCGACAACCGCGCCGGCTCCCACGACAGCCGCAGTTCCGACGTGGGCTTCATCCCCGCGGAGGACATCGTGGGCAAGGTGCGCTTTGTCATGTGGCCGCTTGACGCCTGGCGGGTCGTGGAGTAGGAGAGGCGCCGCCCCAGGACCGCTTCCAAAGGGATGGGATTCCTCCGGACTCCCCATCAAAAGAAAAGCATAGAGAGGGCGATCGCCTCCGCTATGCTTTCTTTGTTCCCTTTTGGTATAAAAACAATCATTATTCCAAAGACCCGGCTCGACGAATCATGATTGTTTCGAACGGGTATTATCCGTTGCCGTGCAGAAACTTCCCGATGCGGTCGATGGCCTCGGCCAGCTTTTCGGCGCTGGCGGCGTAGGATACGCGGAAGTGGCCCTCGCCCCCCGCGCCGAAGGCGTCGCCGGGCACGGCGGCCACCTTCTGCTCCCTGAGCAGCCGCTGGCAGAATTCCTGGCTGGTCATGCCGGTCTTTTTCACCGACGGGAAGGCGTAGAACGCGCCCAGCGGCTCGAAGCAGTCCAGCCCCAGCCGGTTGAACCCGTCCACCACCAGCCGCCGCCGGCGGTCGTAGGCGCGTACCATGGCGGACACGTCGGCATAGTCGTTTTCCGCGCCGATCTTCAGCGCCTCCAGCGCGGCGTACTGCCCCGCGATGGGCGCGCACAGCATGGTAAACTGGTGGATCTTGCACATCAATTCCGCCAGAGGCCGGGGCGCGCAGGCGTAGCCCAGCCGCCAGCCGGTCATGGCAAAGGCCTTGGAAAAGCCGCTGAGGGTGATGGTGCGCGCCCACATGCCGGGGATGGAGGCGAAGGACACGTGCTTTCTGCCGCCGTAGGTCAGCTCGGCGTAGATCTCGTCGGAGATGACGATCACATTGGTGCCTTCCAGCACCCGGGCGATGGCCTCCAGGTGCTCCTGTCCCATCACGCCGCCGGTGGGGTTGTTGGGGTAGGGCAGGATGAGTGCCTTGGTCCTGGGCGACAGGCAGGCGCGCAGCGCCTCGGGCGTCATGCGGAAGTCGTCCTCCGCCCGGGTCTTCAGCGGCACGCACGTCCCGCCGGCAAAGGCGATGCCCGGCGCGTAGGATACGTAGGTGGGGTCCGGGGCGATGACCTCGTCCCCCGGCTCCACCAGCGCGCGCAGCGCCAGGTCGATGCCCTCGCTGGCGCCGACGGTGACCAGGATCTCGTCCGCCGGGTCGTAGGACACCTGAAAGCGGCCCCGCATGTACCCCGCGATGGCGCGTCGAAGCTCGATCAGCCCCCAGTTGGAGGTGTAGTGGGTGTGGCCCTGGCGCAGCGAATAGATGGCCGCGTCGCTGTAGGCCCAGGGGGTGGTAAAGTCCGGCTCGCCCACGCCCAGGGAGATGGCGTCCTTCATTTCGCTGACGATGTCGAAGAACTTGCGGATGCCGGAGGGCGGCACGTCGGCCACCCGGCGGCAGACGATGGATTCGTAGTTCACGGGGTCACCGCCAGTCGCTCGTCGCGGCGGACGCCCTCGAGGATCACGCCCTCGTTTTTGTAGCGCTTGAGCACGAAGTGGGTGGCGGTGGAGTTGACGTGTTCCAGCGTGGACAGCTTTTCGGATACGAAGAGCGCCAGCTGCTTGATGGTGCGGCCCCGCACCAGCACCATCAGGTCGTAGGCGCCGCTCATCAGGTAGACGCTGGACACCTCCTCAAACCGGTAGATGCGCTCGGCGATGGCGTCAAAGCCCTCGTCCCGCTGGGGGGTGACGCGCACCTCGATCAGCGCCTCCACTTCTTCGCCGCCGGCCAGGTCCCAGTTGATCATGGCGGGGTATTTGACGATGATGCCCCGCTTTTCCATGCCGGAAATGGCCGCGCGCACGGTGTCGGCGTCGCTGCCGGTCATGACTGCGATGCGCTCCGGCGCGGTGCGGGCGTCCTCCTTCAGGATCTCCAGGATGTTGAGTTCAAAATCGCTCACGCTCACGGCGTTTCACTCCTTATGGTTTGTTCACGATGCCGTCGAGAATGTCCCAGATGCGCTCCAGGTCCTCGTAGCTGGAATAGCTGAGGATCAGCCGGCCGCGCTTTACGTCGCCCTCCAGCTTCACGCGGGTGCCGAAGGCGTCCCGCGCCATGGACTCCAGCCGGGCCAGCTCGGCCGCGGGCCGGGGCTTCGGCGGCTTTTCCGGGGCGGAATCCTGCTGCCGGCAGATGCGCTCCAGCTGCCGCACGTTCAGCGCCTGGGCCTTCACCAGGTTCGCCAGCCGCACCTGCGCCTCGGGGGAGGAAAGCCCCGCCAGCGCCCGGGCGTGGCCCGCCGTCAGAACGCCGTCCTTCAGCATGTCGAGGACGCTCTCCGGCAGCGACAGAAGCCTGAGAAGGTTGGCCACCGCCGGACGGCTCTTGCCCAGCCGCGAGGCGGCCTGCTCCTGGGTATAGCCGCACTCCGCGATCAGCGCGCGCACGCCCATGGCCTCCTCGACGGGGTTCAGGTCCTCGCGCTGCAGGTTTTCGATCAGCGCGATTTCCAGGCGCCGGGTGGCGTCGTAGTCCCGCACGATGGCGGGGATCTCCGCGAGGCCCGCCAGCCGCGCCGCGCGGAAGCGGCGCTCCCCCGCGATGATGGAATAGCGCGCGCCGGTCCGGGTGACCAGGATCGGCTGCACCACGCCCACCGAGCGGATGGATTCCGAAAGTTCGCTCAGCGCCGCATCGTCAAAGGTGCGGCGGGGCTGGGCGCGGTTGACGTCAATGTCCTGAAGGCGGATGGACAGCACCTCGTCGCGCGCCTCGCGCGCTTCGCGCTGTTCTCCGCCCAGAAGAGCCTCCAGGCCGCGTCCCAAGCCGTGCTTTGGGGGTTTGGCCATTTGATCGCCTCCCTTCATGAAGGCAGTTCAGTCCGCCTCGCGGCCTTCACTGCGAAGCGCGGATTCCGCGTTTCTTGGGTCCGCGGAATTTGCGCGCGAATCGGAATGCAGCCTGCGGCCGCGCATGCCGCCCTCCCGCTGCCTTGAATGAATCGGCGGCGACGCCTCCGACCTCCCGGGGCGGACCGCGCGGCGCTTTCTATCCCTTGTATGGGTTCCGGGGGACAGCCTGCCCCCTGGCGCTTCCCCGACTAGTCCGGGTCCTCCACGCGCTCGATCAGCTCCTGGGCCAGCGCGCGGTAGGCCTCGGCGCCGGCGCAGCGGGGATCGTACAGGTGGATCGGCAGCCCGTGGCTGGGCGCCTCGCTGAGGCGCACGTTCCGGGGCACCACGGTGGCGAACACCCGGTTGCGGAAGTGCTTTTTCACCTCGTCCACCACCTGAATACCCAGGTTGGTGCGGCCGTCCAGCATGGTCAGTACCACGCCCAGCACCTCAAGCCCGGGGTTGAGCCGCTTTCGCACCAGCGAGAGCGTGTTCATCAGCTGGCCCACGCCCTCCAGCGCGTAGTATTCGCATTGAATGGGCACCAGCACGCTGCCCGCCGCGGCCAGCGCGTTGAGGGTGATCAACCCCAGGGAGGGGGGGCAGTCGATCAGGATGTAATCGTATTCGGACTGAACGGCGGAGAGCGCGTCCCGCAAAAGCGTGTCCCGGCCGGGCATGGCCACCAGTTCGATTTCCGCGCCGGCCAGCTCGATGGCGCTGGGCATGAGCCGCAGCCCCGCGTAGCCGGTGTCGATCACCGCGGCGGAGGCCGGGCAGTCGTTGATCAGCACGTCGTAGATGGAATGGGCGCCCTTGCCCGCCGCGCCCACGCCGCTGGTGGCGTTGCCCTGGGGGTCGGCGTCGATGAGCAGCGTGCGCTTTCCCGCCTCCGCCAGGCACGCGGACAGATTGACCGCCGTGGTGGTCTTCCCCACGCCGCCTTTTTGGTTGGTGATCGCGATGATTCTGCCCACGGACGCGCCTCCCAAATATGTGTTCCTTTATTATACCGCCCAGACGCCGCCTTGGCAACGCAGATTGCGTAAAGCGGCGCCCAAACGAAAACGCCCGCGCAGGCGTTCAGACCATCCACAAAGTCCTCGGCAGACTTCAATCGTTCCCGGCGGCACGTACGTCGGGAACGGTTTCTCCCCCCAGTGCGCACACTGGGGGGAGAAGCAGCACCATACGTCAGCACACCGCCCGGAAATGCGTGAGCATTTCAGGTGTGCGCAGGCCTCCTCCTCCGCATCAAAAAAACCTCGCAGGGTTTTTTGATACTTTAAAAACGCCCGCGCACGCGCGGGCGTTTCAGCCTTGGCCCCTTGGGGGATGGGTTCGTTCCGGCCTACTTCGCGAAGTCCACGGCGCGGGTTTCGCGGATCACGTTCACCTTGATCTGGCCGGGGTATTCCATTTCGCGCTCGATGCGCTTGACGATTTCCTTGGCCAGGATCAGCGTGCCGGCGTCGTTGACGTCCTCGGGCTTGACGATGATGCGGACCTCGCGGCCCGACTGGATGGCGTAGCTCTTTTCGACGCCTTCGAAGGAATTGGAGATCTCCTCCAGCTTTTCGAGGCGCTTGATGTAATTCTCCAGCGACTCGCGGCGCGCGCCGGGCCGGGCGGCCGAAATGGCGTCCGCGGCCTGCACCAGCACGGCTTCGACCGTCTGGGGCTCGACGTCGTTGTGGTGGGCGGCGATGGCGTTGACGACCGCCGCGGATTCGTTGAACTTCTTGGCCAGGTCCACGCCGATGGAGACGTGGGTGCCCTCGACCTCGTGGTCGATGGCCTTGCCGATGTCGTGCAGAAGGCCGGCGCGCTTGGCCAGCTGCGCGTCCGCGCCCAGCTCCGCCGCCATGACGCCCGCCAGGTGGCTGACCTCGATGGAGTGCTTGAGCACGTTCTGGCCGTAGCTGGTGCGGTACTTCATGCGGCCCAGCAGCTTCACCAGCTCCGGATGGATGGAGTGCAGGTTGGTTTCAAACACGGCCTGCTCGCCGGCCTCGCGGATCTGGTTTTCCACCTCGCGGCGGGACTTCTCCACGATTTCCTCGATGCGGGCGGGGTGGATGCGGCCATCGGTGATGAGGCGCTCCAGCGTCATGCGGGCCACCTCGCGGCGCACCGGGTCAAAGCCGGAAATGATGACCGCCTCGGGGGTGTCGTCGATGATGAGGTCCACGCCGGTGGCGGTTTCAAGGGCGCGGATGTTGCGGCCCTCACGGCCGATGATGCGGCCCTTCATGTCGTCGTTGGGCAGCGCCACCACGGAAACGGTGGTTTCGGCCACGTGGTCGGCGGCGCATTTCTGGATGGCGAGGGCGATGAGGTTGCGGGCCTTCTTGTCGGCTTCTTCCTTGGCCTTGCCCTCGATTTCGCGCACCATGACGGCGGCGTCGTGGTAGGCATCCTTGCGGATGCGGTCCATCAGCTGGTCGCGGGCTTCCTCGAGGGTCATATTGGAAACGCGCTCAAGCTCCTCCTGCTGCTTCGCGTGCAGCGCCTGGGCCTCGGTCTCCAGCCGTTCGGCCTCGCGGTACTTCTGGTTCAGGTTCTCCTCGCGATTTTCCAGGTTATCCAGCTTCTTGTCCAGCGTTTCCTCGCGCTGGGCCACCCGGCGCTCCAGCCGCGTCACTTCGCTGCGGCGGTCGCGCACTTCCTTGTCCAGTTCGTTCTTAAGCTTGATGATCTCTTCCTTGGCTTCGAGAATGGTCTCCTTCTTTTTCTCCTCGGCCTTTCGCGTGGCGTCGTCCAGCAGGTTCTTGGCGAACGATTCGGTTCGCCCGATCTTCTTTTCGGTTACGTTCTGTCTGTAGAGAAAACCGGCTACAAGGCCTGCGGCCAACGCAATCAGCGCGGTGATGATCGCGATGATTGTCGTGCTCAATGAAAGTTGTCCCCCTTCCTGAAAAACTAACGGAACCGGCGCGGACGCGCCGGGATAAATCCAGCCAAAAGACTTGACTATCAGAACTATTTTACTTGCAATGCGTGAAAGTGTCAAGCCGCTGGCGGATGCGCCGAGGCGATTTAACCGTAAGATTTTGTTACGCGCCGCCGCCGCGGCTTTTCTTTTCGGAAAAGCGGTGCTACAATGATAGAGATATTTTTGTTGCCGGGAGCGGATGACATGGATCGCGCCTATTGGGACGAGTTTGACCGCGGCATCGACCGCCGCGGCACCTATTGCGAAAAGTGGGATTTCAACCAGCGGATCTTCGGTCGGGAGGACGTCATCCCCATGTGGGTGGCGGACATGGACTTCGCGTCGCCGCCCTGCGTGCGGGAGGCGATCGCTTCGCGCGCCGCCCACGGCGCTTACGGTTACACCGACTACGACGCGCCCATGACGGAGGCGCTGACGGAATGGATGCGCGCGCGCCACGGCCTCGAAATGCGGCCCGAGTGGGCGATTTTCAGCCCCGGCGTGGTGGATTCGATCCTGTTCGCGCTGCGGGCGGTCACGGAGCCCGGCGACGGCGTCATCGTCCAGCCGCCGGTGTATCAGCCCTTTTTCAAAATGGCCGACCGCGCCGGCTGCGCGGTGATGAAAAGCCCGCTGATCGAGACTGCCGAGGGCTGGAGAATGGACCTCGAAGGCGTCCGCCGCCGCCTGGAGGAGGGCGCGAAGGCCATGATCCTTTGCAGCCCCCACAACCCGGTGGGCCGCGTGTGGACGCGGGACGAGCTTTCGGCGCTGATCGCGCTGGTCGGCCGCTACGGCGCCACGCTCATCGCCGACGAGATCCACGCGGATTTTGCGCTGCCGGGCCACAGGCACACCGCCACCATGACCCTGCGCGGCGCGGAGAAGACCATTCTCCTGGTCTCCGCCACCAAGACATTCAACCTGGCGGGGCTGCGCTCCTCGGCCATCATCATCCGCGACGAGGCGCTGCGCGGCCGCGTCCGCGACGCGATGCGGACGATGGGCGCGGACACCCCCAACATCTTCGGTGCGGTGGCGCAGACGGCGGCCCACCGCGCGGGCGCGCCCTGGCTGGATGCGCTCGTCGGCTATCTTGATGAAAACCGGCGCCTGGCGGAGGCGTTTTTCGCGGCCGACGCGCCGCAGATTCGCCCCTGCCCCATGGAAGGCACCTACCTCATGTGGCTGGACTGCCGCGCGCTGGGTATGGACCAGCAGGCCCTGGAGCGGTTTTTCATCGACCGCGCGGGGGTGGGCCTGTCCTCCGGCACCCACTTCGGCGAGGAGGGCGCGGGCTTCATGCGCATGAACCTGGCCGCGCCCCGGGCGCGGGTGGAGGAGGCGCTCTCGCGCATCGGGAAAGCGGTGAAGGCCCTGTGAGCGTGATCGTCTTTGACACCGAGGCCACGGATCTCGTCCCCGGGCAGATCTGCCAGCTGTCCTACCTCATTGCGGAGGCGGGGTGCGTGGCGGGCAAGAACCTCTTTTTTGAGGTGGACGACATGAGCGAGGGCGCGCTGGAGGTGCACGGCTTCACGCTGGAAAAGCTGCGCGAGCTCTCCGGCGGGCTGCGCTTTGAGGATGTCGCTCCAGACGTGTTGGACGATTTCTCCGCCGCGAAGATGTGGGTGGGCCACAACGTGTCCGCGGACGAAAAGTACCTGCGGGTGGAGATGGAGCGCTGCGGCCTCGCGCTGCCCAAGAAGCCCGTCTTCTGCACGATGAACTACTTCACCTCCGACATGAACCTGGCCCGCAAGGTCAACATCGGCCGGCCCAAGCCGCCCAAGCTGACCGAGCTTGTCCAGTTTTTTGAGCTTTCGGAGGACTTCGTCGCGGAAAGGGCATCCGAGTGGTTTGGCGGTGGCGGCGCGCTGCACGACGCGCGCTTTGACACCGCCGCCACCTACCTGTGCCTGCTGGAGGGCACCCGCCGCGGCCGCGTGCGGGGGGTGCTGTGACGGCCGTGCCGCGCCGGAAGACGCGAAAATTAACCCGGCCCGCGCGCTTTTCCCCCAGGTTTTCATTGACAAACCCGCCCGATGGCGCTATAATAGTCAAGCGTCATTGAAAACGTGTGCCCGTAGCTCAGCCGGATAGAGTGTTTGGCTACGAACCAAAAGGTCGTGGGTTCGAATCCCTCCGGGCACGCCACAAAGAAACCCCTGAAAACATTGAGTTTTCAGGGGTTTTTCTTTGCTCGTTTGAAGCGGTCATTTTGGGATTTCGTGCACATTTCGTGCACGACCCTCTCATTTCGCTGTCTTTGGCTTGTAAATCACGTCGGCCAGGCTGTCCGCCGCGGCCTCGTCCGCCTTGCGGATTTGGTGAGCGTAGGTGTTGACCGTCGTGGAAGTCTGCGAGTGGCCGAGGCGCTTACTTACCGCGACGATGGACGCGCCGCTGTCAATCAGGATCGAAGCGGCGGTATGACGGAGCGCATGGGCCGTCACCTTTGGTATGCCGTTCTTTTCGCAAAAAGGAACCAGCCATTTTGAAACGCTGTCGGGATGCATGGGCCGTCCATCGTCCTGGATGAACACAAAGCCGGTATCCTGCCATCTGTCACCGTTCATGAGCCGGAGTTGCTTGCAATACGTCTGCCATTCCTTGAGCAGCGCCATTGTCTGTGCCGGGAGCTTCACGAAGCGGTTAGAACCGTCCGTCTTGGGGGTGGTTTCATATATGCCGTTCTTTGGATCGTAGAGCAGGTTATTTGAAATTTCAATCTGCGAGTTGTCGAAGTCAACGCGATCCCATTTCAAGCCGCCTATTTCTCCTTTGCGCGCGCCGGAGGCAAGCAGCACATGAATGAGCGTCCGCCACTTCAAGGATTCCTTGTCAAGGGCAGCAAGCAGCTTTGAAACGTCCTCCGGCTGGAGGATGGACACGGCGTGGGGCTTTAGCTTTGGGGCTTTTACGCGCTTGCAGGGGTTCACATGAATGCGGGCATCTTCCTCCGCCGCAGACATGACCACCGAGATAAAGCGGTAGTATTCGCGCTGGGTCTTTGGGGAGAGTTTGCCGCCTGTCTTGTGGTTCCGACCATTGCTGTCCAGCCATTCCATGACCGCCTTTAGCCGGGGCGTGTTGATCTTGTCAAGCGGCAAGTGGCCGATTTCGCCCTTCAAGTCCTCGTTGAACCGGCGATACAGAAGCACCGTGTTCGGTTTGATTTCGCCGTCCCGCTCCTTTTTGTCAATCAGCGCTTCTGCGAAGCCGTTAAAGTTGAGCCGGGCGTCCGGGGCGAAGCCTTCCTTGATGCGCTTTTCCAGATCGGCCTCCAGCCGCCGCGCCTCTTTCCATGCTTGCTTTTCCGTCATACCGGGATCGGGGGCATAGGTGGCTGTATGTCTTATCTGCTTGCCTTCCAGCGTCCGGCCCGCACTGATAAAGAGCCGGAAGGATATGCCATTCTTATTCTGAATCTTCTGGATTGACATAATCTTTATCTCACCTCCGACGGATCATCTTTTGCATAGGCGAAAAGAGCAAGCTTATCAAAGGCGTCTCCTGCCGCCTGTAAGGCTTCAATTGGCCAATCGATTCGACCTTCAGTTATTCGTTTTAGCGTATCGTAAACAGCGTCATAGGCTTCCCATGTCACTGTA
>JAXGME010000013.1:0-38962 GCA_040768845.1 Christensenellales bacterium | reverse complement strand
CATCGGACAGGAAAAGATCCAGCCATAGCGCGGTTCTTAGGCTTCGCGGACGACTAGCGCCGGGCGTTAAAAAGCGCCGGAAGCGTTGGCTTCCGGCGCCATTTCATTGCCCGTCAGTTGATCTTGAGCAGCATCGTGTGGGCCCCGTCCATCTCCACCGTCAGCAGCTTTTCCTTTTCCAGCCGCTTCATCACGTCACTGAAGCGCTTGAAGCCGATGGCCTTCTCCTCAAAGTCCGGGTAATCCGCCTGGATGGCGGCCTTGAGGATCGACGGGTTGATGCGCTCAAAGCCGTCGGCCTTGTACTGGCGCAGGTACTCGCGGAAGGCCGGCAGCCAGTTCTCCTTGTTGAGCTGGGGCGTGGGCGCGTCGCTGCCGTTGAGGCCGATTTTCAGGGAGGATTCCTCCGTCCACACCTTGACGCGGGCACTGTGGGCGCCCACCAGCGCCATCAGCTTGCCGAAGGTGGCGCAGCCGTAGGCGCGCTCGTCAAAGTCGGGCCTGAGGCGCGTCAGCGTATCCTTGAGCTCGCTGGCGTACATCATGTCCTCGTCCTGGTCGGCCAGCACGGTTTCGATCTGGACGATGAGCTCGTTGAGATCCGGCGAGCCCTCCTCCTTGTCCCGCGCGGAGGGCTTTACCGCGGGCTTGGTGATGACGGCCACCGATTCCAGAAAAATGAACTCGCTGCAGGCCTTGATGAAGATGCCCGACGCCACCTCGCTGCGGGAGATGCCCAGCACCTTCTTGCCCATGGACTTGAGCTTGCCCACCAGCGGCGTGTAGTCGCTGTCGCCGGAGACGATGCAGAAGCTGTCGATCAGCGGGTTGACGTAGGCCACCTCCAGCGCGTCGATGACCAGCTGGATGTCCAGGTTGTTCTTCTGGTTTTTGCCGTAGCGTATGGACGGAACCACGTAAAACGTATTGGAAAGCAGACATTCCTTGAGCTCGGTGTACCGGTCGGTATAGCCGTACACCTTGCCCAGCAGGATGTCGCCCCGGATCTTGACCTTTTCAATGATGCTCATCAGCATCGATTCCTTGGCCCCGGCATTTTCCAGATCCACAAACACCGCATAATTGCTGGTTCCCACGAACTCAATCCCCTCTTAATTCGGCTCAGGTTCAGTGTACACGTTCTGAAGGGGCTTGTCAAGCGCGGCGGCGCGGCCGCGGTCACTCCAGCACGAAGCCCGAAGGGTAGCGCACCACGTGCTCCTGCGCCCTGGACGCCCCGTGGCGAAACAGCCGCCACTGCTCCCCGTCCCGAACCAGGGAATCGGTCAGAATCTCGATGCTCGCATCGCCGTCCAGCGTGAGGATCATGTCGCCCCAGGGCTCGAGGGCGACCTCTGTCACCACGGCGCGGGGCGCCTTTTTCATAAACCCCTTGACGCAGAAATCGTAGGCGGAAAAATCGCGGTTCCACTGGAAGTCGCCCAGGCTGTCGCACTCGAGGTCGACGGCGGGCAGCGCCGCGTCCGACGAACTGGCCACCAGCCTTCCGCCGCCCATCAGCCGCACCAGGCAGCGCGCGTGCAGCGCCACCTCTCCATCGCCGCAAAAGAAAAAACGCATTACATCGCAGACCCGCTCGGCCTCGATCAGCGCCTTGCCCGCCAGCATGCCGCGAACCCGGTCCTCAAATTCCATCCGACATCCCCCCAGACGGTATCCTCGTGCAAGCGTTACACGCATTATCGCAAAACAGCCACGCTGCGTAACAATCGCGCAACCTTATTGTACCCGCGCGGGGCCGCTTCGTCAACCACGGAAAACCGGCCGGGCGCAATTGCCCGGCCGGAGAGGGGGATCGCGATGGCGCTCAGCGCGCTTCGATGGGCGTATACTCCGCCCGTTGGGATACCGCGCGGTAGGCGGGGCGCATGATGCGGCCGCCGGTGAGCAGTTCCTCAATGCGGTGCGCGCACCAGCCCGCAATGCGCGCGGTGGCAAAAAGCGGCGTGAACAGCTCGTCCGGAATGCCCAGCATCCGGTACACAAGGCCGGAATACATGTCCACATTGGCGCACATGGTCTTGCGGCCCTCGAGCTTTTCGCCCAGCACCTCGATGCCCATGCGCTCGATGCGCTCCATCAGCTGAAAGTCCTCGTCGTAGCCGCTCCGGACCGCCATGTCGCGGGCGTACTGCCGGAGCAGGATGGCGCGGGGGTCGTCCATGGTGTACACCGCGTGGCCCAGGCCGTAGATCTTGCCAGAGCCGTCGCCGGCCTTCCTGTCGCGCACCAGCCGCAGATAGTCGGCGACGGAGCCGTCGCTGGTGGGGTCCACCGCGTGGGCGCGCACATCCTCGAACATCTCCATGACCTTTTTGTTGGCGCCGCCGTGCAGCGGGCCCTTCAGCGAGGAGATGGCGCCGGAGATCGCGCCGTAGGTGTCGGTGCCGGTGGAGGACAGCACGCGGCAGGTGAAGGCGGAGTTGTTGCCGCCGCCGTGCTCCGCGTGGATGGTGAGCATCAGATCCAGCAGATGGGCCTCCTCGGGGGTAAACTGATTGTCCCTGCGCAGCATGTGCAGAAAGTTTTCCGCCAGCGCCATGTGCTCCTGGGGCACATGCAGGTAGAGCGACTCGCCGTCAAAATAGTGGCGCTTGACGGCATAGGCGTGGGCCACGATCACTGGCAACCGCGCGATCAGCTCCATGGACTGGCGCACCACGTTCTCGATGGCGGTGTCGTCCGGATTGGGGTCGTAGGAGTAGAGCGCCAGCACCGCACGGGAGAGCTTGTTCATCACGTTTCTGCTGGGGGCCTTGAGGATCATGTCCTCGGTAAAGCCGTCCGGCAGCCGCCGTGCCACCGCCAGCGCGCGGTGGTAGTGGTCCAGCTGCGTCTGGGTGGGCAGTTTCCCGATCAAAAGAAGGTAGCTGACCTCCTCGTAGCCGAATACGCCGTTTCTGACGTGGTTTTGGATGATATCGCCCAGATCAATGCCGCGATAGTACAGGTGGCCGTGCATGGGCACCGGCGCACCGTCCTCCATATGATATCCTTGCACGCTGCCGATGGTGGTAATACCCGCCATGACGCCGGTGCCGTCCGAATTGCGCAGGCCGCGCTTGACGTTGGCCAGCTCGAACTGCCGGGGATCAATATGATAGCTTTGGCGGATGTCTTCACAAAACTGCCGGATGTATCCCCGGAGTTCCTGCTGCTGAATATACTGCATGGCTACCTCCTCGCAGCTTTGCTGCCTCCATTGGCTTTTGCGCGATTATAGCGCACGCCAAAAGAATATGCAAGCTTTTTTACGGAAAGTTTCATAAATTCGGCCAACCACATGACGCGGCCTGTACCAATGCACAACTGAAAACGTAATCCTGCAGCATCTTGATTTTTGCCCGGAGACTGTTGTATACTGGTGCCAAATGCCTTTCTAATGGAGGGAAGACCCATGCTGAAGCGACACGCCGGCGGCGTTTTGTGGCGAAGCGGCCGGGCGCATGCCGCGCCGGCTGCGCCCGACCGGGAGGCCCGCGGCCGCACCATCGCGGGGCGCATTCTCCGCGCCCACAACTCCGAAGCGGGCGGGGACGGCATGCTGCGCCTGAAGTTTGACAGCCTGATCTCCCACGACATCACCTACGTGGGCATCGTGCAGACCGCCCGCTCCAGCGGCATGGAGCGGTTTCCCCTGCCCTACGCGCTGACCAACTGCCACAACTCGCTGTGCGCGGTGGGCGGCACCATCAACGAGGACGACCACGTGTTCGGCCTTTCCGCCGCGGTGAAATACGGCGGCGTCTACGTGCCGGCGAACCTGGCGGTCATCCACCAGTACGCGCGGGAGGCCATGGCCGTCCCCGGCGGCATGATTCTGGGCTCCGACAGCCACACCCGCTACGGCGCACTGGGCACCATGGGCGTGGGCGAGGGCGGACCGGAACTGGTCAAGCAGCTTCTGGGCAACACCTACGACGTGAAGGACCCGGAGGTCGTGCTCATCTATCTGACGGGCGCGCCCCGGCGGGGCGTCGGCCCCCACGACGCGGCGCTGGCGCTGTGCGAGGCGGTGTACGCGGACGGCTTTGTCAAAAACAAGGTGCTGGAGTTCGCGGGTCCCGGCGTGGCGAACCTCCCGATGGACTTCCGGCTGGGGCTGGATGTGATGACCACCGAAACCGCCTGCCTCTCCTCCGTATGGCAGACGGACGGCGTGGTGGAGGACTATCTCCGCCGCCTGGGCCGCCCCGGCGACTACCGCGCGCTCGCCCCGGAGGAGGGCGCCTGGTATGACGGAATGATCGAAATGGACCTCTCCGCCATCGAGCCCATGATCGCGCTGCCCTTCCACCCCGCCCACGCGCTGCCGATCCGGCAACTGACGGAAAACCCCGGCGACATTCTCCGGGAAACCGAGCTGCGCGAGGGCCTGCCCGAGGGCTGCCTCACGGGCAAGGTGTCGGGCGGCGGAGTGCTGGTGGATCAGGGTGTGATCGCGGGCTGCGCGGGCGGGCTCTACGACAACCTGGCGGAGGCCGCCGCCATCCTGGCGGGCGGCTCGGTGGGCAACGGCGCCTTCTCGCTGTCCTGCTATCCGGCCAGCATGCCGGTGAACCTGCAGATCGTGAAAAGCGGCGTCGCGGCCGCGCTGATGGAGGCGGGCGCGCTGCTCAAGCCCGCGTTCTGCGGCCCCTGCTTCGGCGCGGGAGACGTGCCCGCCAACGGCGCGCTGTCCGTCCGCCACACCACCCGGAACTTCCGCAACCGCGAGGGCTCGAAGCCCGGCGAGGACCAACTGGCCATGGTGGCGCTGATGGACGCCCGGTCCGTGGCCGCCACCGCCCGAAACGGCGGCCGGCTGACCGCCGCCGACGAAATCGATTACGCGCCCCCCGCCCCCGCGGGCGGGCCCATTGACCTTTCCGTTTATGAAAAGCGGGTCTACCGCGGCTGGGGCAGCCCGAAGCCGGAGGCGCCGCTGAAGCTGGGCCCCAACATCACCGACTGGCCCAGGTTTGACCCGCTGCCGGAGCACCTTTTGCTCTATGTCGCCTCGGTTTTGACCGATCCGGTGACCACCACGGACGAGCTGATCCCCTCCGGTGAAACCTCCTCCTACCGGTCGAACCCCGTCCGCCTGGCGGAATTTGCGCTGTCCCGGCGCGATCCGGGCTACGTGGGCCGCGCCAAGGCGGTGCGGGACGCCGCGCCCGAATCCTGGCGGGGGCTCGTGCCCCATCCGGAGTCCACGGGCTACGCCTCCGTGATCTGGGCGGTGCGCCCCGGCGACGGCTCCGCGCGGGAGCAGGCGGCGTCCTGCCAGCGCGTATTGGGCGGCCGGGCCAACATCTGCCTGGAGTACGCCACCAAGCGCTACCGCTCGAACCTCATCAACTGGGGCATCCTGCCCTTTACGACGGAGGACACCCCGGCGGAGGTGGGCGACCTGATGCTGATCGAGTTCATCCGCGACGCCGTCCGCGACGGGCGGGAGCGGGTGACGGCCACGCGGCTGTCCGACGGGCGCGCCTTCCCGCTCCGGCTGGAGGGGCTGGATGAAACCCAGCGCCGCATCCTGCTGGAGGGCTGCCTGATGAATTATTACGCGTCCGCCGCAAAGGAGAGAAAGGCATGAGCCGCATCCCGATGAACCCCATCGTCGAAATGGACGGCGACGAGATGACCCGCATCCTCTGGAGGATGATCAAGGAACAGCTGATTTCGCCCTTTGTGGCCCTCGACACGGTGTACTTTGACCTGGGCCTGCCCAACCGCGACGCCACCGACGACCGGGTGACCGAGGAAGCCGCCCAGGCGGCCAAATCGCTGGGCGTCTCGGTCAAGTGCGCCACCATCACGCCCAACCAGCAGCGGGTGGAGGAGTACGGGCTGAAAAAGATGTGGAAGAGCCCCAACGGCACCATCCGCGCGGCGCTGGACGGCACGGTGTTTCGCGCGCCCATTTTGGTGCGCAACGTAAAGCCCGTCGTCGCCCGCTGGACCAGGCCCATCACCATCGCCCGACACGCCTACGGCGACGTGTACCGCGCCGCGGAGCTCCGGGTGCCCGGCCCCGGCAAGGCGGAACTTGTGTTTACCGGCGCGGACGGCGTGGTGCTGCGCGCCCCCGTCTACGACTTTGAGGGCCCCGGGCTTCTGCAGGCGATGCACAACAAGGATTCGTCCATCCGCTCCTTTGCCCACGCCTGCTTCCGCTACGCGCTGGATACGAAGCAGGATCTGTGGTTCTCCACCAAGGACACCATCTCCAAGACCTACGACCAGAGCTTCAAGCTGATCTTCCAGGAGCTCTTTGACCACCGCTACAAGGCCCTTTTTGAAAAGGCAGGCATCGAATACTTCTACACCCTCATCGACGACGCCGCCGCGCGGGTGGTGCGCTCGGAAGGCGGGTTCATCTGGGCCCTGAAAAACTACGACGGCGACGTGATGAGCGATCTGGTGTCCACTGCCTTCGGCTCGCTGGCCATGATGACCAGCGTGCTGGTCAGCCCCGACGGCGCCTTCGAGTACGAGGCCGCCCACGGCACTGTCACCCGCCACTACTACCGCTACCTGAAGGGGGAGGCCACCTCCACCAACCCCGTGGCCACCATCTTCGCCTGGAGCGGCGCGCTGAAAAAGCGGGGCGAGCTGGACGGCAACGGGCCGCTCCAGAATTTCGCGGAGGGGCTTGAGCGGGCGACGATCGACACCCTTGAATCCGGCGTTATGACGCAGGATCTCTTTGCCCTGGCCACGGGGGAGAAAAAGGCCGTCTCCTCGGCGGAATTCATCGCCGCCATCGCCGACCGGATCAAGATCTGACGGGCGCAGAAAAGGCCCCCGGCGCGCGCCGGGGGCCTTTTGCGTTTGGATCGTTGCGTTATCCCACCGTGAACGCCGGGATGACGCCGCCCTTGTAGGCGTCGTTCCCCATGATGAAGTCGTACACCTTCTGGGAGCAGAGGGTCTCCCGCAGCGTTTCCACCCAGGGCGCCTCGGCGTCGGCGGCGCGCACCACGATGTAGTTGGTGTAGGTCTTGCCGGCCTCACCGTCGGCGGGCTCGACAAACACCGCGTCCTTCGCCGGGCTGAGCCCCGCGTCCAGCGCGAAGTTTCCGTTGATGACCGCCATGTCCACGTCCGGCAGCGTCCGGGGCAGCTGGGCCGCCTCGATCTCCATGATGTTGAGGTTCTTCGGGTTTTCCGTGATGTCGGCGATGGTGGCGGAAAGGCCCGCGCCCTCGCGGATCTTGATGAGGCCCGCGCTCTCCAGCAGGAGCAGCGCCCGCGCCTCGTTGGAGGGGTCATTGGTGACGGTGATGGTGGCGCCGTCTTTCAGCTCCTCCACCGTCTTGGTCTTTCCCGGGTAGAGGGCGTAGGGCTCGTAGTGCACGCCGATCACCGCGGCCAGCTTCTGATCGTCGGCCACGGAGGCGTTGTAGGCCTCCATGTAGGGCACGTGCTGGAAGTAGTTGGCGTCGAGGTCGCCCGCGGAGAGCGCCATGTTGGGGGTGGTGTACTCGGTGTAGACGACGATCTCAAGTTCGATGCCCTTGGCCGCCAGGTCGTCCTTGATCAGCTCCAGGATTTCGGCATGCGGCGTGGGGGTCGCCCCGATGACCAGCTTCTCGGCCATGGCCATACCGGAAACACCTAGGACGAGTGCGAGTACGACGATCAGGCTGACGAGTTTCTTCATGGGGTACCTCTCCTTTCCTGCAGGGCCGGGGGAATATAGGTGCCGGCGCTGCGATCCTGCGCACCGCGCTGGGGTTGCGCTGGGGGTTGCCCGCGCTATAATGTGCGTGCCGAATGGAAGCCGCCGCATTATTTCAAAGGGAAGATGGGATAAACCGGGGTCAGCGCCTGCGCTTGTCGATCATCGAGGAAGCGCGGGTTCCCAGCACCTGGATGACCTGCACCAGCACCACCAGAAGAAGGCTTGCGGTGTAGAGCTTGGGCATGTCAAAGCGGTACATGCCGTAATCGATGGCGATCTTGCCCAGGCCCCCCGCGCCCACCGCGCCGGCCATGGCGGTATAGGCCAGGATGGTCGTCACCGAAATCGCCAGGCCGTTGATCAGCGAAGGCGTGGCCTCCGGCAGCAGCACCTTCCAGATGATCTGAAAGGTGGTGGCGCCCATGGACTGGGCGGCTTCAACCACGCCGCCGTCCACCTCGCGCAGCGAGGATTCCACCATGCGCGCCACGTAGGGGAAGGCGCTCACCACCAGCGGGAAGATCGCCGCGCGGGTGCCGATGGTGGTGCCCATCACCACGCGGGTCACGGGAAAGAGCATCAGGATCAGGATCAGAAACGGCACCGAGCGCAGCACGTTGACCACCGTGCCCAGCACCTGGTTGAGCGCCGCGTTTTCGCGGATGCCGCCCTTGTCGGTGGCCACCAGCATCACGCCCAGCGGCAGCCCAAATAAATAGGAAAACAGTGCCGCCAGCAGCGTCATCTGGAGGGTTTCCCAGAGGCCCGAGAGCATCAACCGGATCAGCGCCTCGTTGGCGCTCAGCCACCCAGCCATCTACTTCTCCTCCTCTACCGGCTCCACCGGAAGGTGGTGCTTTCTCAGCGATTCGATCATCCGGCCGCTCAGCGCCTCGTCGGCGGGCAGCTGAAGCACCAGCTGACCCCGCGTCTCGCCCGCCACGGTGTCCATCTGGGCGCTGATGATCGACACCGGCGCGCCCTGCTCCATGATGAGGTTGGCGATCAGCGGCTCGTAGACGGTGCCGCCGTCAAAGATCACCCGCACCAGCCGGCCGGTGGGCATTTCGGTAAAGCGCCTGCCCGGGGTGCGGAACATGCGCTTGCCCGCCTCCGACTGGGGCCGGGTGAACAGCTCGCTCACCGCGCCGCTCTCCACAATCCGCCCGCCGTCGATGATGGACACCTCGCGGCAGATCTGCCGGATGACCTCCATCTCGTGGGTGATGACCACGATGGTGATGCCCAGGCGGTGGTTGATGTCCTTCAAAAGGTCCAGAATCGCGCGGGTGGTCATGGGGTCGAGCGCGCTGGTGGCCTCGTCGCACAGGAGCACCTTGGGCTGCATCGCCAGCGCCCGCGCGATGGCGACGCGCTGCTTCTGCCCGCCGGAGAGCTGGGCCGGAAACGCGCCCGCCTTGTCGGACAGGCCCACCAGGTCCATCAGTTCCCGTGCCCGCGCCCGGGCGTCTTTTTTGTCCGCGCCGGTCAACTCCATGGGAAAGCGCACGTTCTTTTCCACGCTGCGCTGCATCAGAAGGTTGAAGCTTTGAAACACCATGCCGACGGCGCGCCGCGTCGTGCGAAGAAGCGCGTCGGAGAGGGCCGTCACATCGACCCCGTCAATGAAAATTTTGCCTTCGGTGGGCTTTTCCAGCAGATTGATGCAGCGGATCAGCGTGGACTTGCCCGCCCCGCTCATGCCGATGATGCCGTGGATGTCGCCGCGGCGAATGGACAAATCAATGCCGTCCAGCGCGACGACGGCGTGCTCGCCCTCGCCGTACACCTTCCTGAGGCCGCTGATCCGGATCATCTCGTCACGCTCTGGCACATCGATCCACCCTTTAGAATCCATGTAGTACCCATCAGTATACCACAAACCCGGCGCATTTGAAATTGGCGGGCGCGCCGCGGACGGCGCGCCCGCGCTAAGATTTCGTTTATTTTGATGTTTTTCTGTCAAAAGGCGGGCGTTTTGGGCTCCAACCTTGTGTCCGGAACGTCTATCTGATATAATAATCCCACCATTTTGGGAGGTTCGTCCATGCGCACCACCGGCAACGCCCCTGTCTTTCAGGTCCCCCGGCGCAATAAACCCAGCGCGCGCGTCTGGGTGGCGGTTCTTCTCTGCGTCCTCGTACCGCCGCTGGGGCTCGTGATGCTCTGGCGCGGCGTGCGCTGCCCCGTCCGCGGCAAGCTGCTGATCACCGCGGTGGCCTTCGTTTCGCTGACGGTCATGTTGACCGTCTACATCCGCTATCAGATGACCAGCGGCATCCTGGTTCCGCAGCAGGCGGCCGGGCAGTTCGCGGAAAACGACTATACCGGGGCCGCGGGCGCGTCCGTGACGGCGGCCACCGCCACCGCCACGCCCGCCCCGGCCGAGCCGTCGGAAACGCCGGCGCCGGCCAATCCCAACGGATAATGCGCGCCCTTCGCCACCCGAGGCCCCGGAAAACCCCTTATACGGCGTATTCCGAGGGTTTTGCTTGACGAATCGCGGCATAAAGGGTACAATCAGTCTGTATTGTTATGCGCCCAAACGGCTGAAGCCACGCGGTGCGCGGCGCGCATCGTGCAAACCCGAGGCAACCCTGAACGGGAGGGCAAGATATGTTTTGCAACAAGTGCGGCAAGACCCTGAACCCCGAGGCGAAGGCTTGTCCCAGCTGCGGTCAACCGGTCGGCGACAGCCGGTTTGAAGGCAGCGGATACACCTCGTCCCAGGTTCGCTTCGTGCCCGGAAGCACCGAGCAGCAGGGGTACGCGCCCTACACAAAAACAACCTACTCCTCCGCGCCGGAAGAGGACGGGGATGTCTACTCGCGCACCAGCTACCGCCCCGCGCTGGCCGAGGACGAAGGCCGCCGGACCACCGGCATGGCGGACGCCGAGCCGGAGGCCGAGGCCGAGCCCGGCGCCGGGGAAGAACCCTCGACGGACGAAGCCGCGCCGGCCCCGGAGGCAAAGCCCGAGGCGCCGCGCGAACCCCGCGCGGAGACAGATTCCCTGGGCATTGAAATCAAACCCCTGGAGCCCATCCGCAAGACCGGCATCAGCCCGGAGGTTCAGCGCTACATCCAGCAGATGAACCAGCGCAAGGGCCGCGCGCACCCCCATGAGGACGGCGCCGACGGAGAGATTCCCGCCCACGAGCACGAGGCCGGCCACGATGGCGCGGACGCGCCGCGCGGCGGCTCGGGGCTGAACCGCTGGCTGATCCGCATCGCCGGCGTGGTGGCGGTGGTGGCGCTTCTGGTCGCGGGCGTCCTCTTCATCGCGGACAGGACCGCCAACCGCGCCAAGATTCCCGGCGTCACCTACACGCTCTACACCGACGGCCTTTCGCTGGTCAAGCAGCACGTCACGGATGAGTACCGCACCGGCATCATCAAGCTGTGGCGCGCGGATCAGACGGGCGCCGCCGCCATGCAGCAGCAGGAGACGGAGAGCCAGCAGATCTCGGCGCTGATGCCCGAAAAGACGCTGGAAAACGACCAGAGCTTCATGGACACGCTGCTCGCCGTCCAGAAATCCATCGAGGACGCCACCACCACGGACGCCATTGCGGCCCTCGGCGCCGGCAACACCGCGCTGGATTCGCTGTCCGCGAGCTCTGAAAAGAACTGGGCGCTGATCTCCAGCATGATCGAACAGCTGGAAACCACCACCAACGCCGCCGACCTTTCCGCCATCGCCAAGGGCGTGGATCTTTCCACCCTGGCAACGCCCACGCCCGAGCCGACGGCCACGCCGGTGCCCTACAAGACGCTGAAAAAGGGCATGAAGAACAGCAAGCAGGTCAAAAACCTGCAGGATCGGCTCCACAAGCTGGGCTGGTTCAACGGCGTCCAGGACGGCGACTTCGGCCCCGCCACGCAGACCGTGGTGAAGCTCTTCCAAAAGGCCATCGGCATGGAGGAGGACGGCATTGCGACGCCGGAGCTTCAGGCGCGTCTTTTCGCCGACGACGCGCCGCGCGGCGACGACAAGACGCCCGCGCCCGCCGCGACCCCCGCGCCCTCCCTGGCGCCGGAGGGCGGCGAAGCGCCCTCCGCCTGACACCCCTCCGCAAAAAAACGCATGAGGGCAGGGCGCACGCCCTGCCCTCCGCTGTTTTGTTCCAGCGTGAAAGGAGGCCCGCCGTGCAAACCACGCCCATCGTCGCGCTCATCTACGACTTTGACAAGACCCTGTCGCCCAAGGACATGCAGGAGTATGGGTTTTTGCCGGGCCTCAGCATCGATCCGGACGCCTTCTGGGCCGACTGCCGCCGCTTCGCCGTGGCGCACCGCACCGACGGCGTACTGGCCTACATGTACATGATGCGCTTTGCCGCCGCGCGGGCCGGCCGCCCGCTGACGCGGGGCGCGCTGGAGAGCCTGGGGCGCTCTGTCGAATTCTATCCCGGCGTGGAGGGCTGGTTTGACCGCGTCAACGCCATCGGCCTTGCCGCGGGCGTCCGGGTGGAGCACTACATTATCTCCTCCGGCCTCAAGGAGATCATCGACGGCTCGCGCATCGCCGACGCGTTCAAGGCGGTGTTTGCGGCCTCCTACGTGTACGACGAGGCGGGCGAGGCCATCTGGCCCGCCACCGACGTCAACTACACCGCCAAGACCCAGTACCTGTTCCGCATCAACAAGGGCATCCTGGACGTGACCAACGATTACGATCTCAACGCCCACACGCCGGAATACCTCCGGCGCGTGCCCTTCGCCAACATGATCTACTTCGGCGACGGGCTGACGGACGTGCCCTGCATGAAGATGACCAAGCTCAAGGGCGGCTGCTCGATTGTGGTATACGCGCCGGGCGGTGGCGCGCTGGCGGACGAGATGCTGCTGCAGCGCCGGGCGGATTTTGCGCTCCCTGCGGACTACCGGGCGGGCGAAGCGCTTGAGGAGACGGTGGCGCTGATCATGCGCAAGATGCGCGCCCGGCACGACCTGGACGTGCGTCAGGACGCGCAGACCCGCGCCGCCCGCGGCCGGCTGTGATTTTCGTTTATGGAACTTTCCTCCCTGGGAACCGTCTGAAAAATAAGCAGAATGATGCGGCTTTGCCGCGATATATCTCGACTGAAGGGTGACGTATGCCGAAATATTCGAGAAGCCACGAGCGCACCGAGAGCGCCAAGATCTCGCGCGGCCTGTGGGAATCCCTGTTCGGCCTCATGCTTTCCTGGCTGCCGGGCGTCGGGCTGATTCTGTCCGTAGCGGGCTTTTGCCGCCAGGCCGTGCGGCTCACCGAGGCGCACCGGGCGAAGCGGTTTTTTGCGCTGGCCTTCGCCAGCGTGGTCCTGATCGTTTCCATCGGCGCCCTGATGGGCGAGGCGTACCTCTACTCCCGCAACCCCAACATCGTGCAGGAATCCGGCCTCTGGCTCTGGAAAAAGGTGACCGGCCAGGAGATGCTGCCCGGCGCCGTCGATGCCGGCTATCCGGCGGAGGGCGACTATTACGCCGGCGACGGCCAGCTGGAGGAGGGCGACCTGCCCGTGGGCGACGACCAGATGGAGGAGGGCGACCTGCCCGTCGGCGATGACCAGCTGGAGGAGGGCGACCTGCCCGTCGGCAACGACCAACTGGCGGAGGGCGATTTTCAGGACAACATCGACTTCAGCGAGGACGACTCCGACGAGGCGGGCGGTGCCGGCGAAGCGCCGGAGGCCACGCTGCCGCCGCTGAGCGATCTTCTGAAAAGCAGCGGCGTCACCGTGGGCTGACGCGGCTGGAAACCACCCGGTCTTAACGGCTGCGGCCCGGGCTCCTTTGGGAGCCCGGGCCGCGCTTTACATTCCGACACTACTCAATCTTCCCGCCGGAAACGACGAAGTTGTACTGATCGCCCAGCGGATAATAGGCTTCTTCGGCCACCTTCTTGCCGTTCATCACCTGGATCAGAAGCCCCAGCCGGTACTCGCCGTCATCGTAGGTATCCACGCTGAAGGCGGCCGCGAAGTCCGCCTGGTCGAGGTTTTTGCCGGTGGCCGGGTCATGCTGAATGCCGGTGGAGCCGGACTGGCGGATGACCGCGTAAAAGCGGTGGTCGTCGCCGTTTTTGGTGGAAACCGCCAGGTATACCCGGCTCTCGGCGGCGTCCGCGCCCCGGATGTACCCCCAGCCGCGCACCATCATCACCTTGCCGCCATCCGCCGAGGAGGGCTCGCATTGGGTCAGCGCCACCTCGCCCAGCTTGTCGGTGCCGGTCATCAGAACGCGGGTGTCCCGGGCGGCGTACAGTTCCATCGGGATCGGCGTGGGGCTCAGCGTGGGGCCCGGGGTCATCGTGGGCTCCACATACTCCTCGAGATCCATCGGTGCCTCGGTGGTGCCGATCTGAAAGCCGCCGTCGGGCAGGAAGGGGCCGGCCGTCGCCCCCGGCGGCAGGTAGCCGGAATAGTCAAAAGACAGCGCCCGGTAGCCCAGGTAGGCCGCGCTGCCCACCAGCGCAATGGAAATCAGAAACACCACGACCGAGGTCACCTTGCTTCGAAACTGCGCGGGGCTGCGCCGTGTGGACATAGGGACCCTCCTGACGCTGCGGAAGCGGCCGCGCGGGCCGCATGGATTTGCTTCGATTATCATACACGTTTTTGCCCCGGTTGTCAATTTCCTGCAACCAGGCCGGGCCCGCGCCCGGAAGAAAAGAAAGCCGCGCCTTCGCGCGCGCCTTTTCTTGACAGATTTCCCATCATCGGGTATACTCTACTACGACAATTGAGCCGGAGGTGCGCGGATGCTCTACGTGGAACCGCTGGGCGGGTTGTGCAACCGGATGCGCACCATCGCTTCCTACTATTCGGCCGCGCGGGCGTCCGGCCGGAACCTGACCGTGGTATGGCTGCGTGACGAGGGGATGAACTGCCCGTCGGCGCGGCTTTTTTCGCTGCCGGGGGACGTGACCGTGGTGGAGGGCCCCTATGTGACCAAGCCCCGGATGCGGCTTCGCAGCATCGCCCGCAAGCTCACCCGCCGCGTCCAGGGCCACCGGTTTGCCCGGACGGTGGAGAACTGGGAGGCCAAAAAGGCGCTGACGGCCGAATCCTTCCAGGCGCTTTCGGGCAGCCTCTACGCCTCCACCTGCTACAGCCTGGAGCGCGACTACGAGCGGCACGACTATTCCATCTTTCGCCCCGCGCCGGACATCCGCGCGCTGGCGGACGGCGTGATCGCGCGCTTTCCGCCCAACTGCGTCGGCGTGCACATCCGCCGCACCGACAACGTCAAGTCCATCGAATCCAGCCGGACGGACGATTTTGTCGAACGCCTCCGGCGCGAAGCCGAGGCCGATCCGGATGTCGCCTTCTTTCTGGCCACCGATTCACCGGAGGAGGAGCGCGCGCTCGGCGAGGCCTTTCCCGGCCGCATCCTGACCTACGAAAAGCGTTCCCTCGAGCGGAGCAGCCAGCAGGGCATCGTGGATGCCTATGTGGATTACCTGTGCCTGGCCGCCACGCGCAAAATTTACGGCAGTTTTTTCAGTTCGTTCTCGCGCTGCGCGGCGGCGCTTCACCACATTGCGCTTGAAATCGTCACGGACAACTAGAATTTTACAGGAAACCCCTATGCAAACCATAACCCTGCGGTATAATAAAATTTGCGGTTGTAAAAAATATGAATAATCATGGTTAGGGGGAGTAATATGGCACACAAGTATGTCTATCTCTTCAAGGAAGGAAACGCCTCCATGCGCAACCTTCTGGGCGGAAAGGGTGCGAACCTCGCGGAGATGTCCAGCCTGGGGCTGCCCGTTCCGCAGGGCTTTACCGTGACGACCGAAGCCTGCACTGCCTACTACGCCGACGGCGGCAAGATCAACGACGAGATCCTGAAGCAGATTGACGCTGCGCTGGCCGAAACCGAGGTCATCTGCGGCAAGAAGTTCGGCGATCTGGAGAGCCCGTTCCTGGTCTCCGTCCGCTCGGGCGCGCGCGCCTCCATGCCCGGCATGATGGACACCATCCTCAACCTCGGCCTCAACGACGTGGCTGTCGAGGGCCTGTCCAGGCTCACCCAGAACGAACGCTTTGCCTATGACTCCTACCGCCGCTTCATCATGATGTTCTCCGACGTCGTGATGGACGTTTCCAAGTCCAAGTTCGAGCGCATCCTGGACGCGATGAAGGAAGAGAAGCACGTCCAGTTCGACACCCAGCTGACCGCGGACGATCTCAAGGAACTGGTCAAAAAGTTCAAGAAGCTGTACGAAGCCGAAAAGGGCGAGGCCTTTCCGCAGGACCCCAAGGTGCAGCTGATCGAGGCCATCAAGGCCGTGTTCCGCTCCTGGGACAACCCCCGCGCCATTTACTACCGCCGCATGAACGACATCCCCAGCGACTGGGGCACGGCCGTCAACGTGCAGGCGATGGTGTTCGGCAACATGGGTGATACCTCCGGCACCGGCGTCGCCTTCACCCGCAACCCCTCCACCGGCGAGAAGAAGCTCTACGGCGAATATCTGATCAACGCCCAGGGCGAGGACGTGGTGGCCGGCGTGCGCACCCCGCAGGAGATCTCCACGCTGAAGGAAGTCATGCCCGAGGTGTACGCGGAGTTCGTGGCCGTGGCGGAGAAGCTGGAGAAGCACTTCCGCGACATGCAGGACATGGAATACACCATTGAGCGCGGCAAGCTCTACATGCTGCAGACGAGAAACGGCAAGCGCACCGCCGCCGCCGCCCTCAAAATCGCGGTGGACCTGGTGAGCGAGGGCATGCGCACCAAGGAAGAGGCCGTGATGATGGTCGAGCCGCGCCAGTTGGACGCGCTTTTGCACCCGCAGTTTGACCCGAAGGCGATCAAGGCCGCGAAGCCCATCGCCAAGGGCCTGCCCGCCTCCCCCGGCGCCGCCTGCGGCCAGATCTACTTTACCGCCGACGAAGCCGTCGCCGCCGCCAAGAGCGGCCAGAAGGTGTTGCTTGTCCGGCTGGAGACCTCGCCCGAGGACATCGAGGGCATGAACCACTCCCAGGGCATCCTGACCGGGCGCGGCGGCATGACCTCCCACGCGGCGGTCGTCGCCCGCGGCATGGGCACCTGCTGCGTGGCCGGCTGCTCCGATCTGCGCATCGACGAAGAGGAGAAGACGCTGGGTGTCTGTGACGCCTGCTTCAAGGAGGGCGACTTCCTGTCCATCGACGGCTCCACCGGCAACGTGTACGCGGGCTCGATTCCGACCATCGAAGCCGACGTGTCCGGCGACTTTGCCACGCTGATGGGCTGGGCCGACGAGGCGCGCCGCCTGAAGGTGCGCACCAACGCCGACACGCCCCACGACGCGGCGGTCGCCATCAAGTTTGGCGCGGAGGGCATCGGCCTGACCCGCACCGAGCACATGTTCTTCGCCGCGGACCGCATTGCCGCCGTGCGCGAGATGATCCTGGCCGACACCGAGGCCCAGCGCCGCGCCGCGCTGGCCAAGCTGCTGCCGATGCAGAAGGGCGACTTCAAGGGCATCTACGAGGTCATGGGCGAGCGCCCGGTGACCATCCGCTACCTTGACCCGCCGCTGCACGAGTTCCTGCCCGCCAAGTCCATGAAGGAAGAAATCGCGGCCATCGCCCGCGAGCTGGGCACCACCCCCGCCGCCGTGACCGCCAAGATCGACCAGCTGCACGAGATGAACCCGATGCTGGGCCACCGCGGCTGCCGCCTGGCCGTCACCTTCCCCGAGATCGCCGAGATGCAGACCCGCGCCGTCATCGAGGCCGCCATCGAGGTGCGCGCCGAGAAGGGCTTTGACATCCACCCCGAGATCATGATCCCGCTGGTGGGCGACGCCAAGGAGCTGGCCTTTGTCCGCAAGATCGTCATGGAAACCGCCGAGAAGGTCATGGACGAGAAGAACATCAAGATCGACTTCAAGGTGGGCACGATGATCGAGATCCCCCGCGCGGCCGTCACCGCCGACGAGATCGCCCGCGAGGCCGAGTTCTTCTCCTTCGGCACCAACGACCTGACCCAGATGACCTACGGCTTCTCCCGCGACGACGCCGGCAAGTTCCTGGAAGCCTACTACGCGAAGAAGATCTTCGAGTCCGACCCCTTCCAGCATCTGGACCAGCACGGCGTGGGCAAGCTGATCAAGATGGCCGCGGAGCTGGGCCGCAAGACCCGCCCGGGCATCAAGCTGGGCATCTGCGGCGAGCACGGCGGCGACCAGTCCTCCGTCATCTTCTGCCACAACGTGGGCCTTGACTACGTGAGCTGCTCCCCGTTCCGCGTGCCGATCGCCCGCCTTGCGGCGGCCCACGCGGCCATCATCGAGAAAAACGCGAAGGCGTAGGTTCTCCCCGATTCTGAAACAAGCCCCCCGGCCAAATGGCCGGGGGGCTTGTTTCGGAATCGGGGAAAAGGGCGCAAACCGGCGGATCAGTTGAAAAACACCGGTTTTCCGGTCCTTCCGGACTCGTAGATGGCCTCGAGGATCTGCGTGACCACCAGCGCCTGCTCGGGCTTGACCACCAGGGGTTTGGCGCTGTCCCGTACGTGGTCGATCCACATGCGGGCCTCCACATCCTCGGGTCGGCCGCCGACGTCCCCCTCAAAGAAGGCCACGCTGCCCGCGGTCAGCGCCGGCTCGGTGACGTACAGCCTGGAGAACCGCTCCCCGTTGATGCGCAGCGCCCCGCCCTCGCCCAGCATGTCCGCGCCCGCCCTGTCGCCGCACAGGATGGTCTTGGCCTCGTTGGCGTCGATCATGTTGAGGGCCCAGGAGCTCTCCAGCACAATGGTCGCGCCGTTTTTCATCTTGATGAAGCCGAAGGCGCTGTCCTCCACGGTGAACTGCTTCGGGTCCCAGGGGCCCCAGGCGTTGGCGGCGTTTTCGTTGTCGCCGAGCTTGCGGAACACGCTGCCCACGGCCATCTCCGGCTCGTAGTTGTCCATCTCCCAGAGGGTCAGATCCAGCGCGTGGGTGCCGATGTCGATCAGCGGGCCGCCGCCCTGCTGCTCCGCGTCCAGAAACACGCCCCAGGTGGGCACGGCGCGGCGGCGGATCGCCAGCGCCCGGGCGTAGTAGATGCCGCCCAGATCGCCCGCTTCCACGCACTTTTTCAGGTACATGCTGTCGGGACGGAAGCGGTTCTGGTAGCCGATGGTCAGCTTTTTGCCGGTGCGCCTGGCGGCTTCCAGCATCTTCCGCGCCTCCGCCGTATTGATGGCCATAGGCTTTTCGCACATGACGTGCTTGCCCGCCTCCAGCGCCGCCACGGTGATGGGCGCGTGGGTTTTGTTGGGCGTCAATACGTGCACCACGTCCAGATCCAGCCGGATCAGTTCCCGATAATCGGCAAAGACCTTCGCGGCGGCGGTGCCGTATTCCTGCGCCGCCTTGCGGGCGCGCTCCTCCACGATATCGCAAAACGCCACCATCTCGACGTCCCCCAGCCTGGAAAGGGCGGGCATGTGCTTGCCGTTTGCGATGCCGCCGCAGCCGATGATCCCGATGCGCAGCTTGTCCATTGGATAAACCTCCCCGCTCGTCTGATGTCCGCTCCGAAAGCATTATACACCGTAAACGTTTCCGGCTCAAGTTAAATGTGAACCGGGCGCATACGGGCCCGCGCCGATCATTCGGCGCGGGCCCGCTGAAAAAGGCGGTCTTTCGTCAGGAGTACTTTGCGATCAGCTCCTGCAGCTGCTTGCCGTACTTGACGATGTTGGAGTAGTTGGCGTTGTCCACGGCCTTCTGGGTGTTGGACATGGACTTTTGCAGCTTGGTGGCCTGAGAGTTGGACAGGCCTCCGCCGTCGATCAGCGCCTGGCCCGCGTCGATCAGGCCCGCGGCCTTGTTGATGGCGTTCTGCAGCTTGGCCTCGTCTTCCCCGCTGGATTTGGAGCCGGACTTCTTGCACTTCGTGCAGGTGCCGAAGGCCGCGCTGCCCTTGTCGGCGGAGGCGCCCTTGAAATACTTGCGCACCTCTTTGATGTCGCAGTATCGGAGGGGGTGCCCTTCCGGCAGGTAGATGGTGCCGTAGGTGCCCACGGACGTACAGTAGGGTCCGGGCAGCATCTTGGACTTGTTGCAAAGCCGGATGGTGCGGTGCATGTTGCAGGCTTCCGTGGGTTCGGTGCCCTTGACGTAGAAGTCGGTGGTGACACCGTAGCCGTTGACGTCGTTTTTGCAGGCGGCGGTGGGCTTCATGCCCGACACGGCGCAGGCCTGCGCCTTGACGATGCCCAGCTCCTCGGCGGTCTTGGTGTTGATCTTGTGGTCCTTGGTGATGCCCTCCAGCGTGTGCACCGTCTTCATAATCTCGGCCCAGAGCGGCGCGGCGTAGGTACCGCCCTGCGCGTTGGACACCAGAGGCTTGTAGTTGTCGTGGCCGATCCATACCGCGCCGGAATAGTAGCCGGTCATGCCGGCAAAGAACACGCCGCGGTAGTCGGAGTTGGTGCCGGTCTTGCCCGCCACGGTAAACTTCCCGAAGTTGGCCTTCTGGCCGGTGCCGCCCTCGCTGACGCAGCCCTTGAGCACACTCACCAGCAGCCACGCGGTGGTCTCCTTGAAGGCCTGCCGCCGAATCTGCAGGTTGCGGGCGTTGAGATACACCTTGCCCTGGGAATCCACCACGCGGGTGAAGGCGTAGGGCTCCTGGTACTCGCCCTTGTTGGCGATGGCACCGAAGGCGGCGGCCATTTCAATGGTGGAAATGCCCGACGCGCCCAGCGCCAGCCCGGCGCCGGTGGCGGAGATGTGGCTTCTGGACACGCCCAGCTTGAGCAGGTAGTTGACCGAGTTTTCAATGCCCACGTAGGTGAACAGCGCCTGGGCGGCGGCGGTGTTGTGGGACTTGTTGATGGCCTTTCGCAGCGTTTCGATGCCGGTATAGCTCTCGCCGGAGAAGTTGGCGGGGTACCCCTTGTCGGTGTCCCAGCCGTCGATCTTCAGCGGCGCGTTGATCACCGGGCTGCCCGGTGAATAGCCCAGGTCAAAGGCCGGGCCGTACACCGACAACGGCTTCAGCGACGAGCCCACGGGCATCTTGCTCTGGTAGGCGCGGTTGAGCTGCTTGCGCTGCGTGGCGGCGGAGCGCCCGCCGATGATGGCCACCAATTCGCCGGTGTGCCAGTCCATCACCGCGGCGGCGGCCTGGGGCTGCGCCAGCTGCACGTACTGCCCGTCCCCCAGCGACGCCTTGTAGGTACGGTCGGAGGCATAGCGGGTGTCCGGATACTTGGACCAGTTCGTCACCACGTCCTGCACGGCCTCCTGGATCTTGGGGTCCAGCGAGGTGTAGATGCTGTATCCGCCGGTGCGCAGCTTGGACTCCATGGCGCTGCGGTTGGCGGTGGTATCGTCCAGCTTTTCCACGCGCAGCATCTTGGTCACCACGTCGTAGATGGCGTACTCCACGTAGTAGGCGTTGTCGTACATCTTGGTGGCGTAGGCCGACTTCTCCTGGACGGTGAGCGTCTGGCTCATCGCCTCGTCGTACTCGGCCTTGGTGATCAGGCTCTGTTCGTACATCTGGTCCAGCACGTAGTTGGTGCCCTTTTCGATTTCCTCCGGCGTGTGGGTGACATAGTAATTTCTGCGGGGGTTGTAGCGGTAGGGGTTGCGGATGGTCCGCGCCAGCGAGGCGCATTCCCGGAGCGTGAGCTGGGATACGTCCTTGCCGTAGTAGTCCATGGCGGCCACCTTGACGCCGTAACTGCTGCCCCCCAGGTAGATGATGTTCAGGTACTCCAGCAGGATGTCGTCCTTGGAGATCTGCTTTTCCAGCTGCAGCGCCAGGTAGGCCTCCTGAAGCTTGCGCTTGTAGTTCTGGTCGGTGGTGAGCATGGTCAGCTTCACCAGCTGCTGGGTGATGGTGGAGCCGCCCTGTACGTTGTCGTTCAGAAGGTTGGTGACCAGCGCGCCCAGAATGCGCTTGATGTCCACGCCGTTGTGGGTGCGGAAGCGCTGGTCCTCGATGGCGATGACCGCGTTTTTGAGGTTTTCCGGAATCTCGTCCCAGGTGGCGTCAATGCGGTTTTCGGTGCCCTTGAAGTCGGTGATGAGGTCCCCGTTTTTGTCGTAGATGAACGAAGTCTTGGCCTGCTCGCCAAAAGACGACAGGTCCAGCGCCGGCGCCGTCTCAATCCAGGCCTTGGCAACGCCCACCAGAAGGCCCGTCCCGGTGATGCCCAGGATCAGCACCACGATGAACAGCATCTTCGCGGTCGTCAGAATGACCGAAAAGAGAAAGCTGCCGTCCCGCGTGCGCGGCTTGAATGCGCTCATGTACTTGGTATCCTCCCGATTGAAGTTGGCCGGCGCGAAAAGGCGCATGTCATTATAGCACACAGTCCGCCCGAATGCACACCCATTTGTGTTTCGGTTCAGTTTCGGGCGCGCGGCGCATAGGATTGCCTGAACCCCAGGGCCCTACGCCCCTTTGGACGGAGAGGATCGGCAGATGGTTGCAAAAAAAGGCAGGCGCGCGCTCGTGGTGCTGGGCGCGCTGGCGCTGATGCTGGCGGCGCTGGCCACCTACGCGCTGGCGAACCTGAACCCAATCGTCATTTCGATGGCGGAGGCGCGGGCGCGGCAGCTGGCGGTGGAGGCCATCAACGAGGCGGTTGCGGAGGTAATGAAGTCCTCCGTAAACTATTCGGACCTGATCCAGGTGTCCACCGACGACACCGGCCGCGTGACGATGATCCGGGCCAACACGCCGCTGATGAACGACCTGGCCTCCCGAACGGCGCTGACGGTGCAGCGCAACCTGACCGCGCTGGAGGACGAGGGCGTGGCGCTGCCGCTGGGCGCGGCCTTCGGCGTCAAGATCCTGTCCAGCGCCGGGCCGTCGATCCGCGTGGGCGTCGTGCCGGTGGGCTCGATCACCACCCGGTTTGTGACGGCCTTCGACTCCGCCGGCATCAACCAGACCCGCCACGAAATCTCGCTGGAGGCCTCGGCCCAAATGCGCATCGTGATCCCCACCGGGGCCTCCAGCGTGTCCGTCACCGCTTCGGTGCCGGTGGCGGAGGCCATCATCGTGGGCGACGTGCCCTCCTCCTACGTCAACGTGCCGGACGTGGACAGCATGCTCAACCTCGTCCCCTCCTCGTAGGCGGCGCGGGCGCGGGCGTGGGCGCCGGGGTGCCGGCGGGCATCGGCGTCGGCGCGGGGCCAAAAAGCCCCAGAGCCTCCTTCCAGCGCAGGATGCGGCGCACGGATTCATCGATGCGCGCCTCGGAGATCCTGCCGTCTTTGACGGCCTTGAGCACCGCCTTATAGCCGGTGGCGTAGTCGTTCAGGGCCAGCATGTCCTCGCCGGCCTCGACGGCCATCACGGCGGCCTCGCTCAGGCTGTACTTTTTCTTGATCGCCTTCATGGCCAAACCGTCGGTGATGGCCACGCCGTCAAACCCCAGGTCCCGGAGCGCACCCACAACCGCGGGCGAGAGCGAGGCCGGGCGTGCGTCGTCCAGGCAGCTGATGGTGTTGTGGGACACCATCACCGCCCCGGCGCCCGATCGGATACCCGCCTCAAAGGGCAAAAAATCCCGCGCCTGAAACGTGGTCAGCGGCCGCTTGTCCACCACCTTGCCGGAATGGGTGTCCCGGTTCGGGCCGTACCCCGGGAAGTGCTTGAGCACCACGCCCACCCCCGCAGCCTGGCTCTCCTCGGTGACGGCGGCCACAAACCCGGCCACCTCCTCCGGGTCGGTGCCGTAGGCGCGGGAATAGATGTAATCGTTCTTCTTTTCGGGCACGTCCGCCACGGGCGCGAGGTTCACGTTGATCCCCATCGACAGAAGGAGCGCCGCCTTCTCCCGGGCATCCGCCCGCACGGCGGAAAGCCCGCCTTCTTTCTTCAGCGCCTGGGGCGACGGGAACTTGCGCTTGCGGAAGGCTTTATAGCTGCTGACGCGGGTGGTGGTGCCGCCCTCCTCGTCCACGGCGAAGACCATCGGCACGGCGCTGGCCTGCTGGCACTGGTCCACGCTCTTTTTGATGCGCTCCGGCGTCTTGTCGGAGAAGTGGGTCGCGTACAGCATGAAGCCCCCCGGCGCGTACTGATCGACGGCCTTCAGCGCCGTCTTCATGTTCAGCGGGCGGTTGACCAGAAGCATCTGGCCCACCTTCTGCTCGAGGCTCATCCCGGAGAGGATCGCCTCCACCTGATCGCCTTGCGCCGCGCCGCCCGCAAAAAACAGCGCCGCCAGAATCAGCGCCGCGGCCAGAACCCGCCTCCGCATGGGGCGCCCCCTTTCGATCGCACCTCGCCGCCCGTACGCGAAGCCGGGCCCCCGCCCCAGACGGAGCGGAGGCCCGATCGTGCCGCCGGTCATCCCAGCGCGACGTCCAGAATCATCATGATGAGAAAGCCCGCCATCACGCCCATGGTGCCCGCGTTGGAGTGCTCGCCCAGGTGCGCCTCGGGGATCAGCTCCTCCACCACCACGTACATCATCGCGCCGGCCGCAAAGGACAGCATCCAGGGCATGTAGGGCGCGATGAAGGCGGAAACCAGCACCGTCAGGATGCCGAAGACGGGCTCCACGATGCCCGACATGCTGCCCATGAAGAACGCCCGCTTAAGGCTCATGCCCTCCTGGCGGAGCGGCAGCGAAACCGCCGCGCCCTCGGGGAAATTCTGGATGCCGATGCCCAGCGCCAGCGCCATCGCCGCGGCGTAGATCGAAAGATCGCCCCCGTGCTGCGCCGCCCGGGCAAAGGACAGGCCCACCGCCATGCCCTCGGGAATGTTGTGCAGCGTCACCGCCATGACCAACAGCGACGTGCGCTTCATCGACGAGGAAAGGCCCTCCGCCTCCTTGGACCCGGGATGCAGGTGGGGGATCAGCATATCCAGCCCGTAGAGAAACGCGATGCCGATCACAAAGCCGCCCGCGGCCGGAATCCAGCCCACCCCGCCCGCGGCCTCCGCCTCCTCAATGGCGGGGATCAAAAGGCTCCACACCGAAGCCGCGATCATCACGCCCGCGGCAAACCCCAGAAATATTTTCTGAACGCCGCCAGTCATCTCCTTGCGGAAGATGAACACCATCGCCGCGCCCAGCGCGGTCATCAAAAACGTAAAGCCCGTGCCCGCGGCAGCCCACAAAAGCGCCTGGCCCATGCCCCGTCCCCCTCATCCTTTGTACGCATTGGTACCGCACTAAGGGTATCAAACAACCGCCCGGGCTGTCAACCACTTTTGACGGCCCGGGCGGCCAATTCCGCGCGGCGGAGGCGCTGCCCCTAGAGAATGGTGGTCTCGTAGCGGAGGTAGGTTTTGAAGGCCTCCTCCATGGCGGTCAGCACATGGCCCTCGGTGAGGGTGGTGTGGTGGCGGAAGCCGCTGCGGCCCATGAAGATCAGCTTCTTCTGAAGGTCTTCAATCTTCGCGACGCCGGCGCAGCCGAAGTACTCCTTCTCGATGGGATCGGGCGTGATCTCGCCGGTGCCGGCGTAGGCGAATATCTTGCCGTCCATCGTGGCGGCGGAGGCGTAGGTTATCGGCATGGGCTTGATGCGGCCCTCGTTGACGCCCCAGCCCTGGTCCGGATCGTTGCCCTTGGCAAACATCTTATGCACCGCCACGGTGCCGCGGTCCGCCATCAGCGCCCGGGCCACCGGCCCGCAGTGGAACAGGATGCACTTGTCCGGGTCGTCGCCGTAGTTGTTGTTCCAGTCCAGGCAGGCCGCGGGCGCGCCGGAGGCGGACTCCAGCGCCCGCATGGTGACCACGTTGGCCACGTCCATCTCGCAGGAAGCGGCGATGCCCTTGTCGTTGAGCGCCCCCAGCAGCGTGCAGGGCGCAATGCCCAGCTGCTGGTGCATCTCGTTCCAGCAGCGGATGGACACCGTGTCAAAGCGGTACTCGCGGATCATGTCCTCGAGGGCGACGGCCATGCGGGCGATGGCGTCAAACCGCTCCTCGGGCGCCCGGGAGAAGTCCGCGTAGGCGCGCAGCTCGTCCTTCTTGGCGGCCAGCTCGTCCCGGTTCGGCTTCATGCCGCGGATGCGGGCAAAGAGCTCGGACAGGTCGTGGGTTTCCACGGTGATGCCGTACTTTTCCAGCGCCAATTCGTCAAAACGCACGGTCTTGAAGGCGGTGGTGCGGGCGCCAATGGCGCCGATCACGTACCGGCGGCAGCGCTTGACCACGTTGCACACCGCCGCGAAATCCCGGAGGTTCTGCCGGAAGGCCTCGCTGAGCGGGTGCACCACGTGGGGCGCAAACACCGTGTAGCGGATGCCGTACTGGTTAAACATATCCTCGATGGAAAACTTGCCGCAGAACGAGTCCCGCCGGTTGTCAAAGTCCATCTTGCCCATCTCGTCCGGATAGGCCTGGATGAAGATGGGCACGTTGGCGTCCCGCAGCGCCGGCACCGCGCCGTTTTCATCGCCGAAATTGGGCAGGCACAGGATCACGCCGTCAAACTCGCCCTCGTGCTCCTTGAGGAACTTGGCGTACATGCGGCCTTCCTCGGCGGTTTCGATGGCGCCGTTCTTGGTCGCGCCCGGGTCCATCGCAATCCACCCGTGGCCAGCCTGCTCCACCGCGCGGGTCATCTCCTCGCGCGCGCCGGCGATCAGAGATTCCGGAAAAAACCCGCGGTTGGCAAAGTACAGCGCAAATACCAGTTTATCCATGAGCGTGCCCCTTCCTATCGATAACGTTAATATGCAAGCATATAATACGCCCACATGCACAAATTGTCAAGACTGCGCGTCTGAATTGCGCAGGTTGACCTCGTATTTCCGCCCGGGCATGCGGATGCCCGCGCGCCGGAACGAGCGCCAGATGCGCTCGTTGACATCGTAGCGCAGCTCCCAGTAGTCCGGATTGAGCACCCAGACCTTGACCACGTAGCAAACGCCCTCGGCGTAGCCGTCGATCTTCACCACGGGCGCCGGATCGGGCAGCGCGCGGGGGTCGGCGAAGGCCTCGAGGATCAGCGCCCGGACCTGGTCCGGGTCGGCGTCAAAATCGACGGTGAATGTCATGTCCAGGCGGCGCCTGCGGCTTCTGGTGTAGTTGACGATCTGCCCGGCGGAGAGCGTGCCGTTGGGCACGAACACGATCTTGTCGTCCACGGTGGCCAGGCGCGTGTAGATGAGGCCAATGTCGTTGACCGTGCCCTCCGCCGTGCCGGCGGCAATGTAATCGCCCACGATGAAGGGCTTTGTGGTCAGGATCAGAAGGCCGCCCAAGAGGTTCATCAGCGTGTTTTGCACCGACAGCGAAACCGCCAGCCCCACCACGCCCATGAGCGCCACCAGCGACGCGATTGGGATCCCCAGAAGGTCCGCGGCGATCAGCGCCGCGACGGCGTAGAGCAAAATGCTCAGCGCGGATTTGACAAAGGTGTGCAGCGACCGCTCCACGTGCAGGCGGTCCAGCGCGCGCCCGGCGTACCGGACCACCGCCCGCACCAGAAAAATGCACACCGCCAGCACCACCGCCGCCTGGATGAGGCGGCCGACGGTGAGGGTGCCGACGGAGGCCGAAAGAAAGCCGTTGACTGTATCCGACACGCCCGATTCCCCGCTCACAGCGCCTCGAAGGCCTCGCCGGCGATCTCGATGGTCTCGGCGATGTCCTCATCCGACAGCGCGTAGTTGATGAAGTGGTTATGGTGATTGGTCAGGAAAGCCCCGCGCTTTACCATTTCGGCGATCCAGCGCTGGTGCAGCATCAGCGAGTCGTCGTCCGCCAGGCGCAGGTAGAAAAGCGACGGCGCGCCGGAGACCACGAGCGTGTGCCCGTGCTTTTGCGCCTGGGCCGCGAGGCCGTCGGTGAGCTTTTTGCCCTTCTCGTTGAGGAGCCGGGGCAGATCCAGCGCCTTCATCTTGCGGATGCAGGCAATGCCCGCGGCGAAGGGCACGGCGCTCATCCAGTAGCTGCCGGTAAAGGACAGGCTGGAGACGGCGTTCCGGAATGCCTCCCGCCCGCACAGCGCCGACACGTTGTAGCCGTTGGCGATGGCCTTGCAAAAGCAAATCAGGTCCGCCTTGAAGCCGAAATAATGGTCGCTGCCGGCCACGTCCAGCCGGAAGCCGGCGCGCACGTCGTCAATCACCATTAGCGCCCCCGTCTCGTCGCACAGCTTGCGCACGGCCGGCCAGAAGCCTTCGGCGGGCATCTGGTTGTCCATGAAATTGCCGTGCATGTAGGGCTGGGCGATCACCGCCGCGATCTGGCCCCGGTTTTGTTCAAAGGTCTCCCGGAGGGCCTCCAGGTCGTTCCAGGGCACGTAGAGGTTGTTGGCCACGTCCTCCTCGATCACGCCGGGATAGTCCACCTTCTGGGCCCAGGGCGCGACGCCGTGGTAGTAGCCCTTGAAAAACACGATCTTCTTGCGCCGGGTGTGGGCCCGGGCGGTCATGATGGCGGCGGTGGTCGCATCGCCGCCGTTCTTGGCGAAAAATGCCCAGTCCGCGGAGGCCACGGTGTCCACCAAGAGCTCGGCAAAGTCCACGATCAGCGCGCTGGGCGCGGTGACGCAGTCGGCCACGGCCATCTGCCGCCGCGCGGCCTCGTCCACATCCGGGTCGCAGTAGCCCAGGATGTTGGGACCGTAGGCGCACATGTAGTCGATGAAGCGGTTGCCGTCCAGGTCCCAGAAGTAGGTGCCCTGGGCGCGGCTGGAGAACTGCGGGAACGCGGAGGGCGGGATGTGGCAGCCCTCCGCCGGGCCCTGGTGGCCGTACAGGCCCGACGGAATCACCTTGATCGCGCGCTCAAACATGGCGCGCGTCCTGTCATAGCGGTATACGGGATGCTTCATGCTGCGCCTCCTACGAAAGATAGACCGCCACGCGGTCCAGGATGCGATTGATGTTGTCGATCATCGAGATCATGCCGCGCACCTCGATTTCGCCCCGGCCGACGCAGGCGACGGCGTTCACCTGATCGTCAAAGAGCTGGCGGGCCAGCCTGAGGCTTGTAAAGCGCATGACGGCGCGGGGGTTCTCCGGCACCTCAAAAAGGGCGGAAAGCGCGTGATCCTTCGCCCGGAGGATGGCGGCGGGCCCGCCCTCGACGGACAGCTCGACATCGCCGTCCACGGTGTTTGAGGCGCTGAACCGGCCGATTTTGTCGTGGTTGGCGATCTGAGCCACCGACTGGGCGATCACCCGGAACATCAGCTCTGTGCTGACGGCGAAGAAGTGCTCGTCCTCAAGGTCCTCCGGTTTGGCTTTCAGATATTTGGTCAGCAGGTCCGTCAGCCTGGTAAAGCGCCGGAGCAGGAAAAAAACGTGATTCAGCCCCTTCCACGGGATGGGCGTGACGGTGCCTGCGATCATGCCGTTGAACTTTTCCGGCGAGGAAAAGGAAAGGCGCATGTCGCAGGCATCCGCGCCCTCCTCCATGCGGCAGGCGCCGCCTTCAAACACCAGCGTGGCCGAGGGACCGCCCTTGACGCGCAGGCCCAGCCGCAGCGGTTTTTTCAGCCGCGCGAGATCCGCGGCCGCGGGGTCCAGTTCGCACAGTCTGGGCAGCGCGCCCAGCACGCCGTACAGGTTTACATAAGCAAGCGTCGTCTGATCCATCGCGCATGACCGCCTTACCGTCGAATTTTGCCGCGCGCGCGGGTTTATGGTCCATTATACCGTTCCTTGCGCCGGTTTGCAAGGCTTCAAATCAGCCCCAGGGATTCCTTCCACTTCAGGATGCGCCGGACGGACTCGTCCACCCGCGCCTCCGAAACGCGCCCGCTCTGAACCGCCGCGTACACCGCCTGCGCGCAGGCCGCGAGATCGCCGGCGATCACCATGTCGCTGCCCGCCTCGACGGCCAGCACCGCCGCCTTCGCCTGGCCGTACGCGTCCGCGACGGCATCCATGGCCAGATCGTCCGTCATGATGACGCCGTCAAACCCCAGGCCCCGCAGCGCGGCGTTGACCGCCGGGGACAGCGACGCGGGGTATTCGGCGTCCAGCGCGGTGACAATGTTGTGGCTCACCATGACCGCCTGTGCTCCCGCCTCGATGCCCGCAAGAAAGGGCAGATAGTCCCGGTTTTCAAAGGCGGAGAGGGGCCGCCCGTCCGTTATGGCGGCCGTATGGGTGTCGCCGTTGTCGCCGTAGCCGGGAAAGTGCTTGAGCACCGCGCCCAGCCCCGCCTTGCGGCTCTCGGTCACCATCTCGGCCACGAAGCGGGCCGTAAGCGCCGGGTCGGTGCCAAAGGATCGGCTGTAAATGAAGGACTTCGCGCTGGTGGGCAGGTCCGCCACCGGCGCCAGGTTGACGTTGACGCCCAGCGGCTTCAGAAGCGCCGCCTTTTCCCGGGCATCCGCCCGGATCGCCGCCCATCCGCCGGCCGCGTAAACCGCCTGCGGCGACGGAAATTTTTCGCCGCGGAAGGCCGCGAAGCGGCTGACGCGGGTGACGTCGCCGCCCTCCTCGTCCACCGCGATCAGCATGGGCACCTTCGAAGCCGCCTGATACCGCGCGATCGCCGCTTTCGCGCTCTCGGGTGTTTCGTTTTGAAAATTGGCCGCGAACAGCACGTATCCGCCGGGGTGATAGGTTCGGGCCGCGGCCTCGGCATCCGCCGGGCAGTCCGCCAAAAACAGCTGGCCGATCTTCTCCTTCAGCGTCATGCCCTCCAGGATTTTTTCAGTGGTATGATCCTCCGCCCCGCCGGCCGCGCCGGGCAGCGCAAGGCACAGCGCCAGCAAAAGGCCCAGGGCGCTTCGTCTGATCGCGCGCACAGGCATTGCTCCTTTCCTTGTGATGCGCCGTATTTTTATAACCGCATCGTTTTCATTATAGAAAGGCGCCCGGCCGAAAGTCAACCGGGCGTTTTTGCCATCGCGGAATCTCAGGGCTTCGGAAGCGTCCGAAGCTGCCGGGCAATTTCGTCATAGCGCTGGTTCAGTTCCTCCGGGCGGTCGCCCTTTCTGGGCTTTGAAAGCCGCGCCGCCAGCTCCGCCATGCGCATTTCGAGGATCATCCGGTCGGGCGGCGCGGCGAGGACGGCCTTGCGGGCACGCCACTCGGCCATCGTCCCCTCAAAGGCGTCCAGCCGCCCGCCCTCAAAAAACACCAGCCGCGTCGCCACCTGTTCGACAAAGCGGCTGTCGTGGCTGACAAAGAGCAGCGTGCCGCCGTAACCGGCCAGCACATCGCCCAGCGCCTCCAGTGAAAAGATGTCCAGGTGGTTGGTGGGCTCGTCCAGCACGAGGAAGTTGGCGTCCGAGGCCATGAGCCGCGCCAGCGCCACCTTGACGCGCTCGCCGCCGGACAGGCTGGCCACGGGTTTCAGTGCCGCGTCGCCGCGGATGCCCAGCCGCGCCAGCACCGTGCGCACCGCGCTCTCGGGCTGCACCGAGGCGCTCATCGCGTTTTCCAGCGCGCTTTTCGAGTCTTTGAGTGCCCGCGTCCCCTGGTCCAGCGCGCCGATCCGGACGCCGGGGCGGACGGCGACGCCGTCGCCCGCCAATAGCGCGCGGATCAGCGTGGTCTTGCCGCAGCCGTTGGGGCCGAGAAGCGCCGTGCGCGAAAAGGTGGGCACGCAAAAGTCCGCGTCCCGCAGCAGGATCTTCTCCCCGGCGCGAAGCGTAAGCCCCCGGGTTTCGGCCGCCACGCGGCTTGTGATGCCGCCGGCGGCGATCTCCATGCGGATCTCGGGGTCCTCCCGGGGGCGGCGCGCCTCGGGCAGCTTTTCGAGGCGGCTCTCGAGGGCCTTGCGCGCCTGATGGAGGCTGCCCTGGGAGGCCGAAACCGCGCGCCTGTGCAGCCGCGCCTCGCTCACCCCCATGCGGTCCGGCAGGTGCACCTGGGAAGCGCGCTCCGCCATCCGCTGCGCCGACTTGCGCAGCCGCGCCTGCTCGGCGCGATACCGGTCGTACTCGGACCGCTCAAAGGCGCGCCGTCGCGCCCGCTCGGCCTGCCAGGCCGAGTAGTTGCCGGGATAGAGCGTAAGGGTTCCGTCCTCCAGTTCCCCGATTACCCGCGCCACGCCGTCCAGAAGCGCCCGGTCGTGGCTGACGAGCACCAGCGCGCCGTCAAAGCCCTTCAGCGCGTCGGTCAGAAGGCGCACGCCCGCCTCGTCCAGATCGCTGGTGGGCTCGTCCGCCAGCAGCACCCGCGCGCCCTTGGAAAGCGCCGCGGCGATGCGCCGGCGGGTTTCCTCGCCGCCGGACAGGTTGACCCCCGCCTCCGGCGCCCGGAAGCGGCGCCTGTACTCCGCGCTGGCCCGGTCCGGCCCGGTCCGCGCGTCCTGCCGGATGACCGCCACCGGCGCGAGGCGGCGCACCGTCCCCCCGTCGGGCGAACGCGCGCCGGACAGCACGTCAAGAAGCGTCGTCTTGCCCGCGCCGTTTTCGCCCACCAGGCCGATCCGGTCCCCGTCGTAAAGTTCCAACCTGTCGATGTCCAGGATCTTCCTCGAGCCAAAGCGGACCTTGATCCCCTCGGCCGAAAGCAGCATTTTTGCCATAAAAAAGCCCTCCCGGCGCATGCCGGAAGGGTCGCGACAAAAGGCTTCTGAAAAGCCCGCGACTCATTCCGACAGCGCAAAATGGCGCCCACCGGGCGCGAAGCCTGTCGAAATCAGCCGCGAATCTTCATCCGATCGAAATACCGTCCTTTCCCGAATTCACCCGCATTATACTACGCGTCGTAGCGGCTGTCAACCTGCACCACCAGCCGGCAGCCGGGGTCTTCGGCCTTTGCGGCGCGCTTGATCGCCTCCAGCGCCCGCGCCCGCTCCGCCTCGGGCATATCGCCGGGCACCGCCAGGTCAAAGCTCACCCGGGTATGCCCGCCCTTGCGCGTCACGCGGAAGTCGTGCAGCGTGAAGCGGGGGTTGACGTCGGTGATCAGCTTCACCATCCGCGCCCTGGCGGCGTTGGTTTCGTCGCAATTGGCGGCCACCGGGTCCATGTGGATCACCACCGGCACACCCAGCTCCTTCAGGATGCGGCGCTCGGCGGCGTCGATGGCTTCGTGAATTTTCCGAACGCCGGCGGCCTCGTCCACCTCCGCGTGCACGGAGGCCATCTGCCGCCCGGGACCGTAGTCGTGCACGATCAGGTCATGCACGCCCAAAATGCCCTCCGCCGCCAGCACGCGCTCGGCAATGGCGCGTTCGAGCGCCGGGTCCGCCTTGCCGCCCAGGAGCAGCGACACCACCTCCCGGGCAATCCGGATGCCGCCGTAGAAGATGAAAAGGGAGACCAGAATGCCCGCCGGCGCGTCCAGATTCCAGCCGAAGCGCGCGCCGGCAAAGGCCCCCGCCAGGATCAGCGACGTGACGACGGCGTCGTTCAGGCTGTCGGCCGCGGCGGCGGTGAGCACGCTGGAGCCAATGCGCCGGGCCAGCGCCCGGTTTGCGCCAAACATCGCCAGCTTGACCACCACGGAGGCCGCCAACACCGCCAGCACCGCCGGGCTGACCGACACCGCCTCGGGCGCGATCAGCTTTTCGACGGACGCCTTTACTAGCTCAAGGGCCACCAGCAGGATCATCATCGCCACGATCAGCGCGCTGACGTACTCGGCACGGCCGTGGCCGAAGGGGTGCTCGCGGTCGGGCCGGCGGGCGGCCAGGCGCATGCCGATCAGCGCCACCAGCGACGAGCCGGTGTCGGAGATGTTGTTGAACGCGTCGGACAGGATCGCCACCGAACCGGACAGGAGGCCGACGGCCAGCTTCGCGGCAAACAGCAAGAGGTTCAGCGCGATGCCCATCCCCCCCGCGGCCACGCCCACCCGGGCCCGGGCGGCGGCGTTTCCCGGCGCCCGCCAGCCCGGCGCCAGCCGGTTCAGCAAAAAATCGATCAAGCGCGCCCGCCTCCCCGCTCCTCCGCCGGTTTTTCTTTCCATAAAAAAGGATATGAAATGGCTTTGATTATAAGTCCGCCTTCCCGCGTTGTCAAGCGTGGCGGGATTTGGTATAATGCCGGTAACGCCGCGAAAGGGGAAGTTCATATGTCGCTGAAGAACCCGCGCTTTGACACGCTCCAGGCCCACGCCGGACAGAACCCGGACCCTTCCACCAAGTCCCGCGCCGTCCCGATCTACATGACCACCGCCTATACCTTTGACAGCGTCGCCGACGCGGCGGAGGTCTTTGCGCTGCGCAAGGAAGGGAACATTTACACCCGCATCATGAACCCCACGACAGACGTGCTGGAAAAGCGCCTCGCGGCCCTCGAGGGCGGCGCGGCGGGGCTGGCGTTTGCCTCCGGCATGGCGGCGATCATGGCGGCCATCCAGAACCTTGCGGTGGCCGGGGAGGAAATCATCGCGGTCCGCTCGCTCTACGGCGGCACGTTTACGCTGTTCTCCAAACGCCTGCCGGACCGCTACGGCATCCAGGTGCGCCTTTTTGACGCCGAGGACTTCGAGGGCATCGAGGGCGCCATCAATGAAAAAACCCGCGCGCTCTACTTTGAAACCATCGGCAACCCCGGCATGAACATCCCGGACATCGAAAAACTGTGCGATTTGGCCCACCGCCACGGCCTGCCGGTGATCGTGGACGGCACGTTTACCTCCCCGTACCTGCTGCGGCCCAAGGAATTTGGCGCGGACATCGTCGTGCATTCCCTGACCAAGTACGTGGGCGGCCACGGCACCGCCATGGGCGGCGCGCTGGTGGACCTGGGCACCTTCCAATGGAAGGGCAACCCCCGCTTTGCCGACTTCAACCAGCCGGACGACAGCTACCACGGCATCGTCTACGCCGACGTGCCCGCGCCCTTTGCCACCAAGGCCCGGGTGCAGGGCCTGCGGGACGTGGGCGCCTGCATGAGCCCCTTTAACGCCTTTTTGCTTTTGAACGGCCTGGAAACGCTGTCGCTCCGGATGGAGCGGCACTGCCGCAGCGCGGAGAAAATTGCGCGCTTTCTGGCGGGGCATCCGTCGGTGGCCTGGGTCGGCTACCCGGGCCTTGAGGATGACCGGTATCACGAGCGGATGAAAAAATACATGCCGCTGGGCGCGGGCGGCATCCTGACCTTCGGCATCCGGGGCGGCTATGACGCGGGCGTCCGCTTCATCGACGCGCTGACCATCTTCTCCAACCTCGCCAACGTGGCCGACGCGAAATCCCTCATCATCCACCCCGCCTCCACCACCCACGGCCAGCTGAACGAGGAGGAACTGCGCCTGGCCGGCGTGCCCGCGGACCTGATCCGCGTGTCGGTGGGGCTGGAGGACGTGGACGACCTGATCGAGGACCTCGAAGCGGCGCTGGCCGCCTCGCGGCAATAACATGGTGTACAACGACATCAAGCACGTGCTGCCGGAGTTCAGCTTCGCGGGCAGATACCTGTCCGCGGAGGAGCTGCACTCCGGCAACATCAACAACACCTATCACCTGGTCTACCTGGACCGGGGTCGCGAGCGGCACTACACGCTGCAGCACATCAATTCCTACGTGTTCAAGGCGCCCGACAGGGTGATGCGCAACATCGAACGGGTGACGGGGCACCTGCGCGAGCGCCTTGAAGCCGAGGGCATGGACCCCAAGCGCCACGTGCTGGAGCTGGTCGCCCTGCGCTCCGGCGGCACGCTGTTTCAGGACAGCGAGGGCGGCTTCTGGCGCGCCTATCATTTCATCGAAAACGCCACCGCCTACGACCGGGTGCGCGCGCCGCGCCAGTTCTTTGAGGCCGGGCGCGGCTTTGGCATGTTCCAGCGGCGGCTGTTTGACTTTCCCGCCGGGGAGCTTTTCGAAACCATTCCCAACTTTCACAACACCATGCGGCGCTTTTATGCCTTTGTCCAGTCCGTGGCGGACGACCGCGCCGGGCGGGTGGCCGAGCTGGAGGACGAGATCGAATTCTTCTTTGAGCGCCGAAGGATGATGGGGCAGATCGTCAAAAAGCTCGCCGACGGCGCGCTGCCGGTGCGCGTCACCCACAACGACACCAAGGTCAACAACGTCATGATCGACGACCGGACGGGCGAGGCCATCTGCGTGATCGACCTGGACACGGTGATGCCCGGCTCCTCCCTGTACGACTACGGCGACGCGATCCGCTTTGGCGCGTCCACCGCCGCGGAGGACGAGCCGGATACAAACAGGATATCGCTGAACATGGAGATGTTCGAGCTGTTCACGCGCGGCTTCTTTCAGGAGACAAAGGGCTTTTTGACCCGGGAGGAACTGACCCTCATGCCGCTGGGCGCCAGGGTGATGACCTGCGAGCTGGCCATGCGCTTTCTCACCGACTATATCGACGGCGATTTGTACTTCAAGGTCAACGCCCCGGAGCACAACCTCATCCGCGCCCGCGCGCAGATGAAGCTGCTCACCGACATCGAAGCAAAGTATGATCAAATGATGGAATTTGCGTCGCGCCTGGCGGCGGACTGAGCCGTGCCGCCAGGCCTTCCCTCTAATGTGTCCTATAAGAATTATTCTGTGCCTTTTTTTGGCAGAATTCGCCGTTTTAGCATTGCTTTTACCCATTATTTCGTTATACTTAATCATCCGTATAAAACCAAAGGGGGCGGCGCAGCATGTATGCGCGCATCCGCCTTTCCGACGGCGAGCGGCAATGCCTTGCCGATCACATTTTCGCTGTGGAAACCCTGGCCGGCGCGGCGCTCCGGCCGGTGGGGCTCGAGCAAGCGGGCCGCCTCGCGGCGCTTTTGCACGATATGGGCAAGGCGACCGCGCCCTGGCAGGCCTTTCTTCTGTGGGCGGCGGCCCATCCGGACGAAAAGACCCCCGGCCCCTCCCACGCGGCAGCCGGCGCGGTCTTCGCCTATGATCGCTGGTACGGGGGAAGCGCCTGGCGGAAGATTACGGCCCAGATTGTCGCCATGGCCGTCTACGGCCACCACGCGGGGCTCCCGGACTGCCTGGACGAGGACGGCGACTCCCGGTTTCTTCCGATCCTCGAGCAGGCGAAGCGGGAAGAGCTCCACTGCGGCGAAGCCGCGGAAAACTTCCTCCGGGAAGTCGCGGACGCGGACCGTCTGGATGCCCTGTTTGACGCGGCCTGCGCGGAGATGCGCGCCTTTTTCCAAAAACCCGACCGGCGCGTGACGCACTTTGAGATGGGCCTTGCCGCCCGCCTGATCCTCAGCGCGTTGGTGGATGCCGACCGCTGGAATTCCGCCGCCTTTGAGCGGGGCGAGGATGCCCTTCCGCCCCCCGAGGACAATCCGCCGGACTGGGCCGCCCTCCTGGGCCGGCTCGAAGCCCATCTCGACCGGTTTCCCAAGGGCGCGCCCCTCGCGGCTATTCGCATGGACGTCTCCCGCGCCTGCCTTCTGGGGGCGCGGCAGCCCCGGGGCGTATTCCAGCTGACCGTCCCCACCGGCGGCGGCAAGACGCTGGCCAGCCTGCGCTTTGCGCTGGCCCACGCCGCCCGGCACGGCCTCCGACGCATCCTGTACGTGATCCCCTTCAACACCATTCTGGACCAGAACGCCGACGAGATCATCGCGGCCCTGGACGGCTACCCCGTACTGGAGCACCACAGCGGCGTGACGCGGGACAGCGAGGCCGAGTACACCGCCCACCGGCGGCTGACCGAGCGGTGGGATGAAGGCATCATCCTCACCTCCATGGTGCAGTTCCTGAACGCATTCTACCGGAAGGAGAACACCGACGCCCGCCGATTGCGCGCGCTGACGGACGCCGTGATCCTCTTTGATGAAGTGCAGGCGCTGCCCAAAAAGTGTACCGTGCTCTTTGAGCGGGCGGTGCGCTTTCTTGCGTCGTACTGCGGCTGCACGGCCCTCATCATGACCGCGACACAGCCGCAGCTGGACCTGCCCGGCCGGGACCTCGTGGCGGACGTGCCAAAGCTCTTTCGCGACCTCCGGCGGGTCGAGTACGTCGACGAGTCGAGGCGCGCGCGGGACGACGACCAGGCCGCGGAGGGCCTTTTGTCGCTCCTTAACGCCCACCGCTCGCTGCTGGCGGTGGTCAACACCAAGGCCGAGGCCCAATCCCTCTACGACCGGGTGCGCCGGGCCGCGGGCGCCGGCGTGACCTGCGCCCACCTGAGCACCTTCATGTGCCCGGAGCACCGCCGGGCGGTGCTCCGGGACGTCAAGGCGCGCCTTGACGGCGGGCAGCGGGTGTTCCTCGTCTCCACGGCGCTGATCGAGGCGGGCGTCAACATCAGCTTTCCCGCGGTGGTGCGCTCTCTGGCGGGCCTGCCCAGCATCATTCAGGCGGGCGGGCGCTGCAACCGGAACGGGGAGGCGGACCGCGGCACGGTCTACATCTGGCGGCTTGCCGGAGAATCGCTGTCCCGGCTCTGGGAGGTCCGGATGGGCCAGAAGATCAGCGACGAGATCCTGGACCACCTGGCGGCGCGCCCCGCCGATCTGGGCAGCCCGGATATTATGGATCATTACTTTAAAAAGGAGCGGGAGGACTTCAAACCGGACCTCCCCTTCCCCTACGCGCGCGGCGGGTGGGTGTCCACCCTGGCCGACATGCTGTCGCAGAACAATGCGTGCCGCCTCGCCGCCGCGGGGAAAAAGCAAAACCCCCTCGAATGGCTGTACCTGGCCCAGAGCTTCCGCACCGCGGGCGGGGCCTTTCACGCAATCGACGAGGCCACCACCGGCATTCTCGTGCCCTACGGCGAGGGCGAGGAGATCATCCTGAACCTCGCGGGCCGGCACGGCATGAAGGACGAGATCCTGCTGATGCGCCGAGCGCAGCGCTTCAGCGTCAGCGTGTTCCGGCAGACCTTTCAAAAGCTGGAAGCGCTGGGCGCGCTGGCAGCCGTCGGCGAAACCGGCGCGATGGCGCTGAAAAAGGCGTTCTACGATCAGACGACCGGCCTGCGTCTCGAGCCCGGGGCGCTGGAATTTCTCTACAACTGACGGGAGGTGGTCAATTGAAGGTTCGCAATCAGGTGGAATTCGTGGTCCACGGCCGGTACGCGCTGTTCAGTGACCCGGTGACGCGCTTGGGCGGAGAGAAGTTCTCCTATCAGGTGCCGACCTATCAGGCGCTGAAGGGCATTGTGGAGAGCGTGTACTGGAAGCCAACCCTTTTGTGGATCATCGACGAGGTCCGGGTGATGAACCCCATCCGCACCGAGGCCAAGAACATCCGCCCCATCAACTACAAGGGCCCGGGCAACACGCTGTCGGTTTACACCTACCTCAAGGACGTGCGCTACCAGGTGCGGGCCCACTTCGTGTGGAACGAACACCGGCCGGAGATGGCCGGGGACCGGGACGAGCACAAGCACCACAGCATCGCCCGGCGCATGATTGAGCGCGGCGGCCGGCGGGACATCTTTCTGGGCGCGCGGGAGTGCCAGGGCTACGTGGAGCCCTGCGCCTTTGGCGAAGGCGAGGGCTTTTACGACCGCG
>JAXGME010000012.1:0-62833 GCA_040768845.1 Christensenellales bacterium | reverse complement strand
AGCCATTTCCCGGTTGTGCCGGGAAATGGCTGTTTGCGATGGTTTGATCCGCGCCGCCCGCGCGTACCGATGGCGCGGGCCCTTTTGGACAGATACGGCCGCCGCGCAGCTGCGCGGCGGCCGATCAGGAGATGCGCTTAGCGGATCAGCGAGGTGGCCACGAACAGGCCAGCCGCCAGGTTGGAGACCAGCATGACCACGGTGATCTGCGTGTTGATCGACGGGCCCGCGGTATCCTTGAAGGGATCGCCCACGGTGTCGCCGATGACGCCGGCTTTGTGGGCATCACTGCCCTTGCCGCCGCAGTTGCCCGCCTCGATGTACTTCTTCGCGTTGTCCCACAGGCCGCCTGCGTTGGACATCAGAAGCGCGATCAGAAGGCCGGTGACGATGTTGCCCACCAGGTAGCCGCCGATGGCGCTGACGCCGCCGATGAAGCCCACGACCAGCGTGCCCAGGATGGCCATCAGGCCGGCGGGGATCAGTTCCTTGATGGCGCCCACGGTGGCGATGTCGATGCACTTTTCATACTGCGGGTGCACGCCGGGCTTGCCTTCCTTGAGGCCGGGGATGCTGCTGAACTGGCGGCGGATTTCCGCGACCATCTTCTCGGAGTTGCGGTCCACGCCCAGGATCAGCATCGCGGAGAACACGGCCGGGATGGCCGCGCCCACCATCATGCCGAAGAAGACCAGCGGGTCCATCAGGTTGAACTGGATGTTGGCCTGGCCGGTGACCGCGTCCACGATCTTCTGGTAGGCTTCCGGGATGTTGGCGAAGCCCACGGTGGCGACCATCTTCTCGATGGCCTGCTCGGCGGTCTCCTTGAAGGCGGCCAAGAGCGCGATGACGGTGAGGCCCGCGGCGCCGATGGCGAAGCCCTTGGTGATGGCCTTGGAGGTGTTGCCGGCGGAGTCCAGCTTGTCGGTGATGTCCAGCACCTCGTCGCCCAGGTCGCACATTTCGGCCAGGCCGCGGGCGTTGTCCACGATGGGGCCGTAGGCGTCGTTGGCGATGATCATGCCCACCACGGACAGCATGCCCAGCGCGGCCACCGCGATGCCCAGCATCGGGTAGTTGCCGCCGAGGGGCTCGCAGATCTTGTAGGAAACCAGCGCGGCCAGGCCGATGCCCACCATCGAGGGCAGCGAGCTCACCAGGCCGTAGGAGAAGCCGGAGAGGATCGTAAAGGCCGGGCCGTTCTGACAGGCCGACGCCACGCGGGCGACGGGCTTTTTGTCATCGCCGGTAAAGAATTCGGAGGTGAGACCGATGATCACGCCGGCCACCATGCCAAACACCGCCGCGCCCCAGATGCGCAGGCCGTCGGCGACGGTATCCATGCCCAGGGGCCAGATCAGCGTCACGACGAGGGTCATCACCGCGAACAGGCCGCAGGTGATGTAGGTGCCGCTGTTGAGGGCCTTGCCCGGGTCGCCGTCTTTTCCGATCTTGGAGACGAACACGCCGATGATCGACGCCAGAAGGCCCAGCGCGCCGAAGCAGAAGATCAGCTCGATCTTGCCCAGCACCGTCGCGATGACCATCGCCGCCGCGATGGAGGCCACATTAGAGTCAAACAGGTCCGCGCCCATGCCGGCCACGTCGCCCACGTTGTCGCCCACGTTGTCGGCGATGACCGCCGGGTTGCGCGGGTCGTCCTCGGGGATGCCCAGCTCCACCTTGCCGGTGAGGTCGGCGGAGATGTCCGCGGTCTTGGTGAAGATGCCGCCGCCCGCCTTGGCAAACAGCGCCAGCGAGCTCGCGCCGAAGCTGAAGGCCATGATCAACTCATCCGGGTTGTCCTGCTTGATGAGAAACAGGATCGCGGTGCCCAGAAGGGACGTGGCCACGACTGCCATGCCCATGACCGCGCCGCCGCGGAAGCCCGCCATGTAGGCCGGGGCAATGCCTTCCCGCGCCGCGGAGGCCGAACGGCTGTTGGCGTAGGTCGCGATCGAGATGCCCACCACGCCCGCCACGGCCGACAGCGCCGAACCGAACAGGTAGCTCAGCAGCATGCCCACATTGTGGGACGGATCCGAGGTGGACCAGATCGGATGGGGCAGGAACAGCAGGATCAGAAGGCCCGCCGCCGCGCAGAAAATGGCGAGCGTCCTGTACTCGCGCTTGATGAACGTAAATGCACCCTTGCGAATCAGGTCGCTGATGCGGTCAACCTCCGAGTTGGCTGTCGGCAGCGCCTTCACCCAACGGTAGAAGTAGGCCGCGACGCCCAACGCGGCAATGGAAACCACGATGGCCACGATCGCCCAAACCATGCGAAACATCTCCCTTTTTAAATATGTGCCTGGAGAAACATCTCCGGAATCTATTTTGCCGCGCCGCGCGGTTCCCCGTGAAAGGAAGCGGAGCGGAAAACAGTCGTTCAGGCCACCATGGCGGGCGGTGCGCGGCGCCTGCAAAAAGCAGGCGTCCGAGGCCGGCCGGATTGGGCCGCGGCATCGGGCGCGAGGGCCGCCGCCCGCACCGAGGCGGGCGCCGTCACGCCCAGGCGCGCCGGGCGGACCACCAGCCGCCACGCCCAGGCGCATTCCGGCAAAACCCATCGAGTCTCCGGGGGATCGGCGGCGTCCCAGGCAAAGGGCGCCCGCCGCGCGTCCGATTCCGGGCGCGAAAACGCGCCCGCGGGCAGCGAAAGCACCACACAGCCCATCGCCAGCGCGGCCGCAATCCAGTGGCGCCACCGAAAGCGAGCGCCCATCAAAACTCCCCCAAAGGTCAAATTGTAACCAGTCTATATGTACCATAATTTAATCTAGCTGTCAAGATGATTTCAAAACTCATTCTCCGCTTTTGTTTGCCAAAGACGCCCGGTTTACGGCGCCTTTTCGGCAATTATTTCCGCGCTTGCCCCGTAGTAGCATGGCTGAATCCGCCAAAGCCATTCCCCGCGCAGGCGGGCCCGCCCGGCGCGTCGCCGCCCCGGCATATTTTCACGGCGCAAACGCATACGTTGGCCGGGGTGGTGGAGCGATGGAAGACGGGGAATATGTGCTGTCCCGTACCGCGCAGTATGAGGGTATTTCCATCCGCATTTATCGTCCGGCAATGACTCCGGCGGAAGCTGAGGCCCAAAGGAACCAGGCGGTTGAACAGTTGGTTCAAATTCTGAGCGACCCGCAATAGCAATCTGGCGGCAGCGCCTATAAGCGTATTTTGAGTCAGAGCGGAATAAAATACAGACGGGGTGATTGGGGTGGTGGACGCCATCTATGCGCGCCAGTCCATAGACAAAAAAGACAGCATTTCCATCGAAAGTCAGATTGCGCATTGCCGCTCAAAAGCCTTGCCCGGCGAAAAATGCACCGTCTATGCGGATCGGGGATACAGCGGGAAGAACACGCTGCGCCCCCAGTTTGCGCAGATGATGAACGATATCCGCGCCGGGAAAATTCAAAAGGTCATCATATACCGGCTTGACAGGATCAGCCGTGCGATCATTGACTTTGCCAATATGTTTGAGGTCTTTGAAAAGCACGGCGTTTCCATCGTTTCATACAGCGACCCGATCGACACCACGACGCCGATGGGCAGGGCCATGATCAATGTCGCGATGGTCTTTGCCCAGCTTGAGCGCGAGACGATTCAGGAACGGGTGCGCGATAATTACTATTCCAGGGGCAAAGACGGCTTCTATTTGGGCGGCGCCGCGCCCTACGGGTTCAAAAAGGTCGAAACATTCCATGGCGGGAAAAAAACCTATACCTACGAGGCGGATGAGGTTGCATCCGAACGGGTCAGGCAGCTGTTTCAGGAATACGCGACGACGGATGTGGCGCTGGGCGCAATATGCGCAAGGCTCAACAAAGCGGCGGTGCTGACCAACCGGCAAAGGGCATGGACAAGCGTATCTCTGGGCCGGCTTCTTCGGAATCCGGCCTACGTGCGGGCGGACGCCGACGTCTTCCTCTACCTGAAGAATAAGGGAGCGACCATGAACAGCGGCGTGGAAGACTATATCGGACGCAACGGCTGCTACCTCTACGGAGAGCGCAAAGGCGTCACGACAAGCCGGTTTACCGACATCTCCAAGAGCTTTGTAACGCTGGGCCTGCATGAAGGCCTTGTCGATTCTGACACATGGATTTCCTGCCAGAACAAGCTGGACCATAACAGGCAGGTCAAGAACACGGGAAAGGGCCGCCACACCTGGCTTTCGGGAATCATTAAGTGCGGATACTGCAAAATGGCAATAAACGTCGTCAATGGCTATAAGGACAAAAAGTACATTGCCTGCGGCGGACGGAAGCTGCGCATCTGCTATGACCGGAAAAAGACATTCCTTATTGAGGACATCGAAGCGGCGGTGGCCGGAGCGCTGATCCCCGAGATCCGGAACATGGTTTCCGGCGTGAACAGCATCGGCGTCAGCCGCGAGAGCAAAGAGGAAAACGAGCTGAAAATCCGCCTTGTAAAAGTGGATGAGGAAATCAGCGCGATGCTTGCAAAGATCCCCATGGCAAATGAAACGGTCATGCGCTACATCAACGAAGCGATTGAAAATCTGGATAAGGAAAAGCGGGAAACACTTGCGAAGCTGAATCAGATTCTCTCCGGAAAGGCGCGCCGCGCGCTGCCGATGGATTCGGTCGTCGCGGCGATAACGGACTGGGACGCGATCCCCTTTGATAAGAAAAAGCGAATCGCCCGCGCGTTCATCAAGGCGGTCTACGTCACCGACGAAGGCATGGATATCCACTATACGAACGCCGGAGAACTGACCGTCTCGGGTTCGGAGCCATAGTTTCCTTTAGAATCTTTTCATGATAGGAAAGACCGGATGGGCATGTATTCCGGCCTTGAGGTGCGGGTGCCCTACTGCGATCACCGCATCGCGGAATACCTCTATTCGGTGCCCTGGCCGATGAAGGAGCTGGGCGGCTTTGAAAAGGGGCTTTTGCGCCGGGCGATGGCGGACTACCTGCCGGAAAAGGTGCTTACGCGCAAAAAAAGCCCCTACCCCAAGACCCACAACCCCGCCTACGCGCGCCTGGTCGCGCAGCGGCTGCGGGATCTGATCGCCACCCCGGGCGCGCCCCTGTGGACCATCGTCCGCCGGAGCCGGGCCGAGGCGCTTTTGGCCGAAGAACCCGTCCAGAACTGGTACGGCCAGCTGATGACCGCGCCGCAGACCATTGCCTACCTCCTGCAGGTGGACTACTGGCTGGAAAAGTACCGGGTGCGGATCGAATGACGTCCGCCGCGCGTAACACGCGCGCGCTTTACGGGCGGCGGGGAGTGTGCTATAATTGCCCCAACTTGAGGGACGAGGGCGTCGCACATGCGGCGCCCTCGCGCCTTTTTGGGAGGCAACGCGATGGCGATCATGGTGCGCAAGCTCTACAAAAACGCCACCTTTCTCTACGGCATGAGTCTGGTGGCCGGGAAGGGCGGCATGAACGGCCTGGTCCAGTGGGTGCACATCATCGAGGACGAGGCTGTGACCGGCTTTCTGCACGGCGGGGAGCTGGTGTTCACGGCGGGCATCATGAACCGGGGCGGCGACTGGCTTTTGAGCTTTGCCCGGCGCCTCGTGGACAACGGCGCCAGCGCCTTTGTGGTCAACCTGGGCCCCCATACCAGGGAGATCCCCCCTTCGCTCATCGCCTACTGCGATCAGGTGAACCTGCCCCTTTTCACCATCCCTTGGGAAACCCGCATGGTGGACATGACCCGGGACTTCTGCCACCGCATCATGCGCAACGAGCACGCGGAGGAGACCATTGCGTCGCTGATCAAGAACATCCTGTTCAAGGTGGGGGATGTGGAGGCCCAGGCCCTGCAGCTGGAACGCTACGGCTACCAGCGGGGCAGCCGCTTCGCCTTCGTGTGCGTCGGCGCGGAGGGCGAGGCTTGGCGGGAGATGGACGTCGCCCGCATCGCGGAGGCGGCGGCGCGGCGGCTGCACGAACTGTTCGTATCCTTTTCCTATAAGGAAACGCGCATACTGGTGCTGGTCAACTACGATGCCGACGAGATCGAAACCTTCCTCGCAGACTTTCTCGCGCTGGCGGCGGCGGACCTGCCGGGGCTCACGCTGCGGGTGGGCGTCAGCTCCAACCAGGAGGGCATCTACGACCAGACCGCCAACTTCGAGCGCGCGTTGTCCGCCATGCAGATGGCGCGCCGCCGCGGCGAAACCGTGGCCCGCTACGACCGGCTGGGCTTTTTTAAAATCCTGTGCGCGGTGGAGGACAAAAGCGTGCTGCGCGCCTTCTACCAGGAGACCGTCGGCCCGCTGGAAAAGTACGACCGGGAGAACCGGACCGAGCTGACGGGGCTGCTTCTGGCCTATCAGGCGCTCAACGGCAACCTGGTGAAGATCGCCCAGAGCCGCTACGTGCACCGCAACACCGTCACCAACCAGCTGAAAAAGATCAGGTCCATCACCGGCCTGGACCCCATGGTGCAGAAGGACATGCTGATGCTCGCCACAGGGCTCCACATCCGGGAGATCCTGTAAAGGGCGCGCCCCTCTGGGCAAAAATACAGCCCGGCACGCCCCGGGCAGCCCCGGTCCTTCGGGTTTTTTTAACAATCTCCCGGCGCGCTGTGCAGATGCACAAGAAAAACTGTAGCCTCTGCCGCTTGACAAAATTGCAGCATTGAGATATACTCCTTGCAAGTTCATAAAACGAGGCGCGCGGCAATGGAGCAGCAAACCATTGCCGCGCGTTAATTTTAGGAGATGATCCCGTGACCGGCGAGTCCATGAAATGCATATTAAAGAAATACAACCTGCAATCCTGGAGCGCGCAGCGCAGCATCAACCCCATTCCCGTGGTTCGGGGCGAGGGCATTTACTTCTGGGACGACGAGGGCCGGCGCTTTACCGACATGTCCAGCCAGCTGGTCAACATGAACCTGGGGTTCGGCAACCGGGCCATCGGCGACGCCATCAAGGCGCAGGTGGACAAATTCTGCTTTGTGGGCCCCTCCTACGGCGCCGAAAGCCGGGCGGCGCTGGCCGAAAAGATCATCTCGCTGATGCCGGACAACATGGCCAAGGTGTTCTTCACCAACGCCGGGGCGGACGCCAACGAAAACGCCGTCAAGATGGCCCGCATGGTCACCGGGCGCAACAAGATTTTTTCCCGCTACCGCAGCTACCACGGCTCGTCCTTCGGGGCGGGCAACCTGACGGGTGAGCCCCGGCGCTTCGCGCTGGAGCCGGGCGTGCCGGGCTTTGTGAAGTTCTTTGACCCCTACGTCTACCGCGCGCCGGTGCCCTTTGAATCGGAGGCGGCCGTCACAAAATACTACCTTTCCATGCTGGAGGAACAGATCGTCTATGAAAACCCCGCCGCCGTGGCCGCCATCGTGCTGGAAACCGTCACCGGCTCCAACGGCGTGATCATCCCGCCGGAGGGCTACCTGCCGGGGGTGCGGGCGCTGTGCGACAAGTACGGCATCCTGATGATCCTGGACGAGGTGATGACCGGCTGGTGCCGCACCGGCAAGATGTTCGCCTTTGAGCACTTCGGCGTGAAGCCGGATATGGTCACCTTCGCCAAGGGCGTCACCTGCGGCTATGTGCCGCTGGGGGGCGTGGCGGTGTCGCGGGCGGTGGCGGACTACTTTGACGACCACGTGCTCTCCTGCGGGCTCACCTACTCCGGCCACCCGCTGGCCTGCGCCGCGGGGGTGGCCTGCGTCAATTACTACGGGGAGGCGAAGATTCTGGACAACGTCCGCGCCGTCGGCGCGGCGCTGAAGGCGCGGCTTCTGGCCATGAAGGAGGCCCATCCGTCGGTGGGCGACGTGCGCGCCATCGGCCTTTTCGCCGCGGTGGAGCTGGTCCGCGACAAGGCCGCCCGCGAGCCGCTGGTGCCCTACGGCAAGGACCCCGAGGGCGTCATGAAGGACGTTCTGGGCAGGCTGTTCAAGCGGGGCTTCATGACCTACACCCACGAGAACATGATCCTCGTCGCGCCGCCGCTCATCATCACCCAGGCCCAGCTGGCGGAGGAGATGGAGAAGCTGGACGAAGTGCTCTTTGAAGTGGACGCGATGATCTGACGGAGGGACGCATGGCCTGTATTCTGAAACTTCCGGCCCGAACGGTCTTTGGCGAGGGCGCCCTCGAGGCGGCGGCGGAGGACATCTGCCGCCTTGGCAAAAAGGCGCTGATCGTCACGGGCAATACCGTGAAAAAAGGCGGGGGCTTCGCGCATCTGACGGCGCTTCTGGCGCGGGCGGGGGTGGCGTGGTCGGTTTTTTCGGACATCCCCGGCGAGCCGGACGACGAAATGATCGAGGCGGGCGCGAGGGCCTTTTCCGACGGCGGCTGCGACCATCTGATCGGCCTGGGGGGCGGCAGCCCGCTGGACAGCGCCAAGGCCATCGCGGTGCGCACGGCGTTGCCCGGACGCGTGGTGGCCCACGCCGGGCGCGAAATCACCGGAAACCTGCCCAAAATGGCGCTCATTCCCACCACCGCCGGCACCGGCAGCGAGGCCACGAAGTTTACCGTCATCACCGACAGCCGGGGGGGCGCGAAGCTCCTGCTCCGGGGCGAATGCCTGCTGCCGGACGTGGCCGTGGTGGACTTTGCGCTGACGCTTTCCGCGCCGCCCGATCTCACCGCCCATACCGGCCTGGACGCGCTGACCCACGCGGTGGAGGCCTACACCTCTAAAAGAGCCACGCCGCTGACCGATCCCTACGCCGCCGATGCGGCCGGGCGCATCCTCAAAAGTCTGCCCCGGGCCTTTGATGGCGGGGACCCCGCCGCCCGGGCGGAGATGGCCGTGGCCGCGTACGAGGCGGGGGTGGCCATCTCCAACGCCTCCGTCACGCTGGTTCACGGCATGAGCCGGCCCATCGGCGCCCGGTTTCACGTGCCCCACGGCCTGTCAAACGCGATGCTTTTGGTGCCCTGCCTGTCCTTCGCGGCGGCGGGCCGGCCGGAAAAATTTGCGGAGCTGGCCCGGCGGACCGGCGCGGCCGGGTTTGGCGGGGACGACCGCCAGGCCGCGGAGGCGCTGATCCGGGCGCTGGCGGCGCTGGCCGACCATCTGGGCATCCCCACCCCGGCGGCCTACGGCATCCCGAAGGCGGATTTCTACCGCGCGATCCCGCGGATGGCGCGGGAAGCGATCGAAAGCGGCAGCCCGGCGAACACCCTCCGCGAGGTCGCGGAAGGGGACGTCGCCCGCCTGTACGAGGCGCTCTACTAGGTATATCCCCCGCTTACAATGGCGTAAGGCGCGTTCCTTGCGCCATTTTGCTGTTCCGGAACGACCAGAATCGGAGGTATGACCATGCAGCTGGCCAGAAAAAAACCCGAACCCATCCCCGAGCCGGGGGACGGCGCGGAGATCCTGATTGAAAACCTTTCGGTGCGCTTCCCGGACAGGGAGGGCGGCGAGACCATCGACGCGCTGGTCAACGTCAACCTTGCCATCCGCCAGGGCGAATTCGTATCGCTGGTGGGGCCGTCGGGCTGCGGCAAGACCACGCTTTTGCGGGCCATCGCGGACCTGCAGCGGCCGTCGGAGGGCGCCATCACCGTGCGCGGGCAGACGCCCCGCCAGGTGCGCCTGCAAAAGAAGTTCGGCATCGTATTCCAGAGCCCGGTGCTCTACGACTGGCGCACCGCCCGGCGCAACGTATGCATGCCGATGGAGCTGATGGGCCTGCCCAAGGCCCAGCGCACCGCCACCGTCAGCGAAATGCTGGGCATGGTGGGGCTTTACGACTTTGGCCGCAAGTACCCGGGCCAGCTCTCCGGCGGCATGCAGCAGCGGGTAGGCATCGCCCGGGCGCTGGCCATCGACCCGGAGATCCTTCTGATGGACGAACCCTTCTCCGCCCTCGACGAATTCACCAAGGAAAAGCTCAACGAGGACCTTCTGACCATCTGGAGCAAGACCCACAAGACGGTGGTGTTCGTCACCCACAACATCGCCGAGGCGGTGTTCCTGTCCGACCGCGTGGTGGTGCTCTCGCCCCACCCGGGCCGCGTGTCGGCGGTGGTTGACATCGACATCCCCCGGCCCAGGCGCCTGGCCGTCAAGGATACGCCCGCCTTCGGCGCGCTGGTCGCCAAGGTCCGCGGCAGCTTCGAGGGGGTGTGATCCTTTGACCGCCCTCAAAAAGGCGCTCGCCTCCCCCCGGATGGTGACGCTGGTGTGGACCCTGGGGCTCGTGGTGGTCTGGGAGATTGGCGCCACGGTCATCGCGGGCGTCAAGCGCACGCCGGAAAACGTGCTGCCGCACCTGTGGCAGATCCTCTACTCGGTCTTTGACCCCCGCAAGATCAACGGCACCCAGACGGCGCTGCAGCTGGTGCTGTCCAACGCGGGCATTACCCTGTTCCGCGCGGCCATCGGCTTTGTGCTGGGCGCGGCGGTGGGCTACCTGCTGGCGCTGGTGATGAGCCTTTTCAAGGCGGTGGAAAAGACCCTTTTCCCCTACCTGATGATCATCCAGATGATCCCGATTCTGGGCATGGCGCCCATCGTGCTGGCGCTGACCAAGTCCATCGACAAAAGCCGCATCGTGATCGCGGCGATCCTGACGTTTTACCCGGTGGCCACCAACGCGCTGGCCGGCTTCAAGGCGGTGGAAAGGGAAAAGCGCGAGCTCATGTTTTCCCTGGCCGCCAGCCGGTACGAGGTGTACAGAAAGCTGCTCATCCCCTTTTCAATGCCCTACCTCTTTACCGGGCTCAAAATCGCGGCGCCGATGGCCATCACCGCCTCCATTTTGGTGGACACGCTGCAGGGCGGCAGCGGGCTGGGCACGATGATGAGCCAGTCCCTCAAGCACGCGATGACCATCTACGTGTTCTGGCAGATCGTGTTTCTGAGCGCCATCGTGGGCATTCTGAGCTACCGTCTGATGGCCGCGCTGGAAAAGTGGGCCTCCCCCTACCGCAGAAACCCCAAGGGGCCCGCCCCAAAGCCGGGGGCGCTGCCATGAAGCAAAAGAAGTTCTCCTGGGACGGATTCTCCGCCATTTTGTACCCGGTGCTCTTCGGCGCGGCGGTGGCCGTATTGTGGCAGACCCAGCTGCTGCACAAAATTCTGGGCGCGGACACTTTTACGCTGCCGCTTCCGGGGCGCATCCTGGCCATCATCGGCGACAATCTGCCGACCATCATGCTCAACGTGCGGGCCACGGTGACCGTGGCGCTGGGGGGCCTGGCGCTGGGTTCTCTTTTGGGGTACTTTCTGGGCGTGATCGCGGCGGTGTTTACCAAGTGGGGCAAGGGCGGGCTGACGCTGGCCTCCGCCTTCAACGCCATCCCCATCATCGCCATCGCGCCCATCCTCAACAACCTCACCAAGGATTTCAGCCCGGACGCCAGCGTGCGCAGCATGCTGGCCAAGATGCTGGTGGTGATGATCACCTCCACGGTGTCCATGAGCATCAACGCCTACCGGGGACTGACGGAGCTGAAGCCCTTTTCGCTGGATCTGATGCACTCCTACGCCGCCACGCCGTGGCAGATCTTCTACAAGCTCCGGCTGCCCAACAGCGTGCCATACGTGTTCACGGCGCTGCGGGTCAGCGTGCCGGGCTCGGTGATCAGCGCGCTGGTCAGCGAATACTTCGCGGAGTACATCATCGGCGTGGGCCGGCAGATTCGCGAAAACATCGTGCTGGCGCAGTACGCCACCGCCTGGGCCTACATTCTGGTGGCCTGCGCGATCGGCATTGCGATGTACGCGGCGCTGCTCGCCGCGGAGCGTATTCTTCTGAAGTGGCGGAGATGACGCCCACTCGGTTGAATAAAAACCAAATTAAGGGAGGAAACGGACATGTTGCATGGGAGAAAGAGAACGCTGATTCTGGCGGTTCTGATGGCGGCGGCGCTGCTCATCACGGCCGCCGGCCCCGCGCTGGCCGCCGGGTATCCGGCGGATGCCACCGCCGAAGCCGTCGTGGTGGACGCCGCGTCCCAGGGCAAGGTGGGCAACTGGGGCCTGGGCAACGAGTACGAAATACAGGCACTGCTCTCCAAATACGGCCAGCCCACCACCTACCTCAGCCAGGCCTTCGACATGGACGGCTTTGACGATGATTCCATCCTCCTGGCCTCCGCCATGACGTATAACGAGCTGGGTCTGGTGAAAAACGACTACCAGGGCGGCTACGCCTACGGCGACACGGTAAAGTATATTGACATGAACGACGAGGGCGTGGCGATGCTGGAGGACAACATCTTCACCACCCGCGCCTTCGCGGAAGCCAACCCCAACACGGTCAAGGCGTTTGTCGCCGCCTCCATGAAGGGCTGGGCCTACGCCTGCGCCAACCCGGCGGAGGCCGCGGAGATCGTGTACAAGTACGGCTCCTCCGTGTCCAGCGAGCACCAGGCCTACATGGCGGAGGAAGTCAAAAAGCTGGTGGAAACCGACACCAAGGGCAGCGCCGTCACCGCCTACGGCGCGATGGACGAGGAGGCCATGCAGCAGACGCTGGACCTGGCCAAGACCTACATCAAGCTCTCCGATTCCGCGGCGGCGGACGCCCTTTCCAAGCTGACCCTGGACGACATCCGCGACGCGTCCTACTGGGAGGCGGCCACCGCCGAGGGCGCGGCCCTTGAAGCCCCCGAAAAGACAGATGTGACCATCCAGCTCAAGTGGCTGCCCCAGGCGCAGTTCATGGGCTACTACGTGGCGCTGGACAAGGGCTACTATGCGGACGCGGGCCTCAACGTGACCATCGTGCCCGGCGGCGGCGACATCTCCGAAACCACGGCGGTCTACACCGGTCAGGTGGACTTTGGCGTCACCTGGGTGTCCAACCTGATCGCGGCCAACGCCGGCGGCATGGGCCTCGTCGAGGTGGCGCAGGTGTTCCAGCGCTCCGGCCTGGTGCTGGTGTACAAGATCGCGGAATAACCGCGGCGCAATTCCCAACGACCGCCCGCGCCGGGCCGCGAGCACGGCGCGGGCGGCCGTCTTTTAAGGAGGCAGTCCCATGATCGATCTTCTGATCAAAAACGGCCGGATCGTCACGGCGGAGGAGGTTTTCTCCGGCGACATCGGTGTGGCGGATGGCAGGATCGCGCTGATCGGGGCGCATCTCGATCTTCCGGCGAAAGCGGTTGTGGACGCCGCGGGGATGTACGTGCTGCCCGGCGCCATCGATGCCCACACCCATCTGGCGATGCCCTTCGGCGGCACCGTGTCGGCGGACGGCTATCTGGCCGGCACCCGCGCCGCGGCCTCCGGCGGCGTGACCACGGTGTTCGACTACCCGATGCAGCGCAGGGGCAAGGGCATTGTGGAAACCGTCGAGGCCCGGCGCGCCATGTGCGCGCCGGAGGCCTGCGTGGACTTCGCGTTCCACTGCATCATCACCGACCTCAACGGCGGCGCGCTGCTGGACGAATTCCAGGCCGCCGTGGACTACGGCGTCCCCAGCTTCAAGTGCTTCATGGTGTACAAAAAAGAGGGCATGATGGTGGACGACGGCACCTTCATCAAGGTGCTGCGGCGCGCCGCGGAGGTGGGCGCCATCACCAACATCCACGCCGAGAACCCCGACGTGATCGACATGAACATCGAGCGGTTTCTGAAGGAGGGGCATACCTCCGCCTGGTACCACTACCTGTCCCGGCCGGAGTACGTGGAGGCCGAGGCCGACAAGCGCGCCGTCCACTGGGCCAGGCACGCGGACGCGCCGCTGTACATCGTGCACATGGCGGACGCCGAGGGCCTCGAGGCCGCCGTGGCGGCCAAGCGCGCGGGCGCAAAGATCTTCATCGAAACCTGTCCGCAGTACCTGGAATTCACCTGCGACGTCTACAAGCGCCCGGACGGCCGCGCCTTTGTGTGTTCGCCGCCCATCAAGGGCGAAGAGAGCCGGGCGGCGCTGTGGAAGGCCGTGGCCGACGGGAGCATCGACACCGTCGCCACCGACCACTGCCCCTTCCAGAGCTGCGAAAAGGACTGGGGCAAGGACGACTTTACAAAAATCCCCAACGGCTGCGCGGGGGTGGAAAACCTCTATCCCTACATGCTCGCCGCCGCCAACGAGGGGAAGATCTCCTTCCCGCGGGCGGTGCAGCTGTGCGCCGCCAACCCGGCCAAAATTTTCGGCTGCGCGCAGAAGGGCTCCCTCGCCGTGGGCAAGGACGCCGACATCGTGATCTACGACCCGGAAAAGACGTTTACCGTGTCGGTTTCCAACATGCATTCCGATTATGACCACACCATCTGGGAGGGCAAGACATTTTCCGGCTATCCGGTCAAAACCTATGTGCGCGGCCGGCTCGTCTACGATCACGGCGCCTTTGTGGGCGAACCGGGCTTCGGCCGGTTCGTGAGGCGCGAGCCCGTCATGCGCTAGGAAGGGGGAACGCATCTTGCGAAGCATTTACAGCGCCATCGCGCTTCGGGAGGAGGCGGGCGGCTGCCTCCTGTGCGAGGGGGCGCCCTGCACCGCCGCCTGTCCCCACGGCATCGACGCGGCGGCGGCCATCCGCTCGGTACGGTTTGAAAACACCGCCGGGGCGGCGCTTTTGCTGCCCGATCCGCTGCCCTGCAAGACGTGCGCGGGCCGGCCCTGCGTGGGCGCCTGCCTCAAAAGGCGCACGGGCCGGGCGGTGGCCGTGGACGAGGTGCTGATGCGCGCTTCCGGCGCGCGGCAGGCCCCGCCCCGGGCGGACCTCGCCATCGACTTTTGCGGCGTCCGGTGCGAAAACCCGTTTTTTCTGTCCTCGTCCGTGGTGGCCAACACCTACGGAATGATCGCCCGGGCGTTCCGGATGGGCTGGGCGGGCGCGGCCACCAAGACCATCGGCCTTTTTGTGCCCGACGAGGTTTCGCCCCGGTTTGACGCCCTGCGCAAGGAGGCCACGCCCTTTCTGGGGTTCAAAAACATCGAGCAGATCTCCGAAAGGCCCATCGGGGAGAACCTCGCCGCCATTCGGCGGCTGAAGGCGGAGTTCCCGGAAAAGGTGATCATCGCCTCCATCATGGGCCGCAGCGAGGAGGAGTGGACGGAGCTGGCGCGCCTGGTCAGCGGCGCGGGGGCGGACATCATTGAGTGCAACTTTTCCTGCCCTCACATGGCGGCGGACGGCCTGGGCGCCGACGTGGGCCAGAACCCGACGCTGGTGGCGGCCTTCACCCGCGCGGTTCGGCGCGGCACGCGCCTGCCGGTGCTGGCCAAGATGACGCCCAACCTGGGCAACATGGAACCCCCCGCCCTCGCCGCCGTCGGCGCCGGCGCCAGCGGCATCGCGGCCATCAACACCATCAAAAGCGTGATGAACGTCAACCTGGAAACCTTCTCCTCCGGCCCGGACGTGGCGGGGGTCACCAGCGTGGGCGGTTATTCCGGAAAGGCGGTAAAGCCCATCGCGCTCCGGTTCATCCAGTCGCTGAAGGGCGAGCCGCGGCTTGCCGGCGTACCCGTCAGCGGCATGGGCGGCATCGAAACCTGGCGGGACGCGGCGGAATTCATCGCCATGGGCTGCGAAAGCGTGCAGGTGACCACGGCCGTCATGCAGTACGGCTACCGGATCATCGAGGACATGATCCTGGGCCTTCGGCTCTATCTGGACGAGCGGGGCATGGAAAGCGTCACCCAGCTGGTGGGCCGGGCCCTCCCCCGCATCGTGCCCGCGGACGACCTGGACCGGGAAACCGTCTGCCTGCCCAAGTTCGACCGCGCGAAGTGCGTGGGCTGCGGCCGCTGCCGCGTGTCCTGCGACGACGCGGGCCATCAGGCGCTGCGGCGGGGCGAGCGGGGCGCGCCCGTGCTGGACGCAAAAAAGTGCGTGGGATGCCATCTGTGCGTCGCCGTCTGCCCGGTGGAGGCCGTTTCTCAGGGCCCCCGGGTGAAAAAGCGCCGTGCCGCCGGGGGCGGCGCCCACGCCGAAGTGGGATAATACGAGGGGGAATGAACCGTGATTTCATGCAATCTCAAGCGGTTGGAAGACAAAATCCGCACATTTTCGGCCTTTGGCGACACCGGAAAGGGCGGCGTCACCCGGTTTTCACTGTCGCCGGAGGCCCTTGCCGCCCGGGCGGAATTCGTGCGGCGGATGGAGGCCATCGGCTGCGCCGTCGTCAGCGACGACATGGCCAACCTCTACGCCACGCTGCCCGGCGCCGAAGCCCTGCCCGCCATTCTGACCGGCTCCCACCTGGATTCCGTGCGCCGGGGCGGCAATTACGACGGCGTACTGGGGGTACTGTCCGCCATGGAGGCGCTGGAGACCATCGCCCGCGAAAAGGTGCCCCACCGCCATCCGCTGACCGCCATGGTCTGGACCAACGAGGAGGGCGCGCGCTTTGAGCCCGCGATGATGTCCTCCGGCGTGGTCTGCGGCAAGTTTGACAAGGAAAAAATGCTGGCCTCCCAGGCCAAGGACGTGCCGGGGCTCACCTTCGGCGAGGCGCTGGCCGCGTCCGGCTACGCGGGCGACGAGGAAAACCGCATGTCGCCGGACAAATACGCGGCGCTCATTGAGCTGCACATCGAACAGGGGCCGGTGCTGGAGGCCGAGGGCTGCGACATCGGCGTCGTCGAGGGCGTCGCCGGCATGATCAACTACGAATTCACCTTCATCGGCCAGGCCGACCACGCCGGCACCACGCCCATGAAGTACCGCAAAGACGCGCTCTACGCCGCGGTCAAAACCATCCAGTACCTGCACGACGAGCTGGACGAGCTGGACCCCGCGCTGGTCTACACCACCGGCAAGATCTCCTGCCATCCCAACATTCACACCATCATCCCGGACGAGGTGCGCTTTACGCTGGACGCCCGGCATTACAGCCCCGACGTGCTGCACCAGGTGCTGGCCGTCATCGGCCGAATTCCGCCGGAGGTGGCGGGCTGCAAGGCCGGCTGGCAGGAGGCCTGGTCCAGAAAGAGCGTCGCCTTCTCCCGGGAGCTGGTGGACATGGTGGAGAAAAGCGCCCAGACCTGCGGCTATTCGGCCATGCGCATGGTGTCCGGCCCCGGCCACGATGCCCAGTACGCCGCGGACAAACTGCCCACCGCGATGATCTTCGTGCCCTCCGTGGGCGGCCACAGCCATTGCGAATTGGAGTACACCCCGGCGCAGGCCTGCGCCAGGGGCGCCAACGTGCTGATCCAGACGCTGCTGGCCATCGACCGCGCGATGTGACGCCGCGGCGAAAAAGGACCGGGCCGGCGGGGCACCCCCACCGGCCCGGTCCTTTTTCGCCGCGGCTAGCCCAGGTAGGCCTCCCGCACCGTATCGTCGCGCAGCAGCTGCTGCCCGGTGCCGGAAAGGGTGATGGCGCCGGTTTGCAATACGTAGGCGCGGTCGGAAATCTTGAGGGCCTTCCGCGCGTTCTGCTCGACGAGGAGGATCGTCATCCCCTCGCGGTTGAGCTGCACGATGGATTTAAAGATCAGATCCACCAGCATGGGCGCCAGGCCCATGGAGGGTTCGTCCATCAGCATCATCCTGGGGCAGCCCATCAGCGCCCGGCCGATGGCCAGCATCTGCTGCTCGCCGCCGGAGAGGGTGCCGCCCCGCTGTCTGCGCCGCTCCTTGAGCCGCGGGAACAGCTCGTAGACCCGCTCGAAATTGGCGGCGTTCTTTTTCGGGTCCCGGACGAGAAAGGCGCCCATCTCGAGGTTTTCCTCCACCGTCAGCACCGGGAAGATCTTGCGCCCCTCCGGCACGTGGGCGATGCCCTGGGCCACCACCTCGTGAGCGGGGAGCCGGGAGATCGTCCGCCCCTCGTACACCACCTCGCCCACGGCGGGGGTCAGCTGCGAGGAGATGGTGCGCAGCGTGGTGGACTTGCCCGCGCCGTTTGAGCCGATCAGGGTCACGATTTCGCCCTTTCGCACCTCAAAGGAGATGTCCCGCAACGCGTGGATCTGCCCGTAATAGGTATTGACGTTGGTCAGCTTCATCACCGCGTCCTGCATCATCCATCACCCCTCCAGCGCCTCGTCTTCGTCATCCTCGTTGCCCAGATATGCCTCGATGACCTCCGGGTTGCACTTGATCTCCTCCGGCGTGCCCTCGGCGATCTTGACGCCGTAGTTGATCACGGTGATCCGGTCCGAAAGGCCCATCACCAGCTTCATGTCGTGCTCGATCAAAAGGATCGAAACCCCCGTGTCCCGGCGCAGCTTCAGAATGAAGGCCTTCATTTCCTCGGTCTCCCGGGGGTTGAGGCCGGCGGCGGGTTCGTCCAAGAGCAGAAGCTTCGGCTCCAGCGCCAGCGCCCGGGCGATCTCCAGGCGGCGCTGCTGGCCGTAGGACAGGTTCCTGGCCATCTCCTGCTCCTTGCCGGAGAGGCCCACGTAGTCCAGCAGCTCCAGCACCTTGTCGTAGGCGGCCTGCTCCTCGCGCCGGAGCCTTGGCAGCCTGAGCACGATGTCAAAAAGGCCCTCCTTCATGCGCATGTAGCGGCCCACCAGGATGTTCTCCGCCACCAACATGTCCTTGAACAGGCGGATGTTCTGGAACGTCCGGGCGATGCCCTTCTGGGCCACGCGCTCCGGCGACAGCTTGGTGAGGTTTTTGCCGTCAAAGGTAATGGTGCCGCTGTCGGGCACGTAGTAGCCCGAGATCATGTTGAAAAACGTGGTCTTGCCCGCGCCGTTGGGCCCGATGACGGACACGATCTGCCCCTTTTCCATCGAAAAGTTGACGCTGTTGATGGCGGTCAGGCCGCCGAAATTCTTGGTCAGGTTGGTCACATTCAGCAGTCTCACGCTTCTCGCCCCCCGTCCGCGTCCGGCCGGGCGGCCCGGCGCTTTTTCAGCGTCAGCACGCGCTTTTCGGGCAGCAGGCCCTTGGGCCGGAAGATGCACATCAGCACCAGGATCAGGCCGAATACCAGCTTTTCATACTTGGCGGGGTTGAGCCCCGCCGGCAGCACCAGCGCGCCGGATGTGGCAAGGCCCGTGAAAAATTCCGAAAGGTCCTTCAGAATCTGCAGCTGCAGGACCACCACCGCCAGCGCGCCGATGATCACGCCCCGCTGACTGCCCGTGCCGCCCAGAATCACCATGCACAGGATGATGATGGACTCGGTAAAGGTGAAGCTGGTGGGGTCGATGTAGCTTTGCAGCGCCGCGAACACCACCCCCATCATGCCGGCCAGGCCCGCGCCGATGGTGAAGGAAAGCAGCTTCATCCGCACCACCGGCACGCCCATGGTGCGGGCCACCAGCTCGTCCTCGCGGATGGCCACCCAGGCGCGGCCAATGCGGGAATTGTTGAGGTTGCGCACCACCACCACCGTCAGGAGGAACAGCGCCAGCACAATCAGATAGAAGAACACCGGCTTATTCAGCGCCAGCCCGAACAGACTGGGCGGCTTGGGCGCCTGGATGGGCGTGATGCCCATGGGGCCGTTGGTGATGTTGACGGGCTGGTTGAGGTTGTTGAAGAGCAGGCGGATGATCTCCGCAAAGCCCAGCGTGACGATGGCCAGGTAATCGCCCTTGAGGCGCAATACCGGAAGCCCCAGAAGGAACCCCACCGCCCCCGCCACGATAAAGCCCAGCACCAGGAACAGCCAGAACCAGTTGCCCGACAGCGGATACGCGCCAAAACCCATGAACTGCGCCGCCTGGCGGGAGGCGAAAATCGCGTAGGTGTAGGCGCCCACGGCGTAAAACGCCGCGTAGCCCAGGTTCAAAAGCCCCGTGTAGCCCACCACGATGTTGAGCCCCATCGAGAGCACCGCGTAGACCCCCACCATCGTGGCCACATAGGCAAATGTGCCGCTGGCCGCGCCCACGATGGGCATCACCACCGCCAGGTCCACGGCGGCGATGGCAAAGCGCAGCATCTTGGGCAGCTTCGCCATGGTGAGCAGCATCAGCGAAAAGAGGAAGGCCACAAAGACCACGCTGTTGGTCTTATAAATCAGCGCCAGCACCGGCGCGGCCAGGATCACGATCGTTTCCAGGATGAGGATGACGCGCTCCCCGGCGGTCATTTCGGAAAAGGCGGGCGCGTCCTGGGTTTTTCGGGCAAGTGTCGTCACGGGCTACACCTTCTCTCCGGCGGGTTTGCCCAGCAGGCCGCTGGGCTTGACGATCAGAATCAGGATCAGGATCACAAAGGCGAACACGTCCTTGTATTCCGATCCGAACATGCCCCCGGTCAGCGCGCCCAGAAACGCCGCGCCGAACACCTCGAGAAGCCCCAGCAGCACGCCGCCCAGCATTGCGCCGGGCAGGCTGCCGATGCCGCCGAACACCGCCGCGGTAAAGGCCTTCATGCCCAGGATAAAGCCGGAATAGGGCGATATGGAGCCGTACTGCACCGAAAACAGCGTGCCCGCCGCGCCGCCCATGCCCGCGCCGATCAGGAACGTCATCGAAATCACCTTGTTGACGTTGATGCCCATCAGCTGCGCGGTGCCGCGGTCCTGGGCGACGGCGCGCATGGCCTTGCCCCACTTGGTGCGGTTGACGAAGACCGTCAGCCCCAGCATGATCACCACGCAGAAGGCCACGATGTAGAGCGTCTTCTCCGGGATCGCCATCGACGGGGTGATCTGGATGCGGTTCCCGAACATCGACGGCGCGTACAGATAGAAGCTGCCGTTTTTGATCTCGGCGCCCATGCGCACCGCGTCCTGCAGGATGAACGAAACGCCGATGGCGGAAATGAAGGGCACCAGCTTGGGCGCGTTGCGCACGGGCTTGTAGGCCACCCGGTCCACCGCCACGCCCAAAAGACCCGTCACCACCATCGCGAACAGGATCGCGAGGATCAGCATCATCGTCGGCGGCATTCCGGCAAAGTACCCCTGGCTCTGCAAAAGCAGCAGGATCTCCGTGCCGGCAAACGCGCCGAACATGAACAGCTCGCTGTGCGCGAAGTTGATGAATTCCAAAATGCCGTACACCATCGTGTAGCCCAGCGCGACAATCGCGTACACGAAGCCCAGCGCCAGGCCGTCCGAGATGAGCTGCGGCACGATGGCCTTCAGTGCGGATAGCTCATTCATTGTCCATCGACCCTTCCGATGCCCGTTGCAGGAGGGTGCGCCCCCCCTGCAACGAACCAGATTGTAGAGCCCCCGGGGCTTTCCATGTCCGGCCGGTAATCCGGCGCTTACTTCAGGTATTCCGCCGCCGGGATGGACTTGATGGCCACCGGCGGGTAGGCCGCGGTTTCAAAGCCCAGCACGTAGATGGTGGCCTCGGTGTTGTCGCCGATGTCGTTGAAGCTGACGTCGGTGGCCAGGCCCTTGAAGTCCTTGATGCCGCGCACGGCGACGGCTACCTGCTCACGGGTGGGCAGCGTGCCGCCGTTTGCCTCGATGGCGGCCTTCACGGCGTCCAGCGTCACGTTCATGGCGTCATAGCCGTAGGCGGCAAACGCCTCCGGCGCGCGGCCGTAGAGCTCGGTGAACTTCGCGACAAATTCCGCGCCCGCCTCGGTGCCGGATACGTCCGCCGCCACGGAGGTGTAGTAGTTGCCGATGACCGCGTCGCCCGCGATCTTCACCAGCTCGGCGGAGTCCATGCCGTCCGGGCCCAGGAACACCACGTCGATGCCCTTTTCCTTGAGCTGCTTGATGATGAGCGCGCCCTCCGGGTACATGCCGCCGAAGTACACCGACTCGGCGCCGCTGGCGCGGATCATTTCTTCCACGGCGGAGAAGTCCGCCTCGCCGGCGGTGATGCCCTCGTAGCCCTTCACCTCGCCGCCGATCTCCTCAAAGCGCTTTTTGAACTGGTCGGCCACGCCCTGGCCGTAGGTAGTCTTGTCCTGCAGGATGAACACGCTCTTTTTGCCCAGGCCGAACAGGAAGTCCGCGCCGGCGGGGCCCTGGGCGTCGTCGCGGGCGCAGATGCGGCTCACGGTGGGCAGCGCCCGGTCCGTCACGTCGGGGCTGGTGTTGGCCGGGGAGACCATCGCCAGGCCGTATCCGTTGTAGACTTCGGAGGAGGGGATGGCCACGCCGGAATTGTAGTGCCCCACCACCGCCAGCACCTCGGGGTCCTCCACCAGGCGCTGCGCGTTGCTGACGCCCACCTTCGGGTCGGCCTGGTCGTCCGTCGGGACGAACTGGAGGTCAAACCCCAGCGCCTTGAATTCCTCGACGCGGGCGTTGAGCGCCATCTCAATGCCGTTTTTGATGGAGCTGCCCAGCGCGGACTGACTGCCCGACAGCGGCGTGGCGCTGGCGATCTTGATCACCGGCAGCGCGGACGCCCCGGCGGAGAGGATCAGTCCGGAGAAAAGCATCATGGCCAGCGCGACGGAAAGGATCCTGGGGAGCATTCTCTTCATGGGATACGCCTCCTTTTCATTTCTCCGGGCGGGTTCCCGTCCGAAACCTGAAAACAAAGCGCTTCCCAAGGGCCATATGGCATTTGAGAAGCGTCTTTGCTCTTTGTAAATTTGAATTCAAAAGACCGGGGCGGCCGCGTCGTCGCGGCAAAATCCGCTTTATTGGTTGAGTATATGCATCGAAGGCGCCGCTGTCAAGCGCGTTTTGGCCAAAAATGAATATTTTACGGCGCGCGACTTCATTTGTGTCCGGATTCTGCCGCCGGGGGCCAGAGATGATTGGGCGTTGTGACATCGCGGAGTGTGGATAATGCGAATTGGGCGATCCGCGGCCGGGGCGCGCCGGGTTAAATCGCCGGTAAGGCGCGCCGCCGGCGTTAGCGCGGGGCAAATTCGGGTAAAAATAGAACCAGAACGGGCGCAACGCCCGGTTGCATTGAAAACCGGCAGCATCCGCTGCGCGAAGGAGGTTTTTTCATGAAAATCAAGACTCTGGTCATCGCCGCGATGATGGTGGTCGCGGCCCTGGCCCTGGCGGGCTGCACCACCGGCACCACCCCCGCCGCCACGGCGACCCCTGCCGCCACCGAGGCGCCTGTCGCCACGGCAACCCCTGCCGCCACTGAGGCGCCTGTCGCCACGGCAACCCCCGCCGCCACCGAGGCACCTGCCGCTGCGGCGACCCCCGCCGCCACCGAGGCGGCCGAGGCGGCCGCCCCCGCGCAGCTTGAGCTGACGGCGGACGAGTTGGCCGCCTACGACGGCAAGGACGGCAAGCCCGCCTACGTGGCCGTGGACGGCGTCATCTACGATGTGACGGATGTGCCCCAGTGGGCGAACGGCACCCACAACGGCAACACCGCCGGCAAGGATCTGACGGATGCCATCAAGAGCGCCCCCCACGGCGAATCGGTGCTCGCGAAGCTGACGGTGGTCGGCAAGCTGAAGTAAGGCTTCTCCGGTTTTTCCGGGAGGACACAGCGGTTCCCTCCGCGAAGAGCGCCCGCTCCGGTCAACGAAGCGGGCGCTCTTTTTGCGGGCGCGGATTTGACATGCGCGCCTGCATCTGGTATAGTAAAAGGGCAAAGAACCGTCATGGCTTCTCCGTTTTGCAAGTGAGCGGCTTCATGAAAGGCTTTATCAACCGCGACGAGGTGTGGCAATGTGATAGGGCCTTCTTTTTGTTTACGCCGGGAAATTACGGCGCGGGACGCGCGCCTGATCGCCCGCTGGCTTGAGGACCGGGAAACCGTCATACATTTGAGCGACGCACCGGGGGTTTCCGGTGCGATCCGCCGGGCGCTGGAGGGCGCGCACCTGAACGTGGTGACCCACCTTTTCAACCAGGGCGGCCGGTTTTTTGTGGCGGAGGAGCGCGGCGAACCGGTAGGCTTTGTGCGGCTGGCGCCGAAGCCGGAAGAGACGCAGGTGGTGCTGGTGGTGGAGCGGGGCCGCTGGGGGCGGCGGCTCGGGCAGAAGATGCTGCGTGAGGCGCTGGCGCTGGCGTTCTTCGAGATGCGCGCGCCCCGGGTCACGGCGGTGATCCACCGGGACAACCACCGGTCCCTGGCGCTATTCCGGCGGGCGGGTTTTCATATGGAGCGCGGCGGCGAATGGACGCGCCACGCGCTGACGATGCGGACGTATATTCAATTGATTCAGGGAGGGTTATTCATGGCAGGCGAAGTGACCATCAGCCGGGTTGACCGGGAGCGGCTGAACCGTTTGATCGACGAGGCGCTGTTCGGCGGCGTCGAGCTCGACAAGTCCTACCGCGCGCTTAAGCAGGAGCTCGAGCGCGCCAGCGTCGTGGAGCCCCAGGCGCTGCCCGCCAACGTGGTGTCCATGCGGTCCAGGGCGCTGATTACGCTGGACGGCGAGGAGGAGGAGGTGGCGCTGGTCTATCCGGACGAGGCGGACTGGACGAAGGGCCGCCTGTCGATCCTGTCGCCGGTGGGCACGGCGCTTCTGGGCTACCGCGAGGGCGACGAGATCGCCTGGGACACGGCGGGCGGGCGCGCGCGCATCGAGATCCGGAAGATTCTCTACCAGCCGGAATCCTCGGGGGACTACAACCTTTAGCGCGGGCCGCGGCGGTCTCCGCGCATGAGAAAGCCCCGCCTTTGCGTCCGGACGGGCCGGCGCGAAAGCGGGGCTTTTTGCGCCTAATTTCGGTGGATGGGTTCGCCCGGGTTGCGCCAGGCGTCGCCCTGGGCCAGGATTGCGTCAAAGGTCTTCCGGCCCACCAGGCCGTACTGGTCGTCCTTGAGCGACAGGCCCAGGTCCGTCTGCAGCTTCTTCACCGCGTCGAAGGTGGGCTGGTCGTAGACGCCGCCGGGCTCGCCTTCCGCGGCGTCAAAGTACTGCATGTCCATCAGCTTCCGCTGGAGCCACTTGACCGCGCCCGCCCGATCGTAAGCAGGGTCGGGGGCGGGCTGCTGACCGTTGATGAAATCCACAAGGGCGTCGACGGCCGCGCTGTCCACCACCTGGCCCTCCGGAACGGGCTCCGTCGTGGGCTCGGTTGTCGGTTCGATTGTGGGTTCGGTTGTCGGTTCGGTCGTGGGTTCCGGCGTGGGTTCGATTGTGGGCTCGGTTGTCGGTTCGGTTGTCGGTTCCGGCGTGGGTTCGGTCGTGGGTTCAGGGGTTGGCCCGGCCGTGGGTTTCGGCGTGGGTTTCGGCGTCGCGGTGGGCCGGGGGGTGGGGGTGGGCGCGTCGTCGGCAAAGAGCGCCTCCTGAAGCGCCACCGTCGCGGTGCCGGTCTGCTTCACATCCAGCACCTTCTGGAAGGCCCGGACCGCACTGCGGGTCTGGCTGCCAAAGTTGCCGCCTGTGGAGCCGCCGAAGTAGCCCAGCGCCTTGAGCCGCGCCTGAAGCGCCTTGACGCGGGGGCCCGAATCGCCGTACTGGAGGGTGATGTACCCATCGTACTTGGGCGCCCGGGCGGAGAACAGCCGCTGTTGCAGCCGCTGGCTGGCGGTGCCGTCCTGCTTCGCGCCGATGACGGACTGGAACAGCTTCACCGCATTCGCGGTGCGGTCGTCAAAGGTGCCGGAGGCGCTGCCGGCATAGTAGCCCAGCGCGCTCAGGCGCGACTGGAGCCTGGCGACGGCATCGCCGGCGTCGCCCTTTTTCAGCGTGACGTAGACGCTGCACTCGGGGGCGTCCTCGTCCATCAGCGCCTCGATCATCGCGGCGGAGGCCCTCCCGGTCTGCTTCAGGCCGGCCTCCTTCTGAAAGAGCTCAACGGCCTCGGCGGTGCGGCTGCCGTACACGCCGTCCGCCGGCGCGGCCAGGTAGCCCAGTTCCCGCAGCCGCGCCTGCAGCGCCTTCACGCGGATGCCCCGGCTGGTCTTGTCCAGCGCGACGAATTCCACGAAGGCCGGGGCGTCCGGCGCGTCGAGGGCCTGGCGCATCTCCTCGGTGACTTCGCCGGTCTGTTTCAGGCCCAGCGCGTCCTGGAAGTAGCGCACCGCGGCGTCGGTGTTCACGCCGAACACGCCGTCCTCGCGGCCGGCCGGGTAGCCCAGCGCGTTCAGCCGGGCCTGCAGCGCGCGCACATCCTCGCCACGGTCCCCCCGGGACAGAGGCCGCCGGGGCTCGGGCGTGGGCTCGGGGAGGACGGCCGACGGAGGCAGCTGGGCGACCAGCGCGGGCGCGGCGTCGGCATCGGGCCGCGCCAGCAAAAAGAGCTGCCCCGCCGCGGTCAGGAGCGACGGGTCCACCAGCGGCTGACCCGATGAAAAGAGCACCTGCTGCGTGCCGTCCTCCGGGTTGACGGTCACGACGCCGCCCGGGCCGGCCAGCGCCAGATCATCGCCCCAGGCGATCATCTGGCCGGAGGCGATGTCGTCCGCCTCGGTGACCGCTTCGCCCAGCCCGGTGGCCGGATCAAAGCGGTGGATTTCCACGTAGGCGTTCTCCAGGTACTCGCGGCGCACCGAATAGTACAGCCTGCCGCCGAGGGAGGCCTGGGCGTCGATGTCGGCGGCGGCGATGGTTTGCCAGGCGTCGCTCCCCGCCAGGCGCAGCCGGAGATCGCCGGAGGCCGTCAGCAGGGTTTCAAAGCCGCCGAAGTTCCGGTAGAGCCCCGTGGGGTCCACGTCGGAGGGGACCAGCGCGCCGGCGGCGGCATCCAGGGTGCGGTTGGCGTACACGCCGCTCTCGATCAGCCCGCCCACCATCAATCCGTCCATCGCGTCGGTCAGCGCGGCATCCTGAAAGCCCAGGTCCATCACCTGCCGTGTCTCGTCCGTCGCCGGGTCCAGCGCCATCAGAAGCGCGGAGTTCGCGCCGTCCAGAAAGTAGATTGCGCCGTCCCTCTCCACGTAGACCGCGCCGTCGAAGATCTCCGCCAGCAGGCGCTCCTCCGCCTGGCTGGCGGCGCGCAGCGCGGCGGGTTCGTCTCCCGAGGGGCCGCCCTGGGTGGTAAAGTACAGCTTGCCCTCCGTCTCCGCGACCACGCGCAGGCCGTAGGGCGACCAGGCCTCCGCAACCCGGGCAGCCGCGGAGGCATCCGCGGCCGGCAGGGACTGGGAGAAAGCCGTGCCGCCCATCAGCATCAGGGCGGAAAAGGCCAGCGCCAAAATGCGTTTCATGCTTTTCCCTCCTTTTGGTTGCCAAAAATTTGACGCATTTGTTGCGGGGGACGTTCCGGGGAACGGGCTGCCGGGATGCAAAAAAATGGCGTCCGGGGACCCGGATGGATCCCCGGACGCCGGGCGCTAGTAGTCCACGAAGTCTAAGAACCGATGATAGGGTGCAGAGATTTTTCTGCCCGGCACGGAGCCGGAGCGCAGGCGTAGCAGCGCTACGTCAAGCGGAGAGCGACACAGCCGGACAGGAAAAGATCCAGCCATAGCGCGGAAATTGGGCTTCGCGGACTACTAGGATGCCCCGTCCGGCCTTCGGCCGCGCCCGGATCGGGGGGCGCTCCCGCGCCGCCGGGCGGCCTTGTAACGGATCTCCCAGACCGCCATCTGCCGCACCATCAGCGTAGCGGCGCAGCCGGCCGCCGCCCCCAGTGTGTCGATGCCCACGTCCTTCAGCGCGGGCGACCGGCCCGCCGACGACGCCTGGGACCACTCGTCGTATCCCGCGAAGGCGGCGCAGAACAGCAGCGTCGCAAAAACCCGCGTTCCCAGGCGCATGCGGGTGGGGGCCAACGCCAGCATCAACGCCAGCGCCAACAGCGCAAATTCCAGCGCGTGGGCGGCCTTGCGCACATATCCGTGCAGGCGCTCAAAGGCCTTGGAATTTCGGTTGATTTTGCCCACCGGCTTTTCCAGAACGCGGTAGACCACGTCGGTCACCTCCAGGCTCAGCGCGTTGGAGTGCCCGGCGTTCTGCCGGGAAAAGTCGTGAATCATCAGTACGCACAGCGCGATGAACGTCCATGCGATCACCTGGTAGGCGATAAAGCCCAGTTTCTGGCCAAATCCGCTTCGCAATGAAACCTCACTTTCAGCGCGACCCGGAGCGGCCGCCATCGTTCGTCAGGGCACGGGGCATGAAATACGGCCGGACGGCCGCGCCCCGTTGACCGACATTCTACCGCAAAAGAGGGCGTCGGTCAATCCTCCGAGGCCTCTGCCCTCCGCTGATTTCCAGATGGACACGGCGGTTTGACGGGCCTAAATTTGATTTTACCGGATATGCGGCGGCTTTTTGGCGCTTCCGGCCAGTGTCCCCGCTTCTTCTCATTTTCTTTTATATCTTTTGCTTCCAGCAGAGTCTGCATGAACCAGTCAAAGTTGAGCCGCGTCATCTCCCGCATGCGTTTTTCGCCCGCGTCCGCGCTCTCGAGCACATGGGTTTCCGCCAGCGTGGCGCGGCAGCGCCCGTCCACGTATTCAAAGGGATCGGCGCCCCGGAGCGCGTCCGGCGCCACCAGCGACGCGCGCCAGGCCGTGGACTGGGCCCAGGGGAAGCCGCGGCGCTCACGGATGTCCGGGTCCCGGTACCAGGGGTAGCCGCCGAAGATCTCGTCGGCGCACTCGCCGGAGAGGGCCACGGTGATGTCCTTTCGCACCGCGCGGCAGAAAAGCAGCAGCGAGCTGTCCACGTCCGCCATGCCGGGCAAATCCCGGGCGTCCACCGCCTCGTACAGGGCGTCCGCCAGCGCCTCGGTGTCCAGCTCCACGCGGTGGTGGCGGCTTTTCAGCGCGCCGGTCATCAGGCCGATGTACTCGTCGTCGCTGGAGGGCTGAAACTTTGTGGCGCGAAAGTAGCGGTCGTTGTCCCGGTAGGTGACGGAAAACGTATCCAGCGCCTGGCCCCGCTCGCGCATGTGCTCCGCCGCCACCGCCGCCAGAATGCTGGAGTCCAGCCCGCCGGACAGAAAGCAGCCCACCGGCACGTCGGAGACCAGCTGCCGGCGGATCGAATCCGTCAAAAGCGTCCGCACGGTGGCAACCGTAGCGGCGAGATCGTCCCCGTGGGGGCGGTCGGTCAGGCGCCAGTAGGGTGCCAATTGCAGGTCTCCGTCCGCCCAGAAGCCGCGCCAGCCCGGCCGCACCTCGCAAACGCCCCGGAACACGCCGCAGCCGGGCGTGCGCCCGGGCCCCAGCAGCATCACCTCGCACACGCCCTCCGCCGTGATCACCGCCTCCATGCCGGAGAGGGCCAGGATGGTCTTAATCTCCGACGCGAAGACAAACGCCTCCCCCGCGGCCGCATAAAAAAGCGGCTTGACGCCGATGCGGTCCCGGGCGAGAAACAGCCGTCCGCGCTGCTCCTCGTAGACGCCGAAGGCGAAGATGCCGTTGATGCGGTCCACGCAGGTTTCGCCCCACTGGGCGTAAGCGTGCAGGAGCATCTCCGTATCCGAATGGCTGGCAAAGTCGTGTCCCAGCGCCCGGAGCTCCCCGCGCAGTTCTTCGGTATTGTACAGCTCGCCGTTGTACACCAGTATGTAGGTTTCCCCCCTCCACGTAAGCGCCATCGGCTGCCGCCCGTTTTCCAGGTCCACCACCGAAAGCCGCCGGTGAAGAAGCGCCGCGCCCTGCCCGTACCAGGTGCCCTCCTGATCCGGCCCGCGCCGCTCCATCGTTTGGAGCATCCGCCGACAGGACGCCTCGTCGCTCCGCCCGATGATCCCCGCAATTCCGCACATGGTGCCGCCTCCCCCACAAAACGCATGCTCCAGCCTATGCGCAGGGCGCGCGGGACGTGCAGCCCTACGGCGAGGGCGCGCGCCAGGCGGGGCGCACGCGATCGGGAAAGGCGCGCGCGAGGCGCGAAAACGCCTCGAGCACATCGTCGGGCACGTCGCAGTGGGCGATGAAGCCCTTGCCGCGGGGACCGTAGCCCTCCGGGGTGTCGTGAAGGCGGGGGATCTCACCCAGGATCAGCGTCAGAAAGCGTTCCACATCCCACATGCCCCAGGGGATCTCCCCCTCAAAGGCCAGCACGCCCTCCCGCGCGGCCACCCGCGGCACGTGGGCCGCGTAGCCATAGAACCGGGCGCCTTCGCCGCGCCAGGCTTTTTCAAAGCTGAAGTGCATGCGGCGCTGCATGGCGCTGTCCTGCATCAGGATGACGGTCTCGGGGCGAAGGCCGCGCTCCCGGGCCGCCGCAAGCGCGTTGACCGCGTTTTCGCCGCAGTTGGCGGACTGGTTTTCCAGGATCATCTCCGACCGCCTCAGGCCGTAGTGCCGCTCAAACATATCCGCGATCAGGTCCGCCTCGGCCCGCCCCCGGGTTTCGACGTCCGGATAGCGGGCGTGCACCGCGTCCCGGAGCGCCTGGGTGGTGTGTCCGGCGCCGCCCACAATCATGAACCGCTCCGCCACGCCCGACCGGTACGCCCGCGCGGCCGCCTCGCAGCCCGCTGCGATGCTGCCACCCATCAGGATCAAAAGATCCGCCGGCCGCCCCAGCGCGGCGGACACGGCGGCACGCGTCAGCGCGGAAAAATCCCGCTGCGCCAGGTAGCCTGAAACCCGGTTGACGTCCGCCGCCGCGGACGGGCCGGGGCCGTTTGTGCTCATGTCCCATGCGCCTCCCGGCCCATTATACCGCCCCGGGGCCGCGCCGTAAACCCGCGCGGGGCGCGCCGGACGCCGCGCGCGCCCCGCAAAACCGCCGAATTTGAACCAAAGAAAAACAATCCTGCACAAACGGGTTGAACCGCGCGCGAAACAACGTAAATTTGCAGTTATTTTGCCCTTGATTTTCATTTTTGTATTGACAGGGGGGTAGGGGCGTGCTATAATCACAGAACCGTCAACGGCGATGGAGCGTCTTCGCGCGCTCTATTTTTTACCCTTCCCGCGGGAAGGCGGGGAATTTTTTCGACAAAGGGTGAACAGCATGGGGCAGCAAAGGCGAGCGGGCCTCGAGGGCCAGGTGGATCGACAGCAACGGTTTGAATTGTACGACGCGCGTTTTGAACATGATGCCTGCGGCATTGGCGCCGTGGTGAACATCCATGGCATCAAGACCCACGATACCGTGGACAACGCGCTGAAGATTGTGGAACGGCTTTCCCACCGCGCCGGCCGGGACGCGGACGGCGACACCGGCGACGGCGTCGGCATATTGCTCCAGATTCCCCACGACCTGTTTTGCGCGGAGCGGCTTGGCTTTGAGCTGGGCGAGGCGCGCGATTACGGCGTGGGGATGATTTTTTTTCCGCCGGACGGCGTGAAGCGCGGCCAGATGATGCGGCTGATGGAGGTCATCATCGAAAAGGAAGGCATGGCCTTCCTGGGCTGGCGCAGGGTGCCCGTCCGGGAGGAGGTGCTGGGCCGCAGGGCGCGGGAGCGCATGCCCGCCATCTGGCAGTGCTTTGTGAAGCGCCCGCCCAGGGTGGACCGGGGTCTTCCCTTTGACCGGAAGCTCTACGTGGCCCGACGGGTGTTTGAGCAGTCCTCCAGCGGCGCCTACTTCTGCTCCTTTTCCAGCCGCACCATCGTCTACAAGGGCATGATGCTGGTGGACCAGCTGCGCACCTTCTACCCCGATCTCGAAAGCCCGCTTTCAAAGTCCGCCCTGGCCACGGTGCACTCCCGCTTCTCCACCAACACCAACCCCAGCTGGGAGCGGGCACACCCCAACCGGCTGATCCTGCACAACGGCGAGATCAACACCATCCGCGGCAACGTGGACCGCATGATCGCCCGCGAAGAAACCGTGGACTGCGACCTTCTGGCCGCCGACCGGGACAAGATCATGCCCATCGTGGACCAGTCCGGCTCCGACTCCGCGATGCTGGACAATACCCTGGAGTTTCTGATGATGTACGGCATGGATCTGCCCAAGGCCGTCATGATCACGGTGCCGGAGCCCTGGCAGAACAACGGCGAGCTCTCCCGCGAGCGGCGGGACCTGTACCGCTACTACGCCACCATGATGGAGCCCTGGGACGGCCCGGCAGCGCTGGTCTTCTCCGACGGCGACATCGTGGGCGCGTCGCTGGACCGCAACGGCCTCAGGCCCTCCCGCTACCTTTTGACCGCGGACGACCATCTGATCCTCGCCTCCGAGGTGGGGGTGCTGGACATCGAGCCGGAAAACGTGGTGCGCAAGGAGCGCTTGAAGCCCGGCGCGCTTTTGGTGGTGGACACCGTGCGGGGCCGCGTCTACGAGGACGCCGACCTCAAGGAGGACTACGCCCGCCGCCAGCCCTACGGCGAGTGGCTCTACCAGAACCTGATCGAAATGAAGGACCTGCCGCTGCCCAACGAGCGCGTGCCCTCCTCCCGGAAGGACGAGCGCGCCCGGCTCTACCGGTTTTTCGACTATACCTGGGAGGACATGCGCGAGGTCATCATGCCCATGGCCCTCTCCGGCGGCGAGCCCACGGCCTCCATGGGCACGGATACGCCGCTGGCGGTATTGTCCAGCGCGCATCCGCTTTTGTTCCAGTACTTCAAACAGCTCTTCGCCCAGGTGACCAACCCGCCCATCGACGCCATCCGCGAGGCGCTGGTGACGGACACCGCCGTCTACGTGGGGCCGGACGGAAACCTGCTGGTGGAAGCGCCGGAAAACTGCGCGGTGCTCAAAATTGACAACCCCATCCTCACCGCCGCCGAGCTGATGCGCATCCGCGGCATGAAAAAGCCCCGCCTGAAGGTGGAAACGATCTCCATACTGTGCTATAAGAACACGCCCATCGGCCGCGCGGTGGAGCAGATGCTGCTCTCCTGCGACCGCGCCGCGGCCCGGGGCGCCAGCGTGCTGGTGCTCTCCGACCGGGGGGTGGACGAAAACCACGTGGCCATTCCGTCGCTCCTGGCCACGTCGGCCCTCGAACAGCACCTGGTGCGCACCAAGAAGCGCACCCAGGTGTCGGTGATCCTGGAGACGGCCGAGCCCCGCAGCGTCCACCACTTCGCGCTTCTGCTGGGCTACGGCGCCCGGGCGGTGTGCCCCTACCTGGCCCACGAGTGCATCAAGGAGATGATCGACGAGGGCCTGATGGACAAGGACGTGTCCGCCGCCATCGCCGACTACAACCGGGCCGTGACCGGCGGCATCGTAAAGATCGCCTCCAAGATGGGCATCTCCACCATCCAGTCCTACCAGAGCGCCCAGATTTTCGAGGCCCTGGGCCTGGCCCGGGACGTGATCGACCGCTACTTTACCAACACCGTCAGCCGCGTGGGCGGCGTCGGGCTCACCGAGATCACCGAGGACGTGGAATACCGCCACAACCGGGCCTTTGACCCCATGGGCCTCGCCATGGACACCACCCCCGAATCCACCGGCGACCACCGCCTGCGCAGCGGCGAGCGCAAGGAGGACCACCTCTACGACCCCGAAACCATCTGCGCGCTGCAAAGGGCCGTGCGCGCCGGCAGCTACGAGCTGTTCAAGGAATACTCCCGCATGGTGGACGACGAGGGCCGCCCCCACACGCTGCGCGGGCTGACGGAATTCGTGCTCGACCCCGACGGCGGCGTGCCCTTGGATGAGGTGGAGCCGGTCTCCGAAATCGTCAGGCGCTTCAAGACCGGCGCCATGAGCTACGGCTCCATTTCCCAGGAGGCCCACGAGTGCCTGGCCATCGCCATGAACCATTTGGGCGGCCGCTCCAATTCCGGCGAGGGCGGCGAGGACCCGGAGCGCTTCGGCACCGACCGGGTGTCCCGCATCAAGCAGGTGGCCTCCGGCCGCTTCGGCGTCACCAGCGGCTACCTGATGAGCGCCGACGAGATCCAGATCAAGATGGCCCAGGGCGCCAAGCCCGGCGAGGGCGGCCACCTGCCCGGCAAGAAGGTGTACCCCTGGATCGCCAGGACGCGCCACTCCACCCCCGGCGTCAGCCTGATCTCGCCGCCGCCCCACCACGACATCTACTCCATTGAGGACCTGGCGCAGCTGATCTACGACCTGAAAAACGCCAACCGCAGGGCCCGCATCACCGTGAAGCTGGTCAGCGAGGCGGGGGTGGGCACCATCGCCTCCGGCGTGGCCAAGGCCGGCGCCCAGGTGGTGCTGATCTCCGGCTACGACGGCGGCACCGGCGCGGCGCCCCGCACCTCCATCCATGACGCGGGCCTGCCCTGGGAGCTGGGCGTGGCGGAAACCCACCAGACGCTGATGCGCAACGGCCTTCGCAGCCACGTGCGCATCGAGACCGACGGCAAGCTGATGAGCGGCCGGGACGTGGCCATCGCCTGCATGCTGGGGGCGGAAGAATTCGGCTTTGCCACGGCGCCGCTGGTGTGCATCGGCTGCGTGATGATGCGGGTGTGCAACCTGGACACCTGCCCCATGGGCGTGGCCACCCAGAACCCGGAGCTGCGCAAGCGCTTCTGCGGAAAGCCCGAGTACGTGGAAAACTTCATGCGCTTCGTGGCCCAGGAGATGCGCGAAGTGATGGCCAAGGTCGGCGTGCGCACCGTGGACGAACTGGTGGGCCGGACGGACCTCATCCGCATGCGCAAAAACCGCCCCGCGGGCCGCGCCATGAAGGTGGACCTGTCCGCCATCCTCACAAACCCTTACGGCGGGCCCACCCACTTTGAGCCCAAGGACACCTTTGACTTCCACCTGAAGGATACGCTGGACGAAAAGGCGCTGCTGGCCAAACTGGGCCCGGCGCTGGAAAAGGGCAAAAAATCCACCATGCGCCTGACGGTTTCCAGCACCAACCGCGCCGTGGGCACCATTTTCGGGTCGGAGATCACCCGGTTCCACGGCAGCACCCTGGCGGACGACACCTTCACCATCCACTGCACGGGCGGCGGCGGCCAGTCCTTCGGCGCGTTCGCGCCCAAGGGCCTGACGCTCATACTGGAGGGTGATTCCAACGACTCCTTCGGCAAGGGGCTGTCCGGCGGCCGCCTGGCGGTGTTTCCGCCGAAGGAGAGCCGCTTCGTGGCCTGCGAGAACATCATCGTGGGCAACGTGGCCCTCTACGGCGCCACCTCCGGCGCGGCCTTTATCGCCGGCGTGGCGGGCGAGCGGTTCTGCGTCCGCAATTCCGGTGCCACCGCCGTGGTCGAGGGCGTGGGCGACCACGGCTGCGAGTACATGACCGGCGGCACCGCGGTGATCCTGGGCGAAACGGGCCGCAACTTCGCGGCGGGCATGTGCGGCGGCATCGCCTACGTGCTGGACGAAAAGCACACCCTCTACCGCCGCCTGAACCGGGCGATGGTGCTGATGGAGAGCGTCGCCGACCCCGAGGATCAGCGCACCCTGAAGGGCCTCGTTAAAGCCCACGTCGAAATGACCGGCTCCGTCCGGGGCCGCGAGGTGCTGGAGCACTTCGAGGAGATGCTGCCCTCGTTCAAGAAGATCATCCCGGTAGAGTATAAGCGCGTGCTGGAAAGGCGGTGAGGCAGATGGGAAAGCCGACCGGATTCATGGAGTTTGAACGGGAGAACAATTTGGCCCTCTCCCCCGAGGAGCGCATCCGGAATTTTGACGAGTTCCACCCGCCGATGTCGCTGACGGAACGGCGCACCCAGGCCGCCCGCTGCATGGACTGCGGCGTGCCCTTCTGCCAGAGCGGCATGATGCTGGGCGGCATGGTCACCGGCTGCCCGCTTCACAATTTGATCCCCGAGTGGAACGACATGGTGTACCGCGGCAGCATGCCCTACGCGCTGTCGAGGCTTCTCAAGACCAACAACTTTCCGGAGTTCACCGGCCGCGTGTGCCCCGCCCCCTGCGAGGCGGCCTGTACCTGCGCCCTCAACGGCGATGCGGTTTCCATCCGCGAAAATGAGCTGGCCATCATCGAGTACGCCTTCGGAAACGGCCTCGTCCAGCCCCGCACGCCCTCGGTGCGCACCGGCAAAAAGGTGGCGGTGGTCGGCTCCGGGCCTTCGGGCCTGGCGGCCGCGGACGCCCTCAACCGGCGCGGCCACTCTGTCACCGTGTACGAGCGGGAGGACCGCGCGGGCGGCCTTCTGATGTACGGCATCCCCAACATGAAGCTGGACAAGGAGATCGTAAGGCGCCGGACCGAACTGATGGCCCGGGAGGGCGTGACCTTTGTGACCGGCGCGGACGTGGGGGGCGCGGTGGAGGCGAAAGCGCTGCTGGCGGAAAACGACGCGGTGGTCCTTTGCTGCGGCGCGGCAAACCCCCGGGACCTGGCCGTCCCCGGCCGGGACGCCGACGGCGTCCACTTCGCGGTGGACTTCCTCAAGGCCACCACAAAGAGCCTTCTCAATTCCAGCCTGACCGACGGCGCCTTCATCTCCGCCAGGGACCGCCACGTGGTGGTGGTGGGCGGCGGCGATACCGGCAACGACTGCGTGGGCACCTCCATCCGCCACGGCGCGAAAAGCGTCACCCAGATCGAAATGATGCCCTGCCCGCCGGCGGCGCGGCTCCCCGGCAACCCCTGGCCCGAGTGGCCGCGGGTTTTGAAGGTGGACTACGGCCAGCAGGAGGCCATCGCCTGCTTTGGCAATGACCCCCGCGTGTACGAAACCACCGTCAAGGAGATTTTGAAAAATGAGGCGGGCGCGGTGCGCGCCGTCCGGCTGGTGCAGCTCAGGCGGGACGACAAGGGCCGCTTTACCGAGGTGCCCGGCACCGAGCGCGAAATCCCCTGCGATCTTTTGCTGATCGCCGCGGGCTTTCTGGGCAGCCAGCCCTACGTGGCGGAGGCCTTCGGCGCGCGCCTGACGCCCCGCACCAACGTGGAAACCGCCCCCGGCGGATACCAAACCGGCGTGGAGAAGCTCTTTGCCGCGGGCGACATGCGCCGGGGCCAGTCGCTGGTGGTGTGGGCCATCGCGGAAGGGCGCGGCGCCGCCCGGGAAGTGGACGAATTCCTGATGGGCTATTCCAACCTGTAAACGGATATTTTTGCGCCAAAGGGCCGCCCCGAAGCGTTTGCTTCGGGGCGGCCTCAGACCATCCACAAAGTCCCCGTTATGCTTTAATCGTTCCCGGCGGCGTGCACGCCGGGAACGGATAGCACCATCAGTGCGCTGCCCGGAAATTCCGGAGAATTTCAGGCGCACGCAGGCCCTTTCCCATCGCATCGAAAAAACCGCAGGGTTTTTTTGATGCCTTGAAGGACCCGGCGCCTTACTTCGCCAGCTTGTAGATGGCCAGCACGTCCTGCCACATCAGCTTTTTCAGCCCGCCCACGCCGTGCTCGTCGCCGTAGGCGGCGCCGGTGGCCTTCTTGGCCATCAGCTCCAGGTTCTTCTCGCCGATGCCCAGCTCGGCCAGCGTCTGCGGCAGGCCCATCCGGCGGTAGAAGCGGCGCAGCCGGTCGATGCCCTCCAAAATCAGCGCCTCCGGATCGCGGAAGTCGCCGCCCACGCCCATCACGTTGACCGCAAACTGCACGAACATCTCCGGATTCTCCCGATGGACGTAGGTCATCCAGGCGGGGGTCAACACCGCCAGTCCCGCGCCGTGGGCCACGTCGTAGATGGCGGAAAGCTCGTGCTCCATGTCGTGGCAGCCCCAGTCCTGCGCGCGGCCCATGCCCAGAAGGTCGTTGTGGGCCACGGTGCCGCCAAAGCCCACCTGGCACCAGGCGTCGTAGTCCGCGGGGTTTTCGTACACCTTCGGCGCGTTCTTCAGGATGGTTCTGAGGGTGCCCTCGCACAGCGCGTCGGTCAGATCGGTGTGGGTGGTGTTGGTGAAGTAGCGCTCAAAGATGTGGCTCATCATGTCCGACACGCCGTTGGCAATCTGGTTTTGGGGCAGCGTGAAAAACAGCTCCGGGTTGACGAAGGACACCACCGGGCGGATCGCCAGCGAATTGCAGGCCATCTTCTGGCTGGTGGCCTCGTTGGTGATGACCGAGCCGACGGAGGCCTCGCTGCCCGCGGCGGGGATGGTCAGCACCGTGGCCACCGGCAGCGCCTTTTCCACGGGCTTTCCGGTGCCGTAAAAATCCCACACGTCGCCGTCGTACCGGACGCCGATGGCGATGGCCTTGGCCGAGTCGATAGCGCTGCCGCCGCCCACGGCCAGGATCAGCTCCACGTTCTCCCGCCGGCAGATGTTCACACCCTCGCGGACCAGGCTCAGCCGCGGGTTGGGCGCCACGCCCCCGAGCTCCACCCACTCGACGCCCGCCTCCGACAGCGACTTGACCACCCGGTCATAAAGGCCGCTGCGGACGATGCTGCCGCCGCCGTAGTGCAGCATGATCTTCTTGGCAAAGGGCCGGATGCCCTCGCCCACCTGTGTCTCCGCGCCCCTTCCAAACACCAGCCGGGTGCGGTTCCAAAAATCAAAGTTCAACATGGATCTTCCTCCCCGTTTTCGCATTGCGCGCGGCGCCCGCCGCAAGCCCTTCCTTGTAGTATACCAGAACCCGGTCAAGGGCACAAGCCCCGCGCCGCGGTCTTATTAACATTTATTTATCAAACATTATCCTTAAAATTAATATCAGTTATCTTTTATCGATAACTGACTATCTATATAATGAGGTCATCCTGAGGGTTATGGGAAAAAGGAGGCGGGTCATGTCTACGCAGACGGTCTCGAAACAAACGCTTTCGAGGTTGCCGCAGTATCTGAGCTATCTGGAGTCCCTGCCGGACACGGTGCGGTCGATCTCCGCCACGGGCATCGCGGCGGCGCTGGGCCTGAACCAGGTGCAGGTGCGCAAGGATCTGGCGTCGGTCAGCTCGTCGGGCAAGCCCAAGGTGGGCTACATGCGGCGGGATCTGATCCGCGAGATCAAGGCGTTTCTGGGCTACGACAACGCGGACGAAGCGGTCATCGTAGGAGCCGGCAAGCTGGGCCGGGCGCTGATGGGCTACACCGGCTTCAAGGACTACGGCCTGAACATTCTGGCCGCCTTTGACGCCGACGAGGATGTGATCGGTGAGGACGAAAACGGCCGGCCGATCATGCCCATCGAGGTGCTCAAGGAAACCTGCCAGCGGCTGAACGTGCACATCGGCATCATCACGGTGCCGGCGGCGGCGGCCCAGGCGGTGTGCGACCAGTTGATTGACGCGGGGGTTCTGGCCATCTGGAACTTCGCGCCGGTTCGGCTGGTGGTGCCGGAGGGCATTCTGGTCCAGAACGAGAACATGGCCAGCGCGCTGGCGATCCTGTCCAACCATCTTTCGGAAAAGATAAACGGCAGGCGCTGATCCCGCGCTGAAAATCACACCCCCGCGCGGCGCGGCGGAGCCCAAAAACCGTCACGCCAGCGTTGCTGTACCCACTTTCCGCCCTTTTCATCAGGATACCCCGTTTGCGCCCCGGCGAAACGCTCCGTAATCGAAAGACGCGAACCCGGACAGACTCATTGTATAAAGGAGTGACCCGGATGTCAACCACCAAAACCCGCGAGATCGTAACCGACGTGGAAAAACTGGAGAAGGCGCTCATTCGCGTGCGCGAAGCACAGCGGTTGTACGCAACCTACACCCAGGAACAGGTGGACGCGATCTTCAAGGCCGCGGCCACGGCCGCCGACATGGCGCGCATCCCGCTGGCCAAGATGGCCGTGACGGAAACTGGCATGGGCGTGGTGGAGGACAAGGTCATCAAAAACCACTACGCCGCGGAGTACATCTACAACACCTATAAAAGCACAAAGACCGTGGGCGTGATTGAGGAGGACGCATCCTTCGGCTTCCGGAAGATCGCCTCGCCGGTGGGCGTGATCGCGGCGGTCATCCCCACCACCAACCCCACCTCCACCGCCATATTCAAAACGCTGCTGGCCCTCAAAACCCGCAACGGCATCGTCATCAGCCCCCACCCCCGCGCCAAGAAGTGCACCGTGGAGGCGGCGCGGATCGTGCTGGACGCGGCGGTGGCCGCCGGCGCGCCGGAGGACATCATCGCCTGGGTGGACGAACCCTCGCTGGAGATGACCAACCTGGTCATGCGGGAGGCCGACCTGATCCTGGCCACCGGCGGCCCGGGCATGGTGAAAAGCGCCTACTCCTCCGGCAAGCCCGCCATCGGCGTGGGCCCCGGCAACGTGCCCGCCATCATCGACGAATCCGCGGACGTGCTGCTGGCGGTCAACTCCATCATCCACTCCAAGACCTTTGACAACGGCATGATCTGCGCGTCGGAGCAGTCGGTGATCGTGCCGGAAAAGCTGTACAGGGCCGTCCGGGCCGAATTTGAAAGGCGCGGCTGCCACTTCCTCAAAAAGGACGAGCTGGACAAGGTACGCAAAACCATCCTCATCAACGGCGCGCTGAACGCCAAGATCGTCGGCCAGAGCGCCGCAAGGATCGCCGCCCTCTCCGGCGTCGAAGTGCCGGAGGATACCAAGATCCTGATCGGCGAGGTGGAGTCGGTGGATCTCAGCGAGGAGTTCGCCCACGAAAAGCTCTCCCCCGTGCTGGCCATGTACAAGGCCAGGGACTTTGACGACGCCGTCGAAAAGGCCGCGCGGCTGATCGAGGACGGCGGCCTGGGGCATACCGCCTCCATCTACGCCGACCCCGTCCGGGGCCAGGACCACATCGACCGGTTCACCCGCCGGGTCAAAACCTGCCGCGTGATCGTCAACACCCCCTCCTCCCACGGCGGCATCGGCGATCTGTACAACTTCAAGCTTGCGCCGTCGCTGACGCTGGGCTGCGGCACCTGGGGCGGCAACTCGGTCAGCGAGAACGTGGGCGTCAAGCACCTGCTGAACATCAAGGTGGTCGCCGAGAGGAGGGAGAACATGCTCTGGTTCCGCACGCCGCCCAAGGTCTATCTGAAGCGCGGCAGCCTGCCGGTGGCGCTGGATGAACTCAAGCACGTGCTGGGCAGGAAGCGCGCCTTCGTGGTCACCGACGAATTCCTCTATAAGAGCGGCTATTCGGCCCAGATCACCGGCCGGCTGGATGAGATGGGCATCGCCCACGACACCTTCTTCAACGTGGCGCCCGACCCCACCCTCGCCTGCGCCCGGGAGGGCGCCAAGGCCATGGCGGCCTTCCAGCCGGACACCATCATCGCGCTGGGCGGCGGCAGCGCCATGGACGCCGCCAAGATCATGTGGGTGCTCTACGAGCATCCCGACGCCGACTTCCAGGACATGGCGATGCGCTTTTCCGACATCCGCAAGCGCGTCTACACCTTCCCCAGGATGGGCGAAAAGGCCTACTTCATCGCCGTGCCCACCACCGCCGGCACCGGCAGCGAGGTGACGCCGTTTGCGGTCATCACCGACGAGGCCACCGGCGTCAAATACCCGCTGGCGGACTACGAGCTCCTGCCCAACATGGCCATCGTGGACGCCGACCTGATGATGAACATGCCCCGCGGCCTCACCGCCGCCTCCGGCATCGACGCCATGACCCATGCGTTGGAGGCCTACGCCTCCATGCTGGCCACCGACTTCACCGACGCCCTGGCGCTGAAGGCCGTCCGGCTGATCTTTGACTTCCTGCCCCGCGCCTACGAAAAGGGCGCCGGGGACCCGGAGGCCCGCGAGCGCATGGCCAACGCCTCCACCATGGCCGGCATGGCCTTTGCCAACGCCTTCCTGGGCGTGTGCCACTCGATGGCCCACAAGCTGGGCGCGTTCCACCACCTGCCCCACGGCGTGGCCAACGCGCTGATGATCGACCACGTGCTGCGCTTCAACGCCGCGGAGGTCCCCGCCAAGATGGGCACCTTCCCCCAGTACGGCCATCCCCACACCCTCCGGCGCTACGCCGAAATTGCCGAATTCCTGGGCCTTTCCGGCAAGACCGACGAGGCGAAGCTCGCCGCGCTAATCGCAAGGCTGGACGAGCTCAAGGCCGCGGTGGGCATCAAAAAGACCATCCGGGACTACGGCGTCGACGAGGCCAACTTCCTCGAGCGGCTGGACGAGATGACCGAGCAGGCCTTTGACGACCAGTGCACCGGCGCCAACCCCCGCTACCCGCTGATGCGCGAGATCCGGCAGATGTACCTTGACGCCTATTACGGCGCGTGACGACGAAGGAGGGAACAGACCGTGAAGCTGGAAAACGTGATCGCAGTCCGCGCCAATAAGACCGTGTACCAGGACGGCGATTTGGCCGTCAAGGTATTTGACGGCAGCTTTCCCAAGTCCGACATCCTCAACGAGGCGCTCAACCAGGCGCGGGTGGAGGAGGCGGGGCTGAACGTGCCCGCGCTGGTGGAGGTGCTGAAGATCGACGGACGCTGGGCCATCGTATCGGAATACATCCCCGGCAAGACGCTGCAGCAGCTGATGGACGAACACCCCGAAAGGCTGGACGAATACCTGAACCTGTTTGTGGACATCCAGCTTGCGATGCACGCGCGCAAGGCGCCGCTGCTCAACAAGCTCCAGGACAAGATGCACCGCAAGATCAGCGCCTCGTCCTTTGACGCCACCACCCGCTACGAACTGCACACCCGCCTCAATTCCATGCCCAAGCACGACAAGGTGTGCCACGGGGACTTCAACCCCTCCAACATCATCCTGTCGGACAGCGGCGCGCCCTACATCCTGGACTGGTCCCACGCCACCCAGGGCAACGCCTCCGCGGACGCGGCCCGGACGTTCCTCCTGTTCCACCTGGCGGGCGACGCGCCCCTGGCGGAGCGGTACATGGCCCGGTTCTGCCAAAAGAGCGACACCGCGCGCCAGTACGTGGAAAAGTGGATCCCCATCGTGGCCGCCTCCCAGTCCGTCAAGGGCAAGCCGGAGGAGCGCGAATTCCTCAAAAAATGGGTGGACGTGGTGGAGTACGAGTAGCCCCCGACCACCGAAAGACCCCCGGCGGAGCAATCCGCCGGGGGTTTTCGCGCCGGAAAACGGCGCTGATTTCAGGGGCCGGATCAGTCGTAGAGCAGCGGCGCGATCTTCTCGTCGTCCATGTTCTCGGCGGTGTAGAACTGGCAGCCGGTGTCGACCACCGCGTCCACCGCTTCGCCGTTCATGGCCTTCACGGCCAGCTCGACGGCATAGAAGCCGATCATGTAGGGATCCTGGGTCACGGAGCCGTAGAACCAGCCGTTCTTGACGGCTTCCTTCTGGTTCTTGCCGGCGTCAAAGCCGACCACGATGACGTCTTTGAAGGCGCCGTTCTCGCGGTCCAGGTCCTGGCCGTCAGTGGTGGCGGCGAGGATGCCGGCCACGGTGGCCTCGTTGGAGCAGAACACGCTGACGGGCTTCTTCTGCAGCAGGCCCTGGGCGGTGGTCTGGCAGTCGGTGATGTTGGTGGTGGCGGGCACCAGGATGTTCAGCTCAACGGAAACCTTGCCGGACTCCGAGGGCTTGTTGTACTTGTCGTGGCCGGTGATGGCAACCTCGCCCGGCTTCATTTCGGAGATCAGCTCCCACATCTTGTCCAGGTAGCCCACGGTGCGGCCCACGACGGAGGCGGACGTGGCATCCTGGCTCATGGCGCCCAGCAGAACCGGGGCTTCCGGCGTGGCGGCCTCGATGGCGGCCTTCACTTCGGGGATGGCAAGGAGCCGTTCGGCGGCCAGCGCGCCGGCCACTTCGTTGTTGGTGGAGGCGGTGGACACGATGGTGCCCTCGGGGGCGTTGGGCACGCCGGAGTCAAAGCCGATCACGGGAATGCCCTTTTCCTTGGCGGAGAGCAGCTGCTCGGTCACGGACTCGGTGTCCAGGGCCGCCAGGCACAGCGCCTTGGGGTTCTTGGCCAGCGCCGCGTTGAGCATGTCGATCTGCACGGAGATGTCGGATTCGGACGGCGGGCCGTCAAAGGTGATGTCCACATTGTACTCGACGGCGGCATCCTGGGCGCCCAGGTTGACAGTCTGCCAGAACTGATGCTGGAAGCCCTTGGAGATGATCGCGATGTAGGGTTTTGCTTCGGCCAGGGCCGTCGCGGTCATCGCGAACACGAGAACGAGAGCCAGAACCAAAGCCAGGATCTTTTTCATCGTGAGGTTCCTCCCAAATTGCGTATTGTTCAAGCGGCGATCGCCGCCAGAAACCAAAGAGGGGGGCGTCAGGCCTTCTTCACCTTGTTGGCCTGGCTCACCCGGTACTGGTCCAGCAGCACGGCGCCCACCACGACCAGGCCGGTCATGAAGGTCTGCCACTGGCCCTGAAGGTTCATGGACATCAGGCCCGTGCGCAAAATCGACATGGTGAATACGCCGATCAGCGTGCCGGTGAGCGAGCCCGTGCCGCCCGACATCGAGGTGCCGCCGATGACGACGCCCGCGATGGCCAGAAGCTCGAGACCGTTGCCGGTGGAGGGGATGATGGTGGTGTACACCGCCGCGTAGAAGATGCCCGCGATGCCGCAGAAGAAGCCGCACAGCGTGTACACCAGCGTGAGCCAGTAGCGCGTCCGGATGCCGGAAAGGCGCGCGGCCTCAAAGTTGGAGCCCATCGCAAAGGTGTAGCGGCCGAACTTGGTGCGGTTCAAAACCACCCACGCCAGCAGGAATACGCCGATCAGCCACACGATGCCGATGGGGAAGGCCCGGAAGGCGCCCAGCGTCTCCTCGTTGCCCAGCTTGTAGAACAGGCGCTTGAAGGTCTGATCGGTGTAGCGCATGGTGGTGACCTTGGTGATGATGGCGCCAAAGCCCATGCCCATCATCTGCGTGCCCAGGGTGGCGATGAAGGGCGGCAGCTTCAGGTAGGCGATCATCACGCCGTTGAGAAGCCCGATGAGGGTGCTCACCGCCACGCCCAGCCCCAGCGAGGCCCAGATGCTCCAGCCCCAGTTCTGGGCCAGGCCGCCGATGAGCATGCCGCAGATCATCGTGGTGCCCAGCGACAGGTCGATGCCGCCGGTGATGATGACAAACGTCACGCCCAGCGCCATGAAACCGATGTAGTAGGAAGCGTTGAGGATGTTGACCAGCGATTCGATGGACAGGAAGTTGTTTCCGAAAATCGCAAAAAAGATGTACAGCAGGATCATCACCAGGGGCGCGAACAGCTTCTGCAGGTCAAATCTGCGATCCAGCGCGCGGCTTTGCTGCGACATTGATTTCACTCCTAACTCTTTGCCATCGTGGCAAGCGTCATGATCTTCTCCTGAGTGGCTTCGGCGATGTCCAGTTCGCCCGTGGCGCGGCCTTCACACATCACGACCAGCCGGTCGCTCATCCGGAGCAGCTCCGGCATTTCAGAGCTGATCATGATGATCGACTTGCCCATCTTGACGAGATCGCCCATCAGGTGGTAGATCTCGCTCTTGGCGCCCACGTCGATGCCGCGGGTTGGCTCGTCAAAGATCAGGATGTCGCAGTTCTTGATCAGCCATTTGGCGATGACCACCTTCTGCTGGTTGCCGCCGGACAGGTTCTTCACCAGCTGCGCGACGCCCGGGGTCTTGATGGACAGCTTGTCCACGTATTCCCGGGTGACGTCGTTGATCTTCCTGTGCTGCACGAACCCGCCGGAGGTGAAGTCGTCCAGGTTGGCCATCACGCTGTTCTCGCTCACCGACAGGCCGACGGCCAGCCCAAAGGCCTTGCGGTCCTCCGAAAGGTAGCCGATGCCGTGGTGCACGGCGTCCACCGGGGAGTTGATCGTGACTTTTTCGCCCTTGAGCAGGATTTCGCCGCTCTCCTTGGGGTCCGCGCCGAACAGGGCGCGCATGGTTTCGGTGCGCCCCGCGCCCATCAGCCCCGCGAAGCCCAGCACCTCGCCCCTTTTCAGGCGGAAGCTGACGTCCCTGACGTTGCGGGCCACCAGGTTTCTGACCTCCAGGATGGTGGGCGCGTCCGCGGGCACCTCGCTTTTGCTCTTGGGCTTTTCGTAGATCACGCGGCCGACCATCATGGAGATGATCTGCTCCTTGGTCACGTCCTTGGTGAGGACGGTATCCACGTACTGCCCGTCCCGCATGACGGTGATGCGGTCGGTGATCTGGGGCAGCTCGTCCAGCCGGTGGGAGATGTAGATGATGGCGTGGCCGCGGCGCTTGAGATCGCGGATGAAGCGGAACAGCTCCTGCACCTCGTTTTCCGTCAGCGCGGCGGAGGGTTCGTCCATCACCAGAAGCTCGCTGTCAAAGGACAGCGCCTTGGCGATCTCCACCATCTGCTGCTTGGCCACCGACAGCTTGTTGCAGGGGACGGTGGGGTCGATATCGATGGCGAGCGACTGGAGCAGCGCCCGCGCGTCCTCGTTGGCCTTTTTCTTGTCCAGAAACGGGCCGCGCATGGGTTCGCGGCCGATGAAGATGTTTTCCGCCACGCTCAGATGGGGCATCAGGTTCAGTTCCTGATGAATGATGCCAATGCCCTTTTTCTGCGCCTCCTCCGGGGAGGCGAGGTCAATTTCTTCACCCTTGTAGGTGATGGTGCCGCCGTCGCGCTTGTAAATGCCGGTGAGCACCTTCATGAGGGTGCTCTTGCCCGCACCGTTTTCACCCACCAGCGCATGCACCTCGCCGCGCCGAAGCTCAAAGCGGCAGTTGTTCAGCGCGTGTACGCCGGGGAAGATCTTTTCTATGCCCTCCATGCGCAGTAGGACGTCCTGCGCGCCCGCGTTTTCCATGCCTCCACCTCGATTTCGCCATTCCGTACTTCGGATGAATTGTTCAGTACATGTAAAGATAACATGTGTACCCCCAATTGTCAATACGACAATCTGTTGAAAAGTATGCATAAACTTCCGAATCGCGCGCGCGAAGGGCGTTAATCCCCCGTCAGCGGCAGCCAGGTGAGCACGCGCCGGATCTGTTCGTCCCAGTACTTCCACTGGTGGTCGCCGGGAGATTCCCGATACGTCAGGTCGTACCCCAGCGCCGTCAGGTGGTCGCGCATGCGCGCGTTCTGGGCGTAGAGGAAATCCTCGGTGCCGCACCACATGTACACCCGGGGCCGCATCCCGGCGGGCAGGCGCTCCGCCGCGGCGCAGAGATCGTCAAAGGAACCCGCCGCCTGATCGTTCGGGCCGAAGATGCTGTTGAAAAAGGCGGTCGACGCCGGATCGTCCGGCCGATCGTGGTCCCGGGCGATGTCCACCGCGCCGGAGAGCGACGCCACCCGGGAGAAGCGGCCCTCGCCACAAAGGCCCAGCTTCAGCGCGCCGTAGCCGCCCATCGAAAGGCCGGCGGCGAAGGTGTGGGCCGGGTCCCGGCTGATCTGCGGAAAGAAATCGTGGATCAGCTCGGGCAGCTCCCGGCTGACGTAGCCCCACCACTTCTGCCCGGCGGGCTGGTCGGTGTACCAGTAAAGCCCGGTGGTGGGCATGATGACCGCCAGGTTGTACTCCGCCGCGTAGCGCTCGATGCTGGTGCGGCGGCACCAGGCGTCGTGGTCGTCGGACATGCCGTGCAGAAGGTACAGCGCCCGGATGGGCCCCGCCCGCCGGGTGCCGAAATCCGTCATGGAGGCGCGCACCCGGTCGGGCAGGATGACGTTGGCCGCCGTGGACATCGACAGTTGGCTGGAATAAAGGTGCAGGTTGATCAGTGCCATGAAATCACCCCTTCTTTCGTATACCCGGATTATACCATGCCCGACGGAGGAAAAACACCCCGGCGGCGGTCAGCACCACCAGCGCCGACGCCATGAGAAGGGGCGCGCGCCAGGCGGAAAAGGGGGGCATTTCCGGCGGCGCCGCGCCCAGCTGCGCCCAGCACAGCGCCGCAGCGATCGTCGCGTGCATCAGCTTGCCCGCAAGGTAATGCCCCCAACGCACCCCGGGCAACCGCCTGAGGTTCTGCGCCATGATCGCCAGGCCGCCAAAGCCGCAGGAGAGCGCCAGCAGCACCATCCGCACGGTGCGGGGCAGCGCCAGCGCCGCGATGGCCGCCGAGCCGCCGGAAACCTCCATCACCGCCAGCACCCCCGTTTCGCAGCCCGCCGGAAGCACCTCCGCCACCACGTGGGCCGCCACCGCGAACACCACCATATGGGCGCACACGCTGAGCATCGAAAGCGCCGCGCCCATCAGCGCGTCGTTCTTTTTCTCCTCCGCCATCTCCGGCGGCGGCAGCAGCGCGCCGCCGGAAAAGGCGCGCCGCAGCATGAGCCCGCCGACGACCAGCGCCCCCAACTGCGCGCGGAGGAGGACCGCGCCCAGCCCCGCGTCCCCAAGCATGGCCGTCCCCACCGCGCTGATGAGAAACCCGGGGCTGACCCCGGAGGCCAGAAGCGCGCCCCGGGTCAGCTCCGCGCGGGTGGCCCCTTCCCGCAGCCGCCCGGCCGCCACGGCTCCGGCGGGGCTTCCGGCCATCAGCCCGATCATCGCCGCGCCGGCAAGGCGCCCGGGGCAGCCAAAAAGCGCCTCGAACGCCCGGCCGAACAGCCGCGCATAAAGGCGCGCCGCCTCGTCCGTGGAGAGGGCCGGCGTCACCGCAAAAAAGGGCAGCAACGCCGGCACAAAGCTGTCCGCCCACACGGAAATGGCCTGCCGGGCCGCCGCCAGCGCCTCCGCGGGGCTCGCCATCATCAATACCACAAACACGACGGCCGCCGCCAGCTGCACCACGGCGCTCACCTCCGGCCTACATTCTATGCCCGGCGCCCCCAATTAAGGCGAAATCCCGGTGTTTCCGCGGTAAAAATAAAGTTTTTTCCTGCGGGACTTGCCGAAGGCGCCGGTTTGTGCAATACTAGGAAGGATTATTCGTTTGGGAGGCATTGTCTGAATGCAAAAAATCGCCATCGTCACCGACAGCGGGTGCGACCTGCCGGATTCCTACGTCGCGCAACATGAAAACCTTCACGTGCTCCCGCTGGTCGTGCGCCTGGACGACGGCGAATACCGCTCGGGCGTGGACATCGACACCGAACATCTGCTCCGGCGCATGGAGCAGGGGGAAACCGCCAAGACGTCGCTGCCCGACCCGGGCGAGCTGGAAGAGCTGCTGGCCGCGCTGAAGGAAGACGGCGTCACCCACATCGCCTTCATCCTGATGTCCAGCGCCCTGTCCGGCACGGTCAACATGGTGCGGCTGGCCTGCCAGCAGCACCGGGAGTTCATCACTTTTGTGTACGATTCAAAGGTGCTTTCGATGGGCCTGGGCTACATCGTGATGGGCGCGGTGGAGCGCCTGGACGGCGGCGACGGCTTCGAGGCGCTGGAGGCGGCGCTGCCCGGCCTCCGCGAGGACGTTGACTGCATGTTCTACCTGCCGACCCTGGAGCACCTGGTGGCCGGCGGGCGCATCGGCCGCGTGGCGGGCATGGTGGGCAAGCTTTTGAACATCCGGCCCATCATCGGCTGCGATGAAAACGGCGTGTACTACCCCCGCGCCACCGCCGTCGGCGCGCGCCGCACGGTGCAGACGGTCAAGCGCATCGTGCAGGATTTCACCGCCGGCAAGCGGTTTGAGCTTTCGGTGGTCCACTCGGGCGCGCTGGCGGACGCGCGGAAGCTGCTGGAGGAGATGCGGGAGATCCCCGGCATGATCGCGGAGCAGATTCTGCCGCTGGGCCCGGCGCTGGCCGCCCACGTGGGCCGCGGCATGCTGGCGGTGTGCGCGAAAATTCAGCCCGCGCTGTGATTTCGGACAGGCGAAAGGCGGCGCCCATTTGGGGCGCCGCCTCAGACCATCAACAAAATGCCCGTTATGCTTTAATCGTTCCCGGCGGCGTGCACGCCGGGAACAAACGGCACACTTTCGCGCCCGGGACGACCGGAAAAAGAGTGGCTGTTCGACCATCAACAAACGGCCACTTTCCGGGACGACCGGAGAGTGGCTGTTTGCAAGAAGGCTGGAGGGAGGAAGAAAAACGGAAGGAAGAAGGGCCTGGCGAGCCTTTTCATGTTTTGAACCGCGGCGGTCAGGAAGGACTGCTCACGCATATTGGGAAGGCCGAGCATGCGGGCAAAGCGCAAGCCGTGGTTCTCCTTGGCCTCCGCGAAAGATCGTTCAATGGTTTCCTTACGCCAGGCGTACAGTCTTCGCCCTTGAGAGGTCTTGGTAAACGCCGTAACCTCATCCAGCGCATCCTGCCATACATGTCTGGTCACCATCCTTCTGGTCGCCTTCTCGCTGAAACACGCCGCCCGCCTTGGACATCCCGCGCAGTCTTTCCGGTCGCTGAAGTATTGCCGGTAGCCTTCGCGGGTGGTTGTCCTCCAGTATAGGCGCTTGCCTTCGGGACAGAAGTAGGTGTCGAAGGTTGGGTCGTACTTGAACCGGTATTTCCCGTAGTGCTCTTCCTTGTGTGTATGACGGCGGTAGCCGATGACGCCTTGAATTCTCTTCGTTTCCAGCAGATGCGCGATCCATGCGCTGTGGTATCCGGCGTCGAACCCCATGTACCTGGGCAGATGCCCCAGCCGCCCCTCTATTTCTTCCAGAAGTTCCGGTACGGGGGTGACATCGTTGATGTTGGCCGGGGTGATGTGGATATTGACGATCACGTTGTGCTTGCTGTCCACCGTGCGGTGTTCGCTGTAGTGAAACCCTTCCGGCTTCCCTTCCTTGCTCAACTGGCCGCTGTCAGGATCTGTCGTGCTCTCCATCTTCGTCTTCCCGCCGGACGGCGGATCGTCGTTGCTATCATCTTCATCATCCCGGTCATTGTCGTCATCCCGCTCAAACGGCTTCTTCCCCAATACTTTGCGGTCCAGATCGATCTGCGCGTCCAACTCCGCCATGTACGAAGCGGGCGTCTCCTCCACCGTCACCAGCCGCTTCTTGTGCTTATTCGCTTTCGCCTTAATGTGCGTGGAGTCAGTGTACAGCACCTGTCCACCCACCAGTCCCTTATCCACACACTGCCGAAGAATCTCGTCGAAGACCTTCTCCGCGATGTTGTTCTCCCGAAACCGCCGAACCCGGTTGATGCTGATCGTCGCGTGATCCGGTCCTTTCTCCGTCAGCTTCAATCCCAGAAACCATTTGAACGCAATGTTCTCATTCACCATCTGCGCCAGCTTTACTTCGGACTTGATGCCGTATAGATAGCCCAGAAACAGCATCCGGAACAATAGCTCCGGCGGTACCGCCGGGCGGCCGATATTGGGCGAGTACAAATCCTTGCACAAGCCGTGAATGAAGCTGAAATCTACTGCCCGCTCAATCTTGCGCAGCAAGTGGTCTTCCGGCACCAACTCTTCCAGCAGCACGATCTCATATTCCTTCTGGCTCGCCGTCGCTTTCTCTTGCAGCATGCCGCCCGACCTCCTGTGTCCGCATCTCTCCTATCTATTCGACATCCACGCTGCTTTTTCCTTTTGGTTTTTGCTCACCTCTACACAAAATTTGCGCCCAGCCCAAGCGGGCTGAGCGCACTTTGTTGATGGGCTGAGGCGGCGCCCATTTGGGGCGCCGCCTTTTTACATTTCCAGCCTGCCGGCCTCCACCCGGACCGAAAGATCCACCCGGGCGCCCGCCAGGTCCGCGGGGTCGGTGGAGGCGATCAGCGTCTGCACGCCGTCGAGGCGCTGAAGGAGCAGCCGCCTGCGGTCCGGGTCCAGCTCGCTCATCACGTCGTCCAGCATGAGCACCGGGTATTCGCCCGTTTCGTCCTTCATGACCTCCAGCTCCGACAGCTTGAGGGACAGCGCCAGCGTGCGCTGCTGCCCCTGGGAGCCGTAGGCGCGGGCGTCCGCGCCGCCGATGGTGAAGAGAAAATCGTCCCGGTGGGGGCCCACCGAGGTGGTCAGCCGGCGCTCGTCCTGGGGCCGCGCGGCCCGGATCAGCGTAAGCAGCGCGCGCTCCTCCGGTTCCGTCCTGGCGCCGGGGCGGTACGCCACGCGCAGCGCCTCGCCGCCGGAGATGTCCCGGTGCACGGCCCGCGCGATGGCCGAAAGCTTTTCCGAAAAGGCGATGCGCGCGCGCATGATGGCCGCGCCGTGCCGGGCCAGCTGCTCATCCCAGGCGTCCAGGCAGGTGAAATCACCGGTGCGCAAAAGCGCGCCCCGCTGCAAAAGCGCGCGGTTGTAGCGCTGCAGCGCCTGGTAATAGGCCGGACGCATCTGGGAAAGCTCCATATCCACAAAGCGGCGGCGCTCCGCGGGGCCGTCCTTCACCATGCGCAAATCCTCCGGCGAGAACAGCACCCCCGTCACGTGGCCCATCAGCTCCCCCGACCGGGACGCCGTGCTGCCGCCGATCAGGATGCGTTTTTTTTCGCCGGCGCGCAGGAGGATCTCCACGTCGTGGGGTCCATCCCGCCGCCGGGCCTCCACCGCCACCCGCGCGTACGCCTGCCCGGTCCGGATCAGCTCCGCGTCCCGGACGGTGCGGTGGGAGCGCCCGGTGCAGGTGAGGTACAGCGCCTCAATGAGCGCGGTCTTCCCCTGGGCGTTGCCGCCGTAGAGCAGCGTCACGCCCGGCGCGGGCAGCAGCTCCGCCTTTTCATAGGGGCGGAAGTTTTCGACGGCCAGGCGCCTGACCAGCATGGGTGCGCTCCTTTCCGGGGGCGGTGCCCTACTTCGCCCTGCTGAGGTTCTTTTTGCGCTGCTCGGCGTTGAGCTCACGCTTGCGCATGCGGACGGACTTCGGGGTGATCTCCACCAACTCGTCGTCGTCGATGAACTCGAGGGCCTCCTCCAGCGTGAGGATGCGGACGGAGGTAATCTTCAGCGCCTCCTCGGCGCCGGCGGAGTTGCGCATGGAGGTCAGGTGCTTTTTCTTGCACACGTTGACGTCGATGTCGCCGGGGCGGGAGGACCGGCCCACGATCATGCCGGAGTAGACCTTTGTGCCCGGCCACAGAAAAAGTTCGCCCCGGTCCTGCAGGTAAAACATCGCGTAGCTGGTGGATTCGCCCGTTTCAAAGGCCACCAGGGAGCCGGAGATGCGGGTGGGGATGTCCCCCTTGTAGGGCTCGTAGCCGTCGAACACGGCGCTCATCACGCCCTCGCCCCGGGTGTCTGTGAGGAATTCCGGCCGGTAGCCAAAAAGACCCCTGGAGGGAATCGTGAACTCCATCCGCGTGCGCTCCGACCCCTGCATGGCCACCAGCGTGCCCTTGCGGCGGCCCAGCTTTTCGATGACCGCGCCGGCGTACTCGGCGGGCACGTCGCAGACGAGCTTTTCCATCGGCTCGTTGAGCACGCCGTCAATTTCGCGGAAGAGCACGTGGGGCTTGGTCACCTGGAATTCGTAGCCCTGGCGGCGCATGGTTTCGATGAGGATGGAAAGGTGCAATTCGCCCCGGCCGGACACCCGGAAGGCGTCGGTGGCGTCGGTATCCTCCACCCGGAGGGAAACGTCGGTCTGCATCTCCTTCATCAGCCGGGCGCGCAGGTGACGGCTGGTCACGTACTGGCCCTCCGTGCCGGCGAAGGGGCTGTCGTTGACGCAGAAGTTCATGGACACGGTGGGCTCGGAGATCTTGAGGAAGGGCAGCGGCTCGGCCTGGCCCGGCGGGCAGATGGTGTCGCCGATGGAGAGCTCGTCAAACCCGCTGACGGCCACGATGTCGCCCACCCGGGCCTCGTCGCAGGGCACGCGCTTGAGCCCGTCGAACTGGAACAGCCCTGCCAGCCGCGTGGGGGCGCTGACATCGTCGGAGCCGTGGGTGGCGCGCACCGCCATCTGGGCCTGGCGGATCTGCCCGCGCTCCACGCGGCCCACGCCCACGCGGCCCAGGTAGTCGTTGTAGTCGATGGTGGAGATCAATAGCTGCAGCGGCGCGTCCGGGTCGCCCTCGGGCGCGGGTACGTGGGTGAGGATCTGGTCAAAGAGGGGCCGAAGGTCCGTGCCGGGCTTTTCAAAGTCCAGCGTGGCGGTGCCGTCCCGGCCGGAGGCGAAGACGATGGGACTGTCCAGCTGCTCGTTGCTGGCGTCCAGCTCCAGCAGAAGCTCCAGCGTTTCGTCCACCACATCGGCGCAGCGGGCGTCGGGCCGGTCCACCTTGTTGACCACCACGATCACCGGCAGGTTCAATTCCAGCGCCTTCTTGGTGACAAAGCGGGTCTGGGGCATGGGCCCCTCGAAGGAGTCCACCAGCAGCAGCACGCCGTCCACCATCTTCAGCACCCGCTCCACCTCGCCGGAGAAGTCCGCGTGGCCGGGGGTGTCCACGATGTTGATCTTCACGCCCCCGTAGTGCACGGCGGTGTTCTTGGCAAGGATCGTAATGCCCCGCTCGCGCTCGAGGTCGTTTGAGTCCATCACCCGCTCGGCCACCTGCTGGTTTTTGCGGAACACGCCGCCCTGCTTGAGCATTTCGTCCACCAGGGTGGTTTTGCCGTGATCGACGTGGGCGATGATGGCGACGTTGCGAAGGTCTTCCCGAATGATTTTCAAATGCGTTTACCCCTTTTTTCAGTCCAGCACGTCCGCTGTGAGTCTGTCGGCGGTTTCCTTCAAAACCAGCCCCTCGTTGTTTTCGGTGGCGAGGCGGATCGACCATTCGTTTTCAAACATCAGCACGTCGCGCCCCGCGCGGTCGACGGCGCGGGCGGTGGTGGAGGTCAGCCGCAGCCTTTCGACGGGCTTCGGGGTGGTTTCCACCCAGCGCACGTAGCGGAAGGGCAGCGTTTCGCGGGTCAGCTCCACGCCGTACTCGCCCTTCAGGCGGTACTCCAATACGTCCATCTGCAGCGCGCCCACCACGCCGGCGATCACTTCCTCTCGGCCGATGTCCGGGCGCTTGAAGGTCTGGATCGCGCCCTCCTGCGAAAGCTGCGAAACCCCCTTGGCAAACTGCTTGCGCTTCATGGAATCCACCGGGCTGATCCGGCAGAAGAACTCCGGCGCGAACAGGGGGATGCCGGAATAGCGAAGCGGCGCGCCCTCGCACAGGGTGTCGCCCAGGCGGAAGATGCCCGGGTCGAAAAGGCCGATGATGTCCCCGGCGTAGGCCGTCTCCACGCTCTCGTGCTCCTGGGCCATGAAGGTCTGGGGCTGGGCCAGCTTGATGCGGCTGCCCGAGGACGAATGCCACACCGTCATGCCCTTTTCAAACACCCCGGAGCACACCCGCATGAAGGCCAGCCGGTCCCGGTGGGCGGGGTTCATGTTGGCCTGGATCTTGAAGATGAAGCCGGTAAAGCGGTCCTCGTCCGGCGGCACGGGGCCCTCGTCGCTCTCCCGGGCCGCGGGCGGACGGGTGTAGCCCAGAAAGCGGGTGAGGAACGGCTCCACGCCGAAGTTGCTCATGGCGGAGCCGAAGAACATCGGCGTCAGCTGGCCGGAGAGGATCTTTTGAAGGTCAAAGGGGTCCCCCGCCACGTCGAGAAGCTCCGCGTCCTCCAGCAGCTTGTCGTAGTAATTCTGCCCCAGGGCGCCGGGCAGCGCCGGGTCATTGAGCGACAGGCGCACCTCCTGGGCGCGGCCCTGGCCGTGGTCGCCGCCGCGGTAGAGCAGCACCTCTTTTGTGTCCCGCTGGTACACGCCCTTGAAGTCGCCGTGCACGCCGATGGGCCAGTTCACCGGGCAGGAGCGGATGCCCAGCACCTGCTCCAGCTCCTCCATCAGCTCGAAGGGGTCCTTGCCGGCCCGGTCCAGCTTGTTCACAAAGGTGAAGATGGGGATGGACCGGAGGCGGCACACCCTGAACAGCTTCACCGTCTGCTCCTCGACGCCCTTGGCGCAGTCGATCAGCATGACGGCCGAGTCCGCCGCGATCAGCGTGCGGTAGGTGTCCTCGGAAAAGTCCTGGTGGCCGGGGGTGTCCAGGATGTTGATGCGGTAGCCGTCAAAGTCAAACTGCATGGCGCTGGAGGTGACGGAGATGCCGCGCTGCTTTTCAATTTCCATCCAGTCGCTGGTGGCGTGGCGGGCGGCCTTGCGCGCCTTGACCGAGCCGGCCTGGCGGATGGCGCCGCCGTAGAGCAGCAGCTTTTCCGTCAGCGTGGTCTTGCCCGCGTCGGGGTGGGAAATGATGGCGAAGGTGCGCCTGCGGCCGACTTCCGCCTTGAGTTCCGGATGATTCATGCATTCTTCCTCCCGATGTTTTCTGGGTCACGCACCGTCTGTCACATCGGAGGAGCCTCCCCAAGTCAAAATCGCGTCAGTGTAGTAGTATAGAACTTTTTCCGGACGGTTGCGCGCTGGTTTGCGTTAAATGCGAAAAGATGGTATAATCAGGGATGGCAAATTTCCCGGACGGAGGCGGCCCATGTTCGCGCACCTGCACCTGCACACCCAGTTCAGCCTTCTGGACGGCGCCTGCCGGATCGACCGGCTCTTCGACCGGCTGGAGGCCCTCGGACAGACGGCCTGCGCCATCACCGACCACGGCGTGATGTACGGCGCCGTCGATTTTTATAAAGAGGCCAAAAAGCGGGGCATCCACCCGGTCATCGGCTGCGAGGTGTACGTGTGCCCGGACATGGACGAAAAGCAGTCCGCCGCCCGGGAATACAGCCATCTGGTGCTGCTGTGCGAAAATAGCGACGGCTACAAAAACCTGATCCGCCTGGTCAGCGAGGGCTTCACCCGGGGCTTTTACTACAAGCCCCGGGTGGACTATGCGCTGCTGGAAAAGTATTCCGGCGGGCTGATTGCCCTCTCCGCCTGCCTTTCCGGCGACATCCCGAAGCTGCTGCTGGAGGGGCGCGAGGCCGAAGCCCGGGCCATGGCGGAAAAATACCGCGCCATCTTTGGCGAGGGCAACTTCTTCATCGAGCTGCAGGACCACGGCCTGGCGGAGGAAAAACAGGCGCTGCCCCGGCTGGTCAAGCTGGCCAGGGCGCTGAATATGCCCCTCGTCGCCACCAACGACTGCCACTACCTGGCCCCGGAGGACGCCCAGGCCCAGGAAGTCCTGATGTGCATCCAGACGGGCAAGGCCCTTTCCGACGAAAACCGCATGCGCATGGACACCGACCAGCTCTACGTCAAGAGCGAGGAGGAGATGCGGCGGCTGTTTCCCAACCTGCCGGAGGCCATCGACAACACCATGGCCATCGCAAAGCGCTGTCAGGTGGATTTTGACTTTTCCTCCACCCACCTCCCCCGCTTCCCCCTCGAGGAGGGCCAGGAGGCGAAGGCGCTGCTCCGGAAGCTCTGCCGGGAGGGCCTCGCCGCCCGCTACGCCCCGGACCGGGCCGACGCGCGGGAGCGGCTGGACTACGAGCTGTCCGTCATCGAAAAGATGGGGTATGTGGACTACTTCCTCATCGTGTGGGACTTTATCAAATACGCCCGGGACCACGGCATTTTGGTGGGCCCCGGCCGCGGCAGCGGCGCGGGCTCCATCGTGGCCTACGCCCTGGGGATCACCTCCATCGACCCGCTGAAGTATAACCTGCTGTTTGAGCGCTTTCTGAACCCGGAGCGCGTTTCGATGCCGGATCTGGACATCGACTTTGACTACGAGCGCCGGGGCGAGGTAATCGACTACGTGGCCCGGCGCTACGGGCACGACCACGTGGCGCAGATCATCACCTTCGGCACCATGGCCGCCCGCGCGGTGATCCGCGACGTGGGCCGCGTGCTGGGCCTTTCCTACCAGCAGACGGACCAGGTGGCCAAGATGGTGCCCTTCGCGCTGGACATGACCCTCGATAAAGCCCTGGCCGCCAACCCGCAGCTCAGGGCCGCCTGCGAATCGGACGAGGCCGTCGCGCGGCTGATCGATACCGCCAAAAAGCTGGAGGGCATGCCCCGCCACGCCTCCACCCACGCGGCGGGGGTTTTGATCACCGCCAAGCCCGTCTACGAATACGTGCCCCTGCAGACCAATGACGATGTGGTCACCACCCAGTTTCCCATGGGCACGCTGGAGGCGCTGGGGCTTCTCAAGATGGACTTTCTGGGCCTTCGCACGCTGACGGTGATCGGCGACACGCTGCGCATGGTGGCGGAGGGCGGCGGCCCCAAAATGACGCCGGAGGACATCCCGCTGGACGATCCCGCCATCTACCGCATGATCGCCTCCGGCGACACCGACGGCATCTTCCAGCTGGAATCCAGCGGCATGCGCGCCTTCCTGATGGGCATGAAGCCGGAGAACTTTGAGGACATCATCGCCGCCATCAGCCTCTACCGGCCGGGGCCGATGGAGTCCATCCCCCGCTACATCGCCGGCAAGGTGAACCCGTCCTCCGTGCGCTACGAGCACCCGATGCTCCGGCCCATCCTGGACGTGACCTACGGCTGCATGGTGTACCAGGAGCAGGTGATGCAGATCGTGCGGGACCTGGCGGGCTACTCCTACGGCCGCAGCGACCTGGTGCGCCGCGCCATGTCCAAGAAAAAGCACGACGTGATGGCCAAGGAAAAGGAATATTTCATCCACGGCAAGCTGGCCGGGGACGGCTCCATTGAGGTGGAGGGCGCGGTGCGCCGCGGCGTGCCCGAGGCCGTGGCGGAACACCTCTTTGAGGAGATGACCGCCTTCGCCTCCTACGCCTTCAATAAGTCCCACGCCGCCGCCTACGGCGTGGTGGCCGCCCAGACCGCCTGGCTCAAGGCCCACCACCCGGTGGAATTCATGGCCGCGCTGATGAACTCCGTCACCGGCAACACCGACAAGGTGGCCTTCTACATCGACACCTGCAAGCACCTGGGCATCCGCGTGCTGCCGCCGGACGTGGGCGCCTCCGAAGTGGGCTTTTCCGTGGACAGGCGCGGCGCCGCCGCCATCCGCTTTGGCCTGGGCGCGGTGAAAAACGTGGGGCGCGGCGCGGTGGCCGCCATCATCGCCGCCCGGGAAAAACCCTTTGCGGATCTTTACGACTTCATCGACCGCGCCTGCTGCGATCTGGTGAACAAAAAGGCCGTGGAGAGCCTCATCATGGCCGGCGCGCTGGACGGCCTGCCCGGTTCCCGCAGCCAGAAGCTGGCGGCCCTGGAAAGGGCCATGGACGGCGCGGCGAAAAAGCGCAGAAACACGCTGGAGGGCCAGGTGTCCCTCTTCGGCGGGGCCGAGGTGCTGCCGCCCCCGCCGCTGCCCGACTGCCCGCCGGAAACCCTGCGGGAGGCGCTGCAGATGGAGCGGGACATGACCGGCGTGTACATCTCCGGCCATCCGCTGGACGAATATAAGGAAGAGCTGAGCCGCTTTCCGGTGGACCACGCCGCGCTGGCCGCCTTTGCCGACGAACCGGAGGGCGGGCTGGCACACGACGGCGAAATTGTCGAAATGGCGGGCATGGTGGCCGAGCGGCGCACGAAGGCCACGAAGTCCGGCGGCATGATGGCCTTTGTGCAACTGGAGGACCTGCGCGGCGTCACCGAGGCGCTCATCTTCCCCCGGGTGTACGAAAAGTACCAGGCGCTGCTTCTGCCCGAGGCGCTGGTGGTGCTCCGCGGGCGGCTGTCCGTCCGCGAGGAGGAAGCGCCCAAGATCATCCCGGAGGAAGTGCGCGCGCTGTGTCACGGCGACGGCTGCCGCCCAGGCGGCATAAACGGCGGGGCTTCCGCCCACAATGGACACGGGCCCGCCGCCCCGGCCGGCAATCTGCCGACGGCGCTCTCCGGGGAGATCGTCTTCCGCGGGGGAGACGACCGGCCCGACGGCCGCAGGCTGTGTCTGACCCTTCCGGGCCGGGCGGACCGGGAGCGGGCGGCGCTGATTCTCATGCCCACGCCGGGGCTGATCCCGGTGGTGTTCCGCCTCGCGGACGAGGGCCTGGAGGAAACCGCGCCCCGCAATCTCTGGGTGCGGGAGGGCTTTGACCGCGGCGCGCTGGAGCGCGCCTTCGGCGCGGACGCCGTCGCGCTGGCGCAATGAGCGAATCTTAACCTCCACAATTCGCGCGGCCCTTCGGCAAACCTTGACTTGCGGCGGGTTTTTTCCTATAATAGGACTGTTGAGGGCAGACAGCCTTTCGCTGTTTTCCAAATTTTCTCCATAGGACAAAGGGGGCATACCACTTGAGTACCAAGATGACCATCGACGGCAATACCGCCGTCAGCCACGTCGCGTATGCGTTTAGCGACGTAGCCGCGATCTACCCCATCACGCCTTCCTCGCCGATGGCCGAGGTTGCGGACGAATGGGCCGCGGGCGGCCGCAAGAATCTGTTCGGGCAGACGATTCGCATCGCGGAGATGCAGTCCGAAGCGGGCGCGGCGGGTGCGGTGCACGGCTCCCTGGTGGGCGGCGCGCTGACCTCCACCTTCACCGCGTCGCAGGGCCTCCTTCTGATGATCCCCAATATGTACAAAATCTCCGGCGAGCTTTTGCCCTGCGTGTTCCACGTATCGGCCCGCGCGCTGGCCTACCACGCGCTGTCCATCTTCGGCGACCATTCCGACGTCATGGCCTGCCGCCAGACCGGCTTTGCCATGCTGGCCTCCAACTCCGTGCAGGAGGCCATGGATATGGCGCTGGTGGCCCATCTGGCCACGCTGAAGGCCCGCGTGCCCTTCCTCCACTTCTTTGACGGCTTCCGCACCAGCCACGAAGTGCAGAAGATCGAAGGCATCGATTACGACGAAATGAAGGCGCTGGTGCCCTGGGAGGCCGTGCGCGCCTTCCGCGACCGCGCGCTCAACCCCACCCACCCGCACCAGTCCGGCACCGCGCAGAACCCGGACATCTACTTCCAGGGCCGCGAAGCCGCCAACAACTTCTACGAGGCCACCCCGGACATCGTGGAAGCGGTGATGGAAGAAGTGGGCAAGTTGACCGGCCGCCCCTACAAGCTGTTTGACTACTACGGCGCGCCCGATGCCGACCGCGTCATCATGGCCATGGGCTCCGGCTGCGACGCCATCGAGGAGACCGTGGACTACCTCAACAAGCGCGGCGAAAAGGTGGGCCTCATCAAGGTGCACCTGTACCGCCCCTTCTCCATGAAGCACTTCCTGGCGGCCATCCCCGCCAGCTGCAAGAAGATCGCCACCCTGGACCGCACCAAGGAATCCGGCTCCCTGGGCGAGCCGCTGTACCTGGACGTGCGCTCCGCCCTGGCCGAGGCCGGCCGCGCCGACGTTCAGGTGGTGGGCGGCCGCTACGGCCTGGGCTCCAAGGAGTTCAACCCCACCATGGTCAAGGCCGTGTTTGACAACCTGGCGGCCGACGCGCCCAAGAACCACTTCACCGTGGGCATTGTGGACGACGTTTCCGGCACCAGCCTGCCCCTGGGCGAGAAGATCGACGCCAGCGCCGAGGGCGCCAAGAGCTGCCTGTTCTACGGCTTCGGCTCCGACGGCACCGTGGGCGCCAACAAAAACTCCATCAAGATCATCGGCGACCATACCAGCCTCTACGCCCAGGCCTACTTCGCCTACGACTCCAAGAAGTCCGGCGGCATCACGGTGAGCCACCTGCGCTTTGGCAAGAAGCCCATCAAGTCCACCTACCTCATCGACTCGGCGGACTTTGTGGCCTGCCATAACCCCGCCTACGTCACCCGCTACGACATGCTCTCCGCCCTCAAGGAAGGCGGCGTGTTCCTGCTCAACAGCCCCTGGTCCGCCGAGGAAATGAACGACATGCTGCCCGCCGCCATGAAGCAGGCGCTGGCCAGGAAGAAGGCCAAGTTCTACAACGTGGACGCCATCGACCTGGCGCAGAAGATCGGCATGGGCGGCCGCATCAACACCATCATGCAGGCGGCGTTTTTCAAGCTGGCCGACGTCATCCCCTACGCGGACGCCGACCGCTACATGAAGGAATACGTCAAGAAGAGCTACGGCAAGAAGGGCGACGCCGTGGTCAAGATGAACCAGGACGCCATCGACATCGCCATCACCGGCCTCAAGGAGATTTCGGTGCCCGCCGATTGGGCCAACGCCGCCACCGGCGCCACCCCCATCAAGGTGGAGGCCAACGAGTACTTTGACTCCGTGGTGCTGCCCATCCTGGCCCAGGAGGGCGACAAGCTGCCCGTTTCCGCCTTCTCGCCCGACGGCGTGGTGCCCACCGGCACCACCAAGTACGAAAAGCGCGGCATCGCGGTCAACGTGCCCGAATGGCAGATTGACAACTGCATCCAGTGCGGCCAGTGCTCGCTGGTGTGCCCCCACGCGGTCATCCGCCCGTTCCTCATCAAGGACGAGGCCATGAAGGACGCCCCCGAAACCTTCAAGACCAAGAAACCCATCGGCAAGGAGTACGAGGGCTACCAGTACCGCATCCAGATCTCCCCGATGGATTGCACCGGCTGCGAAAACTGCGCCAACATCTGCCCCGCGAAGCAGAAGGCGCTGGTGATGAAGCCGCTGGCCACCCAGAAGGAGCAGGAGGCCAACTGGGAGTTCGCCGTCCGCCAGCCCGAATTCAAGGGCGCGCTGAACACCCGCTCCATCAAGGGCTCGCAGTTCAAAAAGCCGCTGTTTGAGTTCTCCGGCGCCTGCGCCGGCTGCGGCGAGACGCCCTATGTGAAGCTGGTCACCCAGCTCTTCGGCGACCGCATGGTGGTGGCCAACGCCACCGGCTGCTCGTCCATCTACGGCGGCTCCGCGCCCACCTGCCCCTATACCGTGAACGACGAGGGCTGCGGCCCGGCCTGGGCCAACAGCCTCTTTGAGGACAACGCCGAGTTCGGCTTCGGCATGAACCTCGCCAGCGTGCAGCGCCGTGAGAAGCTGGCCGAAAGCGTCAAGGCGCTGATGGACGGCGCATGGGCCGCCTATCCCGATGGCGCCGCCGCCTGCCAGGCCTGGCTGGACGCCAGGGACGAGGGCGAGGCCTCCAAGGCCGCGGCCGCGAAGCTGATCGACCTGATGGAGGCCAAAAAGGACGATCCGCTGGTCGGGGAGATCCTTGAGGACAAGGACCAGCTGGTCAAGAAGTCCGTCTGGATCATCGGCGGCGACGGCTGGGCCTATGACATCGGCTACGGCGGGCTGGACCACGTGATCGCCCAGAACATGGACGTCAACATCCTGGTGCTGGACACCGAGGTGTACTCCAACACCGGCGGCCAGGCCTCCAAGGCGTCGCCCACCGGCGCGGTGGCCAAGTTTGCCGCCGCCGGCAAGCGCACCCGCAAGAAGGATCTGGGCATGATGGCCATGAGCTACGGCTACGTGTACGTGGCGCAGGTCGCCATGGGCGCGGACATGAACCAGCTGATCAAGGCCATGCACGAGGCCGAGGCCTACAAGGGCCCGTCCCTCATCATCGCCTACGCGCCCTGCATCAACCACGGCATCAAGATGAACAACGCCCAGGCCGAGATCAAGAAGGCCGTCGCTTCCGGCTACTGGCCGATGTACCGCTTCAACCCCGAAGCCACGCCGAAGCTGACGATCGACTCCAAGGCCCCCTCCGCCAGCTATCAGGACTTCATCAAGGGCGAGAACCGCTACGCGTCGCTGATGCGCCAGTTCCCCGAAGCCGCCACGAAGCTCTTCGCGGAAGCCGAGCAGGACGCCGCCGAGCGCCTCGAAAACTACAAGAAGCTGGCCGCCGAATAATCCCGCGCCAGACACGGGGCCGCCGCGCGCTAAGCGCGGCGGCCCCGCAGTTTTTCGG
>JAXGME010000011.1:0-82241 GCA_040768845.1 Christensenellales bacterium | reverse complement strand
AAAGACAACCGCCAGCAAAAGCGCCAAGTCTTTGGCCCCCATCTCTTTTCCCCCTTCGGACTGGCTTTTTGCACAAAGCGCCACTCTGTGCGGATGGTTTCTGGTTTGGCAAAAGCCGCCCGCGGCGCGGTGCCCGCGGGGAATTTCGCTTCCCACGCCAATCCTATGTAGCGCTCGGGAGATGCGTTCGGTACATCCTGACTGAAAAGGCGAAGGGGGACATCCGTGAATTTTCCGCGGGCGGCGGTTTTCGCACCGCGCGCGGTATCGGCTGGCAGCTCGGCGCGGACATGCGTACAGTTCAAAAAAACGGCTCCGCCTGAAGCGAAGCCGGAATCTCCAACCGGAGAATCATGAGGCGGACTTGGGTTCCGATTCCATCGCCCCGGGACGGCATACGGGCGCGCCCGGGTTCCCCCTCTGTTCCATGCATACGGTGTTGCGACCCTTGTGCTTGGCCGCGTAGGCGGCTTGATCCGCCCGGTCGATGACTCTTTCGTAGTTCTGCACCTGTTCGTCGCCGCAGTAGGCCACGCCGATGCTGGCCGTGATCCGGCGCCCCTCCACCCGCATATCCTGCACCGCAATCCGCAGGCTTTCGGCGACGGAAAACAGATCCTTTTCATCATACCCGTAGGCCATGGCCACGAATTCCTCTCCGCCGTAGCGGTAAAAGTGCAGCCGGAAGTTCTGCGCAAACTGCGTCAGCACCTTGCCAAAGCGGTTCAGGGAACGGTCGGCGGCGGCGTGGCCGTAGTTGTCATTGAAGTCCTTGAAGCGGTCGATGTCCAGCATCAGGATGCCGGAGGGCTTTTCCACGCTTCCTGCCTCCAACTCCGCCAGCGCCTCGTACAGCTTGCGGCGGTTGGACAGCCCCGTCAGCACGTCGGTCTCTTTTTCAATGATCAGCTGGCGGCGCGCCTCGTAGCTCTCCAGCCGAGCCCACGCCATCATGTTGCCCAGAATGCACCCGAGGATGGCAAAGCACAGGCAGTTGATCATATCGTCCAGCGCATAGCGCGGCTTCAGGTAGAACGCCAAAGCCGTGTGCACCACAAACCAGAAGGCGATAAAAAGATTCATGCGGCAGGGGCGGTCGATGAAGCCCATCGGCGCAACGCTGAACACGCCCAGCAGGATGGTCGCCCGCATTTCGGGCGAGTGGATGAGGCTCACATAAATCGCGAACAGAAAGAAGGCGGAAAAGAAAACGTACAGCCCTGCCAGCGTGTATTTTTTCATCGCCGGAAGCCGGAACAGCAAAAACAGCGCCGTTGAGATCGACGTCCCCAGCAGGTAGGCGGGCGCCAGCATCGCCTTTGTGTGGCTGAAGGGCACCGCCAGCAGCGGAAGCAGCGAGAGCAATGCGCCCACCCGCGCCATGAGGGACAGCATTTCTTCGTTGTACGCTTCGGTGGCCTGCCGGTTGTCGTCGGCAAGCCGCTGATAGTGCCCGTCATGGCACCAGAACGCGCTCAGCCATTTGCCCACGCGCGCCACCCTCCAATCACAGACCCCGCCGGCGCCCCCTCGGGCAGCGATCCGGATGCTTTCGTTTATTATACTCCGGACCCGGACCGGATTCAAGGAATCCGCGCGGAAAGCGTCCGCCGGCGGGGGCGGATTTACGAGTTAATAACTTGCCAATTGGCGGGAAGGGGGTACAATCAAACCAAAGAGGGAGAAAGCGGGTAGGGTGCAAATGAGCGAGCGGATAAACCTGAAAACCATGACCGTGGCCGCGCTGTTGTGCGCGCTGGGGATCATCATCCCCCTGCTGTCGCCAATCAAGATTGTCATGGAGCCGGCGTCGTTCACGCTGGCCAGCCATGTGGCGCTGTTCATCGCGCTGTTCATCTCCCCGTTCACGGCGGCGGTGGTGGCGGTGGGCACGACGCTTGGGTTTCTGATGGGCGGCTTTCCCATCGTCATCGTCGCCCGCGCGGCGACGCACATCGTGTTCGCGCTGATCGGCGCGGTGATCCTAAGGCGCAAGCCCGGGATTCTGGATTCACTGTGGAGCGCGCAGCTCCTGTCGCTGGGGCTGGGCCTCATCCACGGACTGTGCGAAGTGCTCGCCGTCACCCCCTTCTACCTGAGCAGCGCCATGAGCGCCGCCTATTACGGCGGCGGCTATGTCAAAACCGTTCTGCTGCTGGTCGGCGTCGGCAGCGTCGTCCACAGCATGATCGACTTCGCCATCGCCCTTCTCATCTGGAAGCCCTTAAAGCGGGTCATCCGCTGACGCCTTGGCCCGCGGAGGGCCAAGGCGCAGGGTTTTCATGCACTCGGGGCACGAAAACCCTGCGCCGCTTTTTGGGGCGCAGCCGTTTACGCGCCCAACTTCCAACCGATGCTCTTTTCGCGCATATCCACAAAGTCCCGGTACAGGCCGCCCTCGGCCATCAGCTGGGCGTGGGTGCCGCGCTGGACGATTCTTCCGCCGTCCACCACCAGAATCTGACTTGCGTGGCGCACGGTCTTCAGCCGGTGGGCAATCATGATGATGGTCTTGTCGCGGGTCAGCGCGCGGATGGCGTCCAGGAGGTGCTTCTCGTTTTCGGGGTCCACGTTGGCGGTGGCCTCGTCCAGAATGATGACGGGCGCGTCCTTCAGCATGGCGCGGGCGATGGAAACGCGCTGCTTTTCACCGCCGGAAATGGTTGCCCCGCCTTCGCCGATGACGGTGTCGTAGCCGTCCGGCAGCGCCTGGATGAAATCGTGGCAGCAGGCCTTTTTCGCCGCTTCCTCCACCTGGGCGCGGGTCGCGCCGGGCGTTCCGAACTTGATGTTGTTTTCGATGGTATCGTTAAACAGGTACACGTTCTGGAACACCATTGAATAATTATTCAAAAGGCTATCCAGCGTGTAGTCGCGCACGTCCCGGCCGTCCAGCGTGATGGTGCCGCTGTCCACATCCCAGAACCGGGCGATCAGGCTGGTGAGCGTGGTCTTGCCTCCGCCGGAGGGGCCGACGATGGCGGTGGTGGTCCGTTCCGGGATGGCAAAGCTCACATCATCGATGATCTTGCGCGTGTCATATGAAAAGCTGACGTTTTTCCCCTCGATGTTCGCGCTTTCGGCCCGGATATCCCGCCCCTTTTCGTCCATGACCGGCGTGTTGAAGATTTCCTGCACCTTGTCCACGGACTGGTCAACCACGCGCAAAAGCGCCGAATACATGCCCGCGGACTCCAGCTTTCCGTACACGATGAACGTGCAGACGAGCATCAGGATGGCGTTCACCAGCGTCATGGTGCCGTTCAGGTAAAACAGGATGGCGCACAGCATCATCAAAAGGCCGAACACCTTAAACGAAAGCGACTGAAGCGCCACGTACGGGATGAAGGTCCGTTCCATGCCAAAGCATACCCTGTCGGCCTCGTCGATCTCCCCCTTGACCTTCTGCCCGGCCTGCGCCGACAGGTTGTAGCCCTTGACCACACCAATGCCCTGCACGTATTCCAGCACCGCGTCCACCAGGCGCGTGTCCGACGCGACCTTTCTGGGAGAAATGCTTCTGGATGCCCGCTGCATGGCGGCGTTGATGATGAAGAACAGCGCCGCGCCCGCGGACGCCACGAGGCCGATGCGCCAGTCGAAGAAAAATAGCGACAGACAGATGACGGCGGTGGTCATGACGCCCTGAAGATAGATCAGGATCACGCGCGTGGCCACATCTTGCAGGCTCTCCAGCGTGTTGGTGGTGACGGAGGCGATGTAGCCCAGGTTGTTTGCGTTGAAATAGCCCATGGGCATGTATTTGAGCCGCTCGCCGATCTCCACGCGCTTGTTGGCGCACACGGTGTAGCCCGCCACGGTCTGCGCCATGGTGCTCCTGGCCTGCGTGAAAGCGCAGCCCGCGACGCTGAGCACCATGATGCCAAGGCTTACAAGCGCCGTCCGCCCCGTCACATTGCCCTCAACCAGCGCCGTAAGCACCGCCGCGATGGCGGAGATGCGGATGGCCTCGAACACCGATTGAAAGAAGAAGTAGACGAGCGAGCGGTAAAACCGCCCTTTCTGATCGCCGCTGAAATTGAAGAACTTGCGAAAGATGTTCAGCATTGCCTTTCCTCCCCCTCGTCCTTGGCTTCCATGTGCGCCTGCCACATGTCGCGGTAGAGCGCGCAGCCTTCGAGGAGCTGCGCGTGGGTGCCCTGCGCCTCGATGGCGCCGTCTTTGACGACCACAATGGCGTCCGAATCCACGATGGTGGAGAGGCGGTGGGCGATGACGATCAAAGTCTTTCCCCGAACCAGCCTTGCCACGGCGGCCTGAATGACGGCCTCGTTTTCGGGATCGGTGTAGGCGGTGGCTTCGTCCAGGATCACGATGGGCGCGTCCTTGAGCATGGCGCGGGCGATGGCCACGCGCTGGCGCTCGCCGCCGGACAGGTGGCCGCCGGCGCCGCCCACGACGGTATCGTAGCCCTTTTCAAGCTTCATGATGAAGTCATGGCAGCCGCTGGCCCTGGCAACCGCCTCCACCGCCTTGTCGCTGGCGCTCAGGTTGCCCATGCGGATGTTTTCCCGCACGGTGTCGTTGAACAGGTAGTTGTCCTGGCTGACGTAGGCAATCGTCTGATTGATCTGGCGGAGCGGGATTTTTCGCGCGTTCACGCCGCCGATGCGAATCTCGCCGCCGGATACTTCCCACAGGGAGGCAATCAGCTTTGCGATGGTGCTCTTGCCGCCGCCGGACGGACCGACCAGCGCCGTCACCGTGCCGGGGCGGACTTCCAGGTTGATCCCGTGCAGCACTTCCTTCTCACGATAGCCGAAGCGGACGTTGCGAAGCTCAATGCCGTTCCCATTCAGCCTGACGGGGGTATCCGGGCGGTTCATCTCCGGCTGCTCCAATACCTCGGCAATCTCCGAAACGATGGTGCGGATCTTTCCGATGTCGTCCGAGTAGGACATGACGGTGATCAGCGGCGTCATGACGCCCAGTGACAGGATGATGCAAAGGACGAGGTCCGGCGCGCTCACCACTCCGTGCATGTAAAACACGCAGCCCAGGGGCAGCACGGGCAGAAGAACCGCCGGGAGCACCGACATCGTCGTGGCAAAATACCCCTGCGTTCCCCGCATCCATTCGATGGCGGACGCCGCGGCGTCGCGGGCCGCGTCGGTGAACTTTTTGTACGCGCCCGCGGACTGGTTGAACGCCTTGATGACCTCAATGCCGCCGATGTACTCCACGGCGGTGGCGTTCAGGTGCCTGTTGGCCGAAACGTAGCGGCGGAACTTCCCTTCGTAGCCCCTCATCATGCCCGCGTAGCACAGGATGCCCAGCGGAACGGTGATGAGGGAAGCGAGCGCCATCCGCCAGTTGAGCGCAAAGAGGAAGACGATGATGCCCACCGGCCCCAGCAGGTTTGCCGTCACCTCCGGCACGATGTGCGCCAGCGTGGTTTCAATGCTGTCCGCGCGCTCGACGATGATGTTTTTCATCGTGCCGCTGGGCGTGTCCAGCAGATACCCCATCGGCATCCTGGCCAGCTTGTCGCAGAGCCGCTTGCGGATCTCCGCGATGACTTCAAACGTGGCCTTGTGCGACAGCGTGGTGGATGCGCTGTGCAGTGCCGTGCGCAAAGCCCAGAAGAGGAGCGACAGGCCGATCCACCCCAGATAGTACGCCGTCGACCGCTGGCCGCCCATGAGCCCCGTAATGATCTTTGCCAGCGCAAAGTACGGCGCGAGGCTGAACAATACCCCCAGAACCGCCAAAATCACGGACGCGACGTATCCGTTCCTGTGGGGCGCGGCCCACTCCATCAGCCAGCCGACCGCGCCCTTTTCCGCTTTCTTTTCCATATCCGTTCCTCCGCATTTTATCGTAGGATTGCCGTCCCGGCCGGCGTCCGGGGCGGCGCATCTTGTTAGTTTTGGCTAACCGGGTGCCAAAGAAAAAGGCCGGTCCGGCCCTACAGCCCCAGCAGCCTTTCCCACCCCGCCGTGTAGAATTCCCGAAGCTGTTCCGCATAGTGCAGCGCGCTTTCTACGGACATATCGTGTTCGAAAATCTCCACGACCCCCCGGAATATGGCGGTCGCCAGGATATGCACCAGCGCGTAGTCGATGTCCGGCACCGGATGGCCGTTTCGGTTCAGGGTATCGATGAACCGGTGCGTCGCCTGCACCTCGCCCTCGATCAGCCCGTCCAGAAACCGGGCGTACGCGGTGCCCTCGCTCCGGCAAAAGATCAGCTTGAAGGAATCAAACCGATCCAGCATGTAGCCGATCATCTCCCCGAAGCCGCCGCCCGCCACCGAAGCCATGTCCGCAATCTGCTCATCCGGCGGAAGCGAGGCGAAGGTCTGATGCGCGCTCGTATACCTTTGCAGCAGCCCGTCCGCGTCCTCTTTCACCAGCGCCTCAAACAGCGCCTCCTTGTTGGGGAAATGGCGGTAGAACGCGCCCAGCGTAAACCCGGCCTCCCGGACCACGCCCCTTAGCGACACGTTCGGATACCCCTTCTCCAGAAATTCCCGGCGGCCGATTGTGAGAAACCGCCGCCTCGTCCCGTCTGCCGGCAAAAAAGCGCCTCCCTCCAAAAGATATCAGTGATAGCTATCACTGATATCTTATCTTCAGGAGCCGCCTTTGTCAAGGGGTTGGCGCATCTTTAACGGTCTCGCGCAGGATGGACCTACTTTGAAACCAGGCGGTCGATGCTGAAGAACATCGGCGTGCTGCCAAAGTCATACCCGCCAATGACCTGGCTGTTGTAGACGATCATGTCCTTCACATAGGTCAGCGGGATGTCCAGCACGTTGTCGTTGGAGTAGTTGATGAGGAAATTGAAAATCTCCCGGACGCGCGCCTCGTCGTCCGTCCTGGCAAATTCGAGGATCGCGGCCTTGAATTCCTCCGCGCCCTCAAGCGCGGTGAGCGCAAAGGTGTGCGGCGAGGAGGACAGCATCGGCGTAAAGAAGTTGTGCGGCGAGGTATAGGGCTGTTCGGTGTTCCAAATGGTAATGTCGTACTCCCCGGCGACGGCGGCCATCCACCAGGCGTACATGTCCATGCCCTGCGTTTCCACATCGATGCCCACCTCGGAGAGCTGGCTCTTGATGACCGTCGCCAGGGACTTGTTGAGCACCTCGCCGGAATCGTAGGTGAACCGAAGCTTCAACGGCGTGCCGTCCTTTTCCCGGACGCCGGTGGCTTCGTTCATGATCCAGCCCGCCGCGTCCAATAGACCCGCGGCTTTCTCCCTGTCATGGACGCGCACGGTGGTCAGCGCAACGTCGCAGTATTTGATGGTCCGGTCAAAGAGCGCATCGGCCACTTCCTCGTACCCATAGGTCAGGCCGTTTGCGATGACCGCCTTATCGATGGCGCATGCGACTGCCTCGCGCACGGAAAGCTCGCCCAGCATGGGCCCGGCCGCGTTCAGAACGAGGTTTCTCGTCTCCGAATTGGTTTCGGACATGATTCCCTCGATGCCGTTCATCGCCAGCGCCTGCTGGTAATCGTCGTAGGAGATGAGGACGTTGCCAAACAGCATGTCCACCTCGCCGTTTTTGAGCGCCTGGAGCCGGGAGGAGGCTTCGTGAATGTACCGGACGATCACCTCGTCGTAGGCGGGCGCATCGCCCCAGTACGCCGCGTTCTTCACAAAGCGGGTATGGGAGCCCTTGACCAGTTCCGCGTATACATACGGCCCGGTGCCGACGACCCCCCGCATCGTCTGGAAGTTTCCCGCTTCAAGCACGGCGGGAGAAACCATGACGACGACCTCGGGATAGCAAAAATCGTTCAGGTACGCAAAATAGGGCGCGTCGTAGTGGATGGTGACGGTATGATTGTCCACCACCTGCACGTCCGTCAGGTTGGCGACGGCCTTGATGTTGCCATGGTTGGGGCTGGCATGGTAGAATTCCAGGTTTGCCTTGACCGCCTCGGCGTCAAAGGGCGCGCCGTCGTGGAAGGTCACGCCTTCCCGCAGGCGGAAGGTGAGCGCCGTGCCGTCCTCGCTGAAGGACCAGCTTTCGGCCAGAAGCGGTTTGACCTCGCCCTCCTGATAGGTGACAAGCCCTTCGTAGACCATCCGGGTCACGAGGTTGTTCTGCGGGTCCATGTTGAGCGGGTACAGCGTATTCAACTCCGCGCCGCTGGCCATGGTCAGCGTCCTTGGGCTGCCCGCTTCCGCAAGCCCCGCGCAGGGGATCGCCAGAAGCGCAAGGCACAGCATAGCGGCCAGTCTAGCCCTCCAGTTGACAAAAACCATGCGATTCATCCTTTCCGGGCGCTTTCTCGCCCAATCGAGTGATTTTTCCTTCCCGCATTTCCAGCGCGCGGTCCGCGATGCGCAGCGCGCTGTCCATGTCGTGGGTAATGAAGATGCACGCGCAGGCGTGCTCGCGCTTATAGCGCTCGAGGACCGACAGCACCCGGTCGGCGGAGATCAGGTCCAGCCCGCTGACCACCTCGTCCAGCACCAGGTAGTCCGGAATGACGGAGAGCGCCCGGAGCAGTGAAAGCCTGCGCCCCTCGCCTCCGGAGATCTGGCGCACCGGGACACGGAGCAGTTCGCGCCCGAGGCCGGTCAACTCCATCAGGCCGTAAAGACGGGCGCGCCTTTCGGCGCGGCTCAGGTCGGTCAGGTTGACGAGCGCCTCCTCCAGGTTGTGGTAAACCGACAGCATGGGGTTGAGGGTGCCGGAGGCATCCTGAAATACGGCCTGGATCTTTCGGCGCTTCTTGCGCCACGCGCGGTAACTCCACCCGGCAACGTCCTCGCCGTCCAGCAATATCTCGCCGCTCGTGGGCTTCTCCGCGCCGATCAGAAGGCGCGCCAGCGTGCTCTTGCCGGAGCCGCTCTCGCCCAGGAGCGCAATGCATTCGCCCTTCCCGAGCGCAAGGGAAACGCCGTCGAGCGCCGTGTAGGCGCCGTTCGCATAGGTCTTGCGCACGTTTTTCATCACAAGTCCGTCCACGAAAAGCCCCCCTTTCTGCGGTTTTGGCAGGCGGCGGCAAGGGTCCGCGTCCAGGACCGCTCGGGGCGATTGATCAGCTTGTCCATCGGGCCGGATTCGGTGATGCGCCCCTTCTCCATTACAAATATCTCGGAGCACAGCGCGCCCAGGGCGTCGATGTCATGGGAAATGAGCAGGATGCCCGCGCTCTCGAGCTGCCCGGCCAGCAGCTCCACCAGCATCTCGCGGTTGCCGGCATCCAGCGCGGAGGTCGGCTCGTCCGCCAGAATGTACCGCGGCTTCAACCCCACCGCCAGCGCCAGCGCGATCCGCTGCAGCATGCCGCCGGACAGCTGCGCGGGGAAGCTTTGGAGCACCCGATCCACATCCCGGAGGTTGACGGCCGCGAGGGATTCCGCGGCCAGCGCCAGCGCGTCCGCCCCGGACAGCCCCAGCCGGAGGCGGAATGTTTCAACCATCTGCCCCGCAATCCGGATGCGGCCGTCAAAGGCGGTCATGGGGTTTTGCGGGATGAAGCCCAGCATTGTTCCGCAGCAGGCGCGGCGCAGGCGCGGCGGGAGGTTTTCAAGCGCCCGGCCGTCCAGCGCGATTCCGCCCGACACAACCCGAAGGCGCGAATCCAGTATGCCCATGATGGCCTTGAGCAGCGTGCTCTTGCCCGCGCCGCTCTCCCCCGTCAGCCCGATTGCCCTTTGGCGGGGTACGGCAAAGCCCACGTTTTCGAGGAGCAAAGCGCCGCGCGGTTCCCTGACGGTAAGGTTTCGGACCTCAAGCACGGCGGTCGCCCCCCTCCAGCATCCTCGCCAGCAGGTTGAACGTCAGCGTGCAGAGGAAGATCGCGCCGATGGGATACAGGATGAGCTGCGGCCGCAGCAGAAAGACGCTTCTGGCCTCGGAAACCATCATGCCCCAGTCGATGACGTCGTCGCCCAGCCCGAGTCCGATAAAGGAAAAGCTGACGATGGCCATCACCATGTCCGTGCAGGAAAGGCAAACGAAGTGTACCACCTCGCGCAAAATGTTGGGCGCCACGTGAACAAAGAGCAGGTGCGCCCTGGACGCGCCGGAGGCAATGGCACACAGCGCGTAGGCGCGCGTCAGTTCAATTTCCGTCCGGCTCTTGACCAGCTTGATCACCCGCATCAGGTTGGAGGTGACCAGCGCGATCAGCATGGTGGGAATCCCGTTTCCCCAGGCACCGATGAAGATGATCAGATAGGCGATGGGCGGAATCGCCGTGACCGCGTTGAGCACGCTTTCGATGACGACGCTCCCGGACTGCCGCTGCCCGATCATAAGGCCGATCCCCAGGCCCAGCGCGATCACGATGCCCGAACCGATCAGCGTGATCCCGAGCGTCACCCGGGCGCCGTAGAGAAGGCGCGAGAGCACGCACCGCCCCATGGCGTCGGTGCCCAGCGGATACGCGCCGCCGGGGGGCAGAAAGCGCGCCGCGAGATCGACGTGGTTCGGATCGTTGGGGCTGAAAAGAAAGCCAAGCGCCCCGGCGACCAGGAGAACGACCGGGAGGAGGACAAAGACCGCGCGCCGGGTCCGCTTCATGAACGCGCCTCCTCCGCCTGATGGCGGTTCATGGCGCGCCGAAGCACATCCGCCAGGATGTTGAACGCGACAAAGGCCAGCGCAAGAACCAGCACTTCCGCGTGGAGCATCGGAGAATCGCGCTGGATGACGCTGACGATGATCAGATGGCCGATCCCCGGCAGGGAAAACACGCTTTCCACCACGCACGCACCCGCCATAAAGAGCCCCAGCATCTGCATAAAGCTCGGCACCAGCCCAATGACCGCGCGCGGCAGCGCGTGCCGCAGCAGGATCCGCCCCTCGGAAATGCCGCGGCAGCGCAGGTAAATGGCGTAGTCCTCCCCCATTTCCGCCTGCATCGCCTTGGACAGCATCAGCGCGTACAGCGCAATGCCCAGCACCGAAAGACACAGCGCCGCCGGAAGATAGCGCGCAAGGCCGGTGTTTCCCGCGACGGAGATGACCCCAAGATTGACCGCAAACACATCCAGATAGACGCTCGCAAGGTAAAACGGCGGGATGGACACGCCGGCCAGCAGGACCAGCACGATCAGGTGGCCGAAGATGTTCTTTCTGGCAAGATAATGGAGGCATCCCAGAAGCGGAATCCCGAGGATCATCACGGCGGCGCTCAAAAGCACGACGGCGAGCGTCGTGGGAAGCGCGCCGCCCAGTTCCTGAGCGACGGAGTGGCCGGTGCGCAGCGACGTGCCCAGATCGCCCGACAGCGCGTTTTTGAGCCAGGTCAGGTACTGCAGGGGCAGCGGCTTGTCAAGCCCCAGCATGACGCGGGCCTCGTCGACCTCCTCCTGCGTCACGATGGGACGGTTGCGCTTGACGTAGGCCGTCGCCGGGTCCACCGGCGAAAGGCGCATCAGCAAAAAAGAAAGCAGCGTAACGATCAGAAGTGTCAGAACGATTTCAAAGGCCTTTTTGCTCCAATAGATCAATGCCTGCGACCTCATGCCATAATCCTCATATGTTAGCCATCACTAACTTATGCGCGGAGAATTGGGTTCTCCCCGCATCGGACAGTATAGCGCCATCCCCCACCCTCCGGCAACCCCGATCGGGTCGGGATGAATCCATTCAGGCATGGTTTCGATATTCGGAGGGCGTCATGTGGTGCGCCGCCTTGAACGCGGCGGAAAACTTGCTGGGGTTGGCGTAGCCGACCCTGTTGGCGATGTCCGCGATGCGCTCGCCGCTCTCCTTCAAAAGCCTCGCGGCCAGCTGAAGCCGATATCCCTGGATGAAGGTATGGACGGGGACGCCGTAGATCGCCCTGAAGCAGCGCTTCAGCGTCGTCGGCTGGATTTGGTACTTTTCCGCCAGTTGATCAATGGAAAGATTGTCCTGCGGATGGGCAATCAGATCATTCCGGATGGCCTTGACCTTGTCCACGTGGGCGCGGCGGTGGTAGAGCGCGGCGTCGTGCCGGACATCCGGGGAAACGGCGCTCAAAAAGAGCAGCAGCTCCAGCACCTTCAGCTTCATGTAGCCCAGGCGGATGTCCTCCGGAACGGTGTAAAGCTCGGAAAAGATGTGCCGGATGGATTTCGTTTCGCGCATGATAAAGCAGTTGTTTTTCGCGCAGAGGCGCTCACTGATGGCGCAGGGGTCTACCGAAAGGTCCCGAAGCAGCATGCCGGCGCCCGCGGCGGCGCGGTCAAGATCGATGACCACCGAAATGCCGTGATAATGCTGCAGCGGAAAGCTGGAGGCGCGGGGAAGGTTCGTGATCAGGTTGACCGCCAGGTCTCCCTCCTCCAGGAAGGCGCACCGGCCGTTTGGAAACTCACACTCAAAGCGGCCCTCCCGGCAGTGGTTGATTTCCAGCACGTTTTCGACGGGGCGCTTGTTGTGCGCCCAGCGCTCCATGTGGAAGTCGTTGTAGATCACCTCCACGCCGTCAAAGACGCTGTGGCAGGTCATGACGCCCTCGCCCGTTTCATTTTCAGCCCTGTATACGATGCATTGCTCCCCGCAGGAGATCCGGACGACCTCCTCGCCGTAGATGTCCTTCTGGATCAGCAGGCTCTCCGTCATGGCGCGCATCCTCCATTCAACGTGTATGGGAGCGCCCGGTCTTGCACAGCGCGCGGGGAAGAACCCCGAACTGCCTGCAAAAGGCCTCCGAAAAGTGACTGACGTTGGTGTATCCGACGGCAAACGCCGCTTCGCTCACGTTGCAGCCGCCCCGCTCCAGCAGCGAGAAGGCCCTTTCCAGGCGCTGCCCGCGCACAAATTCGTAGACCGTTTGCCCGTGATAGGCCTTGAAAGCGCGTTTGAGCTTGCAATCGTTCATATGGAGCATGCGGGACAATTCCACAAGGGAGGGCGGATGATCCAGCCGGCGCAGCAGAATCTCCCTGGCATGGTCCAACTGCGCCCTGTCGGTCCTCGTCAACGCCTCCAAACCGCCCCGGCGGCAATCCCCGCACAGCAGCTTTTCCATGTTGATGGAAATGAGCTCCAGCAAATGGCTCTCCAGAAGAAGCCGGTTGAGGGGATCCGCGCCCTCGGACAAGAGGGCGTCCAGCCGATGAAGGATGCTCTCCTCCCGGGCGTCGCTGAGAAAACTGCGGCAGTTGTAGCCGTCCGTCTGAAAGGCGCGAAAGCCCGCGCTCCGGCCGCCGCATACCGCCTCGCAAAAGTGGTCAAAGGCGCCGGGACCAATCCAGATGGAGTAAAGCAGCACTTCCTCCCCGCCGGCGTACTCGCAGCGGCCGTCGGCCCGCCCCAAAAAGCCAAGCGTCGCATAGCCGGGACGAAGCTCCACGGGGATCCGGTCGACCTCCCCGCTTAGGGACGACCTGCGGCTGTAGCTCAGCTCAAACACCGGCGCCGTCGTACCCGCCTCCCGCTCCGTGCGCGCCTGGAAGGTGCCTCCGGAAACCGTGATGTGGACATCCGGGCGGACGGCGATGATCCTTTTGGGAAATATGTCCGATGCCTCGAACTTGAGCGGCAGGTAGGCCGCTTCCTCATGCCTCAACCGGTTCTCCCCCTTTGCCGCCGTTCCGCCCCGGGGCAGAAAAATTCCGCCCCAGGGGGGAAAAGTCGCGCGGCATGGATTATACTGCGGGTTGTTAGCTATAGCTAACCACCTGCAGTATAGCACAAAGGAGGACCAACATGAAGAAAAATCGGTTATTTTCTCTTTGCCTTGCGATGGCGCTGGCGCTCTCGCCCTGCGCGCTCGCCGCGGAGCCCACCGAGGCGCCCCCGTCCGGCACCGTCCTGGTGGAGGACATGAAGGGCACGGCGGAAATCCCGGCCAACCCCCAGCGCATTGTGGACGTATCCGGCTCGGCGGACGAGCTGATCATCCTGGGCATGCCCTTTGTGGCCTCGGCCAACACCAGCATGTTTGACGGTGTAACGGTGCCCGCCTACCTTCAGACGTACTTTTCCGAAAACGGCGTTGAAACCGTCGGAAACTATTCCGGCGGCGTGGGCGATCTGAATCTCGAAAAAATTGCGGAACTGAAGCCCGATCTCATCATCATGAACATCCGGCACGAAAAGGTCTACGAGCAGCTCAAGGCCATCGCGCCCACCGTCATGCTCACGGACGACATCAATTTCGTGAACTGGCGCGGCCGGTTCCAGCAGCTGGGAAAATGGTTTGGCAAAGAGGACGTCGCGGCCCAGTGGCTGGAGCGGTATGACGCCAAGGCCGCCGAACTGGCCGAGGCGGTCCATTCCGTCGTCGGCAGCGAAACCTTTGCCGTTCTCGAGGCAAACTCGGTGCATTTCGGTTCGTACTACGTCTATCGCACCGGCGGGCCCGGCGAACTGGTGTACGACGCGCTGAAGCTGGCGCCTTCGTCCGGCGTTCCGGAGGGCGTATGGGGCGAGGTCGTCGACGCCGAGTATTTTGCGCGGATTGACGCGGACCACATCTTCTTTTTCAGCGACGACGGGCAGGTCGGCGATACGGCGGACAGCGTGGTCTGGCAGAACCTGAAGGCCGTGCAAAACGGCAACGTCTATCTCGGCGCGAACAACTTGCAGTACGATATGGCGTACACCCCGAACGGAAAGCTGATCTACATGGAAAAGCTCGCAAACGCCATCCTTCACCGCGCGAATGTCGAATAGCCAGGGCTTCGAAGCGCCAAACCGCCCGAAAAAGCGGCGCTTCAGGCCTGGAAGGTGGACGCAAACGCGAAGCGGAACCGCCGCCTTGCTTATGCTGATGACGGCTGCGCTGCTCCTGTCGGTACTGTTCTCCGTCAGCGTCGGCGTGGCGGGCGGAAGCGTCCGGACGCTGATTTACGCGCTGGCGCACCCCGGGCAATCGTCCGGCATCGGCGCTGTCATGCTCCAGATGCGCATGCCAAGGGCACTGGCCGCCTGCTTTACCGGGGCGGCCTTTGCCCTTGCGGGCAGCGTGATGCAGGGCGTGACGGGGAATCCGCTGGCCGACGCGGGGCTGTTGGGCATCAACGCGGGCGCCGGATTCATGGTCGCGCTGACGGCGGTTCTGCTCCCGGCGCTGCCCGCCCCCGGCACGATGCTCGCGGCGTTTTTGGGCGCCGCGCTGGCCGTGGCGATGGTCTACGGCCTGGGCGTGGGCCGCCGGAAGCCGGGGACCATCCGGCTCATACTGGCCGGTTCCGCCGTTTCGGCGCTGCTCACCGCCCTGAGCCAGGGCATCTCGCTCGCCTTCGGCCTGTCAAAGGCCCTGTCGTACTGGACGGCGGGCAGCCTGTCCGGCATCACGTGGGAAAGCCTGCGCCTGACCGTTCCGTGGATCGCCGGCGCCGGCATCGTCGGCCTCGCCCTGTCGGGACGCCTTTCGGTGCTGGCGCTGGGCGAAGAAAGCGCCGCGGGGCTCGGCGTCAACGTGCGCGCGCTCCGGCTGACCGGCATCGGGGTCGTGCTGATCCTGGCGGGTGCCAGCGTTTCGCTGGTGGGCGGCATTTCGTTTCTGGGGCTCATCGTGCCGCACATTGCCCGCTTCCTGACGGGCGAGGACTACCGCAGGCTCCTGCCGGTCTCCGCCCTGTTGGGCGCCATCCTGCTGGTGCTGGCCGACGTCGCGGCCCGCACGATGAACGCGCCCTTTGACACGCCGGTGGGCGCGCTGGTGTCCGCCATCGGCGTCCCCGCCTTTCTGGCGCTGGCGCGCCGGAGAAAGGGGGCGGCGCCGTGAAAAGAGAACGCCGGCAAAAAATGTTCCTGTGGCTTTTGCTTCCCGCCCTGGCGGCGGCGGCGCTGCTGTCCATCAACAGCGGCTATGCGGCCATTCCCCGCGCGCAGATGCTTTTGAGCCTCATCCATCCCCGGAGCCCGGACGCTTCGGTCATTCTGATTTCGATCCGGCTGCCGCGCATTTTCCTTGCCGTCCTGTGCGGAATGGGGCTGGCCCTGTCCGGGTGCACCCTCCAGGCGGTGACGGGAAACCCGCTGGCGGAGCCGGGCATTTTGGGCATCAACGCCGGCGCGGGGTTTGCCGCCATGCTGATGCTGACGCTCTTCCCCGCCCTTCATATCGATGCCATGCTGTACCAGCCGCTGTTTGCGATGGCGGGGGGCCTATTGGCGGCCGCCCTTTTGTACGGCTTTGCCAGGCGCGGCGGAAAGATCCGGCCGGCCCATCTGCTGCTGGGCGGCATTGGCGTTTCGGCGGGTTTTTCGGCGCTGATGCTGATCATGGCCTCTGACATGGAAAACAGCAGCCACCAGCTCGTGGCGCGGTGGCTGGCGGGCAATCTCTGGGGCACGAGCTGGCATCAGGTCCGCGCGCTCGCGCCCTACCTTGCGGTGCTGATTCCGCTGCTGCTCGCCAAGGCGAAGGTGCTGGATCTCCTCCTCCTGGGGGAAGAAGCCGCCCTTGCGCTGGGGGTCCGGGTGGAACGGGAACGGCGGGTTCTGCTGATCGCCGCGGTGGCCCTGGCGGCCAGCTGCATTTCGGTCAGCGGAGGAATCGGCTTTGTGGGGCTGGTGGCTCCGCACATGGCGAGGCGGTTTGTCGGAGGACGGCACCGCATGCTCCTGCCCGCCTCCATGCTGACCGGAGGGCTCACGCTGCTGCTCGCCGACACGCTGGGACGAACAGCCTTCCAGCCCATCGAAATACCGGTCGGGATCGTGATCTCGGTCCTGGCCGCGCCCTACTTTCTCCGGCTGCTCAGCAGGCAGGCGTAAAGGAGACGAAGCACGTGCAATCCTGTATGACGACCAAGGGGCTTTCGGCCGGCTATGACGGCCTTCCCGTTTTTCGGGATATCGATCTGGAGATTCCCTCGGGAAAGATCACCACGCTGATCGGGGCCAACGGTTCCGGCAAATCCACGCTGCTCAAAACCATGTCCCGTCTGATCGCACCCTCCAGCGGCGCGGTGTATCTGGAGGGGCGGTCCATTCATGACATGCCGACAAGGCTGGTGGCGCAAAAACTGGCGCTGCTGCCCCAGGGCGCGCAGACGCCGGGCGGCATTACGGTGGGCGAATTGGTGGAATACGGCCGCTTTCCCCATCGCACCCGGCTTTCTGGGCTGACCGAGGCGGACCGGGGAATCGTCCGATGGGCGCTGGACTGCACGGCCACGACGGCGCTGAAGGACCGGGAGATGGACCAGCTCTCCGGCGGGCAGCGCCAGCGGGCCTGGATCGCGATGGCGCTGGCGCAGAAAACGGGCATCCTGTTTTTGGACGAACCCACCACCTATCTGGACATCTCCCACCAGCTGGAGCTTTTGCATCTGCTCCGCGGGCTCAATTTGGAGCAGGGGGTGACCATCGTCATGGTGCTCCATGACCTGAATCATGCGATCATGTTTTCCGACTGTCTGGTCGCGATCAAGGACGGCGCCATCCACAGCCGCGGAACGCCCGAGGCGGTCATCACGCCCCGGAACCTTCGGGACGTTTTCGACGTGGAGGCGGCCGTCATTCCCCATCCGGTGCTGAATGTGCCCGTGTGCCTGCCCTACGCCGTCCGAAGCCAATGACTCCGGGCGGTCCCCCGCACGCCCGTCAGCCGGAAAACGGCCGCCCCGCCACCGCCCGGTACATCGCAACCAGGTTTTCCGGCGGCACGTCGGGCATCACGTTGTGCTCCTGGTTGAACACAAACCCGCCGCCCGGCGCAAAGATGTCGATCATGCGGCGCGCGTAGTCGTACACGTCCCGCGGCGCGGCGTGGTTGAGCACGGCGCGGGTGTTCATGCCGCCGCCCCAGAAGGTGATGTCCCGACCGAATTCCCGCTTGAGCCGCTCCGGCTCCATGTCCTGGGTGACGGTCTGCACCGGGTTGATCACGTCGTAGCCCGCCTCAATCAGATCGGGCATCAGCCGGTAGATCGAGCCGCAGGAGTGCAGAAACGTCTTCATGCCGCTGTGCCGGTGTACGTAGTCGCACAGCATCTTGTGGCGCGGCTTGAAAATCGCCCGGTAGGTGGACGGGGACATGAACGGCCCGGTATTCATCCCCAGGTCGTCGCCAAAGCGCAGGATGTCGCACACGTCTCCCACCGCGGCGCACACCTTTTCCAGCGTCGCCAGGTGGCGCTCCATCAGCGCGTCGAGCAGCGCCTCCACCTGCTCCGGTTCCTCCAGAAGGTCCATCAGAAAGTTGTCGATGCGCCGGAGAAACGTGCCCCATTCAAACAGGTTGCAGCCGCAGACGATCATCAGCGCCCGGTCGCTTTGGGCGCGCGTTTTCAGCGCTTTTTCCCGCAGCTTCCCCCAGAAGTCCCCCTCCCCCGCATGGTCCCAGGGGCTGTGGGCCAGCTTCTGCCACAGCACCTTGCCCATCGCGCGGTCGAGGCCGGAATAATCGTCCGGATAGCCGTCCAGGTAGGGAAACACCGCCTGGTCGAAGAATGTGGCGCCCTCGGGCATGGTGGCAATCAGCGCGCCCTGCTCATCCCGATATTCCAGCCGGCCGCCCGCCGCCTCCGGGTGGAACCAATCGGGCCAGTACACCCGCTGCCCCGTGGGCAGCGTAACCGGATACCAGTCCCCCGGCCGGTCGTTGAACGCGCGGCCGACGTCCAGTACGTCCGCGCCAAACATGTCCAGCACCGCCTCCTCGGGCTGCGCCACCTGCTGTACCACGTCGTACACCAGCGTGCGCGCGCCGGGCAGGTCAAGATGACGGATCAGCCTTTCATAGGCGATGGCCGAAATGCCGGAGCTGGGCGTGGCGCCGATGTCCAGCGGCACCCTATCCGGTTCCCTGTGGGCGATGGCCGCAAGAACCCTCTCTCTGGATGTCATGGTATTTCCTCCCTGTGGCGGCCGCAGCCGCGTCTTATTCCATTGTAACGGCCCGCGCGCGTTCGTTCCATTGAATTTCTTAACATTATCATGCGTTTTTCCCAAGACACGCCGCCTGACCGCCCAACCACGCCAAAAATGACGTTTTCGTGAAAAAGCCGCCGCGCGCTTGCCTCGCCTCCGCCCGGGTGATACTATGGAAGCGTTTGGGCAGAATACGCATCTTCAAGGAGGCACGCATGGAGCCGAAAAATGCCTGGCTGACCTATTCCGAGGCGGACCTCGCCGACGTCGAAATGCTGAGTGCGCGCTACCGCGCGTTTCTGGACGCGGGCAAGACCGAGCGCGAGTGCGCGGCCCATATGTTCCGGGAGGCCGAGGCCCGCGGCTTCCGGCCGCTTGCGGAAGCGGTCCGATCCGGAGCGCCGCTTCGCCCCGGTGACAAACTGATGCAGATCACCATGGGCAAGACACTCGCGCTGTTTCTGATCGGAAGGGCGCCGCTGGAGGAAGGTATGAACCTGGTGGGCGCCCACATCGATTCGCCGCGGCTGGACGTTAAGCAGAATCCGCTGTTTGAGGAGGAGGGACTGTGCAGCCTGGATACCCACTACTACGGCGGCATCAAAAAATATCAATGGCTCTCCACGCCGCTGGCGCTGCACGGCGTGGTGGCCAAAACCGACGGCTCGGTCCTTTCCATCTCCGTGGGGGAAGGCGCGGACGAGCCGGTGCTGGGCATATCGGACCTTCTGGCACACCTTTCCAAGGATCAGCTGGACAAGAAGGCCGCCGCGCTCATCGAGGGCGAGGCGATGGATGTGATCGTCGGCTCCCGTCCCCTGGCCGGTGAGGAGAAGCAGCCCGTGAAGGCGTACGTCCTGAAGGTCCTGAGGGAAAAATACGCCGTCGAGGAGAAGGACTTCCTGTCCGCCGAGCTGGAATTGGTGCCCGCCGGAAGGGCGCGGGACTTCGGGCTGGACGGCAGCATGATCATGGCCTATGGCCACGACGACCGCAGCTGCGCCTTTGCATCCTTTGAGGCGCTGACAGGCGCACCCGGCATTCCGGAGCGCACGCTGTGCGCCATTTTGACCGACAAGGAAGAGATCGGCAGCGTGGGCGCCACCGGCATGCAGGCGCGGACGCTGGAAAACGCGGTGGCGGAGCTCGTCCACCTTCAGGGGGGCGGATCCTTGGCGGCGCGGCGCGCGCTGGCGGGCAGCCGCATGCTCTCCTGCGATGTCAGCGCCGCCTATGACCCCAAATTCCCCGAGGCCTACGAAAAGAAAAACGCGGCGTTTCTGGGCCGCGGCGTGAGCCTCAACAAGTACACCGGCTCCCGTGGAAAATACGACACCAACGACGCAAACGCCGAATTTGTGGCCAGGGTGCTGGGCATCTTCGAGCGCGCGGGGGTGTGCTTCCAGACGGCGGAACTGGGCAAGGTGGATCAGGGCGGCGGCGGAACCATCGCCCACATGTGCGCCCAATACGGCATGGAGGTGCTGGACGCCGGGCTTCCGGTATTGTCCATGCACGCGCCCTGGGAAATCGTCAGCAAGGCGGACCTATACGAAACCCTGCGGGCGCTGAGGGCGTTTCTCACGCAGGCGTGATTCAAAAGATTTTTGACCGGGGTGATCGGATGAACGCCGCCATCTCCAATCTTTCCGCCCGAGCCGTGACGGACCGGCTGGGCGCGTCCCGCGGCTTCTATCGGGTCCGGACGCTGGCAGAATGCCCCTCCACCAACGATGAAATCCGGGCTGCCGCCCGCGACAAAGCGCCGGGGGGGCTCGTGGTCATCGCCGACAGGCAGACTGCCGGCCGGGGGCGGATGCGTCGGGCGTTTTTTTCGCCGGAGGGTACGGGTCTTTACATGAGCATCCTTCTGAGGCCCGCGGTGAAGGCAACCGATTCGGCGCTGATCACCGCCGCGGCCGCGGTGGCGGTGGCCGAGGCTCTGGAGCGCCTGGCCGGGCGGTCGGCGCAAATCAAGTGGGTCAACGATGTGTTTTGGGATGGAAAAAAGGTCTGCGGCATCCTGACGGAGGGCGTCGTCGGCGCGGACGGCCGGCTCGAGTCGGCGGTGCTGGGCATTGGCGTCAACCTCGCCCCGCCGCCGGGCGGCTTTCCGGAGGCGCTACAAGACATCGCGGGGGCGGTGTACCCGGAAAAGGCGCCGGAGGATGCCCGGGCGCGCCTCGCCGCGCTCATACTGGAGGGCTTTTACGGCTACCGGAATCTTGAGGCGCGCGCGTTTCTCGCCGGCTACCGCGCCCGTTCCTTGGTGGTGGGCAGGCGCGTTGCGGTGACGCTGGGCGAGGAGCGCTTTACCGCGCTGGCCAGGTCCATCGACGACGACTGCCGGCTGATCGTGGACACGGAGAAGGGCACGCTTATGCTGTGCGCGGGCGAGGTCAGCATCCGCCCGGCGGAATCCTGACGCGACCAAAAAAGCGCGTTCCCGGCGATGTTTTGCCGGGAACGCGCTCTCTCGCGAAGCGCCCGGGTCAAACCGTTTGCGGCTCCCGCCGGCCGGCGCGATCCAGGAATTTTTTTCGGTTTACGATGGCCCGGGCGTGCTCTCCCTCGCCGATCTCCCCGGCGGCGTCAAAGGCGGTCACCCGGAACAAAAGCCTGCGCCCATCGGCCTCGACGAGCTCGCTCTCCGCGCGCACAGCGCCCCCAAGGACCGTGGCCGCGCTGTGCCGGATGTTCAGCGACACCCCCACGGTGGTCTCCCCCTCCGCAAGATGCGGCGCGACAGAGTGGCTGGCGGCTTTTTCCATCAGCGCCACCATTGCGGGCGTGGCAAACACCGGACAATCGCCGCTGCCCATCGCCTCAGCGGTGTTTCCGTACTCGACGCGCGCTTCTGCGCACCCCTTGATCCCAATTTCGATCATCATCGTACCCCCTTTTTGACGTGTGCCTTGACGCGCACACACCTTTATGATACACTTTTTTCAAGTGAATAGCCAGCGCAAACGCACGAAAGTGCCGGCGGAAACGCCGAGGGAACGCGGATGAGAATTCCGGGCTATCCCAGTAACCGTAAAGCGGACGAAAGGACTTTTTGCCACCGCCCGATGGGCGGGAAGGCGTCCGAGTAGGATGAGGCCAAGCCGGGAGACCTGGTGCGCTTTGTATGCTCCTGGGGCTGGGTTTGATTGACATCCCTCCGAAGCATGGAGGGGTTTTTGTTTTCCGCATTTTATCACATCGATGGGAGGAATCACCATGTTCAAGAGGGTTTTGTCGCTGATTGTCGCGCTGATGCTGGTGTTGTCGCTGGGCGCGGTGGCGGAAATCCAGTCCACCGACATGCTGGGCCGCCAGCACACGCTGGCCGAGCCGGCCGGGCGCGTGGCGGCGCTGTCCGCCGCCGAGTGTGAAATTTTGTTCGCGCTGGGCGCGGGCGAAAGCCTGGTGGGCCGCGGCGAGTACTGCGACTATCCGGAGGAAGCGCTGGCGGCGCCGGTGCTGGGCTCCGGCGGCAACACGAACATCGAAGAAATCCTGGCTCTCAAGCCGGATATTGTGCTCATGAGCTCCATGGCGCAGCCGATGGAGCAGGTGGAGGCCATCGAGCAGGCGGGCGTGCCGGTGTTCGTCACCGAGGCGACCGACATCGCCGGCGTCTACCAGGCGATCGCGGGCATCGGCCAGGCGGTGGGCAGGGAAAACGAGGCCCAGGCGCTCGTCGACGGCATGCGCGCCTCCTTTGACGCGGTTATAGCCAAGGTGCCCGAAAACGCGGCGCCCAGCACGGTGTATTTTGAGGTGTCGCCGCTGGAGTACGGACTCTGGACCGCCGGCAAGGGCACCTTCATGAACGAGCTGGCCGAAATGCTGGGCCTTGAAAACATCTTTGCCGATGTGGACGGCTGGGCCGAGATCTCGCAGGAACAGGTCATCGCCCGGAATCCGGACCTGATCGTCACCGTCACGATGTACTTTGGCGACGGCCCAACGCCCGCCGAGGAGATCTCCGCCCGCGCCGGTTGGGCGGATGTTTCCGCCGTCAAAAACGGCAGGATTCTCACCGCGGACTCCAACGCCATGACCCGGCCCGGCCCCCGGCTGACCGAGGCGGCACAGGATCTTTGCGACTTCGCCTATGGCGATTAGGAAGCCCCGCCCGGGGTTTTCCCCCCTCCAATACGCGCTGATGTCGGCGGCGGCGCTGGCGACGCTCTTATTCTGCGTGGGCGCGGGCAGCGTCTACGTGCCGCCGCTGGAGTCGCTCCGGGCCATCCTGGGTCTCGAGGGCGGCATGAACGCCTCGATCATCGTGAACGTCCGGCTGCCCCGGGTGGTTTCGGTGATGCTCGCCGGCGCGATGCTGTCGCTGGCCGGCGGCGCGATGCAGGGACTATTGCGCAACCCGCTGGCCGACGGATCCACCTTTGGCGTGTCGGCGGGCGCGTCGCTGGGGGCGACGCTCGCCATCGCGCTGGGGCTGACGATCCCGGGCCTCGCCGGCGGCGCCACCAGCCTGATGGCGGTGGCCTTCGCCTTCGGTTCGCTGGCGCTGATCATGGGCCTGGCGGCGCGGCTGGACGGCACGCTGTCCACCAACACGATCATTTTGGTGGGCGTGATCTTCACCATGTTCGCCCACTCGATCATCAGCCTGATCGTGACTTTTTCGGGTGAAAAGGTCCGCTCCATCATGTTCTGGACGATGGGCTCCCTTTCAGGCAGCTCCGCCCGGGACGCCGCGTGGCTTTTGGCGGCGCTGGCGGCCTTCGGCGCGGTGATCCTGCGGTATGCGAACGAGCTCAACGCCTTCGCGCTGGGCGAGGAAAACGCAAAGAGCGTGGGCGTGGATGTGCGGCGCGTAAAGCGATGGGTGCTGATCGCGGTTTCGGCGCTGATCGGCGTCAGCGTTTCCGTGGGCGGCACCATCGGCTTTGTGGGCCTGGTGGTGCCCCACATGACCCGGATGGTGGTGGGGCCCGATCACCGCAGGCTGCTGCCCGCCTCGATGTTCGCCGGAGGCGTGTTCCTGATGCTGGCGGATCTTTTGAGCCGCGTACTATTGAAGCCGCTGGAACTGCCCATCGGCGTGATCACGTCCTTCGTCGGCTCGATCGCCTTTGTCTACATCTTTTTCAAGACCAGAAGGGTGCGCTGAATGCTGGATGTACGGGATGTCACGGTTCGCTACGGCAGGCTGACGGTGGTCAACCGCGCCTCGCTTATCCTGCCTTCGGGGCGGTGGCTGATGATCGTCGGCCCCAACGGCGCGGGCAAGTCCACGCTTCTGAACGCCATCGCGCAGATGATCCCCTGCGAGGGCGCGGTCTTCATGGACGGCACGGACCTTTCGCGGCTGAGGCCCGCCGCGCTGGCCCGAAAACTGGGCCTTCTGGCGCAGAACCATTCGGTTGGCTATGCCTTCACGGTGGATCAGGTGGTGCGGCTGGGCCGCTACGCCTACCGGGGCGGGCCGTTTTCCGAACCCGGCGCGGACAATGAAACCCAGGTGGAGCGGGCGCTTCATGCCACGGGCATGGCGGCGCTGCGGGACCATTCCGTGCTGACGCTGTCCGGCGGCGAGCTGCAGCGGGCATTTCTGGCGCAGCTGCTGGCCCAGGACCCGGAGCTGCTGCTCCTGGACGAGCCCACCAATCACCTGGACCTGGCCTATCAAAAAGAGGTGTTTCATCTGATCGGGCGCTGGGTGCGGGACACGGGGCGCTCCGTGGTGTCCGTGGTCCACGACCTCAGCCTGGCCCGCGCCTGGGGCGACGAGGCCATTTTGATGAACCGGGGCGAGATCATCGCCCGCGGCGAGGCAAGGGCCGCGCTGTCCGACGAAAACCTCGCCGCCGCCTACGGCATGGACGTGCGCGGCTGGATGCGCGAATTGTACGGACAGTGGGCGTGACCGTCCGGCCGCGCTATTCGTCACCGGGCTCCGGCGGGCGCTCTCTGCCCAGCACCGCGTCCGGCGCGCCCACCTTGATGCTGCCGGGGCCGAAGCGGCTGCGAATCCTGTACACCGCGTCCTCCAGCTTCTCCAGCTTCTCCCGCCGCCTTTCGTCGTCCTCCCCGAAGATGGACAGCTGCGCCGCGTCCTCGTCTTCCGGGATGAGGCCGGCGGCGGTCAGCGTCAGCGCGCGCACCGGCGCGTCCGGGCGCCAGTGGGCGCGTACCAGCCGCATCGCCTGCTCGGTGAGCTCCGCCTGGAGCCTCGTCGGGTGCCTGAGCGCGGTCTGACGGGAGATGGTCTTCATGGCCGGGTCCTTGATGTGCACCGCCACCGTCTGACACTTGACGCCGTGGGCGCGCATGCGGGTGGACACCTCGTCCGCCAGCATCGAAAGGGCGGCTCGAATCTCCTCATCCGTCGTCAGGTCCCGCGGGAATGTCATGCCGTTCCCGACGGACTTGACTTCGTCGTGCCGGTCAAGGGGCAGCACGGGGGCGTCGTCCAGGCCGTTGGCATAGTCCCACAGCTGGCCGCCGCCCTTTCCCATCAGACGAACGAGGTCCTCCCGATCCGCCCGGGCAATGTCTCCGATGGTGCGGATGCCGTACTTCTCCAGCCGCGTCACCGTGGATCGCCCCGCAAACAGCATGTCCCCCGCCGGCAGGTTCCAGATGCGCTCCCGGAAGTTTTCCCGGGTCAGCACGGTGGTGGCATCCGGCTTTTTGAGGTCCGAGCCCATCTTGGCCAGGATTTTGCAAAAGCTGACGCCCACGGAGATGGTGATGCCGATCTCCTCCCGCACCCGCCGGCGCAGTTCGTCCGCCAGGAGCGGCCCGGTGGTGCTTAAAAGCGAAAGAGAGCCGGTCACGTCCAGCCAGCTCTCGTCGATGCCAAAGGGCTCCACCTGGTCGGTATAATCGAGGTACAGCCGGTTGACCGCCCGGGAAATCTCCTGATAGCGGCGGTGGCGCGGCGGCACCAGCACCAGCGCCGGGCACTTGCGCTTTGCCGCGTAGACCGTTTCGGCGGTCTTGACGCCATAGGCCTTGGCCCGCTCGTTTTTCGCCAGAATGATGCCCGTCCGGTTCTTCGGGTCCCCCGCCACGGCCATCGGCACATCGCGAAGCTCCGGGCGGTCCTTGCACTCCACCGAAGCGTAAAATCCATTGCAGTCGCAGTGCAGGATAACCCTGTCCATGGTCAGGCCCCGATCACCGCGTGGATCAGCGGCGGCCTGGGCGCGGGCTCCGGGCCGATCTCCACCGCGCCGGCGAGGAGCGCCATCGCCCGCTCTACGTCGGACTTCTCCGACGCGCGCACTTCGCACAGCGGCTGCCCGACCGCCACGCCGTCGCCCAGCCGCACCTTCATCAGGATGCCCACGGAGGGATCGATGCCGTCCTCCTTGCGCTCGCGGCCCGCACCCAGCGCCCGGGCGGCGTTTCCAATCCGCTCGGCGTGCATCCGCCGCACAAAGCCGCCCGTCTCCGCGCGAAAGAGCATGGACTTCCTGGCCCGGGGCAGGCGCTCCGGGTGGTAGGCCACCTCCGGATCGCCGCCCTGGGCCTTGATCATCTCCGCGAGCTTTTTCAGCCCGGTGCCGCTTGCCAGCGCCCGGCGCAGCATGGCCTTGCCTTCGTCGACGCTCCCGGCGCGCTTCGCGCCCACCAGCATGTAGGCGCCCAGCATCAGCGACACCTCCAGAAGGTCGCCCTCCGCGCGGCCCGAAAGCACGTCGATGGCCTCCTCCACTTCGAGGGCGTTGCCCACGTTCATACCCAGCGGCTGATCCATGTCCGTCACCAGCGCGGAAAAGCGTCGCCCGGTCATGTTGCCGATGGCGACCATCTTTTGGGCCAACTCGATGGAACCTGCCAGCGTCGGCATGATCGCGCCGGTGCCGGTTTTCACATCCAGCACCACCGCGTCGCAGCCCGCCGCGATCTTCTTGGACAGGATGGAGGAGACGATGAGCGGCATCGAATCCACGGTACCCGTCACATCCCGGAGGGCGTAAAACAGCTTGTCCGCCGGCGCGAGGGACTTGGTCTGCCCGATCACCGCACAGCCGATGCGGTTGACCTGCGCCTCAAACTGCTCGATGGTGAGATCCACCCGCATGCCCGGGATGGACTCCAGCTTATCCAGCGTGCCGCCGGTATGCCCCAGCCCGCGCCCGCTCATCTTGGCCACCTTTGCGCCGCAGGCGGCGACCAGGGGCGTCAAAATCAACGTGGTGGTGTCGCCGACGCCGCCGGTGGAGTGCTTGTCCACCTTGAGCCCGGCGATGGCGGAGAGGTCCAGCATCTCGCCGGAATGGGCCATGGCCATCGTCAGGTCCCGGGTTTCCCGGTCCGTCATGCCGCGGATGGCGATGGCCATCAGCAGCGCGGAAACCTGGTACTCCCGGAAGGAGCCGTCCACCGATCCGGCGACGAAGGCCTCGATTTCCTCTTTTGTCAGCGCCCGGCCCGCGCGTTTTTTGAGAATGACATCCACAGGATTGATCATGGATAAACCTCCGGACTCCGCGGCGCCGTCACCAGTCCGACCGGCAGCAGGCCAGCGCGATCAGGTTGACGCCCGCGGCGATCACATATACGCCCATGAGAAGGCTCATCGTCATCACGCCCGCCAGCGGATGCACGTAGGCCAGGATGCCCAGGATGATCAGGATAAGCCCCAGCAGCAGCAGCCACAGCCAGGCCCTGCTCGGCCGCTCCCAGGGCATTGCGACGGCGTAGCGGGACATGCGGATGGCGGTCGCCATCAGCACCACGCCCGCCGCCATCATCCAAATGCCGGCGATGAACACGACCGTCAGGTTGGTGACCAGCTGAAGCTGTACGCTGGTCATCAGAAGGATGCCCAGCACCACGGAGAGGATCGCGCCCGCGACGCCCCAGCCGTCGCCCAGCGCGCGAAAGCGGTAGTGCCCGATCAGCGAGCCCACGCCGTGAATCAGGATAAAAAGGCCGATCAGCGAACCCACGCCCAACATCATGGCGCCGGGGCTTGCGATGAACACCACGCCGCCGACGATGAGCACAATGCCCAGAATGACGGATAACGCCCGCACAGTAACCCCTCCCCTTCAGGACCGCGCCGGAGCGCGGATTCCCACAATTCGATTGTACCGCATTTTCCCGCCGGTGTAAAGAGCGGGAAGCGCCACAAGGCCCGCGGGCATACGCCCGCGGGCCTCACAAACCGCGCCCGGTCACAGGATGTACTTGTGCAGGTCCTTCTCCGCGCACTCGTCGCCCAACCGCGCCCGGGCGTAGGCCGCGTCCACCACAACCTCCACCTCGGGTGCGTCGCCGTCGCCGGCGTTGAAGGCCACATCGCTCAAAATGCCTTCCAGCACCGTATGCAGCCTGCGGGCGCCGATGTTCTCGCTGTTTTCGTTGGAAAGCCAGGCAAACTCCGCGATGGCGTCGATGGCGCTGTCGTCAAACCTCAGCGACACGCCGTCCACCTTGAGCAGCGCCTGATACTGGCGGATCAGCGCGTTCTCCGGCTGGGTCAGGATGCGGCGGTAGTCCTCTCGGGTCAGCGGCTTCAGCGTCACGCGCACCGGGAAGCGCCCCTGCAGTTCCGGGATCAGGTCGGCGACCTTCGCCACGTGGAACGCACCCGCCGCGATGAAGAGGATGTGGTCGGTTTTCACCGGGCCGTACTTGGTGGGCACCGTAGAGCCCTCCACAATGGGCAGGATGTCCCGCTGTACGCCCTCGCGGGACACATCCGGGCCGTGCCCGGCGTTCTTGCCCGCCACCTTGTCAATTTCGTCCAGAAACACGATGCCGTCCTGCTCGGCCTTCTGAATGGCCTCGGAGTACACCGCGTCCATGTCGATCCGGCTCTCCTCCTCCTCGGCCAGCAGGATGCGCCGCGCCTCGGAAACCTCCACCTTGCGCAGCTTGGTGCGCTTGGGCAGGATGGAGCCCAGCATGTCGTTCACGTTGACATCGGTGCCGGGAATCTCGTTTTTCGGAAGCTTTTCCGCCACCTCGATCTCCACCAGCGTGTGCTCCAGTTCGCCGTTTGCCAACGCCCTCAATACATCCTCGCGCTTCTGGCTAACGCGGGCGCGCTCCTCCGGCGGAACATCCGGCTCCTTGGGCTTGTTGCCCAGCAGCACGTCGATGGGGTTGACCTTTTTGGCGGGGCGGACGATCAGGTCCGCCAGCCGCTCCTCGGCGGCGCGGGCGGCCTTTTCGCCCACGGCCTCCGCGTGGTGCGCCTGCACCAGGCGGATGGACGCCTCCACCAGGTCGCGGATGATGGAATCCACGTCGCGGCCCACATAGCCCACTTCCGTAAACTTGGTGGCTTCCACCTTGACAAAGGGCGCGTCCACCAGGCGCGCCAGCCTGCGGGCGATCTCGGTCTTGCCCACGCCGGTGGGCCCCACCATGAGGATATTCTTGGGCGTCACCTCATCGCGGATCTCGTCGGGCAGAAGCGCCCGGCGGTAGCGGTTTCTGAGCGCGATGGCCACCGCGCGCTTGGCCTCGTCCTGGCCGATGATGTAGCGGTCCAACTCGCGCACGATCTCGCGCGGGGTCAGCGTATGCGTCAATCTTTCCATCAGACAATCTCCGTGATGATGTGGTCGTTGGTGTACACGCAGATGGACGCGGCGATGCGAAGCGCCTTTTCGGAAATCTCCGCGGCGGAGAGCTGCGTATTCTCCGCCAGGGCGCGGGCGGCGGCCAGCGCGTAGTTGCCGCCGGAGCCGATGGCGATCACGCCGTCGTCGGGTTCGATGACTTCGCCGGTGCCCGAAACCAGCATCAGGTTGTCCGCGTCGGCGCACAAAAGCATCGCTTCCAACTTGCGCATGGCCTTATCCTGCCGCCACTCCTGCGCCAGCTCCACCGCGGCCCGGGGCAGGTTGCCGGAAAACTGGGTCAGCTTCTCCTCAAACTTTTCGCTCAGCGCGAAGGCGTCCGCCACCGACCCGGCAAAGCCGATCACGACCTTGCCGCCGGCAATGCGGCGCACCTTTTTCGCATTCATCTTCATGATGGCGGTCTCGCCGACGGTCACCTGACCGTCGCCGGAGATGGCGGTCTGGCCGTTTCGGCGCACGCCGCAGATGGTGGTTCCCCGAATCATGGATTTTCCTCCAATAATCTGTCGATGGCCGAAAGCGCGCGCCGGGCATGCGCCTCGTACCGGTTTTTCTTGCTCCGGACCCTTTCGCCCAGCGGCGTCAAGATGCCGAAATTGGCGTTCATCGGCTGGAAGTTCGCGTCTTTGGTGCGCACATGGGCCTCCAGCGCGCCCAGGAGCGTTTCGCCGGGAAAGTCGAGCTCCGGAAGGCCCCGGAGCGCCCGGCCCAGGTTCAGCCCCGCCACAAGGCCCGACGCCGCCGACTCCACATACCCCTCCACGCCGGTCAGTTGGCCGGCAAAGCGCGTCATCGGCCTTCCGGAAAGGGCGAAGTTCCTGCCCAGGATGTCGGGGCTGTTGAGGTATGTGTTTTTGTGCATCACGCCGTAGCGGACAAATTCGGCACGCTCAAGGCCCGGGAGCATCGAAAACACCCGCTTCTGTTCGCCCCACTTGAGCCGGGTTTGAAAGCCGACCAGGTTGTAAAGCGTGCCCGCCGCGTTTTCCTGCCGGAGCTGCGCCACGGCGCAAGGCGTCTTTCCGGTGCGCGGATCGACGAGCCCCACCGGCCGCATCGGCCCGAAGGCCAGCGTGTCGCGGCCCCGGGCGGCCAGAATCTCCACCGCCAGGCAGCCCTCAAACACCAAATCCTTTTCAAAGTCGTGGAGCGGGGCCAACTCCGCGCTCAAAAGCGCCTCGTAAAACGCGTCGTACTGCGCCCGGTCCAGCGGGCTGTTGAGGTAATCCCCGGCGCCGCCGTCGTTTCTGGACTGGCGGAAGAGCCGGCTCATATCGAGGGACTCCGCCGTCACGATGGGTGCCGCCGCGTCGAAGAAGTGGAGCGCCGTCAGGCCGGGCAGCGCCGCGAGATCGTCCATGAGGGCCGGGTCGGTCAGCGGACCGGTGGCGACGATCACAGGCTCCTCCGGGATGCGCGAAGCCGCGCGCCGCTCTATCCGAACGCGCGGGTGCGCGCTCAGCGCGGCGGTGACCTCGCGGGAAAAAACGTCCCGGTCCACCGCCAACGCGGTACCGGCGGGCACCCGCGCCCGCTTCGCGGCGGCGAGGATCAGCGAGCCAAACTTCTCCATCTCGGCCTTCAGAAGGCCCGAGGCGTTGGTCAGGTGCTCCGCCTTGAGGGAATTGGAGCAGACCAGTTCCGCAAACCCCTCCCGCCGGTGGGCCGGGGAAAACCGCTCCGGCTTCATTTCGATCAGTCGGACGGATATCCCCTGCTGCGCCAGCTGCCAGGCCGCCTCGCAGCCCGCGAGCCCGGCGCCAACGACGGTGACCTCATTCATCCTCCGCCTCTTGGTCCCCCCCGGAAACGGGCACGCGGGTGCGGCACTTTTCGTTGACGCACACGTGGAACACCTCGCCCTTGCGGCCCCGCTTCAAAACCATGCGGCCGCCGCAGACGGGGCACTTGTCTGTCACCGGCAGGTCCCAGGACACAAAGTCGCAGGCGGGATAGTTTTCGCAGCCGTAGAACTTGCGGCCCTTCTTGCTGATGCGCTCCAGCAGCCGCCCGCCGCAGCTGGGGCAGGGCACGCCGATGTCGGTCAGAAGCGCCATGGTATGGCGGCAGGCCGGAAAATTGGGGCAGGCCAGAAATTTCCCGTACCGGCCCATCTTGTAGACCATCATCGCGCCGCACTTTTCGCACTGGACGTCGGAAACCTGGTCCTCGACGGACACCTTTTCGATGGTGGCCTCCGCCGCGGTCAGTGCCTTTTCAAAGGGGCCGTAGAAGTCGGCCACCACCTGGCGCCATTCGGCGGCGCCGTCCTCCACCTCGTCCAGCTCCTCCTCCATGCCGGCGGTGAACTGCACGTCGACGATGTCCGGGAAGTTCTTCTGCATCAGATCGTTGACCACCTGCCCCAGCTCCGTGGGCACGAGGCGCTTGTTCTCCCGGGCGATGTAGCCCCGGGCCATGATGGTGGTGATCGTCGGCGAATAGGTGGACGGGCGGCCGATGCCCTTTTCCTCCAGCGCCCGCACCAGCGATGCCTCCGTGTAGCGGGGCGGGGGCTGGGTAAAGCGCTGCTCGCTCAAAACGTCCACCAGCGTTGCCTTCGCGCCCTCCGCCAGCGCGGGAATGGCGTTTTCATCTTCCTCGGCCTGGGCGTCATCCAGCACTTCCTCATAGACGGCGGTAAAGCCGGCAAATTTCTTCTTCTGGCCGGTGAAGCGCAGGCGAAGGCCGTCTCCCACCACGTCGGCGGACAGCGTTTCGTAGACCGCGGGGGTCATCTGGCTGGCCAGAAAGCGATTGAAGATGAGCTTGTAGAGCCTGAGCTGATCGCGGGTCAGCGATGCCTTGACCGCCTCCGGCCGATACTTCATGTCGGTGGGGCGGATGGCCTCGTGGGCGTCCTGGGCGGACTTGCGGCTCTTGTACTGCACGGGCTCCTCGGGCAGGTATTCCGGCGGATAGACGGCGCGGATGACCTCGCGCACCGCCTCCACGGCCTCCTCGGAGATGCGTGTGGAATCCGTTCGGATGTAGGTGACCAGACCCTGGGTGCCATCGCCCTCCAGATCGACGCCCTCGTAGAGCTGCTGGGCAATCTGCATGGTCTTCTGGGTGGTAAAGCCCAGCTTGCGGCTGGCCTCCTGCTGCAGGTTGGATGTGGTGAAGGGCGCCGCGGGGTACTTGCGCCGCTCGCCGCGCTTGACCTCGCCGATGGCGAAGTCCGCCCGGCGCATCCGGTCGATCAGCCGCTGTGCCTGCGGCTGGCTGGTGACCTCGGTCTTTTGGTCGCCCTCGCCGTAGAATTTTGCGCAGAAGCTGACGCCGTCTGTTTCAAACTCGGCGCTCAGGTTCCAATATTCCTCGGGCACAAAGGTTTCGATTTCCTTTTCGCGGTCGCAGATGATGCCGGTGGCCACCGACTGCACGCGGCCGGCGGAGAGGCCCTTGCGCACCTTGGCCCACAGAAGCGGGCTGATCTTGTAGCCCACCAGCCGGTCCAGCACGCGCCGCGCCTGCTGCGCGTTGACCAGATTCATGTTGATGGGCCGCGGCTTTTTGATGGCGGACTTGACCTCCTTGCCGGTGATTTCGTGGAATTCCACGCGGCAGACGTCGTCCTCCGGAATGTTCAGAACCTTCGAAAGGTGCCAGGAGATGGCCTCGCCCTCGCGGTCAGGGTCTGTCGCGAGGATGATCTTCTGGGCGCCCTTTGCTTCCTTGCGGATGCGGTCCAGAATCTCGCCCCGCCCCCGGATGGTGATGTACCGGGGTTCGAAGCCGTGCTCTATGTCCACGCCGATCTGCGACTTGGGCAGATCGCGCACATGCCCCTGCGAAGCCTCCACCTTGTACCCTCGGCCCAGAAACTTGCCGATGGTCCTTGCCTTGGCCGGGGATTCCACGATGACCAGCTTATGCGCCATTTATGAACCTCCATCCGCGTATGCGGGACGAAATCAGATTTCCGCCCGGTACAGCCGACCGGGCACTTGTTTTATTATTCCTCGCAACTCCAGCATTGTCAAGAGAGAATTTAGTTTTGAACTGTTAAAGCCGGTGCGCGCGGCCAGCTCGTCAAAGGACATTTCCTCAATCCGGAGCGGTTCGACAAGCGCCGCCTCGTCCTCGTCGAGCTGAGGCGCGCATTTTCCGGCCGCGCCCGTACGGGGCCGCTGGGCCCAGCGGAAGTGCTCGAGAATCTCCCACGGCCCCAGCGCCGGCGCCACGCCCTCGGAGATCAGCCGGTTGGGCTCTGCGGACAGCGGCGAATAGATGGACCCCGGCACGGCAAACACCTCCCGCCCCTGCTCAAGGGCGAAGTCCACCGTCCGCATCGCGCCGGAGCCCCGCGCGGCCTCCACCAGCAGGAGCCCGTCGGACAGCGCGCTGATGATGCGGTTGCGCGCCGGAAAATGCTGCGCCAGCGGCCGGGTGCCCGGTACGTATTCGGACACGATCGACCCGCCCGTCTCGAGAATCCTTTCCGCCAGGTGCGCGTTCTCCGGCGGATACACCACGTCCACGCCGCAGCCCAGCACCGCGATCGTCCGCCCGCCGCCGTTGAGCGCACCCTGGTGGGCGGCAGTATCGATGCCCCGCGCCATGCCGGACACCACCGTCACGCCTTCGCGGGCCAGCGCCTCGGCAATTTCGGCGGCGGCGCGCCGTCCGTCGCGGCTGGCGCGGCGGGAACCCACGATGGAGATTGACCGCTCGCCGTTGAGGTTGCCCGCGCCGCGCACGTAGAGGGTGGGCGGCGGGTCATAAATGGCGGTCAAGCGCGCGGGATAACCGTCGGCAAGCCGCGTGACCGCCGCGATGCCCTTCTTTTCGAGCCCCGCAAACAGCCCGTAGAGGTAGCGCTCCGTGCGGGCGGCCATCAGGTTTCGCAGCGCCTTTTCGCCCAAAAACGCCATCTGCGGCCCGGCCGAGTCCCAGACCGCGCGGGCGTCCTCGTAGAGGCTCATCAGCTGATAAAACCGCTTGACGCCAATGCCCTCCACGCTCGAGAGCCAGATCCAGTACTGCTCCATCGCGGAGTATTCCACACCTCTACCCCCAGTACTTCCGGTCCAGCGCGCGGTACTGCACCGCTTCCGCCACGTGTTCCTGCGCAATCTCGCCGCCCCCGGCCAGGTCGGCAATGGTCCGGGCCACCTTGACCACCCGGGTGTAGGCGCGGTTGGAAAAGCCCATGGCCTCGCTGGCGCCCCTGAGAAGCCGGCGCGCCGCCGGGGACATCGGGCAGTTTCGGTTCAGGGTCTGGGCATCCAGCCGCGCGTTGCAGGCGATGCGCCCTCCGTACCGCTCGCGCTGGACGCGCCGCGCCGCCTCCACCCGGGCGCGGATGTCGGCGCTGGATTCCTCGCCCCCTGTCGAGGCCAGTTCCTCCGCCGGGATGGATTCCACCTCGATGTGCAGATCGATCCGGTCCAGCAGCGGGCCGGAGATCCGGTTCAAATACCGGCGAATCTGATGGGGCGTGCAGCGGCACTGGGCGCTGCGGGAACCGTAGTTGCCGCAGGGGCAGGGATTCATGGAGCAGATGAGCATGAACTGCGCCGGGTAGGTGGCCTGCGCGCCGACGCGGGTGACGGTCACCACCCCGTCCTCCATCGGCTGGCGCAGCACCTCCAGCACGTCCCGGCGGTATTCGGGCAGCTCGTCGAGAAACAGCACGCCGTGATGGGCGCGGGAGATCTCGCCGGGCAGCGCGCCTGCGCCGCCGCCCACGATCGCCGCCGGCGACGCGGTGTGGTGGGGCGAGCGGAAGGGCCGCTCGGTCAGAAGGCCCGTTTCCGGCGGAATGCCCGCGGCGGAGTGGATGCGGGTGACCTCCAGCGCCTCGGAAAAACTCATGTCCGGCAGAATGCCCGGCACCGCGCGGGCCAGGAGCGTCTTGCCGGAGCCTGGCGCGCCGACAAGCAGCGCATTGTGTCCTCCGGCGGCGGCGATCTCCAGCGCCCGCTTGGCAAACCGCTGCCCCTTGACGTAGCGAAAGTCGCTGGCGGTGGTCCGTTCGCCCAGCAGCTTTTGGTATTCCACCACCTCCAGCGGCGCGACGGCAAGGGCGCCGGTGAGGTACGCCGCCAGGTCCTTCAGTGATGAAAAGGGCAGGATATCAATGCCCGCCACGCAGGCGACCTCGCGGGCGTTGCCCGCCGGCAGCGCGATGCGCGTCAGCCCCGCCTCCCGGGCGGAGATGGTCATCGGCAGCGCGCCGCGCACCGGGCGCACCGAGCCGTCGAGGGACAACTCGCCCAGGATGGCGACCCCCCGGAGCGCCTCCGGCGGAATCAGCCCCGCCGCCGCCGCGACGCCCACCGCAATGGCCAGATCAAAGGCGGGGCCTTCCTTTTTCTGGTCCGCGGGGGCGAGGTTTACGATCAGCCGATCGTCCGGAAAGCCAAAACCGCTGTTTTTCATGGCGGCGCGCACGCGCTCGCGGGATTCGCGGACGGCGGCGTCGGGCAGGCCCACCAGCTCAAACACCGGCAGACCGCCGGAGAGGTTCACCTCCACCGTCACCGGAAACCCGGCGATGCCCGAAAGGCCGTAGCTGAGCACGCTTGCCAGCACGATCGCGCCCCCTCCCGTCTAGAAGATGTACCAGCTCCCGAACCAGCGCAGAAGGTTCGCGTAGGCGCGCGGGCAGGGCATGCCGCTCATGATCGGGTAAAACATCACAAACAGCGCCAGTGCCGCCGCGCCGTAGATCCATACCAGCCGGATGTACACCCCGTGCTTCGCCCGCCGCAGCCATTCAAAGAAGATGGCGATTGCCAGGATGATGAAGGGCACGCTGGCAAAGTAGTGGTAGATGAAGGTGGACCGGGGCACCAGCGTCCACGGCAAATATTGGGACAGAAAGCCCACCACCACGAAGATGTAGCGCCTGTCCCCGAAGGCCTTGCGGCACAGCCGCACGACCACGAAGATCAGCGCCGCGAGGCCGCCCCACCACACCGCGGGATTGCCCATGCACGCAATCGAGGACACCCAGCCCGCGGGCATGAAATCCGCGCCGGAGTAGTACCACATGGGCTTGACGATCAGCGGCCACTGGTACCAGGGCGAGCGGAAGAAGTGCGTGTCTCCGGTGAGTCCGGAGTGGTAGGCGTACATGCTTTTTTGCATCTCCCACACGCCTTTGATGTTGAAGGTGCCGTCCGGCGTCAACTGCCAGTAGTAGCTGAAGTAGTAGATCACGAGCGGCACGGCGATGAAAAATACCAGGCACCACAGAAGCGTCACCCACAGGTTCCGCCAGAACTTCGCCGCGGCGCGCTGGGCGACGCGCTTTTGCTCGCCCTCCATCAGCCGCAGGTTGGCCTTGGCAAAGCGGTATTCCCGCGCCCGCAGGTGGATGCTGTAGAAAAACAGCACCGCCAGCCCCGCCGCCGCGTAAATGCCGATCCACTTGCTGGCGATGGCAAAGCCCATGAAGAGGCCGCAAAAGCCCAGCGGCACAATGGTGCGCCACAGCCGCGTGTGGTTGAAGCTCATCATGATGTAGCGCAGCATGAAGATGTACATCACGATGATGAAAAACACCGCGAACACGTCGATGGTGGCGATGCGCGTCTGGGTGAAGTGCATCGCATCCACCGCCATCAGAAACGCCGCCAGAAACGCCGGGCTGGAGCGCCGGAGCAGCTGCCTGGCCATGATATACATCGCCGGAATCATCAGAATGCCGAAGAACGCCCCCATAAAGCGCCAGCCGAAGGGCGTCATGCCGAAGATGTCGATGCCCACCATGATCAGCACCTTGCCCAGCGGCGGGTGCGTGTATTCGTAGGTGTGCAGGCCTTCCCGGTTTTCAAAGGCGGTGCGCGCGTGGTAGATCTCGTCAAAATAGGTGCCGTTGTAGTAGGACGGATAGGGTGGCGCGGTGTCCTGCTCGTCGATGAGCAGCGTGGGGTCGCTGGCGAGGCCCGCGTCCGCGCCCAGGGCGTAGACCGACGAAATCGGATAGGGCTCGCCCTCCTTGTCCAGGAAGGCGATCTCGCCCAGGATCAGCCCGGCCTGCTCGGCCTCGATGCGCACGTAGCGGGCGGTCTGCATCGGATACCCTGTCTCGAGGGCGCTGAACCCACCTTCCCCGTCCTTCTCACTGGGCGCGTACCACAGCCAGCGGAACACCTCGCCCTGGTCGTACACCGCCCAGCGGGGCTCGCTCCAGACCTCGCCGTCCTCCGAAAGGCGCACGGTGAAGGCGGTGTCGCAGATGCCGCCGTAATAGGTCATGTGGAACTGACGGAGGCTTCCCAGGTCAAAGGTGATCTGCTCGCCCGCCCGGGAGGACGTCCACTGGGTCTGGGGCGCCAGCGTTGAGCCGAGGTTGGTCAGCGCCACCACGGCATACACCGCCGTCAGGCCCAGCATCAAAAGCCAGTCCCGCCTTTTCATGGCCAGCTTCCATTCCTTGGGGCGCAGCAAGCCGTCGGCCGCGGGGTTGATCATCGGGTCGAGGAGCAGCCGCCTGTCCTCGTCCGACCGGTAGGTGCGCGTGAGGCTGTACACGCGGTTCCGGACGCAGATGTCAAAGGCGGTCCAGGCCATCAGCGCCGCAGCCGCAAGGTTCAGAAGGGCGATGTTGGCGTTGATGTCGCGCTCCGCGTCAATCAAATGCTGCGATTGGAGCACCAGCCCCGCGTTCAGGAACTGGGTCAGGCCCACCGCCACAATGGCGATCAGAAGGCGGATATCCTGATCCACCGTATAGGCAAAGATCATCATGAGGATCGCCGGGAACAGGTACCGCTCGTGCATCATCGGCGCAAAGGAGAAAAGGAGCGCCAAAAGCGTGGCGCAGACGAGCATCAGCCGGTCGCGCCGCTTTCCGCGGGCGTAGAGGAAGATCGCGTAACCAAAGGACAGGTACATCATGGCGTTGGCGAAGGCGCCCCACAGCGGGGCGTTCTCCAGCGCCGTCCAGTTCATATCCAGCAGCACGTACAGGTTGGCCGCGTTGACGGTGATGTACCGGTAGGTGTCCAGCGATCCGGTGAAGAGCGTGGTCAGCCACAGAAGCGGCTGAAGGAATTCCGGCGCGCCCGCGGCCAGCGGGGATTTTTCAATCAAAGCCCGGGGCAGCGAAGATATGAACGGCAGCGCGATGAGCAGCATGACGACCAGCATCAGCCCCACCGCCCGCAGTATCTTCAGCGCGGTCTTGCGCCGCTCCCCGCTTTGCCAGATTTCCACCGCCAGCACCGCGATGCCCAGCGGCGCAAACATCAGCGCCTGGGGTTTGACCATGATCGCGACGCCGTAGAGGAAGAGGGACCAGGCGTACTTCCCCCGAACCATGTTGAGCACCGTCAGCACCATCAAAAGCGCCAGGAACGCGTCGATCTGCCCCCAGGCGGCGCTGTTTAAGATGGCGGCGGGCAGCAGCGCGTAGAGCGCGGCCAGAACGCCCGCCATCCGCTCGCCCAGCGCGCGCCTGCCCTCCCAGTAGATCAGCCAGGCCGCGGCCAGATCCATCAGAATCGCGGGCAGCTTGACGATCAGCCAGAAAACGCGGCTGTCATAGCTCAGCTGAAAAGCATTGCGTATGCTGCCGATGAGCCACAGCACGTACATGTAGCCCGGCGGATAGTCGCAGAATACGTCCGCCGAGTAAAAGCCGGAGGGGCCCGTCGTCGCCATGCGCGCCGCCCAGGCGGAAAAATCGCCCATATCCACGCCGTAGCCGTACACGCTGACAGCCACCACCGCGCGCACGATCAGCCCCGCGGCCAGCGCGGTCCACAAAAGCCGCCTGGGCGACGGATGCGTAAGATCGTTCTGCTCGCTCCGCCGGGCGACCAGCATGGCCCAGGCCATGATGAGGCCGTAGAGCGCCCCGATGATGCCCAGCGGCAGCGTGTAGGGACCTCGCCCATTTTCGTCGTCCTCGGTAAATTCCACGTCCTCGCCGCCGTCCGCGGACAGCGTGGTGAACGAGTAGACGTTGGCATCCGCCGGCGCGCCGTCCACCTTTTCCATTTGAAAGTCGTCAAACCAGGCCGTGCCGGTATTGGTGGAGCCGTAACCGCCCAGCCGTGCCATGACGGTGATTGCCGTCTGGTCCTCGCCCGCGACGCCGTAGAGCGTCACCGGCACCCACGCGCCCTGGGTTTCGTACACCAGCTCCGACGAGGCAAAGGTGTCCTTGATGGAGATGCCCGCGCCATCCTCATCTGTCCCCACGCCCTCGGCGCGGATGCGGCAGGTGATGCGGTACAGCGCGCCGGGCTCCACCTGCACGGTCTGCGTAAAGCGGGCGTCGTTGGGGGAAAGGTTCTCCACCTTCGCGCAATAGGCGCCCGCGTAGGCGCCGCCCTCCGCGGTCAGCAGGCTGACGTCCTTGCTCCGGTCCCACATATCCAATTGCCAGATGTCGGGGATGCCGCCGCTCACCGCCTCAAAGCCGGGGTTTTCGATCAGGTTTTCGGCCAGCGCCGCCTGCGGCAGCCAAAGCGCCAGCAGCACCGCCAGCCAAAGAATTTTTTTCATCTGAAAAAACGCTCCGTCTGATTGCATATATGACGAAAGTATTTCCACGCTGGGGCGCGAAAATCCTGCCTGCGTGGAAATCTTACGAATACTGCACATAGGAAAACGCGCCCTTGATGTGGCGAAGCCCTTCGGGATCGATTTCAATCACGTCGAAGCGGATGCGCTCGTCCAGCAGATGATGCTCCTTCAGATAGTGAAGCGCCGCGCCGGAAATGCGCGCCTGCTTCCACCGGGTGACGGCCTCGCCGGGCGTCCCCCGGGCAAAGGCGCCGCGCTGTTTGACCTCCACAAGGGCGATGACGCCGTCCATCCGGGCGATGATGTCCACCTCGCCCGGCCCGCGCCGATAGTTGCGCGCCAGGATCTCCGCGCCCCGGTCCACCAGGTAGGCAGCGGCCGCCGCCTCCCACTCGGCACCCCGGCGCGCGCTCACGCCCGCCCCTCCAGAATCCTTCCGATGAAGTTCCTGCGGTGCTCCGGACAGGGGCCCATCGCCCGAAGCGCGCGGATGTGTTCCGCCGTGCCGTATCCCTTGTTGCGGGCAAAGCCGTAGCCGGGGTAGATTGCGTCCAGCTCCGTCATCAGGCGGTCCCGGTGTACCTTGGCGACGATGGAGGCCGCCGCGATCATGTAGGAGAGGGCATCGCCGTGAACGATGGCGCGGCCTTCGGCGGGAAGGCGGAGCCGCTCCACCGCGTCGATCAGAAAGACGCCCGCCGGCGCGCCGGCGGCGCAGGCTTCCATGGCCCGGCGGGTGGCGTTCAGAATGTTGATTTCATCGATCTCGGCCGCCTCCACCCGCGCGACGGCCGCGTGGGCCGCCCGGGCGAGGATCGCCTCGGCCAGCGCCTCGCGCCGGGCCGGCGACAGCTTCTTGGAGTCGTCCACCCCGGGGATCAGCGCGTCCGGCGGCAGCACCACGCAGGCGGTGACCACCGGCCCCGCCAGCGGGCCGCGGCCCACCTCGTCAATGCCCGCTACGGCGACGCCCTTTTCCCAGTATTCGCGCTCAATCTGCGTCATGCGGCGGAGCTTCTCCGCCGGTGTTTCCCTGGCCATGGCCGTCCTCCGCTCCTTGGTTTTCCTTGGCTTGGGCGGGCTTTTCCTGCTCGGGCGCGCGTTCCAGCGTCAGCCGCCCCACCTTGCCGGCGCGAAATTCATCCAGCACCAGCGCCGCGCCGCGGGCCAGATCCGGCCGCCCGCCGGAGAGCAGCCAGCCCCGACCCAGGCAGGCGGCGTCCAAAAGCTGCTCCGGGCCCATCTCCGGGGCGCCCTCCGGCAACCGAAAGCGCGCCGCGGCGGCGGCGGGATCGACCGAAGCAAGCAGCGCCAGCAGGTTCGCGGCCAGCTTTTCCGCATCCATGATTTGATCGGAAATCGAGCCCAGATAGGCCAGAACCCGCGCGCCGCGCTGATCGGAGAGCCTGGGCCAGAGCATGCCGGGGGTATCCAAAAGCTCCAGGTAGGGCCCCACCTTCACCCACGTGTTGGCGCGGGTGACGCCGGGCCGGTCGGCGGTCTTCGCCACGGCGGAACCCCGCAGCCGGTTGATGAAGGTGGACTTGCCCACGTTGGGGATGCCCACCACCATCAGGCGGACGGTCTTGGCCACGCCGCGGGCGCGCATTCTGTCCACCGAGGGCTTGACGGCCTGCTCGATCCGCTTCAGAATTTCCCGCGTACCGCCGCCCGCTGCGTTGAGGGCCACGGGGGTCTCCCCGCGCCGCCGGAAGTAGGCGAGCCAGCGCTTCGTCTCCCGCTCGTCCGCCAGATCCGCCTTGTTCAGCACCAGAATGCGGGCCTTGCCGCGGCTCATCTGCGCCAGATCGGGGTTGCGGGTGGCGAGGGGCGCGCGGGCGTCGCACAGCTCGACGACGGCGTCCACCTGCTTGAGTTGAACGCCCAGAAGCCGCTTGGCCTTGGCCATGTGCCCCGGGTACCAGTTGATCTCGGGCATAGGTCCTCCATGAAAAAAAGAAAAAAGCCGCACATCGCGCGGCTTTTTCGGAATTACTTGGCTTCCTTCACCTTGGCGGCCTTGCCGCTCAGGTTGCGCAGGTAGTAGAGCTTGGCGCGGCGCACCTTGCCGCGGCGAATGACCTGGATCGAATCGACGCGGGGCGAGTGCAGCGGGAACGTACGCTCCACGCCGACGCCGTAGGACGAGCGGCGGACGGTGAACGTTTCGCGCACAGAGCCGTTGCGGCGGGCGATGACGACGCCCTCGAACGCCTGGAGGCGCTCGCGCGAACCCTCGACAACTTTCACCTGCACGCGCACGGTGTCGCCGATGGAGAACGCGGGAATATCGGAACGCATCTGGGCGCTCTCGATGGAACGGATGATTTCATTCATGAATGGGATCCTCCTTCCTTCAAGGACGTTCATGCGCGGCGTCATGCTCCGGCAGCGGACCGTCCGAACTCACAAACTTTATTATATCGCAGAGGCTGCCCCCCGCGCAAGCGGGCATAATGTAAAATTCAGGTTTCCGCCTGCGCGCCGCGGCGGGTCAATCCGCTCAGAAACGCGCGGTCGCGCGCATCCAGCGAAACCTTTTCGAGCAATTCCGGCCGCCGCGCAGCGGTCAGCCGAAGGGCTTCCTCCCGGCGCCAGCGGTCAATCTCGGCGTGGTTGCCGCCCAGCAGCACCTCCGGCACCGCAAGGCCCCGGTATTCCCGGGGACGGGTGTACTGGGGGTACTCCAGTAGGCCGGAGGAAAAGCTCTCGTCCACCGAGGAATCCTCCCGCCCCAATACGCCGGGGATCAGCCGCGATACCGCGTCGATCACCACCAGCGCACCCAGCTCACCGCCGGTGAGCACATAGTCGCCGATGGACAGTTCCTCGTCAACGGCCAGATCCAGCGCCCGCTGGTCCACGCCCTCGTAGTGGCCGCAGAGCAGCAAAAGCTCCTCCTCCGCGGCCAATTCCTCCACGACGGACTGGGTCAGCGTGCGCCCGCGGGGCGACAGGTAGATGCGCCGGCCCTTCACCGGGTTGGCCTCGATGGCGTCCACGATGGGCTGCGCCAGCATCACCATGCCCGCGCCGCCGCCGAAGGGGTCGTCGTCGGTATTCCTGTGCTTCCGGTCGGAATAGGCGCGGATGTCGATCAGCTCGACCCGGATCAGCCCCTGGGCGGCGGCCCGTCCGAGGATGCTGCTTTCCAGAACGGGGCGCAGCATCTCCGGAAAGATGGTCAGCACCTTGAAGGTCATTCGTCAAACACCGCCACTTCGCCAAGCCGCGCGGCGGACAGCAGCATCTTCTTGGCGCGCACGTCCACCTCCAGAAAGACGCTTTTGAGCGCGGGCACCAGCACCTCGCCCATCGGCCCCCGGAACACGTATACGTCTCCGGCGCCGGGCTGCAAAACGTCGGTCAGCGTGCCGATCAGGCGGCCGGAGTCGTCCGTCGCCACGCAGCCGATCAGGTCGCAGATGAATTCGGCGCCCTCCGGCAGCTTGGCGGCCGATGCCCGGTCCACGTAGATCAGGCGGCCCCGGAGCCCTTCCGCGGCGGTCCGGTCCGCACAGCCGCGGACCGTCAGGTAGACCGCGTCGGAATCGACGCGGCTGACCCGGATCTTTTGCGGCGCGTAAGCGCCCGACTCGTCCCGAAAGAACACGCGGGTGAGGCCGTCAAAGCGCGCGGGATCAGAGGTGATCGGGCGCACCTTGACCTCGCCCTTCACCCCCTGGGGCTTCAGAATTTCGCCAATGACCAGGTATTCGTCCAGCATTACACAATCTCGACAAAAGTCGGCTTTTCGTCCTTGATGGTGGCGGCCTTGACCAGCGTGCGGATGGACTTGGCGATCCGCCCCTGCTTGCCGATGACCTTGCCCATGTCGTCGGGCGCGACGCGCAGCTCGATGACGACGGCGTCGTCCGTCTCGGTGCGGGCCACGTTCACCTGATCCGGGTGTTCCACCAGCGCCATGGCGACATATTTGACCAGTTCCTGCATATTGTCACCCTTCGGCGCGCCTTACAGCACGCCGCCCTTCTTGAGCAGGCCGCGGGTGGTGTCGGTGGGCTGTGCGCCGTTGCCGAGCCAGTACTTGGCGCGCTCCTGGTCGATGCGGATCTCCACGGGGTCGGTCAGCGGGTTGTAGTAGCCGATCTCCTCGATAAAGCGGCCGTCGCGGGCGTTGCGGCTGTCGGTGACGACGATGCGGTAAAAGGGCTGTTTCTTCATGCCCATCCTCTTGAGGCGAATCTTGACCATGGTTTTCCTCTCCTGTTCTTCCATTTAATATAGCTTATCGCAAGAATGCGGGCTATTTCAGTCCGAAGGGCATCCGGCCGCGGCCGAATTTGCCGCCCATCATCTGCTTCATCAACTGGCGGGACTGCTCAAACCGTTTGATCAGCAGGTTGACCTCCTGCACGGTGGTGCCCGCGCCGGCGGCAATGCGCCGCTTGCGGGAGGCGTTCAGGATATCAGGGTTGCGCCGCTCCATCCGGGTCATGGAGGAGATGATGGCGGTGGTGCGGGCCTGCTCCTTCTGCACCTGGTCCTCGTCGATGGCGACGCCGTTGAGCTTTGCGCCCATGCCGGGGATCATCTTGAGGATGTCGGTGATGGAGCCCATCTTCTTCATCTGGCCCAGCTGGTCCAGATAGTCCTCCAGCGTGAAGGACTGGGTCTTGATCTTGCGGCCCAGGTCCATCGCGCTCTTCTCGTCAAAGGAGTCCTGCGCCTTTTCGATCAGGCTCAGCACGTCGCCCATGCCCAGGATCCGGGAGGCCATGCGGTCCGGATGGAAGGGCTCGATGTCGCCGAGCTTTTCGCCGGTGCCGCTGAACTTGATGGGCTTGCCGGTGACGGCCTTGACGGAGATCGCTGCGCCGCCGCGGGTGTCGCCGTCCAGCTTGGTCAGGATGACGCCGTCCACGCCCAGCTCTTTATTGAAGGTCTCGGCCACGTTGACCGCGTCCTGGCCGGTCATGGCGTCCACCACCAGGAGGATTTCCTGGGGACGGACGGCGGCGCGCACGTCGCGCAGTTCCTGCATCAGCTTTTCGTCGATGTGCAGGCGGCCGGCGGTATCGATGATGACCGGGTCCTTCCCGTAATACCGGGCGTGCTCCACGGCCTCCTTCGCGATCCTGACCGGGTCGCCCTGGCCCTTTTCAAACACCTCGACGCCCGCGTTCTGGCCCACCACCTGCAACTGCCGGATGGCGGCGGGGCGGTACACGTCGCAGGCGGCGAGGAGCGGCTTTTTGCCCTGCTTCAAAAGCATGCCGGCGAGCTTGCCCGCCATGGTGGTCTTGCCCGCGCCCTGAAGGCCGCACAGCATGTACACCGTGGGCGGATTGGAGGCGTGGGTCAGCTTGGCGCCCGTGCCGCCCATGAGGCCGGTCAGCTCTTCGTTGACAATTTTGATGACCATCTGCGCCGGGGTGAGGCTGCCCAGAATCTCCTGCCCCACCGCGCGCTCGGTCACGCGCCGGACAAAGTCCTTGACCACCACGAAGTTGACGTCGGCTTCCAAAAGCGCCATGCGCACTTCGCGCATCGCCTCGCGGACGTCCGCCTCGTTCAGCTTGCCCTTGCCGCTCAGTTTCTTGAACGCGGCCTGCAGTTTATCGGTCAGCCCCTCAAAGGCCATGCGCCTCACCTCTTGCTGTCATGCTATCCTTCGATGCGCTCGATGGCGTCCAGCGCCCGCTTCGCCTCGTCCAGCGCGCCCTGCGTGCCGGCCGTGGGCGTCACGTCCGCCAGCGCCTGCCGGCAGGCGTTCACCGCGTCCTCCAGACGCCGGTAGCGCGCCACCAGGCCGAGTTTCCGCTCGTATTCCTCCAGTTGCGCCTGCGCCCTGGTCAGCGCGTCGTGCACCCCCTGCCGCGTAATGCCCGCTTCCTCGGCCATTTCCGAGGGGGTAAGGTCCTCCTCGCAGTAGAGCCGCAGAAGCCTTGCGCGGTTTTTGGTCAGGAGCGGGGCGTAAAAATCCATCAGCCAGTTGAGCTCCACCCGCTTTTCCAAAAAACCACCCCGCTTCGCATGCGCAAGGATCATTTTACCCGCCGGCAGGGCCTCTTGTCAAGTAAATATTCTTGACGGCGGTAAATACTCAAACAAACGCGGTAAAATTCGGCCTTAGAATTCTTGTAAAACAAGGCGCGGTTGGTGTATAGTATGATCGTTAATTTCATTGCACAATATCAACAGGAAGGGTGCATGTCGTGAGCATCTCCAAGAGTTCCTTTGGCCGCCTGGCTGACGGCCGCCCGGTGGACCTGTATACGATCAGAAATTCGACCGGCGCTTCGGTCTCCATTGCCACCTACGGCGGCATTTTGGTGTCCCTGCGGGTGCCCGACCGCGGCGGCGTCCTCACCGACGTGCTGCTGGGCTTTTCCGATATCTCCGGCTACGCGCCGGTCAACCCGGGCTACATGGGCGCGCTGATCGGGCGCGTCGGCAACCGGATTGGGCGGGGGCTTTTTACGCTGAACGGCGTCCGGTACCGGGTGGCCGCCAATTCCAACGGACATCACCTGCACGGCGGCATGAGCGGCTTTGACAAAAAGCTGTGGCTGGCGGAGGCGGACGAAGCGTCCAGTGCCCTGAAGCTCTCGATCGTCAGCCCCGACGGCGAGGAAAACTATCCCGGCCGCCTGGTCGTGACAGTCACCTATACCTTTTCCAACGACAACGCCCTGTCCATCCGCTACCAGGCGGTTTCCGACCGGGACACGCCGGTCAACCTGACCAACCACGCCTACTTCAACCTGGCCGGCGAGGGCAGCGGCACCATCGAAGACCACGTGATCCAGATCTTTGCGGACCGGTTCACCGTGACGGATTCCGACCTGATCCCCACGGGCGAGCTTCGCCCGGTGGACGCTACGCCCTTTGACCTTCGCAAACCCACCCGCCTGGGCGACGGCCTCCGCCGCGCCGAGGACGACGAGCAAATGCGCTTTGGCGGCGGATACGACCACAACTTCATGCTCAGCGGCGACGGCTACCGCAAGGGCATCGCGCTTTACGCCCCCGCCACGGGCATTCAAATGGATACCTTCACCGACATGCCCGGCGTGCAGCTCTATACCGGCAACATGCTCGAAACCCGCTGGCCGGGCAAGTGCGGCCGCAAGTACGGCCGGCACGACGGGCTCTGCCTTGAAACGCAGTTCCCGCCGGACGCGCTCAACCACCCGGGCTTTCCCAGCCCGGTGCTGAAGGCCGGAGAGCGGCTGGATTCCACAACTTCGTATTTTTTTACCACAGTTTGATGAATAAATGAAACTATATCCTGTACAGATCCGCTTGACAACGATTCCGCAAGTATTCTATAATGTTAACGAACGCGTAATGCGAACCCGGAATGCGCGCCCCCTCAGGTGGGCGCAGCATATCTTCAAGGAGGAATTGGTTCATGAAGAAAATCGCATCCCTTCTGCTGGTCCTGCTCATGGTGATGAGCGCCACCGCCGCCTTTGCGGAAGCGCCGGCGAAGACCGAGCTCAACATCGGCGTCCTCGTGTGGAAGTTTGACGACACCTACGGCTCCACCGTGCGCGCCGCCATGATGAAGTACGCCGAGGAACTCGGCGCCGAGATGGGCATCAAGATCAATCTTGACCTGCAGGACGCCAACGACGACATGGCCAAGCAGATTGAGGAAGCCACCGTCATGTTCGCCAACAAGCCGGACTTCGTCATCATCAACCTGGCGGAAGTCGCCTCCGGCATGAGCCTTGTGGAGATCGCGAAGGCCAACGATGTGCCCTTCCTGTTCTACAACAAGGAGCCCTCGGCCGAAACCGTGCAGCAGGTTGTCGTGGACTCCGGCTCCATCTTTATCGGCACCACGCCGCGTGAAGCCGGCGACATGCAGGGCGAGATCCTGGCCGACCTGTACGCGGCCGATCCCTCCATTGACAAAAACGGCGACGGCACGCTCCAGTACATCATGTTCATGGGCGAGCCCAACAACCCGGAAGCCATCGCCCGCACCCAGTACTCGGTGGAAACCGCCATTGCCAAGGGCCTGAAGCTCGAGCAGTTGGGCGAAACCCTCGTGTGCAACTGGGATCAGGCGAAGGCCACGGACGCCATGACCGCCACCTGGGCCAGCTTCGGCGACAAGATCGAGGTCATCTTTGCCAACAACGACATGATGGCGCTGGGCGCCGTGGCGGCGCTGAACCAGGTCGGCTACAACACCGGCATCGACGGCGATCCCAAGATCATGGTCATCGGCGTTGACGCGGTTGACTCCGCCCTCGAATCCATCAAAAACGGCGGCATGACCGCCACCGTCAAGCAGGACGGCGACGCCATGGGCAAGGCCAACATCCGCGTCGCTATCAACGGCGCGCTGGGCAAGGAATGGCTCGACGGCACCGACTACAAGCTGGCGGACGACGGCTACTCGGTCCGTATCCCCTACGCCAAGGTCACGGAGTAACATTTACGCGGGTTGGCTCGCATCTGAACCTCGCGGGAAGAGGCGCCCTCGCGCCTCTTCCCCGTATTCGTAGATATAGGTGTGGTGATGAGTATGGATCGCAACCAGGCGCCCCTCGGGGATCAGGCCCCTCCCCGGGATCAGGCTCCTCTTCTGGAAATGACGGGCATAGAAAAACAGTTTCCGGGCGTCAAGGCGCTTGACCACGCCCAGCTGACGTTGCGGGCGGGTTCGGTGCACGCGCTGATGGGCGAAAACGGCGCGGGCAAGTCCACGCTGATGAAGTGTCTCTTTGGCATCTACAAAAAGGACGCCGGTTCCATCCGGATGGATGGCCAGGAGGTCAACTTCGCCGGTCCCCACGACGCGCTGAGTCACGGCGTGGCGATGGTGCATCAGGAGCTCAACCAGGTGCTTCGCCGCAACGTCATGGAAAACGTCTGGCTGGGGCGCCTGCCCATCAAGTGGGGTTTTGTCAACACCCGCAGGATGTATGAGGAAACCCGTGCGATTTTCCAGGATTTGCAGATCGACGTTGATCCGCGCACGCGGATCGGCGCGCTGTCCGTTTCCCGCCGCCAGATGGTGGAGATCGCCAAGGCCGTCTCCTACAACGCGAAGATCCTGGTGCTGGACGAGCCCACCTCCTCCCTGACGGAAAACGAGGTGGAGCACCTGTTCCGCATCATGAAGCGGCTGACGGAAAAGGGCGTCGGCATCATCTATATCTCCCACAAGATGGACGAAATTCTGCGCATCGCGGACGACGTCACCATCATGCGGGACGGCCAGTGGGTCGCCACCCGCCCGGCGCGGGAGCTGGATACCGACGAAATCATCCGCCTGATGGTCAACCGCGACATGTCCCACCGCTTTCCGCCCAAGACCAACCAGCCGGGCAAGGTGCTGATGGAGGTCAAGAACCTTTCCGGCAAGTACGAGCCCACGTTTCACGACGTCAGCTTTACGCTGCGCGCGGGCGAGGTGCTGGGCGTGTCGGGCCTGGTGGGTTCGCGCCGCACGGAGCTGGTCAACGCCATCTTTGGCTACTATACCAAGGACCGGGGGGAAATCCTCCTCCGGGGCAAGCGCGTTGCGAACCGCAAGCCCGTCGAAGCCTCCCGAAACGGCTTTGCGCTTCTGACCGAGGAGCGGCGCGCCACCGGCATCTTTCCGGAGATGACGATCACCTTCAACTCGATCATCGCCAACGTCACCCGGTACGGCAAATTTCTGCTTTCGAACCGCCGCATGGGCGAGGATACCGACTGGGTCATCCAGTCCATCCACGTCAAGACCCCTTCAAAGCGCACCCACATCAAGAGCCTTTCGGGCGGCAACCAGCAAAAGGTCATCATCGGCCGTTGGCTTCTGACCAAGCCGGACGTGCTGCTACTGGACGAGCCCACACGCGGCATCGACGTGGGCGCCAAGTTTGAAATCTACCAGCTGATTCTGAACCTCGCGGCGGAAGGCAAGGGCATCATCATGGTATCCAGCGAAATGCCCGAGCTGCTCGGCATCTGCGACCGCATCCTGGTCATGTCCAATGGCCACCTGAGCGGCATTGTCGAGCGCGGCAGGGACTTCGGCGACATACCCGGCGAGCAGGAAACGATCATGCGGCTTGCCGCCCAATACGTATAACCAAGCAAGGATGGGATGCACATGGAAAACGCAAAAAAGAGGTTTGGCAACCGGAGCGTCGGAGAACTGCTGCTGGACTACGCGCTGTACATCATACTGCTGCTGATTCTGGTGACGGTGGTCATCATCCGTCCGGATTTTTTCAGGCTGGATAACCTGATCAACATCGTCAAGCAGGCCTCCACCAAGGGCATTCTGGCGCTGGGGTGCGCGGGGCTGATCGTGCTGGCGGGCACGGACCTGGCCATTGGCCGCGTGCTGGGCCTCTCCGCCGCGGTGACGGCTTCGCTGGTGCAGTCCACCACCTATGCGCAGCGCATGTACCCGCAGATCACCGAACCCGTCAACCTGATGATCCCGCTGCTGCTGGCCATCGCCGTGGGCGTGCTCTTCGGCGCGATCAACGGCTTCGGCGTCGCCAAGCTGCACCTGCACGCCTTCATCATTACGCTGGGCACTTCGCTGATCGCCTACGGCATCAACTGCCTGTACATCGAATCCCAGCCCTCGGGCACCGCGCAGGCGCTCTCCACCTTTACCAAGGACTTTCTGAACACCTCCGCCGGCAACTGGATCATCGGCTCGTTCCGGATCCCAAAGGTGGTCGTCTACTTCTTATTGTGCGCGGTGGTCGTCCACATCATATGGACGAAGACGCGCCTGGGCAAGAACATGTTTGCCGTCGGCGGCAACGAGGAAGCCGCCGCGGTTTCCGGCGTCAACGTGACCAGCACCATCATGTGGGTCTACATCATCTCCGGCGTGCTGTATGGCATCGCGGCATTCCTGGAGGCGGGCCGCATCCAATCCGTCGGCGCAAATACGGGCCTCAACTATGAGCTGGACGCCATCAGCGCCTGCGTCATCGGCGGCGTCAGCTTTTCCGGCGGTGTCGGCACGATTCCCGGCGTCGTCATCGGCGCGATCATTCTGCAGGCCATCAACTACTCGCTGGTGTTCCTCAGCGTCAACGCCTACTACCAGTACATCATCCGCGGTCTGATCATCATCATCGCGGTCGCCATCGACGTACGCAAGTACCTGGCCAAAAAGTAATGGATAAGCGAAGCATTCGGGAAATGGAAGCCCGGCGCGAAGAGGCCCGGCGGGCGCAGGCGCCCCCCCTCGGCAAGGATCTTTTTGCCGTGCGCCGCCGGCTGTACGACAGGATCAAGATCCCGCTGAAGACGCTGGATCTGATCATCTACATCCTGGTGGGGGCACTCGTCCTCGCGATCCTATTGGGAATTGGTTCCAACCGCTAGCGCAAAGCGCCGGCGGTTTTTTTGTGCCGAAGGACGGTAAACCGCTCGGATCGGCTTTTCGCGCGCGCTGGCGGCTTTGGCGCATGACCGCGCCCCTCCAAGGGAACCCTAGCGCGGGAGGTGCGTCCATGCAATCGATCTGGGCAGACGTCCGGATTCCTGCTTGCCCGAAGCTTTGCGAGGATCTCGACGTGGACATCGCGATAATCGGCGGCGGCATGACGGGCATGCTGACCGCTTATGAGCTGACCCGGCGCGGCCTTGACGCGGTGGTTCTGGAAGCCGAGCGCATCGGAAGCGGTCAAACAAGCGGCACCACCGCCAAGATCACGTCGCAGCACGGCCACATCTACGCCCGGCTGATCGGGCAATGCGGCCGCGACAGGGCGGCGCAGTACGCCCGCGCGAACCAGGAGGCCATCGCCGCCTTTGAGCGCATCATCGATTCCGAAGGCATTGCCTGTGATTTCGCGCGAAAGAGCGCGTTTTTGTACGCCCTGCGGGATGCCGCGCCGCTGGAGGCCGAGATGCTGGCCGCCAGGAGCCTCGGGCTTCCCGCCTCGCTGGTGGCCGCGCGCGGCCTCCCCTTCCCCGCCGCCGGCGCGGTCGAGTTTTCCGACCAGGCGCAGTTTCATCCGCTCAAATTCCTGAAGGGGATTTCCGGGCGCGTCCGGGTCTACGAGCACACCCGGGTGGAGCGCGTCGAGCCCAACCGGCTGTATACCGCGGACCATGCCGTGACGGCGCGCCACATCGTATTTGCGTGCCACTATCCCTTTGTCAACAAGCCCGGCTATTACTTTGCCCGCATCCATCAGGAGCGTTCCTACGTGGTGGCGCTGGAGGGCGCGCCAAAGCTGCCCGGCATGTACATCGGCCTGGAGACGGACGGCCATTCGATGCGCACCCACGGCAAAGTGCTGCTCTTTGGCGGCGAAAACCACCGCACCGGCGAAGGCGCGGCGGGGCGGTACGAGGCGCTTATGGACGCGGCGGCGCACCTCTTCCCCGGCGTTCGGGCGGTCGCCCGCTGGTCGGCGCAGGACGCCATCACGCTGGACGGCGTGCCCTTCATCGGCCGCTACGCGCGTTCCCGCCCCGGCTGGCACCTGGCCACCGGTTTTATGAAATGGGGCATGACCACCGCCATGGCGGCGTCCAGAATCCTGGCGGACGACATTGCCGGAAAGCGCAACCGGAACGCACCGGTGTTTCGGCCGCAGCGCTTTTCCACCGCGGAGCTTCCGCAACTGACCCGCGACAGCGCGCAGGCGCTGAAGGGGCTGACGCTGGCCGTCGCGCCGCCGGACCGGCCGCTCGCCAATCTGCCCGCCGGACAGGGCGGCGTGGTGGAGGCGGACGGACGCAAGCTGGGCGCCTACAAGGATCCGGAGGGCAACGTGTTCTTTGTCACGACGCGCTGCCCGCACCTGGGCTGCGAGCTGAGCTGGAATCAGGATGAACGGAGCTGGGACTGCCCCTGCCACGGCTCAAGATTTGCCTATGACGGCCGGCTCATCAGCGGACCGGCGCAGGAGGGCATCGCGGTTGCCTTGCCCCAGATAAAGCCCTCCGCCGACACATAATCCGTCCAAATCCCCTTTGCGCTCCGCCCGAACGCGCGTTCTTATTCAATTTAATCGCGTGTTCGGTTGCGGGGCGCCGTTTCGTCTGCTATAATCCTTATCAGAACATATGTTCGTGTTACGGTGAATCGAGGGATCTTTTATGGATGCGATGCAAAAGCTGGCGCTACTGACGGACGCGGCCAAGTACGACGTGGCCTGCACCTCCTCCGGGGTAAACCGCTCCGGTCGGGGCGGGGCCATCGGAAGCGCCGCGGCCTGCGGCATCTGCCACAGCTTTGCGGGAGACGGCCGCTGTATATCACTTTTGAAGGTGCTCCAATCCAGCGCCTGCCGGTATGACTGCGCCTACTGCGTCAACCGCCGCTCCAACGACACGCCCCGCGCCACCTTTCATCCCCGGGAGCTGGCGGACCTGACCATGGCCTTCTACCGGCGCAATTACATCGAAGGGCTTTTTCTGAGCTCGGCCGTCAACGGCAGCGCCGACCGCACCTGCGAGATGATGATCGAAACGCTGCGCATCCTGCGGGAGGAGTACCGCTTTGGCGGCTACATCCACTGCAAGGCGATTCCCGGCGCGGACCCGGCCCTGATCGAGCGCATGGGCCTTTACGCCGACCGGATGAGCGTCAACATCGAGCTTCCCTCCCGGCAGAGCCTCATGCTGCTGGCGCCGGAGAAAAACCGGGACAACATTCTCGGCCCAATGCGGCGCATTGCCGGCGGCATCCAGGAAAACACCCGGGCGCTGACGCTCTACCGCCACGCGCCGAAATTTGCGCCGGCGGGCCAGTCCACCCAGATGATCGTCGGCGCGACGCCGGAAGATGATCGGACCATCCTGAAGCTTTCCGAGGCGCTGTATGATCGGTTCCACTTAAAGCGCGTGTTCTACTCGGCCTACATTCCGTTCAACGACGACCGGCTGCTGCCCCCCGTGGGCACACCGCCGCCCCTGATGCGCGAGCACCGGCTGTATCAGGCGGATTGGCTTCTGCGCTTTTACGGCTTTCGCGCCGACGAACTGCTGGACGACCGCCGCCCCCATCTGGACCCGGGGCTGGACCCCAAGTGCAACTGGGCGGTGGGGCATCTGGATCAGTTTCCGGTGGAGGTAAACCGCGCGCCGCAGGAGATGCTGCTGCGCGTGCCGGGCGTGGGCGTCAAAAGCGCCTGGCGCATCCTGGAAGCCCGCAGGCATGGGGCGCTGGATTTCGCGGCGCTCAAAAAGATGGGCGTGGTGTTGAAGCGCGCCCAGCACTTCATCACCTGCTCCGGAAAGCCGCTGATCCGGCTGCACCTGGATGATCAGGCCATCCTGACCAGCCTTCTTTCAAGCCGCGCGACGGCGCTGGGCGAGCGCGCCGTGCAGCTCACGCTGCTCGACCCCACGGAGGAGGATCTGCAAAAATGCCTTACAGGACAGATGTAGTCTACCGCTACGACGGCACGCTGGACGGGTTTTTGTGCTGCGTGTATGAAAGCTACGCGATGAAGGAGCTTCCCGCGGCGATTTTGGGCCCCGAGGACGATCAGCTGTCGCTGCTCCCGACCCGGGTGGTGGAGACCGACGCGTTCCGGGCGGCGCGGGTGCTGAAGTCCATTCCCGCGCGCATTTCGGAGGAGGCCCTGCGCCTGGTCGAGCGGGCGATGCTGACAGCGATGCCGGAAAAGGAAAAGCGGCTGCTGGCGTTTCTGCGCCTGGGCTACCGCAAGGGCGGCATGGTGACGGACATGGCCCACGACGACGCGGTCGCGCCGATTCTGTCGGCCGTCACCCACCTGGGGCGGGAAGCCCACCTCTTTCTGGGCTTTGTGCGGTTTACGGAGAGCGGCGGCGTGCTGGCGTCGGTCATCGAGCCCAAGAATCGGGTGCTGCCGCTGATCGCCCAGCACTTTCTGGACCGATATCCAAACGAGGCCTTCGTCATCTTCGACCGGACGCACCGGGAGGCGCTGGTGGCGCAGCGGGGACGCGGCCGCATCGCGCCGCTGCTCGCGCTGGAACTCCCCGAGCCGGACGATGTGGAGCGCGCCGTGCGGGCGCTGTGGCGCCGCTTCCATCAGTCGGTGGAGATCGGCCCGCGCAAAAATTCCGCCTGCCAGCGCACCCATCTCCCGCTTCGCTACCGGCGCGTGATGACCGAGTTTGAGTCCGCCCCGGCAACCGAACAGACCGGCCGCATCCCGCCCGCCGGCCCGCCCGTAAATCCCGCCCGCCTGACGGGCGTATAGAAGGAGGATCTTATGCAATTCAGAGCGGCGCTTCTCGCGGTGGCCGATGTGGAACGGTCCAAGGCGTTCTACGGTGACCTGTTCGATCAGAAAGTGGCGATGGACCTCGGCTGGAACGTGACCTTCAGCGGCGGCTTCGCCATTCAGCAGAATTTCGCATGGCTCATCGACGTGCCGCCGGAGTCGGTGATTCCCCGCGCGCACAATATGGAACTGTACTTCGAAGTGGAGGATTTTGACGCCTTCCTCGAAAAGCTCGCGGCGCGCCCGGAGATCCGACGGGTGCACCCGCCGAAAAAGCACGACTGGCAGCAGCGCGTCGTCCGGCTCTACGACCCGGACGGCCACATCATCGAGGTGGCCGAGCCCATGGCCGTCGTCGCCCGGCGCTTCCTTGCCGAGGGTCGGACGGTCGAAGAAACCGCGGCGCTTATTCAGCATCCCGTGACCTTTGTCGAGGCGGTCGTCCGGGGAGAATGACGCCGGAGGAGAGAACGCGCGGCCGGCGCGAAACCCGCGCCGGCCGTCAGGATGCCGAATCCTGCAAAAACGCGTTCAGCAACTTCCGGTTCTTTTCAAGGTCCGGCTTGATCACCCATGCACCGTCCACCGTGCCGGTGGTATAGGCCCCCTCCGCGGGCAGCCGGAACTGTTCCACACTGAGCCCGCCTGTCAGCACCTTGACGGCCTCCAGGCCAATCTCAAACGCGTTGACGTTGGTTTTGACGGTGGAAAACACCGTCTGCATCAGCCGGGCGTAGACCACCGGGTTCTTCGTGGCGCGCAGCTTTTCAATCATCGCACTCAGCACGGCGCGCTGCCGGCTGGCGCGCACATAGTCGGAATCAATCTTGCGTATGCGCGCGTAGGCCAGCGCCTGCGGGCCGGTCAGAAGCGTATCTTCCCCGTATCGCTTCAGGTAATCGATGGGGCGGCCTTCGCCAAGCCGCTTCCACGTGGCGTCCAGCCCCTTGTTGATCTCCTGCATTTCTGCCTTGCTCACGTTCAGGGCCACGCCGCCGACGCTGTCGATGAGATGGGAGAAGCCCTCAAAATCGATGGCCGCGTACTTTGTGACGTTCAGGCCGAAAGCCTGGTTCACCGTGCGCATGGCCAGTTGCTCGCCCCCCAGGCGATAGGCCGCGTTGATTTTGTGCTTGCCGTAGCCCTCAATGTTCACCAGCGTATCCCGCATGATCGAAGTCAGCTTGATGCCGCCGCTGCCGACGGAAGCGACCAGGATCGAATCCGTGCGGCCCCGCCCCGCTTCGTTGTCCGTGCCCAAGAGCAGAATGTCGGTGCGGCCGACCAAAAACAGTCTGTCCAGCGAAAGCCCGCCGGGCAGGTCGATCGAAAGCGGCAGGCGCGCGACCAGCATCAAAAGCGCCCAGAGGATCGCCAGAAGCAGCGCGATGCGGAAAAGACGACCGAGGCAACTCGGGCGTCTTCTGGGTCGGTACGGCTCATAGTACATAGGCGCGCTCCACGGCTTTATTCGTCCCCCAACGCATCATCGGCCGATCATCCGGGCGGCGAGGGCCACATCGCCGCGCTCAAGCGCCGCTCGAATCCTCGTCGAGGACACCTTTTCGCCGTCCAGCAGCACGTCGGGCATTTCGTACACTTCAAACCCCATCTCCCCGCCCATTGAGCGCAGCGCATGGATGTCGCCCGCGCCCTTGTAGCCGAATGTGAAGTCCGTCCCCGCCACCACCGCCCGGACGCAATACCGGTCCAGCAGCATCCGCAAAAACGCGCGGGGAGATTTCTCCGCCAGCACCTTCGTGAACTTCACCATGTCCACCTGATCCACGCCCAGCGCATAGAGCGCCGCGCGGCGGGTGGCGGCATCCATGATCAGCGCCGGCGTTTGGGCAAACACGCTGCGCGGATGGTTTTCAAAAGTATAGACGACGGAGCGCCAGCCCCGGCTCCGCGCAATGTCCACCGCACGGCGCACAAGCGCCTGATGGCCGATGTGCACGCCGTCAAACATGCCCAGCGCGATGACGGAGGGCTGCCGACCCTGCGGCCCGCGGTCGGGCCCGTCAAAGACGCGCCCGCCGCTTCCTGTTTGTTCGCTCAAAGCCTTCGGCGTCATACATTCGTTCCTTGTCGCAATTGATGGATCCGCGCCGCCCCTCAAAGCCCAAATCCGGAAAAACCGAGAAGCGCCAGCGCGATCAGCGCCGCGCTGACCAGCCCGATGGGCAGGCCCCTGAGGCCCTCCGGCACATCAGAGAGCGCCGTCCGCTCCCGCACGCCCGCCAGCAGCACCACCGCCAGCAGGAAACCCGCGCCGCCAAACACGCCGGTCAGCGCGCCGTACAGAAAGGACCCCGCCTGCGCGCTGAAGAGCGCCGCGCCCAGCACCGCGCCGATTACCGCGATCAGCGCGCCAAGCGCCGTCGGAGCTTCGATGCCCAGCAGGTTTTTGGCCTTCAGCGCCCGATTGCACAGGAGGAACGCCGCCAGAATCACCAGCGCGAACATCGCCGTGGTCAGATAATCCAGCTTCAGCGGCACCAGCACGAAGAAGTACAGCGCGCTGGTCGCAATGGAGACGAGGGCGATCATCAACGCCACCCAGGCACCGATCCGAACGGACGTCCGGAACTGGTCCTCGCCCAGCGCCGAGCGCTCCGCAAAAAAGCGCGAAAATACAAAATTGTCTGTCAGGACGCCGCCAAAGAAAATCGCCAGAATCCTCATCCCATCGATCATGCGTCCTCCCCTCCCTTCCCGCGCTTGGGCATCAGTGCGCGGACGACCGCCAGAACCACGCCGGCGACGAGAAATCCGCCCGGCGCGGACGAAAGCATGCGCATCGGCTGGAACGAATCGCCCAGGCTGACGCCGAAGACCGCGCCGCTTCCCAGCACCTCGCGGAGGCATCCGATCCCCGTCAGCGCCGCGAGGTACGCCGCGCCGCGCGCCAGCGCGCGGCCAAGCGAGCCGCCTGCGCCGCGGCCACCGTCATGCACCTCGGGGTAGGCCATCAGCGCGCAGAGAAAGGGAACCAGCGTCAGATAGAGCCCCAGCGGCGAGGCAAGGCGGGGCTGTGCCACCGTCATGATCATTTGAACCATCGAAGCCACGGTGGCCGCAAAGAGCCAGAGCGCGACCCCGCGGTGCTCCTCGCGGATGAGCTTCCACACCGCCGACAACAATAGACTGACGCCCGCCGACGTCACCAGCACGCTCCCGCCGAGAACGAGCCCGTTCATGCCGGTATTCGCCACCGCCACTGCGGGCAGCGCCGCCAGCGCCAGCTCGGCAAGGCCAAATTTCCGGGACGCGGCGTCCGGCCGCGCGCCGACCAAATCCCTATGCATGGCGCTCCCTCCTCTTGTGGCCGTAGATGCGCGGCCGGATCGACCGGTCGATCAGCGGCGTCAGCGCATTCATCGTAAGGATCGCAAAGGTCACGCCCTCGGGATAGGTGCCAAAGCGCCGCATCAGAACCGTCAGCACGCCGCAGCCGAGACCAAACACCCACTGCCCCGGGCCGGGACGCGGGCCGGATACGTAATCCGTCGCCATGAACACCGCGGCAAACAGCAACCCGCCCGAGAGCATCGCGGAGAGCGGGTTCTCCCCCACCGCCCAGGCGGCGAGGCAGGCGCCCGCGACCATAGACAGCGGAATCCGGATGCTGATGGTGCGGGTGACCAGGAGCCACACGAGCCCCGCCAGGATCATCAGCTTGCTGACCTCGCCGATGGTGCCGGGGATGTTGCCCATGAAAAGGTCCGTCCAAGAGAAGCTCTGGGCCAGCGGCGTAGCCGAGGATACGGCGTCCGCGCCCGGCGCCACGTAAAGGCTCATCGCGGCGGGCCAGGAGACCAGAAGCATCGCACGGCCGACCAGCGCGGGGTTCATGAAATTGTGGCCCAGGCCGCCAAAGAACTGCTTTGCCACGATGATCGAAAACGCGCTGCCCACCGCCGCCATCCACAGCGGCGTGGAGGGCGGGAGCGTGAGGCCCAGCAAAAGCCCCGTCACCAGCGCGGACAGGTCGCCCACCCGGACGGGCCTGTGCGTCAGCGCCTGCCAGAGTGCCTCCGCCACAGCGGCAGCGGCGGCGGAGACCAGCAGCACCCACAGCGCGGGCAGCCCGAAGTTGTACACGCCCAGCGCCGCGCAGGGCACCAGGGAGAGCAGTACGTTGAGCATCAGCCTCTGGGTAGAAACGGGCGAGAGCACGTGCGGCGGGTTTGAAACGAAGTATTTCATTTCTGCTTTCTCCTTTCCGCAAGGATCTGCCCGCGGGCATCCCGGAATGCGGGGGTCAGGTGCCGCCGGGCCGGACAGATGTAGGAGCAGCAGCCGCAGAGGATGCAGTCCATCACGCCGATTTTCTCCGCGTCGCCCAGCCTTTTGGCGAGGATGAAGCCCTCCATTTCATAGGGCACGAGGCCGATGGGGCACACCTCGGTACAGCGGCCGCACCGGATGCAGGGCGTGGGATCGGGCACGTCCTCGGGCCGGTAGACCACGATGCCGCCGGTCCCCTTGCCGATGGGCGTCTCCGGCCCGGCGGCGCAGGGGCCCATCATCGCGCCGCCCAGCACGACCTTTGCCCCCGCCTCGACGCCGCCGCAGAAGTCCAGAATCTCGCCCACGGACGCGCCGATGGGCACCCGAAGGTTGGCGGGCCGCTTCACGCGGCCGGTTACGGTGATGATGCGGTCCACCAGCGGCCTTCCCTTTTCCACCGCATCGGCGATGGCCGCCGAAGAGGCCACGTTGATGACCACCACGCCCGCGTCGATGGGCAGCTTGCCGGCCGGGACTTCCCGGCCCGCCACCGCCTGAATCAGCTGCTTCTCACCGCCCTGCGGGTAGCGTGTGGCCAGTGCCTTGACGGTGATGCCGCGCTTGCCCTCCGCGGCTTTGCGGATCGCCTCAATGGCGTCGGGCTTGTTGTCCTCAATGGCGATAATGCCCTTTCCGGACCCGAAGGCGCGCATCGCGGCGACGAGGCCCGCCACCACGCGATCGGGCTGCTCCACCATCAGGCGATGGTCGCTGGTCAGGTGGGTTTCGCACTCCGCGCCGTTCAGAATCACCATTTCGCACAGGTCGCCGCAGGGAATACACATCTTGACGTGGGTGGGAAAGCCCGCGCCGCCCATGCCGCACAGCCCCGCCGCCTGAATGGCGGGCAAAATGGCCTCGGTCTCGCAGGTCTCCACATCGCAAAGGGGTGTCAGCTCAACCCACTCGTTTGCAAAGTCGTTTTCAATGGCGATGCTGGCGGGTTCACCGCCCGACGCCGCCCGGACGTCGGTCACAACGCCGGATACGCTGGCGTGCACCTTGACGCCCAGCGGGCCCACCGCTTCCGCAATCAGCTGGCCGATCCGCACGCGGTCGCCCTTTTGGACGCAGGGGCTGGACGGCGCGCCCAGATGCATGTTCATCGGGATGCGCACCGACTTGGGGGCAAACGCCTCCGTGGACAGGTTTTTCGTCGGCCCCTTGCCGGAGCCCTCCCCGCCCAGCGGATGGACGCCACCCCAGAATTTGCTCTTATGCATGATCTATTTCACGCCTCCCGTCTGGCCTTAGCCGTTCCTGCTGGCCAGCAGGGTATTCATGAATTCCGCGCACTGGTTGACGCCGTTCACCACCGCGGTGGAGGTAATCGTCGCCCCGCTGATCGCATCGACGGTGGAGGCGGCCTCCGCGGCCGGGGTCGCGGCCGCCGGGGTCTCCGTCGTCGCGCTGGAGGACGCGTCCGCCGTGGCGCTGGAGGCTGCATCCGCCGAATCGTCGGCTGCGCCGCCCTGCCCCAGGCCGACCGGCGTCTTAAGGCCGACAAACTGATCCGTAAATTCGGCATCCTTGGCCTTGGCGCCCAGGCCCGGTGTTTCGTTGAACTGCTCACCGCCCACGCTGATGCCGGTCAGCGCGCCGTTCATATCCATGCCTACCACCAGCTCAACCGGACCGCCGTAGCCCTTGACGGTGGCCTGGGCAACGTACCCCACGGTCTGGCCGTCGGCCCGACCCTCATAGCAGCTGTCAAGGCCGGTGTCCGCGGCGAGCTCCACGGGCACAAACTGCTCGGCCGCGGCCATCGCCGCGCCCTGGGGGCTGTCCTTGCCGACGGTGCCTTCGGGCAGCGCGTAGACCTGAGTCACCAGGTGGGTGGATACGAGCAGCAGGGCCGACACCACCGCGATCACCAGAACCGACGCCCATACCGGCATTTGCTTTTCCATGTTACGCCTCCTCGAGTTTAGGGCTCGTCAGCGACGAGCGCCTTTGCGCCATCCGTCATGGTCACCGAACCGTCGGTGCCGATGAAAACCGCGTCAACCCCGTCATACTGTTTGACCAGCTCCATCCCCTTGTCGAGCCCCAGCACATAGCAGGCGGTGGACAGGGCGTCGCCCACCGCGGAGCTCTCCGAAAGGATGGTGACGGAATCCAGACCGTTTTCCACCGGCCAGCCCGTCGCCGGGTCCAGCAGGTGATGATAACGGATGCCATTCATAATGAAGAACCGCTGATAGTTGCCGCTGGTGACCACCGAAAGATTCTCGGCGCGGAAGGTCACCTTGTTGGCGCCGCCCTCGGCCTCGGGGTCCTGGATGCCCACCACCCAAGGCTGGTCGTCGGTGGCACGGCGGCCAATGGTCAGCACGTTGCCGCCCAGGTTGATCAGCGCGCTGGACACGCCCCGCGCGCGCAGAAATTCGGACAGCCGGTCGGCAATATAGCCCTTCGCAATGCCGCCCAGATCCAGCCCCATGTCGTCGGGCAGCGACACGGTATCGCCGTCCAGGACCAACTTGCGGTAGTCCACATGGGTCGCGGCTTCCGCCAGCGCCTGCGCGTCCGGCAGCGCCGGGGTTTCCGCGGAAAAATTCCACAGCTTCGTTTCCGGCTCCACCGTCGGATCAAAGGCGCCCCCGGAGGCTTCGCTGATCTTCAGCCCCTCCCGGAGCATCTCCGCCGTTTCGGGCGCAACCGCGATGGGGCCGCCCGCCTCGTTGATGCGCCATACGTCGCTGCCCTCCACGGTCCTTGAAAACAGCTTCTCGTACCGGGCGCATTCGTCCAGCGCCTCTTTGAGGGGCGCGTCATCCTCAACGTAGGCCGAAAGCGTGATCACCGTGTCAAAATAAAACCCGACCACCGATTTTTTCTCCAGCGCCCTGGAAGCCTGACAGCCGCCGAGCAGCGTCAGCGCGAGGCAAAGCGCCAGCAGTTTTTTGATCATTTGGTCCACCCCGATTTCTCAAGCGCAGCGTTTACGTATTTTGCCGCAATTCCGGTAATCAAACCCGTGGCGGCGGAAAGCGCCATATACAGCGGCAGCACGGCCATCAGCGCGTCCGCCCGGACGTGGACGATCAGCGCGGCCGTACCCAACTGCCCCGCGATGTGAAACACCGCGCCCAGGATGGATACGCCGACGATGGAAATGCCCTTCACGCGCCTTGCCAGGTACATCACGGCGAGGCTCAGCGCGCCGCCGCCGAGGCTGAAGGCCATGGCCATGCCGTTCATGTACACCAGCCCCGCGATGCCCACCTTGACGACCATCAGCGCCCACGCGGCCTTGGGGCGCATCAGATAGATCGCGTAGAGCAATACCGTATTGGCCAACCCCAGCCGGATGCCGGGAATTGCCGAAACCGCGGGAATCTGCCGCTCGATGTAGGAGAGCACCAGCATGGCGGACGACAGAAGCGCCATTCTGGAAAGCGTTCGGGTGCTCATGGACCCTCCGCCAGCTCAATCGACACGCCGTTGGGCAGGCAGACGATCCAGTCCCCCAGCGGGCGATGCTTGCGGCTCTCGTCCGTGACGACGCCCTGGTGAACGCAGTCCTGATTGGCGCAGGTGGAGTAGGCCATCGAAACGCCGCCATCCTTGATTTCCACCACATTGATCCTTCCATCGCCCTGATCGATGCGTATGGTCGCGTCCTCACTGAGCGGCACGTGCCGGTAGGGCTCGCCGCCGTTTCCGATGTAGACGTTCACATACGCAGCGCCGGCGGGATGCGCGCGCCCGAAAATGAAATAAAGAACCAGCGCCGCGGCAACCACCGCCAGCGCGAGGATCATATCCCGACCCGTCATCGGCAATTTCTTCTTCGCGTCCGCCATATCGGTAATATTTTATCAGATGGGGTGTCGAATTGCAATACCAAACACCGCCGCAAGGGGTGTGTATCCGGTTTTTAACCCGGGCGGCGCCACGCACTCAGCACGGCGCCCCTCCCGCTTGATTGCGGGAGGGGCGTCGAAAGACGGGCCGCGCGCGTCAGGCGCCGGAGCTTTCGGCGCGGTCAATCCAGCTGACGCCCAGGCAGCCGCGCCCCAGATGGATGCCCAGCACCGGCCCGATGGGGCGCACCTGCGCCCGGTGCCCCCGGGCCTCCACCCTGGCCTTGAGCGCCGCCATCTGTTCCTTCGCGAGGAAGCCCTCCACCAGGCAGTCGCAGGGCGTCTTGGGCAGGCTGTCCACCAGCGTCTTGAGCTGCTCGCCCCGCCCGCGGACGACGCCCGTAGCCACGATGGAACCATCAATGCAGCGGAGCACCGGCCGGATGTTCAGAATGGTCGAAATCGAGAGGCGCACCCCGCCCAGACGGCCGCTCTTGCGAAGCGGCGTGATGTCGTCCACGGTGAAGGTGATTCGCACACGGGCGCGCAGCGCGTTGAGGTGATCGGCGGTCTCCTCCAGCGATTTGCCCTCGTTCAGCAGCCTGCGCCCCTCCAGCAGCATCTGGTAGAGCCCGCCGCTGGTGGTCAGGGAATCCACCACCCGGATGCGCCCGGCGGGAAATTCCCGCGCGGCCATGCTGGCGTTGCCGAAGGTGCCGCTGAGGCGCGAGGAGATGGTCAGGCACAAAATGTCCGCGCCGGATTCGATCAGCTCCGCAAACACGCCGGCAAACGCCGCCAGGCCGGCCTGGGATGTGCGCAAATGCTCGATGTTTGACTCCACCAGGCGCTCGTAATCGCCGTTTTCATCCATATAGCTTTCCAGGAAGGGCTGCTTTCCCTCCAGCGAATAGTTCATGGGCACCACCGTAATGCCCAGCGCCTCCGCTTCCTCCCGAAACAGGTGGGCCGAACTGTCGGTCACGATCGCGATCATAGCGCCTGCCCTCCGATGGCTCTGAATTTCCGGTATCGCTGCTCAACCAGCGCCGAAGCATCCATCCCGGCGTAATGGGTCAGGGTTTCCGCCAGCGCGCCTTTCAGGCGCTCGTTGGTCAGGGCGGTATCGCCCTCCTCGAACACCCGCTCGATCACGCCCAGCTGCTTTAGGTCGCGGGCGGTCAGCTTCAGGCATTCGGAGGCCTCCCGGACGCGCTTGGCGTCCTTCCAGATAATGGAGGCCGCACCCTCCGGCGAAATCACCGAGTACACCGCGTTTTCCAGCATCCACACCTCGTTGGCGGCGGCCAGCGCCAGCGCGCCGCCGGAGCCGCCCTCGCCGATGATCACCGAAACGACCGGAACCGCCAGCCCCATCAGCGTGCGAATGCTCTCGGCGATGGCCGGACCCTGGCCGCGCTCCTCCGCGCCGATGCCGCAGTACGCCCCGGCGGTATCCACAAAACAGACCACCGGCCTGCGAAACTTCTCCGCCTGACGGAAGTGGCGAATGGCCTTGTGGTATCCCTCCGGGTGGGCAGAACCGAAGTTGCGCTTGACGCGCTCCTGGGTGTCCCGTCCCTTTTCAATGCCGATCACCGTGACCGGCCGCCCGGTGAGCCTGGCGATGCCCGCCACGATGGCGTGGTCGTCCGCGAAGCGGCGGTCGCCGTGCAGTTCCACAAAATCGTCGAACACCGCGCGGATGAAGTCCGTCGCGGTCTGGCGGTTCTTGGCCCGCGCCGCCTGTACGCGGCCGTATGCGTCCATCAGGCCACCCCCTGATGCAGCGACAGCAGGCGCCCGATCAGGTCCCGAAGCGCCCGCCGGTCGCAGATGATGTCCACAAAGCCCTTTTCCATCTGGAATTCCGCGCGCTGAAAGCCCGCAGGCAGCTTCTGACGGATGGTCTGCTCGATCACGCGGGGACCCGCAAAGCCGATCAGCGCCTTGGGCTCGGCAATCAGGATGTCGCCCAGGGTGGCAAAGCTGGCGTCCACGCCGCCGGTGGTCGGGTCGGTCAGCACCGCGATGTAGAGAAGGCCCGCGCGGCTGTGCCGCTCCACCGCGCCGCTTGTCTTGGCCATCTGCATCAGCGACAGGATGCCCTCCTGCACCCGCGCGCCGCCGGAGAGCGTAAAGCCCACCACCGGCAGGCCCTCGGCCTCGGCCCGTTCAAAAAGGCGCGTCACCTTCTCGCCCAGCGCCGTGCCCATGGAGCCCATCATGAAGTTGGGGTCCATCGCAAACACGGCGCAGCGGATGCCGCCGATGGCGGCGGTGCCGGTCACGACGCCCTCATTTTCGCCGCTCATCGCCCGCGCCTTTTCGAGCTTATCGTCGTACTCCGGAAAGTTCAGCCGATTGGACGAGGTGATGTCCCGGTCGGTTTCCCGGAAGCTGTCCGCGTCCACGGTGATGGCGATGCGCTTTCTGGCCCCCAGGCGCAGGTGCGCACCGCAGCGGCGGCATACGTGAAGGTTCTCCTCGAGGTCCGCATCGGAGATGCGGGCCTTACAGCCGGGGCATTCGGTCAGCGCCTCGGGCACCCGGCTCTCGCCCTCCAGCGCGTTTTTGGGCTTGCCGAAAAGATACTTGGGCAGCATTTATCGTTCCTCCAGGAAGGATGTGGTGTAGCTTCCGTCCAAAAAGGCGTCCTCGCCCAGAAGGTCCTGATGGAGTTCCCCCGTATGGTCGATGCCCTCAATCACCATCTCGCACAGCGCCGCGCGCATCTTGCGGACAGCCTCGGCCCGGGTCGCGGCGTGGACGATGAGCTTGCCCACCATCGAATCGTAGTAGGGCGGCATCTGATAGCCCTGGTAGAGCGCCGTGTCAAAGCGCACCCACGGACCGCCGGGGATGTGCAAAAGCTCGATTCTTCCGCAGCAGGGCCGGAAGTTCTCCGCGGGGTTTTCCGCGTTGATGCGGCATTCGATGGCGTGGCCGCGGATGCGCACATCGCTCTGGGAAAAGGACATGGTCACCCCCGCGGCGATGCGGATCTGCCACTTGACCAGATCGACGCCGGACACCATTTCGGTCACCGGATGCTCCACCTGAAGCCGCGTGTTCATCTCCATGAAGTAGAATTTTCCGTCTCCGGTGAGCAGAAACTCGACGGTGCCCAGCCCCTCGTAGCCGACGGCGCGGGCCGCCGCCGCCGCCGCTCGGGACAGTTCCTCCCGAAGGCCCGGTGACACGGTGGGCGCGGGGCTCTCCTCGATCAGCTTCTGGTGCTTGCGCTGGGCGGAACAGTCCCGCTCGCCCAGGCACACCACGTTGCCCTCCCGGTCCCCCATCACCTGCACCTCGACGTGCTTGACCCGCGTCAGGTACTTTTCCAGGTACACGCCGTCATCGCCAAAGGCGGTGCGTGCCTCGGCCCGGGCGGCGAGAAACGCGCGCTCCACATCCTCGCGCCGTTCCACGAGGCGTATGCCGCGCCCGCCGCCGCCGGCGCGCGCCTTGATGAGCACCGGAAGGCCCGCGCGCTCCGCCTCGGCGCGGGCCTGATCGGCGCTCTTAAGCAGATCACACCCGGGCACCACCGGCACCCCTGCCGCGCGCATGGTGCGGCGGGCCTCGTCCTTGTCGCCCATGCGGCGGATGGTCTCCGGCGACGGGCCGATGAATTTGATGCGCTGCTCGCCGCAGCGCCGCGCAAATTCCGCGTTTTCGGACAGAAGCCCGTAGCCGGGGTGGATCGCCTGCGCGCCGGTGACCAGCGCCGCCGACAGCACCCGATCCATGTTGAGATAGCTCTCCCGGGCGGGCGGCGGGCCGATGCACACGCTCTCGTCCGCCAGCGACACGTGCAGCGCGTCGCGGTCGGCCTCGGAGAACACGGCCACCGTCTGGATGCCCATCTCCTTGCAGGCGCGGATCACGCGCACCGCGATCTCGCCGCGGTTCGCGATCAGAATTTTGGGAAACACGGATTCAGCCTCCTGGGGGACATTCCCTTCGGAATGCGATATCTTGCGGGGCGCTCAGGCAATGATGAAGGTGAACTCGCCGGAGGCGCAGACCTGCCCGCTCACGCGGGCCTCGCCGGCCACCACAAAAACGTTCATCTTGCTGCGGATCAGGGTCGAACGGGTTTCAACCAGATCGCCCGGCCGCACTGCGCGGCGAAAGCGGGTCTTGTCGATGCCGGCATACATCGGCGTGCCGGTGCCCGCGGCGTCCCGAAAGAGAAGGCACGACGCCTGGGCGATCAGCTCGCACAGCACCACCCCGGGCACCACGGGGTTGCCCGGAAAGTGGCCGTCCAAAAACCACTCGTCGCCGCGCACCCGGTACCGCCCGACGGCCGCGCCAGTTTCGTCCAGATCCGCCTCGTCCACCAGCAGCATGCGCCCGCGGTGCGGGAGAACGCCCTCGATTTCCTGTCTATTCATGCAATCAAACCTCAATAGAGCTTGAACAGCGTCTGGCCGAATTCGACCACGGAGCCGTTCTGGATGCACACGTCCACCACCTCGCCGTCGTGGGTGGCGGTGATTTCGTTCATCAGCTTCATCGCCTCGACGATGCACAGCACATCGCCCTTCTTCACGCGGTCGCCCACCTTGACAAAGGGCTCCGCGTCCGGTGCGGGCGCGCTGTAGAAAACGCCCACCAGCGGCGACTTCACCTCGATGATGTCGTTGAAATCCACGCCCGAATCCTGCGGCTTTTCCGCCGGCCCGGCCGCCGGGTCGGCCGCCGGCTGCGCCGGCGCGGGCGCCGCGCCGGGTGCGCAGCACTCCAGCCGCACGTGGTTTTCGCCCTCGGTCACCTCGATGGCGCTCAGGCTGTTCTGCCGGAGGATCTGCGCCAGTTCCCGAATCTGCCGGATGTTCATGTGCACCTCCTGACGGCCAGCACGCCGTTGTGCCCGCCAAAACCCAGGGAAACGGACAGCGCGATGTCGATCGGCGCGCGCCGCGCGACGTTGGGAACGTAATCCAGATCGCACTCGGGGTCGGGCTCCTCCAGGTGAATCGTGGGCGGAACGGTGGATGCGCGGATCGCCAGAATGGAGGCGATCAGCTCCGCCGCGCCCGCGGCGCCCAGCATGTGCCCGGTCATGGACTTGGTGGAGGAGATCAGCGCGCGCCGCGCCGCGTCCTCCCCCAGCGCCTTTTTGATGGCCAGCGTCTCCAGCTTGTCGTTGAGCGGCGTGCCGGTGCCGTGGGCGTTGATGTACACCTGCCCGTCAAGGCCGCCGGCTTCGGCCACCGCCTGGGCAATGGCCCGCGCGCCGCCCGTCGCCTCGGGGTGGGGCGCGGTAATGTGGTAGGCGTCGCAGGTATTGCCGTATCCGACAATTTCGCCGTAGATCCTGGCGCCGCGGGCCTTGGCGCCCTCCAGGGATTCCAGCACCACCACGCCGGCGCCCTCGCCCATCACAAAGCCGCCGCGGCGCGCGTCAAAGGGCAGCGACGCGCGCTCCGGGTCGTCGGTCTCGGCCAGCGCCTTGCAGCTGATAAAGCCCGCCACGCCCAGCGGCTCGATGGTGGCCTCTGAACCGCCCGCCAGAATGGCGTCGGCGTAGCCGTGCCGGATCGCGCGGAAGGCCTCGCCGATGGCGTTGGTGGATGTGGCACAGGCAGTGACCACCGGCAGCGACGGCCCCTGGGCGTTCAGCCGGATGGCAATATTGCCCGCCGCGATGTTGGCGATCATCATTGGGATGTAAAGCGGTGACACGCGGCCGGGGCCGCGGGTGAGGAGCTTTTCCGTTTCGGCGACGAAGGTATGCATGCCGCCGATGCCGCTGCCCACGTAGACGCCCAGCCGCTCCGGCGCCACCGCGCCCACAATGCCGCTGTCTTCCGCCGCCTGGGCGGCGGCCGCCACCGCGAACTGGGTGAACCGGTCCATACGGCGGGCCTCTCCCCTGTCAATGCCAAAAACCTCCGGGGCAAAATCCCTCACCTCGGCGGCAACCTTGCATTTATAATCCGCCGGGTCAAAATGCGTAATGGGCCCGATGCCGCTCTTTCCGGCAAAGAGGCTGTCCCCAAACGAATTCAAATCGTTTCCGACGGGCGATATGACGCCCATGCCGGTGATGACCACTCGGTTCACGATGAACCCCTCCCTACATATACAGGCCGCCGTCGACCTGAAGCACCGCGCCGGTGATGTAGCCCGCCCCGCGGCCCGCGAGGAAGGCCACCGCCTCCGCGATCTCCTCCGCCTCGCCGATGCGGTTCAGCGGCACGGCCAAAAGCGCCCGGGAAAGCGCCTCTTCCTTCATGGCGGCGGTCATTTCGGTGCGGACAAAGCCCGGTGCCACCGCGTTGACCGTGATGCCCCGGGGCGCCAGCTCCCGCGCCAGCGTCTTGGTGAGGCCGATCATGCCGGCCTTGGCGGCGGCGTAGTTGGCCTGCCCGGCGTTGCCCATCAGGCCGGCGACCGACGCAATGTTGATGATGCGCCCGGCGCGCTTTTTGATGAGATCCGGCATGACCGCCTTTGCCATGAGAAAGGCGCCGGTGAGGTTGACATCCAGCACGCGGCGAAAGTCCTCCTCGCGCATGCGCATGGAAAGGCCATCCCGCGTGATGCCGGCGTTGTTGACCAGGATGTCAAAGGCCCCCAGTTCGGCGCGTGCCTGGGCCACCGCGCGGGCGACGGCCGGGCCATCGGACACATCGCAGAGATACGCCTCCGCCCGAACGCCCAGCGCGCGCGCCTGGGCCGCCGCCTCCGCCGCCGCCTGGCCGTTGCCCGCGTAAAAAAGGGCCACGTCCGCGCCCCGCGAAGCCAGCTTCAGCGCCACCGCGCGGCCGATGCCGCGGGTGCCACCGGTGATCAGTGCAATCTTACCCTTCATGAAAACCTCCCCTAAGGGCGTCAAGCCCGTCCAGGCCGCCGACATTTGCGGTCTCCGCGCCGGGATGGATCTTGCCGATCAGCCCGGAAAGGGTGTTCCCGGGGCCGACCTCCACAAAGCGCGCCGCGCCCTGCGAAACCATGTGCTCCACCGTCTCCTGCCAGCGGACCGGCGAAGAAATCTGCCCGGCGAGGGTCTCCGCCTCCGCGCCCGCCTCGTAGGGCCGCGCGGTGCGGTTGGCGTAGAGCGGCATGGCGGGCCTTCCGAAGGATACGCCTTCAAGGACTTTTCGCATGCCCGCCGCGGCCTCGGCCATGAAGGGCGAGTGGAACGCGCCGGACACGTTCAGCCGGATCGCCCGGCCGCCCCCGGCGCGCGCCGCCGCTTGCAGCGCCTCGGCGCTTTTGAGCGCGCAGGCGACCACGGTCTGCCCCGGGGCGTTGAAGTTGACCGGGTACGCCTGCGGAATGTCCCGGCAGAGGGCCGTCACCCGCCCGGCGTCCAATTTCACCACGGCAAACATCGCGCCGGGATTTTGCTCGGCGGCGCGCTGCATCAGCTCCGCACGCCGGATGACGAGGCGAAACGCCTCTTCGAAGGCCAGCAGTCCGGAAAAAGCGGCGGCGGCCATTTCACCCAGCGAAAAACCCGCCGCAAACGCCGGCCGTCCGGTAATCTCCCGGGCGGCCAGCGCGCAGGCGTAATCCACCAGAAAAAGGCAGGGCTGCGCGTTGACGGTCTGGGTCAGTTCCTCCGCCGGGCCCTCGAAGCACTGCCGGAGGGTGCCTGGGCGGAGGGCTTCGGCGCGGTCAAACGCCGGCCGCGCCACGGGCACGTTTTCGTAGATGTCCCTGCCCATGCCGGGCGACTGCGCGCCCTGACCGGCAAACACAAAGGCTATCTTGCCCATTTCGGCGCCTCCGCGAAGAGTCTTTCCGCCTCCGCGATGATGGTGTCGATGATCTGGGCGGCGGGCTTTATATCGCAGACCAGGCCCGCGATCTGCCCGGCCATAAAGGACCCCTGTTCGAGATCGCCCTCAACGGCGGCCTTGCGAAGCGAACCGGTGCCAAAGGCCTCGATCTCCTCGTTGGAGATGGAGGAATCGTACTCCATGCGCCCCAGCCGCGCGGCAAAGAGGTTTTTGAGGGCGCGCACCGGGTGGCCCAGCCGCTTTCCGGTGACCATGGTGTCGATGTCCTTGGCCGCCACCACCTTCTGCTTGTAGGCGTCGTGGATGCGGCACTCGCTGGCGCACAGAAACCGGGTCCCCATCTGCACGCCCTCCGCGCCCAGCATAAACGCCGCCGCAAAGCCGCGGCCGTCGGCAATGCCGCCCGCCGCGATGACGGGGATGCTCACCGCCTGCGCCACCTGGGGCACCAGCGCCATCGTGGTGGTCTCCCCCACGTGGCCGCCGGACTCGCAGCCCTCCGCGATGACCGCCGCGGCGCCCTCGCGCTCGACGCGCCTGGCGATGGCGACGGAGGGCACCACCGGCACCACCCGGATGCCGGCGGGAACCCAGTCCTTCATGTACTTTCCCGGAAGGCCTGCGCCGGTGGTGACCACGGGCACCTTCTCCTCCAGCACCACCCTCGCGACTTCCCCCGCGTGGGGGCTCATCAGCATGATGTTGACGCCGAAGGGGTTTTCCGTCATTTCCCGGCAGGCGCGGATCTGCTGACGCAGGTAGTCCGCGGGGGCGTTCATGGCGCTGATGATGCCCAGCCCGCCCGCGTTTGACACCGCCGCGGCAAGGTTTGCCTCGCTTACCCAGGCCATGCCGCCCTGAAGCACCGGCTTTTCAATGCCCAGCGCCTCGGTCACTCTGGTGGTCATTTACTTGGTCCCCTCGATGCGGCCGACCAGGTCCTGAACGGTCTTATCGGAGGCATCCAGTTCAATGGTCATGGAGAACTCGTCCTCCAGCTTCATGGCCATTTCGGCCACGTCCAGGGAATCAAAGTCCAGCTCGGCAAAGGTGCTCTCCGGCTTGATGGACGCCACATCGATGCCCTTGTACTCCGCGAGCGCCTGCGCGACCTTTTCAAACGTCATGATCATTTCCTCCATTATAATTGATGATGTATGGGATGGCTTTTGCCTTGCGGCCTCAGATGTTCCACCGGATCAGGCACGCGCCGGTGACCAACCCCGCGCCGAAGGCTGAAAGCGCCAGCGTCTGGCCCTTTTTCAGCGCGCCCGACCGGTTCAGTTGGTCCAGCAGCACCGGCACGCTGGCCGACGATGTGTTGCCGTAGCACTCCAGGTTGTGGGGGAAACGCTCGGGCGGCTGACCCATGCGCTCGCGCACCGCTTCCAAGATGCGCAGGTTCGCCTGATGCAGGATGTAATGGTCCACGTTTCCGGGCGCCAGTCCGGCCTCGCCCAGGAGCGTCCGGAGATCCTCCACGCAGGCGGAGACCGCGAACCGGTACACCTCCTGCCCCGCCATGTGCAGGTAGTCCTGCCCCACGGGGGATGCGTCAAAGGGGGAATTGCCGGTGGAAGCGCGCATGAAGAGCGGCATGCTGCCGCCCCGGGCGGTCAGCCGCACGGCCATGAGGCCCTCGCCGCCGTCCACCAGCGCCGCCGCCGCGGCATCGCCGAACAGCACGCACTCCTCGCGGCGGGTCCAGTCCACGATGTGGCTCATGGCCTCGGCGGCGACGACCAGCACGCGCTTTGCCTTCCCCGCCTTCAGGTAGGCGTCCGCCGCGTCCAGCGCGTAGACAAAGCCCGCGCAGGCGCCGTTTATGTCCAGCGCCGGGCAGACCGCGCCCAGATCCCGCTGCACCACGCAGGCCATGGCGGGGGTCACCCACTCGCCCTGCACTGTGGAGCACAGGATGAAGTCCACATCGGAAGCCGCGGCGCCGGCGCTCGTAAGCGCGTCCTTCGCCGCGCGGGCGGCCAGTTCGCTCAGCGACTCTCCGGAGAGCACCCGCCGCTCACGGATGCCGGTGCGCGTAGAGATCCATTCGTCGCTGGTGTCCAGAAAGCGGGTCAGATCCTGATTGGTAACGGTCCTTTGCGGCAGCGCGCTGCCCGTGCCGATAATTCTCAATGCGCCTTGCCTCCGTCGGATGATTTCACAAGCTCCGCCGCCCGCTCCTGAAAAAAGGCGTTGAGCGCCTCAAGGCCGTGGAGCAGCGCGGCCTTTTCCGCTTCCGGGATGCTGCGGCCCACGGCGCGCACCATCTGCCGGTGAAAATAGCGGTGGGAAACGTCCGCGCGGTGGCCGGCTTCCGTCAGGCGCACGTAGATGCGCCGCCCGTCCCGCTCGCACCGGGCCTTGACGACAAAGCCCTTCTTCTCCAGGCGCTTTACCATCATGGTCACCGACGGCGGCGAGATGTCCAGCGCCTGGGCGATGTCGGTGATCGTGCGGCCCTCCGGGCCCGCCGCGCCGACGGCCTCGATCATGTGCATTTCGCTGATCGACAGCCTGTCGCCGCTGAAGTTGGCCAGCAGGGCCTCCTCGATGGTCAGCACCGAGCGATAGGTGTTGACCAGCATGTCGTTGAGCTGGGCTGAAAACGGATCCATGCCGCACCCCATCATTTAATTAGTCTAATTAATTATATGGATCGGGGGAATCGCTGTCAAGCGCCTGGAAAAGCCGGAGGTGTAAATTTCACGCGCTCAAAGCAGTTGCCGCGGGGCCGCCGATGTGCTATGATGGCGCTGATGACGGCGCGGGAGGTGCCCCATGGGCAGGATATGCTGGATTGTCGGCGCGGGGGCGCTTTCGGGCGCGCTGCCCCCCTTCGGCGCGAACGATCTCGTGATCGCGGCGGACGCGGGCTACGCGGCGCTTTCGCGCCTGGGCCTTCGGGCCGACCGGGTGGTGGGCGACTTTGATTCGCTGGGGGCGGTGCCCATCCATCCGGATGTGGAAGTCCACCCCGCCGAAAAGGACGAAACGGACATGATGCTGGCCGTGCGCTCCGCCCTTGGGGCCGGCTGCGACGACATCCGCATTTATGGCGGCCTAGGCGGGCGGCCGGACCACAGCTACGCCAACCTGCAGACGCTGGTCTTTCTCGCCCGGCAGGGCGCGCGGGGCTGGCTGGTCGGCGAGGGCGTTGCCGTCACCGCCATCCGGAACGGCGCCATCCGCTTCACCCCGGAGGCCCGGGGCGTCGTATCCGTGTTCGCCGCCGACGGGACCGCCCGCGGCGTGACGCTGACGGGCCTTAAATATCCCCTCACCGACTACACCATGACCGCGGACAACCCCATCGGCGTCAGCAACGAATTCACCGGAGCCGCTTCAAGCATCTCCGTGCGGTTGGGCGCGCTGCTGGTGATGACGGGCGAGGGCGCGCGACGGTTCGCGCGGTAGCCTACGCCTCTTCGTCCATCAAAAACGCCTCCAGGCCCCTCGGCGCGTCGAACCGGTATGGCGCGTGGGCCTTCATGTATTCACCCGTCACAAACGCGGTGTCCGACCAGCCGGCCCAGCCGAAATCCACCCCGCGGCTTTTTGCCATGTCAAAACCCAGCTTCAGATCGTCCACCATCAGAAGATCCCCCGGCCCCATCCCCAGCGACGCCATGATGGCGTCCAGCGGATAGCCGTGGGGCTTGCGCTTTTCCTCCGGAAGCTCCCAGCCAAACACCATGTCCGGCTCGAAGCCAAAATGCGCGCGGTAATCCCGGAGGATGACCCGCTTTTCGGAGTGGGACACCACGCACACCCTGCCGCCCGCATTGCGGTAACGCGCGAGCAGGCGGTCAAAGCCCGCGTAACAGTCGGGCACGCGCCGGGTGAAGCGCTGCCATATTTCCTGCTCAACCTCCATCTCCTCGGCGGTGAAGCGGTACACGTCCCGGCACATGGGCAAAAAGCCGGGGTCAAAGTTGTGGGCGATGAATTCCCGCAGCGTAGGCGCGGGCGTTTCCGGCCGGAGAACCCGCAGGGCCTCCACAAAGGACGGGTAGTGGATTTCCGGTGTGGACCGGACCAGCGTATCGTCGTGGTCGAGCACCAGACAGGGATAGCGCATGGGCACCTCCGATTTTTCCTTGTGTGATCTGGTCACGGAAAGGGCGGTCGCGGCGGAGTATACTGGGCTCACAACAAAAAAAGGAGCGATACACAATGTCCATCGTGAATCTGACCATGGAAAATTTCCAGAATGAAGTACTCAACAGCGATAAGCCCGTACTGGTGGACTTCTGGGCCGGCTGGTGCGGCCCCTGCCGCATGGTAGGCCCCCTGGTGGAGCAGATTGCCGCGGAGAACGACGGCGTCAAGGTCGGCAAAGTGGATATCGACGCCCAGCCGGAACTGGCCAGCGCCTTCCGCGTGATGAGCATTCCGACGCTGATGGTATTCAAGGACGGCAAGCTGGCCAAGAGCGCCGTAGGCGCCCGGCCCAAGGCCGCCATCATGGCAATGTTGGACTAGTAGTCCACGAAGTCTAAGAACCGATGATAGGGCGCAGAGAGTTTTCTGCCCGGCACGGAGCCGGAGCGCAGATGTAGCAGCGCTGCGTCAAGCGGAGAGCGACGCAGCCGGACAGGAAAAGACCCGGCCACAGCGCGGTAATCAGGCTTCGCGGACGACTAGAGCAGCGCCCGGAGACCCTTTTTATCCAGCACGGTCACACCGCCTCTTGAAAGCGACACCAGCCCCTCCTGCTGAAAGTATTTCAGCATCCGCGTGACGGATTCGCGCGCGCCGCCCAGGTAGCGCGCGATTTCTTCCTGCGTATGGCGCACGGTGTCGCCGCCCCGGGCCACTTCGTCCAGCAGGAACACTGCCAGGCGCTTGTCAAAGCTCATGAACAGGATCTGCTGCATCGCCCACATGACGTCCGAGAAGCGCTCGGTGACCTGACGGTAGGCGAAGGCCTCCACGTAGATGTTCTCCCGCTGAACCTGATCGAAGGCCGAGGGCTTGATGACGCAGAGCTCGCAGTCGGCCGCGGCGTCGATGCGCACCTCAAAGGTGATGGCGCTGAGCGCGCAGCTGGCGCTCATCACGCAGACATCGCCGCCGGACATCCGGTAGAGCGTCACCTCGCGGCCCTCCTCGGACAGCATGTACACGCGCAGTTCACCCGACAGCACCAGCAGCACGCCGGCGCAGTCGTTCGAGCCGCCGTGAATGTTGGCGCCCCGAGGGTACAGGTGGCAGGCGGTGCCGGCGGTCAAAAGCGCCTGCTGGGCGGCTGTGAGCCGGCCCCAGAACGGCAAAAAGCGGGGAAACACCTCGGCTGGCAGCTTCTCCTGCATTGTAAAAATCCCCTTTCAGCATTATAATATCATAAGCGCATGCTTTCCAAAAGTCAAATTCAGGAGGCGGGAGCCATGAAGGTAGTCATCATCGGCGGCGTGGCGGGCGGCGCGTCGGCAGCGGCGCGGCTCAGAAGGCTGGACGAACAGGCCGAGATCATCATGCTGGAGAAGGGCGAGTACATCTCCTTCGCCAACTGCGGCCTGCCCTACTTTATCGGCGGAGAGATCAAGCAGAAGTCCGCGCTGACGCTGCAGACCCCGAAGAGCTTCAACGCGCGCTTCAACGTGGACGTCCGCACCCTCAGCGAGGCCGTGAAGATTGACCCCGCGAAGAAGACCGTGTCCGTCCTCAACCACACCACCGGCGAAACCTACGAGGAATCCTACGACAAACTGATCCTCTCCCCCGGCGCGGAGCCCTTCGTACCGCCCATTGAGGGCGCGAAGTCGGACAAGGTGTTCACCCTGCGCAACATTCCGGATACCTACCGCATCAAGGATTACGTGGACCAGAAAAAGCCCCGCACGGCCATCGTGGCGGGCGGCGGCTTCATCGGCGTGGAGATGGCGGAAAACCTGACCCAGGCCGGCGTCAGCGTGACCCTCGTCGAAATGCTGGACCAGGTAATCGCGCCGATTGACTACGATATGGCCCAGGACGTGCACCGCCACATGGAGCAGAAGGGCGTCCGGCTGATGCTGGGCAAGTCCGTGGGGCGCATCCGCGAGGTGGGCGAAAGCCTGGTGGTGACCGTGGGCGACAGCGAAGTGCCCGCGGACATGCTGATCATGGCCGTCGGCGTGCGGCCGGACAGCCGCCTGGCAAAGGAGGCGGGCCTCCAGCTCAACGCCCGGGGCGCAATTGCCGTAAACGACCACATGCTCACCAGCGACCCGGACATTTTCGCCGTGGGCGACGCCATTGAGATTACCGACTTTGTGACCGGGGACAAGGGCTACGTGCCGCTGGCGGGCCCGGCCAACAAACAGGGCCGCGTGGCCGCGGACAACATTGCGGGGCTCGACAGCGCCTACACCGGCACCCAGGGTTCCTCCATCCTCAAGGTGTTTGACCTGACCGTGGCCGCCACCGGCGTCAACGAAAAGACCGCCAAGCGGCTGAAGCTCAACTACGACAAGTCCTTCACCTACTCCGCCAACCACGCGGGCTACTACCCCGGCGCGGTGAACATGTCCATCAAGATGATCTTTGAAAAGAACACCGGCAAGATCCTGGGCGCCCAGGCCGTGGGCTACGATGGCACCGACAAGCGCATCGACGTGATTGCCACCGCCATCCGCGCTGGGATGACCGCCGACGGCCTCACCAAGCTGGAGCTTTGCTACGCGCCGCCCTACGGCTCCGCGAAGGACCCGGTCAACATGGCGGGCTTTGCCATCGAAAACCTGATGAAGGGCCTGGTAAAGAACTTCCACTGGCACGACGTGTCGGGCCTTGCGCGGGACGGCAGCGTGACGCTGTTGGATACCCGCACGGCGCTGGAGTACGAAAACGGCCACATCGACGGCTTCATCAACGTGCCGCTGGATTCCCTCCGGTCGCGCCTGGGCGAGCTGGACAAGTCCAAACCCGTGTACGTCACCTGCCAGGTGGGCCTCCGGGGCTATGTGGCCACCCGCATCCTCACCCAGAACGGCTTTGACGCCTACAACCTCAGCGGCGGCTACCGGCTGTACCACTCGATCTTCGGACCCCACGAGGCGCCCCAGCCGCAGGTGAAGGTCAACACCGACACCCAGCTGCCCGAAAAGAAAGAAACGCCCTCCAAAACCATCACGCTGGACGCCTGCGGCCTGCAGTGCCCCGGCCCCATCGTACGGCTCTCCGAGGCGCTGGCGGAGGCCTCCGTCGGCGACGTGGTGGAGATCTCCTCCACCGACCCGGCCTTCGCGTCGGACCTGCCGGCCTTCTGCCGCCGCACCGGCAACATTCTGCTGGATTCCGACAGCGAAAAGGGCATTGCCCGCGCCCGCGTCCAGAAGGGCGAAAAACCCGCCGCGGCCCTCTCCGGTCCGGCCAAGGACGGCAAGAACATCATCGTGTTCTCGGGCGACCTGGACAAGGCCATCGCTTCCTTTATTATCGCCAACGCCGCCGCCGCCATGGGCCGACACGTGTCGATGTTCTTCACCTTCTGGGGGCTCAACATCCTCCGGAAGCCGGAAAAAGTGGACGCGAAAAAGGACTTCCTCTCAAAGATGTTCGGCATGATGATGCCTCGCGGCTCCAGGAAGCTTTCGCTGTCCAAGATGAACATGCTGGGCATCGGTCCCAAGATGATCCGCGGGGTCATGAAGCGCAAGAACATCGCCAGCCTCGAGGATCTGATCGCTTCCGCCCGCAAAAACGGCGTGGAGCTGGTGGCCTGCTCGATGTCGATGGACGTGATGGGCATTCAGGCGGATGAACTGATCGACGGCGTCAAGTTCTCCGGCGCGGCCGCGATGCTGGACAACGCGGAAGAATCCGACATGTCGCTGTTCATCTAACGGAGGCGTTCCGAAAAAGCGATCAGGGGCCGGATTCCGTCGGCGACGGAATCCGGCCCTGCGCCGCTTCATGCCCTCCGAGCGGCGTTCGGGGCGGTCCGGTTCTCTTTCTGCCGCAGCGCCCATCTGATTTCTCACCCGGTGATGCATAGCGGTTTCTCCGGCACCTTCCCCCGACTCCCGTCCGCCTTGACGCATTTGCGCGGTTTGCCTGCCGGTTCGCACCCCCGCGCGCAGGCGCCCCAATCTCGCGCCCTTTCCGCTGCGCTCGTCGGACCTGCATGCGATGGCCTGAGCCGTCTTCCGGGCCCGCACGGTGGACCGCCGGCTTTGGGGCTTGTCCCAACAGAGTTTTTGCGGGAATGTGGGCGGCGCACGCGCACCATTGCGGCGGATGGCCGCACTCCGCGATCCGGCCGCCTGCAAAGCGCTTCTCCCCTACCCTGTACTACTAACTGTCATGTCTAACAATCAAACGGATTCCAGCACGGTATCCAAGGGACGTTTCCCTCGGTTGCGGTAGCCCCTGTGAGGGCGCTCCGTGTTGTAATGAACCAGCCATCGATCCAGATCCTCCTGCAGTGCTTCTACGCTTTCGTAGAAGTTTTCCCGGAAAGCAATGCGAAAGAATTCGTCCAGCACCGTCTTGTTGAATCGCTCAATAAAGCCGTTGGTCTGCGGAGATTTCACCTTGGTTCGGCGATGCTCGATGTCGTTCAGCGCCAGATACAGCTCGAAGGGATGATTCTCCGTCCCGCAGAACTCCCGGCCGTTGTCGGTGAGAATGGCGCTCACGGTCAGGCCGTGCTCCTTGTAAAAGGGCAGCACGTCGTTGTGCACCAGGGCGGCGGCGCATTCCGGCTTCTTGCCGGTGTGCAGAAACCCGAAGGCATAGGAACCGTAGGTATCCACGCAGGCGTGCAGATACACCTTGCCCACGCCCTTCAGACTGCCTACAAACATGGTGTCCTGGCATAAAAGCTCGCCTGGCCGGGAGGATTCCACATGTCGTTCCTTGAAGCAGGGGTTGTATTTCTCGATCTTCGCCACCTGCTCCGCCGTCAGTTCCACGCCGGTCTCCAGATGCCGCTCCTCCACCTTGAGCCAGCGATCATACACGCTGGCCATGTCGTTTCGGATCAGGATCTTCTGGACGGTAGGCGAGCTGACAGAAACACCCTGCAGCTTCAGGAAATCCGACAGCTTCACGCAGCCCCAGGATGGGTGCGCAAGGCTGCACTCCAGAATCGCCGCCTCAGTCTCCGGCGTCGTCTGGTTCGGCTGCGATTTTGGGATGGGCGGCATATCCTTCAGCCCTTCCAGTCCATGGGTCTGGAAGCGCCGCTTCCACTCGTAGAAGCTCGTCCGGTCCATGCCGCCCCGGCGGCATGCCTCCGAGATGTTCCCCAGCGTTTCCGCCATCTCCAGCACGCTCAGCCGCTGACGCGCCACCTTCACCGCCGCGTCCTTTTCCACTACTTTTCCTGCCATCTTAATCTCCTCCAACATCAGTTTATCATATCCTCCTGATGTTAGACAAGAGCGCTAGCTGTACACCTACCCTGTCTGCGATCCCCATTCAAGTTATACTGTGCCTTGAAAAGACACCTCCGAAAAAAGTTTGCACTTGTCTTGACAAATGGCGCGCTTTCCGCTATACTTACTGTTGGTTTTTGCGCATTGGAAGCGTGTCGAAGCGGTCATAACGGCCCTGACTTGAAATCATGTACAGGGCGCATAAAAACTGTATAAACCATCGTGGAGAGGTATCGAAGTGGTCATAACGGGGCTGACTCGAAATCAGTTTGTGCGAAAGCACACGTGGGTTCGAATCCCACCCTCTCCGCCACGAAAGCCAGTAAACTCAAGGGTTTGCTGGCTTTTTTCTTGCCGTTTTTTGTTGCCCGATTTTTAGGGGATTGTTGCCCCGGTTGCCAATGTTGCCCTGATTTTTGTTGCCCGACAAAAACCCCGCATAAACCATATTCATAAAAAATGTATGCAATGTTGCCCGATTCTTGCCCGGATTCCACAAAGAGATATAAAATTGAGCGCGAACTTATAAAAAGTTACGCGCCCTCATAGCTCCATATCCCTGCTTTTTTTCTTCGGGGCTTTCGCTTTTTTCTCTGTCCCCGCGTCCTTTCCTGTATCATGTACCGCCTTGTGGTATGTATCAAGAACTTCATTTTTTCGTTCAAGGCGCACGTCAACATAACAAGCCGTAACCGCTTCAAGGTTTGTAGATATACCGAGCGACATTCCTATCCCTTTCAGCGTATGACCTAATATCTCGCCCACGGTATAGAAGTCGCCCGTCAGTTGGTGCATATTGGTTGCCGCCGTATGGCGTAGGTCGTGAAAACGAATATGCGGCATCTCCAAATGACGGATAAGCTGGCCGAAATTGGTTGACATCCTATCACGCCGTTGCGGTGAGCCGTCCGGCTTGGCGATCACAAGGTCGTTGTCGTGATACTTCCCGCCGCCTGCACGGGCAAAAGCCTTTTGCCGCTCCTGCAACTCAAACTGCCGCATGAAATACGGTAATGTGATTTTGGTAATCGGCAATATACGGTCATTTGATTTTGTCGGTGCCATTTCATCTAATATCTTTGTTCCCGCCGGAACTTTGAAAGGCATTTGCTCCACAACGCCGAACTGCATTTTTTCTATATCGACGTTTTGCCAACGCAAACCGATAACCTCACTTATGCGTAAACCGTACAGCCCGCCGAGGACAACGGGCATTTCCCATTCCGTGCCTATTACCTTGCTCATAAACTGCCGTACTTTCTTTATTACCAGAGAAAAAAATGAAGCCGTCGTTTTCCTTTTCAGAAACAGGATTGCGGAGGGTGTTATAAAGTTACGCTTTTTTAAGAAAATGGCGGTATCAAAGGGGGTATCGCCATGTTTATTTCCATTTTTTATGCTTTATTTAATATCCGATTGTCAAAAAAGCCTACACCCGCCAACGGGATATTACAGCCACCAATATGAACACACATATCACCTAATAGAACCTAATAAATCAACTCATGCCCGACTGAACTCTTTCAGTCGGACATTTTTGCGTTTTCTCAAATGTTTTTCAAGAAATCCATCCGAATCTTCGGCAGTTTTTAATTTCCGTTTGTTGAGGGTTTACGAGAGGGGAAGTCATCACCCGCTTTCGCGGTTGCGAAAGGAGGTGAACACCATGAATGAACCTGTTCGTACCCAATGGCAAATCCGTTGCGCCTTTAACGGCTATTGCAAGCGGACGTTGAAAAATGAAGCAGCAAACGCCCACAAACATAAACGTGTCTATTTCGTGCATGGAGTTCTTTTCCGTCACCATGCCGATTAGCTCCGCGCATAGAACGTAGTGAATTGACAATATTACAATTAAGGGATAAACTATATCCAAAAGCTTGGGCTGGAGGGCATAGGGATGAACAAGAAGTACGGAGTACGGCTAAGCGGAACAGATCGAGCGCGAGTAGCGGAAATACTCAACGGAGCAGAAACGTCGCCCCGGTATCGAAAACGTGCGAACGTACTGCTCATGGCGGATGAGTGCGTAGG
>JAXGME010000010.1:0-95944 GCA_040768845.1 Christensenellales bacterium | reverse complement strand
CACGAATGGCCGAGCGCGACATCGTGGCCGCGATTTTGCGGCTGCTCAAGAAAACCCCCTGCTGCTATGCTTGGAAAGAGCATGGCGGAATCTATGGGACGGCAGGCGTCCCGGACATCATCGCCTGCATTAACGGGAGGTTCGTGGCCTTCGAGGTCAAGACCGAAACCGGCAAATTGACAAAGCTGCAAGAAATCACGATACAAAAAATCAGGAATGCAAAAGGACAAGCCTTCAAAGTCACCTCGGCGGCGGAGGTCGCCGCGATACTCAAGGAATTGGAGGATTGAACCTTATGAACGATAAACCCCTGACCGCCAAGGAATATCTCTCCCAAGCCTACCGCCTCGACCAGCGGATCAATTCCAAATTGGAACAGGTGGAAGCCTTGCGCTCGCTGACGCGGAAGGTCACCGTATCGTATGGGAGCGAACCGGTATCTCATACGCGAAACGTTTCCTCGCTGGAGGATTCGATTATCCGGTTGATGGAAGCGGAGAATGATCTGAACGGCACGATAGATGAGCTGATTGCCATGAAGATTGACATCGCTCGGTGCATCAACGCTGTGTCCAATCAGGACTACCACCTGCTGCTGGAAAAGCGATATTTATGTTTCCAATCGTGGGAACAGATCGCGATTGATATGCAGTGTACCGTGCGGTGGGCGCACATCCTGCACGAAAGGGCATTGCGTGTGATCGACAGGATACGCAGTGCGGAGGATGATCATGAGCAGGCGTGACGCAATTCAGGATGGCATTCGCATTGGAAAAGACAGCGCCGGTTATCCGTGTTATTATCCGCCTTGCCGCTTTTGCGGAACACCAGTCTATACATGGTCCTACCAAAGCGGCACGCAATATGCATGCCCATCCTGCCGCAAGGAGGCAGTAGCGCAGGAGTGTGAGAAAAAAGCGCAAGGTGCCGTTGACAAGAAAGAACGGAAACTGGAAACTGCCATCAAGCGCATTTCCAAGGTGACCGACATCAAGCCGTATGATCGTGCAATCCGACTGGTGAGAAAACGGCTGAACAAAAGCGGCTGGTTTCAGAGCACAGAGGAAATCATGGTGGCGCTTGAGCTAATCCGTCAAGGGGTGAAAACACATCATCAGGTTAAGGTGTACGAGTATTCGGTTGACTTCGTCCTCACCGAATTGAAGGTGGCTCTGGAGATTGACGGTCCCATCTATCATGGAAAGGATAAATGCGGCTATCAGGAAATCCGCGATGATGCAATTGCACGTAAGTTGGGTGAAGGCTGGCAGGTCATCCGCATCTCCACAGTGAACATCAACGAGAATATCACGCGGTTGATGCCGGGCATCCACGCGGTTCTGGCTCGAAGAAAAAAAGCGTCGGAGTTCACTATAGTTCACTAAGCTTCACTTGTATGTCGAAAAAAATTTTGGTACACTGATAATGAAAAAATCTACTCGGAGCGCCCGCAGAGCAATCTGTAGGCGCTCTTTTCATATGGAGGACGCTATGCCCAAGAAGCCCCGCCATCCCTGCGGCTATTCCGGCTGCCCGGCGCTGACCGACCGGCAGTATTGCCCGGAGCACCAGAAGCTGGCGTCCTCGCAGTACAACCGGTACGGGCGGACGCCCGAAATGAAACGCCGGTATAACGGCGCGTGGCCGCGCATCCGCAAGGCGTTCGTCGCGGCGCATCCGCTGTGCGAGGTCTGCCAGCGCGAGGGCCGGGTGACGGCGGCGGCGGAAGTCCACCATATTGTCCCGCTCGCCCAGGGCGGCACCCATGCCGAGGACAATCTCATGGCGCTGTGCAAGGAATGTCATTCCCGCATCACGGCCCGCGAAGGCGGGCGATGGTCGCCTGCCGGGCGCTGGGGCTAAACTTTTCTTTTAAGAAAAGACCCGGAAAGGCTTGTAAGACACGGGTGGTCTGGTAAGCTGTGCTCAACAAAGAAAGGCGGTACAGCAATATGAATCAGACCACATTGAAAGCCCGCATCCTGGCCGACAAGGAATTCTTCGAGCGCATGTTCACCAAGGCCCCGGCCAGTAAGGTATTGGAGAGGGTACGGGCCAAATACCCGGAGGCCACCGGCTACAGCCGGGCGGCGCAGCGGATCACCTTCAATTCCCTAAAGAATCCGGGCTGGTTCTATTGGCTGGACTACGAGCGCGGGGATCTGAAATGCACCGCCATCTATGTGCCTTCCAAGGAAGATGACGAGTAGCGCCACCCACGGAGCTGCCGCGAAAGACGCGGCGGCTTTTTTGTCCCTTTCGGCTTTCCGCCCATCCCCGGCGCGGGCCTCCCTCCCCAGGGGGGAGCAAAATCTTAAAATTGCGTTCCGAACATAGCGGATGCGCCCCTTCGCGTGAATTTTCGCGCTTTCAAAATGGGTATATCACCCATCTTTTTTTGTTCCCATTTTTGCACGGCAGGAGGTGATGGCATGGCAAACGGACAGGGCGGCGCGCGCGTCGGCGCAGGCCGTAAGAAAAAGGCGCTGGCCGACAACATCGCGGACGGCAATCCCGGCAAGCGCAAGCTGACGGTGCTGGATTTCACGGCGGACGCCGCTGATCTCAAGGGTCAGCCCATGCCGCCGCCCAAGGCGTTCCTCGCCGCCACGCAAAAGGGTGGCAAGAGCCTGCTCGCCGTGAGCGTGTACGAGGAAACGTGGAAATGGCTGGACGAGCGCGAATGCGCCCGGTTGGTTCCGGCACAGATCATCGAGCAGTACGCGATGGCGATCTCCCGCTGGATTCAATGCGAGGAATACATCACCGAGTTTGGTTTCTTGGCAAAACATCCGACCACCGGGAACGCCATTCCCTCGCCCTATGTGGCCATGAGCCAGTCGTTTTCCAAGCAGGCCAACAACCTGTGGTATCAGATTTATCAGGTCGTGCGCGAAAACTGCTCCGTGGAGTACAAGGGCGCGACGCCCCATGACGATATGATGGAGCGCTTGCTGTCGGCGCGCCGTGGAGGTTAAGCCATGAACATTCAAACCCTGCCCTTAAAGGACATCCGCCCTTATGCACGCAATCCGCGCAAGAACGACGAGGCCGTAAAGGGCGTCGCCGCCAGCATCCGGGAGTTCGGTTTTCTGGTGCCGCTGGTGATTGACCGGAACCATGAGATTGTCGCGGGTCACACTCGATACAAGGCGGCGCAGTCCCTTGGCATCAAGGAGGTGCCCTGTGTCATCGCCGACGAGCTGACCGAGGATCAAATAAAAGCCTTCCGATTGGCCGACAACAAGGTCGGCGAGATGGCGCAATGGGACATGGACTTGCTGCCGCTGGAATTGCAGGGGATCGTGCTGCCCATGACCGACTTCGGCTTCGAGGCCATTTCGGACGAGGATTTCGCAGATAATTTCACGCTGGACGCCGGAGAGAAAAAGCCCTTCCAACAAATCAGCATCACCGTGCATGACGAGCAGGCGAAGCTGATGCTGGCGGCGATCAAGTACGTTTACGACCAGCAGGCCGTGACGGAAACCTTCGGGAACGAGAATCACAACGGCAATGGGCTGTATGAGGTGGTGAGAGAATGGGCCGCGCTAAAGAAATTGTCATGAAGGTGCTGCCCTCGGGCATCGCAAACGCCTTTGTCCGAACGCATCACTACTCCCGCAAGGTCGTGAACAACTCGAAGCTCCATTTCGGCGTTTTTCTGGACGGCCAGCTTCACGGCGTCATGAGCTACGGCCCGTCGCTGGATAAAAGCAAGATCATCGGCCTTGTGGAAGGCACCGGATGGAATGAATTTCTTGAGCTGAACCGCATGGCCTTTGATGCTGTGCTCCCCCGGAACAGCGAGAGCCGCGCCATTTCTATGAGCATCAAGCTCCTGAAAAAGTACGCGCCGCAGGTGAAATGGATCATCTCTTTCGCCGACGCCTGCTCCTGCGGGGACGGCGCGATCTACCGGGCCTCGAATTTCGTGTTGACCGGCATCAAGGAAAACCTAAACCTTGCGGAGCTGCCGGATGGGACGCGCATCCACAAGATGACGCTTGCCTCGAACCCCACCACACCGCGCCGGGAGCTGAATGGGCTGACGTTCTTCGATGTGACAGGCGGAACCTATAATTTCAAGAAGTATCTGGACTATGTGGGCGCGAAACCGATCCCCGGCTTCCAGCTTCGGTATATCTACTTCATCGACCCGTCCTGCCGGGCGCGGCTGACCGTGCCGGAGATACCCTTCTCCAAGATTGACGAGCTGGGAGCGGGCATGTACAAGGGGCAAAAGATCACGCAGGCAGAGCGGCATTCCATCACCACGCCGGGCTAACCGCCCGGCCTTTTCATGCGCGGATAGGTTAACAGTAGACCGCCCACCAACCGGTGGGAAGCGAAGGGGCGGCACCATTCTCCGCGCTCCATATGATTTTATGAACAGGAGCTTTCGATGAACATTCAGCAGATTTCCGCCGCCCGGCTCAACCCTGCGGCGTACAACCCGCGCAAGGACTTGAAACCCGGCGACAAAGAGTATGAGAAACTCAAGCGCTCCATTGCCGAGTTTGGATATGTGGAGCCTGTGATTTGGAATCGCCAGACCGGAAACGTGGTCGGCGGCCACCAACGCCTCAAGGTGCTGATGGATCTCGGGCACACCGAAATCGCCTGCGTGGTGGTCGATCTCGATCTCCAGCGGGAGAAGGCGCTCAACATCGCCCTCAACAAGATTCAGGGCGATTGGGACGAATCGAAGCTGGCCTCCCTGATGGCCGATTTCGACGCCGAGGCGTTCGACGTGTCCCTGACCGGCTTTGATGCCGCCGAGGTGGACGCGCTGCTCAACAGATTCTACTCCAAGGATGCCGTCGAGGACGATTTCGACGCCATGAAGGCCGCACGGGAAATTGAGGAATTGGGCGGCCCGACCGCGCAGCGCGGCGATCTCTGGCGGCTGAGCGACCACCTGCTGCTGTGCGGCGATCCGGTCAACCCGGAGAGCTATGCACGACTCATGGCGGATGCCCGCGCGCAATGCGCGATTACCGCGCCGCCCACCGACCCGAAGGCATACGCCAAGGAGGGCATCGCACCGTGGCTTTCCCGCATGGCATCGGTAATACGACTGCTTGCCAAATACGCGGACATCATCTGCTGGCAGACGGGCGACCTCATGAAAACCGGCAGCCCGTTCGTGGAGCCGCTGGCGGTACATTCGGTGAAGCTGTTCGCAGATGAAAACCTGCGCCCGCTCTGGATTCGCGTTTGGAAGATGACGGGCAAACTCCCTTCGGCGGGCGCGCTGCAAGCGGCCTCCAACAAGCCCGCGCCGCAGTTCGATACCGTGGCCGCCTTCGCAGGCCAGAGCCCGGCTGGCAGTGAGAACCCGGACGAATACAACGATCAGGAATATGCCTGGGTGTCGGCCTTCGCCGCGCATTCCTTCCAATTCGTGCGCCGCCTCACCCGCGAGGAACGCCGTAAATGCACTGGTGCAATCGTACAAGGAAATCGAAAACGGCGCATCCACCGCGCAGCTCTCGCCCAGCGACGTGGTGGCGGAGGTAGCCTCCTATCTGGAAGGCGAGGGCGCGGACATCTCCGCGCTCAAGCCGGATCAGGTGGAGGCCATCGTGAACGCCTACGCCGAGGCCACCGGCTGCGACAAGTCTGCTCTCTTGCAGGCGTTCACCGCCTATATCACGGCTTACGACGATACCAAGGCCGTCAAGCCGACATTAAACATCAAGGTATCCATCACCGGCTACGATCTCGCCGCTTACAACGAGTTCGTGAAGAATCATCCAGTGGAAGTCACTGGCCGCGTCCGGCTGGGCGAGGCATATGAAAACCCGGCGGACGTTCTGAACGCACCCGGCGCGAAGTTCTACATGAACGGGCAGGAAGTGCCGGTGGACGTGGTGCCCAAGGACAAGCTCACCGCCGACACCCTGTTCGTCCTTGCGGCGGACGGAACCATGCACGTTCTGATTACGCCCGTCGTGGAAGGCACGGCAGAATCCATTCAAGCGGCGAACGACCTGCTCAAATCCACCGAGCACCAAGGCTCCCTCGGTGCGAAATGGTTCGGTGACGATACCCTCGCAGACATCCAGCACCTGAACGAATACCTGACCGGCATCAACAATGAGATGAATTCCTGGCTGAATTTCGGCGGCTGGATGAATGGTTGGGACAGGAGCGCGGCAGCGGGTACGATCTCCAACTATCTCGACGCGACGGAGATCGGGAACATGCAGGCGGTGGTCAACGAGGCCATTACCGCGCTGAACAACGGTGAGACGCTGTCCGAAGACGTGATTGCGAACCTGCAATCCATCTCGGATCTGGTCAACCTCATGGACAGCATCGGCGTCGGCGAGAACATCCTCGCGGGCATTGCAGAGGGGATGACGCAGGCGGGCACCGACACCTCTGCAGAGACGGTCGCTGCCAATCTCGAAGCTGCGCTCAACGCCGCGCTGGGCATTGAGTCGCCGTCCACCCGCATGAAGCCGGTGGGCGAGAACGTCGCCGCTGGCATCGGCGAAGGCATGACAGGTTACGATCTGTCCTCCGATGCCGCAACGCTGGCGAATGGCGTGGCCGCCGCCGTAGGCGCTGCGCTGACCGGCGACGCGCTGTCCGCCGTTGGAACCGCCGCCGCTTCCGGGCTGGCCAGCGCCATGTCCTCTTACAGCATGGCGGCCACCGGCAGCACCGTGGCGGCGAATGTCATGAGCGCTGTATCCGGCAGCCTCAACCTAACCACGCTGCGGGCTGTGGGCGTCAATGTCATGGCGGGCCTGACGGCAGGCATCAACGCTGGGCGGCTCGGCCTGATTGCCGCCATGCGCTCCGCTGCCCGTGCCGCCGTCAACGCGGCAAAAGCCGAACTCAAAATCGCCTCCCCGTCCGGCGTATTCCGGGACGAGGTGGGCCGCATGGCAATCAAGGGCTTCGGCCAAGGCGCGCTGTTGGAGAGCAAGGCGCAGGCGAAGGTCATTCGCAATGCGGCGCGATTCCTGTCCGGCGAAGCGCAGGCGGGCATTGGCGGCAACGCTTCTTTTGATAACCGCAAGACCTACAACCAGAACGCGACATCCACCATCCATGTCGAAAAGCTATATGTGCGCGACGAGCAGGACATCCGTTCGCTCGCCATTGAGATTGCGTCGCTTACCAAAAGGCAACAACGCGGAAGGGGGCTGCGGATGGCGTAAAGACTGGCCGGAGGTCATCGGGGGGCCATCGCCTGAGAGAGTAACAAGGTAGCACAAATATAGCTTGATTTCTAGCTATATTTGTGCTACTCTATTCCCGAGGTGACAACTCTATGAAAATCAATACCGAAAACTTGATCTCGATCACTGAGGTCAATCAAAACTTCTCGCGGGCTATACGGTTGGTGGATGATAAGGATTTGGCGATCATCATGAAAAACAATATGCCCAAGTACGTGCTTCTGAAGTTTGATACCATCGCGGAAATGGCCACCACACAAGCGGAAGATATAGAAGATCCGGTAAAGCGCACGTCCGCTGCCATTGCCGCAGCGATTCGTTCCTCGGAGGATGATGAAATCACCCACGGTTCCTACTGCCCAAGGTGCCGTGCGCTCTTTAGCCTCGCCATATCCGAATGCCCGCATTGCGATTCAAAGCTGAGGAAGCCCTCGGGCAACGACCCTGTTCGCCTTTTGACGGCGAACATGGCGGAGACGATGGTGATCTCGCCGCTGCTCACCGATCAGGGTATCCCCTTCGCACTAAAGGGTGATGCCGGCGCAGGTGGTTTCTTGGGTTCTGCGAATACCATTGCGCAATACAGCTACGATGTGCCATATGATGCCTATCAGTCGGCGAAGGAACTGTTGAAGGGATGGGAACACGATGTTTCCGAATGACTATATCATGCGCCAAATCGCCTCCTTGGTTCAATTCGTGTCCATGCTCGTATTCGGTAAAGCCGTACCACTTTACGAGAAACAGGACGAGCAAAACCCCACGCAAGGGGATTTGCTGCATGACACACTACTTCTTCTGCTCGAACAGAACCACATAAACGAAGCGGAGAACGTATTGTTTGAGCATCTTGAGGGAGGCACCGAAGGAATGCTTAACGTCGCTCTGGACTTCTACCATCGGTTGAGCATCTTCTCAGATGAACAACTCGCCAAAGCCGGATTCTCCCGCGATGAAATCGATACGGGCTTCCGGGATGTCTTGAAAATGTCTGGCATGGCTTCCCTGTTGGATGAACATGAACAATGACAAGGAGAAGGGTTTGCTTATGAAAAGGAAGATGGATAAACCCAAGCTGCTGTTTGCCATTTCTATTGCGCTGATCGTAATGCAGTATGCTATTTCGCTCGGAAGATACGCTTATTTTGACGACTCGATTCCCATATTCGTCGACATCCGAGGGAGCGTTCTTCAAGCGATACCAAAGACTCTGCTTGCCGTGTTACGCTTGCCGACGATGGGCGCAATAGTATTTGCGATATGCGCAGTCATGACTCGCCTTCCTTACAGCGCTCTGGAAGCGCAAGCGCAATACTCGAGCCGCCTGCTGTGGAGCGGTATTGCCCTTATTAATAGCGTCAAGATGAGTGGAACTGTGCTGGAGATGGCCTTTTCAGAATATCGAGAGTTTTTCCGCGCAATTGCTGTGATAATGGCTGTAGTAGGAGCGGTCACCTTATTGCGGTACGTGCTATGGGTGTTGCACCGTGAAGCGGATAGCCTGCGAAAAACGTGGGACGCCCTTCGCAAGGCCAAGAAGGTGCCCATTGTGGTGCTGTTGGTTGCCTACATCGTCGTTACAGCGGCTCCAGTGATATTCGGTCAGTAAGGAGCAGTTGTGTTTAGATGCAAAAGCGAGGAGGTCAGCACTCTTGAATGACTGGTTTTCTTGGAACGGCGTTAAGAGTACGAATTACGGCATCCACATCACCACGCAGCCCAGCGTTATCAGAGCTTCGAGGCTGTATAGCGAACCGTGTAAATGGCAATAATCTCCAAATAAAGAAGGAGATGTTGACATGAGCGAGCGAGAGAAGGAACTGGTGGGATTACTGGCGGAAGAGTGCAAAGACATGAGGGATGTGCAGGCACTGCTGAAGTCGCTGTTTCAGGGAACGATCCAGGCGATGCTGGAAGGGGAGATGGACGAGCACCTGGGGTACGAAAAGCGCAGCAACCAGGGCGATCGAAGTGGAAACAGCCGAAACAGTGCAGGAAAAAGACGGTGAAATCGGAATACGGGGAACTGGAGATCGGCGTACCGCGGGATCAGGAACGGGAGCTTTGAACCGCAGGTAATCGAAGCGGCAAACAAAGACGGGGAGGATCTGGAGAGCCGCGTGATCGGGATGTACGCGAAGGGGATGAGCAATCGGGACCATCGAAGATCATCTGCGGGACATCTATGGAGTGGAGGCATCCGCGAGTCTGATCAGCCGGATCACGGACAAGGTCATGCCACACGGGTAGCGGAATGGCAGGCCAGAGGGCTGGACGCGGTGTGCCGATCGTGTTCCTGGATGGGATCGTGTTCAAGGTAAGGAAGGATGGGCGGGTGATCAACAAATGTGTATACTCAGCACGGGGATCAACCTGGAGGGGAAGAAGAGATCTGGGGATCTGGATGTCGAAAAACGAGAGTGCGAGTTTCTGGACGACGGTATGCAATGAGCTGAAAAACCGCGGATGGACATTCCTGATGCCTGCGGGACAATCTGAGCGGGTTTTCGGAGGCGATCTCGGCGGTGTTTTGGACGGAACGGCAGCTGTGCGTGATTCACCAGATCGAAACTCTACAAAGTTTATTGCCATACAAAGACCTCAAAGCCGTGATGGCGGACTTAAAGAAGGTATATGGCGCGCCGACGCTGGAGGACGCGGAATACCCAGCGAGCATTTTCAGGAGGTTTGGGGAACGAAACCGCCCGCAAATCCTCAAGTCCTGGGACGCGAACTGGGCGGAGCTGTCTACGTACTTCAAATACCCCCAGGAGGTCCGCGAGCTGATCTACACGACCAACGCGGTGGAGGGATTCCACCGGATGCTTCGCAGTTCACCAAGACCAAGTCCGTCTATCCGACCGACGATTCGATCCGCAAATCGATCTATCTGTCGATCCAAGAGATTACCAAAAATGGACGATGCCGGTGCGCGATTGAGATGATATAATGGGACAGCTGATGATGTTCTTCCCCGACCGTCTGGACATCCGCCAGATTGGGTAATGCGGGGCGCTGCCCCGCCGCCCCGGAGTTTTCCGCTTTGGTTTTCCGGGGCGGCAAGAAGGCGACGAGTTCCCCCTCGCCGCCCCGCCAAACCTCGTGCGACGCTCGGGTCGTTCTCCAACGTGGCCCTATCCTGCGCACGAGTAAAAGCGGTTTTAGTATGATCTTGGCCCCATGAGATTATCCATTTACACACTCGCGGGGACACTCCCCATGCGGTTCATGCGGTTTGCCTCTCGCTCCTGCAATTCCAGCTTGAGAAGATCCGTCACATACTGCTCCGCGTTCTCGTAGTCGACAGACCGCCAGCCCTTTGCCATGCCGCCAAGCTTCACTTGCCGCATCATCTGCTCAATCCGGTCAGACACGCGCTCCACCTCCCGTCAGACTGTCGTAGGCGGTGAGGCTGGGATCGTAGTTGAGCATGGGGCCGGAACTGAGCTTCAGCGGATCGGGACGATACTCTTTCTTGGCAATCATGCTTAGTAAGCACCTGGCGCAGGCTGTCCGCGTCCGTCCGTCCATTGGAGGCGGCGAGTTCCAGGGCGTCGTCGCAGAAAAGAAGCGTTCCCGATAATTACGATCTCCTTGAGCAGCCGCAAGGCGCTTTGCGTTCTTTTTCCTGCGTGCGCGACGCGCGCGCTGGCAAAGCAGACCAAGGACTGCCATTGCTCCGGCATTTTGTCGAAAGAATCGCGTGTGCTCAATCGCGCCAGGCTTCACCTGCAAAGCGTGGTCACATACTGCGTCCAGTCATAGACCTCCTCACCCTCCTGTAACTGCGGCGGTATGTTCCAGCCGGCTTGTGGTCATGGAAGAAATCCACGCTGGTCGTAGAGCGCCTGCGCCGTCCTGTCCGCAAAGCAGCGGCGAAAGCCCATACCTGTTGGTGTCAATTGCGCAGAAAATCCGGTCTTGCTCCACGGTAAGCGGCGCAGCAGGGCACTTGCAGTGTACGGGTACTCGGGAAGCTTCAGCAGCCGTTTCTCATCCTCCTTCCGGGCTCCTGAATGGGGATATTGTGCCTGTAGTGTGGCCGCTGGGCGTCCTTCTCGCACCATGCCCAGAGCTTTTCGTTGAACTCGTCGAACGAGGGAATGGTGGGCACCGGGTTCGAGGCGTTGCGCCGGCTATACCCGACCTTGTTTTCAACGCGTTGCCCTTTCTCGTTCCGGAGGCCGGATTGCAGAACTCCGCCTGAAAACGGTAGTGGAGCATAACCCTCCTGAAACCATCTGTCAGAACGCGTTCGCCGTCCTGCTGAATCCGGACACCGCCGTGGACATATTGTCAAAGCGCAGCAGGGGCGGAACACCTCCGATATGCTCAAAGATGCGCTTCATTCCTTCCAGCAGACACTCCTGATTCTGCGACGGAAATGCCTGCGTGAACCCCTTGTTTGAGTTGAAGAAATCGTCAACGCGTAGAAACGGATTTCCCGTCCGGACGCGTCATACCCCAACGCCTCACCTCCGAAGTCTACCTGCCCGCTGCCCAGCAGTGTTAGCAACGGAAGATACCCGCTCCTCCTTTGCCCTTTACGACGTACTTCTTTTTCCGCACATACCGCCAGCTGAATAACTGCCGCCTTCGACATAACCACTCCGCAGTCGGTCATATGTCCGCTTCGATGTGTGACGCTGCTTTCTGGGCACTTTGCGGTCCGCTTCCAGCCACTGGTCGATGACGGGGATATAATCTTCCAGCACCGGATAACTCTTGGGCTCGATATCCGGCAGCCGATCTTCATGATCCTCCTGGTAGGCGTATTTCGTACCGTCTCGAAGCTGTGCCCCGTCTTGCAGAAATCTCGCGCAAACTGACCTCTTCATTTTCGTACTGGTCTTTGATATACTGTATCTGAGCCATTCTTAGCACCTTTCTGCTACCTCCTTAGTCCTTGCAAACTAAGGGTAGCGCATCTTCGGGGTGCTGACAATGGCTCTTTTCGTGCCACTCGCCGCTGCTCACTTTTGGCGCCCGCTTTGCTCCGCGTTTCTATTTTACCGAAAACAGTAGTACCACTCGCACCAACCGGGAACCGGTGAAAAATGCGCCGGTTCCCGGTTTTTTGTTTGTCTGCATTATATTGCGCTTGATTGTCTTATGCGGACCGGATAAAATGACAGCATGTGTACGAGATATTGGATGGACCTGGAGGGCGAGGAAGCGGAGGAGATTCGCGCGCTGATGGCGGAACTGAACCGCCGCCAAGGGCCGATTGGCGCGGCGGCGAAGCGCGGCGAGATATTCCCTTCTGACCCGGCGGCGGTACTTACTGCGGCCGGGCCCCGGGTGATGCGCTGGGGATTTTCAAAGCCCAGTGGGGCCGCGCTGGTGGTCAACGCCAGGAGCGAGACCGCCGATGAAAAACCCATGTTCCGGGCCGCTCTTCGCTGTCTGGTGCCCGCCGCCCACTACTTTGAATGGGCGCACCGCGGCGCGGACAGGATCAAATACCGCATTGGCGCCGAAAGCGGCCCCCTCTACATGGCGGGGCTGTATCGCGCGGAGGACGGCACGCCATCGTTCGTCGTTCTGACGCGGGCGGCGGATGCGCGGATCGCCTTCATACACGGCCGGATGCCGCTGATCCTGTCCTCCGGCGCTCGGGCAGCATGGCTTCGCGGCGCGCCCCTTGAAAAAGCGCGCCGCGAGGCGGTACCCCAGCTTTTTTTCGTGCGGGAGGACGGGCAAACGAGCCTGTTCCCCGACTGATGCCCGTCAGACGTCCAGCTTCCAGCCAAAGTCCCCATGGTAGACCATCAGGCGGGTCATGCCGCCGTCGATGACGATGTTTTCGCCGTCGATGAATCCGGCCGCCTCGCTCGTCAGGTACATCACCATTCGCGCGATGTCCCGGGGGTGGCCGACGCGGCCCGCGGGGTGCTGGCGCAGGTCCGCTTCCGCGTAAGCGGGCGCATCCGGCGCCTCGCGCCGGTACGCGGCGGTTTCAATCCAGCCCGGACTGATGGCGTTCACCCGAACGCGCCCGGCGAGGGTGGCGCTCATCGCGTGGGTCAGCGCGGCGATGCCGCCCTTGGCGGCGGAGTAACTCTCGGTTTCCGGCTGGGACATGAAGGCGCGGGTGGAGGCGATGTTGACCACGCTGGCGCCCGGCGCAAAGTGGGGCACCAGCAGCTTTGTCAGATAAAAGGGCGCCACCACGCCGACCCGGAGCACCCGTTCAAAGTCTTCATACCCGCAGTCGGTCAGCCCGCCCAAAGAGAAGCAGGCGTTGTTGACGAGGGCGTGGATCTCCCCCGCCGCCGCCACCGCCCGCGCGCAAAAGGCTTCCAGCACCGCCTTTTCCGCGATGTCGCCCTCGAAGAACAGCAATTGGTCCGGCGGACAGCGCGCTTCAAGTGCAGCGCCGGAGGCCGCGTCGGTGTCGATCACCAGCGCAAAATCCCCCTGCGTTATAATTTCCTCCACGATCGCGCGACCGATGCCGCCCGCGCCGCCGGTGACGATAAACGCCCGCCTTTTCATGGCTTCCCCCTTCGTTTTTCCGGGAAACCCCGAAAGCCGCGCCGCCGGTGACGATAAACGCCCGCCTTTTCATGGCTTCCCCCTTCGTTTTTCCGGGAAACCCCGAAAGCCGCGCCGCCCTTCCCCGCCGCGGGCAAAGGTGGCGCGGCCGCAATCGGCTTACGCCAGAATTTCCGTCTTCGTTTCAAAGACTCGATGGCGCACCCGCAGCGCGTCCCCGTTGAGCTCCACCGTTCCCTCAAGCCGGATGTCCGAGGAGGCGGAACCGATCATCACCGTATGGGCGCCGGGCTCCACCACAAATTCCCCCGCGCGGTTCAGGAACGAGAGCAGCGCCGTATTCACCGTAAAGCGAACGGTCTTTTTCTCGCCCGGCGCCAGCGCGACGCGCGCAAAGCCCTTGAGCTCCATCACCGGGCGGGTCACGTCAAAGGCGCAGTCGTCCCGGATATAGAGCTGGACGACTTCCTCGCCCGCGCGGTCGCCCGTGTTGGTCACGTCGGCCTCGATGGTGATCTCGCCGTCCACCGGCGCGGCGGCGGGCAGCTTCAGGTTGCCGTAGGCAAAGCGGGTGTAGCTCAGGCCGTGACCGAAGGCGTAAAGCGGCAGGTTGCTCTCGTCCACATAGGCGCCCTTCCAATGGGATTCGCCGCCGGAGGGCCGGTGGGCGTAGAACACGGGCACCTGCCCCGCCGAGCGCGGGAAGGTGATGGGCAAGCGCCCGGCGGGATTGTTCTCGCCAAAGATCGTCTTTGCAATGGCGGCAGCGCCCTCCTCGCCGGGGAGCCAGGCCTCCAGGATGGCGGAGAGGTTCTGATCCTCCCAGACCAGCGAGAACGGACGCCCGTTCACCAGCACCAGCACCACCGGCACGCCGGTTTCCCGAAGCCGCATGAGCAGTTCCCGCTGCCGCCCGGGCAGGTTCAGCGTGGTGCGGTCGCGGGCCTCGCCGGAGGTGCAGTCCAGAATCAGCCCCGCCTTGTCGCCCATCACCGCCAGCACCAGTTCCGCGCCCCGCGCCGCCTCCACGGCGGCCTCGATTTCCGCATCCCCGCCGCCCTCGACGCCGCAGCCCCGGGCATAGACGAAGTCCACATCCGGCCGGTGCTTTTTGAGGCCGGCAAGCACGCTGTCCATCCGGGGGAGCGCGTCCTTCACGCTGTATTCCCCCTCCGGCGTGGGCGTGGAGGCGAAATTGTCGTCGTTCTGGTCGATCAGCGATTCCACATGGGCCGGGAACGAGTAGTCGCCCAGCATGTTGCGCACGTCGTCCGCGTTGGGACCCACGACGGCGATCCGGCGGATATCCCCGGAAATCGGCAGCACGCCGTCATTTTTCAGAAGCGTCATGGATTTTTCAGCGGCCCTGAGCGCAAAGCCGCGCTGGGCAACGGTGTGGAAGTGGGCTTCCACGCCGTCCTCGTCCGCGAAGGGGTTTTCGAAAAGGCCCAGTTCAAACTTCATGCGCAGCACGCGCAGGACGGCCTCATCCACCTTTTCCTCGGAGACCAGCCCTTCCTGCACGGCCCGGACGAGGGGCGCACCATAGCAGTCCGTGGAGGGCAGTTCCACATCGACACCCGTTTCCAGCGCCATCCGCGCGGCGCTCTCCACGCTTGATGCCGCCCGATGGCAGTTGTGAATCAGGTTGATCGCGAAGTAATCGCTCACCACGATGCCGTCAAAGCCCCACTTATCCCGCAGGATCTCCCGGATCAGCTGCCGGTTGGTGTGGCAGGGCACGCCGTCCAGCTCGTGGTAACCGGGCATGATGGACTTCAGACCGCCCGCGCGCACCGCCGCCTCAAAGGGGTACAGGTAGGTTTCTTCCAATTCCCGCGGCGGGATGTGGGCGGGCGCCCAGTTCATGCCGCCCTCGCTGGCGCCGTAGCCCACGAAGTGCTTGCCGGTGGCGACGATGCCGCGCTTCGGGTCCTCCCCCTGCAGGCCGCGGATGTACGCTACACCCATCTGCGCCACGAGGAAAGGGTCCTCGCCGTAGGTTTCCTCGGTGCGGCCCCAGCGGGGGTCGCGGGTCACGTCCATGAGGGGCGCGAGCGCCTGGCGGGAACCCAGCGCGGCCATCTGCTCGCGGATGAAGCCGCCCATCTCTCCGGCGATCTCCGGCGAAAAACTGGCGGCCACGCCCAGTGCCTGCGGAAACACGTCCGCATCCCTGGCCAGAAGGCCCGCGCAACTCTCCTCGTGCACCTGCGCGGGGATGAAGATGCGCATGGTATCCTTCAGAAACCGCTGGATGCGGTTGACCAGCCGCGCGGTGTCCCGGGGCTTCAGGCTGGTGCAGCCGCCGGCCCGGGTGATCTGGCCGATGCCATGGCCCATGCGGTTTTTTGCCTTGGCCTCGTCAAAGACAAAATTGGTGAGCACTTCATACGCCCAGATGCCGCTGAGTTGCGCGACCTTCTCCTCCAGCGTCAGCCGGGAGACGAGGTCCCGGGCGCGAGCCTCCGGGGATGTGCCCGTATCCTGATAGGGATGCATGAAAACCCTCCTGTTCCAAGTGTGCGTTCCCATTTTGCACCAGTATACAATGCCGCCCACCCAAAATCAACCGGGCGGGCTCAATAGGGCTTATGGCAAAAGTGCGCGCGCGTGGCGGATGTAGTTCAGCGAGTATTCGTCCTCGCCGCGAAGGGCCAGCGCCGCCAGCAGGGCCCCCTGTATGACGGGATCGGTGACGTCCAGGATTGCGCTGTCGAGCCCCTGCGCAATGGCCATGGCGAGAAACGCCGCGTTGACCTGCGGGCGGCCGGGCAGGCCGTAGGAAACGTTGGAAATGCCCCCGGTGACGCGGACGGACGGATGCGCTTCCTTGATAAGGCGCAGGGCGCGCAGGGCCTCCCAGGGCCCGGCATCGCCGACGGACAGCGGTTCCACGATGCAGTCGATGTAAAGACTGTCCGCCGCCACGCCCGCGCCGGTGATCCGCCCGATCATCTCCGACGCAATGGCGGCGCGCTCTGCCGCGTTCCCGGGCACGCGGCCACGCATGGGCAGCGCGATGATCCCGGCGCCCATTCCGGCGGCGACGGGCAGCACCGCGTCGATGCGCTCGTCGGCGGTGACGGAATTGAAGATCAGCGGCCGATTTCCGGCCGCCCTCGCCGCACCGATCAACGCCTCCGGATCGGCCGAATCCAGCGCGATGCCGCACCGGGTGTGCCGGACGGCCAGCGCCGTCAGGCGCCGGAGGGCTTCCCCTTCGTCCGGGCACATCGCGGCGTTGAGATCCAGATAATCCGCGCCCGCCGCCTCCTGGGCTTTCATCAGGCGGACAATTTCCCCGTCGTCCCCCTCCGTCATGATTTTGAGGATGGCGGGGGCGGAACTGTTCAGCGTTTCTCCGATGAGGATCATGGCGGCCCTCCCTGTGACATGGAACGGGCCGCGCCCGCCGGCGCGGCCCGAATCGGCGCGGTACCTCGTGTCTACGCCTGCTGCCTGGCGCGCTCGCCGGCCATCATCAGGCCCAGGCCGTTCCGCGTGGCGTCCTTCTGGTCGACGATGCCCATGATCTCGCCCTCGTAGATGACCAGAATGCGGTCGGACATCTCCAGAATTTCATCCAGTTCCGTGGAGACCAGCAGCACCGCGGCGCCGCGGTCGCGCTCCTCCACGATGCGGGCCTGAATGTACTTGGTGGCGCCGATGTCAAGGCCCCGGGACGGATGCACCGCCACCAGCAGGCGGGGCTTCCGATCCAGCTCGCGCCCGACGACAAATTTCTGCTGGTTGCCGCCGGACAGGTTGCCCGCGTACTCGGACACACCGGGAGTCTTGACGCCGTAGCGCGCGCACAGATCCGCGGCGTGCCGGTCGATCCAGCGCCATCTGAGCACGCCCTTTTGGGAGAAGGGGCGCTCGTCATAGCTCATCAGCGTCAGGTTTTCGCGGATGTTCATCCGGGCGACCATGCCCATCTTGTGCCGGTCCTCCGGAATGTGGGAAACGCCGCGCTTCAGGATCGATCGGGGCGGCTTGCCCGCCACGTCCTCCCCGTCGATCAGGATCCTGCCCCCGGTGGGCCGGACGAGGCCGCAGACGGCCTTGACCAGCTCCGACTGGCCGTTGCCGTCCACGCCGCAGACCGAGAGGATTTCGCCCTCCCGAAGTTCAAAGCACACATCCCGCACCGCCGGCAGGTTGCGCACGCTCAGACAGGAGAGGTGCTCCACCCTGAGAACGGTTTTCCCGGGCGCGCTCGCGTCCTTGCGGACCATCAGGTCCACGCTCTTGCCCACCATCAGCGCCGCCAGCTGCTGCTTGTCGGTGATCTGGGCGATGGGGATGCCGGAAGCCACGACGCGGCCGAGGCGCAGCACGGTGCAGCGGTCGCAGATGGTCATGATCTCGTTCAGCTTGTGGCTGATGAAGATCACCGTTTTGCCCTCGCGGGTCAGCTGGCGGATCATTTCAAAGAGGCCCTCGACTTCCTGGGGCGTGAGCACGGCCGTGGGTTCGTCCAGTATCAGAAGCTCCACGTTCCGGTACAGCGCCTTCAGGATCTCCAGGCGCTGCTGCTGCCCTACGGACAGCTGCTCCACCTTGCACCAGGGGTCGATGTTCATGTTATAGCGCGCCGCCATCTCGGTAAAGCGCGCCGCCGCGGTCTTCAGATCCAGCACCTCGCGGTTCCCGGCGTAGCCCAACACCACGTTTTCGATGGCGGTCAGCGCGGGAATCAGCATGAAGTGCTGGTGCACCATGCCGATGCCCAGCTCGATGGCCTGTTTCGGGTCGCGGATGCGCACGGGCTTTCCGTTGTAGAGAATCTCGCCCGCGCTCTGGGCGTACATGCCGTAGAGGATGTTCATCAGCGTGGACTTGCCCGCGCCGTTTTCACCCAGGAGCGCATGCACCTCGCCCCGCTCGACGGTGAGGCTCACATCCTCGTTGGCGACGACCGGGCCGAACCGTTTGGTAACGTGACGCATTTCCAGTAGTGCCATGCCGCTCCCTCCTATTCCTTCACGTAGGGGATGGCGCTCGAGGCCGGCTTGTTGCTGCGCCGGATCAGCCCGCAAAGCGCCAGGATCGTGATGATATAGGGCAGCATCACGAGGAACTGCGAGGGGATGCCGGTACTCCACGCCTGCAGCTGGAATTTCAGCGCGTTGCTGGCGCCGAACACCAGCGCCGCGCCCATGACGCCAAAGGGCGTGTAGTTGCCAAAGACCACTGCCGCCAGCGCCATAAATCCGCCGCCGGCGATCATGTTTTCGGTAAAAAAGCTCATCTGCCCCATGGAGACGAAGGCACCGGCAAAGCCCGCCATGAGGCCGGAGTACAATACGCTCATAAAGCGGGTGCGGGCCACGTTGATGCCCACGGTGTCGCAGGCCCGCGGGTTTTCGCCCACGGCGCGCAGCTTGAGGCCCGTATTGGTGCGGAACATCACAAACCAGGTCACCGGCACCAGCAAAAACGCGATGTACACGGGAACGGGCTGGTTGAAAAGCACCTCGCCCGCGACCGGAATCTGTGAAAGCAGCGGGATCGCGGTCTTGCCGAACACGTCGATCCGGGGCGGGCTGGTGGACGCGCCGAACACCGCGCGGTTGACCGTGATCGTGAGCCCCGACGCCAGAATGTTCATGCCGGTGCCGATGACCGTCTGATCCGCCTTGACGACGACGGTGAACAGCGCAAAGATCGCCGCGAAAAGCATCGACACCAGCATCGCGATCAGCGCGCCCAGCCAGACGCTTCCGGTCATCATCGAGCCGATGACCCCCGCCAGCGCGCCCATCAGCATCATCCCCTCGGTGCCGATGTTGACGATGCCCGCCCGCTCGCTGAATACGATGCCCAGCGCCGCGATGAGCGTCGGCGTGGAGAGCATGATCAGGGACGAAAGAAAGCTGATCAGAATGTTCACGCCGACTCACCTCCCGCATTCGCAATGGGCTTGGTCGGGTCGGAGGGCCCCTTCGCGTTGACCGCCCTGGCCCGCTGGCGCCACACGAACATGGAGCGCCCCGCGATAAACAGGATGATCAGCGCCTGCACGACCAGCACCACCGAGGAGGATACGTCGGTGAGCGTCTGCATCTTGAGAGAGCCGTTTTGCAGCCCGCCAAACAGGATGCCCGACAGGAAGATGCCCACGGGGTTGTTGTTGCCCATCAGCGCCACCGCGATGCCCGTAAAGCCGTAGGACACGGTAAAGGATGTCAGCATCAGCCGGGACTGCACCGCGATGATCTCCACACAGCCGCCCAGCCCCGCGAAGCCGCCCGCCAGGAGCATTGACAAAAGGCTGGCCTTGCGGATGCTCATGCCGGCGTAGGCGCCGGCGCTGGGGTTGAGGCCCACCACGCGCATCTCAAAGCCCTTGGTGGTCTTCCACAGGAAGAAATAATAGAACACGATCATCACAACCACCAGCACGAGGCCCCAGTGCAGCCGGGAGCCGAACATCCCGGGCATCGCCGCGCTGGCGTAGATCTGCGCGCTCTGCGGGTAGGAGCTGTTGGCGCTGTCCTTCATCGGCCCGTTGACGCAGAAGTCGATGATCTGCGACGCCACGTAGTTGAGCATGATGGTGGTGATCAATTCACTGGCGCCGAAGCGCACCTTCAGAAGGCCGACGATGAGGCCGTAGACCGCGCCGCCGACAAAGCCCGCCGCCAGTGTCAGCGGCAGGTGCAGGGCCATGGGCAGCCCTTCGAAGTTCACCGCCACCAGCGTCGCCATGAGCGCGCCCACCTTGAACTGGCCCTCCGCGCCCAGGTTGATGATGCCGCAGCGCCGCGCGATGGCGAAGCTGAGCGCTGTAAACATGAACGGAATGGCCTTGATGACGGTCTCGCTCCAGGCGCGCGACGTTCCAAAGGCGCCCTTGAGCATCGCCCGATACGCTTCCATCGGGCTGGACGAGGACGTCAGCAGGATGACGACGCTGCCGATCAGGAGCGATATGACGAGCGCCGCCACCGGATAGTAAATGCTCTTCAGACCGCTCTTTAGCTTGCCGAGCACGCTTGTGGTCATTGAATCCCCTCCCGCATGTGCTGGAGCGGCCCGGCCCGCCGTGGGCCCGATCCGCCGGGAAAACCCGTATGTTGCAAAAGCGCGGCGCACCGCATCGCGCCAGAGCATCGCGCCAAATCCGGTCCGGCCGCACGGGCCGGACCGGACGGTTTGAAGTGCCGCGGGCTTATTCCAGCGTAATGGTAATTTCGCCGGCCGCCAGCTTGGCGTAGATTTCGTTGATCCCGGCCTTCACATCGTCGGAAACTTCGGTGTAGTAATCGCCGATGTAGATGACGCCCTGGGCGGCGCCCATCTTGATGGGCTCGTTGGGGATTTCGCCGGCCAGATAGGCCTTGTAGGCCGCCTCATAGGCGATGGAGGTGTCCTTGACCACGGCCGTAACCGCGGCGTCGGGCGCGACGGTCTCCTGGTTGAGGCCGGAGCCAATCGCCTTGCAGGCGCCGCTCTCCTGGGCCGCTTCCATCACGCCCAGCGAGGCCTGGTTGGCCATCGGGGACAGCACGTCCGCACCCTGGCCGATGAAGGACTTGGCCAGTTCCTTGGCGGCGTTGACATCGTCCATACTGCCGGTGTTCTGGGAGAGGATCTTGATCTCAGGATCGACGTAGGCGACGCCCTGCGCAAAGCCCTGGCCGCCATTCTTGATGGGCTGGATCTCAAGGCCGCCGATGAAGCCCACGGTTTTGGACTGGGTGAGCAGCGCGCTCAGCGCGCCCATCAGGAAGCCCTGCTCCGCGTCCTGGATGACAAAGGAGGCGCAATTGGTGTCCACCACGCTGGAATTGATGAAGAAGAACTGGGTTTCCGGATATTCCTTGGCGGTGGCGGCGCCGGCGTCGGCGAAGCTGCTGGTGGCCAGGAAGATCACATCGTAGCCCTCGTCACCGAAGGTGCGGATGGCGTCGGCCACGGAGGAGGCGGGCGTATTCTCGATGTACTTGACCTCCGCGCCCAGCGCCTCAATCTTCATCAGGCCGTTGTAGGCGGTCGCGTTCCAGCTCATGTCGGAAATCGCGCCCTCGAGAATCAGCGCGACCCTGACCTTCTTGTCCGATTCGGCGCCCGCGCCGGCCACAAGGCCCAGCGTCAGCAGAATCGAAAGAACCAGAGCCACAAACCTCATGCTTTTTTTCATGTTTCCCTTCTCCTTCGGAGTATATTTTTCAAGGCAGTCAGAAAACGACTCCTCTTGAAACGATGGTAGGGCCTGCCGCTCGCGCGCCCGACCGTCCGGGCCGCGAATGCGCACCGCGCGCAAAAATTCCGTCTGTTTTGTTCTGTGGTTTGATTTCAGGGCGCCCTTGCCACCGAAAGGAGTGTACGATGTGTTTTTGTTGTCATTATACCATACCAGTGCCCGATGCAAAGACCTCTACAAAAAATTAATAATTTGCAAATTTTTTGTGGTTTTCAGCGGAGGCTGCGGCCCCGCGGGCACAAAAAGCACGGGCGCCGCAAGAAGCGCCCGCGAAATCGGGGTCCAAAGCCGGGTCAGCCCCGGACCGGATCGAGGAACACTTCGTCTCCCGCCCGGACGATTCCGCCGCAAATGACCACGGCAAACACGCCGTCCGTGGGCATGACGCACTGGCCGGTGGCGCTTTTGATGGCGCAGCCGTCGCCGTGGCACGTTTTGCCGATCTGGGTGACCGCCAGCGCCGCGCCGCCGATGCGAAGCACCGAACCCACCGGCAGATGGCACAGGTCGAGGCCGACGGTGTCAATGTTTTCGCCAAAGGCGCCGTAGGCCAGATTGCCCAGGCCCAGCGCGCGCATCCGGTCGACGCTCTCCTCTGCCAAAAGGCTCACCTGCCGGTGCCAGGAACCGGCGTGGGCGTCGCCCTCCACCCCGAGGCCCACGACGAGCCGTATTTCCGGAACCTCGCGCTTGGGCACGCCCTTTGCTTCGCTGATGTTGACCGATACAACCCGAGCCATTACTTCATTTCCGTTCGTAGATAATCGCCGCTCTTTCCGCCGGATTTTTTCACAAGGCGCACGTTCGTGACGGTCATACCCTTTTCAATGGCCTTGGCCATGTCGTAGACGGTCAGCGCCGCGACGGACACAGCCGTCAGCGCTTCCATCTCGACGCCGGTTTCGCCTCTGACGCGCACCGTGGCGCGAATATAAAGGCCCGGCGGATCCTCCATCGGCTCAAAGGCGATGTCCGCGCCGGTCAGCATCAGCGGGTGGCACATGGGGATCAGTTCGTGGGTGCGCTTGGCGGCCATAATGCCCGCCACCTGCGCCACCGCCAGCACATCCCCCTTGGCGACGCCCCCCGACAGGATGCGCCGCAGCGTATCCGCCTTCATCAGGATGCAGCCCTCCGCCGTCGCTTCCCGCAGCGTGGGAGCCTTACTCGTCACGTCCACCATGCGCGCGCGCCCCTGGGCGCCGATGTGCGTCAGTTCCTTTTCCACGTTCATCCCCCGATCGCGTTCATCGGGCGTGCGGACCGGCTCGCGCCCTCGCCCAGCGCGTGGGCGCGGGGTTTTTCATAAATCCCCCGCGCGATCGCATCGCGCAGCGCCCCGCCCGTCAGCCCCTTCAGCGGAATTTCCCGGGCCGCGTGCAGGCAGGGCTTGAGCATGCCGTCGGCAGTCACGCGGATGCGGTCGCATTCCGCGCAGAAGCAGCCGGTGATGGGGCGGATCAGCCCCACCCGGCCCGCGTATCCCGGCATCCGGTACCGCTCTGAAACCCCTGAGCGCCCTTCGGGCACCAGGCCCGGGCAGCGCTTAAGCACCGCCTCCGCCGGCAGAAACCGCTCGCGGGGCCAGGCGGCGCTGGGGCCGATGGGCATCAGCTCGATAAAGCGCACGTCGATCGGGCGGTTCCGGGTCAGCGCCACAAAATCTTCAATCTCGTCGTCGTTCACGCCGCCCATCAGCACCATGTTGACCTTTACGCGGTCAAACCCGGCGTCCAGGGCGGCACAAAGCCCGTCCAGCGCGTCCTCCAGACGGCCGCACCGGGTGATCGCGCGGTATCGCTCCGGCCTCAGGCTGTCGACGGAGAGGTTCACACCGTCCACCCCCGCCGCCTTCAAATCTTGCGCGAGGGGCGCGAGGCGCGAGGCGTTGGTGGTCAGACACAGCGCGCCAATGCCGTCGATGGCGGCAATCCCCCGGCATATGCCGAGGATGTCGCCCCGGACCAGCGGCTCGCCACCCGTCAAGCGCACCTTTGTGACGCCGAGCGCCGCCGCCTGCCGCGCAATTTCGATCAGTTCCGCAGCGCTCAGCGCATCCTTTGCGTCCGCGCCCGGCCCCTCCGGCATGCAGTAGGCGCAGCGGTAATCGCACGCGCCCGTCACCGACAGCCGCAGGTATTGAATGGAACGCCCATGGGTATCCAGCATTTGGTCCTCCGAAGCCCCGCCGCTTCAGCGCGGCGCTTGGGGGTGGTCGCCGCCGCGCAGCATTTCGATGCCATGGGGCAGCGCGCCGATCACCGCCTCCAGGTTTTCTCGGGCGGCGCGGGGGCTGCCGGGCAGGTTGACAATCAGGCTCTGCCCCCGGATGCCCGCCGCCGCGCGGGAAAGCGCCGCGAGGGGGGTAATCCGAAGGCTGTAACGCCGCATCGCCTCGGCAATGCCGGGTGCCATGCGCTGGCATACCGCCGCCGTCGCCTCGGGGGTCACGTCCCGGGGGGAAAAGCCGGTGCCGCCGGTGGTGACGACCAAATCGGCCGCCGCCGCGCTTTGGATCAGCACGCGCTCAATCTCCGCGCGCTCATCCGGCGCCAATACGAGGCGCGCTACCCGGAACCCCGCGCCCTCCAGCATGTCCCGGACGGCGGGGCCGGACGCGTCCGCCCGCTCGCCCCGGAAGGATCGGTCGCTGACGGTGACAACAATGGCCGTAAACATGGCGGCGCCCCCCTCAGGCGAATTTTCCAAAGCTGCAGTCCGGATAGCGGCAGACCTTGCAGCCGAGGCAAAGGCCGCCCGGCCCCAGATGCGCGATGTCCGCCTTTTCGATCCGGACACCGGCCGCGACGCGGGGCAGGATGATGTCAAAGACCGTGGCGGCGGCGTACATCACGCAGGCGGGCAGGCCCAGCGCGGGCACGCCGTCGTCGTAATAGCCCACGAGGAACATCGCGCCGGGCAGCACCGGCGCGCCGTAGCTGACAATTGACGCGCCGCTCATGCGGATGGCGGCAGGGGTCATGTCGTCGGGATCGACGCTCATGCCGCCGGTGCAGATCACCAGATCCGCGCCCCGCGCCCGCACCGACTCGATGGCCCGGACGATATTCTCCTTCCGGTCGTCGCTCTTTTCAAAAAAGTGTGCCTCAATGCCGTAGGCCCGGAGCTTTTCCACCACCACAGGGGTAAAAGTATCCCGGATGCGGCCGTAGAACACCTCGTTTCCGGTGGTCACAATGCCCGCCTTCATGGGCCGGTAAGGCAGCAGCGAGAGGATCGGTGCATCGCCGGCGGCGCGCTCCGCTTCCAGAATCTTCTCTTCCTCAATGACCAGCGGGATCACCCGCGTGCCGCACAGCTTGTCGCCCGCGCGCACCGGATAGCAGTCGTGCCGCGTGGCGGCCATCAGGCCCTCGATGGAGTTGAGATGGAAAAGCCGCTCCGCGTCCACGCGAAAGAGCCCGTCGTGGACCGCGAACAGCTCGATCTTCCCCTCCGAGGGTTCGGACATGCGCATGCCCGCCCCGATTAGGACCCTCGCCAACCGGGCGGCGGCGTCGTTCTCGTGCAGCATGCCCTCCTCGAGGGACCACACGTAGAGGTGATCCTTGCCCATCGAGAGCAGCATGGGGATGTCCGACTCGGTCACCACGTGCCCTTTTTTGAACTGCGGGCCCTTCATTTCGCCGCGCACGATGCGCGTCAGGTCATGGCACAAAACGTGTCCGACCGCGTTTTTCGTCTCGATCCGCTTCATGGCCCCATCATACCATTATTCGCGGAAAAGAACAACGTTTTTTTGCGCCGCGAAACGCGCTCAGCCCAGCAGGTACGGCTCAATGCGACAGTCGTAGAGCGCCTCCTCCCCAGCCGCAACCCACTCGAGGTTCTCCCGGGTGTTGATGGCGCCCGGAAGACCCATCCAGGGCTCGACGCAGGTGGTGCCGGGAAATTTTGCGCAGACAACCAGCACGCCAAAGGGCGCCGGGGCGATGATGCGCGCGCCATACCCGTCCGCCGGCGACAGGATTTCCGCAGCTTCCCCCGTGCGTCCTTGGCATACGTAATCCGTGGGGTCGGTCAGGTCGATCGCGTCCGGCGAGACGGCGGTCATTTCCGCCCCGCTCCAGCGCTCGCAGCGGGCCATGCCGACCGTGAGGCGCGCGCGGCGCTTGTCCGTGGTGGTAAAATATGGATGCCAGCCAAAGGCGTGCGGCATCGGCCGATCGCTTTTGTTTCTGATTTGCGCGGTCAGGCGCAGCGCGCCGCCCGCCAGCGCGTAGGTGAGCCGCAGTTCAAAGTCAAAGGGATAGCAGTCCCGCAGCCACTCTCTGCAGCCGGTGCGGACCAGCGTCACGCTGTCGGAAGCGGCTTTCTCCACGCCAAAGGCCGAATCCCGCACCAGGCCGTGAAAGGGCATGCGGTAGGCTCTGCCGTCCAGTTCGTACCGATCCTCCCGGGTGCGCCCGGGAAAGGGAAACAGCACCGGAATGCCGCCGGCCAGCACCGCGCCTTCCGGCAGCCGCGCCTCGTCAAGGTGCAGCACCTCGACGCCATCCAGGATCAGCCTACCCGCCATGCCGCCGTAATCCGGATAGACGAGGGCCGTCAGCGCCCCGTCCCGAAGCTCGATTCTGTTCATACCTTCCTCCCCTGTCCGCCGCCGTGGGCGTCCACGCCATTATACCACGCCGCGGCACCATTGCAAGCCATGGGATTTCCGATCGGAAGTCGCCGGCCGGCAGCCCATCACGCCGCGCGCTTGCGCGGAGCGCGGGCTGAGGGCGGTGTTCGCGCTGGATCACCTTGATGTCCGCTCTACGCGGCATGGCCCCGGCCTTCAGACGGCAAAAACAACTTTTTCCATCAAAAAACACCCGGCGCCGCCGGCAATCCGGCAGGTGAAACCCCCTCCGGCGTCGAATACGTCCGGTGGATCTGCCGCGTACTGCGCCCGCCGAATCGCTTTCAGCGCGCGCGGACGGGGCGCGCCCGAAGGAAACCGTCGGTTTGCCGGTGTTTCTGGGCATCGCGGCCCATTCCCCGGATAAGGCGTATCCGATCGCCACATAACGCGCGGCAAAGGCCGCATGGGAGGTTTTATTGTTGCCGGACGAAAACAAGGCCAACGAGAACGAGAAGGAATTGACTCCCCTGGCGCAAAAGGCGGCCGGAATCGACGAGGAGCGGTGGACGCTCTATCAGAACATCGGCGGCGTGGCGCTGGGTCTCGCGGCGGGCGCGCTGCTATTTTTCATCAAGGACGACGGCTCGATGCTTCCGCTCAACTTCATCATCGCGCTGGCCATCGCCAAATTTCTGCCGGACTACCTTGAAAAGCAGATGAGCCGAAGCCTGCGGCGCGCGCGGATCGCGATGATCATCGCGCTTCTGGTTGTGATGCTGGGCTGGGGCGTTTACCTGTTTGCGACCAAGGGAACCGCCATGTTTACCAGCAACCCCTGACCGGGGCGTTTGGCCTGCGGAGGCCGGCTTTAATTTGAATGGTTTTCCGATGAAAAGGGCCCGGCGCGTTTGCGCCGGGCCCTCAGACCATCAACAAACGGCCACTTTCCGGGACGACCGGAGAGTGGCTGTTTGCAAGAAGGCTGGAGGGAGGAAGAAAAACGGAAGGAAGAAGGGCCTGGCGAGCCTCTTCATGTTTTGAACCGCGGCGGTCAGGAAGGACTGCTCACGCATATTGGGAAGGCCGAGCATGCGGGCAAAGCGCAAGCCGTGGTTCTCCTTGGCCTCCGCGAAAGATCGTTCAATGGTTTCCTTACGCCAGGCGTACAGTCTTCGCCCTTGAGAGGTCTTGGTAAACGCCGTAACCTCATCCAGCGCATCCTGCCATACATGTCTGGTCACCATCCTTCTGGTCGCCTTCTCGCTGAAACACGCCGCCCGCCTTGGACATCCCGCGCAGTCTTTCCGGTCGCTGAAGTATTGCCGGTAGCCTTCGCGGGTGGTTGTCCTCCAGTATAGGCGCTTGCCTTCGGGACAGAAGTAGGTGTCGAAGGTTGGGTCGTACTTGAACCGGTATTTCCCGTAGTGCTCTTCCTTGTGTGTATGACGGCGGTAGCCGATGACGCCTTGAATTCTCTTCGTTTCCAGCAGATGCGCGATCCATGCGCTGTGGTATCCGGCGTCGAACCCCATGTACCTGGGCAGATGCCCCAGCCGCCCCTCTATTTCTTCCAGAAGTTCCGGTACGGGGGTGACATCGTTGATGTTGGCCGGGGTGATGTGGATATTGACGATCACGTTGTGCTTGCTGTCCACCGTGCGGTGTTCGCTGTAGTGAAACCCTTCCGGCTTCCCTTCCTTGCTCAACTGGCCGCTGTCAGGATCTGTCGTGCTCTCCATCTTCGTCTTCCCGCCGGACGGCGGATCGTCGTTGCTATCATCTTCATCATCCCGGTCATTGTCGTCATCCCGCTCAAACGGCTTCTTCCCCAATACTTTGCGGTCCAGATCGATCTGCGCGTCCAACTCCGCCATGTACGAAGCGGGCGTCTCCTCCACCGTCACCAGCCGCTTCTTGTGCTTATTCGCTTTCGCCTTAATGTGCGTGGAGTCAGTGTACAGCACCTGTCCACCCACCAGTCCCTTATCCACACACTGCCGAAGAATCTCGTCGAAGACCTTCTCCGCGATGTTGTTCTCCCGAAACCGCCGAACCCGGTTGATGCTGATCGTCGCGTGATCCGGTCCTTTCTCCGTCAGCTTCAATCCCAGAAACCATTTGAACGCAATGTTCTCATTCACCATCTGCGCCAGCTTTACTTCGGACTTGATGCCGTATAGATAGCCCAGAAACAGCATCCGGAACAATAGCTCCGGCGGTACCGCCGGGCGGCCGATATTGGGCGAGTACAAATCCTTGCACAAGCCGTGAATGAAGCTGAAATCTACTGCCCGCTCAATCTTGCGCAGCAAGTGGTCTTCCGGCACCAACTCTTCCAGCAGCACGATCTCATATTCCTTCTGGCTCGCCGTCGCTTTCTCTTGCAGCATGCCGCCCGACCTCCTGTGTCCGCATCTCTCCTATCTATTCGACATCCACGCTGCTTTTTCCTTTTGGTTTTTGCTCACCTCTACACAAAATTTGCGCCCAGCCCAAGCGGGCTGAGCGCACTTTGTTGATGGGCTGAGGGCCCGGCGCGTTTGCGCCGGGCCCTTTTCATGGACGCGGGCGGCGGTCTACCTTCGCCTGCGTGCCAGGATGATCAGGCCCGCGGCGATCATTAGCGCCAGCAGCGCAAATCCAATGATCAGGATGGTGGCCGGCAGGCGGCTCGCTTGGGCGGGTGCCTGGGTTGGCGCGGGGGTGGTAACCGCGATGCCGGCCCCCGCGCTGGCGGAGGCGGTCACGGAACCGGTCCGAGCCTCGTCCTCCCAGCCGGTGGCGGTGACGCTGGCTTCGATGCGGCCATCCTCCTCGGTTTCCGCTTCGGCGTCCACCTGATAGCGCACCGTCAGCGTTTCGCCGGCGGGAAGCTCGGCAATGTGCAGCGTGTCGCCCTCGGCGCTCACGCCCTCGGGCAGGTCGGCATAGGTACCGCCCTCCGGGCTCGCCTTCACATCCACGGCGTACAGCGCCCGGTCGCCGTCGTTGGTAACGGTGATGTCAAAGGCCGCGGCCTGCCCTTCCTCCACCGGATCGGCGGCGGCGCGCATGCTGAGCAGCACCGCGGCGGGCTTTTTCTCGCCCATCGGGATGGACAGCGTCGTGCCCGCGTTGGCATAGGCGCTCTTGGCAAAGAGGCTCGCGTCCAGCGAAGGCTCTCCGTAGTCGGCGGGAATCTCCTTTTCGTAGGTCAGCGTCACGTCCTCTCCGGGCGCAAGCCGCGCGATGATCTCGTTGCCGCCGGAGGCATCCACGTCGACGGATGCGCGGTTCTTTCCCTTGAAGGTGAGGCCCTGATCCTCCTCCAGCACGATGTGGCCGAGGATGGCGTCGCCGTCGTTGAACACGCGGACGCGGACGCGCGCCGTCTCGCCGGGCCGATAGTATTCGGCGTCGGCACCGGCCTCGATACCCAGCGCGATGACGCCGGAAATCGTGACGGCCGCGCCGGCTTCGGCGGAAACGACGGTTCCGTCCGCGGCGGACCGGCCGGAAGCCGCGGCCTGATTGCGATAGCGGTACTCAAAGCCGTTGCCCGAGACCGTTACGTCCGGATCACTCAGATCGGCCACCGGCGCGGGGCCCGTAAAGACCACGCGGACGGACGCGCCGGACGAAAGGATCGGCATTGTAACGGCGGAATCCCCTTCATCCTGAACCGCGCCGGAGTCGTTCGACGCATCGACGCTCATCAGCGTCAGCCCCTCCGCGTGGTCGAGAAGGCGTACATCCTCCAGTGTCACGTTGCCGGTATTTTGGGCGGTCAGAATGTACTGAATGTCCTCACCGGGGGCGTAGGCGTCCCGGTCGGTGGCAATCTGAAGCGTCAGATCGGGAGCGGCGGCAATCGAAACCTCGGTGACGGACCCCGCCGCGACCGATTTTCCGGTGACTTCGTCGCTGCCCGTGACGCTGAGATTGCTCTCAAACGCGCCGGAATCGGCGGCCGTCGGAATCGTGTAGGCGTACTCATAGGATAGCGTCTCCCCCGGCCCTAGGCGGTGGATGACGAGGGTTTCCGCGTCAATCGTCGCCCCGTCGGCAGGCACGATGGAATCGGGATCGATGGCAATGCCCCAGAGGTCGCTGGCACAGGTGAGGTCTGCCAGCGCGACGTTGCCAACGTTGGCGACCGTCGCGCGGTACGAAACGGTCTCTCCGGGCTTGACGGAGCGCTTCGCGGCCTTTTGCTGCGTGGTCAGCGCGGGAACGCGCGCGATCTCCACATCCGACACGGCGTTCAGCTCCACAGCCTCACGGTTGTACGTGCCCGACACGCGCACGCCCATCGTCAGCGGACCGGGAGACTGATCCTTTGAGACCGCAAACCGGAAGGGAAACGCCAGGCTCTCCCCCGCGTTGAGGCGCTTCTCCGCGCCGGATATCACCGCGCCGTCCGGTTCGACGGCATATGTAAGGCCGGTCAGATCCTTCGAGCCTCCGTTTTCAACGATCACGTTCCCCTCGACCGTTTCGCCCGGCTCAACCGCCGTGGGAATCTCGATGCGGGCGACGACATCGCCGTCCAGCACTGTCACGGCGGTGTCGGCCTGCGCGTTGATCGCGTCGGCCCCCACCTCGGCCTGCGCGACGGCCATCGCGCGGTTTTCCAGCGCCCCGGCCTCGGCATCCCCGGGCACCGTATAGCGGAAGACCACACGCTTCTGCTCGCCCGGCGCCAGGTCGCGGATGACTTCGGGGCTTCCAACCAGTTCGTCCGTGACGGCTACGCGCGACAGCGTCACGTTGCCATCATTGACCACCGTCGCGGTATACACCACCACGTCGCCGGCGCGGTACTCCCAGGCGTCGCTGGTCATCGTCATTGAAATGGCGGGGCTGGGCTCAGGCGTCGGTTCGGGTGTCGGTTCTGGTGTGGGTTCCGGCGTCGGTTCCGGTGTGGGTTCCGGAGTGGGTTCCGGGGTCGCTTCCGGTGTAGGCTCCGGTGTAGGCTCCGGGGTCGGTTCCGGTGTAGGCTCCGGCGTCGGTTCCGGTGTGGGTTCCGGGGTCGGTTCAGGCGTGGGTTCGGGTGTCGGTTCCGGCGTCGGTTCCGGCGTGGGTTCAGGCGTGGGTTCGGGTGTCGGTTCCGGCGTCGGTTCCGGCGTCGGTTCCGGGGTGGGCAGCTTGGGCGGTGCCGGCTGAATCACTTCCGGTGTCGGGGATGGCTCCGGGGTCGGTTCGGGTGTTACCTCCGGCGTGACTTCCGGAGTGGGCTCCGGCGTAGGCTCCAGCGTAGCTTCCGGTGTGGGCTCTGGCGTTGGTTCAAGCGTCGGCTCCGGGGTGGGCTCCGGTGTAGGCTCGGGCGTAGGCTCGGGTGTTGGCTCCGGTGTAGGCTCGGGCGTTGGCAACTGGGGTGGTGCCGGTTGAATCACTTCCGGCGTCGGCTCCGGTGTTGGTTCCGGCGTCGGCTCAGGCGTGGGTTCGGGCGTAGGCTCAGGCGTCGGCTCCGGTGTAGGCTCGGGCGTCAGTTCCGGCGTCGGTTCGAGTGTCGGCTCAGGCGTCGGCTCGGGCGTCGGTTCCGGCGTCGGTTCCGGCGTCGATTCCGGCGTCGGCTCAGGCGTGGGTTCCGGTGTGGGTTCGGGCGTAGGCTCTGGCGTCGGCTCCGGTGTAGGCTCCGGCGTCGGTTCCGGCGTGGGTTCCAGCGTGGGCTCGGGCGTCGGTTCCGGTGTAGGCTCCGGCGTCGGCTCAGGCGTCGGCTCTGTGGTGCCTGCGACAGGCAGCAGCACCACATCCCCGTCATCTCCCGCGCGAATGGAATCCTCGGCCTCCACGGCACTGCCGGCGTAGGCCTCGGCCTGCCCCGCGTCCAGTGTCTGCAGCGCCTCCGGCAGCACATAGCCGATGGTGGCGACGCCAGCCATGTTGAAGATCACCATGGCCGCGCCGGTATCGGCGTCAATTTCGCTTAAGTAGACCACATCACCCTCCGACAGAAGGGAAACGGGCTGGGTCAGTTGAGCGTCCAGATAGACGGCGGCCTCCTGCACGGCCTGCGCGTATCCACCCGAGGGCTCACCCTCCGGTTCCGCCGGCGCCGTCTCCGCGGCCTCCTCGGGAGGCTGCTCCGCCTGTTCGGGCTGGTCCTGGCCGGACTCGGCGAATGCGGGCGCGACCGGCGCGCCCACGGCCAGCAGCATGGTCAGCCAAACGGCCAGAATGCCCGTCAAAATCCGCTTGCCCTTCATGGAAACACCTCCTGAGGATTCCCAAATCGAAGATTATATGGCGAAATTCGCCCTGATGTTCGATTAGACGCGCGCCGGACCCGATTGGTTTCTCAATGGAAGCGCGGAAGCGATTCGACAGCGCGTTCCCAGGCCTCGATCATCCGATCGCACCAGTCGTCAAACGCCGGGTCCTCCGTTTGGCACTCGGGATGCCCGTCAATGTACTCCAGCGCCACGCGGACGCCCTCGTCAAAGCGGGTGCACGCCTTAAAGTCGGGCACGGCACGCTTGATTTTCGCGTTGTCAAAGACGACGCTGTTGGCCTTGTCGCCGACGAGGCCGCCCTTCCAGTCCGGGTTCTTCGCACCCAGCACGTCCGAGGGAATGTGCACCAGGCGCGCCTCGACGCCCATCGCGGCGGCGGCGGTGTGGTAGATCTGGTTCCAGGTCAGCGATTCGTCCGATGTGATCTGATAGGTTTCGCCGACGGCGTGGATGTTGCCCATCAGGCCCAGAAACGCCCACGCAAAGTCCTCGTTCCATGTGAGCGTCCAGAGCGATGTGCCGTCGCCGGGGACGATCACCTTCTTGCCCTGCTTCATGCGCCGGATGACCGGGTATGAGCCCTTCCCCCCGTGCAGCGCCACCGGCACCGCCCGCTCGCCGTAGGTGTGGCTGGGGCGCACGATGGTGATCGGGAAGCCCTCCCGGCGGTACAGATCCGTCAAAAGCTGCTCGCAGGCGATCTTGTCGCGGGAATACTGCCAGAACGGGTTGAATAGCGGCGTGCTCTCCGTGACAAAGGGGCTGGCCAGCGGCTTTTGATAGGCCGAGGCGGAGCTGATGAAGATGTACTGGGCCGTCTTTCCCCCAAAGAGGCGGAAATCCCGCTCGACATCATCCGGAGTATAGGCGATAAAGTCCGCGACCACATCAAAGCGCATGCCCGAGATCTTCTCGCGCACGGCATCCTCGTCGCGGATGTCGGCCCGAATCTGGGCCGCACCTTCCGGCAGTCCCCGGCTGCCTCGGTTGAGCAGGTAGAGTTCCCAGCCGCCGCTGGCGGCAAAGTACGAAATGGGACTGCTGATGGTGCCGGTCCCGCCGATGAAAAGAGCTTTCATGTCCACACCTCCGGCCAGTCTTTTTTCAAAATATAACACCGGTGGTTGCGCATGTCAACCGCGACGCAAAACGCGCGCCCGCCGGCGTGCCGGCGGGCGCGGGGGCAAATGCGCGCTATTCGAATGTCCCGGCCTTTGTCGCCGCCATGCGCTCCTTGTGGGTGAGCTTCGTCAGCGGCAGCACCTTTTCCATGTCAAGGCCCAGCGCCGCGGCAATGCGCGCGCCGTAGTCCGGGTCGGCCATATGGCAGTGCGCGGCGTGCCGGTACTTGATGTTCATCGTCACCGGCATGATGCTGTTTTTCGTGTTCTCGATCAGCGCGCACTTTTGCTCCTCGGTCATCAGGCGGTACAGGTTGCCCGGCTGGTAGAAGCAGTCGTCGTCGTCGCCGTAGGGGCTGAAGCGGTCCGCAAAGCCGGACAGATCCAGCGGCGGCTCGGCAAAGTCCGGCTGTTCGGCCCATTCGCCGTAGCTGTTGGGCTCGTAGCCCAGCGTCGCGCCGTAGTTGCCGTCCACCCGCATCATGCCGTCCCGATGGTAGCTGTGCACGGGGACGATGGGGCGGTTGACGGGGATCTGGTCGTTGTTGACGCCGAGCCGGTAGCGGTGCGCGTCGCCGTAGGAGAAGACGCGCCCCTGCAGCAGCTTGTCCGGGGAAAGGCCGATGCCCGGCACAATGTGGGCGGGGCTGAAGGCGGCCTGTTCAACCTGGGCGAAGTAGTTGTCCGGGTTGCGGTTGAGCTCCAGCACGCCCACGTCAATCAGCGGGTAATCCCTGTGGCTCCACACCTTGGTGATGTCAAAGGGGTTTTCCCGGTGATTCCTGGCCTGCGCCTCCGTCATGATCTGGATCTGCATCGTCCAGCGCGGGAAATCGCCCCGCTCGATGGCTTCAAACAGATCGCGCTGCGCGCTTTCGCGGTCCTTTCCGACGATCGCCTCCGCCTCGGCGTCGGTCAGGTTCTTGATGCCCTGGTGGGTGCGGAAGTGGAACTTGATCCAGTGACGCACGCCGTCCGCGCTGATAAGACTGTAGGTATGGCTGCCAAAGCCGTGCATGTGGCGGTAGCCGTCGGGCAGGCCGCGGTCGCTCATGACGATGGTCACTTGGTGCAGCGCCTCGGGCAGCATGGTCCAGAAGTCCCAGTTGTTCTGCGGGGAACGCATGTTGGTCCTGGGGTCGCGCTTGACCACGTGGTTGAGGTCGGAAAAGTGATGCGCGTCGCGGATGAAGAACACGGGCGTATTGTTGCCCACCAGGTCCCAGTTGCCCTCTTCGGTGTAGAACTTGATGGCAAAGCCGCGGATATCGCGCTCGGCATCCGCCGCGCCGCGCTCTCCGGCGACGGTCGAGAAGCGCACAAAAACCGGCGTCTCCTTGCCCACTTCGGAGAACACCCTGGCGCGGGTATACTTCGTGATGTCATTGGTGACGGTGAACTTGCCAAACGCTCCGGAGCCCTTGGCGTGCATGCGCCGCTCCGGGATGACTTCGCGGTCAAAATGCGCCATCTTCTCGAGAAACCATACGTCCTGCAGCAGCATTGGCCCGCGGGGACCCGCCGTGAGCGAATCTTGGTTGTTGGCGACCGGCGCTCCGGTTGCGGTGGTCAGTTTTTTCTCGTCCATTGAAACACCCCTTTCATGATGTATTTCCAACCCCCACCGGGGTCTGGAATCCCCAAACACAAGGATTGCGTGGAAAACGGTTAAATGGAACAAAAAAGAAAGGAGAGGGACTTCACAAAAAAATTGCCTTCGGCCGCTTTCGATCGGGTCTGAAATGCAATATCATGTTCCATATATAACACGCTCCGGAAGCGCTCAATCAGCTCGGGCGCCTTTCCGGCGTTTAAGGAGCAAGCCATGCCCAAGATTGTGATACTGGACGGCCATACCCTGAACCCCGGCGACCTGAGCTGGGCGGATTTGGAGGCACTGGGCGAATTGACGGTTTATGACCGGACTGCCCCGGAGCAGACGGCAGCGCGAATGGCGGACGCCGAGATCGTCTACACCAACAAGACGCCGCTCACGCGGCAGACGATCTTCGCCTGCCCGAACCTGCGCTTTATCGGCGTACTGGCCACCGGCTACAACGTGGTGGATGTTGCGGCCGCCCGGGAGCGGGGCATCCCGGTGGCCAATGTCCCCGCCTACGGCACCGACGCCGTGGCGCAGTTTGTGTTCGCGCTGCTGCTGGCGCTGTGCCACCGCCCGGAGCACCACTCCGCGGCCGTCCACGCGGGGCGCTGGAGTGAAAGCCCGGATTTCTGCTTTTGGGAAACCCCGCAAGTCGAGCTGGCCGGAAAGACAATGGGCATCGTCGGCTTTGGCCGCATCGGCCGGGCGACCGCCGGGATCGCCGCGGCCTTTGGCATGCGCGTGATTTCCCACCCCCGAACGGTCCCGGGAGACTGCCGCGGCCCGATCGAATTTGTGACGCTGGACGCGCTCTACGCCCGCTCGGACGTGATCTCGCTCAACTGCCCGCTGACGGAAGAGACCCGCGGCATGATCGACCGCGCCGCAATTGCGAAAATGAAGCCCGGCGTGATCCTGATCAACACCGGGCGCGGCCCCCTCGTCGTCGAAAGGGATCTGGCGGACGCGCTGAACGACGGGCACGTGTACGCCGCGGGGCTGGATGTGGTGGACGAAGAGCCTATCCGGGCGGACAACCCGCTGCTCCGGGCGAAAAACTGCCTCATCACGCCCCACATCGCCTGGGCGCCCCGGGAATCCCGCAAGCGGCTGATGGGCATCGCGGCGGACAACCTGCGCGCCTTCCTCGGCGGCGCGCCGGTCAACATCGTCAACCCGCGGTAAGGCGCATGCCTCCGGCCCCATCGCAAGGCGGATAAAGGCGGCACGCCCCCCGAAAAGCGAAAGAACCGCCGGAAACCCAAATGGGTTTCCGGCGGTTTAGACCCGGTCAACGCTTCGCCTCCGGGAATGCGCCTCAGCTGTTGACGCGCGCTTCCAGCGCATCCAGCTGGTGGTACATCTCCTTGGGCAGCTTGCCGTCGTACTTGGCGTAGTACTCCTTGATGGACTCGACCTCGGCCTTCCAGCCTTCCTTGTCCACCTTGAGCAGCTCATCCAGCGCGCCTTCCTTGAGTTCAAGGCCGCTGATATCCAGGTCTTCCTTCTTGGGCAGGAGGCCGATGGGGGTTTGCTCCGCACCGATTTCGCCGGATACGCGCTGCACGATCCACTTGAGCACGCGGCTGTTGTCGCCGTAGCCCGGCCACAGGAACTTACCCTCCGGGCTCTTGCGGAACCAGTTGACGTAGAAGATTCTCGGCAGCTTGTCGGCCTCGGTGGCCTCGCCGATGTCCAGCCAGTGCTGGAGGTAGTCCGTCGCGTTGTAGCCGATGAAGGGCAGCATCGCGAAGGGATCGCGGCGCACCTGGCCGATCTTCGAGGAGATGGCGGCGGCCGTGATCTCGGAACCCATGATGGAGCCCAGGAACACGCCGTGCTTCCAGTCAAAGCTCTCGTTCACCAGCGGGATGGTGGAGGGCCGGCGGCCGCCGATCAGGATGGCGGAAATCGGCACACCGTTGGGATCCTCCCATTCGGGCGCGATGGAGGGGCACTGGCTGGCGGGCGTGGTGAAGCGGGCGTTGGGATGGGCGGCCGGCTCCTTGCTGTCGGGCGTCCAGTCGTTGCCCTTCCAGTCGATCAGGTGATCCGGCGCGGGGGTGCCGATGCCCTCCCACCACACGTCGCCGTCGTCGGTCAGCGCCACGTTGGTGAAGATGGTGTTCTTGGTAATGGTGTGCATCGCGTTGGGGTTGGACTGCTCGGAAGTGCCCGGCGCCACGCCGAAGAAGCCCGCCTCGGGGTTGATGGCGTAGAGACGGCCGTCCTTGCCGAACTTCATCCAGGCGATGTCGTCGCCCACGGTCTCGACCTTCCAGCCGGGGACGGTGGGGATCAGCATGGCCAGGTTGGTCTTGCCGCAGGCGCTGGGGAACGCGCCGGTGATGTATTTCACGTTGCCCTTGGGGTCGGTCAGGCGCAGTACCAGCATGTGCTCGGCCATCCAGCCCTCGTCGCGGGCCTGGACGGACGCGATGCGCAGCGCGAAGCACTTCTTGCCCAGAAGCGCGTTTCCGCCGTAGCCGGAGCCGTAGGACCAGATCGTGCGGTCCTCGGGAAAATGGCTGATATACTTCTGCTCAATGGGCGCGCAGGGCCACGCGACGTCTTTCTGGCCCGGCTCAAGCGGCGCGCCGACAGAGTGCAGGCAGGGCACAAATTCGCCCTCGTCGCCCAGCACATCCAGCACGGCCTGGCCCGTGCGGGTCATGATCCGCATGTTGGCCACGACGTAGGGGCTGTCGGTGATCTCCACGCCGATTTTGGAAATGGGCGAGCCGATGGGGCCCATGGAGAAGGGGATGACGTACAGCGTGCGGCCCTTCATGCAGCCCTTGTACAGCGCGCGCATCGTCTTTTTCAATTCCTCCGGATCGACCCAGTTGTTGGTGATGCCGGCGTCTTCCTTCCGTTTGGAGGCGATAAAAGTACGGTTTTCGACCCGCGCCACATCGGAGGGATGGCTGCGGAACAGGTAGCAGCCCGGGCGCTTCTCGGGGTTGAGCGGAATGGCGGCACCGGAATCCACCATGCTCTTGAGAATGCGCTGGTATTCCTCTTCGGAACCGTCGCACCAATAGACGGAATCCGGCTGACACATATCTTTGACTTCGTCAACCCACTGCAAGAGTTTCTTATTCTTCGTCATGTTTTTCGCTCCTTACGTCTCAAATTCGGCCATCTTAATTATAGCATACCTCCGATCCGAAAATAAAGGGGGGAATTCGAAATCTTTATGAAGTTCCGGCGGATTTTTTGACGGAGCCGCGGGCAAAAAATTTCATTTTTAACGAAGTGTGCATACATTCACACGCACTTGGCGCAAAAAACCCGGGGCATGCCGGGGAAAACCAATCGATCCCGCAATATTTATTGATGGATCGGCGCGCATAATTATTCTTTCCACGCAGTATTTCCGGCGGACGGCCCGCCTCCGACCCCCGAGCGGGCGCCCGGTTTGGCCGATCGGAACGAGGGTATGAATGCAGGCATGGACGCCGTTGTCCGGATGCACGCATGCCATCTAAGGGCCTATATAATTGGTAGATATGTTTTCATATCACCATTGACGGGCGGACACCGTGCGGTCTATAATGACATTTGGTCTTTATGGGCGCTGTCAAACCTGCGCTTTTAAGACCGATGAAGCCCGGTGGCTGAACCACGAATGCCGCCAAGTTGGCGCAGGGGGTATAAAAGATGACTGGTCCCACCCTATTGCTTTTCGTCGTGTTTGTTCCGCTGATCGGCGCGTGTACGCTGCCGCTGATCGGACGCGCGTCGGAAAAGGTCCGGAACGCGATGGCGCTGGTATACGTCGCGGTGCCCTTTGGGCTTTTGATATCCATGCTGCCGACGGCGCTGTCCGGCGCGCCCCATTCCTTCGATATCATGCTGCCCCTCGGGCTGAGCTTTGGCTTTCACGCGGACGGCCTGGCGGTGTTCATGGCGCTGATCTCCTCCTTCCTGGGGCTGATCATCGTCGTGTATTCCTACGGCTACCTTGGACACTACGAGAACCAGAACGAGTACTACTTTTACGTGGTGATGTTTCTGGGCGCGATGATGGGCATTACGATGACCACCAATCTCGTCTTTCTCTACGGGTTTTGGGAGCTGTCGGCGCTGGCGTGCTGGCGGCTGATCGGTTTTTTCCGAGAGAAGGAATACGTGCGCCGCGCCAACAAGGCGTTTCTGATCACCGGCGTGGGCGCGCTGGTGATGCTGGCGGGATTTCTGATGGTCTACTTCCAGCACGGAACGATGGATCTTCTGCAGCTGCGGGGCAAGGAGATTTCCAACGCCGCGGTGGTACTGATCCTCTTTGGCATTCTCTCGAAGTCCGCGACGCTACCGCTGCACTCCTGGCTGGCCGACGCGGGCGTGGCGCCGACCCCAGCCACGGCCCTTCTGCACGCGGCGGTGCTGGTGAAGATCGGCGTGTACGTCTACGCGCGGCTCTTTGCCGTTACATTCCGCATTGACGCCTTCTGGAATACCGCGATGCCGGTGATCGCCGCCGTCAGCGCGATGCTCTCCGCCGGCGCAGCCATCGCGGAAAACGACATCAAGCGCATCGTCGCCTACTCCACCGTCAGCCAGATCGGCTTTATCTTTCTGGGCCTCTCCATCGGCGGCGAGGCGGCGCTGGCGGGCGGGCTGATGTACATCCTGATGCACGCGATCTCCAAGGCGGGGCTCTTCCTGTGCGCGGGCATCGTGGAACACAGCCTGCACACCAAGGACATCCGAAAGATGGGCGGCCTGGCCAGGACCATGCCCTGGACGGCGGTCTCCTTCTTCCTCTGCGCGTTCTCGGTCATGGGCGTGCCGCCCTTTGGCGGGTTTTTCAGCAAGGACATGGTCATCCACGGCGCGGTGGAGGCCGGGCACCCCTGGATTGCCGCGGTGTTCATCCTGGGCGCGGTGATGACGGTGCTCTACCTGATGCGCGCGTTTTACCGGGTGTTCCTGGGGCAGTCCCACGCGGAGCACCCCGCCCATGAGGGCCGGGGGACGATGGAATACTCCGTGGCGCTGCTGGCGGCGCTTTCCATCGCCAGCGGTATCCTGATTTACTACCCGGCGGTTTGGGTACAGGCGATTGTTCAGCAAATGGCGGTGATCATCGGATGAATGTGACCATGGATTCTCTCCTCCCCCTGATGCTGGTGGTGCTGCCATCCGCGTTTGGCGCCCTGATCTTTATGCTGCCCGAGGGCCTGCGACATCCTCGCCGGGCGCTTTTGGCACTGGGCGCCGCCGCGACATTTGCCCTCGCGGATTTTGTGGCGGGCCAGTCGCTGGAATATACCCGCCCCTGGGCGCTGTGGGGCATGGACTTTTCGCTGAAGCTGACGGCATCCGGCGGCGCGCTGGTGATTGCCGCGTCGGCGCTGGCGTTTCTTCTGGCAATCTACGCGCTCATTCGCAGGGCCGACGCCGGCCGGCTCTTTGACGGCTGCGTTCTGATGGCGCTGGCGATGGCCAACGGCGCGATCATGGCCAACAACCTGATCGCCATGCTCTTTTTCTGGCAGGCGATGTGGGCGCCGATGTTCGTCATGATCCAATCCGGCGGCGAAGGCGCCTGGAGGGTCTCGGTGCGCGCGGTCTTTACCGCCGCGCTCACCGATCTGTGCATGATCCTGGGCATGGCCCTGGCCGGCCACGCGGCCGAAACCATGACCATGGACGCGATGCACGTGCCGATGAACGCCCCGGGCACCGCGGGCTTTCTTCTGATGGCGGTGGGCGCCGCGGCGAAGCTGGGCGTGATTCCCTTCCACGGGTGGATCGGCAGGGCGTCCGGGGTCGCGCCCGCGCCGTTTATGGCGCTGGTTCCCGGCGCGCTGAACCTGCTGATGGGCGCAAACCTGCTTTCAAAATTCCCGGGCATGTTTGAGATGGGCCGGGACGCGTGGCCGCTGCTGCTCGTGCTGGTCCTGGGCGCGGGTACGGTGCTCCTCTCCGGCATGCTGTCGCTGACCGCGGGCAGCTATAAAAAGCTTGCGATCGCGCTGAACCTGGCCCAGGGCGGCGCGCTGGTACTGGGCGTCACCTCCTCCGCCGGCGGCGTGTTTACCTACGCGGCCATCGCGGCGGCGGCGGCAGGCTTTGTACTGTTCCTGGCGGCAGGCGCGCTGGACGGCGCGCCGGGGCACAAGGCCCCCCTCGCCGTCGGCGCCTACTATGCCGCCGCGCTTGCGGCCGTGGCGGTGGCCTTTTCCGGAGCGGTCTACCGGATCGCGCTGCAGGACGGTATCCTGGGCCTGATGCTTTCGCTGGTGTCGCTGGTGGGCGCGATCTTCGCGGGCATCGGCGCGTTGGGCTTTGCGCGCCACACCGCCCTTTTTGAGGCCTCCAGGGTGAAAGACGAACCCGTCACCGAGATGGACGGCGCGCTGGCCTGGCTGGAAACCACCTTTTGCGACCCCTACCCCGTCGCCCGGAGGGCGTTTCGCTTTTACGCAAGGATCTCCCTTGTGATCAACGACGCCATCAGCTGGTTTTACGACGTGGCGGTGGTGTGGTTTGTCGGCGCGCTTTCGGGGCTTGTCAAGCGCGCGCACAACGGCAGCCAGTCCCGCTATGTGATCTGGGTGCTTTGGGGCGTGGTGATCGTCATCGCGATCTTCGCGCTGTCCTGACGGAATCCCCTCAAGTTTAAGGAGGAAAAGCTCGTGCCGTTTCTTTTCATTGGGATCCCGCTGGCGGCGGTGGTGATCCTGAACATTCTGACCTGGAACAGCCGTTGGTCCGCGCTCTGGATTGCGGCGGGCGTCGCGCTGGTTCAGGTGGCGCTGGGCGCCTGGGATCTTGCGAAAGTCATTCAAACGAACGCCCCCCTGGCCTCCACCTTTTTCGGCACGTTTTCGGTGGATGCCTTCGGCGCGATCGTGCTGACGATCATCGGCTTCATCGCCTGCGCCACGGCGCTGGTGGCCACCGGCACCATCCACGCGAGCCGCTTCAGCTTTGGCAGCGCGCTGCTTCTTCTGATGATGGGCATGAACGGCGTGGTGATGGTCACCGACATCTTCAGCCTGTACGTTTTCATCGAAGTGACGGGCGCGGCCTCGTTCCTCCTGATCGCCATTGACAAAAAGCGGGACGAACTGGAGGGCGCCTTCAAGTACTACCTGATGAGCGCGCTGGCCACCGCGATGATGCTGCTCGCCATCGCCTTCCTGTTCACGCTGTCGGGCGAAACCTCCTACGCGGGCGTCGCGGCCTACGTATCCTCGCTCGGCGGCCACTACCCGGTGATGCTGAACGCGGCGATTCTGCTTTTTGTGATCGCCCTTTCGATCAAGTCCGGCGTGGTGCCGTTCCACACCTGGGTGCCGGACGCCCACTCCTCCGCGCCGTCGCCGGTTTCGGTGGTGCTGGCGGGCGTCGTCATCAAGGTGTCCGGCGTGTATGCGCTGATGCGCGTCTACCGGGATGTGTTTCAAAACGACGCCAAGGTCGGCACCGCGCTGGCGATCCTGTCCGTGGTGTCCATCCTGGTGGGCGCGCTGGGCGCCATCGGCCAGAAGGACATCAAGCGCATGCTGGCCTTCTCCTCGGTCAGCCAGATCGGCTACATCGTGCTGGGGGTGTCCACGGGGTCGGCGCTGGGCTTTGTCGGTGCGGTGATGCACTTTTTCAACCACGCCACGTTCAAGTCGCTCCTGTTTGTGGATGCCGCCGCCGTCTACCACCAGACGGGCACCCGCGATATGGATCAGATGGGCGGCCTGGGCAAGGTGATGCCCTTTACCAGCATCAGCTCCATTCTGGGCCTGATGTCGATGTCGGGCATCCCGCCGCTGTCGGGGTTCTGGTCGAAGCTCATCATCGTGATGGCGGTGTGGCAGGTGTCCCCCGGGCTCGCCATTGCGGCGCTGTGTTTGAGCGCGCTGACGCTGGGGTATTTTCTTATACTCCAGAAGAAGGTGTTTTTCGGAAAGCCCTCGCCCGAAATGGAGGCTGTCACCGAGTGTGACGGCGCCATGCGGCTCGTGGAGGTTGTTCTTTCCGCCGTCAACGTGATCGCGGGGCTTCTGTTTCCGCTGCTGCTCATCTATCTCAGGGGCAAAGGCCTGATCTGACGACATCCTTGCGATGGAAGGTGTAAAGAATTGAACCTGACGGTGATCATCCTACTCCTGGCGGGGCTCATCATAACCGCCCTGCTGACCGTGATGCTCCGGGACCTTTTGAAGGCCGCGGTGGCGCTGGCCGCGCTCAGCGCGGTGCTGACCATCCTTCTGTTCATGCTCAAGGCGCCGCTGGCGGCGGTGTTTGAACTCTCCGTCTGCGCCGGCCTGATTACGGTGGTGTTTATCAGCACCATTTCGATGACCAAGCTGCGCACCAAGGAGGAAGTCGAGCGGCATCGCGAGGAGCGCCGCAGGCGCTTCCGCCTGCTGCCGGTGGTGCTGATCGCCCTCGCCGTTGCGGGGCTTGCGCTGATGCTGCCCCACCTGGGCGAACTGATCCCCGCCACCGTCCCCCATGTCGCCGGCGACGCGGAGGCCGCCGTGTTCTGGAACGAGCGCCAGGCCGACCTTCTGGGCCAGATCGTGATCGCGCTGGCCGGCGTGTTCGGCGTGCTGATCTTCTTCAAGGAGGGCGACAAGCTGTGAGCCTTTTGTATACGCTGTTTCTGATCGGCGCGGCGCTTTTGATCGCGGTGGGCGTGTACGGCATCATCGTGACGCGGAACCTTTTGCGCATCCTGCTTTCGGTGGAGGTGCTCACCAAGGCCGTCACACTGGTGATGATCGGCGCCGGGTATGAGACCGGCAAGATGGGCATGGCCCAATCCTTCGTGATCACGATCATCGTCGTCGAGGTCATGCTGCTGGTCATCGCCACGGGCATCCTGTTCGGCGTCTACCGCAACAACGGCTCGCTGATGACCGACAAGCTCAACAACCTGAAGGGGTAGCGCCCAACGCAATCTGACGAATGGATGGAGGCATCCGATGGAAAGCTTTCTCATGTCGCCGCCGGTGACCTTTTTCGTACTGCTGCTGGTTTCCTTCGCGCTGTCGATGGTCGCCAAGCGGTTTTCCGCCCACGGCCAGGACTCCGAGGGAAAGATGCAGGCCTACGCCTGCGGCGAAAACATGGAGGAAAACCAGGGCCAGCCGGACTATACCGAGTTTTTCAAATTCGCGTTTTTCTTCACCATCATGCACGTGGTCGTGCTGGTGGTGGCCACCGATCCCGCGGGCCTCACGGTCACGTCGGCGGTGTACCTGGGCGTGACGGTGCTTTCGCTGTTCATGCTGCTGCGGAGGTGATTTCATGAAGACGATCGAACGCATCATCAACTGGGCCCGGCTGAAGTCTCCCTGGATCATCCACTTCAACTCCGGCGCCTGCAACGCCTGCGACATTGAGGTGCTGGCGGCGCTGACCCCGCGCTACGACGTGGAGCGCTTTGGCGTCCAGCTCAAGGGGTCTCCCCGCCACGCGGACGTACTGGTCTGCTCCGGCCCGGTCACGATGCAGCAGCGCGACCGCCTGGTGACCATCTATCAGCAGATGCCCGAGCCCAAGTTTGTCATCGCGGTGGGCACCTGCGCCTGCTCCGCGGGCGTGTTTGACGGCTGCTACTGCGTGGAGGGCGGCATTGACACCGCCATCCCCGTCAACATGTACGTGCCCGGCTGCCCCGTCAAGCCCGAGGCCATCATCGACGGCGTGGTGAAGCTGCTCAAGACGCTGGAGAATACGGAAAAAAAGCCGGACGAGGCCGCAGCCCCCGGCCCGGAGGCCCCCGGGACTCCGGAGGAAACGAGCAAAGCCGGTCAGGCGTGAGGAGGCAGGGTATGGAATTGACGTATGAACGGGAGCAGGGCGTGCTGGGCCGCCTCGCCGAGCGCTTCGGCCTGGACGCGGATCAGGCCGTCATAAAGCACAACCGGATTTATCTGAGCGTGCCCGAGGCGGACTTCATGGACGCGCTGCGGTTTTTGAAGGAAGAACTGGGCTTTGACCACCTGTGCACCATCACGGGGCTCGATACCGGCGAGAACTTTGAATTTCTCTACCACGTGGCGGAGCCCGGCGGCATTTTGCTGACGCTGAAGTTCAAGACCCGCCGGGAGGACCCGGTGTCCATCCAAACGGTGCTGCCCGTCTTTAACGGCGCCACCTTCTACGAGCGGGAGCTGGAGGGCCTTCTGGGGATCAAGGTGGAGGGGCTGACACCCGGCAGACAGTACCCGCTGCCCGACAACTGGCCCAAGGGCGAATACCCGATGCGCAAGGACTGGAAGCCCGGCATCGCCCGAAAGACCTATCCGGAGCTGACCGCTCAACCCAAAATTTCCGAACCCGCGAAGGGGGTGTGACCATGGAACGAGACAACAAGATCATGATCCCGCTGGGGCCGCAGCACCCCGCGCTGGAGGAGCCCGAGAGCTTTAACCTGCTGCTGGACGGCGAGCGCGTGGCCGCTGCCGCCGTGGCGCTGGGCTACAACCACCGCGGCATGGAAAAGGCCGCCGAGAGCCGCACCTACGTGCAGAACATCTACCTGCTGGAGCGCATCTGCGGCATCTGCTCCCACTCCCATTCCACCTGCTATGTGCAGACGGTGGAAGCGCTGGCGGGCGCGGAGGTCCCCCGCCGCGCGCTGTACCTGCGCGCGCTGGTGGGCGAGCTGGAGCGCATCCACAGCCACCTTCTTTGGCTGGGCATCGCGGGCCATGAGATCGGCTTCATGTCGCTTTTCATGTACGCCTGGCGCGACCGCGAGATCATCATGGACACCCTGGAGATGCTGACCGGCAACCGCATCAACTACGGCATGAACGCCATCGGCGGCGTGCGCCGCGACATTACCCCCGAACAGGCCCAGAAGGTGCTGGAGGCGGCGGACGCGCTCCAGGCCCGCACCGAATACTATGAAAAAGCCGTGCTGGGCGAGGAAACCGTGGCCCAGCGCCTGGCGGGCGTGGGCAAGCTGTCCCGGGAGGACGGGCTGCGCCTGGGCGCCACCGGGCCGGTGCTGCGCGCCTCCGGCGTCAAGCGGGACGTGCGCCGCGACGATCCCAACGGCATCTATCCGGAGCTGGATTTTGAGGTCATCACCGACGACCACGCGGATGTGTTCGGCCGCACGGTGGTCCGCGTCCGGGAACTGATGGAGAGCTACAAGATGATCCGGCAGATCATCCATCAGATGCCGGAAGGCCCGATTTCCGTCAAGGTGCCGCTGCGGATTCCGGCGGGCGAATCCATCATGCGCTATGAGGCGCCCCGGGGCGAGGACATCCATTACACCCGCTCCAACGGCACCGACAAGCCCGACCGCGTCAAGGTGCGCGCCCCAACGCTGGCCAACCTGGCCGCCATCACCCACATGATCGAGGGCGGGTACCTCGCGGACGTGCCCATCGTCATCGCGGCCATCGATCCGTGCTTTTCCTGCACGGACCGCTCCGTGCGCGTCGTGGACGGTTCGTCCGGCCAGTCGCGGGTGTTTGACTGGGAGGGCCTTCGGAAATACAGCGTGGATTGGTACGCGAAGCAGGGTGTGGACCTGACCGCCGCCAACAAAAATCTGAGGGGAGAATGATCGGCGTGTGGCTTGCCCTGTTTCAAATCGTGATCTTTCCGGGATTTCTTTTTCTCGGCGCGCTGTCGCTGATGTTTGAGTACGTCGACCGCAAGCTCTACTCGCGGATGCAAAACCGGATCGGCCCGCCGTGGTACCAGCCGCTGGCGGACCTTCTGAAGCTTTTGTCGAAGGAGACCATCATCCCTTGCGACGCCGACCCGCGCCTGTTCAGCTCGATCCCGGTGTTCGCCTTCGCGGCCACCTGCGCGGCGTTTCTCTACATCCCCATCTGGAGCGTCACCTCGCTCCACCCCTTTGACAGCGATCTGATCGTCGTCATGTACTTTCTGACCATCCCGACGCTGACGTTTTTCCTGGCGGGCTGGTTTTCCAAGTCGCTCTTTGCAGAGCTGGGCGCGATCCGCGCGATGACGCAGCTGTTCGCCTACGAGGTGCCGCTGTACATGGCGCTGCTCGGCCCGGCGCTTCTGGCGGGAACCTGGTCGATCAGCGGCATCACCCAGTTCTACCACCAGCACCCGGCGCTTCTTCTTGTGAACATCCCGGCCTTTTGCGTGTCCCTCATTACGGCCCAGGGCAAGCTGGAGCGCGCACCCTTTGACATCCCGGACGCCGAAACCGAAATCGTCGGCGGCACGTTCACCGAGTACAGCGGACGCCTGCTGGCCATGTTCAAGATGACGCTCAGCACCGAGCTCGTGGTGGTGGCGGCGCTGATTTCGGCGGTGTTCTTCCCGGTGTTCATCGGGGGCAACGCGCTGATCGGCTTTCTGCTGTTCCTGGTGAAGCTGTTCGTCGTGGTCTTTTTGCTGGCGCTGATGCGCGCCGCCCTCGCCCGCTTCCGGCTCGACCAGATGATCGCCTTCTGCTGGAAGGTGCTGGCGCCGGTTTCCCTCGCCCAGATCCTCATCGACCTGATCGTCAAAGGAGCGCTTCTCTGATGCATAACACTCCCGGTAAAATGGTCCCCTTCCTGCTGGGCATGATGGCCAAGAAGACGGATACGGTGCTCTATCCGGCCGTGCACGCGCAGGTTCCCGATAAGTTCCGCGGCGCGCTGAAGTTCCATCCGGACCGCTGCGTGGGCTGCAAGCTGTGCATGCGCGTGTGCCCGGCCAACGCCATCACCATTGAAAAGGTGGCAGACAAGCAGTTCAAGGCCATCGTACACCTGGACAAGTGCCTCTACTGCGGGCAGTGCGTGGACACCTGCAACAAAAACGCGCTGGAAAACACCCAGAATTTCGAGCTGGCCAGCGCGGACAAAAAGTCGCTGACGGTGGAAATCTGAGCCGTGGACATCCATTCGCGCTTACAGGAATGGCTCGCGGGCGCAGAGCGCCTGGCGGTGATCGGCGCGGGCTCCACGCTCCGCGCGGACGACGCCGCGGGCATGGAGGTCGTGACCCGGCTGGCGGCGGAATACTCCGGGGGCGCGCACCCGGAGCTTCTGTTCTGCCCGGGCGAGACTGCGCCGGAGAACTTCAGCGGCCAGATTCGCGCCTTCCGGCCCACCCACATGCTGCTGATCGATGCGGCGGATGTGGGCGCGGCGCCCGGCGAAATCGTCGAGATCCCGCCGGAAAAGGTGGGTGGGCCCACCTTCCTCTCGCACATGCTGCCCCTCAAGGTGCTGATCAACTACCTGTCGGACGGGACAGGCGCCAGGACGCTCCTGCTGGGCGTCCAGTGGCAGAGCATGGATTTTGACGGCCCGATGACTTCCCCGGTCGCCGCCGCGGTGGACGAGCTCTGCGCCGCCCTCCGGCGCGCCATCGAAAAAGGCATCGGACGGTAGCGCCCATCAAAAAAAGGCCCCCGCGGGGCCTTTTTTGCATTCCTCAGCAGATTCTCGGAAGGCCTTCGCCGGAGAGCGGCGGCAGCATCCGCCGTCCGCCCAGCTCCGTAATCAGCGTCACGCCCTTCCCCGCTTTCACGCGCCCGACGCACCGCGCGTTCTCGCCGTAGCGGCTGGCGCGGATGATCTTTAGCGCCTCGTCGGCGCGCTCCTCCGGTACGACGGCCACCATTTTGCCCTCGTTGCCCATGTAGAGCGGGTCCAGGCCCAGGATCTCGCAAAGGCCGCGCACCGCGCGGTCGACGGGAAGCTGCGCCTTCTCCAGCTCGATTCCACAGCCGGAGGCCGAGGCGATTTCGTTCAGAATGGTGGCCAGGCCGCCCCGGGTGACGTCCCGCATGGCGCCGAGGGGAATGCCCGCGCTCCGGAGGGCGGTCACCATTTCGGTGAGCGGCGCTTCGTCGCTGACGATGCCGTTTTCAATGCCCATGCGGCTGGACAGGATCGCCGCGTGGTGGTCGCCCAGATTGCCCGACAGGATCAGCCGGTCGCCGGGCTTTGCGTTGGCGATGGATACCGGTTCGCCCAAAACCACGCCGACGCCGGCGGTGGTGATGATGAGGCCGCCGCTGCCGTCCACCACCTTGGTGTCCCCCGCCACGATTTTGACGCCCGCCTCGTCGGCGGCCGCGCGCATCGACCGGGCAATCGCCTCCAGCGCGTCCGCGTCCATGCCCTCCTCAATGGCGAAGGAGGCCGTCAGGTACAGGGGCTTCGCGCCCGCCATCAGAAGGTCGTTGACCGTGCCGCACACCGAGAGCCGGCCGATGTCGCCGCCGGGGAAAAACAGGGGCTTTACCACAAAGGCATCGGTGGTCATCGCCAGGCGGTTCCCCGGCACCGTCACCACCGCCGCGTCGCCCATGGGGTCCAGGTATTCATTGGACAGATGCTTCTGAAACACGGTGCGGATCAATTCGCCCGTCTGGACGCCGCCGCCGCCGTGGGCCATTTCAATTCTCATAGCGCTTCCTCCCGGGCCCATATACCGCAGGACCCTTCCGCGGATACCATGCACGCGCCCACCGGATGCCCGGGATCGCAGCCCCGGCAAAACAGCGGACATTCCGGGGGCAGCATGCGCCCCAGCATCACATCGCCGCAGCGGCAGGCGGGGTTTTCCGTGCCCCGGGGCATCTCTCCCGGCCAGGCGTCAAACCGCGCGTATTCGCGCCGGAGCGCCAGACCCGATTCCGGGATCAGCCCGATCCCCCGCCAGCGGGCGTCCGATGGCGCGAAACACTCCGCCACCGCCGCCATGGCGGCCGCGTTGCCCTCCGGCGTGACGGCGCGGGGATACAGGTTGGCCGCCCGGGCGGCGCCGGACGCAAGCTGATCGAGGATCTCCGCCACCGCTAGCAGAATGTCCGCCGCCTCAAAGCCCGCGATCACGAAGGGCTTGTGAAACTCCGCCGCCAGCGGCTCAAAGGCGCGAGCCCCCGTCAGCACCGCCACATGGCCCGGGCACAGAAAAGCCGAAATGCCGTTTTCCGCCGCGGCCAGGCGGCGCAGCGGCGCAATCATCGTCTTGAGCGCCGAAACCAGGCGAAGGTTGGAAAGCCCCGCCTTTTCGGCTTCCCGGATGAGCAGCGCGTATACGGGCGCGGTGGTTTCAAACCCCACCGCCGCCACGACGCAGACCTCCTCCGGGTGCGCCCCGGCGTAGGCGATCACGTCGTGCGGCCCAAGAAACATGGAAACCCGCCCGCCGGCGGCCTTTGCCCCGGAAAGGCTCATGCGGCTGCCCGGCACCCGCAGCATGTCGCCGAAGGCGAACACCCGATGGCCGGGCCTGAGGGCGATCTCGTTCAGCGCGTCGATAAAGCCCGGCTCGGTCACGCACACCGGGCAGCCCGGACCGGACACCAGCCGAACCCCTTCCGGAAGCAGCGACCGAAGGCCCGCCCGCGCGATGGCGGCGGTGTGGGTGCCGCACACCTCCATGATCCGAAGGGGCGGCCCGTCGTAGCGCCGGATGCGCTGAAGCGCCTGCTGCGCCGTCATAGCGGCCCCCCGATTTCCTCGTGGAGCGCGGCAATCTCCCGGGCCGCCTCCGGGGTAAGCAGCTGCATCGCGTAGCCCGCGTGCACCAGCACCCAGTCCCCGATCTTGGGGTTGACAAACCCCGCGTGCACGCTGACGCGGTTGCCCAGCACGTCCACCTTCGCCCAATCTCCGTCCAGAGTTACCACGACGCCCGCAGCGGCGACGCACATGAAAATCACCTCGATGCGATGAATGCCTGACCCAGGCTGATCCCGCCGTCCCCCGGCGGCACCTGGCGGTTGAGAAGGGGATTCAGCCCCCGGGCGCGAAGCCCGGTCAGGCACAGTTCCGTCAGCAGCCGGTTCTGGAACACGCCGCCGGTCAGCGCCGCGTCCTTCACGCCGCGGCGCGCGGCGAGGTCGGTCAGAACGCGCTCCGTCAGGCGCGCCACCGCCTCGTGAAAGCCCAGCGCCAGCGCCGGCACGTCGCCGCCCGAGGACAGCGCGCGGATCACCGGCCGCCAGTCGGCGATGAGGACGCCGCCCTCCTCGTACACTTCAAAAGCCATCGCCCGGGGGCGGACGCCCGATCGCAGCGCCAGGGTCGCCGCCTGCTCCAGCAGGATGGCGCACTCGCCCTCATAGCCGTTCTTCCGGCAGATGCCGAGGATCGCCGAGGCCGCGTCAAAGAGCCGGCCCATGCTGGAGGAACGGACGGTGTTGATCCCCCGTTCAATCGCCCGCCCAAGCACATCCCACCCGGCGTAGGCGGGCACGAGGCCGCTGGCCGCCCGGTAGCAGGCGGCGGTCTTTTCCGCGTCCCGCATGGATTCGTCGCCGCCCGCCATCACCACCGGCAGAAGGTGCGCGGCGCGGACAAAGCCGCCGCCTTCGCAATACAGGAACTCACCGCCCCATACCGTGCCGTCCGGCCCGTATCCGGTGCCGTCAAAGGCGGCCCCGACCGCGCGGGTCAGGCCGTATTCCGCCATCACCGACGCCACGTGGGCGTGATGATGCTGCACCGGCACAACTGGAAGCCCGCTCCGCTGCGCCCAGATCCGGCTGAAGTAGCGCGGGTGCATGTCCGCCGCCGCCAGGGCCGGCCGGGCGCCCAGCAGCGCCCCCAGGCCGTCTGCTACGGCCGCGTAGCGCCCGTGGCAGCGTTCGTCCTCCAGATCCCCAACGTAGGGGCCCAGGTAGGCGCAGCCGTCCTGCAGATAGCAGCAGGCGGCCTTCAGATCGCCCCCCGCGGCCACGAGGTTCCCTGCGCCCGGCAGGGGCAGCGGCAGCGGCGCGTAGCCCCGCGCCCGCCGAAGAATCTGCGGCGCGCCGTCCATCACCCGCGCCACGGAGTCATCCAGCGGGTTTGCTATGGGCCGGTCGTTGTCCAAAATACCGGCGATCTCGCCAGGCGCGAAGGCACGGGCCGCTGCCCCGTCGCAGATCAGGGGCTCCCCGCTCCGGTTCATGCTGGTCATGATGAGGGCCCGGGCGCCGCCGGCGGCGACCGCGTCCATCAAGAGGTGGTGCACCGGCGTATAGGGCAAAAAACAGCCGCAGTCCAGGCTGCCGCGGGTTACGCTTTCATCAAACGCCTCGCCCCTTAAAGGCAGCAGGGCGATGGGCCGGGCAAAACCGGTGACGAGGGCGCGCGCCTCGGGGCTGACGCGGCAGACGGCCTCGATGTCCTCCATGGCGCGAAACATCAGCGCAAAGGGCTTCCCTTCGCGCCCCTTGATCCTCCTGAGCCGCTCCGCGGGTTCCCGCTGCGCAAGACAGGTCAGGTGGTACCCGCCGATGCCCTTCACCGCCACAATGCCGCCGGCCAGAATGTCGCGGGCAGCGCACGCAATCGGGTCCGGCTGTTCCGCGCCCGCCCTTTCGTACCAGAGCCGGGGCCCGCAGTCCGGGCAGGCGATGGTCTGGGCGTGGAGACGCCGGTCGGCGAGGCGCGCGTACTCCCCGGCGCAGACTTTGCACATGGGGAAGGCGCCCATCGTGGTGGTGGCCCGGTCATAGGGCAGCGCCTTCAGGATCGAATAGCGGGGACCGCAGGCGGAGCAGCTGATGAAGGGGTGGCGGTGGCGGCGGTTTTCCGGGTCGTACATTTCCCGGAGGCAATCATCGCACACCGGCGCGTCGGGCGGGACGATGCGGGGCAGCGCCGCGCCCGACGGCGCACCGCCGCTCTCGAGAATGTCAAAGCCCTCCGCCTGGAAGGGCTCGACCGCGGACGCCTTTTTCCCAAAGATCGAAAACCGCGCCTCTATGGCGCGGATCAGCGCGTCGATTTTTGCATGATCTCCGACGAAGGCGCACTCGGCGTTTCCGCCGGCGTTCTTCACCCAACCGGAAACCCCGGCCTCCAGCGCCATCTTCCGCACCGAGGGACGGAAGCCCACGCCCTGCACCAGCCCGGAAAAGACTACCTGGCGGTATTCGCGCGGTGCTTGAGCCACGTTGACACCTCTTGGAAGCCCTCGCCGGTGCGGGAACACACGCGGAACACGGGAACGGAGGGGTTCAGCGCGCGCACGCCCTTCATGAAGTAGTCCTCGTCAAAGTCCACGTAGGGGGCGAGATCGGCCTTATTGATCAGGATGACATCCGCCTTCTCAAAGGCCAGCGGATATTTGTAGGGCTTGTCGCTGCCCTCGGTGACGGCGGTGATCAGCATCTTGATGTGCTCGCCGATGACGAACTCCGCCGGGCAGACGAGATTGCCGATGTTTTCGATGAAGAGGTATCCGTCGCGCATATCGACAATATCGGCCGCCTCTCGGATGACCGGGGAATCCAGGTGGCACGCGCCGTGGGTGTTGATCTGGTGGGCGTCAATGCCCAGCTTTTTCAGGTTTTCCGCGTCGATGGAGGATTCGATATCGCCCTCAATGACGGCCGCCCTGCGGTCCATCAGCGGGATCAGCCGGATCAGCGAGCTGGTTTTGCCGACCCCCGGCGCGCCCATCACGTTGACGCAGAATACGTTCTTTTGGGTGAGCTCGCGGTTCAGCTCCGCCGCCAGCTCGTCATTTCGCTTGTAAATGGACTCCTGGATGTCAATCTGGCTCATTTTTCTACCTCGATCGCCTTTACATAAAATTCCCGGCCGATTTCCGTGGGCCGGCCCTGGCCGCCGCAGGAGGGACAGGTGAAGTCAAAGGGCTTGCGCTCAAAAAGCTGGCCGCAGGTGTCGCACCGGAGCATGGACTTGACAAACTCAAACGACAGCTTCGCCCCCTCGCAGAGGCTGCCCGCGCTGATGAGGTCAAAGTACAGCTCTATGGAATCCGCCATGTAGCCGGAGGCGTCCCCGATTACCAGCTGGATCTGGGTGATCTTGCCGGCGCCGCGCGCCCTGGCCGCCTCGGATGCGATGTCGATGACCCGCTGGGTGATGGGCAATTCGTGCACGCGCTTCCTCCCCTGCCTCCGCCCCGCGAAAGCCTGTACCGAATAGTATAACAGCCCCGCCGCGCCTTCAAACAGCGCGATCAGTCAAAATGGCGGGTGAAGATTTCATCCTTTTCCAGCAATTCCTCGATGGTGTCAAACCCCAACCGGTGCAAAAGCTCCACCACATAGGGGTTCTCCGCGGGGGTGCGGTACTGGGCCGCGTCGCCGTAGGCATTGACGGCCTTGCGCCCCTCTTCCACCGGTGTGACCGCCCTCGGCCCGCCCACGCAGCCGCCGCGGCAGCCCATGCCCTCGTAGAAGTTGCCGCCGCCGTTGCCGGCGCGGATGTCGTTCATCATCGCCCGGCAGGCGGGAATGCCGTCGGCCTGGCGCGTCCTGACGGTGATCTCCCGATGGGGGTTCAGCCGCGCCACGGTGTCCCGCACGGCTTCGCTGACGCCGCCCACCCGGGCGTAGATGCGCCCCGCGCGGGAGGAATGGTCCTTGTCGCTCTCCTCCATCCGGGCCGGGTCGATGCCCAGCAGGTCAAAGATCGACTGCATTTCGCTGAATGTGAGCACGTAGTCCACCGCGCCGGCCAGGTCTTTTTCCCGGGCCTCGGCCTTCTTGGCAAGGCAGGGGCCGATAAACACCGTCACCGCGTCCGGATAGAGCGCCTTGACCGTCCGGGCGCAGGCGACCATCGGCGAAACGGAGCCGGGCACGTGGGGCATCAGCTCGTGATAGATCTTGCGGATCATCGCGATCCACATCGGGCAGCAGCAGCTGGTCAGCTGATAGTCGGCCTCGGTGCGGATGTTCCGGTCAAACTCCAGCGCCTCCTTGAGGGTCAGGATGTCCGCAAAGAGCGCCACTTCGATCATGCCGTCAAAACCCACCGCCTTGAGGGCGGAGCGCAGCTTACCCGGCGTGACGGCGCTGGTGAACTGCCCCAGAAACGCCGGGGCCACCAGCGCGTAGGCCAGCCCCTTGGCGCCGCGCACCGCTTTCAGCGCCGGCAAAATGTCGGTGGAGGCCTTGAGTTTTTCCCCCGCGCAGCCGTCGATGCAGTCCGCGCAGCCCATGCACTTCTCCGGATCGATCCGGATGTTTCCCGCCTCGTCCAGGCTCATGGCGTCAAAGGGACAGCGGCCGATGCAGGCCGCGCGCTGCTCGCGGGGACAGTCGCATTCCCCGGTGCGGATCACCAGAGGGTGCTTGGCCGGGTGCAAAAGGCAATCCAGGTGGTTCGGGTCGTATTCGGAAAGCGATTGTTCCAGGTCCGCGGGGTCATCCCGCAGCGCCAGCGAAACCGCCTGCTCATACAACTCGGCAAAAGTCTTCATACCCCATCTCCTCGCCGCCCGCGCCCCGAAGGGCTTTTTACGTATTATACCACAAAGCCGCGCGCAAAGAAACTTTCGCGCTCCTTGCAGATTGTGGCGAAAAAACGTAATTTTACCTTTGAATTGCGGGAAATCTTTGATATAATAATGTAAAATACCCGGCGAGCCCGCGGGATCCGCGCTCGCGCCGCCGCGGGAGTGATACAAAAGGAGGGGCCGACTATGGATTTGACCACCGCTATGCCCAGCTACACTCCGGTTTTGGAGACAAATCAGCTCTTCGACACATTCGGCTGGATTCCCGCGGGGCAGTATACGCTCTTTTGGGTCATCGGCATCCTCGTCGGCGTCGTGATCGCGGCGGTGGTCTGGGGGCTGATCACCTCGCGGCTCGCCAGGCGTAAGGGGTACCGCGGGTATTTCTGGACGGGCTTCTTCTTCTGGACGGTGGGCCTGATCTACGTGGTGGGCCTGCCGCTGTCCGATGAAAAGCGGCTGGCGGACATGAAAAAGCTGGTGCAGATCAGCGTCCGCGCGGGGCTGCGATAGACCATGAGAATCGCACTGGCAAACGTCCCCTTTGACGCGGAGCAGATCCGGTCGCTGGCCCTAATCGCGGCCGACGGCGGCGCGGAACTCGTGTATTTTCAGGATGGCGCGGTGCTGTCGCCGGAAGCACTGGCCGGGTTTGACGCGCTGATGGGGTACTTCCCGCCGAAGGTTGTGGCAGCCCTTCCGGGCGTCCGCTGGATGCAGACGCCCTCCGCCGGCGTGGATCACCTGCGCGGTGCCTTCGACCCGCATGCCACCGTTTTGACCAACGGTTCGGGCGCCTTCGGGATTCCCATCGCGGAATACCTGATGGCGGGCCTTCTCATGCTGAATCGCAAAATGCCCGCCTACCTTCGCAACCAGAAGGCCCACCTGTGGCGGGATGAAGGCCCCGGCCGGTCGATTTACGGGAGTCTGGTGACGGTGGTGGGGATGGGCAATCTGGGCGGCGAACTGATACGGCGGCTGCGGGCGATGGGCGCCCGCGTCCGGGGCGTCCGGCGCGGCGCGGCGGAAAAGCCCACAGATCTAGAAGCCGTCTACCCCGCGTCCCGGCTGGGCGAGGCGGTGGAAGGCGCCGACGCCGTGGCGCTGTGCCTGCCCGCCACGGCCGAGACCGAAAAGCTGGTGGACAACGCGGTCCTGCGCCGCATGAAAAAGGGCGCGATCCTGCTCAACGCCGGCCGCGGCGCCACGGTGGACGAGCGGGCGCTGATCCGCGCCCTCAAAGAGGGCCACCTGGGCGGCGCGGTGCTGGACGTGACGGCGGAGGAGCCGCTGGGCGCGGACAGCCCCCTCTGGGACATGGACAACGTGATCCTCACCCCCCACATCTCCGGCGCCGACGGCGATCCCATCAGCGCCGCAATCCTCTATGACATCTTCCGCGACAACCTAGGGCGCTTTCTGTCGGGTGCGCCGCTCCGGAATGTGGTGGACCCCGCGGCAGGGTACTGACGTCCTTTATACCACAAACCGCGGCGCCTCCCGGGAGGCGCCGCGGTTTGCCTTACGGCCTTGACATCACCGAGCTCAGCCCATGGTAGATGAGCCGTATGACCAATTCCGCCATCTCCGCGGGCGGTTCCCTGAGGCCATTCTCCAGCCATTTTTTGACCACCGCGACGCTGGCGTGGACGCCGAACTGAAGCAAATACTCCGAGAGGCTTGAATCCGCCTCCGCCCCGGCAGACCATTCCTTCATCACCTGCTGCTGCGCGATCATCATCAGGTCTTCCTGAAGGCCCTCGTCGCCGTAGGTGCCCAAAAGCACCTTGCACATCTCCGCGTTGGCCGCAACATATTCAAACACCATCCGCATCACCTGCTGCGATACCGGCGCGTCGATCGGAAAGACCAGCCCCTTCAGCCAGGTGTCGATCTCCCCCATCACTTCGTCCTTGATCTTCTGCATCAAATCATACGGGTCCGCGTAGTGGGCATAAAAGGTGCTTCGGTTGACGTCCGCCTCCTCGCAGATCTCCTTGACCGTGATCTTCGCGATGGATTTCTGGCTGAGCAGATGCACAAAGCTCTCCCGGATCACCTGCCGGGTGTATCGGGTCCGCCGGTCGTCCTTCCGCTCCCGCACGGGTTTCCCCTCCCCCATCAACTCTTTACAAATATAACCGACACCCAAATCCCGTCTGTCGGTTGTTCAACATCCTGTTCCAAACTGCCCGTTGTAAACCGACACTGTGATGATTATAATCATATTAGCCCGGATTTGCAACACCGTGTCGGTTATTTATCGGGCAAATGGGAGAACCATTGTGGCAGACATCGCCTTTGAACGCGTATCCAAGACCTACCGCGTGGGGGAAATATCCATTCCGGCGGTGGACGCGGCCAGCTTTACCATCCGCGACGGGGAATTTGCCATGGTGCTGGGCCCCAGCGGCGCGGGCAAAACCACGGTTCTGAACCTTCTGGGCGGCATGGACCGGGCGACCAGCGGAAAGATTCTGGTGGGCGGGCGGGACATCGCGCCGCTCTCCGTGCGGGAACTCAACACCTACCGCCGCTACGATGTGGGGTTTGTATTCCAGTTTTACAACCTGATGCCCAACCTGACCGCCCTTGAGAACGTGGAATTGGCGCGGGAGGTGTGCAAAAACCCGCTGTCGCCGGAGGAAACGCTCGAGCGCGTGGGGCTCAAGGACCGCATGCATAATTTCCCTGCGCAGCTCTCCGGCGGTGAGCAGCAGCGGGTGGCCATCGCCCGGGCGCTGTGCAAAAATCCCGAGCTGCTTTTGTGCGACGAGCCCACCGGCGCGCTGGATTCCAAGACCGGCCGGATGGTGCTGGGGCTGATCGCCCGGGTTTGCCGCGACATGGGCAAGACCGTGGTGGTCATCACCCACAACGCCGCCCTTGTGCCCGCCGCCGACCGGGTGATCCGCATGGACAGCGGTCGGATCAGCGCCGAGGAGGTCAACCCCTCACCCGTCGCAATGGAGGGGCTGGCATGGTGACGGACGCGCCGAAGGGCAAGCTGCTGAAGCGGAAGCTGCTGCGCGACATGGCGGCAAACTGGAAGGCCTTTGCCGCGATGCTGATTTTGTGTACGCTGTCGGTTACGCTGCTTCTGGGCATCAACGCCGCGGCGCGGGGCATGGACCTGGGGCTGGCGCGGCTTTTTGACGAGAGCAACCTGGCGCAGCTGTGGGTTTCCGGCGAGATCAGCGATCAGACGGCCCGCGAGATCGCGAACCTTCCGGGCGTATCGGACGCGCAGCGCCGCGTGCGCCTCCGGGCGAAGGCGGACCTTCCCGGCGATCCCAAGCTGGACCTGTACATGTTTGACGGCGACTGGCGCATCTCCAGGCCGCTGGTGCTCACCGGCAGCGCGCCCACAGCCAAGGAGCGCGGCGCGTGCCTGATCGACCGGAAGTTCGCGGAAGCAATGGGCTTCTCCGTCGGCGACCGGATTACCGTTTCTGCCGGCGGCACCCGGCGCGAACTGCGCATATCGGGCATCTGCTACAGCCCCGAATACGTGGTGCACTCCGACGGCTACAGCTTCAACGCCGATCCCCACACCTTCGGCTACGGATTTGTAGCCCCCGGCACCTTCTCCGATCTGCCCTATGGCGAAACCGTCGTTTCGCTGGCCCCCGGCACCGACGCCAACGCGGCCAAGGAAGCGGTCGAGGCGCTGATTGACGACGCGCTGATCCCCGTGTCCACGCGGGACGACCGCGTCTACATCAAGATGGCGGTGGAGGAAGCGGATCAGGTGCGCGCGATGGGCCAAATCTTCCCCGCCGTATTCTTCCTGGTGGCGGCGCTGATCACCTTCAGCACCATGCGCCGGCTGATCGAAACCCAGCGCGTGCAGCTGGGCACCCTGTATTCGCTGGGCTACACCCAACGGCAGCTCGAAAATCATTATGCCGCCTACGGCCTTTTGATCGCCCTCGCCGGCGCTGTGCTGGGCACACTGGGCGCCTATTTCTTCCTGGGCCGGGTGGCCATGAACATGCTGCTGTCGCTCTATGTGCTGCCCGGCGGCGCGCTCTCCATGGACCCTTTGATGGTCGCCGCCGCGGCGGCGCTGATCGTGATGATCACGATGGGCGCCAGCTTCCTCAGCTGTCATCAGGCGCTGCGCGAGGTGCCGGCGAGCCTTCTGCGCCCGCGCCCGCCCCGCAGCGGCCGCAGGGTATTTCTGGAGCGCATTCCGTTTCTGTGGCGGCGCCTGGGCTTCAGCGCCAAGCTGATCGTGCGCAACATGTTCAGAAACACCTCGCGCTTTGCCATCGGCGTGGTGGGCGTGGTGGGCTGTTCCATGCTGCTTCTGACGGGTTTTGGCATGCGCGACTCCGTTTCCTACGTCCTCCAGCACTATTTTACCGTCAACATGCGCTACGAGGCGCGGGTGGACCTGAATTCCTACGCGCCGGAAGGCTACGAGGATTCGGTCAAGATCCGCGCCGGCGCGAAGCGGATGGAGCGGGTAATGGAGGGCCAGCTTCAGGCGTTTGTGGACGGGCGCTGGCAGGAGAAATCGTACACCGTGCTGGAGGACCGGCACGAGATGGTCTACTTTGAAAAGGACGGCGCGCGCGTATGGCTTCCGGAAGAAGGGCTGGCCGTCACCCAGCGCGCCGCGGAGGACCTGAATCTCGCCCCGGGCGACGCGGTCAAGCTGCGCATGCCCAACGGCCACGAGGTGACCGCGGCGGTCGCCTCGATTGTCGACCTGCAGATGGGACAGGGCTTTTATATGAGCCGGAGCGCCTTTCGCAGGCTGGACGCGATGCCCTACCGGCCCACGGCGCTGTTCCTGTCCGGCGAGGGCATGGATCTCGGCGCGGTGGACGGCATGGACGACGTGGACAAGGTGCGCACCATCGAGGAGGAGCGCAGCGGCAAGCTGGCGGTCACCGGCGTGATGGATCTTCTGGTGCTGCTGATGGCGCTGTTCGCGGGGGCGCTGCTGCTGGTGGTGATGTACACCCTGGGCGAACTGAGCTTCTATGAGCGCATCCGCGATCTGGCGACCCTGATGGTGCTGGGGTTCTACCCCCGGGAGACCAAGCGGCTGATCCTCCGGGAGAACATCATCGTCGCGCTGATCGGCCTGCCCATCGGCCTGGCGCTGGGGCCGCACCTGCACCGATGGGTGCTGGCGACGGGTTTTCCCAGCATTTTGCAGTTTGTCCCCTACATCGCCCGCGAGAGCTGGCTTGCGACGGTGGCCCTGACCCTCGCCTTTGCATGGCTGGTCAACCGCGTGATCGGCGCAAAATTCAAATCCGTCAATATGGTCGAGGCGCTGAAGAGCGTCGAATGAGGAGGAAAAACATGTCGTCCAAATTGAAAACCCTGGCAGCCCTGACGCTGGCCGCGCTGATACTGATGGCGGCGGGCGCGCAGGGCGAGGAGGCGGCCGCCGCGCGGTCCGCCAAGGGAATGGTCCGGAGCGTCGATTCCGTGGATGTCTTTGCGCCGGTCGGCGGGCAACTGCTTCCCTTCGACTGGGCGGTGGGCGACGCGGTGGAACCGGGCGCGGCGCTCTTTTCCGTCCGCCCCCGACAGATTCTGGCGGCCAATTCCGGCGTGATCCGTTCCCTGCGCGCGGTGGTGGGCGATCAGGCCGAGGCGGTCGCGGCCCAGTTCGGCGCGCTGTGCTACATCGAGCGCACCGATGTGATGTGGGTGCGAGCCTCCACCAAAAATGCCTACGACAAGCCGGAAAACCGAGCCATTACGCTGGGCGAAACGCTGCGCGTCTACAACGGTAAGGATTCCAACCCGCTGGACGCCCAGGGACAGGTGATCTCCGTGGACGGAAAGGACTACGTGGTGGAGATTCCCGCGGACGTATTTGACCTGGAGGATGATGTAAAGCTCTACCGCGGCTCCGACGGCGCCTACCGATCCGGCGACCGGGTGGGCAGCGGCGAGGTGGAGCGCGCTCCCTTCGTGCCGGTAACGGGCGAAGGGGTGGTCGCGGCCATCAGCGCCGCCGAGGGCCAGAAGGTGAGCCGGGGCGATGTGCTCTTTGTGCTGGACGCCCCCGACACCGTATACACCCAGAGCGCGGACATGCAGGTCGATTCTCAGCGCGGCGGCGTGGTCTCGGCGCTTTACGTCAAGGGCGGCCAGGCCGTGACAAAGGATCAGCTTCTGATGACCGTAGAGCCGCTGGATGCGCTGGAATTCCTGGTGGACGTGGACGAGCTGGACATCGCCACCCTCAAGCCCGGGGACGCGGTACAGGTCAAGGTGGACGCGCTGGACATCCAGGTGCCCGCTGTCGTCAAGACGATTTACCCGCTGGGCGTCACGGTGCTGGACGCCACCAAATATCAGGTGTCCCTGTCGATCCAGACCGCTCCGGACAGCCTTCTGCCCGGCATGCGCGTGACCGCCTATTGGGGATGACGCGGAGAAAATCCAGTAAACTGGGGCCGGGCGCCGCATTTGCGGCGCGCCGGCCCATTTGCTTGCGCTCAGCCCCGGAACAGCACGGTGTTGACAATGGCCTCCAGCCACTCCTGCCGACCGCTGCCGGGCTGTGCCGCCGCGCCGTTTTTCACCGCCAGGTCGCTGAGCTCCGCAAGGGTAGCCTCCCCCGCGCGGATCTTCCGGCCCAGCGGGGAATCAAAGCTTCCGTACCGCTCGGCCACAAAGGCGTCGATGCGCCCGTCCTCGATCAATTCCGCCGCCTTGATCAGCCCCAGCGCGAAACTGTCCATGCCCAGGATGAAGGCCATGAACATGTCCGCATCGGTGTAGCTGGGACGCCGCGTCTTGGCGTCAAAATTGAAGCCGCCGGGAATCCCGCCCGCCTTCAGTACCTCGTACATGCAAAGGGTGGTGTCGTAGACGTCAAAGGGGAACTGGTCGGTATCCCAGCCCAGCAGCTCGTCCCCCTGGTTGGCGTCCACGGAGCCCAGCATGCCGTTCATGGCGGCGATCCTGAGGTCGTGCTGGAAGGTGTGGCCCGCCAGCGTGGCGTGGTTGGCCTCGACGTTCAGCTTGAAGTCCTTGTCCAGGCCGTACTGGCGCAGAAAGCCGATGGCCGTGGCGGCGTCAAAGTCGTACTGGTGCTTCATCGGCTCCTTGGGCTTGGGCTCCACGAGGAAGGTGCCCGTAAAGCCGATGGAGCGGCCGTAGTCCACCGCCATGCGCATCAGGCGCGCGATGTTCTCCTGTTCAAAGCGCACGTCGGTGTTGAGCAGCGTTTCGTAGCCCTCGCGCCCGCCCCAGAACACGTAGCCCCGGCCACCCAGTTTGACGGTGATGTCGATGGCTTTTTTCACCTGCGCGGCGGCGTGCAGGTACACGTCCAGGCTGTTCGAGGAACCCGCGCCGTTGGCATAGCGAGGGTTGGAAAACAGGTTGGCCGTGCCCCACAGGTTGCGGATGCCGGTTTCATTCATCTTCTCCAGGATGTAGTCCGAAATCTCGTCCAGGCGGCGGTTGGTCTCCTCCAGCGTGTCCGCCTCGGGCACCAGGTCCAGATCGTGGAAGCAGAAATACCCGATGCCAAGCTTTTGCATGAACTCAAACCCCGCGTCCACCTTGGCGCGGGCGTGCTCCATGGTGCCCGGCTTTTGTGCGCCGAAGCGCTTGTCGGCGGTGCCCGCGCCGAACATGTCCGCGCCCAGCGCCGTCAGGTTGTGCCACCAGGCCATCGCAAAGGGCAGGTGTTCCCGCATGGGCTTGCCCAGGATGATCCGGTCGGGATCGTAGAACTTGAAGGTCAGCGGGTCTTTGGATCCAGGTCCCGCGTAGGTGACCATGGGGAGCCCCTTGAAAATCTCTGCCATAACAATCCTCCTTGATTGGTATCGCGACCGCCTCCGGCAAATCGCCTTTTTCTTTCATACATATAACCGGGTTTTCCTCCGCTGACGCGCGGCGCGGCGCGCCGCCGGACGCCTCGTGCAAATATACCAGAAATTCTCAGCCGGTCTGGACATTTTCTTTTTTAGGGCGTAGAATACTATATGTTGTATGCAAATGACCCGAAGTATACAAAAGGTGGTATTTTCTCATGTCGCAGATCAAAGGTTCCCAACCGAAGAGACTGCTGAGCGACGATTTTCTCAGCCGCTACCCCGACCAGCCCGCCCACATGACGCCGCTGGGCCAGTTCACCTTCTACCGCACCTACGCCCGCTTCCTGAGCGCCGAGGGCCGGCGCGAAACCTGGCGCGAAACGGTGGCTCGGGCCGTGGAATACAACGTGGGGCTGGACGGGCGGCATCGCGCAAAAATCGGCCTGCCGGTTCCGGACGACTGGCTCAGGCGCGAGGCGGAGGCGCTTTTCGACGCGGTGTTCAACCTCCGGCAGTTTCCGTCCGGCCGCACGCTTTGGGTGGGCGGCACCCCTGTTTCCGAAACCTACCCGATGGCCAACTACAACTGCAGCTTCACCAACATTGAAAAATGGGAGGATCTGTGCGAGCTGTTTTACCTGCTGATGCTGGGCAGCGGCGTGGGCTTCAAGTGCACGCCGAAGATGGCGGCAAATCTCAGGCCCATTCGCACCAACACGCGGCTGATCCTTTCGGAATACAACCCCGTACCGGTGGATTACCGCCTGGAGCATACCGACCTCCGGCAGCTGGAAAACGGCTTTGCCAAGATCTACGTGGGCGACAGCAAGGAGGGTTGGCGGGACGCGCTGGGACAGTATCTGGCGCTGATCACCGAGCCGCGCTACGAGCACGTGCATACCATCAAGGTATCGTTCAACTCCGTCCGGCCCAAAGGCGAGCGGCTAAAGACCTTCGGCGGCACGGCCTCGGGCCCGGAGCCGCTGCGGGAGATGTTCGCGGGCATCGACGCGGTGCTGAAAAATAAGATCGACCCCAGCCTGGCGCCCATCAAAACCGACGAGGCCGGCTACGGCCGCGTGCGCCCGATCCACATCCTGGACATCGGCAACCTGATCGGCAACAACGTGGTGTCCGGCGGCGTGCGGCGCACCGCGGAAATCTTCCTCTTTGATCCGGAGGACATGGAATGCCTGTTCGCCAAGTACGGCATCAACGGCTTCTGGTCGGAACGCCACTTCCGGCAGCACGAGGCGGTCCGGGCGCAGCTGGACCGGATGGGCATCCGCCCGCCCGCCTGGTTTGATGCGCTCTCAAAAAAGACCTTCGACCCGGCGGTCAACGGCGAGGCACCCTTTTCATTCGGCCGCCCGGGCATCGGCCACCGCCGTCTGTCCAACAACTCCATGGCGCTGACCGAAAAGCCCTCCGGCGACATGCTGCACCTGATCTTTCTGATGATCCAGCTGGACGGGGAACCGGGCTTTGTCAATCTGGAAGCCGCCCGGAAGCGCCGCGAGAACGTGGAGGGGGTGAACCCCTGCGGGGAGATCCTGCTGGATTCCAAAGAGCAGTGCAACCTGACCACGGTCAACCTGTGCGCGTTCCGGAGCGAGGCGGGGCTGGACCTCGAGGGCGCGAAGCGCGCGCAGGCGCTTTCCGCGCGCGCGGGCCTTCGCATGACGCTGATCGATCTGGAACTGCCGGAGTGGAACGCGAAGCACAAGCGCGACCGGCTCACCGGCTGCAGCCTGACGGGGGTGATGGACGCCTTCTCGGGCATGGATGAGGCGGCGCAGGACGAGGCTTTGGAGCATCTTTCCCGGGCGGCCCGGGATGCCGCGGCGCGATACGCCGATCAGCTGCGCATTCCCGTTCCCCTGCTGACCACCACCATCAAGCCCGAAGGCACGCTGTCGCTGGTGGCGGGCGGCGTGTCCGCCGGGCTGCACTACGCCCACGCGCCCTACTTCATCCGCCGCATCCGCATCTCCTCCGACGACGCGCTGGCCAGGGCGGCGCTGGCGCTGGGCTGGAAGGTGCATCCGGAGATCGGCACGCCGGACGACGACATCCAAAAGGCGCGCACGCTGGTGATCGACTTTCCCGTGGCCTCCGGCGCGGCCGTCACCAAGGGCGACGTGCCCGCCCTGGCGCAGCTGAGGCAGTACATCCGCTTTCAGCGCCACTACACCCAGCACAATTCCAGCAATACCATCACCGTGCGGCCCGAGGAATGGGACGGCGTGGAGCGGGCGATCAAAGACGTGTGGGATTCCTTCGTGGGCGTATCCTTCCTGGCCTACGACGGCGGCACCTACCAGCTTGCGCCCTACGAGGCCGTCACCCGGGAGCAGTACGAGGCGCTGAAGGCCGCAAGCAAGCCCTTTGATCCGGCGACGCTGAGCCGGTTTGAGGTGGGCGAATCGGCGGACGTGGAGGACGACGACTGCGCCAGCGGCGCCTGCCCGGTCCGATGATCCCCCAAAACGCCGCACCCGGCCGCCGGTTTCGGCGGCCGGGCGCGGCCCCTTTGGCGGTCACTTGCCGCCGGACATTCCGCTGTCTCCGTTGTAAACCACGCCGTTTTTCGAATCAATGGTGGCGAGACAGCCGGATTTCAGAAGCTGCGTCGCCTTTTCCGCGCCCGCGATCAGCGGCATGTCCAGCGCGAGGCAGGCGGAGGCCGCGCCGGAATCGGCCATGTCCTCCTCGGTCACCACGGCACTGGCGCGGCGCATCTCGTGGAGGACGGCGCTGGTCGTCCGGTCGATGACCAGAATGTCTCCGTCGTGAAAGTCCTTGAGATCGTCGGTCTTGGTCACCACGCACATCCGGGCGGTGATGGGGGCGGAAATGGCGTTGCCGGTTCCGCGCACCAGCGCGGTGCCCAGCACGTGAATCTGAAGCGTGTTGGTGATTTCGCCCACCCTGTCGGAGGAGCCGGTGATCACGATGATGTCGCCATCCGCCGCGAGGCCCGCCTCCTGCACCTTGGCGGCGGCGTCGTTGAAGAGCTCGCGGCTGGAGGTCTTGTAATCGTTCATCAGCGGCGTGACCCCCCAGGACAGGGCCAGTTGCCGGTAGGTGCGCGGGATGGGTGTGATGGCCACGATGGGCGTGGCCGGGCGGAACCGGGACACCATGCGCGCGGTGGAGCCCGTGCGCGTGACGGTCACGATGGCCGCGGCGCTCAGATCGTGGGCGGTGGTGCAGGTGGCGTGGGACAGCGCGTTGATGACGCTCTTGTCCAGCCTCGGCTCCGCCGCGTTGAAAAGGCCCTTGTAATCGATGAATTCCTCCGTACGCTCGGCAATCTTCGCCATCGTGCGGATGGTTTCCACCGGGTACTTGCCGTTGGCGGTTTCGCCGGAGAGCATCAGCGCGCTGGTGCCGTCGTAAATGGCGTTGGCCACGTCCGTGATTTCCGCACGGGTGGGCCGCGGATTGCGCACCATGGACTCCAGCATCTGCGTGGCGGTGATGACCCGCTTGCCCGCGCTGTAACACTGGGTGATCAGCTGCTTTTGCAGGTGCGGAAGCTCCTCGAAGGGGATCTCCACGCCCATGTCGCCCCGGGCCACCATGATGCCCGCGGAGAGCCGGATGATCTCGTCGATGTGGGCGATGCCGGACCGGTTTTCGATCTTGGCGATCAGCTCGATGCCGGTGTCCCCGGAGCGGGCCAGCAGCCGCTTGACGTCCAGCACGTCCTGCGCGGTGCGCACAAAGGACAGCGCGATATAGTCCAGTTCGTTTTCCACCGCAAAGTGGATGTCCGCCTGGTCCTGCTCGGACAGATAGGGCATGTCTATGTCCACGCCGGGCACGTTGACGCTTTTGTTGTTGGAAAGCGGCCCGCCGCTGACCACGCTGCAGGTGATTTCCGGGCCCTTCACGTCCGTCACCGTGAGGCCGATCAGCCCGTCGTCCAGCATGATGGCGGTGCCCGGGTGCACGTGCTGGGGCAGGTCCGGGTGGTTGATGTAGGCGTGCGCTTCATCGCCGTCGCAGGGCTCGGCGGTGAGGGTAAACGCGCTCCCCTCCCGGAGCGTGACGCCGCCGTCCTTGAACCGGCCCAGACGGATCTCCGGCCCGCGGGTGTCCAGCATGATGGCCAGCGGCACATTCATCTCCTCCCGGAGCGCCTTCAGGCGGCTGACCCGCACCAGATGCTCCTCGTGACTCCCGTGGGAAAAATTCAGCCGCGCCACGTTCATCCCGGCCAGAATCATCTGGCGCAGCGTTTCTTTGTCCTCGGAAGCCGGGCCGATGGTGCACACAATCTTTGTCTTTCGCATGGTATCGCTCCTCGTGTCGCGCAGTCGCACACAATCATTCTTTACGCCAGAATTATAGCAGAAAAACGCGCGGTTGTGGTTAAGTCCCGTGGAGGAAAAAAGGTTAAATCCATCAGGAAACAGCTTGTTCACGCAACTTGACGAAGGGCATTCCATCCTGTATAGTGTGATCGATGCCTTTGCGGCGAGAAGGCGCGGCACTACGGAAAAGGACAGGTATTGATCGACATGGACAGACCCTACGGAATCGGCATCGACACCGGCGGCACCTATACCGACGCGGTGGTGTATGATTGTGAGCGCGGAAGCATCCTGGATTCCTCCAAGGCGCTGACCACGCGGGACGACCTTTCCCAGGGCATTCTGGCGGCGCTGGACGCCCTCGACGGCCGCCTCCTCGGGCGGGCGGGCATGGTTTCCCTCTCCACAACGCTGGCCACCAACGCCTGCGTCGAGGGCAAGGGCGGGCGGGCAAAGCTGCTCTTCATCGGCGTGGACAAAAAGACGGTGGACTGGGTGGGCGCAGAGGCGGGGCTGACCGATCCGGACAGCGTGTACTGCCTGGACGCCCGGATTGCGGCGGACGGGCGCATCCTTCAGGCGCCCGACTGGGACGCCTTCTTCCGGGACAGCGCGGCCTGGTTTTCCGACGCCGACGCGCTGGCCATCGTCGCGCTCAATGCCGCCGCAAACGGCGCGGTGCTGGAAAGGGAAGCGCTGCGCCTCGTTTCGGACCGTCATCACCTTCCGGCCGTCTGCGGACACGAGCTGTTCAGCGACCTGGACGCCGTGCGGCGCGGCGCCAGCGCACTGCTCAACGGGCGGCTGATCCCGGTGCTGGCAGAATTCCTGGAGGCAATCCGCCGCGCGCTGCGCGCGCGGAACCTGGACGTTCCGGTATCGATCGTGCGCAGCGACGGCAGCCTGATGAGCGAGCGCTTTACCGGCGTGCGTCCGGTGGAAACCATCCTCTGCGGCCCGGCGGCGTCCATCGTCGGCGCGCAGGCGCTCTCCGGCGAGGACGAAGCGGTGATCGTGGACATGGGCGGTACCACCACCGACATCGCGCTGATCCGCCGCGGCGCGGCGGTCAAGGCCGAAAGCGGCATCTCCATCGGTTCCTGGCGTACCTTTGTCAAGGGCGTCTATGTGGAAACCCTGGGGCTGGGCGGCGACAGCGCCGTGCGCCGCGACCGGCGGGACAGCCTGATGCTCGACACCGCGCGGGCCATCCCGCTTTCGGTGGCGTCCAGCCGCTATGGCGGCATTGCGCCCGCGCTGAAAAAGCTGATCGCCGCCCGCGGGCGGCACTCGCTGCCGCTCCACGAATTCTTTGTACTGGTCCGGGACATCCGCAACCGTCCCGGCTACACCCCGGAGGAGAAGCGCTTTTGCGAGGCGCTGTCCGGCGGACCGCTGATCTACGAGGACGCCGCCCGCGCCGTCAATCGGGACGCCTACAGCCTTGATGCCGGCCGGCTCGAGCGGGAGGGCGTGGTGATGCGCGCGGGACTGACGCCCACCGATATCATGCACATCAAGGGCGACTTCGCCGCCTTTGACCGCGAGGCAGCCGCGCTGGGCGCGCAGTTTGTCGCCGCCTCCTCGGGGCTGAGCCCGGAAGCCCTCTGCGACTGGGTGTACGGCGAGATCAAGCGAAAGTTGTACCTTGCCATCGCGGGCATTCTGATAAAAGAAGAAATGCCCGCGCTCCACAAGGCCGGCGTTTCGGGCGATCTGACGGCCTTTCTCAACCGGGCGTGGGCGATGTCCGGGACCGACGGGCGCGGCACGCGCTTTCTCGTGACGACGGATTCGGCGCTGGTGGGCGTCGGCGCGCCGGTACACATCTTTCTTGCGGATGTGGCGCGGGCGCTGGGCACCCGGAGCGTGGTGCCCGGCCACGCGGGCGTGGCCAACGCGCTGGGCGCGGTGGCCGGCAACGTGTCGGCCGAGGGCCGCGCGACCATCCGGCCGGAGGGCGAGGGCTTTTTGGTGATCGGTGCCGCCGAGCGCGGCGGTGCCGAATCGCTGGAGGCGGCGACGGCCCTTGCCCGGAAGATGGCCGAGCGCGCGGCGGTGGACGAGGCGCGCCGGCGCGGCGCGGCGGGGGCACTGATGGTGCGCTTTTCGGAGAAGCCGCTGGTTTCCTCCACCGGCTACGGCGGCGACATCTTCATCGAAAGCACGGTGCTTGCCGCGGCCATCGGGAAGATCGGGCTGTAGCGGCCGCGCACTCCGTCCGTCGCTTTCGCAAAAAGGCGGCGGACGGCTTTGTGCGCCCCGGCAAAAAACTTGCTTTTCAGGGCAGAATATGTTAAAATTCCATCAGAGGGGTAGCGGCAAAAAGAAAGGTGGTTATGCCGATGATCTTTCGGAAATGCGCGGGCGGCGTGGTGTTCTTCGAGGACAAGGTCTTTCTGCTGAAGAACGAGAAGAACGAATGGGTGCTCCCCAAGGGCGTCATCCGCGAACGGCAGCTTCCCAACGACGTCGCGCTGGAGCGCGTCTGGAAGGAGGCGGGCGTCCGGGCCAGCATCATCTCTCCCGCCGGCGAGACCAGCTACGAGTTCTACTCCATGACGCGTCGCCAGCCGGTTTGCAACAAGATCACCTGGTATGTCATGCAGGCCGATTCTCCGGAATACCGGATCGCCTTCGAACAGGGTTTTACCGACGGCGACTACTACCCGATCGAAAAGGGCATAGAGCTGGTCACCTACAGCCAGGATAAGGCGCTTGTGAACGTTGCCTACGAAAAATACAAGGCGGCGAAGGAGCAGAAATAACCTTGGAAACCGCGTTCGGCCTTTGACAGGAAGCCGAAGGGATGATACAATATTTCAGCACACACTTTCAGGGGGCGAACGCATGTCTGGACACAATAAATGGTCAACCATCAAGCACAAGAAGGAAAAGACCGACGCGCAGCGCGGCAAGATATTCACCAAAATTGGCCGCGAGATCGTCATCGCGGTGCGCGAGGGCGGCGGCGCGGACCCCAACACCAACGGCAAGCTGCGCGACGTGATTGCCAAGGCCAAGGCCGTCAACATGCCCAATGACAACATCATGCGCTCGGTGAAAAAGGCCGCGGGAGAGGGCGACGCTTCCTCCTACAAGGAGATCACCTACGAGGGGTACGGCCCGGGCGGCGTCGCGTTCATCGTGGAGGTGGTCACCGACAACCTCAACCGCGCGGCGTCGGATGTGCGCCACCTGTTTGACAAGCACGGCGGATCCCTGGGTGCCACCGGCTGCGTCAGCTGGAAGTTTGAGCGCAAGGGCGTCATCGAAATCGACAACGCCAAGGGGCTGGACGAGGACGAGCTGATGGTGCTGGCGCTGGACGCGGGCGCCTCGGACGTCGAGTCCGGCAATGACGTCGCGGTCATCTACACCGATCCGAACGACTTTTCCGACGTGCGCGACAAGCTCGAGGCCGCCGGCTGCGCCTTCCTCTCCGCCGAGCGGGAAATGGTGCCCGCCACCACGGTGTCCGTCACCGATCCGGAACAGGCCGCCAAGATCAATAAGCTCATCGACGCGCTGGAGGATTACGACGACGTGCAAAGCGTGTTCCACGACGCGGACCTCCCCGAGGAGGAGGAAGAAGAATAGCCCGCACCGACAGCGGCCCGCCATGGCGCGGGCCGCATTTTTATGCGCTCCTGCCGGATGTCTTTGCGAATGTCCGGAAATTCACCCGCCCTTACTTGACAAGCGCGCCGCACTGGATGAATAATAGCCGTATACCGCACCGCGCGCACGGGAGATGACGGCGTTGAAACTCAAACCCTTCCTCCGGCTCCAACTGATCACGTTCCTCTACAACTTCGGCGCGAATTTCATCCACCCCGTCACGCCGACGCTGATTCTGGAAAACCACCTGCCCGACAACGCCTTTGGCATCCTGTTTGCCACGATGGCGCTGGGCAGCTTCATATTCAGCACCTTCTGGGGCCGCATGAGCGATAAAAAAAGGCGATCGTCGGTAATGCTGGTGAGCCTTGTGGGCTACGCGCTGGCGCAGTTGGCCTTCGGCCTTTCCAGGACGATGCCCCAGATGCTGGTGGCGCGGCTGGTGGCGGGCTGCTTTACCAGCGGTACTTCCGTATGCCTGATGGCGCTGATTGTGGATCAGTCCGACCCCAGGGAGCGCGCCGCGCACCTTTCGTACTACGCGGCCATGGTGGGCGTTTCCGCGGCCGCCGGATACTTTGCCGGCGGCATGATCGGCCTGGCCGGCGTGCTTCCGGTGTTCTACGCGCAGACGGCGCTTTTGTTTGCCGCCGCGGCTCTGGTGTACGCAATGCTGCGCCGCATGGAGGGGGACAAGCCCTCCGCATCGTCCGCCAAGCGCCTCTCCATGCGCCAGATGATACGGATGATGACGCTGCCGGCGCTTCTGTTTCTGCTGGGCGTCACGCTGTCCAACTTCGGCAACTACGGCTTTGATAACGCCCTCAACTACTACATGAAGCGCGAGCTGGGCTTTTCCTCCTCGTACAACGGCATCGTAAAGGCGGCGTCGGGGCTGATCGGCCTCGCGGCCAACGTGTTCATCAACCGCTGGATCATGTACCGGTTCGACGCCCACAAGTCGCTGCCCGTGATCCTGCTTATGAGCGCCGCGTCCCTGACGCTGGCGGCGCTCATGCCCACCCGGGCGCTCTTCTTCGCGGTGTGCGCGGTGTTTTTTCTGGTCAGCGCGCTGCACATCCCGATCCAGCAGGCGCTGACCACCGAAGGCCGTCACGGCGACATCGGGCTGCTCAGCGGTCTATTCTACTCCGCCAGGTTCCTCGGCATGATCTTCGGGCCGCTCATCTCCGGCTTTGCCTATGAATACGGTGCCAAGATCCCCTTCTATACCCAGGCCGCGGCCTTCGTGCTGGCGGCGGTCATCACCTATTTCGGCTACCAGGTCACCCGGGAGCATCCGGCGGGGCAGGCGTAGGGCCCGGCGCACACCGTGCAAAGCCGCGTCACGCCCGCGCGTCGATGCCGGCGGCGCGGAGGATGCTGAGATACCTCTCCAACCGCGCCGCGCTCGGCGCCTTTTCCCCCGCAAACCGATAGGGCATCCCCAGCGTTTCGTATTTTTTCTCCCCCATCTGGTGAAAGGGCAGGATGTCCGCCCGTTTCACGCCCATGTCCGCGAAGAGCGCCGCAAAGGCGCGGGCGTCCGCCTCCCCATCGTTAAAGCGCGGGATGACCGGGATGCGCGCCACCACCGGTGCGCCCGCGGCCAGAATGGCTTTCAGGTTCTCCAGAATCTGCCCGTTTCCCCACCCCGTTCCCGCCCGATGGGCCTCATCCGACGGGTGCTTCACATCGAACAGCCACAGGTCCACCAGCGGCAGCGCGCGCTCAACCGAAGCCCAGGGCACCGCGCCGCAGGTTTCCACCGCCCGGTGCACCCCCGCGGCCCCGGCCCGCTTCAGGATCGCCTCGGCAAAATCCACTTGAAGCAGCGGCTCGCCGCCCGAAAGGGTCAGCCCGCCGCCCGATTCCTCGTAGAAGGGCAAATCGCGCAGCACCTGGCGCCAGACAGCCTCATCCGTCATCACTGCGCCGTACTGCGCGCCGTCCTTCGCGGTCTGCACTTCCGGAGACTGGCTCTCCGGGTTTGCGCACCACAGGCAGCGAAGCGGACAGCCCTTGAGAAATACCACCGTTCGAATGCCCAGCCCGTCATGCAGGCTGAAGCGCTGCACGTTGAATACGATCCCTTCCGCCATTCTCTTCGCCGCCTTTCGCCTTGTGTACTATACCATATTGGCCGCGCGCCGTAAAGAGATGTCCGGAAAAACTCTTTCGTTCGTAAGCATATTTATTGACAAACGCAATTCCATTTGATATGATTCAGACAGTTGAAGGGAGGGGCTCGGGTGATTGATCGGCACAAGCGCATCCTGGAGGCGCTGTCCGAACAGGGGCGGTCCGAAGTGACCGCGCTGGCGGACGCGCTGGGCGTTTCCCAGGTGACGATGCGGAAGGATCTGGCGGCGCTGGAACGGCTGGGGCTGGTGCGGCGCGCCCACGGCTTTGCCTCCATCGGCGCGGTGGACGACATCTCCGCCCGCATGGCCTACCACTACGACGACAAAAAGCGCATCGCCCAGGCGGCGGCGGCGCTGGTCTCCCCCGGAGAGACGGTGATGATCGAATCCGGCTCCTGCTGCGTGCTGCTGGCGGGCATCCTCGCGGGCGAGGTTCGGGATGTGACCATCGTCACCAATTCCGCCTTCATCGCGGGTTACGTCCGCAACGCGCCCAGGCCCCGGGTGGTGCTGCTGGGCGGCGATTACCAGCCCCGCAGCCAGGTGATGGTGGGCCCGCTGACCAGAACCTGCGCCGAGGCCTATTTTGTCGACAAGTTCTTTCTGGGCACCGACGGATTCGCGCCGCAGTACGGCTTCATGGGCGGCGATCTGATGCGCACCGAGGCGGTGCGCGCGATGATGGCCCAGGCCAGGCGCGCGGTGATCCTGACGGATTCCTCAAAATTCTCCCGGCAGGGCGTGGTTTCCCAGATGGCCTTTTCGGAGGTCGGCGCGGTGGTGACCGACGGGGGCATTCCCGGTTCGGCTCAGGCTGCGCTGGCGGCCCACGGCGTCAAAACCATCATCGTGTGAAGGAGCGGCGGTATGGGTAAGTATTATATCGGCGTCGATGTGGGCGGTACGAAGATCGCCTACGGCCTGTTTGACGAGGACGCGCACCTGGTGGCGAAGCGCTCCTCCCCGTCGGATTCCGCCTGTCCGCCGGAACCCTTTTTTGACGCCGTCGCGGATGCGGCGATGGCGATGGCGGCGGAATGCGGCGTCGGGAAACACAACATTGCCGGCGTCGGCGTGGGGGTCCCCTCCTACGTGTTGTACGATGAGGGCGTGATCATCAAGACCGTCAACCTGACATGCCTGACCAACTTTCCCGCACGGGACTACCTGTCCCGGCGCCTGGGGCTCCCGGTGGCGCTGGCCAACGACGCCCAGGCGGCGGCGCTGGCGGAGCACCGCCACGGCGCCGGCCGGGGCTTTTCAAGCATGCTGTACTGCCCCGTGTCCACCGGAATATCCTCGGCGGTCATCATCGACGGCAAGCTGTTTCGCGGCACCTACGGCTGGGCGGGCGAAACGGGCCACGCCATCATCACGCCCGGCGAGGGCATTTTGTGCGGCTGCGGCAATCGGGGCTGCCTGATGAGCTATGTATCCGGATCGATGATCGCAAAGCACGTCAAGGCGCGCCTTGAGGCGGGCGAGGCCTCCGTCCTGCCGGATCTGGCCGGGGGCGCCGACCGCATTACCGCCCGGCACATTCAGGATGGTTACGATCTGGGCGATCCGCTGTCCCGCTGGGCGGTGGCCCAGATGACAAAGTACATGGCGGTGTGGCTGTACAACCTGTACGTCACCTTCAACATCAACTGCTTTGTGTTGGGCGGCGGCCTGCTCAAGTTTGGAGACCGGCTCTTCCCCGCCGTGCGCGCGCAGTTCGACGCCTATAACCAGAGCGACCTGCCCGTCTACTTTAAAAGCGCGGAGCTGACCGAGGACTTCGGCATCGTCGGCGCGATGGAATTGTTGAGGTAAAACCATGAGCGAATTCGGAACCCTGACGCCGCGGATGGCGGCTTACCGCGAACGCATGCTCTCCACCCTCCCCCGCGTGTGCGCGGAGCGGGCGGTGCTGGCCACCCAGTCGGAGCGGGCACACAGCGCCGATCCCCTCGCCGTGCGCAGAGCCCGGATGCTGGAAACCGTCCTCGCCGGCATGACCGTCTACATCGAGCCGGAAACGCTGATCGCCGGCAACCAGGCGTCCTCCAACCGGGCGGCACCCGTGTTCCCGGAATACGCCCTCGACTGGCTGATCGACGAGCTGGACGAGCTGAACAAGCGGGACGGCGACCGATTTCTGATCGACGAGGCGGACAAGGCGCGCCTCATCGAGATCGCACCCTTTTGGCGGGGGCGCACCCTCAAGGACGCGGGCCTCGCCATGATGCCGGAGCACGCGCGGCTTTTGTACGATATCGGCGTCATCAAGGCCGAGGGCAACATCACCTCCGGCGACGCCCACATCGCGGCGGATTATGCGCTGCTGCTCGAAAAAGGACTTCTGGATTTCAAGATCCGCGCCCTCGATTCGCTGGATCATCTCGACCTGAACGAGCCCGAAAACATCGGCAAGTACCACTTCTACCGGGCGGTCGCCCGCTCTGTGGACGCCGTGATTTGCTTCGCCGGGCGTTATGCCGATCTGGCGGAGGCGACGGCCCGTACCGCGCCGGCGGAGCGCGCGCGGGAATTGACGGAAATGGCGCGCATCCTGAGAAAAGTCCCCGCGGGGCCCGCCGAAACGCTGCGCGAGGCGGTGCAGAGCGTATGGCTCGTCCACTGCGCGCTTCAGATTGAATCCAACGGCCATTCGCTGTCCTACGGGCGGATGGACCAGTACTTTCAACCCTTCTATGCGCGGGATCTGGCGGCGGGGCGCATCACGCGCGAGGCGGCGGTGGAACTGATGGTCAACCTGTGGCTCAAGACCTTCTCCGTCAACAAAATCCGCCCCTGGAGCCACACCCGCTTCTCCGCGGGCAGCCCCCTCTACCAGAACGTGACCATCGCAGGCCAGACGGCGGACGGCCACGACGCGGTGAACGAATTCTCCCGCATCATCCTCGACAGCGTGGCCCAGGTGCGCCTGCCCCAGCCCAACCTGACGGTGCGCTACCATCGGGGCCTTACGGACGACTTTATGCGCCGGGCGGTGGCGCTGATCCGCCTGGGCATCGGCATGCCCGCCTTTAACAGCGACGAGGTGATCGTCCCCAGCCTCATTGAAAAGGGAGTGGCGCCGGAGGATGCGATCAATTACAGCGCCATCGGCTGCGTGGAGGTGGCGGTGCCCGGCAAGTGGGGCTACCGCTGCACGGGCATGAGCTTCATCAACTTCCCGAGGACGCTGCTCATTGCGATGAACGACGGTGTGGACCCGGCGAGCGGGCGGCGCGTCTGGTCCGGTATGGGCCACTTCCGGAACATGACGGACTTTTCCCAGCTCATGGCCGCGTGGGATGGCTGCGTGCGGCACCTGGCGCGGCAGGCGGCGGTCATCGACAGCTGCTGCGACCTGGCGCTGGAGCGGGAAGCCGCCGACATTCTTCTCAGCGCGCTGTGCGGCGACTGCATTAAGCGGGGGCTGAACCTCAAGCAGGGGGGCGCGGTGTACGACTTCATCAGCGATCTGCAGGTGGGCATCGCCAATTTGGCGGATTCGCTGGCCGCGGTCAAACAGGTGGTCTTCGAGGACGGGGCCCTCTCCCCCGCCCGGCTATGGGAAGCGCTCTGCGCCAACTTTGCCGGCGAGGAAAACGAGCGCATCCGGCAGATGCTGCTGGACGCGCCCAAGTACGGAAACGACGACGACGCGGCGGACCTTCTGCTGGTCGAAGCTTACAATTCCTATATCGATGAGATGCACGGGCTGAAAAGCACCCGGTATGGCCGCGGGCCCATCGGCGGAACCTATTACGCGGGCACCAGCTCGATCTCCGCCAACGTGCCCCAGGGCGCCTCCACCCCCGCCACGCCGGACGGGCGGCGGGCCGGCGAGCCGCTGGCGGAGGGCTGTTCACCGTCCCACGGCATGGACACCCATGGCCCCACGGCGGTGTTTCGGTCTGTGGCCAAGCTGCCGACCCACGAGATCACAGGCGGCGTGCTGCTCAACCAGAAGGTGACGCCCGACATGCTCTCGCGCCCGGAGAACCGGGAGAAGCTGATTTTGCTGATCCGCACGTTCTTCAACCGCCTCGAGGGGTTTCACGTGCAGTACAACGTAGTGAGCCGTGAAACCCTGCTGGACGCCCAGGCGCACCCGGAAAAGCACCGGGATCTGATCGTGCGCGTGGCGGGCTACAGCGCGTTTTTCAACGCCCTTTCGCGCACCACCCAGGACGATATCATCGCCCGGACCGAGCAGGAATTGTAACGCCGCGGCGCGAAATCTTGTGCATGATGAAGATTGAATACCGGCTGATCCGCTCCGCCCGCAAGACCCTTGCCCTTGAGATTGCCGTCGACGGCACGCTGACCGTCCGCGCTCCCCGGGCCATCCCCGTCCGGGAGATCGAACGGTTCGTCCGCGATCGGGCGGACTGGATTGATCGCCACCGTGCGCGGCTTCGGGCGCGGCCGCTGCCCAAAGAGCCCACGGAGGCGGAAATGAAGGCGCTCATCGCCGACGCCTGCCGGGTGATTCCGGAAAAGGTGCGGCTTTGGGGCGAAAGGATGGGGCTCACACCCACCCGCGTCACCATCACCCGGGCGCGCAGCCGCTACGGCAGCTGCAGCGCGAAGAACGCCCTCAGCTTCTCCTGCCGGCTGATGCAGCGGGAGGATGACCTCGTGGATTACGTGGTGGTGCACGAGCTGGCCCACATCCGTTTCAAAAACCACGGCCCGGCGTTTCCCGCTGTGATCGAAGGCTTTCTGCCGTGCCACCGCGCGCTGGAAAAGCGGCTGCGCGGCCGTTGAACGAAAGGAGGAGCCCATGGAGATCTTGTTTGTGATCGACTACCAGGTGGACTTCGTATCCGGCGCGCTGGGCTTTCCCGGCGCGGAGGCGCTGGACGCGGGCATCGCCCGGAAGGTGCGCGCCTACGGCCCCGGCCGCGTCTGCTTCACGCGGGATACCCACACCGCCGGATACCTGAAGACCCGGGAGGGGCGCAATCTGCCCGTACCCCACTGTCTCGAGGGCTCGGAAGGCTGGCAGGTGTACGGCGAAACGCGGCGCGCGCTGGAGGACGTGGGGGCGACCGCCATCGACAAGGCCGCCTTTGGCATGTCCCCGGAGCAGCTCCTCGCACTGCCGGATCCCGCCCTCGTTTCGCGGATCGAGCTGGTGGGTCTGGTATCCAACATCTGCGTACTGTCAAACGCCGTGCTCTTGAAAAGCCGCTACCCGGAGGCTGAAGTGATCGTGGACGGCGGTCTGACCGCCAGCTTCGATCCCGCGCTCCATGAGGCGGCCCTCAAGGTGCTGGGCGGCATTCAGGTGGCCGTCCGCTGAGGAAGGAGGAGCCCATGTCCATCATCGGCGCGTTCATCATGCCGCATCCGCCGGTCATCCTGCCGGAGGTGGGGCGCGGCCGCGAGAAGGGCATCGCCGCCACGATCGCCGCATTTGAGGCCTGTGCGCGGCGCATCGCGGCGCTGGAGCCGGATACGCTTGTGATCCTCTCACCCCACGCCACTGTCTACGCGGACTACTTTCACATCTCCCCCGGTGACCGCGCCGCCGGCGATATGGCGCGCTTTGGCGCGCCGCAGGTGCGCCTTTGCGTGGAATACGACGCGGCGTTGGTTGTCGCCATCGCCGAAGCCGCGGCACAGGAAGGCGTCCCCGCGGGAACGAAGGGATCGCGTGACGGCGCGCTGGACCACGGCACCTTCGTGCCGCTTCGCATGGTGCGCGCCGCCTGTCCCGGGGCAAAAATCGTGCGGATCGGCCTTTCCGGGCTGTCCCCCATCGATCACTATCGTCTGGGCCAGGCGGTTGCCCGGGCCGCCGGTAAACTGAACCGGCGGGCGGTGGTGCTGGCCAGCGGCGACCTCAGCCACAAGCTGACGGCAGACGGCCCCTACGGCTTCGCGCCGGAGGGTGCAAAATACGACCGGTGCGTCACCCGGGCAATGGCGTCCGGAAGCTTTCTGGACTTTTTGACGCTTTCGCCGGAATTGAACGAGGCGGCCGCCGCCTGCGGCACCGGCAGCTTCCAGATCATGGCCGGCGCGCTGGACGGCGTATCGGTGAAGCCGGAACTGCTCTCCTACGAGGGCCCCTTCGGCGTAGGCTACGCGGTGGCCGCCTTTGAGCCTCTGGACCCGGACGAAGCCCGCCGCTTCGGCGAGGCGTATCTTCGCGCCGAGGCGGACCGCGTGGCGCACCGCCGTGCGAGCGAAAGCCCCGCCGTCCATCTGGCGCGGATCTCGCTGGAAACCTTCGTGCGGACGGGAAGGCGCGCGCGCCTTCCGGACGGCCTTCCCGATTGGATGCTGCGGGAGGCGGCCGGAACCTTTGTATCGTTGAAAAAGCACGGAAAGCTCCGGGGCTGCATCGGCACAATCCGGCCGGTCACGCCCTCTGTCGCCGAGGAAGTGCTGCGCAACGCGGTGTCCGCCGGGCGGGAAGACCCGCGCTTTGACCCGGTGGAGGCGGCGGAGCTTCCCGAACTCGTCTACAGCGTGGACGTGCTGGGCACGCCGGAGCCAGCGGAGCTCGCCGATCTCGACCCTGCAAAGTACGGGGTGATCGTGTCCAGCGGGCGGCGGCGGGGACTGCTTCTGCCAATGCTGGAGGGCGTGGACACCGCCGACACGCAGGTGGCCATCGCGCGGCGCAAGGCGGGCATCGGCGAGGGCGAGCGCGTATCCCTCGAGCGCTTTCAGGTGGTGCGCTACACATGACGCGCTGCCCCTTGTGCCCCCACCACTGCGCCCTCGGCGAAGGCTCGGTGGGCCGCTGCCGCGCCCGGGGCGGCGAAGGCGGAAAGGACTGCCTGAACGCCGGCCTCGTCTCCGCCATCGCACTGGACCCGGTGGAAAAAAAGCCGTTGGCTCGGTTCCGCCCGGGCCGCATGGTGCTCTCGGTGGGCAGCTTCGGCTGCAACCTCCGCTGTCCCTTCTGCCAGAACCACGAAATCGCGATGGCCGCGCCCGCGGGCGGCCAAAAGACGGCCCCGGCGGAACTGGCGTCCCTGGCGGAATCGCTGACGCCCCGGGGCAACATCGGTCTCGCCTATACCTACAACGAACCGCTGGTGGGGTTTGAGTTTGTGCGGGACTGCGCGCGGGAGATCCGAGCGCGGGGCATGCAAAATATACTCGTCACCAACGGCTGCTTCTGCCTTGCGCCGCTGGAGGAGCTGATCCCGATGATTGACGCCGCCAACGTGGACCTGAAGGGCTTTACCCAGGACTATTACGACTGGGTGGGCGGCGATCTCGAAACGGTCAAGGCCTTCATCGCGCGCCTCAGCCAAAGCTGTCATGTAGAGGTGACCACCCTGGTGGTTCCGGGGCGAAACGATGCCCCCGAGGAAATCGGCCGCCTCGCCGCCTGGCTCTCCGGCCTCGGCGACATTCCGCTGCACCTCTCCCGCTGCTTTCCCCGCCACCGCTACGCCGGCGCCCCCACGCCCGCGAGCACCCTCTACGCCCTTCGGGACGCCGCCCACCGGCACCTTTCCCACGTGTACCTGGGCAATCTATGACCGTAACGCCGAGGCCGCCCGCAGCCTGCGGGCGGCTCCGTCACCCCCCGGGAAAGATCGACGAGGCCAGATCCGCCGCCGCCGCTTTGAGCCGCGCCTCAAGGCCGCGGTAATCCGCTAGCAGTTTCGCGCCCCGGGGCGTCAGCCGCGAGCCGCCGCCCGCGTGCCCGCCGACGGCCCGTTCGATCAGTTCAAACCCCAGCGCCGCTTCGCAGGCGCGCACCAGCTGCCAGGCGCGGGAATAGGCCATGTTCATTTCCCCCGCGGCCTTGCGCAGGGAGCCGTGCCTTTCAATGCGCTCCAGCACGTCCGCAATGCCCGGGCCAAAGCACTTCTCCCCGCCGGGCGTGAAAAGGCGCACGCCCATCCGCACGGAATACGCGCTCATCGGATGAAATTGGTGAAAAGAGGCGGCTGTGGCGCAGGCTGTGTAAGCCCAGATTTTCTCCCCGCCTCAATGCACTTCAGAAGGTAGGCCATGTTATCGCCCAGCGCGCGCATGGTGTTCACGCCCTCCTCGTCTGACAAGACCTCGGCGGGGTCGTTGCCGTGCACCATGTTCCAGTATTTGGAGGCAACGAGCGGCATCTGGGCAATGGTGGGGTATTTATTCAGTACCTCAAGGGCGGCGGTGGTGCCCGCCCGCCGCGCGGAAACGACGGTGGCGCAGGGCTTCAAGCGCATCAGCGCGCCGCCGGCAAAGAACATCCTGTCCAAAAGCGCGATCAGGCTGCCGTTGGGCGAGGCGTAGTACACCGGCGAGCCGATCACCAGGCCGTCACAGCCCTCGATTTTCGCCAGCGCCTGGTTTGCGATATCGTCAAAGGCGCAGCGGTTGTTGCGGCAGCCGCCACAGTCGATGCATCCGCGCACGGGGCTTCGGCCTATCTGAAAAACCTCGGTCTCAATGCCGTTCGCCTCGAGCCGCGCGGCCACCTCCGCCAGCGCGGTAAACGTACAACCCTCCGGATTGGGGCTTCCGTTGATGATCAGCACCTTCATGCGCTTTCCTCCCGCCCATCAGTCGATCAGTTCCAGCCTCACGGTGACCGTCAGCGATTCCGGTTGTCTGAGCATCTCGCCGGTATCCGGATCGTAGGCGCGGTAGACGTCAAGCGTCACCTGATCCCCGGCCTGATGCCTGTCGATCTCCCCGGTCAACTGGTTGATGGTCTTGACGCGCAGGCCGTTGACGCCCGTCACGATGTCGTACAGGCGCACCCCCGCGCGGTCCGCAGGCCCGCCCGGCTCCAGGCTCACCACCTGCGCGCCCGCCGGCGGAAACCTCGACAGCGGCTCGTCCGGGCCGTCAAAATCCTGCACGACGACGCCCATCCGCGGCCTGACCACCCTGCCCGTTTCGATGATCTGCCGGATCAGCGGCTCGACGGTGTTGGAGGGCACCGCAAAGCCCAGCCCCTCGAACACCGTGGTGGTGTCATACATGATCTTCAGCGTCGGAATGCCGATCAGCTCGCCCCGGGCGTTTAAAAGCGCGCCGCCGCTGTTGCCGGTGTTGATGGCGGCATCCGTCTGAATGACCGGCACGCTGCGTGTAAAGTTGCCCGCGTCGATATCCACCCGGTTGACGGCGGAGATGATGCCGGCGGTGACGGTGCCGAAAAGCACGCTGTCCGTGGCGCCGGGGTTGCCGATGGCGATGGCAAGCTCGCCGATCTGAATCGCGTCGGAATCCCCGAAGGGCACAGGGGTGGCGTCGATTGCGTCCTCCACCTTGAGCACCGCAATGTCGGTTCCATCGTCATAGCCTACCAGCGCCGCCGGGATGCGCTCGCCCCCCAGCAGCTTGACGTCAATGAGGTCGGCGCCCTCCACCACGTGGTAGTTGGTGATGATGTAGCCCCGCTCGTCAAAATAGACGCCGGAACCGAAGGCCTGATCCTCGCTCATTGCGCCGTCCCGCTGGCTCCAGCTTTGGACGACGTTGATGACCTGCACCACCGCGGGGCGCACGCGCTCCGCGATCGCGGGGATCGGGTTTTCGGAGGAGTAGATGGCCGAATGGGGCGTGCCGGAAGCCGCCTGCGCCGTCAGGGCGCCGGTCAGCGCCGCCACCAGAAGCGCCGCCAGAAACGCCGCGTACCGCGTAAATTCTCCCCGTGTGATGCGCCTTGTCATGGTGTCCCCTCTCCCAACTCCGGCCGCGCCCGCTCCAGCGTGAAGGTGAACGTCGTGCCGCTGATCCCTGTGGAAACCCGGATCGCCTGCCCGTGCTGCTCCAGTATGCGCTTGACGATCGATAATCCCAATCCGGTGCCCATACCGGAAGTATGCGCCTTGTCCGCCTTGTAAAACCGGTCGAAGAGAAACGGAACGTCCTCCTGGGGAATCGACGGGCCCTGATTGAACACGCCGACGTAGCAGATGTCGCCCGCGACCTCGGTGGTGAGCCGGAGGCTCGCGCCCTCGGGGGCAAACTTGACGGCGTTATCGATCAGGTTTGTGGCCACCTGACGGATGCGGTCCGCGTCGGCCCAGACGCGGCAGGGGTCCTCGCGAAAGTCCACGTCGACCTCAAGGCGCTTGTCGTCGATGCGCCGCTCAAACTTGAGAAGCTCCACCCGCATCAGCTCGTTGACGTCAAAGGCGGTCTTTGTCAGCGGGAACTTGCCGGATTCAAACTTGGACAGCTCCAGAAGATCGTTCACCAGCTTCGTAAGCCGCGCGGTTTCCGAAAGCACCACCTTGAGGTATCTGGGCCGCTCGGCCTCGTCAATGGTGCCGTCCAGCATGCCGGACACGTACCCGCTGATGCTGGTGAGGGGCGAGCGCAGCTCGTGGGACACGCTGGCCACAAAGCTGCGGCGGGACTCCTCCAGGTTTTTCAAGTCCTCCGCCATCTTGTTGAGCGATGCGCCCAGCTGCACCAATTCCTGGTCGCCCCGGATATCCACCCGCTCGTCCAGATACCCCGCGGCAAACCGCCGGACCGCGCGGTTGATCCTGCGCAGCGGCTCGGACTGGCGCCGGGAGATGAAAAGCGCCAGCGCCGCGCCCAGCACCATCGCCACCGCCGCGGCGATCAGCGCGTTTCGCACCATGTCGCTGTAGTCCACCGAGAGCGACATGGTGGAGATGTGCAAAAGCACCGCGCCCACCACCCGCTGGTTCCGATACCGCCAGGGCACCCCGATGGTCACCATCTGGTCGCCCAACTCCGGGATCAGCCCCTGTACGCGGATCTCCTCACCGGAGAGCACCTTGTAGATCTGCTCCAGCACGGAAGCGTCGTTGAGCTGTTCGCTGGTGTAGTCCTGCCGGCCCAGAATCAGCGTCGCGCCGCTGGAGGTGACCAGCCACACGTTGGCGTTGTAGGTTTCGCTGATCTCGGTGATCTTCCAATTGAGTGTGTTGTAGAGCGAGCGGTCGCTCCGGCTGATGCCCAGGCTGTCCCGCTGGGACAGAAGCTGCGCCACGTCCCGCGCCTGCATGCGCACCTCGTCCTCCAGCTGGTCCTGGCGCTCCTCGCGCACCATGACGACCATGAGCAGCGACAGCACCACCACCGTCACCAGAAGCGCCGCCAGGAATGCCCCGAACATGCGCCAGAACAGCCTGTTTTTCATCTACTTGACCTCAAACTTATAGCCTACGCCCCACACGGTCTTGATGTTCCAGCCCAGGCCCTCGCCGTCCAGCTTTTCGCGCAGCCGCTTGATGTGCACGTCCACCGTTCTGGAATCGCCGAAGAAATCGTAGCCCCATACCTGCTCCAGCAGCTGCTCCCGCGTGAACACCGCGCCGGGATGGCTGGCGAGAAAATACAAAAGCTCCAGCTCCTTGGGCGGCATTTCCACCTCGCGCCCCCGGTAGGATACGGTGTAGTGGCTGATGTTGACCGTGAGCCCCGGAAACACCAGTTCCTTATCGGGTGCGTCCGCGCTCTGATAGCGCCGGATGACCGCCTTGATCCGCGCCACCAGTTCCTTGGGCTCAAAGGGCTTGGCGATGTAATCGTCCGCGCCCAGTTCAAGGCCCAGCACCTTATCGAAGGTTTCGTCCTTCGCGGTGAGCATGATGATGGGGATGTTGGACACCTTGCGCACTTCGCGGCACACCTGCCAGCCGTCCATGCCCGGCAGCATGATGTCCAGAAGAATCAGGTTGGGCGCTGAGGCCCTGAAGGCCTTCAGCGCCTCGTCGCCCCGCTCGGCCTCCTGCACCTCGAAGCCCTCCCGGGTCAGGTACAGGCCCACAAGCTGGCGAATGTTTGGGTCATCGTCCACCAGAAGGATCTTGGTTCGATTCATGCGGGCCCCCCCCTATTTCAGCGTGACCACCGTCACGCCATCCTCGCCCTCACCGTAGCGGCCCAGACGAAACTCCTTGACGAAGGGATGCTGCTTCAGATGCTGCTGTACGCCGCTGCGCAGCACGCCCGTGCCTTTGCCATGGATGATGGACACGTTTTTCAGGTGCTGAATTTGCGCGCCGTCCAGGAACATGTCCACCGCCAGAAGCGCCTCCTCCAGCGTCATGCCCCGAAGGTCGCACTCCATCGAAACCGGCTTCTGCGCCAACGATATGATCCCGGAGGTGCGCTCCTTCTTTTTGGGCTCCTGCACGCGGCGAAGCCCGGCGGCCGATACCTTGAGCTTCATCACCCCCGCCTGCACAAGCGCCTCGCCCTTGTCGTCCGGCGGCGTCACCACGGTGGCGCGGGTGCCGGTTTTGAGAATCTCGACGCTCTCGCCCGGCTTCAGGTTCTTGGGCGCCTCACCCTGGGCCGGCGCGTCGGGAAGGCGCTCGCCGGTTTCGTCAATGCCTGCTTGCAGGCGCGCGCGCATTTCGTGCAGCTCGTGCTCCCGGAGGGGCGCGCCCTCGTTTTTGCGGCTGCGCTTGAGTTCGGCAATGATGCCCTCGGCCTCCCGCTGGGCCTTCAGAAGCACCTTGCGGGCGTCCTCCTTAGCCTTGCGCATGGCGTTTTCGCGCTGCGCCTCCAGTTCCCGGCGCATTTTTTCCGCCTCGTCGCGCAGCGCCTGGGTTTCCCGGTGGGCATCCTCGGCCAGCTTGCGCTCCTTTTCCGCGATCTGCCGGTGGTATTCGGCGTTGGCGATCACGTCCTCAAAGCGGATCTGCTCCTTGCTCAAATGCTCGCCGGCGCTCTCGATCAGGTACTCCGGCAGGCCCAGCTTGCGGGAGATCTCAAAGGCGTTGGACTTGCCGGGCACGCCGATGGACAGCCGGTAGGTGGGCCGGAGGGTTTCCACGTTGAACTCCACCGAGGCGTTTTCCACGCCCCGGGTGGACAGCGCGAAGGCCTTGAGCTCGGAGTAGTGGGTGGTGGCCAGGGTGACCACCCGCTGCTTCAGCAGGTATTCCAAAATCGCCATCGCCAGCGCCGCGCCCTCGGTGGGGTCGGTGCCCGCGCCCAGCTCGTCAAACAGCGCCAGCGAGCGGGGCGTCACGTTTTTCAGGATGTCCACGATGTTGGTCATGTGGGACGAGAAGGTGGACAGCGACTGCTCGATGGACTGCTCGTCGCCGATGTCGGCAAACACCTCGTCGAAGATCGCCAGTTCCGTGCCAATGTTTGCGGGCACCTGAAGGCCGGCCTGGGCCATCAGCGTCATCAGGCCCACGGTTTTCATGGTCACGGTCTTGCCCCCGGTATTGGGGCCGGTGATGATCAGCGTGGTAAACTCGCCGCCCAGCCACAGGCTGATGGGCACCACCTGGGCCGGATCGATCAGCGGATGCCTGCCGGCGACGATGTTCAGCCGCCCCTCGGCGTTGAGCTTGGGTTCCACCGCCCGCATCTGCCGGCCCAGAATGGCCTTGGCAAAGATCACGTCCAGCTCCGCAAGGATGTTCAGGTTATTTGCGATGAAGGCGGCGTCGGGCGCGACCTCGGCCGACAGCTGGGCCAGGATGCGCTCGATCTCCTTTTCCTCCTTCGCCGCCCACTGCTTGAGGTCGTTTCCGGCTTCCACCACCGCCATGGGTTCGATAAAGAGGGTTGCGCCGCTGGCGGACTGGTCATGGATCAGCCCGGGCACGCTGGCGCGGCATTCGGCCTTGACCGGCAGCACATAGCGCCCGTTGCGCTGGGTGATGATGGCGTCCTGCAGATACTTGGCGTTTTCGCCGCGAAGAAAGGCGTTGAGCTTCTCGCGCATCCGGTCGGCCAGAAGCCGCAGGTGCCTGCGAATATCGTAGAGTTCGGGGCTGGCGCGGTCGGCGATCTCGTCCTCCGACAGGATGGCGTTGAAAATGGTCTCCTCCAGCTCCCGGTGGGTGTTGAGGTGGGAGGCCAGCTGGGTGACGCGGGGCGTGCTCTCCCGATCGGTGACGACGGCCTGCCGCACCAGCCGCGCGGCCTTGAGCGCTTCCGCGACGGAGAGCAGCGCCTTCATCGACAGCGTGCCTCCCGCGGCGGCGACCTTGACAAAGCCGCTCACATCCGGGAAGTACTGCATCGGCGAACCGCCGGAGTAGGCCATCACGGTGCCGGCCTCCGAGGTCTGCGCCTGCCACAGGCGCACCATTTTTTCATCGCCGGAGGGGACGAGGGCGGCGGCGCGCGCTTTGCCCATTTCGGAAAGGCAAAGGGCCGCCAGCTGGTCGCGTATCTTCGTAAATTCGAGAACCCGAAGGTTTCGTTCTCTCAAGGGTCACTCCACTCCTCTGAAGAAATGTCCGGTGGTGGTCTTCATCGCATCCACGGCGGGCCAGAGCGGCGACGCCTTCACATCCCCGCCATCCAGCGCCATCCGGTGCAGCCGCACCACCGCCTCCGAAAGGCCGCCCTCGTCGGTCAGCCGGACGCGCCAGCGGGCCGAGGGCGGAATCCGCCCGGGGTTGCGCAGCAGCATCAGCGGCACGCTGTTGGCCAGTTCCACAATGCAGCCCGATCCGGTTTTGAGCCGGTAGAGCGGAAAGCGCGTTCCCGTCCTGTCGGTCAGCGCGTGGGCCGCAAGGCCCGCCTCCGGCCGCTCGTCGCACAGGCGGCAGGCTTCGTGCCGCCCGCCCAGCCGCGCTCGGAGCGGGCAGTGGCGAAGGCGCATCAGCGGCAGGCGGCCGTAGACGATGTGCTCCTTCTCGCCGCCCATTCCGGCGGCCTGCCGCGCAGTCAGTTCCACCGAAGGCGCGTAGGGCAGGCCGAAAAAGGCGGCCGCCCGGCTGTTCATCAGGTTCATCGGCGCGTCCAGCCGCACCGGAAAGGGCCACGAAAGCGCCAGGTGCCCCGGGTTTGAAAGGATCGCGCCCGCGATGTTGGGCCGATCACAGGCCCAGCGGTAAAGGCCGTCCAGGTCGTCCCCGGTCAGCGTAGGCGGCAAAAGCAGCGTAAAGGGCGATTCCGGCGCCCGCGAAAGGCCCTCCGGCGTCACGTCCGCGGGTTCAAAGAGGATCTCGTCGGCGCCCCACGCCCGGGCCCTTTCCAGGATTTCCCGGTCCGCGCACGCCACCGCCAGAAGGGGCCTGCCCGTCCAGCCCGGCAGCGCCGCCGCTGCCGGCAGTGGCAGCACCTCCGGCGCCGGGCCCCGCCGCGCGTCAACGCGCATGCGCCCGAGCGACTCCAGCGCGCGCCGGCGCAGGTCGTTGACCTGGGCCGCGGACACGAAGGCATCCGGAGAGAGGGTGATCGCCACCGACCGGAAGGCGTAGGGTGTGCCGCCGGTCTTTTGAAGCTGCGCCGTAAGCCGCGCCTCGTCCGCCGGACGGCTTTTTGCGGCCTCCACCGCTTCGCCGAGGACGGAGGCCTCGGCTTCGCCGTCGGAAACACAAAGCGCCAAAGGCGCTCCGGTGATGGCCGTCAGGCGCGCGTCGATCAAAACGGGCCTGGAAATTTTCATGATGCCGGCACGGCCCTCCACGTGCTTTTCTGCTTCGTCCTCCATCAGTGACCGGTCGACGAGCCCCGGCCCGTACCCGGCGGTGTAGCCCCGGTTAAAAACCCGGGTCATATCTTCCGCCGCGGGGGTCTCGCCCGCCGCCAGCGCGTCCAGCGCGCGCCGATAGGCGGCCGTCACCGCGGACACGTAGGCCGGCCCCTTGAGTCGGCCCTCGATCTTGAGGCTGGTCACGCCGGCGGCGAGAAGAAGCGGAAGGTTCGTGAGCAGGTTCAGGTCCCGGGTGGAGAGAAGCGCGCCCCGGGCGTCGGCGGCGGGGCCTGAAAGGGCCCAGGGCAGCCGGCAGGGCTGGGCGCACAGGCCGCGGTTGCCGCTGCGGCCGCCGATGACGCTGGAAAGAAGGCATTGCCCGGAGCAGGCCACGCACAGCGCGCCGTGGACGAAGACTTCCAGCCGGACACCCCGCCCCGCGCAGTCCTCAATCTCGGAAAAGGCCATTTCCCGGGCCAGCACCACCCGGGAAAAGCCGTGTTCGCTCAAAAAATCCACACCCTGGCGATTGTGAATCGCCATCTGGGTCGAAGCGTGGAGCGGAAGCGACGGAAGCATCGCCCGAAGTGCGGCCGCCACGCCAAAGTCCTGCACGATGGCCGCGTCGGCACCCGATCGGGCAATCTGGCCCGCCAGGTCCTCCAGCTGCGGAAACTCCTCGTCCCGGATCAGGGTGTTGACCGTCACATACAGGCGCCGGCCCCGCTCGTGGCAGTAGTCCGCCGCTCGGCAAAGGCCTTCCGCATCAAAATTTCCGGCGTTTTTCCGGGCGGAAAGGCGCTTGCCGCCCAGATACACCGCGTCCGCCCCCGCTTCGACGGCGGCATAGAGCGCCTCCATGTCGCCCGCGGGCGCCAGAAGTTCCGCGCCGGGCAGCGCCATAGGCTCGCCCGGGCTCATCCTTCCGTCCGCACGTCCAGCTTCTCCCGGAGTGCATCGATCTCCGCGCGAAGCTCGCCGATTTCCTTGCGCAGGCGGTTCGCCTCGTCGTGCGCCTTGAGCATGTCGTCGGTCACGTTGAGCGCCGTCAGCACCGCCAGTTGCTGCTGCGGAAGCCGCGTGGCCAGCCCCAGCTCGGTCATCTTCCGGTCCACGTAGTGGGCCACGCGCTGCACGTGGGCCTCGCTGTCGTAGCTGGCCATGGCATAATCCCTGCCCGCGATTCGGACCGTCGTCCGGATTTTTTCCATGCTCCCACCTCGCTATAACGATCCAGTATCCATTATAGCATGGGCGAAATGCGGGCGCAAGGAAAACCCGGTGAAGCCGCAAGCGCTTGACAAAGGGCGGCGGCGGTGCTATATTGACCCGTGGGGATAGACGCCGTACGGCTTCGCGCGATGCGCCCGGAGCCGCAGGGCATCCCCTGACACCCGACCGCAAGGCATTCCGAGCGGGAAGGCGCGCAAGGCGGCGCGAAGGCGAAGCCCTGTCGCTCTCTTTCCGTTTTGGAAAGGGAGCTTTTGATTTTAAAGGGGGTCTGAGCGTGGAGAAGCGGCTGGGCATTGTGGGCATCGTCATAGAAGACGCGGCCTGCGTGGAGAAGGTCAACGCGATTTTGCACGACTGTTCGGACCTGGTGGTGGGCAGAATGGGCTTGCCCTACCGGGAACGGGGCGTGTCCGTGATCGCGCTGATCGTGGATGGCTCTACCGACGCAATCAGCGCGCTGACGGGCAAACTGGGGCGTGTCCCGGGCGCCAGCGTGAAGTCCATGATCGCCAAGACCAACCAGTAATCAAAGAGGGGGCGCGCGGCAATGGGTTTTCTGGAGAAGTACAAGAAGGAATTTGAGCGCTACGACCGGATGGAGAAGGACTTCATCGACGACGACCTGATCTGGTCGCAGCTGAACAGGTGGGAGAATCCCTCCCGCGAGGATGTCCGCCGGGTGCTGAAAAAGGCCGAGGGCTGCACGCGCCTCGAGCCGGAGGAAACGGCAATCCTCCTGCAGAACCAGGATGAAGAGACCATCCGGGAGATGTATCGCCTGGCGCACCGGCTGAAAGAGGAGGTCTACGGCGACCGAATCGTATTCTTCGCGCCGCTCTACATCTCCGACGAATGCGCCAACAACTGCGTCTACTGCGGCTTCCGCGCCAGCAACCGCGCCATTCACCGCAAGACACTCACCATGGAGGAAATTGACCAGGAAGTCCGCATCATGATTGGCGAGGGGCAGAAGCGCACCGTGCTGGTCTACGGCGAATCCCCCGCGACGGGCATTGACTTCATGTGCGACTTCATCCGCAGGGTGTACTCCGTCAAGAGCGAGCACGGCGAGATCCGCCGCGCCAACATGAACTGCGCGCCGCTGACGGTGGAGGAACTGCGCAAGCTCAAGGAAGTGGGCATCGGCACCTTCCAGGTATTTCAGGAGACCTACCACCACGAAACCTACCGCCGCGTGCACCCCCAGGGCACCATCAAGGGCCACTACCGCTGGAGGCTCTACGCGATGGACCGGGCGCAGGAGGCGGGCGTGGACGACGTGGGGCTGGGCGTGCTGTTCGGGCTGTACGACTGGCGCTTCGAGGTGATGGGCCTTCTCTACCACACCATCCACCTGGAGGAAACCTTCGGCGGCGTCGGGCCCCACACCATTTCCTTCCCGCGCATCACCCCCGCCACCGGAACGCCCTATTCCGACCACCCGGAGTACGCCGTCAGCGATGAGGACTTCAAAAAGCTGGTGGCGGTACTGCGGCTCTCCGTGCCCTACACCGGCCTCATCTGCACCGCCCGCGAACCCGACAGCGTGCGGCGCGAGGTAATCCCCCTGGGCGTATCCCAGATCGACGGCGGCACCCGCATCGGCGTGGGCGCCTATCAGCAGTCCCAGCGCGCCAACGCGCTGCCGGACGCGGAGCAGTTCTCCATCGGCGACGACCGCCCGCTGGATCAGATCGTCCAGGAGGTGTGCGACATGGGCTTCATCCCCTCCTTCTGCACCGCCTGCTACCGCGCAGGCCGGACTGGGGATCACTTCATGAAGGTGGCAAAGTCAAAATTCGTGCACAACTACTGCATCCCCAACGCCCTCTTTACGCTGAAGGAATACCTGATGGACTACGCCTCCCCCGAGGCCCGCGCCAAGGGCGAGCAGACCCTTAGCAGCCACCTCGCGCAGTTTGAGGGCGACCCGGCCTACGGCCGGATCGTCGAAACCCTCGGCCGCATTGAGGGTGGCGAGCGCGACCTGAGGTTATAGGTGCCGGTATGATGTATCCGCTGGACGCAGGCGCGTTTACCCTGTGGATCAACGGCCTTGACCGGGCGGCCCTCGCCGGCGCGCTCCGTTTCTTCTGCGAGGAGGCGGGGCCGGAGGCGTTGGGGGAACTGCGCCGGATGGCGGGCGAAGCGCGCGGGGTCTATTATGGGAAAAAGGTCTTTTTTCGGGGCCTGATCGAATTCACCAGCTACTGCCGGAACGACTGCTACTACTGCGGAATACGCCGCAGCAATGACCATGCCGTGCGCTACCGGCTGACCGAGGAGGAGATCCTGCGCTGCTGCGACGCGGGCCACGCGCTGGGCTTTCGCACCTTCGTGCTGCAGGGCGGCGAAGACCCCTTCTTCACCGACGGGCGCATGGCGCGCATCGTATCGGGCATCAAGGCGCGCCATGCGGATTCGGCGGTGACGCTGTCCCTTGGCGAGCGCCCCCGCGCCTCCTACCAGAGGCTCTTTGACGCCGGGGCGGACCGCTACCTTCTGCGCCACGAAACCGCCGACAAGGGCCATTACGCGGCGCTGCACCCGCCGGAATTGAGCCTCGAAAACCGCATGCGCTGCCTGGCTGATCTACGCGATATCGGCTTTCAGGTGGGCGCTGGGTTCATGGTGGAATCCCCATACCAGACCTGGGACACCCTGGCCGAGGACCTTCTCTTTCTCCGGGCGCTTCAGCCCCACATGGTGGGCATCGGCCCCTTCATTCCGCAAAAGGACACGCGCTTTCGCCGCCAACCGAAGCCCACGGCGGCAAGGACGCTGATCCTGCTTTCACTGATCCGGCTAATGCTGCCCAAGGTGCTGCTGCCCGCCACCACGGCGCTGGGCACCGTGGACCCGCTGGGCCGGGAAAAGGGACTGGCCGCCGGGGCGAACGTGGTGATGCCCAACCTGTCCCCTGTCGCCCACCGGAAGGATTACGCCCTCTACGACGACAAGATCTGCACCGGTGAGGTGGCCGCAGAGTGCCTCGCCTGCCTCAGCCGCCGGATCGCCTCGGCGGGCTTTGAGCCGGACTTTTCCCGGGGCGACCACCCGGATGCGCGCCGGAGGGAGGGTGTGCAATGCGGCTAGAGCGGGACATGCTGGGCGAAAAGAGCGTCCCGGAGGCGGCCTACTACGGCATTCACACCGCCCGGGCTTTGGAGAACTTCCAAATTGCCGGAGCCCCGTCGCACCCGGCGCTGATCACCGCGCTGGCGCAGGTCAAAAAGGCCGCGGCGCTGGCCAACCGGGATATCGGCGCGCTGTCGCCGGCGGTCGCGGACGCCATCTGCCGCGCCGCGGACGAGGTGATCGGAGGCGCGCTCCGGGACCAGTTTCCCGTGGACGCGCTGCAGGGCGGGGCGGGCACCTCCGCCAACATGAACATGAACGAGGTGCTGGCCAACCGCGCCATCGAGCTTCTGGGCGGAAAAAAGGGCGACTACGCCCTCGTTCATCCGCTGGACCACGTGAACCTCCACCAGTCCACCAACGACGTATTCCCCACCGCGGTGCGCATCGCGGCGATCCGGCTTTTAAAGCCGGTCTCGGAAGCGTTCGCCGCGCTGCAGACGGCGCTGCAGGAAAAGGAGGAGGCATTCTCGGATGTGCTCAAGGTGGGCCGAACCGAGCTTCAGGACGCGGTGCCCGTCACGCTGGGGCAGGAATTCGGCGCCTGGGCCCAGGCCGTGGCCCGCGACCGCTGGCGGCTGTACAAGGCGGAGGAGCGCCTCCGGCAGGTGGGCATCGGCGGCACCGCCGTGGGCACCGGCATGAACGCGCCCCGCGCCTACGTGTTCACGGTAATCGAGCGCCTGCGCGAATTGACGGGCATCGGCCTGTCCCGTGCGGAATACATGATGGACCCGATCCAGAACTGCGATGTATTCGCGGAGGTGTCGGGGCTTCTCAAGGCGTCGGCGGTCTCCCTTTCCAAGATTGCCAGCGACATGCGCCTGCTCGCTTCCGGCCCCCGGGGCGGCATCGGCGAGATCCGGCTGCCCGCGGTGCAGGCAGGCTCCTCCATCATGCCGGGCAAGGTGAACCCGGTGATCTGCGAGGCGGTGAACCAGGCGGCTTTCCAGATCATGGCGGACGATTTGGCGGTGACGCTGGCGGCCCAGGCCGGCCAGTTGGAGCTGAACGCATTTTTGCCGCTGATTGCCAAGAGCTTGCTGGGGATGCTGGACACGCTGATCCGGACGCTTCCGATGTTTGTCGAGCGCTGCGTCCGCGGCATCGAGGCGGATCGGGATGCCTGCCGCAGGCACCTTGAATCGGGCCTGACGCTGGTCACGGCCCTCACCGGCGCGCTGGGCTACGACCTGGCCTGCGAGGTGGCGGAGGCGTGCAAAAAAACCGGGCGCGGCGTGCGCGAAACTGTGCTGGCGCGCGGCCTGATGGACGCGGCGCAATTGGACGCGCTGATGCGACCGGAAAAGCTTACCGCGCCCGGCGGCGCAGCCCCGAAGGAGGAACGCAAATGGACATGAACCAGACGCCGCTGGCCAACCGGTATGCCATCGGCCTTTTCGGGCGCAGGAACGCGGGCAAGTCGTCGCTGATCAACGCCCTCACCGGTCAACCCGTCGCCGTGACCAGCGACGTGCCGGGCACCACCACCGATCCCGTCAAGAAGGCCATGGAGCTTCTGCCCATCGGCCCCGTGGTGCTGATCGACACGGCGGGCCTCGACGACGAGGGTGAACTGGGCGCGAAGCGCGTCGAAAAGACGTATGAAGAACTCCGGCGCTGCAACCTGGCGCTGGTGGTGGCGGACGCGGCCCTGGGGGTATCCGCCCTGGAGGAGGCTTTTCTCTCCCAGCTGAAAAAACGGGCCATCCCCGCGGTATTGGTGCTGAACAAGTCCGACGCCGCCGCGCCGGACGGGGCCGCGCTGGCGGCGCTTTCCGCGCGGCTGGGTGTGCCCGCGGTGGCGGTCAGCGCCGAAACCGGCGCGGGCGTGGAAGCCCTGAAGGCGCAGATCATCGCCTCCGCCCGCTTCGAGGACGCGGAGCCGGCGCTGGTGGGTGATCTGATCCGCTCCGGCGACGCGGTCGTACTGGTCACGCCCATCGACAAGGCCGCGCCCAAGGGCCGGCTGATCCTGCCCCAGCAGCAGACCATCCGCGACATTCTGGAGCGGGACGCCATTGCGCTGGTGGTCAAGGAGCATGAACTCAAGCTGGCGCTTGCAAAGCTTGCCGCGCCGCCCGCGCTGGTCATCACCGATTCCCAGGCGTTTCTTAAAGTGGCCGCAGACACGCTGCCCGCCGTCCCCATGACCTCCTTTTCCATCCTGTTCGCCCGGCAGAAGGCGGATCTGGCGGAGATGGTGCGGGGCGCGCGCCGCATAGAGCGCCTCGCGCCCGGCGACCGGGTGCTCATCGTCGAGGGCTGCACCCACCACCGCCAGTCGGACGACATCGGCACCGTAAAGATCCCCCGCTGGATCCGGCAGATGGCGGGCGGCGGCATTGAGTTTGAGTGGGCCAGCGGCGCCTGCTTTCCCAAGGACGTTTCCCGGTACGCGCTGGTGGTTCACTGCGGCGGATGCATGCTGAACCGGCGGGAGATGGGCTTTCGCACGGCGGAGGCGAAGGCGCAGGGGGCGAGCGTCACCAACTACGGCGTTTTGATCGCCTACGTGCTGGGCATTTTGCCCCGGGCGCTCGCACCCTTCCCCGCCGCGCGCCTCGCCCTCGAGGACTAGCGAAACCGCGCAAAAAGCCGCCCCTTTCGGGCCAATGTCACTAAGTTAGCCAGGACGATAGTGAGGAGAACATCTCGTATCTCATGGAAAGCAAGGGGGGGGAGAGAAAAACGGCACAAGAAATAACCCTTGAA
>JAXGME010000009.1:0-222606 GCA_040768845.1 Christensenellales bacterium | reverse complement strand
TTCAAAGGCCTTGGACAGCGTCACCTCGTCGGTGTATTCCAGTTCGCCGCCCACTGGCACGCCGTGGGCGATGCGCGTGACCCGGACGTTCAGCGGCTTCACCAGCCGCGCGATGTAGGCGGCGGTGGCCTCGCCCTCGATGTCCGGATTGGTGGCCAGCACAACCTCCCGGATCTCGCCGGAGGCGAGCCGCGTCATCAGTTCGCGGATGCGGATGTCGTCCGGCCCGATGCCGTCCATCGGGGAAATCACGCCGTGCAGCACGTGGTACTGGCCGCTGTATTCGCGCATCCGCTCCATCGCGGCCACATCCCGCGGGTCCTTGACCACGCAGAGGATCGACTTATCCCTCGTCGGGTCGGCGCAGCGCTTGCAGGGGTCGGTGTCGGTATAATCGCCGCACACCGCGCAGAAATGCACCTGCTTTTTGCCGCTAAAGATCGCCACGGCCAGATCCCGCACCTGCTCCTCCGGCAGCGCGATGATGTGATAGGCCAGCCGGGCGGCGGTCTTGCGGCCGATGCCCGGCAACCTGGAAAGCTGGTTCACCAGCTTTGCGATGGGCTCGATGTCGTTCATTCTAAAAGAGTCCGGGCATATTGAGCCCGCCGGTCATCTTGCCCATTTCGCGCTCGATGGTTTCGGCCGCCTGGCGCATCGCCTCGTTGACCGCCGCCATCACCAGATCCTGCAGCATTTCCACATCTTCCGGGTCCACCGCCTCGGGCTTGATGACGAGGGAGAGCAGTTCCTTTTTGCCGTTGACCTTGACCGAAACCATGCCGCCGCCCGCCGAAGCCTCGAATTCACGCGCGTCCAGCGCCGCCTGCATTTCCGCCATCTGCTGCTGCAGCTTCTGCGCCTGTCGCGCCAGCTGCTGCATGTTTCCACCCATCATGCCAGGGAATCCGCCACGTGCCATAATCCGTCCTCCTGAAGAGATTCTTCATACCATTATACACGATCCCCGGGCCCTTGTAAACCGATCCTGCCGTCTGCGCGCAGACGCCAAAAACCTTTCCAGCATTTTGCCGAATTGTTTGACATTCGGGTGTCGGGGTTGTATAATAAAGAGTATTCTTTTTGGCATACAGGCGGGAGGTAGCCCATGAGTGCACGGTTCGCGATGTACACGCTAAAGCGTCTGGGCATGGCGGTTCTGACGATTTTTCTGGTCATCATGATCACATTTTTTACGATGCACGCGATTCCGGCCAGCCCCTTCAGTTCGGAAAAGGCCAAGTCCGACAAGACGATCGCCGCGCTGGAAGCCAAATACGGCTTTGACAAGCCCGTCGGTATTCAATTTCTGAATTACGTGAAAAACGTCGTGAGGTTTGATTTCGGCCTTTCCACGGCCTGGGTCGGGAGCACCGTGTTCGACCTGATCAAGTCCGGCTTTCGCTACTCGGCGCTGATCGGCCTCAGCGCCGCGCTGATTGCGATTGTGCTGGGCATTATTCTGGGCGCCATCGCCGCGCTGACCAGGGGACGGTGGCCGGACAAGATCGTCCAGGTGGTCACCACCGCGCTGGTGTCGATGCCCTCCTTCGTCATGGCGACGGTGCTCTTGCTGGTGGTTTCGCTGCAGTTGGGCTGGCTGCCCAGCATGGGCAACCAGCCGGGCGGCCTGGTGCTGCCCATCATTTCGCTGAGCCTGTACCCGCTGGCCTACGTCACCCGGCTGGAGCGCAGCAGCATGCTGGACGTGCTGGGGCAGGACTACATCCGCACGGCCCGCGCCAAGGGCCTTCGGAAGAACAAGGTGATCTTTAAGCACGCGCTGAAAAACGCCCTCAGCCCCGTCCTGACCTACGCAGGCCCGATGATTGCCTTTATCCTGACGGGCAGCATGGTGGTGGAGAACATCTTCTCGGTGCCGGGCCTGGGGCGGCTCTTCGTCAACAGCATGCTGCGCACCGATTACATGATGGTCATGGGCGTGACGATCTTCCTGGCGTTTTTGATCATCATGCTCAACTTTGTGACGGATATCCTCTACAAGGTCATGGACCCCAGAATCGATTTGCGGTGAGGTTGATAGAAAAGATGGACAAGCCACTCAAGCGGAACCCGTTCAGCCTTCAGTTGGATCCCAACCTGTTTCAGCAGGCGACCGAGGAGGAGAAGGCGCAGCAGGTTGTGACCCGCGAATCGGTTTCCTTCATGCGCGACGCGCTCCGGCGGCTCAGCCGCAACAAGATCTCGATGGCCTGCGTGGTTACGCTGATTCTTGTGGCGCTGATCGCCTTCATCGTGCCTTCCATTTATCCCTACAGCTATACGCGTCAGGATGTGACCGCCAAGTACCTGGCGCCGATGGAGTACTCCCGCAAGGAGCAGGCCAAGATCGCCCAGGGCGAAAAGGTGTTTCCGCACCTGATGGGCACCGACTCGCTGGGCCGCGACTACGCAAGCCGCGTGATCTACGGCACCCGCATATCGCTGCTGGTGGGATTTGTGTCCGCGATCATCGTGGTCATCATCGGCATCATCTATGGCTCCATCTCCGGCTATTTCGGCGGCAAGGTGGACATGATCATGATGCGCATCGTGGATGTGATCTACGCGCTGCCGGACGTACTGATCGTCATATTGCTGTCGGTGGCCATCAAGGACATGATCAGCGCGTCGAAAAACGCGCTCATCGTCCGGATGGGCGCCGGCATGGTCAGCATCTTCATTGTATTCGGCCTTTTGTACTGGGTGGGCATGGCGCGGCAGGTGCGCGGGCAGATCCTTTCCATTAAAGAGCAGGAGTACGTGCTGGCCTCCCGCTCCATCGGCGCTTCGCCCGCGCGGATCATCCGCAAGCACATGATTCCCAACAGCGTGTCCGTCATCATCATCACCGCCGCCATGCAGATTCCCTCCGCCATCTTTACCGAGAGCTTCCTCTCGTTTCTGGGGCTGGGCGTTTCGATCCCGATGCCCTCGCTGGGCTCGCTGGCTTCGGAGGCGCGCAGCGGCCTGGTGTCCTACCCGTACCTTCTGATCTGGCCGGCGATGTCCATTTTCCTGATCGTGCTGTCCTTTAACCTCCTGGGCAACGGATTGCGCGACGCCTTCGATCCGAAACTCAGGTCTTAGGAGGGGCGCGCGATGAATTTGCTGGAAGTCAAAAACCTCAAAACCTCCTTTTTCACTCCGTCCGGCGAAGTCAAGGCGGTGGATGACGTTTCGTTCAACCTCAGCAAGGGCACGGTGCTGGGCATTGTGGGCGAGTCGGGCAGCGGCAAGAGCGTGACGGCCTACTCCATCCTGCAGATCCTGACGCCGCCCGGCCGCATCGTCGGCGGCAGCATCAAGTTCCGGGACAAGGAATTGGTGGGGGCCTCCGAGGAGGAGATGCGCAGGATCCGCGGCAACAAGATCAGCATCATCTTTCAGGACCCGATGACCAGCCTCAACCCGGTCTTCACCATCGGCAACCAATTGATGGAGGCCATCCTGCTGCACACCGGGCGCAACCACAGCCAGGCCTTTGACCGCGCGGTGGAAATGCTGACGCTGGTGGGCATCAACGAACCCAAAAAGCGCATGGATCAGTACGCCTACGAGCTCTCCGGCGGCATGCGCCAGCGGGTGATGATCGCCATGGCGCTGGCCTGCGAACCGGATATCCTGATTGCCGATGAGCCCACCACCGCGCTGGACGTGACCATCCAGGCGCAGATTCTGGAGCTGATGACCCAGCTGCAGAAAAAGCTGGGCATGGCCATCATCATGATCACCCACGATCTGGGCGTCATTGCCAACATGTGCGACGAGGTGATCGTCATGTACGCGGGCAAGGTGGCCGAGCGTGGCACTGCGCGGCAAATCTTCTACAACCCGCGCCACGAGTACACCAAGGGCCTGCTTCGGTCCATCCCCAACATTGACAGCGACAGCCAGGAACGGCTGGTGCCCATCTCCGGCACCCCGATCGACATGCTCAACATGCCCGCCGGCTGCGCCTTCGCACCGCGCTGCGGGCAGGCGATGAAGGTATGCCTCCGGGAGCATCCCCGGGAGGTGTGGGTGGCGGAGGATCACCTGTCCGCCTGCTGGGTCAACGTGCGGGACGGCCTCGCGCACGGCGCGATCGAGACCGGGGAAGACGGCGAGATCGTCCGCATCAACACCGATTGGAATGGTGATCAGAATGCCTGACAACGCGAACGCCGGAAAAGCGCCCCTGGTGGACGTCCGGGACCTCAAGCAGCACTTTACCATCAGCACCGGCTTTTTCAAAAAGAAACCGCTGAAGGCGGTGGACGGCGTTTCCTTCACCATAGGAAAGGGCGAAACGCTGGGCCTGGTGGGGGAGTCCGGCTGCGGCAAGACCACCGTGGGCAGGAGCCTTCTGCACCTTTACACACCCACTTCCGGCGAGGTGTTCTTTGACGGCGTACGGGTAGAGGAAAAGACGCTGCCCACCTTTCGGCGCCGCGCGCAGCTGGTGTTCCAGGATCCGTACTCGTCGCTCAACCCGCGCATGACGGTGGGCGATATCGTGGCGGAGCCGCTGGACGTGCATAAGCTGTGCAAAAACAAAAAGGAGCGGGACGAGAAGATTACGAGCCTGCTCCGCATGGTCGGCCTTTCCAGCGAACAGGCCACCCGCTACGCCCATGAGTTTTCCGGCGGACAGCGGCAGCGCATCGGCATTGCCCGGGCGCTGGCGTCCAGCCCGGAGTTCATCGTCTGCGACGAGCCGGTGTCGGCGCTGGACGTGTCCATCCAGGCGCAGATCATCAACATGCTGGAAGACCTGCAGAAGAAGTTAGGGCTGGCGTACCTGTTCATCGCCCATGATCTGGCGGTGGTCAAGCACATTTCAAACCGCATTGCCGTCATGTACCTGGGCAAGATGGTGGAGTTGGCGTCCTCCTCGGAGCTGCACCGCCACCCGCTGCACCCCTACACGATCTCCCTTTTGTCGGCGGTGCCGATCCCGGACCCGGACAGGGCCCGCGCCTCCCGGCGCATTGTGCTCGGCGGCGATATCCCCAGCCCGCTCAACGTGCCGTCGGGCTGCCCCTTCCGCACGCGCTGCAGCCGCGCCACCAGCATCTGCGCGGAAATCAACCCGGAATTTGTCGAGGTGGAAAAGGGACATTTTGCCGCCTGCCACCACATATAATTCATTTTTTGTTTTGCTTCCTTGACAGCATGCAGCCAGCATGCTATCATTGGGGCAGTTACTTGCATCCTGGTCCAGTATCATTTTGAGGAGGAGAACTATGAAAAAGGCACTTGCGATGCTACTCACGCTCACGTTGCTGCTGGGCACCGGAATGGTCGGCATGGCGGAGTCCAGCGCGCCGGTTATTTCCGTGTTCTTTGGCGGCGGCACCCCCCTTTCGATCGATCCGGCGCTGAACAGCTCGGTCAACGGCTCCAACGTCCTCAAGCTGGCGCATGCCGGCCTGATCGGCTGGCAGTTTGTGGACGGTGAGCCCAAGCTCTCGCCCGAACTGGCCGAAAGCTACACCGTCTCCGAAGATGGCTTGACCTACACCTTTACGCTCCGCGAGGGTCTGAAGTGGTCCGACGGCAGCGATTTCACCGCCAGCGAGATTCTGGCCTCCTGGAAGCGCTCCGCCTCCGCCGATCTGGGCGCCGACTACGGCTTCCTGTTTGACGTGATTGACGGCAATGACGGCAACGGTGGCATGAACGTGGTGGTGGATGACGCCGCCCGCACGCTGACCGTCAAGCTGATTGCCCCGACCCCGTATTTCCTTGAGCTGTGCGCTTTCCCGACCTTCATGCCCGTCAAGGCCGAGACTGCGGACAACGAGGGCGTGTGGGCCACCAAACCGGAAACCTACATTGGCATGGGCCCCTATCGCATGACCGCCTACAAGGTGGACGATGTGATCTCCTTCGAGAAGAACCCCAACTACTGGAACGCTGCGAACGTTTCGCTGGGCGGCGTCAATTGCTACCTGTCCGAGGACAACGTGGCCATTTTGACCGCCTACGAGAACGACACCGCCTCCTTTATCAACGCCATTGACCCCACCGAGTTCCCGCGCCTGCAGTCCACCTATCCGGGCGAGCTGGTGTTCGGGCCTTACCTCGGAACGTGGTATATCCTCTTCAACGTGCACAAGGATATGTCTCCCGCCACGAAGCAGCTGACCGTGCAGGAAATGTCCAAGGCGCGCTTTGCGCTGGGCCAGCTGATCAACCGTCAGGAAGTCGTTGAGTACGTGACCCAGGGCGGTCAGGTGCCCGCGACCGGCTTCTTCCCGAAAGACCTGTCCGACGGCCTCAACTCCGATGTGCGCAGCGCCGAGGACTACGGCACCTGGTACACCGGCACCAACACGCCTTCCGCCGAGAACGCCAACTACACCGAGGATCAGGTAGCGGCCGTTAAGACGCTGATTGATCTGGGCTATACCTACACCGGGTCCATCGAGACCGGCGACATCGTGTTCAGCGATGTTCCGTCCATCGAGTTTGCGTTCAACAACTCCGGCGCCAACGCGGCGATCATCCAGTACGTGCAGGAGGTGTGGAACACCTTTGGCATCACCGCGACGATCAACACCGAGGCCTGGTCGACCCTGCAGCAGAAGCTGAAGGCCGGCGACGCGGAAGCCGCGCGCATGGGCTGGATCTCTGACTACAACGATGTCACCAACTTCCTGGACATCTTTATCAGCGCGTCGGGCAACAACTACCCGCGCCTGGGCCGCGATGTGGGCGATTATACCCGTTACAGCGAGACCACGAAGGATGCCGGCCTCGGCGCCTATTGGGGAGAGAACGGGGATCAGACCTGGGCCGACGCCTTTGATGCGCTGGTAGACCAGATCAAGCTGTCCACCGATCCCGCTGAGCGCGCCGCGATCAGCGCGAAGGCCGAGAAGATTCTGATGGCGACCGGCGGCGTCGCTCCGCTGTACTTCTACACCAACCCCTATATGCTCAAGCCCAATGTCAAGAACACCATGATTATGTCCAACGGCGACGTGAACCTGACCTACACGACGATCGAATAAGCACCTTTGCGAAAGGCCGGAGCGCATTGCGCTCCGGCCTTTATGTATTTGTGTCCCTCGCAACCAATGGATGGTAAGCGTCAAATAACAGGGCGTCTAGCGGCATAGATCTTGGGCATCGGGGCTCCAAGGCATAAGACTGGATAAGAAGGCATCAGAATAGTGCCTGTCCGCGGAGGGCATGCGCTGAAGCAGGAATTTGAAGTACTGAAACGGCTTGAGTCCGTTTGCCTTCGCGGTCTCGACAATGCTGTACACCGAGGCGCTCGCCTGCGCGCCGTTGGCCGTGTTGCAGAACAGCCAATTCTTCCGGCCCACGACAAAGGGACGAATCGCGTTCTCCGCGTCGTTGTTGGTGATTGGAATTCTGCCGTCGAGAAGGAAGGCGCACAGCGCCCGCTTCTGATTTGTCGCGTATCCACTCGGCTTGGCGCATGGATCGCTTTTCAGGCGATTTTCGCTCGTGCACCATCTCCAGAATTCATCCAGGATCGGGCTGCTCCGTTTCCGGCGCTCGTTGAGCCGCTCGTCGGGGGACAGATCGCGAAATTCGCGCTCCAGCATGAACAGCGCCTCCACGAGATCAAAGCCCTTTCTCAGCCCGGTTCCCTCGTCCGGGATTTTGCCGCTCGCCGCTTTGAGAAATTCTCTCCTCAGATGCGCCCAGCAGCCGCAATTGGTGACCGTCTTAAGCACCGGATAACTCGCCATGCCGTCCGTGACCAGATACCCCGTGAAACCGTCCAGGAAGCGCTTCGGGTGGCGGGCCTCCCGGCTGGGCTGGTAGTCATAGATCACAATCGGATGCGCTTCGTACGCGCCCGTCCGGTAGACCCACATCTGCGAGTTGACCCGGTTCTTCTCGTCCAGCACGTTGACCGGCGTTTCGTCGCTGTGAAGGACCTCCGACGCGAGCAGAATCTTCCGCAGATGCGCAACCAGATACTGAAAATAGTCGCGGTGGCAAAGGATCACCCAGTTCGCCAGTGTCGCCCGGTTGACCGTAAGCCCCGCCATCTCCCAGTCCTTCACCTGCCGGTACAGGGGAATGGCCTGCACGTACTTGGCGTACAGCACATAGGCGACGGCGGCTGCGCTCGCCAGGGAGTGGGCGAAGACCGGATACCGCTTCTCCGGCGGAAGCGGCGCTTTGACAAACACCGTGCGCGGGCCGTTTTTGCAGTCCCCGCACGCCTCGGTGGGCTTCTGACAATCCGCGCATCCCTCGCCTCCGCCCAGGCAGCTGCGGCAGGTGTAGGTGGCGCAGTAGTACGCGTGAACCTCGACGTGCGCGGGAATATAATCGCACTCTTCCCGGATCAGTTCCCTGCCGACCTTCTCCATCTCATGCCCACAATGGGGACATCCCATGTCTTCCGGCGCAAGGTCATATTCATGCACTTGGCGGGGAAGACCGGCCAGAATCTCCTCCCGGGAGCGGCGCTTTGCGCGCGCGTGCGCCCGGACGGTGGTGTTCGTCTGGCGCGGCAGATCCTCCGTTTTGCCGTCCGCCGTCGCCTCGGCCTCGTCAAAGATGGATAACTGGTCGCAATCCGCCGGAATGGAAAGATGCTGCTTCTCGCTCTTCTTCCCAAAGTACAGCTTGCGCAGGTAATTGAGCTGGCTGGTCAGTTCCGCGATCTGCCGCTCCTGGAACCGGATGTATTCCTTCGCTTCCGGCGACAAAGCACCGTCATTTGGTCTCTCCATACGGGGTGCATCCCTTCGTTTCTTGCTGCTCTCATGGTACAATAAAGCGGAGCCGGTGTCAAACCGGCTCGCGCTGGAAGGGCATGCCAAAAGAAAAACAATTCTTACATTTCTGTGTCATCCCCACTCTTTTGGCGCATGCACGCGGCGTCTGTTGACTTGCAGACCTTCGAGCAGCCGATGATATTCCTGAAAAGTGATCTTCCGTACCTCCGCTTCGGTCCTCGGCCATTGGTAGCTGCTTTCTTCCAGGATCTTGTACAGAAGCAGGAAACCGTCCTCCTCCCACAGAAGCGCCTTCATCCGATCCGCCCGCTTCCCGCAGAAGAGAAACAGGCTTCGCTCAAACGGGTTCAGCTTGAATTGGTACTTGACGATGGCCGCAAGCCCCGTGATGGACTTCCTCATGTCCGTATAGCCCAAGACCATGTAGATGTTGTCCACCTCGATCCTCTCAGCGAGCATGGGCGGCCGCCTCCAGCAGTTTCCCGAGAAACGCCGGGCTTACGTCCTCCGATACGGTGATCTCCACTCCGTTGAGCCTGAACGCGCATTCCCGCCGCTCCTCTGTCTTCGCGCAGTCGAGTCTTACGATACATGGAACCTGGGCTTGGGATGTCTGCGCTTGGGATCCATCTCCTGTACTGCCGGGCAAGGCCTCCGGTTCAGAGCTTCTGCGTTCGGCGATTCTGACCGCCTCGGCCATGAGCAGTCGTTCCCACCGGTAATACGTCTTTGGATTGATCCCGTTTTGTTCGCACCATCCCTGTACCGGCTGCCCGCTGTTCCGACATTCAACGATTCGCCCCTTCCACTCTGAAAGACGCGCCATGTGCTTCATGGCCCGGACTCCGTCCATATCGACACCTCCCATGTTGGATGAGATTGCGGGGTTGTCTCAACGAATCTCAGCGATTCGCTTGGATTCTCCGTGAATCTTATGGATTCTCAATCCCCACACGCTCTTATCTTCTCATCTGATTGGAGCAGGTGCCTCCCATGCTGTTATTTGACGCTTACAATGGATGTCCGGCGCTTCGCGCACCGGACGCCATCATGCCCCGGCGCACGATGACGGCATGAGCCGCGCCTCGGGGCCAGCATTTTTCTGAAGCCTGGGTACTTTTCGGATGATGCGCGCGGATGCTCATCGCACACGCATGGCGTCACGAGGATTTGCCTATAAAACCGGCGCGGGGCATTGCCCCGCGCCGGTTTGGATCAAATGCGATTTCGGGATCAGACGCCCATGCGCAACTCGCGCAGTTTCTCGGTGGATGTCTGGTTGGTTTCGCGCACGTGGCCGGGCAGCGGCAGGATCTTGGCGTCAATGGCGTCCAGAATCCACTCCGGCTGCGGGAAGAAGGCCTCCTCCAGCTCGTGGGCGGGGGTGATCCAGTTCTTGGCGGCCACCACCACCGGCGGCGCGTCCAGAAGGTCAAAGCCCAGTTCCGTGACGTTGCGCGCTACTTCGCTGGCGTAGGAACCGCGCTCGCACGCGTCGGTGACCACCACCAGCCGGCCCGTCTTCTTGACGGAATCCAGCACCGTCTGGTAGTCAAAGGGCACCAGCGAGCGGGCGTCGATCACCTCGGCGGAGAGACCGTACTTTTCCTTAAGGGTGTCGGCGGCCTTCAGCGCGCGGTAGAGCACCGCGCCGAAGGTCAGGATGGTGATGTCGGAGCCCGGCCGCTTGATGTCCGGCTTGCCCAGCTCGATCTCGTAGTACTCCGCCGGAACGCCGCCCTCGTGGAACATCTCGCCCACGTCATAGATGCGCTGGCTCTCGAAGAACACCACCGGATCGGTCCCGGCCAGCGCCGCGGCCATCATGCCCTTGGCGTCGTAGGGCGTGGCAGGGAAGACCACCTTGAGGCCCGGGATATGGGCGGTCAGCGCCGTCCAATCCTGCGAATGCTGGGCACCGTACTTGGAGCCCACTGATACGCGCAGCACCAGCGGCATCTTGATGACGCCCGCGGACATGGACTGCCACTTGGACATCTGGTTGAACACCTCGTCGCCCGCGCGGCCCAGGAAGTCACAGTACATCAGCTCCACCAGCGCGCGGCCGCCGGCCATGGCGTAGCCCACGCCGGAGCCGACGATGGCGGCCTCGGAGATCGGCGCGTTGAACAGGCGGTGGTAGGGGAGCGCCTCGGTCAGGCCCCGGTACACGGCAAAGGCGCCGCCCCAATCGCGCACGTCCTCGCCGTAGCTGACCAGCGTCGGGTCCTTGTAGAAGCGGTCGATAATCGCCTCAAACAGGCCGTCACGCAGCTGATAGAGCTTGTTCTTGGAGACGGGCTTGCCGTCCTTCATGTAGAAGCGCTCCTTGCCGGCAATGGCCTTCACCCGCGGGTTCTCCTCCATCGGCATCAGCACGTCGGGCTTGGCGGTGCCAAAGGCCTCGACGTGGCCGTTGGAGAACATCAGGCGGCTGACGGCTTCCGGGTCCTTGTGGAGATCCATCCGCGGCGACACGCTCTCGTCGATGGACAGCTTGAAGTTCTTGAGAATCGCCCCGTTGACCGCCTCGTGGATGGCATCGCACTCGGCTTCGGTGGCGACGCCCGCTTCGATCAGCTGGGCGCAATAGGTGTTGATCGGATCGACCGCCTCCCAGGACGCGATCTCTTCCTTGGTGCGGTAGGAGGAGGAGTCCGACGGGCTGTGGCCGGCAAAGCGATAGGTGAGCACATCCAGCAGCACCGGGCCCTTGCCCTCCTTGAGCAGCTTCTTCTTTCGGCCGTAGGCCTCGATGACCGCCAGCGGATTAAAGCCGTCCACGCGCTCGGCGTGCATCTGCGTGGGCGTAAAGCCCGCGCCCAGGCGCGCCAGCACATCGTAGCCCATGGTTTCGCCGGATGTCTGGCCGCCCATGCCATAATTGTTGTTGAAAATGTTGAACAGTACCGGCAGGCCGGACTTCATGTCGCCATCCCAGAGCTTGGTGAACTGGCCCATGGACGCGAAGTTGAGCGCCTCCAGCACCGGACCGCAGCCCAGCGCGCCGTCGCCGATGTTGGCCACGACGATGCCCTTTTTGCGGTTGACCTTTTTATACAGCGCCGCGCCCGTAGCGATGTCGGCCGAGCCGCCCACCAGCGCGTTGTTGGGGTAGATGCCAAAGGGGGTGAAGAAGGTGTGCATTGATCCGCCCAGGCCGCGGTTGAAGCCGGTCACGCGGGCGAAGATTTCCGCCATCGCGCCGTAGAGCAGAAAGTCGATGGCCATGGCTTTCACGGTGTCATGCTTGCCGGTTTCCACCACCTTCAGGATTTCTCCGCCGAAGAACCCCTTCATGATGTCGAGCAGCGCGTCGTCGGACAGCTTTTCGATGGCCGACAGGCCCTTGGCCAGGATCTCGCCATGGCTCCTGTGCGAGCCGAAGATGTAGTCGTTTTCGTCCAGATGGAAGGCCATACCCACCGCGGAGGCCTCCTGGCCCATCGAGAGGTGCGCCGGTCCGGGATGATTGTAGGCGATACCCTTGTACTCGCCGGTGGTCTTGATCAGGTTGAGCATCGTTTCGAATTCACGAAGCATCAGCATGTCGCGATAGATGTCGCGCAGCTGCTGCTTGGACAGGTTGCCCACCTCGTCCTTCACGGCCTTCTGGTAGGTGTTGAGCGGGATGTCCTTGAAGTGTACCTTGCCGGGCTTGCGAAGCGCCGACGGATCGACAAACAGTTGCTTGGACATTCGGATTCACTCCTTCGGTATTGTGGCTTAGTCGGCAAATTCCCAAATGACTTCGCGGATGATCTCGGAAACGGTGGGGTGGGGGAAGATGATCTCCTTGGCGTCCCGGACCCGAAGTTCGCTTTCAATCATCGCCGCCGCGCCCCAAATGATTTCAGAAGCGTAGCCGCCGATCATGTGCACGCCGATGACATTTCTGTGCTTTTGGTGCACCAGCACCTTGCACAGGCCGTCCTCGCCCTCGTTTTCGGCGACGAAGCGGCCCGCGTAGCGCATGGAAAGCTTTTTCACTTCATAGGGGATGCCCGCTTCCTTCGCGGATTCCTCGGTGTAACCGACGCCGGCCACCTCGGGCTTTGTGTAGATCACGGCGGGGTTGGCGCCGTAGCGCATGGTGTCTTTCTTTCCGGTCATGGTGTTGACCGCCACCTCGCTCTCGCGGTAGGCGGTGTGGGCCAGCATCTGAATGCCGTTGACGTCGCCCGCGGCAAAGACGCCCTCCACGTTGGTGCGCCCCTGAGCGTCGGTGACGATGCCGGCACGGTTGGTTTCCACATTCAGCGTTTCAAGGCCAAGCCCCGCGAGATTCGCGCGGCGGCCGATGGCGCACAGCGCCTTGTCGCAGGGCAGCTCCAGGGGTTTGCCGTCCGCCTCGCACAGCACGCTGGACTGGGTAAGCCCGGTGACCTTCGTGCCCAGCAGGAACTTGACGCCCTTCTTCTGGTATTCCTTGAGCAAAATCGAGCGGATCTCTCCATCGGTGGGGCCGGCGATGTGGTCCAGCATCTCCACCACGGTGACTTCGCTGCCCGCGGTGTTGTAGTAGGCGGCCATCTCCAGGCCGATGACGCCACCGCCGATGATGACCAGCGCCTTGGGCACTTCCGGAAGCTCCAGCACTTCGCGGTTGGTGATGGCAAAACCGGAGGCGATGGCCTCCTTGAGCCCCGGGATCGGCGGGATGACCGGCGACGAGCCCGCCGCGATCAAGAGCTTTTGGGCCTCGTAGGTCTGAGCGTCGGCCGTGACGGCGAATCCACCCGGCACGCGGCCGGCGATCTTCGCCTCCGCCTTGACGACGGTGACGCCCGCACCCTTCAGCTTGGCGGTCACGCCGGAAACCAGCACCTTGACCACCTTGCCGCGCCGCGCCACCACCGCCTTGTGGTCCAGGCTGGCATCGGAAACCCGGACGCCGTACTTGTCGGCATGCCTGGCGGTTTCATAGACTTTCGCGGAGTACAGCAGCGCCTTGGACGGAATGCAGCCCTCGTTGAGGCACACGCCGCCCAGCGCGTTCTTTTCAAAGAGGCACACCTTCAGCCCGGCGTGGGCGGCGCGCTCCGCACCCAGATATCCGGCGGGACCTCCGCCGATGACGATCAAATCGTACATAGCTCTATCCTTTCGCCATGAGCAGCAGGAAGTTTTCCAGATTGAACTTGAGATCCGCCAGGAACTTCGAGGCGGGCATGCCGTCTATCGCGCGGTGGTCGTAGGTGAGGGACAGGCCCATCGCCGGATAGACCTCAATCTTGCCGTTCACTTCGCGCACGCGCTGTACGATGGCATCCACGCCCAAAATACCCGTCTGCGGCGGGTTGATGATGGGGGTGAAGCTCTCGATGCCCAGCGCGCCCAGATTGGACACCGTGAAGGAACCGCCGCGCAAAAGGTCCGGGTTGATGGTGCCCGCGCGGCAGGCCTTCGCCAAATCCTTGACGGCTTCGGAAATCTCTTTGAGGCTCATCCTGTCCGCGCCGCTGATCACCGGCACCATCAGGCCGCGCTCCGTATCGCAGGCAAAGCCCAAGTTGACGCCGTGGAAGTAGCGCATCGTGGCGCCGTCCAGCAGATTGGCGTTGAGGGCGCGGTGCTCGGGCTTCATCAGCGTCCGGGCCACCGCGTACAGCACCATGTCGCCCAGTGAAACGCCCGAAAGCCCGGCGGCCTCGCCCTGGGTCTTGTAGAGCTTGCGCAGCGACTGGATCTGCGTGCAGTCAAAGGTGAGCGTGTGGGTGAGCTGCGCCATCGTGGTGAGCGACTGCTGCATGGCCCTGGCGATCACCTTGCGCATGTTGGTCAGCGGCTCGTCCGTGAACGCGGCGGCCGGGACTTCCGGCGCGGCGGCGGGCGCAGCGGGGGATTCCAGATCCTTCAGCGTTACGCGGCCGCCCAGGCCCGTGCCGGTGACGCCGCCCGCGTAGCCGACGCTGGCAGCGGGGGTGACGACCTTGCCCGCGTCGATGAGCGCCTGCACATCCCGGGCGATCACGCGGCCGTCCGGGCCGGTGGCGGAAACCATGGCAAGATCCGCAAAGCGGGATTCCGCCAGATTGCGCGCGCGGGGGCTGATCTTCATCTCGCCCGCGGGCTGCGCGGCGACCGGCGCCACGGCCACTTCCGGAGCCGCCGTTTCCGGCGCCTTTGCGGACGGAGCGGCCTCCTTCGGCACCTCGGCGGACGGCGCGGCGGCGGTGTTCGGATCAAATTCGGCAAAGCTCTCGCCGGGTTCGCCGATCACGCACACGTTGGTCAGGCAGGGCACGTCGTCGCCCTCCTGAAAAAAGGCCGCCAGCAGCGTGCCGGCAACCTTGGCACTCTCCTCAAAAGCGGCCTTGTCGGTCTCGTAGGAAAACAGGACGTCGCCGACGCCCACCGCGTCGCCCGGGTGCTTGAGCCATTTGGTGATGATGCAGCTCTCCACCGATTGCCCCTGCCTGGGCATGATGACAGCTACTGCCATATGCATCCTCCTAAACGGATAATTCTAAGGTTCATTCTAGCAGTATGCCCCAGTGGATTCAATCTCGGCACAAACTCTTATCCTCAAATTAAACGAAGTTAACAATAGGCTAGGAAAGATTTTGCCGCGACTTGTCAAAAACAGGTTTCAGGCGTATAATAAAAAGATCAGATTCTCGCGAAGAGAGGGGACTTCGCATGGCCGTGCGCAACTCCGCCAAGGGCATCGTGCTCGATGGGAACAGGATTCTGCTCAACAGGTGCCGCTCCCGCCTGGGCGCGTATTACGCGCTGCCCGGCGGCGGACAGCATACGGGCGAAACCCTCCCCGAAGCGCTGATGCGCGAGCTCCGGGAGGAGACCGGCATCGCCGTGCGCCCCGTCCGCATGAGCGGCGTGTACGAACAGATTACCGCCGGCCGGGATTCCGGTTCCGACCACAAGATGTACTTTATTTTTCTGTGCGAGCCCACGCCGGAGAAACGCACCCGACCGACGGAGCGGGATGCCTACCAGCTGGACAGCGAGTGGATGACCCTCGAGGAGGCCGAGAAAGCCCGCCTGTTCCCCAGAGCCGTCCGTGAAAATCTCCGCCGGATGATCGAATCGGAACACACGCTCTATCTGGGTTCCGAGCGAAAGAAATAGGCCCGCGCCTTCGGAAGCCGCAAAACAGGCGCCCGGTCCGCAAGGCCGGACGCCTGTTTTGCCGGAGCGCGGAAGGAATGGCGCTCACGGCCGCGGGCCGGGCGTTTCAACGGCCGGCGCCGTCTGATCGATTCTCGTGGGCGGCACGATGTCTTTTGCGCGCTGCTGCATGCCGGTCAGCCACGTCCAGGTCAGCGCGATCAGCGCGATCAGCGCGGCCGCCGTCAGCATGGTGACGGTCCTTCGGATCAAAAGGCGCCGCTGGCGCAGATACCGCTGTCGGAGGGCGCGGTGAAATGGCACATCCTCCCGCGAGGCGGTTCGCGCGGCCGCACCTTCCGCCGGCTTGCCGCCAAACGCCTCCGCCAGCTGCCGGGAGAGCCGGAGGCATTTTCGCCTTGACCGGCCGCAGCGGTCACAGCCCGCCGATTTGCGCGGGTTCGCGCGCCCGCAGGCGCACACCCAGTATTCGCGCGCCGCGAGGGGCCGCACCGCCGCATCCGGCCCGGCGGCGCGGCGAAGGGCGTTCAGTTCCCGCTCGGAGGGCTTTGCCGGCAGCTCAACGTCGATCAGGCGCCTCGGATTGCCGCGCCAGGACGCCGCGCCCTGAAAATCCACCCGCACGAAGAGAAGGCCGCTCCAATGGCCCGAGGGCGCGCTGTCCGCCTCGATGGGCAGAACGAAGGCGTCGTGGGGCCGCGCGACGACTGCGCCGGAGCGGAGCGGGATGTCCGAAACGCTGTCCGCCCCCTGCCAGGCGATGACGGCCTCAAACCCCGTGACGGGTGCATCCGAGAGGTTCCACAGGCGCACAAAGCCGCGCACGCCGCGTTCGTTGTGCGTCAAATCGTATCCCAACAGCTCCAGTGGGCATTCCAAATCCAGGCGCAAGGATTCGTCCTCCGGGCAATGTTTTCCACAGTATACCACATCCGGCGTCCCGGCGCGATCATTTTCCGCTTCCGGGCGGCAACGCCGCGGCACGCGCTTCTTGACAATCGGCGGCGTTGCCTCTACAATATTCCTTATTGAAATCGGAGACTAACTATTAAAAGTCAAGCCCATAAGAGGTGATTTAGTGAACTTTTCTACCTAACCCCGCCGCCCTTGACAAACAGCGTTCAAATGCTCAGATATCCACGGCGAGGGGGATGGAGGGAATAGCAAAGCAAGCGCAGCACGCCCTCGCACAAACAGTGGTAGCATTTGAACGCTTCGGTTTGTCAAGGGTACGCTTCGCCGGCTCCGTGGAACCCGAGGCGGCTCAGGTTCCGAAGAGAATAGCGAGGTTACGCCGCAGGCCGATATGCCTCACCGGAGTTCTGGATGGCGAAGATCACGCGGACGAGCTTCTTGGCGGCGTGGGAAACGGCGACGTTGTAATGTTTCCCTTCGGCACGTTTCTTCGCGAGGTACGCAGCGAATGTCGGATCCCATTGACAAACGTACTTTGCGGCATTGAACAGCGCGTACCGAAGATAACGCGAACCACGTTTCTCCATGTGCGCGTAAGCATTGTTCAGCTGACCGGATTGGTACGTGGAAGGAGAAAGCCCAGCGTAAGCAAGGATCTTATCCGGCGAATCGAACCGGGAGAAGTCGCCGATTTCTGCAAGGATCATCGCGCCCATGCGGTAGCTGATTCCCTTGATCGTCAGGATAGGCGGAGCCAGTTCATCCAGGATTTGCTTGATCTCTGCTTCCACCTCGTCGATCTCAGCGGTCAGTTCGTGGATCAGGCGAATCGTATGCCGAAGCTCCATCGACTTGGCGGGCATGACGGAGCCGATGGATCGACGGGCGGCGTCGCGAAGTTCCGTCGCCTTTGCCTTTGCGTAGTGTCCTCTGGACTTGCTTTCCAGCAGGTTCGTCAGGCGTGTCAGATGTAAGGGGGCGATCTGCTTTGCGCCCGGATATTCGGACAGCAGCGCGTAAACGGAAGCCATATGTAGCGTGGGTACGAGCTTCTCAAGCTCGGGAAAAAGGATGGTGACAAGACGGGAAACGGACTGCTTCAGCCTGGCGCGCTCCGCAACCTTGTTAAACCTGTACCTTGTGAGTGACTTCAGTTCTTCGCTGTGGTATGATGTACGCGTGTAGGGCTTGCGGACTACACCGGACATCATCATGGCGGCAATGGTACGGGCATCCACGCGGTCGGTCTTGGTTTTGCGAAGGCTGAGGCTCTTCCTGAAAAGGTTCGTGTGGAGCGGGTTGATGACATAGGTGGTCAGACCTTTGTCAAGCAGAAACCCCAGTATGTTGTAGCTGTAGTGACCGGTGGCTTCGAGCCCTACTTTTACTTTGCTCAAATCGCGTGCTACAGATTTGATCCTTTGGAAGAGCAGGTCGAACCCGTCCATGTTATTGGCCACGGTGAACACCTCGGCGAGCACTTCACCCTCAGCGGAAATGATGTAGCAGTCGTGTTTATCCTTGGCGATGTCGATTCCAACGCAGATCATGGCGATCCCTCCACGGTTTATTCTGATGCTGCTTAGGACCACAGGGCTCTTTGCGCTTGTAACCTCGTTCCACATAAACCGTCTGGCGGTATCTAACTGATTAACAAACTGGCAAAGGGGCTGTGGTTGGAGCCTCCGTTAAACCATCCAGTGGTAGGAACGAATCACCGATCCACAGCATCCCAAGCATTGTAGCACACCTCCGGAGAGAGGCTAAACACTACTCTTATATAATACGAGGGACGTATGGCCTCGGATCTGAGGGCGCGGCTGCGCGCGATCGGCGGCGCGGCAAAACCGGAAAAACCGGGCGGCCTCGTCGTGCGCGTGCACGAGGAGGTTGCGGATCCGCGCCTTTTCGCGCTGGACGCAGCGGCGCTTTGCCGCGCCGGGATGAAGGGCGCGTGGCCCGGCGCCGATAAGACGCTTTTCCTTGACACGGAAACCACCGGCCTTTCCGGCGGCGCGGGAACCGTGGCGTTTCTGATCGGGTTTGGCTACCTGAACGGCGCAGCCTTTCGCGTCGAGCAGTACATGATGCGCTCCTACGCCGACGAACCGCTGCTCATTGCCCGGGCCGCGGAAATCATGGCGGGGTTTTCCGCCGTGGTCACATTCAACGGCGACAGCTTTGACCTTCCGCTTCTGGAATCCCGCTTTACGATGTGCAGAATGCGCGAAATGTGGCGGGTGCTGGACCCGCTGGACTTGATGCATCCGGCCCGGAGGCTCTGGCGGCGGCGGCTGGGCAGTTGCCGGCTGGACGCGCTGGAAAAGCAGATTCTCCGCCGGGGCCGCGCGGAGGATCTGCCCGGCAGCGAAGCGCCCCGCCGGTTTTTTGAGGCGGTGCGCAGCGGCGATTTGGAGCCGCTTGAGCCGGTACTTGCCCACAATCGGCTGGACATCCTTGCGCTGCCGAGCCTTTTGTGTGCGCTCGAGGAGGCCTATCGCGCGCCGGAGCGGCTGACCGATGCGGCGGACCTCTATTCGATGGGCCGCGCGCTGGAGCGGCGGGGGGAACCGGAGGTCGCCCGTCATCTGTACGTGGCCGCCGCGCGACCGACGCCGCTTTTCACCGTCGCGCAGCGGCGCGGCGCGCGGTACGCGGCGGAGGCAAACCGTGCCTTTTCGCTGATGCTGAAGCGCGCGGGGGAATGGAGCCGGGCGGAGCGGGTGTGGCTGGAGATGACGCGCCGCGCGCAGCTCCTCCCGTGGCCCATGATTGAACTGGCAAAGTACTATGAACACCGCGCCGGCCGGCTTGCGGACGCGCTGCGAATGACCGAGGCGGCGCTGGACGCCGCGGCGGAGGACGCGCTCGATGCGCTTCACAACCGCAGGCGCCGGCTTCAAAAGAAAATGGAGGGAAATCGATGAACATCAGGGCGGAGATGCTGGGACGCAAGGCCTACAACATTCACTTGAAGGGCAACGCCTATCTGGACGCAAAAAAGTTCAGGGAGGCGGAGGAAAAGCATCGGGAGGCCATCGCGGCCTACGCCCAGGCCGAGGCGGCGGGGGATGATAATCCCAAGCATCTGATGGCCTACGGCGTGCTGCTTTTGCGCACGCGGGAATATGAAAAGGCGCGCGCCGTCATGCTTCGGGTGGAAAAGCTGCCGAGGTTGAATGCGGAGATGAAAAAGCAGCTTCGGCTTAACTACGCGGTGTGCGTGTGGAAGATGGGCCAGTTGGACCGGGCCATCGAGTTGATGCGCCAGCTGGCCGCCGCCGGTCCGATGACGGCCACCCTGTACGGATCGCTGGGCTACATGCTGATTGAAAAAGCGCGCGAAACGGGAGACTTTGCCGAGGCCGAGGAATTCAATCAGAAGGCCTATGAATACGACGATGAGGACGCCGTGGTGCTGGACAACATGGGCCAAATGAACCTTGCGATGGGCAGGCGGGACGAGGCCTTCGACTATTTCAAGCGCGCCCACGAGCGCAAGCCTACCCAGGTGGACACGCTGTACTACCTGGCCAAGCTCTATTCCGAGGACGGCGAAACGCAGACCGCCGTCAAAATGCTGGAGCGCGCGCTGGGGCAGACCTATTCGGCGCTTTGCACCACCACCCGCGAGCAGGCGCAGGCACTGCTGGACGAGATCCGGAAATAGAACGCGGCGCGGTGCCGTCCGTGCGCGAAGGAACCCGGACCGGGAAACCGTCGCCCGCCCCGCGTTGTCTGTCCGACGCGGAGGCGGGCGCTTTGCTTATTTATTGGAACAGCGCCGGCTGTTCCCGGACGGGCAGGGGCGTGGGCGTAGGTTCCGGACGGCTCATCCAGTCAAACAGCGGATTTGTCTGCGCCACCTTCACCATCTGCGACATGTCTCCCTCCAGCAAAACCCCCTCTTGAAAGAGCGTATCGTTGACCGGTCGGACGTAGTATCGAAGATCTTCGCCTCCGGATACGGTATCGGTGTACTCCAACGAATCGCCCGGCTGCCCCTTCAGTTCCGCGACCACGGTCTCCTGCCCCGACTGCACCCGATAGACGCGGTACAGCGCGTCCGCTTCGACCGCGGTAAACGACAGTTTCGGATGAGCGGCGGAATCCATGCCGACGTTCAGGTTATATACTGCGGTCGGCTTTTTCCATATAGGGCAGACCTCGGTCGGTAATTGCGCGATGGGGAAGACTTCCTCCGCCGTAAAGGACTTGGGTGTATACAGGCTCGGCAGCACGGGATACCCCAGCGCCAGGAGGCCCTGCCGGTCGATCAGCGCATGACCCAGCGTGGCGGGCATGGCAAAATCCCCGCCGTTGGTTCGCGCTGCGTTCTGCTTTAAAAATGCCGCCGCGAGCTTTGCGGGCTTGTTGCTTCCGCCCTCGGCGTCGCTGAGATGGTGGGCCGCGTCGGGGTTGTCAAAGCCCATCCATACCGCGACGCACACCCTCGGCGTGTAGGCAACCGTCCAGGCGTCACGGTTTCCGGAATTGTCAAAGCCCACGGTGCCCGTCTTTCCCGCCACGGTAAAGCCCGCCGTCAGGAGCGCCTTGGCGGTGCCCTCCTGCACCGCGGTCTTCAGCATATCGGTAATCATGTAGGCGCTTTCGGGCTTCATCACCCGCCGGTTGGGTGGCTGATATTCGTAAACCGTCTTGCCCTCGGCGTCGGTGATCTTCCGGATCAGGTGGGGCGTGACCGCGTGTCCGCCGTTGGCCAGCGGCGCATAGGCGCCGCCGAGCGCCATGGGGGACACGCCCTCGGTCAGGGCGCCCAGCGCCAGCGAGAGATTTCGGTCCTGAGCGCTTAGGGAAATGCCGGCCCGCTCCGCGTATTCGCGGGCGGAATCTACGTCGGTTCGGGATAGAAGGTCTACGGACGCCACGTTGAGGGATTTGGAGAGCGCCTCCCGCAGCGTCACCACCCCATAGTAGCGGTCGCCGTAATTGCCGGGTTCGTAATTTCCGAAGGCCCGCTTCGTGTCATCCACCAGCGACGAGGGGAGCATGCCGTAGCGATCGATGGCCGCCGCGTAGACGGATATGGGCTTAAAGGTGGAGCCGGGCTGCCGCCTCATCCCCGTCGCGCGGTTGAGCCCACGTTTTACGTCATAACTGCGCCCGCCGATCATCGCCAGTACCTCGCCGTTTGCGGAATTCAGCGCCACCAGCGCGGACTGCGCCCTTTCTCCGTCGGACGCGTCCGACGGAAAGTGCGCCGCGTCCAGGTACAGCGACTGCGCGCTCTGCTGCAAATCCCCGTCCAGCGCGGTGAATACCGTGTATCCTCCGGACATGAGCGCCTCCGCATCGATGCCCAGCGCGGTGCACGCTTCCGACACCGTCTGATCGACGTACCAGGCGTACTGCTCTTCTTCGTCGTCCTCCGCCGTCAGGGTCACGGGCTCCGCGTCCGCCCGGTCGGCCTCCTGCTGGGTAATGAAGCCGTTCTCCACCATCGAGGCCAGCACGAGCTTGCGCCTGCGGATCGAGTTGTCCAGGTGCAGATGGGGCGCGTACTGGGAAGGGGACTTCAATACACCGGCCAGAAGCGCGCCCTGGCCCAGCGTAAGCTGCGCCGCGTTGACGCCAAAATACGCCTCGGAAGCCGCCTCGATGCCGTAGGCGCCCTTGCCAAAGTACACCACGTTCAGGTACATTTCCAGGATTTCCTGTTTGGTGACAATCCGTTCCAGCTGCAATGCCAAAAGCGCCTCCTGCAGCTTGCGGGAGAGGGTCTTTTCGTTGGTCAGGTGGGTCAGTTTGATGAGCTGTTGGGTGATGGTGCTGGCGCCCTGAGCATAATCGCCCACCTTCAGATTCTTGAGGATCGCGCCGCCAATCCGGACGAGGTCCACCCCGTGATGACGGTAGAACCGCGCATCCTCCGCCGCGAGAAACGCATTTTGTACATCGGTCGGTATTTTGTCTAGCGCGATGACCGTGCGCTTGCCCGCGCCGGAAATGACCGCCGCCTGCCGGTCGTTTCCGTCAAGAATCCTGGTGCTCTGGCTGAAAGAACGAAGTTTTTCCATGTCCAGACTGCTCCACGAGCCGATATCCAGCGCCCACAAAAGCGCAACGATCGCGGCGGCCGCCAAAGCCCCCGCGGCAATGAGTACTTTTTTTTTCATCTTCATTCCTCGCATCTTTCTGCTTCTAGTATGCCCGCGGGCGCGCGCCCGATTCCCAGAACATGTCGGTGGACGCTTTCCGTTGCCTCCTGTATAATGAAACATATCCACGCAAGGAGGTTGATGGAATGAAACAAACCGAGGTCGGTTATTTGATCCTGCTGGCAATCGTCCTTGCGGTTGCGTTTGGATTCAGGCTGCGGCAACGGGAACCCATCCGGCGCATCGGGCGCAAGTTTTCTGGAACCAAGCCCGTGTATGAAGCCTGCAAGACGACGTTTCAGGATGTGGCGGCCAACGAGGAGGCGCTCAGAAGCCTCACAATGCTGGTGGATTACCTGAAGAATCCTCTGAAATACGGCCGCATGGGGGCGCGCATGCCCCGGGGCGTACTGCTGTACGGCCCGCCGGGCACCGGCAAGACGCTTTTGGCCCAGGCGTTGGCAGGCGAGGCGGGCGTGCCCTTTTTTGCGCTGTCCGGTTCTGATTTTGTGCAGATGTACGTGGGCGTCGGCGCCAGCCGCGTGCGCGAACTCTTTCAAAAAGCCAAAAAAGCCGGAAAATGCGTGATCTTTATCGACGAAATTGACGCGATGGGCAAAAAGCGCGATGACAGCGCCTCCGAGGAGCGTGAACAGACGCTCAACGCGCTGCTCAGCGAGATGAGCGGTTTCAAGAAAAACGACGGCGTGATCGTGCTGGCGGCCACCAACAGGCTGGACACGCTGGACCCGGCGCTGCTCCGGCCCGGGCGGTTTGACCGGAAGATCGAGGTGGGCCTTCCCGGACTGAACGAGCGGCTGGACATCCTGAAGCTGCACAGCAGGGGAAAGCCCCTGGCGGAGGAGATCGATCTGGCCAGCCTTGCGGCGCAGACGGTGTACTTCAGCGGCGCGTCGCTGGAGGCGCTTTTGAACGAGGCGGCGATTCGCGCGGCGCAGCGCGGATCGGGGGCGATTGAGCGGACCGACATCGACGCGGCGTACCTCGCCAGCGTCGCGGGCGAGGACAAACCCTCCCGCGCGGCGCAAAAGGAGCGCGCCACCATTGCGCTCCACGAGGCGGGCCACGCGCTGGCGACGCACCTGCTTTTGCCCGATCAGCGGGTCACCCGCATCAGCATCCTGCCCTCCGGCAAGGGGGCGGCGGGGTACAGCCTCTCGATCCCGCCGGAGCTCTCGATCATCGGGCGGGACCGGCTGGTCCGGCAGATTCAGGTGCTGCTGGCGGGCCGCGCGGCAGAGCTTCTGATCGGCGGTCCGGACGAAATCACCGGCGGCGCATCCAGCGATCTCGCCCGCGCGGCGGAAATTGCCGCGGCGATGGCGCTGGACCTGGGCATGGCTGGGGAACCCGGCGTGGCGATCCGCCCGCTGAAGGCGGCCTGCGGCACCGGCGACGCGCTGGACCGCTGCAAGGGACTGCTCAGTCACGAGTTTGACGCGGTGACGGACCTCCTCAAGGCGCATTCCGAGCTTCTCATGGATCTGACGGAGACACTGATCCGCGAGGAAACCATCGATGAACGGAGGTTCTTGCAACTCGTCGCCTGAGAACATCTGTTACGCACAACGGCCCCTGTCGAACGAATGCGCTGCTTCGACAGGGGTTGTGCATTTTCTTCAAAGGAATCGCGCGGCGCGGCGTGGAACCAATCGCCGATGGAAACAGCGGGGAGGTCGGCGGATGGTCAATCATGAAAAGCGGCGGGGCTCCATGGTGGTGGCGCTGTCCGGAGAGCTGGACCATAGGCGGGCGGATCAGCTCCGTCCGGAGCTGGACGATCTGCTCCGGGACCCGAAGATCAAGGAACTGGTGTTTGATCTCTCGGGGCTCAGCTTCATGGACAGCTCCGGTATCGGCATGATCCTGGGGCGGTACAAGCTGATGGCGCGGCGGGGCGGGAGCGTATCGGTCCGGTGCGCAAACGCGCAGATCGACCGCGTATTCGAGTTGGCGGGGCTGTATACGATCGTCAAGAAACTGGCGTAAGCAGGAGGGCAAGATGAGTATTGTCAATGAAATGCGCGTGGATTTCCTCGCGTGTCCGGAAAATGAAGCGTTTGCGCGCATGGTCATCAGCGCGTTTCTCCTGCCGCTCAACCCGACGCTGGAGCAGATGGGCGACGTAAAGACGTCCGTATCGGAGGCGGTTACCAACGCGATTATTCACGGCTACGGCGGCAGGGGCGGCACGGTGCGCATGAAGGCGCTGCTGGAATCCGACGGCGAACTGACGGTGGAAGTGATCGACAATGGCCGCGGCATTGAAAACATCGAGGAGGCGCGAAAGCCCTTCTTCACATCGCTGGAAGGCTCCGAGCGCAGCGGCATGGGCTTCACCGTGATGGAGAGCTTTATGGACGACCTGTTCGTCAAATCGCAGCCGGGCGTCGGCACGACCGTCAGGATGCGCAAGCGGATGATCCCGGAAGAGATGCCGCTGGCGCGCAACGCTTGACCCGCGAGGACAACCAAAGCGAATTGATCGGGCGCGCCCAGGCGGGCGATCCCCAGGCGATGGACGCGCTGGTGCGCACGCACCTGGCACTGGTGAAGTACGTGGTCAGGCGCTATGTGAACCGGGGCCGCGAGTACGACGACCTGTATCAGATGGGCTGTCTCGGGCTCATCAAGGCGATCCGCAACTTCGATACGTCCTTTGACGTGCGGTTTTCCACCTATGCGGTGCCGGTCATCCTGGGAGAGATCCGCAGGTTCCTTCGGGACGACGCGCCGATCCGGGTGTCCCGGTCGATCAAGGAAAACGCGGTCAAGGTATACCGCTTCATCGAGACATACGAGGCGACGCACCAAAAGGAGCCGGGGCTGGATGAAATCGCCTCGGCGCTGTCGCTCTCCCGGGAGGACGCGCTTCTGGCGCTGGATTCCGCACGGCCGACGCGCTCCTTCAGCGAACCGGTGGCGGGGGATGGCAGCCTGACCCTGGGCGACACGCTGGGAGAGGACGACACCGCCCGGATCGACGACAGGCTGACGGTGCACGCGATGCTGGAGAAACTCTCCGAAAAGGAGCGCGCCATCGTACTCCGGCGCTATTTCTCGCGCCACACCCAGTCGGAAATTGCCCAGGACTACGGCATGACCCAGGTGCAGGTTTCCAGGCTGGAGAGCAGAATCATCGCCCGGCTTCGCAGGGAAGCGTCGGGCGATGCGGAGGATTATAGGAGCTTCCGAAGCGGCGGAAAGTCCAGCGTCGCAAAGTAATCTGCCGGGGTTTCGCGCCTTCGGATCAGCCGGAAGCTGCCGTCGGGCCTGAGTAGCACCTCCGCCGAGCGGAGTTTTCCGTTGTAGTTGTAGCCCATCGAACGGCCGTGGGCGCCGGTGTCGTGCAGCACCACCATGTCGCCGGGCTCGATCCGGGGCAGCGGGCGCTGCACCGCAAATTTGTCGTTGTTCTCGCACAGCGAGCCCACCACGTCGTACACGTGGTCCCTGGGCGCGCCCTCCTTACCGACCACCGTGATGTGGTGGTAGGCGCCGTACATCGCGGGGCGCATCAGGTCCACGGCACAGGCATCAAGGCCGATATAGTCCCGGTGGGTGTGCTTTTCGTGGATGGCGGTGGTCACCAGATACCCCGCCGGGCCGATCAGCCAGCGGCCCAGCTCCGTCGCCACGCGAAGCGGCGGAAGGCCTCCGCCCAAAATGATCTTTTCATACATCTCGCGCACGCCCCGGCCGATGGCGATGACGTCCGGCTCCGCATCCTCCGGACGGTAGGGGATGCCAATGCCGCCGGACAGGTTGATCAGATCGAATACCGCGCCGGTCTTTTGCGCGATGTCCCTGGCCAGCGTGAACAAAAACCGCGCCAGCTCGGGGTAGTATTCGGGCATCAGCGCGTTGCTGACCAAAAACGCGTGCAGGCCAAAGCGCCTTGCCCCCAGGGCCGACAGCCGCTCTACCGCCTCATAGGCCTGGGGCACGGTCATACCGAACTTGGCCTCCTCGGGATGCCCCATCACAAAATTTCCGAAGCGGAAGGCCTCACCGGGGTTGACGCGCAGGCAGAGGGCCTCCGGAATGCCGCCGTGGGCCTTTAAAAAGTCGATGTGGGTGATGTCGTCCAGGTTGATGGTGGCGCCGAGGGCCCGGGCGTATTCGTATTCCTCCGCGGGGGTCTCGTTGGAGGAGAACATGATCTCGTCGCCGGAAAAGCCGCAGGCCCTCGCCAGCATCAGCTCCGTCAGCGACGCGCAGTCCACCTTCACGCCTTCTTCCTGCAATATCCTGATCAGATGCGGGTTGGGATTGGCCTTGACGGCGAAGTATTCCCGATAGTCCGCGTTCCAGGAAAAAGCGCTTTTCAAAAGCCGCGCGCGCGCGCGGAGCGCCCCCTCGTCGTAGAGATGAAAGGGCGTGGGGATCTCCCTCGCGATCGCGCGAAGGGTGTCAGCGTCGGGCAGTGTCTTGAGCATCGGAAGCACCTCGCATAAATACACGGTATATACAATTCTAAACCGGCCCAATGGCGAAGTCAATCGAATATTTCTTTAACAACCCGGGCGTTGAAGAAACGCCGGGGTTGTGGTAAAATTCATACGTATGCCCTACGGGGCGGGGAGGAAATTTGATTGGACCTTCATGAAGCGATTGATCGGATTTTGCCGAATGTGACAAAACCCGTGCGGTATTTGGGCGGCGAGTACGGAAGCATCGTCAAGGAAATTCAGCCGGGTATGGTGCGTTACGCGTTCCTGTTTCCCGACGTCTACGAAGTGGGCATGTCCCATCTGGGGATGAAAATCCTCTACGACGTGATCAATCGCCGGCCCGACGCATGGTGCGAGCGGGTTTTTTCGCCTTGGCCGGACATGCACGACGCGATGAAGGCGGCAGGCGTGCCGCTGTTTTCGTTGGAATCAAGAACCTCCCTTGCGGAATTTGACCTGCTGGGCATCACGCTGCAGTACGAGATGTGCTATACCAACATTCTGGCCGCGCTGGATCTGGCGGGCATCCCGCTGCGAAGCCGCGACCGGGATTCCGGGCCCTTCGTGATTGCGGGCGGGCCCTGCGCCTTCAACCCGGAGCCGCTGGCCGACTATGTGGACATTTTTGTGCTGGGCGACGGCGAAAAAGCCACGGGCGACACCATCGACTGCTACAAGGCGTGGCGCGCGTCGGGCTTGCCGCGGGCGGAATATCTGAAGATGGCCGCCCGGATTCCGGGCGTGTACGTGCCGTTGCTCTATGATGTGGAGTATTGCGAGGACGGGCGCATCCGCTCCGTCGCGCCCAAGCCGGGAAGCGGCGCGCCGGCGCGGGTCAAAAAGGCGGTGGTAACCGATCTTGACGCCGCCGACTACCCCGAAACGCTGATCGTGCCCTATGGCGAGGTGGTGCACAACCGCATCATGCTGGAAATATTCCGGGGGTGCACCCGGGGCTGCCGCTTCTGTCAGGCGGGCATGATCTACCGGCCGGTGCGCGAACGGTCGCTCGAGCGGCTGACCGATCTCGCTGAAAAGCTGGTGAAGTCCACCGGATACGACGAGATTTCGCTGATGAGCCTGTCCAGCGGCGACTACTCCCGCATCGCCGAACTGGCGCGGGCGATGACCGGGCGGTTCCAGAACCGCCGGGTCAAGGTGTCGCTGCCGTCGCTGCGCATCGACTCGATCCTGAAAGACACGCTTTCGGAAACCCAGAAGGTGCGCAAGACCGCGCTGACGCTGGCGCCGGAGGCCGGCACCCAGCGCCTGCGCGACGTGATCAACAAGGGCGTGACCGAGGAGGATCTGATGCGCTCCGTCCGGGAGGCCTTTGAAGCGGGCTGGTCGGCGGTCAAGCTGTACTTCATGCTGGGCCTGCCCACCGAGACCGACGAGGATGTGGACGGCATCGCAGACCTCGCCCGGAAGGTGGCCCGCTGCTACTTTGAACTGCCCAAGGAAAAGCGCGCGCCGGGGCTGCGCATCACGGTGAGCGCGTCGGTGTTCGTGCCCAAGCCCATCACGCCCTTTGAGTGGTGTCCGCAGTTGGACCAGGACACCGTCATCGAGCGGCAGCAGCGGCTGCGCCGCGCGCTGTCGGCGGTCAAGGGCGTGGATTTCAAGTACCACGCCCCTGACGTGAGCTTTGCCGAAGCGGTGTTTGCCCGGGGCGACCGGCGGTTGGGCGCGGCGCTTGAGCGCGCATGGCGCCTGGGCTGCCGGTTTGACGGCTGGAGCGACCATTTCCGCTACGATCTGTGGCTTCAGGCGTTCCGCGAAACGGGCGTTGACCCGCTGTTTTACGCCTGCCGCCAGCGTGCGGAGGACGAGATGTTTCCCTGGGATCACCTGGACGCCGGCCCCAGCCGGGCGTTCCTCTTGCGTGAGTGGCATCGGGCGCAGCGCGCCGAAACGACGCCCGACTGCCGCCTGGGCTGCGAGGGCTGCGGAATGACCCGCTACGAAGGGGTGTGCCTATGAGGGCGCTGTACCAGTTTGCAAAGCGCAGCCGTCTGAAGTTTGTGTCCCATCTGGATCTGCAGCGCTTCATGCAGATGGCGCTGCGCCGCACGGAACTGCCCGTGGCCTACTCCCAGGGCTTCAACCCGCATCCGGTGATGTCCTTTGCGTCGGCGCTGGCGGTGGGGTGGACCAGCGAGTGCGAAATTCTGGATGTCCGGATGGCGGAGCCGGTAACGGAGGAATTTGCCTTTTCCCAGATGGCGTCGGCCCTGCCGCCGGACATGCCGCTTCTGCGCGTCCGCCTGGTGGACGATCGCCATCCGGCGATGATGGCGTCCCTGCGCGCCGCGCGGTACCGGATCGCGCTCGCGGGCGAGAGCGCGCGGGCGGCCGCCGCCGCCGCGGAGGGCTACATGGCCGAAACCAGCGTGATCGCGCTGCGCAAGACCAAGTCCGGAGAAAAGCCGGCCGACATCCGCCCGATGACCCTGGAGCTCACGGCAGGGCCGGGCGACGGGCCAATACCGACCGAAGTCAACGGATGCGTCAGCAACAGTACCTCGGTCTGTTGCGGGCTTGAAGGGCGGACCGGGGCTCTTGTGCTGCTGCGGGCTACGCTGATGCTGACCGAAAAGGCCACCCTGAAGCCGGACCTTCTGGTTGCCACGCTGGCGGCCAGGGCGGGCGTTCCGGTTCCGGATATGCAAATTCACCGGCTGTGCCTTCTGGGCGAAGGAGCGCAGGGCGTCGCCGATTTGATGGATTTATAAATTTTTATAGAGATGGGTTGTGCGAATGGATCGGGAACTGCTGGTGGAATGCTCGGGGAATCAGACCCGGCTGGCCGTCGTCGAAGACGGCGATCTGGCTGAATTCTACATCGAACGCAAGGGCCACGAAAAGCTGGTCGGCAACATCTACAAGGGGCGCGCCGCCAACGTCCTGCCGGGCATGGAGGCGGCGTTTGTCGACATCGGCCTTGAGAAAAACGGCTTTCTTTACGCCGGGGACATCCTGGTGGATAAGACCGATTTTGGCCTTGATCCCAAGGCGCTGGAGCAGGAACTGAAGAGCCTGTCGATCCGGAAGTTGGTCAAGGTGGGGCAGGAGATCCTGGTGCAGGTGATTAAGGAGCCCGGCGGCAGCAAGGGTCCGCGGCTCACCAGCCACATCACGCTGCCGGGGCGGCTGGCGGTGCTGCTGCCGACGGTGGGGTATGTGGGCGTATCCCGGCGCATCGAAATAGAGGACGAGCGCGCACGCCTGCGCGCGATGGCCGAAGCGCTGAAGCCCCAGGGCATGGGGCTGATCGTCCGAACCGCCGCGGAGGGCGCGCAGCCGGCCGATCTGGAGCGGGACATTCTCTACCTCGAGAAGCTGTGGGCGTCCATTTCCAAGCGCGCGGCCGCGGCGGCCGCGCCGGCGCTTTTGCATCGGGACGTCTCCCTGGTGTACCGCGCGGTGCGCGACATGCTGGTAAACGGCGTCCGGTCGCTGACCATCGACGACGAGGCGCAGTACGCGCTGGCCCGGTCCACCGCGGAGATGCTCTCGCCGGAACTGGCGCAGAAGGTGATCCACCACGCCGCGGAGGCGCCCATCTTCGAGCCCTACCGCATCGACGCTCAGGCGGAAAAGGCGCTCCTTCGCCGCGTGTGGCTGAAAAGCGGCGGCTATCTGGTGTTTGACTACGCCGAGGCGCTGACGGTCATCGACGTCAACACCGGCAAGTTCGTCGGCAGACATTCGCTGTCGGACACGGTGTTCCAGACCAATTGCGAGGCCGTCTCGGAGATCGTCCGGCAACTGAGGCTCCGGGACATCGGCGGCATCATCGTAATCGACTTTATCGACATGGACCGCCCGGAGCAGCGCGACCAGCTTTTGACGCTTTTGCGCAGAGAGCTGAAAAAGGACCGCACCAAGACCAATCTGGTGGGCATCACCGAGCTGGGACTGGTGGAGATGACCCGCAAAAAGGTGCACCAGCCGATCCACACACTTCTGATGCAGCCCTGCGCGTGCTGCCAGGGCAGCGGCCGCGTGCCCTCCGACGAGAGCGTCGCCAGGGCGGCGCTGAACGAGCTGCGCTCCCGCTCCGCGGCGGGCCAGTCCGGCGCGTTTCTGGTGGAAACCACGCCCCAGGTGGCGGGGCAGATGCTTTTGATGGGCTGCCGGATGCGAGCGAAGGGGTATGTGCTGTCCAACGAACGACGCAAGGGCGGGGACTACATCATCTCGCCCGCGGCGGAAGGCGATCTGCCGGCGAAGGCGCGGCAGATTCCGCAAAATTGAGGAGATCCATGAACGAAAAAGATCGGACCGTCACCACCGGGGAACTGGAGGCGCAGCGCGCGTACATGCGGCTTGTTCGCCAGATGGACGCGCCGCAGAAGAAGTATCACATCGTCACCCTGGGCTGTCAGATGAATGTGCGCGATTCCGAAACCATCGCGGGCATGCTGGACGAGATGGGTCTTACCCCCGCCGAGAACCGCGAGGGCGCGGACCTGGTGCTGTACAACACCTGCTGCGTGCGCGAGAACGCGGAAAACCGCGCGCTGGGCAACGTGATCTGGCTCAAGGAACTGAAAAAGAAAAAACCGGAGATGCTCATCTGCGTGGGCGGCTGCATGATGCAGGAATCGGGCGTCGCCGATGCGCTCAAGGCGCGTTACCCGTTTATCGACCTCATCTTTGGCACCCACAACCTGCACCGCCTGCCGGAACTGCTCTTCCGCGCGCTCACCGAAAAACAGCAGGTGGTGGAGGTGTTTGACGGGGAAGGGGTCATCGCCGAAGGGTTGCCCGTCCGGCGCTCCGGAAAGCACGCGGCCTTTATCAATGTCATGTATGGCTGCAACAATTTCTGCTCATACTGCATCGTGCCCTATGTGCGGGGCCGCGAGCGTTCCCGCGCGATGAAGGACATCCTGGGCGAGGCGCGGGGGCTGATCGAAGACGGCGTTCAGGAGATCACGTTGCTGGGCCAGAACGTCAACTCCTACCAGGGGGGCGGCGGCGCGTTCGCAGAACTGCTGGAGCGCCTCGACGCGATGGGCGCGCCCCGAATCCGCTTCATGACTTCGCACCCAAAGGACCTTTCGGAGGAGCTTATCCAGGCCTTCCGGACGCTTCCGCACCTGTGCAAACAGCTGCACCTGCCGGTGCAGGCGGGCAGTGACCGCATCCTGCGGCGGATGAACCGCGGCTATACCCGGGAAAAATACCTGCGCCTGGTGGACCGCCTGCGGGCCGCCTGCCCGGACATTGCGCTGACCACGGACCTCATCGTGGGCTTTCCCGGCGAAACGGCGGCTGAATTTGAAGAAACGCTCTCGCTGACGGAATCGGTGCGTTTTGACGCCGCGTTTACGTTTATCTATTCCCCAAGGCCCGGAACGCGGGCGGCCGCCCTGGAGGACGCCACCCCAATGGCCGAAAAGACGGCGCGCATCGAGCGGCTGATTGCGCTCCAGGGCGCGGTGACCGCTGAAATCCTGGCGGCCCAGGTGGGCACGGTGCAAACGGTGCTGGTCGAGGGTGCCTCCGCGCGCAACCCCGGCTGGATCTCCGGCAAGACCGATCGCGGCCACATGGTCAATTTCCCGGGAAATATCGAAAGCGTTGGCCGCATGGTGGCGGTGAGGATCGACTCGGCGGGCCGCAATACGCTGCGCGGAAGCGCCGTTTGATGGAGGATATCAAAATGAACCAGGTTTTTTTGAAGACGCGCGAACTGGGCGACGCGATCATGCAGTCCGAGGAATACAAGGCGATGAAGCGGGCCGAGGATCGGGCCATGGGCAACCCCGAAGCAGCGGAGGCCATGGGGCAGTACATGGAAGCGCGGCAGAAGATCGAATCGCTGCTGGAGCAGGACAGCCCCGACCCAGAGGCGCTCAAGCGCCTGTCTGCCGAAATGGACGCCCATCAGCAGAGGTTGTCGCTGATGGATGACGTCAAGGCGCTGACCGAGGCGCGGGAGGGCTTTTCCGGCCTGATCGAGCAGGTGAACCAGGTGCTTCGGTTCATCATCACCGGGCAGATGTCCGAGCCCAAGTCCGGCTGCAGCGGCCACTGCGGAAGCTGCGGCGGCTGCGGCGGGGACATGCTGAACTGACAAAGCGCCGCCCGCGCGGCGCAAAACCCTTACCAATGCGACCGGAGGGATGCGCTTGGCCATTTCGCCGATGATGCAGCAGTACCTGGAGATCAAGGAGGCGCACAAGGACGCCGTCCTGTTTTTCCGGCTGGGCGATTTTTACGAAATGTTCTTTGAGGACGCCGTCGAGATGTCCCGGGAACTGGAACTGACGCTGACCGGGCGGGACTGCGGCCTCTCCGAGCGCGCGCCGATGTGCGGCGTGCCTTACCACGCGGTGGACATGTACGTCGCCAAGCTGGTGGCCAAGGGCTACAAGGTGGCCATCTGCGAACAGATGACCGATCCGGCGGATTCCAAGGGTCTGGTGGAGCGGGCGGTGACCCGCATCATTACCCCCGGCACGGTGATCGAGCCTGCGCTCCTGGACGAGCGCTCCTCCAGCTACATTCTGTCGGTCGCGCTGAAGAAGGACCGCGTCGGGATGGCCTTTTGCGACCTTTCCACCGGCGAATTCTACGCCCATGAATTTGCCGGCGCGGCCCAATCCCTGGCCGACGAACTCTCGCGGATCGACCCCCGCGAGGTGCTTTCCGATGATCCGGAGGCGCTGAAGCGGCTGGGCGCGGCGGGCAGCGCCTCCGTCACGCGGCTGGACGGAGGCTATTTTGAATACGCGTCCGCCTCGAAGGCGCTTTTTTCCCACTTTTCGGTGAAAAACGCAGCCGCATTGGGCCTGGAGGGCATGCGCCTTTCCATTCAGGCCGCCGGCGCGCTGATGCGTTACCTCACCGAAACCCAGAAGAACGGACTTACCCACATTCTCACCGTCAGGCGATACGAGCGCGATCTGTGCATGCAGATTGACCGGGTGGCCGCCGCCAGCCTGGAACTTACGCAGACCCTGCGGGGCCGCCGCGCCGGGTCGCTGTTGTGGCTGGTGGACAAGGCCGAAACCGCCATGGGCAGCCGCGCCCTCAAGGGCTGGATCGAACGGCCGCTGATCCGGAAGGCGGCCATTGACGAGCGGTTGGACGCGGTGGCGCAGCTCAAGGACAACGCCTTTTCCTCGGATGAACTTCGGGAAGCGCTGCGCGGCGCCTATGATATCGAACGGCTTTTGTCCAAGATTGCCTATGATACCGTCAACGCGCGGGATTGCCTGGCGCTTTTTGCCACGTTGCGCCGCGTGCCGGATCTCAGGCGCATCCTGTCCGGGTTTGACGCGAAGCTGCTGGCCGAAACCCGCGAGTCGATGGACCCGCTGGAGGACATTGCGGACCTTTTGGAGCGCGCCATTTCGCCGGATGCGCCGCTCTCCGTCAAAGAGGGCGGCATCATCCGGGAGGGGTTCAGCGAGGAGTTGGACCACCTGCGCCACGCTTCTGTCGAGGGCAAGGCGTGGTTGGCGGACCTCGAGCGCCGCGAGCGCGAGGCCACCGGCATCAAAAACCTCAAGGTGGGTTACAACCGGGTCTTCGGCTACTACATCGAAGTCACGAAGTCCTTTTACGACCTGGTGCCCTACCGATACACCCGGAAGCAGACGCTGGCCAACTGCGAGCGCTTTATTACCGAGGAGTTGAAGGAGCTTGAGCGCGCGATCCTGGGCGCGGAAGAAAATGCCGTCCAACTGGAATACGCGCTGTTTACGGACATCCGCGCGCGCCTTGGCGGCACGCTTCCCAGGCTGCAGCGCACCGCCCAGAGCGTGAAGCTGCTGGACGCGCTGAACGCGCTGGCCCGTCTCGCCCAGGAAAACGGCTATGTACGGCCCCGGATCAACGAGGAGCGCCGCCTCGACATCGCCGGCGGGCGACACCCGGTGGTGGAGCAGTCGCTGGGCCGCGACCGGTTTGTGCCCAACGATACCGCCCTGGGCGACGACGCCCGCATGATGATCATTACCGGGCCCAACATGGCGGGCAAGTCCACCTACATGCGTCAGGTGGCGCTGATCGCGCTGATGGCGCACATGGGCTCCTTTGTACCGGCGGAAAGCGCCGACATCCCCGTTATTGACCGCATCTTTACCCGCGTCGGCGCTTCGGACGATCTGTACGCCGGCCAGTCCACCTTCATGGTGGAGATGACCGAGCTGGCCGCCATCCTGAAAAATGCCACGGCGGACAGCCTTCTGATCCTGGACGAGGTGGGGCGCGGCACCAGCACCTTTGACGGCCTCTCCATCGCCTGGGCGGTGGTGGAGCACATCGCGGAGAAGACCCGCGCCAAGACGCTCTTCGCCACCCATTACCACGAGCTCAGTGAACTGGAAGGGCGGCTTGACGGCGTGGTCAATTACCGCATCACCGCGCGGGAGCAGGGGGATCAGGTGATCTTTCTGCGAAAGATCATGCCGGGCGGCGCAGACCACAGCTTCGGCGTGGCGGTGGCGTCGCTGGCGGGGCTGCCGTCCTCGGTGATCGCCCGGGCCAGGCAGATCATGGCTCGGCTGGAGGTCAGCGGTCAGGATCAGAACACCATCGGCAAGAACATTCTCGACAAGCGCAAAAACGCCGGAAACCGGCAGGTGGCCCTTCAGGACTATCGCCCGATGGAGCTGGTCGAGCAGCTTCGGGCGATTGACGTGATGGGCCTGACGCCGATGGAGGCGCTGAATGCTTTGTTCAAGCTGACCGAGCAGGCACGGAGGATATAGCATGATCCGGATTTTGGACGCCGCCATGGTGGGGCGCATCGCCGCCGGAGAGGTGGTGGAGCGGCCCAGTTCCGTGGCGAAGGAGCTGGTTGAAAATTCGCTGGACGCAGGCGCCACGTCCGTCACCATCGAGATCCGGGACGGCGGCGAGAGCTACCTGCGCGTCACGGACAACGGCTGCGGCATCCCGCCGGGCGAGGTGCGCCTGGCCTTTGAAAACCATGCCACCAGCAAGCTCCGGGAGGATGACGACCTGACCGACATCCGCACGCTGGGCTTTCGCGGCGAGGCGCTGCCCTCCATCGCCGCTGTGGCGAAGGTGGAAATGACCACCCGTACCAAGGGCGCCGAGTCCGGCGTCCGCGCGAAAATCGAGGGTGGCCGATTTCTGTCGCTGGACGAGGCGGGGTGCCCGGAGGGCACCACCATCATCATCCGGGACCTGTTTTTCAATACCCCCGCGCGGCGCGGCTTCCTGAAAAAGCCCGCCTATGAGGCGGGCGTGCTGGGGGAGATGGTGGAGAAGCTGGCGCTGGCCAACCCACGCGTCGCGCTGCGGCTCATTTCGAACGGCCGCACGCTTTTGCACAGCTATGGCGACGACAGCATGCTCCACGCGGCGCTGGCCGTCTATGGGCGGGAAACGGCGGCGCTTTTGAAGCCCGTCGATCTTGCGCTGGGTGGCGTGCACATCTGGGGGCTGGTCGGCGTGGGGGACGCCGCGCGGCCCAATCGGTCGGGGCAGGCCTACTTCATCAATAGACGGGTGGTCCGCTGCCCGCTGCTCACCCAGGTGCTGGAAGAGGCGTGCCGGGGCCGCGCGACCATCGGCATGTATCCGATGTGCGCGCTGCACCTGGACTTGCCGCCCGCGACCGTGGACGTCAACGTACACCCCAGCAAGCTGGAAATCCGCTTTCGCGACGAGACGGCAATCCGCGAAACCGCGGGCGCGCTGTTTGAAAAAATCTTTGAAGGCGAGCGCATGACGGATGCGCCGCCTCTGCCCATTCCGGAAGAGCGGGTGAAGATTCAGTACACGCCGCCCGAGAAGCTGGAACAGACCGAAGTCGCACTTCCCGCCGCTCCAGAACAGACCGAAGGGCTATCTTCTGAGGTAAAGGAAGAACAGAAAAAGACCGAAGTTCCACTTTTGCCCCGGCAGCCTGCCCCTTTGGAGAAAGCGCCGGGGGCGGCGTTTCGCGGCGACGGTGCGATCCTCGGAGCGCTCAGGCCCATGATGCGCGAGGCGTCCGCGCCGATTGGCGATGCCTGGCTGGAGGACGAGGTGCCCTCGGCGGAAGCCTCCGCGCAGGAATCGCCCCCGGAGGCGCCCGCGCAGTCCCGCGCGGATTACCGGTTGATCGGCGTATTCAAAAACACCTATCTTCTGGTGGAGCAGGCGGACGCCCTGGTAATGATTGACCAGCACGCGGCCCACGAGCGCATTCTCTATGAAAAATTCAAAAGCATGCTGGATCGGGGCACCGCATCCCAGCAACTTTTGACGCCGCTGATCGTGCCTGTCAGCGCGAGAGAGCGCGCGGTTCTCATGGACAACCTGGAAACGCTGAATCAGGCGGGCTTTGAGGTGGAACCCTTTGGCGAGCGGGACATGATGGTGCGGGCGGTGCCCTTTGTGCTCAGCCACGCGTCGCTGTCGCCGTTTTTCATGGAGATGATCGAGCAGCTGGACCGGCTGAAGGGCGCGGCGCTGGACCGCCGCCGGGGCGAGTTGATCCAACTGTCCTGCAAGCGCGCGGTCAAGGCGGGGGACCGCCTGACCGAGGGCGAGATTCAGGCGCTGCTGGACGAGATGGCCGCCACCAACGCGCCGCCCAACTGTCCCCATGGTCGCCCGGTGATGCGGGTCTTCCGGACGGGCGAAATCGAGCGCATGTTCAAGCGGATTCAATAGTGTCGGAGGAAAAATGCAGGAACTGATCGTCATCTGCGGGCCCACCGCCTCGGGGAAGACGGCGGTGGCCGTGGAATTGTGTCTCGCCATCGGCGGCGAGGTGATCTCGGCGGACTCGATGCAGGTCTATCGCGGCATGGATATCGGCACCGCCAAGCCCACCGCTGCGGAAATGCACGGCGTGCCCCATCACATGCTGGGCGTCGCGCCGCCGGACGAACCCTGCTCCGCCGCCCTCTACCGCGAAAGGGCGACGGAGGCGATCGAGGCCGTAAACGCGCGGGGCAACGTCCCCGTCGTCTGTGGCGGCACAGGGCTGTACATCGACGCCCTCACGCGGCCCATGGGCTTTTTTGCGCGGGGCGACTCGGGGGTACGCGGCCCGCTCGAGGCTGCCGCCGCCGAGCCGGGCGGAAAAGAGCGGCTCCACGCGACGCTGCGCGAGATCGACCCCGAATCGGCCGCGCGGCTGCACGTCAACGATGTGCGCCGCGTCGTCCGCGCGCTGGAGGTCTACCGCCTGACGGGGCGCACGCTCACTCAGCAGCGCGCGCTGGACAGGGCGCGGGACGGCGCTTACCGCGGCCGGCTCTTCGGCCTTTCCTGGCCCCGAGAGGTGCTCTACCGGCGCATTGACCGCCGGGTGGACCAGATGATGGCGGACGGGCTCGCGGACGAGGTGCGACGCCTTTTGGACGCTGGCCTTGCCGAGGGTACGACGGCCATGCAGGGCATCGGCTACAAGGAAATTGCGCGGGCGCTGGCCGGCGAGTGCGGGTTGGACGAGGCGGTGGAGCGCGTCAAGCAGGCCACCCGGAATTACGCCAAGCGGCAGCTCACCTGGTTCCGGCGGGATGAGCGCGTCGTTTGGATCGAGGCGGAAGGACGGAGCGCCCGGGATATTTCCCGGGAAATACTTGCGCGAAAGGAAAACCCATGAACGAGAAAGCCCTGAATGTTTCAGAATTCATCGAACGATGCGACGCCGAATGCCGGCCCGCCTTTGATCGGGTCGAATGCGTCGAGCGATCCAACACGCGGAAGGTGCTCTCCGCTTTCAGAAAACATGAAATTTCCCAGCGGCACTTTGCGCCGTCCACCGGCTACGGCTACGGCGACGTGGGCCGCGACGCGCTGGATCGCGTGTTTGCAGACCTGTTTGGGTGCGAAGCGGCGCTGGTCCGGCCGCAGATTGCCTCCGGCACCCACGCGCTGGCCCTGTGTCTTCAGGGATTGCTCCGTCCGGGGGACACGCTCCTCTGCGGCGCCGGGAGGCCCTATGACACCCTGGAATCGGTCATCGGCATCTCCGGCGAGGCGGGGAGCGGTTCGCTCCGGGACTACGGGATCGGCTACCGGGAGGCGCCGCTGGCGGAGGGCCGCATGGATCTTAACGCGCTGGCGCGCTCGATGGACGAATCCGTGAAGCTGGTGCTTTTGCAGCGCTCCCGCGGGTACGACTGGCGGCCGTCCTTGACGCTGGCGGAGATTTCCGAAGCCGCTGCGCTGGTGCACCGGGCGAATCCCTCCGCGCTGGTGATGGTGGACAACTGCTACGGCGAATTCACGGACACGAAGGAACCGACCGAAGTCGGCGCTGATCTGATCGCCGGGTCGTTGATCAAAAATCCCGGCGGGGGCCTTGCGCCCACCGGCGGATATGTGGCGGGGAAGCGCGAGGCGGTGGAGCGCGTCGCGTACCGGCTGACCTGTCCGGGCATCGGCGCGGAGGTCGGCAGCTACGCCGCAGGGTATCAGCCCTTCTTTCAGGGGCTTTTTATGGCGCCCGGTGCCGTCGCGCAGGCCGTCAAGACCGCGATCCTGGCGGCGCGCGCGTTTTCCCAGCTGGGGTATGCGGTACATCCCGCCTGGGACGCACCCCGAAGCGACATCATCCAAGCCATCCGCTTTGGCGCGCCGGCAGGGCTGATCGCCTTCTGTCAGGCAATCCAAAAGACATCGCCGGTGGACAGCCAGGCGGTGCCGGAGCCTTGGGATATGCCCGGCTACCAGGACCCGGTGATCATGGCGGCGGGAACCTTTGTGGCGGGCGCCTCCATCGAACTGAGCGCCGACGCGCCGATTCGTCCGCCGTACATCGGATATCTTCAGGGGGCGCTGACCTACGCCCACGGGCGCATCGCGGTGGAGAGCGCCGTGCGGGCGCTTCTAGGGGAGGGATAACCAAAACGCGCGGGCAGGGGAGGGGCCTTCACAGCTTCCGGAACAGCGCCGTGACTTTGCCCACCACCTGTACCTTGCGGGAGTAGATCGGATCATAATAGGGGTTTTCCGGCTGCAGCCGCACGCCGTCCTTTTCAAAGAAAATGCGCTTGACGGTGGCCTCGTCCTCGATCATCGCCACCACGATGTCGCCGTTGTCCGCATGGCTCTGCTTGCGGACGATGATATAGTCGCCGCTCAAGATGCCCGCGCGGATCATGCTCTCGCCGCGGACGCGCAGTGCAAAAAGCTCGTCGTCCGAACCCACGAGATCCTGGGGAAGTACGATGTAATCTTCGATGTTTTCTTCGGCGAGAATGGGGATGCCCGCCGTCACGCGGCCCACCAGTGGCACGCTTCGCCCCTTGGAAAGCGGGTTATCCAGCACCTCCATCGCGCGGGGTTTGGTGGAATCCCGGCGGATCAGCCCCCGTTTTTCCAACTGTTCCAGGTGCCCGTGCACAGTGGACGTGGACTTCAGGTTGACTGCTTCGCAGATTTCGCGCACCGAGGGCGGATACCCCTTGAGCTCAATCTCTTTTTTGATGAATTCCAGTATTCTCCGCTGGCTGTTCTTGCCGCGTTCCTGCATGACCAATCCCCCCGATTCCAAGTCATATCCAGTATATCACACGCCGCGGCGACTATCAAACGTTTGTTCGGATTTTTTCGCCAATCTTGAATTTTTACGGCGAAGGGCGTATACTGGTGACAAAGCCTGCGGAAACGCCGGGGGAGGATTTCATGCAAAAAATGTGCGTTCTGGACGAGGAACGGCCTTGCGTCGACTGCGGCGAATGCCTGGTGTGCGACCTGGACCCGGAAAAACACTGTGACAACTGCATGCGCTGCATCAAAAAGTCTGGCGCGGATTATCTGGCCGTTGAGATTGACGAAGTGATCAACGCCGCGGATCCGGATGCTGGAGACGCGCCGTCAACGCGAGCGGAAGACAGAAAGGCGCCTCGGATGCGCGCCATACGCGCCAGAAAGCCCAGGCGCGCGCCAACGGTAGACCTGGGGGAACATTTTTAATCTATTCGCGAAAGACAGCTTTTGCGAATAGATTAGGAAGGAAAACCGCCTGCTCCGCGACTCGGGCGCGCCAACGCCCTTCTGTTTTTACGATTCTGCGATCAAATTTGCGATCAAACAATTTCCGCGCGGCTTGAAGCCCATCTTCTGCGCCGGCCGTGCGACGCAAGGAGCGACATGGCAAAACAACCGACCTATGCGGAATCAAACGCCCGTCAAGTGACGGGGCTTTTGCGCGAAACCCTTGCGGAACTCGCGCCGGCATGCCGCGAGTTTATGCGCGCCATCGAACCGACCACAACGCCGCTCACCCGGCTCGCCTACGCGCGGGATCTCAGGCTCTTCTTTCGGTTCCTCCGCGAAGAGCAGGAACCATTTGCCGGCTTTTCTCCGGGGGACTTTACCTACGCACAGATCGGCCGAATTGGCGCGGTGGATATCGATGCCTTCCTGGACTATCTTTCTCTTTATTTTAACGAAAACGATACGGAATATTCAAACAAAGAGTTGGGAAAGCAGCGCAAACTGTCCACCCTGCGAAGCTTTTTCAAATTTCTGTTCAAGCGCGGGCGGATTCCCTCCGATGTGAGTGCGCTGGTAGACATGCCCAAGCGTCACGAGAAGCCGATCCTGCGGCTTGAGATTGACGAAGTCGCCAGAATTCTGGACCTTGCGGAGTCCGGAGCGGCCCTTTCCGAACGGCAGAAGAAGTTTCACGAGCACACCAGCCTTCGGGACCTGACCATCCTGACGCTGTTTCTCGGCACAGGCATCCGCGTCAGCGAGTGCGTGGGGCTGAACATCGAGGACATCGACTTTGCCATCAACGGCTTCATGGTCACCCGAAAGGGCGGAAATCAGGCGATCCTCTACTTTCCCGACGAGGTGGCGGACGTTTTAAAGCGCTACATGGAAGAGCGCGAAACGAAAGAGGCGCTGCCCGGGCACGAGCACGCGCTGTTTCTGTCGCTGCAGGACCGGCGCATTACCGTTCGGGCCGTGCAGAACATGGTCAAGAAGTACGCGCTTCAGGCCGCTCCCCTCAAAAAGCGGATGAGCCCCCACAAACTGCGGTCCACCTTCGGCACCAACCTGTACCGGGAAACCGGCGACATCTACCTGGTGGCGGACGTATTGGGGCATTCGGACGTCAACACCACGCGCCGCCACTACGCCGCGATGAGCGACGAGCGCCGCAGGCTGGCCGCAAAATCCGTCGTGTTGCGGGAGGACAAACCGCCCGAGGGGCCTGGCGAGGACTAGTAGCGCGCCGAAAAACCGGACGCAAGCAGAAACGAAGCGCCCGCAACGCGGGCGCTTCGTTTTGCCGTCACGTTTTTTTCTCGCGATTCTGCCGGATGGCCCCCGTGGCCAGCCTGTCACAGAGATTGTTCTCCTCGTTGTCCGCGTGTCCGCGAACGAGGTGCCAGCGCACGGCATGCTGTCCGGTGAGTTCGATGAGTTTTTTCCAGAGATCCTGGTTCTCCACCGGTTTTTTGTCGGCCTTGAGCCAGCCACGCCTTTGCCAGTTGCTCACCCAGTTTTTGAGAAAGCCGTGGGCCATATAGCTGCTGTCCGTATAAAGATCCACCTCGCAAGGTTCCTTCAGCGCCGACAGGCCCTCGATGGCGGCGGTCAGTTCCATGCGGTTGTTGGTGGTGTCCGGACAGTAGCCCGACATCTCCCGGCGGTGCTCGCCAAAGATCAGCACATACCCCCAGCCGCCGGGGCCGGGGTTGCCGGAGCAGGCGCCGTCGGTGTACAGGATGACCCGCTTCACGCGTTGAGCGCGGCGGAGCGGTCGTTTGCCGCGATGACCGCCTCCATGACCACGGAGCGGAAGTTGTGGGCCTCCAGCGCGCGCACGCCCGCGATGGTGGTGCCGGCGGGTGAACACACCATGTCCTTCAGGGCACCGGGGTGCATGCCGGTCTCCAGCACCATCTTGGCGCTGCCAAGAAGCGTCTGCGCGGCCATTTCGACCGCCTGTACCCGCGAAAGGCCGCAGGCGACGCCGGCGTCCGCCATCGCCTCCGTAAAGATGTACGCGAATGCGGGAGAACTGCCCGACAGCGCGGTCACCGCGTCCATCTGGTACTCTTCCACCCACAGCTGCCGTCCCAACGCCCGGAAAAGGCCTTCCGCAAAGGCGGCTTCCGACTCGGTCAGCGTATGATCACGGCTGAAGGCGGTCATCCCCTCGCCCACCAACAGCGGCGTGTTGGGCATGGCCCGAAGCAGGCGCACGCCATCCCCCACCGCCCTTTTCAGCATTTCGACGCGCCAGCCCGCGGCGATGGAAATCAGCGCCTTGCCCTTGAGCGCCTCGCGCTCGGCCTTGAGCAGCTTTTCCACCACGTTGGGCTTTACCGCCAGAAGCACCATGTCACAGGCATCGATCAACGCCCGGGCGGAGGCGTGGACCTTGACGCCGAGCGATTTCCCCAGCGCCGTCATGTGTTCGGTGTGAATGTCAAAAACGTGCGCTTCATCCACGCGAAGCGCGCCGTGCTGAATTGCGGACCGTAGAATCGCGCTGCCAATGTTGCCAGCGCCGATAATGCCAAACATGTCCCCTACCCCATTTCGTCAGTCGTCCTTTTCCATCATGCCTCTCAGCTGCGACAGCGCCTTTCGCTCGGCGCGCGACACCGTCATCTGGGAAACGCCCAGATGCTGCGCCACCTCGCGCTGGCTGAGGTTTCCAAAATAGCGGTTGATCAGGATCTTCCGCTCGGTGGGCGTGATCGAGTTGAGCATCTGCCGGATGCTCTGGCGCGCCTCAAAGTGCCCAAAGCCGGATTCGTCCACGCCAATCAGGCTGCGCAGCGTCGCGCCGCCATCGTCCTCGCCGGGCAGGATGGCGTCCAGCGAGGCGGGCATTGCCGCGCCCTGCATTTCCAGCGCCTCCACGATATCGTCCAGCGGAACGCCCAGGGAATCGGAAAGCTCCTCCGGCGTCGGCGCGCGGAAGTATTCCTGCTCCAGCGCCTCGCGGGCGGAGGCGATCTTTCCCAGGAGCTCGCGGCCCCGCCGGGGCAGCGAAATGGTCTGCGCCTTGTCGCGGAAGTAGTTTTTGACCTCGCCGATCATCGTCGGGGTTGCAAAGCTGACGAACTTGACCCCGCGATCCGGGTCATAGCGCTCCACTGCCTTGATCAGTGCCAGGGATGCCACCTGGTAAAGGTCGTCATAGTCAACGCCCCGGCGCGCAAATCGGCGCGCGATGATGGACGCGATGTACAGATGCGCTTCGACCAGCCTGTTTCGAAGCGCCTCATCGCGCGTTTGCGCGTATTGCCTCAGCATTTCGGTAATTTCCTGCTGGGAGGGTTTTCGCATATCTACCTCATGTCAGGCGCCCAGGGACTTTGCCATCTCGATGGCGCTGAGCGCGCTCCCATCGTATATCACGTGCGCGTCGTCCACCATGGACTCCAGAATATAGCGGATAACCTGCACTTCGTCGCAGTCTCCGGCGGGTCCGGCGTAATCCTTCGGCTCGCCCAGCGCCTCCACGCGAATGTGCAGCACGCCGTCCGCCGAGGAGAACGACAGCTTCAGCGATTCGCAGCAGGCGCAGCGAAGCAGGCAGTTGCACGCCTCCTCCACGGCCATCTTCACATCCTCGACGGCATCCACCGTCAGCCCTGCGCGCGCCGTGACGCCCGCCGTGATCAACCGGATGATGAGCAGCATCCGGGGCTCTGCCGGCAGCGTCAGTTCGATCGGGCGCTGGGCTTCAATCGTTTTCATAGGCATCTCTAACCCTCTCGTCATTGATCGGATGGAGCGAACGGAACCTGATTGGAGCCGTCCATCCACAGCCGCTCAATGTTGTAGTACTGGCGTTCCTCCACATGGAATATATGCACGATGACAGAGGCATAATCCAGGACGACCCATCTGCCCTCGCCCATCCCCTCATGGCGGCGTGTCTCAACCCCTTCGGCGCCGAGCTTTTCCTCCACTTCCTCCGCCAGCGCGCGCACCGCCAGCGCGTTGCGGCCGCTGGCAATCACGAAGTAGTCGGCGATGGAAGTCAGGTGGCCGACGCCCAGGACGACGACATCCTCCGCGCGCTTGGCGCTAAGCACCTCGGCAATCCTTACGGCGAGTTCCTTGGGCTGCTTCATACAATCTCCTCCGTCGGTTCTTGGCTTTTCAGCATTTTCATGGTGTTCTCGTCCGGCTCAAGGCCCCGGGCGCGCACGTAGCGCATGGTATTCTCCGCGGCAAGCCGAACCGCGCTGTCCAGGTCCCGGAAGGCCTCCGCGCGGAGTTCCGCAAGCCCCGGGTAATCGGGGCGGTTGGGCTCGATAAAGTCCGCAAGGTAGACGATTTTTTCCAGCTTCGTCATGCCCTCGTGGCCGGTGGTGTGCCAGCGTATGGCCGATAGGACCGCGTGGTCCTCGACGCCGTACTTCTGCCGCGCCAGCGCCGCGCCCGCGGGCGCGTGCATCAGCGCGCGCAGCGTGGTGTTCCCCGCTCGGTTGCCCACCAACCGCCGCATCTCCCCGCTGTCCAGACAGCGGGCGCAATCGTGGAGCAGCGCCGCGAGGCGCGCCTTTTCCACGTCTTCCCCATACCGCCTGGCCAGCTCGACGGCAGTCTTTTCCACGCCCAGCGTGTGCCGGTACCGCTCTTTGGAGAGGGTTTTCCGAAGCTGCGTCAGCACCGGATCGAGGTAGAGCCCCCTGTCCCGGATGTAGTCCAGGACGTGCTGCGGCGCCATCTCCGCCGCGGGCAACCCCCGTGCCACCGCCTCTCTGATGGATGTGGAGGAGATGTCCACCGGCGGCATGTCCAGCATGGTGACCCGAAGTCCGTACCGCTCCAGGAGCTTTGCGCTCTGGCGCGCCGCGTCCTCGGTGGGAACGGCGCCCCTCGGCGCGCAGGCCACGCCGGACAGAAGCGAAGCGACGCGGGGAAAGTTGCGCCAGGATTCGATCACCATCAGCGTGTCCGCTCCAACGATGAAAAAAAACCGGCCGCAGGGGCAGTCCGCCGTCAGTTGTTCCAGCGTGTCCACGGTAAAGGTCTGCCCCGCGCGCCGAACCTCCATATCCAGCGCCCGAAACCCGTCGCGGCCTGCCACGGCCAGTTCGACCATCCGGAGCCGATCCGAAGCGCCGGCCTGTTCCGCTTTGTGGGGCGGGTCGCCGTCCGGGATGAAAAACACCTCGTCCAGCCACATCTGGCCCCTAGCGGCCTCCGCCATCATCAGATGGCCGTTGTGGATGGGATCAAACGTCCCGCCCATAATGCCGTAGGCCTTCATCGCATCGCTCCTTCTCATCAAGTATTATAAACCATTTTCCCCGTTCAGAAAAGCCCAAGCGCATAAAAACGCGGGATTTGCACAATATATTGATGTAAACTGCGCCGGAGGTGGCAATTATGGGAAAATTTGCGCGGGCTTTGGACGGCGCCGTGCTGGGGTTGATCGCATACGCGGCGGCTTTTCTGTATTTTTATCACCTGACCGGAAGCGGCGTCGCGGCGGCGCTGCTTGCCGCGCCCCTCGGCGCTCTCGCGGCTTGGGGCTACGGCCGCCGGGCCGGCAAAAAGGGCGCCCGCAGAGAACGCGCGCGCCGCGCCCGTGCGATGGTGGACGGCCTGGCGCTTTTGCCGGAGTCGGAAGCGCGCGATCTGGCCCGGAAGTACGCGGGTTTTACGGGCCTCCTCGTCCAGCGCCACCCAAAGGGCAGGCCGCTGGACGCCGACGACGTGCTCGCCCTCTGGCGCGGCCGCGGCGGCGAGGTGCTGGAGATTGCGACCACCGGCCGAATTGAGGACGGCGCGTGGGCGGCGGTGGAGGGACTCGCCGCGCCCCGGATCGCGCTGACCGATACGGCGGCGCTGGCAAGGCGATTTGAGGAAAGTGCCCTTCCGCTTCCGGAGCCGCCCCGCACCCGCCGCCGGTTCCGCCTGCGCGTGCCCAGAAAAAGAGCCAAGCACTGCGCCCTCTACGGGTGCGCAATGCTTGGCGTGTATCTGATGACGGGCCTGTACACCTATCTGGCCGCGTCTCTTACGTTGCTGGCGCTGACGATGCTTGCGCTTCGGCGGCCTTCTCCCCTCCCGGATTCACGGGGGTGAACTTCAGCTGTTCGCCTTCGGCGGTCACCCGGACGCGCTCGCCCATGTGGATGGTGCCGCTCAGCAGTTCCTCGCTCAGCAAATCCTCCACCATGCGCTGGATGGCCCGGCGCAGCGGTCTGGCGCCGTATTGCGGATCAAAGCCGGACTTGGCCAAAAGCTCCACCGCGCTCTCCTCCACGTCCAATGCCACGCCGCGCTCCGCAAGGCGCCTCGACACCGCATCCAGCATCAGCCTTGCGATGGCGAGGATATCGCCCTCCTCCAGCGGATGGAACACGATGATCTCGTCCACCCGGTTCAAAAACTCCGGACGGAAGATCTGCTTGAGCTCGCCCATCACGCTTTCCTTCATGGACTCGTAGGTCTTTTCCGCGTTGTCGGAGGAGCCAAAGCCCAGCGTGCGCTGCTTTTTCAGCGTGGACGCGCCGGCGTTGGAGGTCATGACGATGACGGTGTTCTTGAAGTCCACGATGCGGCCCTGGCCGTCCGTCAGGCGGCCGTCCTCCAGAATCTGGAGCAGCACGTTGAACACGTCCGGGTGCGCCTTTTCCACCTCGTCGAAGAGCAGCACCGAGTAGGGCTTGCGGCGCACCTTTTCGGTCAGCTGACCGCCCTCCTCATGGCCCACATAGCCCGGCGGGGAGCCGATCATCCGGGACACCGAATGCTTCTCCATGTACTCCGACATGTCGATGCGAATCAGCGAATCGTCGTCGCCGAAGAGCGCCTCGCCCAGCGCCTTGCAAAGCTCCGTCTTGCCCACGCCCGTGGGCCCCAGGAAGATAAAGGAGCCGATGGGCCGGCGCGGATCCTTGAGCCCGGCGCGCGCCCTGCGCACCGCGCGGGCGACGGCCTTGGTGGCCTCATCCTGGCCGATGACGCGGCGGTGCAGGATCTCCTCCAGGTGCAAAAGCCTGGTGCGCTCGTCCTCGGTCATGCGGGTGACGGGAATCCCCGTCCACATGGACACGATGCCGGCAATTTCCTCCTCGCCCACGGTTTCCACCTTTTCGTCCCGATGCTGTTCCCAGGCCTTGCGGCGCTCGGTCATCTCGTTTTGCAGCTTCTTTTTCTCGTCGCGCAGCGTGGCTGCCTTTTCAAAGTCCTCGTGGGCGACGGCCTCCTCGGTCTCCTTGTTGAGGGCCTCGAGGCGCGCCTCCTGCTCCTTCATGTCCGGCGGTGCGGTGAAGGCCTTGATGCGCACGCGGGACGCGGCTTCGTCCACCAGATCGATGGCCTTGTCGGGCAGGTACCGGTCGGAGATGTAGCGGTCGGACAGCGTGACCGCCGCGCGGATCGCCTCGTCGGTGATGCGCACGCGGTGATGCGCCTCGTAGCGGTCGCGCAGGCCCATCAGAATCTGGACGGCCTCCTCCGCGCTGGGTTCGCCCACCGTCACCGGCTGGAAGCGGCGCTCGAGGGCGGCGTCCTTTTCGATGTGCTTATGGTATTCATTCAGCGTCGTCGCGCCAATACACTGCATTTCGCCGCGGGCCAGCATGGGCTTGAGGATGTTGGCCGCGTCGATGGCGCCCTCGGCCGCGCCCGCGCCCACCAGCGTGTGCAGCTCGTCGATGAACAGGATGACGTTTCCGGCCTTTTTGATCTCGGCCATGGCGTTTTTCAGGCGTTCTTCAAACTCGCCCCGATATTTCGCGCCGGCCAGCATCCCCGCAAGGTCCAGCGAGAGCACGCGCTTTCCCCGCAGAATCTCCGGAATGTTCCCGGATACGATCAGCTCTGCCAACCCCTCCACGATGGCCGACTTGCCCACGCCGGGTTCGCCGATCAGCACGGGGTTGTTCTTCGTGCGGCGGGACAGGATCTGCACAATTCGCTCGATCTCCTTTGCGCGCCCGATCACCGGGTCCAGCTCGCCCGAGGCGGCCGCCTGGGTCAGGTCCCGGCAGAACTGATCCAGTACCGGAGTCTTTTCGCCCTTTCCGCCGTTCGCGCCGCCCTGCTCGCCCGCCTTGATGGCCACCAGCAGCTCCTCGCGCGCCTTGGAAAGGTCCAGCCCGAGCTTCACCAACACATGGGCGGCCACGCCCTCCCGCTCGTGCATCAGCGCCAGCAGCAGGTGTTCGGTGCCCACGTAGTTCTGCCCCAGGTCCCGCGCCTCCCGGGCGCTCTGCTCCAGCACCTTTTTGGTGCGGGGCGTATAGGTCATGATTTTGCTCTCCGGGTTCTCGTCACCGCGGCCCAGCAGGTTCAGGATTTCCTGGCGCACCTCGTCCAGCCGCACACCGCCCAGCACCGCGTCCGCGGCGCCGGGATCGGACAGCACGCCCAGCAGCAGATGCTCCGTGCCCACGTAGCTGCGGCCAAGGCCGGCGGCCTCCTTCTGGGCCGTCATCAGCGCGCGCTGCGCGCGCTCTGTAAATCTTGAAAAGAAAGCCATAGATACCTCCATGCGTGATCAGTTTAAGTTCTTGATGCGCTCGCGCAGCCGGTCCGCCCGGAGAATATCGCGCTCGCGATCGTCCATTTCATGTTGTGCGTCGATGTTCAGGGATGCGTTTTGCAGATCCATCATCATGCCGTCCACATCGGAGAGCTTTGCGGCCACCATCTCCATGCTGACCGCCATGCGAAGGTCGGAGTAGCGCTGCATGAACTCCACCGCGCCCATCATCCGGGCGTTGGCCATGAGACCGATGGAGCGCATCAGCCGGTCGTAGAGCCCCATGGCGTCCTGCTCCCGGAGCTGGCTGCGCACCGCGCGCTCCTGAGCCGCGACCTGGGCCGTGGCCACCACCAGCGTCTTGACGATGTCCTCTTCAGACCGGCCCAGCGTGACCTGGTTGGACAGTTGGTAGAGGCAGCCTCTCGCGTCGCTGCCCTCGCCGTACAGGCCGCGCACCGTCAGGCCCAGCTTGGAAACCGCCTGAATGACCGCGCTGATCCGGTTGGTGATGGTCAGCGCCGGCAGGTGCAGCATCGCGGAGGCCCGCATGCCGGTGCCGGTGTTGGTGGGACAACTGGTCAGATAGCCAAACTGCGGGTCAAAGGCGTACTCCCCGGCGGTGGACAGCGCGTCGTCCGCCTCAAAGGCGAGCCGCGCGGCCTCCTCCGGCTGCAGTCCCGGCAGCAGCGCCTGGATCCGCAGGTGATCCTCCTCGTTGACCATGACGCTGACGCACCGGTCGTCCCGGATCAGCGCCGCCGAGATCTCGGGGAACTTCAAAAGATCGTAGCTGATCAGGTGATGTTCCACCATCTGGGAACGGGCGTCACCGCTCAGGTCCTTCATCAGCCGGCAGGCATAGGTGCCGATTTTGCCGCCCTCAACCGCCTGGCACGCGCGCCGCACGGTTTCCCCGGCCCATTCGGGGGTGATGGTGGCGGTAAAGGGAATGTCCTCATAATTTCTGGCGAGCCGGACGCGGCAGGACAGCACCACGTCCATCTCCGGCGATTTGCCCATGCCTCATCCCTCCTTCGGCGCGGCCTGGGCTTCAAACTGCGCGTTCAGCGCGCGAATCTGATCCCGGAGGCCCGCGGCCTTTTCGTATTCTTCGGTTTCAATCGCCTGGGCAAGCTGCTGCTTTAGGCGGTCGATGGTCAGCTTCAGCGGCACGTCGTCCGGCGGCGAGCCGGGCACGCGGCCGGTGTGGCGCGTCTGCCCGTGGATGCCCTTGAGCAGCGCTTCCAGCGGCTCGCGGAAAGCCTTGTAGCAATCCGCGCAGCCCATCAGCCCGCTCTTTACAAAGCCCGCGTAGGTGGTGTGGCACCGCTCGCAGGTGATCTCCGGCAGTGGGTCCGGCTTTTCCGTCTTCACCGCGTCGAGAAATCCGGACAGAAGGCCGGCAAATCCCCACAATTCCAGCGTCGGAAACTGTTGCTTGATTTTGGCCATACAGGCGGCACACAGGTTCTTTTCTACTTTTTCACCGTTTACGATGGTCGTCAAACGGATGGTGGCATCCCTTTCGTTGCAGTCCTCACACATCATGGCTTCTCGCCTCCTCCAGGTTCCGGAAAACCCTAACCAGCATGTTGCGCAGCACCGCCGCGCGCAATACGTCTTTCGCGCTGATGGGCAGCATCAGCGCGTTGCGCTCTACCGCGGCGCGCATCAGCATCGCCTCATTGCGGGTTACCAGCCGGCGTTCAAACAACTGTTCGATAATTGCCAGCGAGGCCTCCTCCGTGATGGAGTTGCCCACCCGCTCCAGCAGAAGGTTCAAAAGGCTCTGATCGCTTCGCGCCTTCATCCGGACGATGCGCACATAACCCCCGCCGCCGCGCCGGCTTTCGATGATATAGCCGTGATCGACGGAAAAGCGGGTTGCCAGCACGTAGTTGATCTGCGACGGCGCGCAGCCAAAGTGCTGGGCCAGCTCATTGCGGCGCAGGTCGATCTGCGCGTCTTCCTCCATCAGTTCCTTGATAAACCGCTCTATGTTATCGCTCAATTGAGCCATAAATACCCCTCGCATTCTGACCATCTTTGACTATATTATAACCAATCCGCCGGGAAATGCAAGGGTTTTGCGCCAATATTAACACAGCGGCGGCGGAGCCGCCTCAGCGCAGCGGCGCCCGCCCTAACGCCGTTCTTTATTCTATGCGGGCAGACAAAAGAAGCGGCCCACCCTATGGCCGGCCGTTTCAAACGGGAATCATTTCCAGAGAGCGCCCTCCGCGGTCAGCCCCCAGCGAAAAGGCCGGACAGCAACCGGTACAGCGGCAGATAGGCAATCGGCAGAAAGATGGCCGGCAGCAGGTTGGCCACCCGCACGCGGGTTTTTGTGGCTTCCAGCATGTTCAGCGCCAGCGCGATGATGAGCAGGCCCCCCACCGCGCTCATCTCGTTGATGACCGCGTCGGAGAGCGCCGGCCCCACCACGTTGGCGGCCAGCGCGATGCTCCCCTGGTACACCGTCAGCGGCACGATCGACAAAATGACGCCCGGGCCCATCGCGGAGGCAAAGATCACCGACGATACGCCGTCCAGCGCGGACTTTGCCAGAAGCGTGGAACCGTCGCCCGCGAGGCCCGCCTGGAGCGAGCCGACCACCGCCATCGCGCCCACGCAGTAGAGGAGCGTCGCCGTCACAAAGCCCTCGGAAAAGCGGCCGTCCCCCGTCCCCGCAAATTTTTGCTGCGCCAACTCGCCGACGCGGTCCAGCCGCTTATCAATCTTCAGCGCCTCGCCGATCAGCGCACCAAGCACCACGGAAACGATGACGCACATCATGTCGGCCGTCTTGACCGCGTTCTGAATGCCGATCAGAAGCACGCACAGCGCCAGTCCCTGGCTGACGATGCTGCGAAACCTTGCGGAAATGCCGCCCCTGAGCAAAAGTCCAACCAAACCGCCGACGAGAACCGCAGCGGCATTGATCCAAACGCCGTACATATCGGAATCCTTCGCCTTCTGTAAAAGAGCAGCGCAACCATTCGGCTGCGCTGCTCCGCATGTCGTTTACGGATTAATAACGGCTCTGGCGCTGCTGCTCGAAGCAATCGCGGCAGTAGACCGGACGATCACCGCGCGGCTGGAACGGCACCTGGGTGGGACGGCCACAGCCATCGCACACCACATCGTACATCGGACGATCGCCGCCACGGGCGCCGCCGTTGGACTGACGACGATTGGCTCGGCAAGCGGGGCAACGGCCAGGCTCGTTCTGGAAGCCTTTGTCAGCGTAGAACTGCTGCTCAGAAGCGGTGAAAACGAACTCCGCGCCGCACTCACGGCAAGTCAAGGTTTTGTCCTGGAACATGAAAGAACCCTCCTAAATTTTGCCCTTCGATGACCTTCCCTGATTCTCCGAGTCCTGTCATCGGCAGAGCTACCACCGGAGGGATACGGGACTGACAAGGTATTCATTCTGGGCTAATATGTATTATAGCACAGCCGTGGACGCAACGCAAGGCCCGGAATAAAATTTTATTCGGACTTTTGTTCGTTTTCCGCCTTTTTTTCGGCCTTGTGGGCGTGGAAGTGCCGCTGAGGCGCCGCCGCACCGGTGGTGTCGTGGGTCTTTTTCTCTTCCGACATCCTGTCGAAGTACTGGTCGGTGTTCATCTGCTTGGGTCCCTTGGGGTGCAGGATGCGGCGGCGGGGCTTTTCCTTCTTTTCGGCCTCGGGCGCGCCTTCCTTGTCCTTGGGCGCTTCCTTGCCCCGGCCGCGGCTTCGCTGCGCGCGGGCGTCCTGGCGGGCGGCAATCTCCTCCGCGGTCAGCTGCACGGGCTGGCCGGGGGCGTGCTGCGCCGTGTGCACGGGTTTTTGCACCTGATCGAGAGGATATTCCCGCACCTCAAAGCCCTCATCGGTCCGCATGCGCACGCGCACCTTTTCGCGGATGACGTTGATCTCGCTGATGACGCCCACACCGTCCGGCGTGACGCACTCGCGCCCCACCTTGGGCAGCTTCTTGAGGGTGGACTCATAGTAGTCCTGCTCGTACTTCAGGCAGCACATGAGCCGACCGCACTGCCCGGAAATCTTCGTCGGGTTGAGCGACAGGTTCTGCTCCTTGGCCATCTTGATCGAAACGGGCTGGAAATCGCCCAAAAACGTGCCGCAGCAGATGGGCCTTCCGCAGGAACCCAGGCCGCCCAGCATCTTGGCCTCGTCGCGCACGCCGATCTGCCGGAGCTCGATGCGCATTTTGAACACGCCCGCCAAGTCCTTGACCAACTCGCGGAAGTCCACCCGTCCGTTGGCGGTAAAGTAGAAGATGATCTTGTTGCCCTCGAAGGTGTATTCCACGTCGACCAGCTTCATCTCCAGCTTGTAGTGGGCGACGCGATCCTGGCAAATGCGCAGCGCTTCCTTCTCCTTGAGGGCGTTGGCCTCGGTGCGGCGGATGTCCTCTTCCACCGCCATGCGCAGCACCTTTTTCAGCGGAGCGACGATCTGCTTGTCGTCCACCTCCCGGGCCCCGGTCACCACCTCGCCCAGTTCCACGCCGCGGGAGGTTTCCACCACCGCGTAGTCGCCGGGGTTGGGCCATACCTCGCCGGGATCAAAATAATATACCTTGCCCGCTTTTTTGAAGCGGATTCCAATCACTGTTGCCATGGTATCGATCCTCTCAGGCTGTCAAAATACATCATTTCCAGTACAGTCTGCCACGAAACGTTCGCGTTTAGTTTCTGACGGGCGCTAAGGACGCCCATGAGGAGCGCCTCGCCGTCCACGGCGAGATCCTCCGGGTTCAGTTCCCGCTGTCCGGGCGCCGGGGCACACTCGGCGCGGATCACATCCCGGGCCAGGGATTCCAAAATCTCCAGCGTCTGCTGTGCGCCGTCCCTGTCCTGCGCCAGCCTGGCGGCGGCCTCCGCCACCGAGGAAGGCCCCTTCAGCGCCTTGAGCGACTGAATCACGCGATCGCGCGCAGCCCAATAGCCCTCGTCCTGAAGCTGCTCCCAGGCGCGTCCGATGCAGCCGCCCGAGGCCACGGCGGCAAGCCGCGCACGGACCTGCGGCGCACCGCCCGCAATCAGCGCCTGCTCCGCCTGGGCGGCGGAAACCGGATGAAAGCGCGCCTGCCTGCACCGGGAGACGATGGTGGGCAGCATCCGCGCGGGCGACGAGGTCAAAAGAAAAAACACCGCGCCGCCCGGCGGCGTTTCGAGCGTCTTGAGCAGCGCGTTCTGCGCCTGGGGCGTCAGCTTTTCGGCATCGTCAATCACCACGGTGTGGCGGCCGCCCTCAAAGGGTTTGACCGAAACGCGGCGGATCAGTTCCCGAACCTCGTCCACGCCGATGGAGCGCCCGGAAGCACCGATGGCGGTGTGATCCGGATGGGTGCCGGCCAGCATCCGCTGGCAGGACGGACACTTGCCGCAGGGCCTGGGCTCGCCCGCGCAATGGACTGCCCGGGCGCAGATTTCCGCCGCGGCGCGCTTCCCCGTCCCGGCCGGGCCGGAAAAGAGATAGGCGTGCACGTACCGGTTTTCGCCAAATTCGGCGCCGAGGCGGCGCACGAGACCGTCAAGGCCGACAAATTGATCGAACGAAATCGTGTTCATCGCGGTCAGATCTTGATGAACTGCTCCACATTCATGACGAAGATGGTCGCTCCGCCGACCATGACCTCGATCGGATAAGGCACATAGACGCCCGCGGCGCCCGCCATCGGCGAAGGCGCGGTGGCAACCTGCTTGCGGCTCTTGCAGACGTGTTCGACGATCTTCATGGCGCCTTCGTACTTGTCCTCCTCGACGCCAATCAGAAGCGTCGTATTGCCCGCCCTCAGAAAACCGCCCGTCGTGGCGAGTTTCGTGACGCCATATCCCTCGTTCATCAGCGAGCTGACGAGCCTTCCGGCGTCCTCGTCCTGTACGATGGCAATGATCAGCTTCATCGTGTCTTCGCCTCCTTTTCTTCATCTTTTCGTGTGTCAATTATATACCAGAAGCATCGAAATTGCAAGCGCGGCCATTTCGGGCCGCGCGGGAGCGCATCGGGCGGAGAAATTGAACCCGCGCCGGGAGGATAGCGGCCCTCCCGGCGCTCTTGTCGGGCGGCGCGTCCGGCGCTAGAGCAGAATGCAGATCATGCCGCCGCTGCCCTCGTTGATGATCTTCCCCAGCGTATCCTGCAATTTGTCGCGCACGTTTTCCGGCATCCGCGTAAGCTTCGAGGAGAGGCCCTCCCGCACCAGCTCGCCCAGCGACTTGCCGAAGAGGTTGCTCTCCCACAGGCTGGCCGGGTCGCTCTCAAACCCGCTGAGCAGGTAGTTGACCAGTTCCTCCGACTGGACCTCGCTGCCCACCGTGGGGCTGACTTCGGTGTTGATGTCCACGCGGATCATGTGCAGCGACGGCGCGCTGGCCCGAAGCTTCACGCCAAAGGCGCCGCCCTGGCGCACAATCTCGGGCTGTTCCAGCTTCAGCTCGTTCATCTCCGGCGCCACCAGCCCATAGCCCGTATCCCGGACGCTCGCCAGCGCCTGGGCCACCCGGTCGTATTCGCGCTTGGCGGTGACCAGTTCGGTCATCAGTTTGAGCAGGTGCTCCTCGCCGGTCACCTGGGTGCCGCTGGCCTCGCTGAGCACCCGATAAAACAGTCCCTCCTGCGGCAGGAGGCGGTAGGCCAGCGCGCCCTCGCCCAGGCGGATGCCCTCGGAGACGGCGGCCTCGATAAACTCGTTCTGGCGAAAGGCCTCCCGAAGCGCCTCGTGGTCCCGGACGCGCTTCATATCCTTGGCCGCGCCGGCCGCCGACGCCACGATGGACTGGACCAGGTAGTGGTCGTCCGGCAGCGCGGTCATCCACTCGGGCATCGCAAGGCGCGCCTCGGCCAGCGGGAATTCGAAGAGCAGCTTCTCCATCAGGGCGTTTATGTCATCTTCGGTCATGGCGCCGGCGTCGGCGGCGACGGCGGGCACATCGTACTTCTCTTCCAGCGAGGCGCGCAGCGACTGCGCTTCGGCGTCCGCGGGTCGGGTGGAGTTTACCAGCACCACAAAGGGCTTGCCCAGCGCCTTCAGCTCCTTCACCACCCGCTCCTCCGCCTCCACATAGGCGGTGCGCGGCAGATCCAGGATGGAGCCGTCGGTGGTCACCACCACGCCCAGTGTGGCGTGGTCCTGGATCACCTTGCGGGTGCCCAGCTCCGCGGCGCGCTCAAAGGGGATGTCGTGGTCGAACCACGGGGTGCGCACCATCCGCGCGCCCTCCCCCTCCTCCAGGCCCAGCACGCCCCGGATCAGGTAGCCCACGCAGTCCACCAGCCGCACCCGCACCGTGGCGTTGTCCTTCAGGCGCACCGTAACGGCCTCATCCGGCACAAAGTTGGGCTGCGTGGTCATGATGGTCCTGCCCGCGCCGCTTTGAGGCATTTCGTCCACCGCGCGCGCGCGGCGGTTTTCGTCCTCGATGCCTGGGAGCACGATCAGATCCATGAACCGCTTGATGAAGGTCGACTTGCCGGTGCGCACCGGCCCGACCACGCCGATGTAGATATCGCCGTTGCATCTTCCGGCAATGTCCCGATACAGATTCGTCTCCATGACACATCCTCCTTGCCGGGCGCGCCAGACGGCGTACGCCGATCACCCATGCCATCGATGCATGGTATGAGGATGCAGGGACGGGTATGCCTATGCCCTCCGGAATTGGCGGCGCAGCACCGTCAATAGGAAATACAGAAGCGCGGCGTCGATTGGATACTGGACCGCGTTTTTCAGCGCGCGCAGCGGCAAGAGCGCCAGGTATCCCTTTCCCAGCAAAAGGCTCAGCCAAAGCGTATTCAGCGCGATGTGCAGGCCCACCGCGATAATTCCCTGGGCCGCCAGCACCCGCGGCCACTTTACTTCGCTCTGCCCGTAGAAGGCGAGTCCGTACACCAGCCCGCCCAGCGCCGCGTTGAGGGTGAACCCGGGGAAGAACGCGCCGGAAGGATGGATCATGAACACGATCACGTCCGAAAGCGCCGCCACCAGCATCGCCGGGGACGGGCCGTACAGATAGCCGCAGGCGGCGACGGCCAGATAGCCGAAGGAGATCCTGAGAAAATCGCCGATCGGCAGGTAGACGACCGCGTTCAGCACCACCTCGACCGCCAGCAGCATCGCGCAGGCGACCATCGCGCGGGTGTTCTTCAGCCCCTTCGCGGACCGGGAAAGGTCCGTAATCCACTGTGTGCCCATGTTAAGCCCCCTTGTCAGCCCATCATACCATCCCGAAAAAGGCATGTCAATCCAAGTTTCGTTTGCATGGCCCGCCTGGATCGGCTATAATGAACCGGGAGGGATGTTCATGAGCAGAACCGCGCCGGAGAAAAAGTACAAAATCCTCAGCATTGATCCCTGGCTGACCCCGTACCGGCGCGACATCCGCCTTCGGATGGACCGCTTTACGGACATCCGCAAAAAGATGCTGGGCGCAAAGGGCGATCTTTCGTCCATGGCCAACGGCTACCTGTACTACGGCATCCACCGCACGGAAAACGGCTGGGTGTACCGCGAGTGGGCGCCCGGCGCGGACGAAATGCACCTGATCGGCCCCTTCAACGGCTGGGACCGCCGATCCCACCCGATGAAGCGGCTGCCTGACGGCTCCTGGGAACTGGAGCTGCCCGCGGACGCCCTCCGGCACAAAGACCTGGTCAAGGTGCAGGTGACAAACGGCGGCGTCCGCACGGACCACATTCCCCTCTACATCCGCAGGGTCGTTCAGGACAAGGCGGACAAGAGCTTTTCCGGCCAGGTGTGGGCCCCCAAGGCGCCCTTTCGCTGGACGGACGGCGGCTACGGCCGCCGAAAGATCAGCCCCCTCTACATCTATGAGGCCCACGTGGGCATGGCCCAGGAGGAAGGCCGCATCGGCACGTACCGGGAGTTTGCCGATCATGTGCTGCCCCGCATCAAGGCGGGCGGCTATAACGCGGTGCAGCTGATGGCCATCCAGGAGCATCCCTACTACGCGTCCTTCGGCTATCAGGTGTCCAACTTCTTCGCGGCGTCCTCCTGGTACGGCGAGCCGGAGGATTTGAAATACCTCATCAACACCGCCCATGGCATGGACATGCTGGTGCTGCTGGACCTGGTCCACTCCCACGCGGCCCAAAATACCGCAGAGGGCATCAACCGCTTTGACGGCACCGAGGACCAGTTTTTCCGCAAGGGTGCGGCCGGCACCCACCCGGCGTGGGACACCAAGCTCTTCAATTACGGAAAGCACGAGGTGATCCACTTCCTGCTCTCCAACTGCAAGTTCTGGCTGGAGGAGTACCACTTTGACGGCTTCCGCTTTGACGGCGTCACCTCCATGCTCTACCACGATCACGGGCTGGGTCGCGCCTTTGACGGCTATGACAAGTACTTCAGCCTGAATACCGATGTGGAGGCCGTCACCTACCTGCAACTGGCCAACGAGCTGATTCACGCGGTCAACCCCTTCGCCGTCACCGTCGCTGAGGACATGAGCGGCATGCCCGGCATGTGCCTGCCGATCCGCTACGGCGGCGTCGGGTTTGACTACCGGCTGGCGATGGGCGTGCCCGACTTCTGGATCAAAATGCTGGAAATTGACGACGAGCACTGGGATATGGCGCGCATGTGGTACGAGCTGACCACCCGCCGGCCCCAGGAGGCCTCCATCGGCTACTGCGAGTCCCACGACCAGGCGCTGGTGGGCGATAAGACGCTGATTTTCCGCATGGCCGACGCGGAGATGTACGCCGGCATGAACAAGAGCTACCACTCGCTGGCGATCGACCGGGCCATCGCCCTATCGAAGATGATCCGCTTCATCACGCTGGCGCTGGCCTGCGACGGGTACCTCAACTTCATGGGCAACGAGTTCGGCCATCCGGAGTGGATCGACTTCCCGCGGGAGGGCAACGGCTGGTCCTTTCAGTACGCGCGCCGTCAGTGGTCGCTGGCGGACAACGGCTTTCTGAAGTACGAATGGCTGCGGGATTTTGACCGCGCGATGCTGAAATTTGCGCGCAAGTACCGGGTGCTGGTGAAAAGGGACCTTAACAACCTCTGGATTGACCAGGAAAACAAGCTCCTCGCGTTCTCGAAGGGCGGCCTGGTGTACCTTTTCAACTTCCACCCGACGAAATCCCAGGAGGGTTTCTGGCTTCCGGTCAACCCGGTGGGCGCAGGCGGCTACCGGGTGGTGTTCTCCACGGACGACGAAGCCTTCGGCGGTCAGGGCCGCATATCGGATCAAGTGGTTTATCAGACGGAGTTTACCCGGGCGCGCGGCCTGGCGTTCCAAGTCTACGCCCCCTGCCGCACCGCCATGGTGCTGAAGCGGGTGGAACCGTAGGTTTCCCGATAGGCAAGGGGCCGCCACGGGGAGATTTCCCCGTGGCGGCCCCCCCTTTTCCGTTCCTACGCCCTCAGCTTCGCGCCGTGGCTGGTCTCGCAGGCCTTTACGATCTTGTCAAAGCTGGCGGATACCTCGCCGTCGGTCAGCGTGCGGTCGGCGGCGCGGAACGTCAGTTTAAAGGCCGCGCTCTTCCGGCCCGGGCCCGCCTGCGCACCGCGGTACAGGTCAAAGAGCTTCACGTCCTCGAGGGTTCTGCCCGCCGCGCGCCGGATGGTTTCCATGACACCGCCGATGGCGACGCCCTCGTCCATCACCAGCGCGATGTCGCGGCCGACCGCCGGGAAGCGGGGCAGCGGCTTCACTTCGCCGACGGGCACCTCCGAAGCCATCATCGCCCCGATGGAAAGCTCCGCCAGATAGACGCGCCGATTTTCCAGTTCAAACCGCGCCGCCACGTCGGGGTGCACCTCGCCCAACTGGCCCAGCACGGTCTCCCCGGCCCGGACAAGCGCCCGCCTGCCCGGGTGCAGCCAGTTCTCGCCCCCCGCCTCCACCTTCGCCTCGATGCCAAACCGTGCAAGAAGGCACGCCACATGGTCGCGGAGCCGGTAAAAATCCGCGCCTTCGCCGTACATGCCCATGGTCAGCGTCGGAATTTCCTCCGGCAGCTGGTGGGGTTCAGTCCGTTTGAAGGCGTTGGAGAGCTCGAAAAGCCGCGCCTCCAAATTGCCGCGGTTCAGGTTGACGCCGAGGGCGGCGAGCATCGAGGGCGCCATCGTGGTACGCATCGCCGACGTGTCCTCGCCCAGCGGGTTTCGCACCGGCAGCGGATCGAGCCGCCAGTCGCCCGCGTCAAAGCCCATGGCCTCCAGCCATTTGGGGGAAATAAAGGAGTAATTCAGCGCCTCGTAAAAGCCCATGCCCACCAGCGTTTCCTTGACGCGGTCGCGGAAGCGCTGGTTTTCGTTTCGCTCGCCCAGCATGGTCGCGCCTTTGGGCAGCGTGGAGGGGATGGCGTCATAGCCGTAGAGCCGGAGCACCTCCTCGGCCAGGTCCGCCTCAGTCTCTATGTCGCCGCGCCAGGCGGGCGGCACGCAGACCATTTCGTCGTCGGAGCGCGTGGTGTCGATGCCGAGGCTGTTCAGAATCTCCTCCATCTGCTCCGGCGGCACTTCGACGCCAATCAGCTGCTGTATGCGGCGGACGCTGGCCGTAATCTCCCGTTCGTCGGCGGGATTCGGGTACAGATCGATGACGCCCGGCGCCACGTCTCCGCAGGCCAGCATGTTCACCAGCATGACGGCGCGCTCCAGCGCCTCGAGGGTGCTCTCGGCGCACACGCCCTTTTCAAACCGGGCGGAGGATTCCGTGCGAATGCCCAGCGCGCGGCTGGTAAGGCGGATGCCGGTGCGGTCAAAGGCGGCGCATTCAAAAAGAACGCTCCGGGTATCCTCGCCGATTTCGGACTCCTCGCCGCCCATGATTCCGGCAAGGCCGGTGGCATGCTCGGCATCCGCGATGACCAGCATGCCGCCCGTCAGCGCATGTTTTTTCCCGTCCAGCGTGGTCAGTTCTTCGCCGGGCTTCGCGCGGCGCACAATGATCCTTCCCTCCCGCACCCGGGCGAGGTCAAAGGCGTGCATCGGGTGCCCGGTCTCCAGCATTACAAAATTGGTGATGTCCACAATGTTGTTGATGGGCCGGATGCCCGCCGCGTGCAGGTAGGCGCGCATCCACTTTGGGGACGGGCCGATCCGGACGTTGGTCACCACCCGGGCGCAGTAGCGCGGGCAGAGCGCGTCGTCCAGCACCTCCACGGAGGCGTGGGTTTCGACGGGCGCGCCCTTTTCCTCCACATCGATCTCCGGCATCACGCAGTACTCGCCCAGGACCGCCGCGCTCTCCCGGGCAATGCCCCACACGCTCAGGCAGTCCGGCCGGTTGGCGAGGATCTCAAAATCCACCACGTCGTCGCCCAGGCCCAGCACGCCCTTTGCGCACACGCCGGGCGAAACTTCGTCGGTGATGACGAGAATGCCCTCGTCGCCCACGTTGGGGTAGAGCCCCGCGGGCACGTTGAGCTCCGGCCCGGAGCAAATCATGCCGTGGGATTCCACGCCGCGGAGCTTTCCCTTTTTGATGACGCCGCCGGGCAGCCGCGCGCCCTCAAGGGCTACCGGCACCAGTTGGCCCGCGCGCACGTTGGGCGCGCCGCACACGATCTGAAGCGGCGCCTCCCGGCCCACGTCCACCATGCACACGTGCAGGTGGTCGGAATTGGGGTGATCCTCGCAGGTCAGCACGCGGCCCACCACCACGCCCTCAAAATCGCCGCCGGTGGCGCTGATGCCCTCGACGCCGGTGCCGCTCATCACCATGCGCCGCGCGTACTCGGCCACGTCAAGCTTGACGTCCACATACTCGCGCAGCCAGTTCATCGGTACTTTCATGGGGGACCTCCTTACCGGAACTGCGCCAGGAAGCGCAGGTCGTTTTCGTAGAAATAGCGCATGTCGGGCACGTTGTACTTCAAAATCGTCAGCCGCTCAATGCCCATGCCAAAGGCAAAGCCCGTGTACTTGCCGGCGTCAATGCCGCACATGTCCAACACCTTCGGGTTCACCATGCCGCAGCCCAGCACCTCGATCCAGCCGCTGCCCTTGCAGATGCGGCAGCCCTCGCCCTTGCAGGCGGAGCAGCTGACGTCAAACTCGGCCGACGGCTCGGTGAACGGGAAAAAGGACGGGCGAAAGCGCGTCCGGATGTCGTCGCCGAAGAGCTTGCGGGCAAAGAGGTCCAGCGTGCCCTTGAGGTCACCCATCGAGACGCCCTCGTCCACCACCAGTCCCTCCAGCTGGTGAAACACCGGCGAATGGGTGGCGTCGGACTCGTCCACACGATATACGCGCCCCGGGCATATGATGCGGATCGGCGGCTTGCGGGTGGTCATCACCCGCGCTTGCACCGGCGAAGTATGGGTGCGCAGCACGATTTCATCGTCAATGTAGAAGGTGTCCTGCGCGTCCCGGGCCGGGTGGTTCTTGGGCAGATTCAGAAGCTCGAAATTAAAGTGGTCAAACTCCACCTCCGGGCCTTCGACCACGGAAAAGCCCATGCCCGTGAAGATGGACAGCAGCTGATCCTGCACCAGGTACATCGGATGCAGGCTGCCCGCGGAGCGCGTTTGCCCCGGCAGCGTCACATCGATGGCCTCGTCCTTCAGCCGCGCCTGCTTTGCCGCGCCCTCGAGGGCCCTGGCGCGCGCATCGATGGCCCGCTCGATCTTCTCGCGGGCGGCGTTGACCATCTGGCCCAGCCGCGGCCGTTCCTCGGCCGGCGCCTGGCCCAGACTTCGAAGCAGGCCGGTCAGCTCGCCCTTGCGCCCCAGCACGCGCACCCGGAGCTCCTCCAGCGCCGGAAGGCTCCGGCTCCCCTCAAGCTCCCGCGATACGCGGGACTCGATCTCCTGAATGTTTTTCTGCATGAACGCCCCTCCTTCAGAATGCAAAAGACCCCGCCCCCAACTGGGGCGAGGTTTCGCGGTACCACCCAAATTCGCCCGCGCCCAGCGGGCGGCAGGCCTCTCATCCGGTAACGAGGATGAATCCGCGCGGACCTACTGGCCTTCAGCCCGCGTGCTCCGGAGCGAACTTCACCGGTTCCTTGGCCCGGCGCGCTTTCAGCCGGTGGCGCACCTCTCTGTCGGGCCGGTTTCCCGGCTACTCTTCTCCCTCATCGCGCAATCTGCATCAAATTATAGCACGGCCCGCCCGGGCCCGCAAGTTAAGGTTCAGTCGCGGTCCTCGTTTTCTTCCTGGGCGGCCTCGTCGGCCTCGGCGATCTCCAGGTACCGCTCAAAAATCTTTTCGAGCAGCTCCTCGTCCTCGACGCCCACATAGGCGTCGTCGCCGTCCTCGCCCGCTTCGATCTTCAGGATGACCACTTCGTCCTCGTCCACATCCTGAAGCTCGTCGATGGGCACCAGCAGCACGTAGGGATCGCCCTCGTATTCGACCGTCATCAGGTGTTCAAACCGGACGGCCTTTCCGTCCTCGTCAATCAGCTCGATGATTTCGTTGCCGCTCTCCATCCGGTTGTCCTCCATGTCAGGCCCTCCCTCAATCTTCCGGATCTTCCGAAGGCCAACCGCCGCCATCCAGAAAGCTCTGCAGGATGAAAGTGGCGGCCAGCTTGTCGACGACTTCCTTGCGCTTGGCGCGCCGCACGTCGCCTTCCAGCAGCACGCGGCGAGCCATCCGGGTGGTCATGCGCTCGTCCTCGTGTCTGACCCGAAACCCCGCCGCCTCCAGCGTTCTGGAAAAATCCCGAATCCGCTCGGCCTGGGGGCCGAAGGAGCCGTCCATGTTCCTCGGCAGGCCCACCAGAAGGCGCTTTGTTTCATACCGCGCGGCCAGTTCCGAGATGCGCTGAAGATCCCGTTCGGCCCCCCGGGTGAAGATGGTTTCAACGCCCTGCGCCGTCAACCCCAGCGGATCGGAAACCGCCACGCCGATGCGCTTCTCGCCGACGTCCAGCGCCAGCACCCTCAGCCCGCCGACGGTCATCGGTCGGACGTATGCTGCGCGACGTAGAAGCTGACCAGCTCTTCCAGAATTTCGTCCCGCTCCAGCCTGCGGATCAGCGACCGCGCGTTGTTGTAGCTGGTGATGTAGGTCGGATCGCCTGACACGATGTAGCCCACGAGCTGCATGATCGGGTCATGCCCCTTGGCTTTGAGCGACTGATAGACCGAGAGAATGATCTCCTCGGCCGTGTCCGACGAAGTCGGGGCATAATTGAATTTGCTGGTTTCGCCAAATTTGCTGTTCATAATGCACCGCCTTCCAGCAGCGAATGGGCCCATGTTCCCATTATACTACAGGATGGCGCAATTTTCAATCATTTATTCGCGCCGCGCAGCCCATACGCGCAGGCATGTCTTTGTGATCAGCAGCACCGGCAGCGCAAACAGCATCCCGGCCACGCCGCCGACGCTGCCGCCCACGGCGATGGCGATCAATACCGCCGCCGGGTGCACGCCCATCACGCCGCCCATGATGCGGGGGCTGATGACCAGTCCGTCCATCTGCTGCACCGCGAAGAGGATGAAGAGCGTCATCGCGGTCTTCCCCAGCCCCTCGACCAGCGCGGACACCGTCACCGGAATGCCCCCCAGAAACGGACCGAAGTATGGGATCAGGTTGAACACCGCGACGATGGCACCCATGAGCAGCGGGTTTTTCAGCCCGACGGCCCAGAAGCCGAGCCCTGCAATGGTGCCGACGATCAGGGAGATCGTCACCTGCGCGCGGAGGTAGAGCCGAATGGTTGCCTTGGCGCTGGAGGCCATCCGCAGCACAATGCGCCGCGCGGGCTGGGGGATGGCCAGCTCAAGGTAGAGCAGCATCCTGTCCCGGTCGGCGAGGAAGTAGTACCCCAGCGCGATGGTCATGATCGTAAGCGCAAAGCCCCCCGCCACCGATCCGGCCATGCTGAGCGTGCCTCCCAGCGCGCGGCTCGCGGCTTCGTTGATCGCGGAGGCGTTGATGCCGGGTTGCGGCAGCGGCGGAAGCGACTTGGTTTCCAGCCAGCGGTTGACGCCCTCCAGCGCCCGGCTGGCGGAGCGCATCAGTTCCGGCGCGCGCTCCGCCAGCTCGCCGATCTGGCCGATCAGCGGCGGAATCAGCAAAAAGAGCGCGCCGGTCACGGCCAGAAAGGCGATGGCGAGGCTGACGCCGGCGGCTGCCGGGCGGCTCAGGCGCGCTTCGACGCGGGCGCACAGCGGCTCCAGCAAAAACGCAAGGACGCTGCCGCCTAGCACCATCTTCAGCGCCAGCAAAGCCTGACGCCAGAATAGACACATAAGCAGCAGCGCCGCCACGCCCAGCGCCGCGAGTTTTAACGGTCTTGCCAGACGTCCGTCCACAGCTTTTCTACCTGCTCCAAAGTTTTTCAGCCTTGTCGGTCACTTTCTGGACGGAGTCCGTCGCCATCCGCTTCACCCGGCGCTGCGCCTGCGCGTCCATCATGCCCAGCGCCGCCACCGCCGCTACGCCGATCAGCGCGCCGGCGATCATCCCCGTAAAGGTTCCGTTCCTCATGCTCGCTCCCCCTTTCCCCATCGCATTCCAAAATCACGCTCCCCGGATTCGCGGTCCAGCCGTATACATACCGCCTGCCGCGCGCCAGGTCTTCCCACCAGCCGCTGGTCAGCTCCAGCGCCGCGACGAGGCGCGTGCCTTCGTCCACCAGCGCGCCGGTGATTGCGCCGAGAATCTGCCCGTCGGTGGTGGTGGCGCGGCGGATCGTGAGGCCGCGCTCGCCGCCGGCGCGGACGCCTTCGTCCGTTACCAGCACCGCCACGTCGCCCAGAAGGCTTACGGCGCGGGCGGGGATAAAGCGGTTTCCGCGGAGCCCGCGGGCAATCCTCAGGCCCGTGACCCGCGTCAGTCCCTCGTCCAGCGTCAGGCAGGCCACATGCCCGATGCGCTTTCCGTCCAGGATGACCGGCATGCCGACAAACGCCTTCACGCCCTTCACATCGGCGCCCCCTCAAACAAAAACTCCGGCAGTCCCATTTTGCGTCGGGACGCCGGAAACCATGCGCGCCAGCATTGCCGTTTTCCGATTGCGCGTCAGAGGGAGAGTTTTTTCAGCATGTCGGCAAACCGCTTTTCCGGCGCCGCCTCAAAGCGCATGACTTCGCCGGTGGTCGGATGGACGAAGCCCAGGCGGAAGGCGTGCAAAAGCTGCCCGCCCTCCACCGGGATGGGAGGCTTTTTCGGGCCGTAGACCGGATCGCCCACCAGGGGGTGGCCGATGGACGCCATGTGCACGCGAATCTGATGTGTCCGTCCGGTGGTAAGGCGCGCCTCGATCAGCGTCGCACCGCGCAGCCGTTCGAGCACCCGCCAGTGGGTCCGGGCGCCGCGGCCATTCGGGACGATGGCCATGCGCTTGCGGTCGGTGGGATGCCGTCCGATCGGCCCGTCCACAGTGCCCTCGTCCGCCTTCATCGCGCCGTAGACGATGGCCATATAGGCCCGCTCCACCGTGTGGGCCTTGATCTGTTCGGACAGCGCCGCGTGGCTGAAGTCGTTTTTCGCAACCAGCAGAAGCCCCGACGTATCCTTGTCGATCCGGTGCACGATGCCGGGCCGGAGCGACCCGCCGATGCCGGAAAGATCCGTCAGGTGGTGCAAAAGCGCGTTGACCAGCGTGCCGTCCCGGTTGCCCGCGGCGGGGTGAACCACCATGCCGCTGGGCTTGAAGATCACCGCCAGATCGGCGTCCTGGTAGCGGATGTCCAGCGGAATATCCTGGGCGACGGCGTCGGCGGCCTGCACCTCCGGGATCACAAAGTACACGCGCATACCGGATTTCAGCAAAAAACCCGCCTTGGTTTCCGGCCTTCCGTCGATGGTCGCGCCGCCGGAGCGAATGATGGCGGCGGCACGCGACCGGGTCACGCCGGCGCACTCGGACAGAAACACGTCCAGCCGCCGGCCGTCCGAGCGGCCGTCAAGCGTCCACTCCATCCGCGCCCTCCCCCTTTGTCAGCAGCGCCCCCAGGGCGCTCAGCGCCGCGCCCGCCGTCACGCAGATATCGGCCGCGTTGAACACCGCAAAGCGCACGAACGTCAGCTCGATGAAGTCGATCACGTAGCCCAGCGCAATCCGGTCGATCATGTTGCCGATGCCGCCGGCAATCACCATGCACAGCCCGACGCGCAAAAGCCGGCTCGCCGGCTTTTTGGCCGCCAGATACGCGATGATTGCCGCGATGAGCAGCGCGTTCAACGCGACGATGAGCCAGCGTCCGCCCGCGAGCATGGAAAACGCGACGCCGGTATTTCGCGCGTAACGCAGGCGCACAAGGCCGGGGATCACCTCCAGCGCGCCGCCGTGGCGCTTGAGGAGCCAGCCCTCGGCCCAGAATTTGGTCAGCCGGTCCGCCACGATCAGAAGGAGCGTCCAGATTGTGTAGAGCATTTTCCCTCCAGCGCTACCATGTCCGGATTCTTGCCATTTCATGCAAACAGCCCTGCCGGAAAGCAGGGCTGTCAAAGCGCGGACGTTACAGCTCGTCGTCGCCCTTGGCGGCGTCGCTCCGGGATTCGTCGTCCAGAGCGCTCTCATCCAGCTTGAAAGCGTGAAGCTGCTCGCGCACCAGGCGCTTAAAGCGGATGCGATAATCCTCCGTGGCCTTGCGCACACCCTCCAACTCAACCTTGGCGCTGTCAATTTCCGCCTTATGCTGCGCCATCACCGCGCCGACCTTTTCCTCGGCCTCGGAAACCATCGCGCCGGCCTTTTTCTTGGCCTCGCTGACGGTTTCGTCCGCAATGCGCTGGGCGCTCAAGAGCGTTTCGCGCAGCGTCGCCTCCAGATTGCGAAAATAGGCCTCATCGGTGTTCTGAATGGGCTTGACCTCCGGCGCGGCGGGCGCCGCCGGCACCGGCACCACCGGAGCGGGCGCCGCCATGCGTTCGCTGATCGCCTTATCGGCCATCGCGCGCGCTTCCTGGGCCTGCTGCAGCAGGGTCCTGTTTTCCTGGATCAGGGCCTCCATCTGGTCGGCGATCTCATCCAGAAACTCATCGACCTCGTCCTCAGAATAACCATGCTTTTGCTTGGTGAATTCCTTCTCGCGGATGTCCTTGACGGTAACCATGTGCGCTTCATCCTTTCTTCGCCGGAAATAACGGGGATGCGCGACCGTTCGGCAAGATATACTAAGCCTTGCGTATAATTTCTCCACCGATCGGCATAATCCTCTCGTTTACCGAAAAATAACCCGTTCAGCCCGCGCCGAAGCGCGTCATCCGCACGCCCAGGCGGCCCTTTTTGGTGGGCCCCTGCGCCTCGTCCACCCGCAGCCGGCCCCGGCCCCGGACGGAAATCAGGTCTCCGGCGCAAACGCGGGCGTCGGCGCGCTCCTCGGGCAGGTGGTTGAGCTTGACCAGGCCGCGCCGGATCATCTCCTGCGCTTCGGCCCGGCCCATGGAAAAACCGGCGGCGGCCACCGCGTCCAGGCGCATGGACATGACGGTGTCCCGGACGGGAACGCCCTGCTCCGTGGGCAGATCCTCGCCGGCGGCCTCCCGCAGCGCGATACGGGCGCGGCCCGCGCTCGTCATCTCGCGAAGAAGCAGCGGCGCGGCGGCCTCAAGCGTGAAGATGTACGCGTGATCCCCGCCCACCAGGATATCCCCCAGCAGCGACCGCTCGACGCCCAGCCCGAGCGCCGCGCCCAGAAGGTCCCGGTGCGTGACAAGCGCGTAGGCCGCGCTCCAGTCCGCGCGAAGGCAGGCAATGGGCCAGTTTTCCGGCGCTGCGGATGCGTAAAAGGCGGCGATGCAGCGCTCCGCGCCCTCAAATCCACCCCAGAACGACACCCCAACGCCCTCCGCCCGCGCGCAGCGCGCCGCCTCGGCAAGAAGCGGCGGTTCCAGAAATCGTGTGAAGCGCGTCCGGCCGCTGCGGGCGGCGCGGCACAGATCGCCCAGATGCGCCCGCTCGGGATCGGCCTTCACAGGATGACCGAAACCAGCCACCGGAACAGCCATGTGATCAGCTGCTGAACGACGGACAGCGCCAGGATCGCAAAAATCGCGCTGGTGTCGATGCGCAGGCCTCGCTGGAACAAAAGGCTCGAGAGCCGGCGAAACGGTGCCAGAAGCGGCTGCGCGATGCGGCTCAAAAGCACGTACAGCCGGTTGATGGGGCTGGCAATCCAGCTCAGCACGCAATAGGCCACCAGCACGTACTGGAGGATGCGCAGGAAGATTTCAATCCCCTGATATACTTTTATAAGGATGTAATACTGCATGCCGTTCAGTAGCGCCGGTCGGCTTCGTTGGTCATGGCAACCTCCACATTGTTGGGTGCGATCAGGTAGGTCTTGTCGGACGCCTTGCGCAGCGTCGCGCCCAGCGCGAAGGCCGCGCCGCACAGCGTGTCGATGCCGCGCTGAATCGTCTTTTCTTCCATTTCCTCCAGGTTGAGGAGCACCGTCTTGGAATCCATCAGATCGGTGATCACGTCGCGGCACTCCTCCAGCGTGTGGAGATAGTAGATGACGGTCTGATGCCGGGAATCGTTCTGCATGGCGATGACGTTGCTTCGGGGCTGGAGCGGCTGCTCAATGCGCTCGAATTCATCCCGGATGGGATCGCTCCGGTAGGGCGCGGCGGGGCGGGCCGGCTGCGCCGGTCGGGCGGAATAATCCTGCCGGGGCGCCTGTCGGGGCGGATCGGGCTCAAAGCGGCCGGAGCGGTATTCTCCCGCCGCGGCGGACCGATAGGAAGGCCGCGGCTCCGCCGCGTCGCGGCCGCCGTAGCGGTCATACTCCCTGGAAGAAGCGCCCTGCGCATAGGCGCTCTGGCCGTACGCCCCCTGGGACGCGTAGCCCGCGCCGTAACCAGGCTGCGGCCGGACGGGCCGGGCGTTTTCCGCGCCGCGGCGCGGCGGCGTGTACGTCTGCCCTCCGGCCGGCTGACGGTTGTAGGCCGTTTCGGGTTCATCGTCCACCAGGCCGATGAATTCCAGGAATTTGCTCAAGCCTCCGCGCGCCATGAATCGTCCTCCTCAAACCTTCAATGAAGCCGGCGCCGGTCGCGCGCCGAATATCGCGGAACCCAGGCGCACCATCGTGGCGCCTTCCTCCGCGGCGGTCGTATAGTCTCCGCTCATGCCCATGGAGAGCACGCGCATGTTCACGTTTTCAACGGCCTCTTCCCGAAGCCTGTCAAACCACGTCCGCATCCTGCGAAACAGCGGACGCAGCGCCTCCTGATCGGGCGTAAGCGGCATGATCGCCATCAGTCCCTCGACGGAAAGGCCGGGCAGCCTGGCGATCTCCCGCAAAAAAGGCACGAGTTCCGCTTCCGGAATGCCCGCTTTCTGCGATTCCGCGGCAATGTTGACCTGTACCAGCACCGGCATGCGCACACCCGCCCTGCCCGCGCGCAAGTCGATCTCCCGAGCCAGCGGCATCCTGTCCAGCGACTGCACCATCCGCGCCATGCCTACCAGATATTTTACTTTATTCGTCTGCAATTGTCCAATGATATGCAAACAAAAATCAGGATTTAACGCTGGGAACTTCTCCCTGGCCTCCTGCACGCGGTTTTCTCCGATGATGCGCACGCCCTCGTCGTAGGCCATGTTGATGGTTTCGGCGTCCCGTGTCTTGGTGACGGCGCAGATGGTCACCTCGCCCCAGCGCGCGGACGCCTCCCGAAGGCGGCTGCGGCAGGTGTTCAAATTGGCCGCGAGAAGCGCGCGGTCCATGCCATCCCCTCCCCTGATGTCCGCGGCGCGGCTTTTTGCCCGCGCTACGGCAGAATGACGCGCCAGCCGATGGACAGCGTGCCCTCCACCAGCGGTTGGATGATCGCGTTCTGACTGTCGCTGGACAGCACCTCCACCGGCACGAAGGTGCCGCCCGGCACGTCGCTGACGGTGACGCCCGGCTGACCGTTGACCATGGTGATCGCCTTGACCGGCACCGAAAGACCCGTGAGGTTGATGCCGATCATCGCCCGGCCGTAGCGCTTGTTGATCAGCGGGCCGATGCCCGAGGTCATCTCCAGTTGAGCCATGACCTGGCCGTCTGCCTTGAGCATGCGCACCACCTTGCCCGAAAACGCGCTGCCCTCGAAGCCCTCGAACTGTACGGTAAAAACCTGACCGTTGACGGGGTTCCAGCTGGTATCGCCGGACAGGAGCACCACGTACCATTTTTCGGGGTTGACGATCCGGAAAATGCTCTGCTTGAGCCGGGATTCGCCCGTGTCCGGCGTCCGGCCGGCCAGTATGGAGCGGATGTCCTCGATGGTGACGGCCTCCAGGTTAGCCGGGGTCAGAAACTGCTCGCAGCCGTCCAGATAAAAGCTGACGATGCCGGAGGCCTCCGCGGTTTCCGCCGTCCGCCACGAGGCGATGGCGTTCTCGCGCTTGGTCTCCTGATCGTACAGGTCGTTGAGCTTCGGGTCCTCGCGCCGGTTCTGGCTCAGGTAGCTCTGGCGCGCTTCCATGGCGCTTTCCAGCTGCTTTTCCAGATTGATCAGGCTGCCCCGCGTCTTTTCGCGGATCAGCGTCTTGAGCTCCAGCGCCTTCTGCTGCACGTTGGTCTCCAGCCGCTCCAGCTCGGCGTCCACGATGTTGTCCAGAATCTGCCGGTGGTAGGCGCGGATGTTCTGGCGCACGGTCTCCAGCTGCTTGATCTCCTTTTCCGAATAGCCGGCGGAATAGACGTCCGCGATCTCCTGGCCCTTGACCACCTCGGCGCCCTCGGCCGCCACGTACACCACCTGCCCGCTGCCCTCGTAGGAGGTGACCGTTTCGTCCCGGACGATCACGGCATCCAGCGTCTGGGCGTAGGAGGTTGCCGCCATCATGATCACCGCCTCGGACGAGCCCATCGGCGACAGTTCGCGGACGACGAAATAAAGCCCGATTCCGATCAGAATCAGGAAGACGTAAAATCTGGCGGTGACCCGTCTTCTGCGCATCAGCATCCCTTTCCAGGCACAGGCGTAAGGCCGCCTGACAGGGTTCTTAACATTCAACCATTATACCGAATTTTCTTTTTGGATGCAACCGTTTCTGTTGACAGCCGCTGGACAAAATGATTATAATTAGATGAAATTGGCTGGAGGGAACGACATGCCACACGTTGGCCGGATGGCCTTTCTGCTTTTTGGGATTCCGGTGTACTGGTACGGCCTTCTGATTACGTCCGGCATTTTGGCCGGGCTTTTGCTCATGTCGCTGCGCGAACGGGGTTTTGGCCTGCCGAAGGACACGTCCGTCAACCTGGCGCTTTGGATCGTCCCGGTGGCGATCGTCTGCGCCCGCGCCTACTACGTGGCCTTTACCTGGGATCAGTTCAAGGACGATCTTCTCCGCGTGTTTGACCTGCGCGGCGGCGGCATGGCCATTTACGGCAGCCTGATCGGTGGTTTTGTGACGGGGATCTTCTACGCCAAGGCGCGCCGGATACCCTTCCGCACGCTGTGCGACCTGGCCGCCCCCGCCATCGCGCTGGGGCAGGCGATCGGCCGCTGGGGGAATTTTGTCAACCAGGAGGCCTACGGCGTCGCCATCACCGACGCGCGGCTTCAGTTCTTTCCCGCGGCGGTGTGGATCGAGAATCAGTCCGGCTGGTTCGCGGCCACATTTTTTTACGAATCCGCCTGGTGCTTTCTGATCGTCGCGTTTCTCCTGATCGCGGAACGGCGCGGTTTTTTCCGCCGCCCCGGCGAGGAATTTCTCTGGTATGTGACGCTGTACGCCTTCGAGCGCATGCTCGTGGAAGGATTGCGCACCGACAGCCTCTTCTGGGGGCCGGTCCGCGTGTCCCAGGCGCTCAGCCTGGCGCTCTTCATCGCCGGCGCGGCCGCGATCCTTGCGCTTCGCCGGCGCGCGAACCGGACGAAGGAGGATTAATATGCGAAACCTGACCCTGCTGACGGACCTGTACCAACTGACCATGATGTATGGTTACTGGAAGCGCGGCATGAAAAACGACCTGGCCGTGTTCGACATGTTCTACCGCAAACCCTGCGAAACCATGAATTACGCGATCATGGCGGGTGTCGAGCAATTGATCGACTACATCAACACCCTCTATTTTGACGAGGGGGCGATCGCCTATCTGCGCTCGCTCCGTTTGTTTGAGGAGGGCTTTCTGGACGAGCTGCGCACCTTCCGCTTCACGGGGGACATTCAGGCGGTGCCCGAGGGCACGATGGTGTTCCCCGGCGAGCCGCTGGTGCGGGTCACCGCGCCGATCTTTGAGGCGCAGCTGATCGAAACCACGCTGCTCAACATCATCAACCACCAAACGCTGATTGCCACCAAGACCAGCCGCGTGGTGCAGGCGGCGGAGGGCGGCAGCATTCTGGAATTCGGCCTGCGCCGCGCCCAGGGCCCGGACGCGGGCATCTACGGCGCGCGGGCGTCGGTCATCGGCGGCGCGGACGCCACCAGCAACGTACTGGCCGGGCAGATGTTTGATATCCCGGTGCGCGGCACCCACGCCCACAGCTGGGTGATGAGCTTCCCCACGGAGATCGAGGCCTTCCGCGCCTATGCGGAGGCCTTTCCGGACGCCTGCCTTTTGCTGGTGGATACCTACGATACGCTCAAAAGCGGCGTGCCCAACGCCATCAAGGTGTTTCAGGAGCTGCGGGCGGCGGGCCACGAGCCCACGGGCATTCGGCTGGACTCCGGCGACCTCGCCTACCTGACCCGCGAGGCGCGCAGGATGATGGACGAGGCCGGCTTCCCTGACGCGAAGATCTGCGCCTCGGGCGACCTGGACGAAACGCTGATCCGGGACCTTCTGCTCCAGGGCGCGAAGATCGACATCTGGGGCGTGGGCACGAAGCTGATCACCAGCATGGACTGCCCGGCGCTGGGCGGCGTGTACAAGCTGAGCGCGCGCATGGAAAACGGCGCCTTTGCGCCCAAGATCAAGATCTCCGAAAACCCCGCCAAGGTCACCAATCCGGGCGTTAAAAAGCTTTTGCGCCTCTACGACAACAAGACCGGCAAGGCCATCGCGGACCTGATCGCGCTGGAATCGGAAACCTTCGACGAATCCGGGCCGCTGACCATCTTCGACCCGGTGGATACCTGGAAGCGGATGACGCTGACCGACTACCGGGTGCGCGAATTGCAGGTTCCGATTTTCAAGGGCGGCAGGCAGGTGTACACGTCGCCCGACCTCCGGGAGATCCAGGCCTACCACTTCCGGGAGATGGACACCTTCTGGGACCAGTACAAGCGCAACCTGAATCCGCACCTGTACAAGGTGGACTTGTCCGACGGGCTGTGGACGCTCAAGCAAACGATGCTGAAAAACAAGGCGGGGCAGCCCTACTGACCGGGCTCTTTTCCCCAAAAAAGAGCGCCGGAAAGCCCTTCGGCTTTCCGGCGTCTGCGGCGCACCGGCGGTTTGTCCGCGCGGCCGCGCGCGATCCGGCCCTAGCCCATCTGCGTTTTCAGCTGCTGAAACTTCTGCCGCGCGGCCTGGATTTCAGGCTGCGGCGCGTCTTTGGTCTGATACCAGCCCATCTGGCTCATCCGGTCAAAGACGCTGTACTGACTGGTCGCGCATTCGTTGAAGTTGTCGGTCAGCACTTGCCTCAGCTGCGGACAGGTGGCTTCGGGCAGGAAGGTGGAGTAGGACGAAATCAAGTACTTTTCCTGCGTCAGCAGGTCTTCCATCATGTCCTGTTCGTTGAGCACGGTGTTCGGGTTCGGATTCTGATTCATCGCAAAGCTCGCCTCCTCATGCGTGGCTGTTCAGGTAATTGAACAGTCGGTCAAAGTGCGTACGATGCTTCATGGCCAGATCGCCCGCCAGCGTCTTGAGCGACGGATTGGTCAGCGTCTTGGCGTACTGTTCCGCCTTTTTGCAGGCGAGAAACTCATGTTGCATCTGGTCTTCGAGGATGGTCAGACTCTTCGTTTGAATCGCCGTGCTCCCTTGATTCGCCATACCGTTTCCCTCCCCTTTCATTGGATCGCGCTTATTTTGCCCGCCGCGCGGGCCGGAAAATCGAGGTGATTTTTTCCATGGCCGTCATTACCGCCGTCGAAAAGACGGGACCGGTCTACCGGATCTACGCGGACGGCCGCCTGATGGCGCGGGTCGACCGCGCCTGCTTTGAACGCCTTCCGCTAAACGCGGGCGACGAAGTGGACGAGGCGGACTACCTTGCGGCCCTGGACCGCCTCCAGCGGCCCCTGGCCTACGAGGCGGCGCTAAGCGCCCTGGAGCGTTCCGGCAAGAGCGAAAAGGCCCTCAGGCGCTGGCTCGGTCTGCGCGGTTACCAGGAGGGCGCCATCGACGAGGCCGTCGGGCGCCTCTTGCGCGCGCGCCTTCTGGACGATGCCGCCGAGGCTGCCCGCCTGGTGGAAACGGCGGTTTCAGGCGGCCTCTCCAGGCGCGCGATTCAGCGCAAGCTCTATGCGCGGGGCATTGACGCCGACGACGCGGACGCGGCCCTCGCCGCGGTCAACGATGAGGACCAGCTGGCCGCGGCAGAAAAGCTTGCGCGAAAAATCGGCCCCCGGTACGCCGCGCTGGAAAGCCGCGCGGCGCGGGCCAAGCTTTCGCAGGCACTCGCGCGGCGCGGCTTTTCGTGGGACGTGATCGACCGGGCGCTGTCCGACCGGGACGAATGAGCTAGTCGTCTGCGAAGCCTAATTTCTGGGCCATATCATCGGTTCTTAGACTTCGTGGACGACTAATGGCGCTCGTAGCTGCCGCACATGCTCTCGTCCTCGGGCTTGCCGGTGCACGAGTCGCGGCAGGCGTCCACGTGGATCGAGCGCAGCGAGCAGAAATCCTCGTCCATGCAGTGGTGGGTACAGCTCTTCACATTGCAGCGGATGTCGGCGTTGGGATGCTTATGGCTCATGGTTTTCCCTCCTCAAGTCTATCGGTCCCCGTTCATTTTGCACCCCGGCGCGGCTTTTCATGCGGCTCAAAACGTGGTATAATGCCATCTTGAAATGGAGCGTGCATCCAGTGGCGATTGAAATTGTCGGAAAAATCGGATCGATGGCGATGATCCGCAAGGAAGAAAACGACGTCGACTACAACATCATCTCCCGGGTGGCGTCGGAACTGCATCCGGGCATGGTTTTTGTGACCAGCGGCGCGGCCGAAATCGGCCGGGTGGACTACATGAAGCGCACCGGGCGCGAGCTGACCGGCGACCGGCAGGAGGCCAAGATGGACTACTGCGCCCAGGGCCAGATCGCGCTGATGGAAAACTATCGCATGTTCTCGCGGCCGGAGTATTCGATCCGGCAGCTTCTGGTAGAGCACCAGCACTTCAACGACGAGGCCAAGCGCGAGAACATCCGCCGGCTCCTTCTGCGGGCGGCGGAGCAAAACGCCATCCCCATCGTCAACTACAACGACCCCGTTTCCGACGACGAGATCCTGAAGATGGAGCTCAACTCGCTGAAGCAGTACCACGAGCACGTGGTGGAGTGCGTCGACAACGATGAAACGGCCGCGGTGATCTGCGAACTGGTGGGCGCAAAGTACCTGGTGATCCTGTCCTCCACCGAGGGCATCTACCGGGACGCCGCCGACCCGAGCACGCTGGTGACGGACGTACTCGCCGGGACGCCGGAGGCGCTGATGGAAAAGGTGCGCGTTCTGCAAAAGAGCTGTTCGGGCGCCAGCCGCGCCGGCGCGGGCGGCGCGCGGGCCAAGCTGGCCTTTGCGGCGGGCCCGGCGCTGAAGGGCGTGACGGTGATCATCGGTCACGCGCGCCACGGCATCAACGCGCTGCTCTCCGGCACGGTCCCCCACACCAGAATCGGCGTGGTGTGAGGCGGATGCGATCAGAAGCCGGGCACGGGGACGATCCCCGCGCCCGGCTTTCGCACAAAAGCGCCTCCTATGCCTCTTCCGCCGCCAGCACCCGCGCGCCCGCCCGGGGCGCGGCGCGGCCGGGTGCCTTGCCCAACGCCAACTCCAGCGCCTCCTCCAGTGATCGGATGGCGATGACGCAAATGGGCTTCTCCGCGTAGCGCGCCAGGTAGTTTTCCTCCGGAATCAACACCCGCTTCAGCCCCGCCTTGGCGGCGGCATCGATCTTTTGGGCGACGCCGCCCACCGGCAGCGCCTTTCCGTAGACGGAAAGCTCCCCCGTCAGCGCCACGTCGCAGGCCACCGGCATGCCGTCGATGGCGGAGGCCACCGCCACGGCCATGGCCACCCCCGCGGAGGGCCCGTCCACCGGCGCGCCGCCGGGAAAGTTGATGTGCACGTCGTAGCGATCCACGTCAAATCCCCGGGTTCTGAGGCAAGTCAGCGCGTTTTCGGCGGCGGCGCGGGCCATGGACCGCCTGCGCATGGTGCGGCCGCGGCCATCACCGATGTCCTCTTCCTCGACGATGCCTGTCACGGTGATCCGCCCGCCGCCGGGGATGGCGATGGCCTCGATCTCCATCACCGCGCCCTGGTGGGCCCCGTATACCGCCAGGCCGTTGACCAGGCCCGGCGCCGGCTCCTTATGGGTGCGCGGTTCGACGCGGGGCGTGTAGTGCCCACTCTCGGCCACCCATTCCACATCCCGCCGTTCGATGGTGCGCCGCCCCTCCTGCCGGGCGACGCCGGAAGCCATCTGCACGATGTTGACCGCGTCGCGGCCGCTGGCCGCGTACCGGCCCACCAGCCGGGCTTCGTCCTCCTTCATGGGGAATCCGGCCTTGACCGCCGCACCGGCAGCGATTTGCGCCAGTTCCTCCCGCTCCAGCGGCCGGAAGAACACCTCCATGCAGCGGGAGCGCAACGCCTGGGGCAGGTCCTCCGGCGAGCGCGTGGTGGCGCCCACCAGCCGGAAATCCGCCGGCAGGCCGTACTTGAAGATATCGTGAATGTAGCGCGGCGTCGCGCGGTCGTCCGGGTTGTAGTAGGCGGATTCAAAGCGCACCAGCCGGTCCTCCAGCACTTTTAAAAGCTTGTTCATCTGCACCGGGTGCAATTCGCCGATTTCATCTAGAAACAGCACGCCGCCGTGGGCCCGGGTGACGGCGCCCTCCTTGGGCTGCGGCACGCCGCTGATGCCCAATTGACCTGCACCCTGGTAAATAGGGTCGTGCACGCTGCCGATCAGCGGGTCCGCGATGGCGCGCTCGTCAAAGCGCACGCAGGTGGCGTCCATTTCGATGAACGGTGCGTCCGGCCCAAAGGGCGTGCCCTCCGTGCTGCGCGCCTCCTCCAGCACCAGCCGCGCCGCGCAGGTTTTGCCCACACCCGGCGGGCCGTAGATGAGGACGTGCTGCGGGTTGGGCGAGCACAGCACCGCCTTCAGCGCGCGAATGCCCTCCATTTGGCCGATGATGTCTGAAAAATCCCGGGGCCGCACCTGTTCGGAGAGCGGCTGGGTCAGACTGATGCGCCGAAGCCGCCCCAGCTTATCCATCTCCCGGTGACCGGCGCTGGAGCGCGGCACGCCGCCGTCCACCCTCGGCTGCCCCTTCAACTGCCGGTAAAAGTAGATTCCGACGATCACCGTCACCGTCAGCTGAATTACGAGAAGTACTGCGGAAAACAAAAGCATCCCCTCCCACCGCTAGTATGGGAAGGGATGCCGGAAAAAAATCAACGGACGTACCCGGGTTCGGCAAAGCCCGTCAGGATACGTTCGGCTCCGTGGCGCGCGCGGCCTTGGGGCTGGCCTGGAACTGCCGGCGCTTCTGCGGCGCGGCGACGGGCTCGCCCTCGATCAGGTCGGGGTGGGCGCCCTTCATCACCGCGTCCTCCGTGATGATGCACTTGCGCACGCTGTCCTTGCCGGGCAGATCGTACATGGTGTCCAGCATCACGCCCTCGATGATGGCGCGAAGGCCGCGGGCGCCGCTCTTGCGCTTGAGCGCCATCTGGGCGATGGCCTTGAGGGCATCGTCGGTGAAGGACAGCTCTACGCCGTCCATGTCCAGCAGCCGCTGGTACTGCTTGACCAGCGCGTTCCTGGGTTCGGTGAGGATCTTGACCAGCGCCGGCTCGTCCAGCTGCTGCAGCGTGACCACCACAGGAAGCCTGCCGACAAACTCGGGGATCAGGCCGAACTTGATCAGATCTTCCGGGCGCACCTGCTCCAGCACCTCGTCGCTGTTCTCGCCCGACTTGCTCTTGACGTCCGCGCCAAAGCCCATCACCTTTTTGCCGATGCGGTTGGAGACGATCTTGTCCAAGCCGTCAAAGGCGCCGCCGCAGATGAAGAGGATATTGGTCGTATCGATCTGCAAAAAGTCCTGATGCGGGTGCTTGCGCCCGCCCTGGGGCGGCACGCTGGCCACGGTGCCTTCGAGGATCTTCAGAAGCGCCTGCTGCACGCCCTCGCCGCTGACGTCGCGGGTGATGGAGGGGTTCTCGCTCTTCCGGGCGATCTTATCGATCTCGTCGATGTAGATGATGCCCCGCTGGGCCAGCTCGATGTCGTAGTCCGCATTCTGGATGAGTCTGAGCAGGATGTTCTCTACGTCCTCGCCCACGTAGCCGGCCTCGGTAAGGCTGGTGGCGTCGCCGATGGCGAAGGGGACGTTCAAAATCTTGGCCAGCGTCTGCGCCAGATAGGTCTTTCCGCAGCCGGTGGGGCCCATCATCACGACGTTGGACTTTTGCAGCTCCACGTCGCCCTTGCGGGCGGGGTGGCCGATGCGCTTGTAGTGGTTGTAGACGGCGACGGACAGCGCCTTCTTGGCGTACTCCTGTCCGACGACGTACTGGTCGAGCACCTCCTTGATCTCGGAGGGCTTTTTGAGCGTCATCGCTCCGCGTTCGGAAATCATGTCCACATCGTCGGCCACGATCTCCTGGCACAGGAGCACGCACTCGTCGCAGATGTAGACGCCCGGGCCCGCAACGATGCGGCGCACCTGATCGTGCGTCTTTCCGCAGAACGAGCACTTGACGGTCTTGTTGCTCAGAAAATCATCCTGCTTTGCCATGAAGAACTCCTTTTCATTGGCGCCCACGCGCCTGGTAGTGCCTGCCCGTCAGCGCCTGGGCGCAACGATCTCGTCAATCAAACCGTATTCCTTGGCATCCGCCGCGGTGAGGAAGAAATCGCGCTCGACATCCTTTTCGATTTCGCTGAGGGGCTTACCGGTGTTTTTGGCCAGTTCCTCGTTGAGCTTTTTCTTGATGCGGAGAATCTGCTCGGCGTGGATCTGGATGTCGGTCGCCTGGCCGCGCGCGCCGCCCGAGGGTTGGTGGATCATGATCTCGGCGTTTTGGAGCGCCTTGCGCTTGCCCTTGGCGCCCGCCGCCAGCAAAAACGCGCCCATGGACGCGGCCATGCCGACGCACAGGGTGGACACCTCGCACTTCAGGTACTTCATGGTATCGTAGATGGCGAGGCCCGCGGTCACCGATCCGCCCGGGCTGTTGATGTACAGCTGGATGTCGGCGTCCGGGTCTTCCATCTCCAGAAACAGCATCTGTGCCACGGTGATGTTCGCGGCGTCGTCATCGACCTCGCCTCCGAGAAACACGATGCGATCCTTGAGCAGTCTGGAGTAGATGTCGTAGGAGCGTTCCCCCCGGTTGGTCTGCTCGATGACATACGGGATAAGATTCATATGCGTGGCACCTCCTGCGCGGCTTTGCCGCTTGTTGTTTGGGTTCCTTCCAAGGCATTATACCCGCGGCCGCGCCGCGTCAATCGCCGACCGCGCTGGATTTGAGCAGTTCAACGGCCTTTTCCGTGGCCGCCATGTTCTGGAAGTACTTGCGGTCGTCCTCGGAGAGCGTCTTTTCAAACTCCTCGGCGGACTTGCCCGTCTGCGGCGCAAACTTTTCGATCTGCGCCCTGACTTCGTCCTCGGTGGCCTCGATGCCTTCCGCGCCGCGGACGGCCTCCAACACCAGCTGGGTCTTGACGCGGCGGAGCGCCTCGTCGTGCTGGGCCTCGCGCAGATCTTCAATGGTCTGGCCGGTGTACTTCAGGAAGTCGTCCATGCGCATGCCCTGGTACATCATGCGAAGCTCCATGTCCCGCAGCATGGAATTGATCTGATTCTCTACCATGGGCTCGGGGACATCCACCTCGGCGTTTTCCACGACGGCCTCGACGACCTCGTTTTCAAACTCGGCGTCGACGCGGTCCTGGGCGCGCTTTTCCAGTTTGGCGCGGGCATCGTCCCGATAGGCGGCCAGCGTGTCAAACTCGGAAACGTCCTTGGCGAACTCGTCGTCCAGGGCGGGCAGCTCCTTTTGCTGGATGGAGTTGATCTTCACGTGGAACACGGCCGCCTTGCCCTTGAGGGCTTCGGCGTGGTAGTCCTCCGGGAAGGTGACATGGACGTCCACCTCGTCGCCGGCGTTGGCGCCGACAAGCCCTTCCTCAAAGCCGGGAATAAAGCTTCCGGAGCCGATGGTCAGGTTCTGGCCCTGGGCCGTGCCACCCTCAAAGGGCTCGCCGTCCACAGAGCCGGCGTAATCGATGTTCACCTGGTCGTCCAGCTTGACCGGGCGGTCGGTCACGTCGATAAAGCGGGCGACGCGCTCGCGGGCGCGCTCAAGCTCGGCGTTGACGTCGTCATCGGTCACAAAGACCTCGGCCCTTGCGGCCTTGACGCCCTTGTATTCGCCCAGTTTGACCTCCGGCTTGACATAGACGGTGGCGGTGAATGTCAGCGGCTTGCCCGCGCCGATCTCGCCCACGTCGACCTTCGGCTGATCCACCGGCGTCACGTCGTGCTCGCGCACCGCGGCGTCGTAGAGCTCCGGAAAGACCGCGTCAAAGGCGTCCTCGTAGAAGACCGATTCGCCGTAGTGAAGCTCAATCACCTTTCGCGGCGCGTGGCCCTTGCGGAATCCGGGGATGTTGATGCGCTTGACCAGCTTGCGGTAGGCGCTCTCCATGCCCTTTTCAAAGATTTCAGGCTCGACTGAAAAATCAATCTTGACCTGATTGGACGAAATTTTCTCAAGTGTGCTGCTCATAAAGTCTGTCCTCCCAATCTCACCGCCCAAAGCGGCCATAGCCAAATAATTTTACCACAATTGACGTTTCGATGCAACGGCTAAACGCAAATAGAACTTGTGAAGCGCGCCATCGCGTGTTATAATTTGGTTGATTGTCAACCGGAGGGGTGTAATATGGAAGATTTTACGCGGGCGCTGGCGGCGGGCGTGCTGCTCTTTGACGGCAGCATGGGCGCGCTGCTGGGGCTGATGGGCGTCGAAACGGAGTGTCCGGATCTGCTGAGCGTCACGCGGCCGGACCTGATCCGCGGCATCCACGAGTCCTATGTGAAGGCCGGGGCCGACGTGGTTCTGACCAACACCTTCGGCGCGACGTCCATCAAACTGGCGCGTGCCGGGCTTGAGGCGCGCTCCGGAGAGATTGCAGCCGCGGCGGTCAAAAGCGCGAAGGCCTCCGGCGCGCGGTTTACGGCGCTGGACCTGGGCCCCACCGGGCGCTTTCTGACGCCGGTGGGCGACGTGGGCTTTGACGAGAGGATGGCGTCTTTGCGCGCTTTCTGCCGCGCCGGCGCGGACGCCGGCGCGGATCTCATCGTCATCGAAACCCAGACCGACCTCGCGGAAATGCGCTGCGCGATTCTGGCTGCCCGGGAGACGGGGCTTCCGGTGGCGGCCTCCTCCACCTACTCCGCCAACGCCCGCACGCTGACCGGCGGCGCGCCGGAGTGCGCGGCGCTGATCGCCCGGGCGCTGGGTGCGGCGGCCGCGGGGGTCAACTGCTCCGGCGGACCGCAGGAGATGATCCGCCCGCTGAGCGCCATGCGCGCCGCCTGCCCGATTCCCGTGGTGGTGCAGCCCAACGCCGGGCTGCCCTCGGTGGGGCCGGACGGCCGCGCGGTATTCCCCTTCGGCCCCGACGCGATGGTCGCGCCCATGGAGGCGATCCTCGCCGCGGGCGCCGCCGCCATCGGTGGATGCTGCGGCACCACGCCGGAACACATCGCGAGAATGCGTCCGCTGGCGGACGCGGCCGAACCGCCCGCCTCCGCCTGGGACGGCGTGCCGAAAATCTGTTCCTCCCGCGCGTTCCTCCCGCTGGAGGCGGCGCGGCGGGCTGTCGAAGCGGTGGACGATCCCGAAGACCTCTACGACATCGAACCGGGTCAGGTGCCGCTGATCGACCTGACGGGGCTCTCCCCCGCCGAGGCGCGCGCGGCGTGCGAAGCGGGCCAGACGATGACAAAAGCGCCGCTGGCCTTCCGTGCCGGCGACGCGGAAACCCTCAACGCCGCGCTTGAGGTGTATACCGGCGTGGCGCTGGCAGACTGTCCGGCGGCGGACGAGGTGCTGGCGCGCTGGGGTGCGGAGCGATTGTAGCGCGAAACACAAAACAGAGCCGTTTCCGCGGGGGAAACGGCTCTTTCGCGTTCGGGGACTACTTGATGAGCGTGTAGCTGCCGATGTAGGGCAGCTCGCGGGCCTCGCCCTTGGATATGGCAAGGTATGCGTAGTACAGTGCGATCACGGCGATGGCGATATTGCACAGCGAATGGACGATGCTCACCAGCCATCCGATCACCGGGATCCCGCCCAGAATCCATTCCAGCACGCCAAAGGCGATCCAGACCGCCAGCGAGGCGATCCAAACCAGAAGCCCCTGGTTGGCGCAGAACCTGCCAAAGCGGGATTTGGGACACGCGATCAGCGGCAGGAAGAACACCAGGTAGCCAAGACCGCCAAGCACACGATTCTTTTCAACGTCGGACGGTTCAAAATACGCCATGCCCAACACCCCTCTCCTTTATTGGCATCATTATAGTATACTTTACCCGAAATTTCCATAGGCATGTCCGCGCCGCGGCAAATTTAATGCTCGGAGGAAGGAAAGGGCCCCGCGGGGATGTTGACGGTCTCCGCGTGGGTGTCCTTGCCCGCGAGGGTGACCAGCACGCCGCCGCCCGAGCGCCAGGTGGAAACCAGCGGGACGCCGCGCGCCTCCAGCAGCGCCACGATGCGCGGGTCGGGCAGTTCCGGCCGCGCGTCCGAATCGGTGGACACGACGGCAACCACGGGCGACACCGCTTCGATCAGGGCCGGGCTCGTGGCGTCGCTGTTGCCGTGGTGGGCGATCTTGATTAATTCGCAGCGAAGGGATTGGCCGCTTTTCAGCAGGTCCTCCTCCTCGTCAAACTTCATGTCGCCGGTCAGAAGCGCGCTGCCGCCCGCCGCGGAAAACCTCAGCACCAGCGAATTGTTGTCGTCATCCTTCCTGTCCCGCGTCAGCGGCGCCAAAACCGTAAAGGGGCCGACCGCATCCCCCGCCGACAGGAAGACCGCCTGTCGACCCTGCAGGGCGGCGGCCTCCGCCGCGGGGTGCCCCTTTTCTCCGTCGTCCAGGTACAGGTCGGAGGCGTACCAGGCGGCCACGTCCATGCCGCTCATGGCCAGATCCTTCAGCCCGCCGGCGTGATCCCTGTCCCCGTGGGTCAAAAACACGCCGTCCAGCGCCGTCACCCCATAGTATCGGAGCGCCGCTTCCACGCGCGGCCACGCGTCCTTCGGCCCCGCATCCACCAGGTAGCGCCGTCCCTCGGCCATTACGAGCGCCGCGTCGCCCTTCCCCACATCGATGAACAGAACGCCGGCGGGTTCCGCGGGCGCGGCGGCACAGCCCGCCAGCAGCACCGCGGAGGCGACCGCCAGCAGCAGCCGTTTCATGCGCCGTATCCGTTCGGATTCATGGTCTGCCAGCGCCACGCGTCCCGGCACATTTCCGCCAGCGACCGCTCCGCCCGCCAGCCCAGAAGCCGCTTCGCCTTCGCCGGGTCCGCGTAAAAGCCCGCCACGTCGCCCGGGCGTCGTGGCCCAAAGGAATAATCCAGCATCAGGTCGTTGGCCTCGGCAAATGTACGGAGGATCTGCAATACGCTGTACCCCTCGCCGGTGCCCAGGTTGATCGCCTCCGCGCCGCGCATGGTTTCCAGGTATTTCAGCGCGGCGACGTGCCCCAGGGCCAGGTCCACCACGTGGATGTAGTCCCGGACGCAGGTGCCGTCGGGCGTTGGCCAGTCGCGCCCGTAGACGCTGATGCCGTCGGGAATCTTTCCGGCCAGCGACTGCATGACCCGGGGAATCAGATTGTTGGGGATGCCGTTCGGGTCCTCGCCGATGCGGCCGCTCGCGTGGGCGCCGACGGGGTTGAAATAGCGCAGCATCGCGATGGACCAGCTGTCATCAGAGAATGCCAGGCTCTTCAAAATCTGCTCAATCATGTATTTAGTCCATCCGTAGGGATTGGTGCATTCTCCGGTGGGCGCGTCCTCGTCCAGCGCCCGGACCGATTCCGGCGCGGTGTACACCGTGGCAGAGGAACTGAACACCAGCTTTTTTACGCCGTGCGCCCGCATGACCTCAAGAAGCGACAGCGTGGCGTCCAGATTGTTCCGGAAGTATTCGAGCGGCTTTGCGACCGACTCCCCCACCGCCTTCAACCCCGCAAAGTGAATGACCGCGTCAATTTTTTGTTCGGAAAAAACGCGGTTCAGCGCGGCCTTGTTGCACAGATCAATTTCGTAAATCGGAAAATCCGAACCCGTGAGCGCCTTGACGCGCGCCACCGCCTCCGGACAGCTGTTGACGTAGTTGTCCGCCACCACGGCGGCGTGCCCCGCCCCGATCAGTTCCACACAGGTGTGCGCGCCGATGTAGCCGGCGCCGCCGGTCAGAAGAACCTTCATCTCATCGCCTCCTTTCCCTATTATAGACTGGAAGAAGTACCCGTTTCAACGAGGTTTTTGCAAAGAAACCCCGGCTTCCCGGCTTTTTGCGTACGCAAAATTTGCCCCCGCACATCAGACGACGCGCGGGGGCAATCGATGTATTTCTCAGTGCATCAGCCGGCCACGGGGGCTTCGGTGGCGGCGTCGGCGGCAGGCGCCTCAGTAGCGGCGTCGGCGGCGGGTGCCTCAGTGGCGGCGTCGGCGGCGGGTGCCTCAGTGGCGGCGTCGGCGGCGGGCGCCTCAGTGGCGGCGTCGGCGGCGGGCGCCTCAGTGGCGGCGGGCGCGGCGGTCGGAGCGGGGGTAGACTGGGTGCAGCCGGCCAGCACGGCGACCAGCGCCAGAACCATCATCAGTACCAATGCCTTTTTCATGGAATATGTCCTCCTTCAGAATTGCATTGTTCTCGAAGCACGCAGTTATGATATACCCGAAGGCTTCGTCTTACATGCATGAATCGGTAGCAACTGGGTTAATTTATTGAAAACTCCCAAACCAGAGGCCGCCGAATGCATCACTGGGCATGCGCCAGTCCGCCCTCGGGGACAGCGTGACAGAGCCGACTTTCGGCCCGTCCGGAAGGCAGGACCGCTTAAACTGGTTCTGAAAAAACCGCTTCATAAACACGCGCAGCCACTTTTCGATCGTCGCCTCGTCGTAGACGCCGCCAAAGGCGATTTTCGCCAGCCGGAAGATCTTTCCGGGCCCCGCCATGCGTCGCACCATGTGGTAGAGGAAAAAGTCGTGCAGTTCGTAAGGGCCCACGATGTCCTCCGTCTTCTGGGCGATCACCCCATCCACCGGCGGCAGCAGTTCCGGGCTGACGGGGGTGTCCAGTACGTCTTCAAGGGCCGAGGCGAGCCCGGGGCTTTCCGCGTGGTCGGCCGCGTAGCGCACCAGATGCCGCACCAGCGTCTTGGGCACCGACGCGTTGACGCCGTACATCGACATGTGATCGCCGTTATAGGTGGCCCAGCCCAGTGCCAGCTCGCTCAGATCGCCGGTGCCGATCACAATGCCGCCCAGCTTGTTGGAAAGGTCCATCAATACCTGGGTGCGCTCCCGCGCCTGGGCGTTTTCATAGGTGACGTCGCGCGCCGCCTCGTCGTGCCCGATGTCCGCGAGGTGCCCGCGCACCGAAGCCGTAATGTCCACCTCGATCAGCTTCGCGCCGAGGCCCTCCGCCAGCTTCAGCGCGTTGGCGTGGGTGCGACTGGTGGTGCCAAAGCAGGGCATCGTGACCGCGGCCAGGCCGTCCATTGCAAGGCCCAGGCGGCGGAAGGCCCGGGCCGCGACAATCAGCGCCAGCGTGGAATCCAGCCCGCCGGATACGCCCACCACCGCCGATTTGCAGCCAATGTGCCGCAGCCGCTGGGCGAGGCCGCTTTCCTGAATCGAGAGAATCTGCTCGCAGCGCAGGTCGCGCTCCGCGCGGTCGGAGGGCACAAAGGGCGCGGGGTCGATAAATCGCTCGACGGGCGTTTCCCAGAAGGCGGTCACAAAGGGCACCTTCGCGTGGGTATCCTCCCGGAAGCCGAAGGTGTTCATCCGCAGCCGCTCGCTGACCAGGTACTGCAAATCCAGCTCCGCCGTGACGAGTCCGGTGCGGTACGGCTCGGACTGCTTCAGCAGAACGCCGTTTTCCGCGATCAGGTTGTGCCCCGCAAAGACCATGTCGGTGGTGGATTCGCCCTGACCGGCGTCGGCGTAGAGATAGCCGCAGATCAGCCGCGCAGACTGGCTGGCCAGCAACAGTTCCCGATAGGCGGCCTTGCCGATGGTCTCGTCGCTGGCGGAAGGGTTCGCGATCAGCGTCGCGCCGGCGAGGGCGTGACCGACGGAGGGCGCGTCGGGCACCCACAGGTCCTCGCACACCTCCACCGCAAGGCTGAACTCGGGCATGTCCCCGCAGACAAACAGGATGTCCCCGCCAAAGGGCACGTCCCGGCCCAGAAGCCGCAGCGGCCGCGCCTGCCTGGGGCCGGGCGTAAAGTGGCGCAGTTCGTAGAACTCTCCGTAATTGGGCGGATTGCGCTTGGGGACCACCCCCAGAACGCGCCCGTCCTTGATCACCGCGGCCACGTTGTAGAGCCGGGCATCCACCTCCAGCGGCAGGCCCACCACCGTCAGAAGATCCAGCTCCCGGCTTGCCTCCACAACGCCGGAGAGCGCCGCCAGCGCGCCGTCCCGAAGGGTCTTCTGCAAAAACAGGTCGCCGGAGGTATAGCCCGTCAGGCAGAGCTCCGGCAGCGTCAGGACTTTTGCGCCCGCCCCGGCCGCGTCGCGCATCAGCGCAATGGCCGCGTTCATGTTTCCCTCTGTGTCCCCCACCCTGATCGCGGGTGTACCAACCGAAACCCGGACAAACCCGTCGCGCATCCGGCTCATTCCTTTTCATGGCTTTTCCACTATTATAGCCTATGCGGCGTGAATTCACAAATACCGGAACGCCGCTTTTATAAAAATACCGCGCGGATTTGAATTTGCCGGCCGGCCTATGCTATAATGTACTGAAAGGCTCGCCTGAGGAGGTGAACCGCTTGGATCATTTGGCAGAGCTCGAGCGCGAGCGCGCCTACACGGCGCGCGTGCAGCAGCTCGTCTATGCCGTCATTCAAAAGACGAGGGGCTTTACGAAGGCCCACGACCAGACCATCCGGGACATGCTCTCCGACGCCTGGGAAGAGCTGCGCCTGAAGCCCACGGCGCTGTCCCCCCAGGATCTGGAGCAGCTCTCCACCGAGATCGACCGTTACCTCGTGCGGAAGAACTTCTCCGAGGAGGTCGCCCAGCGGTACGAGCGGATGCTGCTGAACCCGTTCTTCGCGCGGATCGACTTTCGCGAGGACGGCGCAGACGCGCCGGAAAAAATTGTCATTGGCCTGTACAGCCTGAAAAACGAGCGGGGCGATCTGATGGTGCACGACTGGCGCGCGCCCATCTGCAGCCTGTATTACGACGCCCAGCCCGGCGAGGTGGCCTACCGGGCCCCCGACGGCCTCATCCGCGGCACCATGACGCTCAAGCGCCAGTACCGCATGGAGGGCGGGCGGCTGAAGTACTACGTGGATACGGACGTGTCCATTGACGACGAAATGCTCCTGGACATCCTCTCCCGCGCCACGTCCAGCCATATGCGCTCCATCGTCGCCACCATCCAGCAGGAGCAGAACCTGGCCATTCGGCATGAAAGCGCGCGGGTGGTTTCCGTCATCGGCGGCGCGGGCTCGGGTAAGACCAGCGTGGCCATGCACCGGGCCGCGTATCTGATGTACCGCCACCGGGATCAGCTGGACGCCAGCCACATCGCGGTGCTCTCGCCCTCCAGCGCCTTCAGCGAATACATCTCCACGGTGCTTCCGGACCTGGGCGAGGAAAACGCGCAGGCCGTCACGCTGCACGGTCTGATGCGGCGAATCCTCGGCCGCGAAATTGAGCCCTCGATCCGCCAGATTGAGCGCCTCGTGGACGAGGGCAGCCCGCTGCGCCGCCAGAGCGTGCGCTTTAAGTCCGATCTGAAATTTTGCGACGTCCTGTCCGCCTACGCGCAGCGCTTTGAGGAAGAGGGGCCCCGCTTTTCGGACGTCGGGCTTGAAAAGCACCTTCTGATCTCGCGGCAGGACCTGGAGCAGCTCTACCGCGTGGAATTCAAGGTGCTCAATCCCGCCCTCAGGCTGATCCGCATCCAGACGGTGCTGGAAAACCGGCTGGACGGCTGGGAAAAGACCCTCGCAGTCCAATACGAGAGCCGTTTTCTGAAGAGCTACCGGGGCCGCGAACTGGAGCTGGCCAAGCGCCTGGCGGTGGCGCAGCACCTGGCGCCGATTCGCCAGCAGATTCGGCAGATGATCTCGGTGGACCCACTCAAGATGCTGTCCGACGCGCTGTCCGGCGCGCCCAGGCAATTGCGCGAAGCCGCCCGGGAGAACGCGCTGTCCGGCGTCGTCTGGTGGGAGGACGCCCCCGCCGTCGCCTGGCTGATGGTGCGACTGGGCTTTGCCGCGCCGGACAAGAGCATGCGCCATATCCTGGTGGACGAGGCGCAAGACTACCCGGACATCGCGCTGAGGCTGCTCTCCGCCTTCTACCCCGCCGCGCAGGTGACGCTTCTGGGCGACGTGAGTCAGCGCACCTGCCCGGGCATGCCGCCCTGCAACCCCCGCGCCTGGGGCGCGGATTTTCAGTCGCCCAAGGCGCCGCTGGTGCGCCTGACGCGCTCCTACCGCTCCACCCAGCCCATCACGCGGCTTTGCAACGCGCTGATCCCGGACGAACCCCACGCCCTGGAATTCGGGCGCGAGGGCGATTTTCCCGGCATCGAACCCTTTATGCCCAAGCGGCTGGGCGAGCTGGTGGACGAATGGAAGGCCGAGGGCATGAAGCACATCGCGCTGATCACGCGCTCGCAGTCGGAGGCCGCAAAGCTTGCGCGCAGCCTCGGCGGCGCGATCCTCCTCACCGGCGGCGACGACGACATGCTGCCCGAATCCGGGGGCGTGGTGGTGTCCGGCTATCACCTGATCAAGGGGCTGGAGTTTGACGCGGTGGCGGTGGTCTGGCCCGGCGTGGAGGTGACGGACGGCGAGCGGCGCAGGCTCTACACCGCCTGTTCGCGGGCGCTGCACCGGCTCGTTCTGATGTGCGACGACGCGCTGCGGCGCGATTTGGGGATTGTGCTGTGATTCCCTACGATATTGCCGTCGTGGGCGGCGGCGCATCCGGCCTGGCGGCGGCGGTGATGGCGCGGCGGCTGGGAAAGCGCGCGGTGCTTCTCGAGCGCGGCGCGCGGGTGGGCAAAAAACTGCTCGCCACCGGAAACGGGCGCTGCAACCTGACCAATACCACCGCCGCCCCCGCCGATTATTTCGGCGGGGTTTCGGTGATGGCGGGCGCGATGGCGGCCTTTCCGCCCGCGGCGGTGATGGATTTTTTCGAGTCCCTGGGCCTGATGTGCCACGCATTCTACGGCGGGCGCGTGTTTCCGCTGTGCGAACAGGCGGCGGCGGTGCTGGACGCGCTGCGGCTCGCCCTTCAGGAATCGGGCGTCGAAACCCTCACAAGCTTTGAGGCGGTTTCCGTCAAAAAAGGCGGCGCCTTTCAAATCACCGCGGCGGACGGGCGGGTTCTTCGCGCCAGGCGCGTGATCCTCGCCACCGGCGGAGCGGCCTCGCCGTCTTTGGGCGGCACCGACGCGGGCTACCGCCTCTTTCAGCAGCTGGGCCACCGCGTGACGCGGGTGCTGCCCGCGCTGACGCAGCTGGAAACCCCAACGGAGCCCATCCGGGCGCTCAAGGGCATCCGCATCGACGGCGGGATCGCGCTGACGGCGGCGGATAAACCCATCGCCAAAGCCGAGGGTGACATTCTGTTCGCCGAATACGGCCTGACCGGCACGGCGGTCATGGCGGTGTCCCGCGAAGCGGCCCAGGCCCTGGCCGACGGCCTGAAGGTGATGGCCGCGCTCCGGATGCTGGACAGGCCCTTTGACGCGGCGCTTTCGCTGTTGACAGCGCGCCGCGCGGCGATGCCCCGGCGCGCGCTGGAGGATTTTCTGACCGGCACCGTCCACAAGCGCATCGGGCAGACGGTTTTAAAATTGGCGGGGGCGCTGCCCCTCTCTCGGGAGGCCGCCTCACTGACGGACGCCGAGCTCCGCGCCGCGGCGCGCCTTTTGTCGGACTTCCGGTTGCCCGTCACCGGCCATCGCGGCTTTGCCGCGGCCCAGGCATCGGCGGGCGGCGCGGACGCGGGCGAATTCGATCCCGAAACGCTGGAATCCCGCCTGGTGCCCGGCCTGTTCGCCTGCGGCGAGGCGCTGGATGTGGATGGCCCCTGCGGCGGCTACAACCTGCAATGGGCGTGGGCGTCCGGGCTCTTCGCCGCGCAAGGCGCCGCCAGGCCCTGAAAGGAAAACATGCCGAAAATAACCAACCTGCGCGCGCCGCTGGACGTGGGCGGTCTTACCGCCTTCGCGGCGGACGCGCTGAAGATTCCAAGGAGCGCGCTGGCGTCCGTCCGCCTGCTTAAGCAATCGGTGGACGCCCGCGACAAGGGCGACGTCCATTTTGTGCTGTCGTTGGACGTGGCCTTCGCGCCGGGCTTCCGGTTTGACGAAAAGCGCCTGCCCCGGGGCGCAGACATCGCGCAGGCGGCGAAGGCCGCCTACGCGCCCCCCGCCGCGGCGCGCCTGAGCGGCCGTCCGCTGGTGGTGGGGTTGGGCCCGGCGGGGCTCTTCGCGGCGCTCACGCTGGCGCGGGCGGGCGCGCGGCCGGTGGTGGCGGAGCGGGGCCGGCCCGCGGACCGGCGCGCGGAGGACGTGGCCGCCTTCTGGCGCGGCGGGGCGCTGGACGAGGCCTCCAACGTGCAGTTTGGCGAGGGCGGCGCGGGCGCGTTTTCCGATGGCAAGCTGACCACCGGCATCTCTGATCCCCGGTGCGGATTCGTACTGAAGACGCTTTATGAGCACGGCGCGCCGGAGGAAATCCTCTACCGCGCCAAGCCCCACATCGGTACGGACCGGTTGCCCGGCGTGGTGAAATCCATCCGGGAGGAAATCGAGCGCCTGGGGGGCGAGGTGCTGTTTGAAACGCGGCTTGCGGATCTGGCGCTGGAGGACGGGCGCATCCGGGCCGCGCGGCTCGAGCGCGGCAAAGCGGCGTGGGAGATCGCCTGCGAAAACGTCCTTCTGGCGGTGGGCCACAGCGCCCGGGACACCTTCGAGGCCCTGTACGCCCTGGGCGTGCCCATGCGCGCCAAGCCCTTCTCCATCGGCGCGCGCATTGAGCACCTTCAAAGATGGATCGACCGCGCCCAGTACGGCGCGGCGGCGGGTCATCCGGCGCTGGGCGCGGCAGACTATAAGCTGAACGCACGCCTTGCCGACGGGCGCGGCGCCTATACCTTCTGCATGTGCCCCGGCGGGCTGGTGGTGGCCGCGGCCAGCGAGGCGGGCGGCGTGGTGACCAACGGCATGAGCCGCTTCGCACGGGACGGCGTCAACGCCAACAGCGCGCTCCTGGTGGATGTGCGGCCGGAGGACTACGGCGGCGGGCCGCTGGACGGCGTCGCCTTTCAGCGCCGCTGGGAAAGGGCCGCCTTTTGCGCCGGCGGCGGTGATTACCGCGCTCCGGCGCAGCTTGTGGGCGACTTTCTGGCGGGCGCGCCGTCCAGGGGCGCCCGGTCGGTCGAGCCGGGTTACCGGCCCGGCGTGCGCTTCGGCGCCCTCGCCGAATGCCTTCCCGCCTTCGCGGTGGAGGGCATGAAAGAGGCGATCCTTCAGATGGACCGGCGCCTCGCCGGGTTTGCCCACCCCGACGCCGTGCTGACCGGCGTCGAAACGCGCTCCTCCTCTCCCCTTTGCATCCTCCGGGGGCGGGACTGCATGTCCGAAGTGGCCGGGCTCTTCCCCTGCGGCGAGGGCGCGGGTTACGCCGGCGGCATCATGTCCGCCGCGGTGGACGGCGTCCGATGCGCCGAGGCGCTGATCGCCCGCGGCGAATCCGGAGCCTGAAGCCGCGTTCAGCCGTTGTCACCGATTGCCAGAAACAGCGAATACGCCAGCGGTCCGCCGCCGGTCGCCTTGTGCCCCTCGAAGACGGTGCGGATGGAGGCGCTGCGAAATCCGCACTCCTTCAGAATCTTCAGCACCGCGTCGCGCTCAAACCCGTCGTGGCCGTCGAAGCCGGGCTCGTCCCGATGAAAGGCGCCGTCCTCCGCGTCCAGGTCGAGCCAGAAGAACCGGCCGTCGGGTGCGAGCCTCTCCCGGAGCGCCGCGATCTCGCCCCGCACATCCCGGATGTGGTGGAGCACCATCGAGCTTACGATCACGTCAAACGTGCGCCGGCTCATCTCCTCCCGGGAGATGAAGCGCGCGCCGCACGCGGGGTGCGCCTTCGCCTTTTCACGGAAAGCGCGCGCCATGTCGGGCGACGGATCGTAGCCGAAGACCTCGCCCGCGCGGCCGCACAGCCGGAAGGCGATCAGTCCGCTGCCGCAGCCAAAATCCAGCGCGGAGGCGGGGCTTTCGGGCCATGATTTCAGAATTTCCGCGGCGAGAACCTTTGCCCGTTCGATGCGCACGGGGCTGTCCCAGGTGGCGGCTGCCTTGTCAAAATCCATGTCAAATCCCCTTTCGGCCCTGAGGCCCGGTCAGTTTTTTAAGCAGTTCCCGAAGATCGATGGCGCCGAGGGCGGGGTACAGGGCGTCCGCACCCGTCAGCGCGCCGGGCAATGCGATGCCTACGGCCTTCATGCCGCCGGCCCGCGCCGCGTCGAGGCCCGCCTGCGCGTCCTCAAACACCGCGCATTCGCCGGACGCCAGGCCCAGCATCCCCGCGGCGGTGAGAAACACCTCCGGGTCGGGCTTGGCGCGGGTGACCACGGTGCCGTCGGCCACCGCGTCAAAATGCGGGCCGAGCCCGGTGCGCGCAAGCACCAGCGCGCAGTTTTTGCTGGCAGAGCCGATGGCGAGCCGAAGCCCCGCCGCGCGGCACGCCTTCACAAACGCCAGCGCGCCGGGCAGCACGTCGCCGGGCGTCATCCTTTCGACGCTTTCCACGTACCAGCGGTTTTTCCTGTCGGTCAGCTCGGTGAACTGCGCGTCCGTCAGAACCGCGCCCGTCCACTGGCACAGAAGCTTCATGCAGGCGACGCGGTTGACGCCCTTGAACTGTTCGTTGCGCTCCGGCGTCAGATCAAACCCAAATTCTTCCCGGGCCAGCCGCTTCCAGGCCAGGTAGTGGAAGCGCGCGGTGTCCACCAGCACGCCGTCCAGATCGAAGATGAACCCCTGAAGGCCGCTCATCGCGCGTTCTCCAGATCGCGGACGGCCTCTCCGTCCAGCAGGATTGGCTCGTCGTAGAGCCGAAGGGGCACGCGCTCCCCGGAGACGAGCCAGAGCCGCACGCCGCGCTCCGCCACGTCGATCTCGATCACGCGGCCCCGATAGCGCAGCTTGAAGCCGTAGCCGGACCACTCCGGCGGCAGCACGGGGCGAAAGGACAGCCCCGCCACCGTGCGCATGCCCGCAAAACCCCGGGAAATCGCCAGATAGCTGCCCGCCATCGAGGTGATGTGGCAGCCGTCCTGGGTGTCGTGGTTGAGGTTGTCCAGATCCAGCCGCGCGGTGCGGCGGTACATCTCCACCGCCTTGTCGATGTCGCCGATCTCCGCCGCGAGGATCGCGTGGACGCAGGGCGAAAGGCTGGACTCGTGCACCGTCATGGGCTCGTAGAAATCAAAATTGCGCTTTTTGGTTTCCAGGTCGTACAGATGCCCCAGCGCATACAGGCCCTGCAGCGTATCCGCCTGCTTGATGAAGCAGGAGCGCAGAATCCTGTCCCAGGACCAGTGCTGGTTGATGGGCCGGTCCGCGGGATCGATGGCCGAGGCGGGCATCAGGTCCTTGTCGAGGAAGGTGTCGTGGGCGACGAATATGCCCAGCGCCGAGTCCTCCGGCAGGTACATCTCCGCGGCGATCTTCTCGAAGTTCTTCACCTCGCCCTGGGTGAGGTTCAGCGCCTTCCAGCGGGGCTTAAAGCGCCGGGCGATATCGCAGGCGTAGGTCAGGCACCAGGCGGCCATGCGGTTGGTGTACCAGTTGTTGTTCACGTTGTTTTCATATTCGTTGGGGCCGGTGACGCCGTGGATCATGTACTTTCCGACGCGCGTTGAAAAATGCACGCGAGAGACCCAGAACCGGGCGATGGCCAGCACCACGTCAAAGCCGTAATCCCGCACGTAGGCCTCGTCGCCGGTGTAGGTTTCGTACTGGAACACGGCGTGGGCGATGGCGGCGTTGCGGTGGATCTCCTCAAAGGTGATCTCCCACTCGTTGTGGCACTCGATGCCGTTGAAGGTGACCATCGGGTACAGCGCGCCGTCCAGCCCCTGCGCCCGGGCGTTGTGGTAGGCGCCCGGCAGCTGATGGTAGCGGTAGAGGAGCAGGTTGCGCGCCACTTCCTCCGGCGCGATGGAGAGGTACATCGGCAGACAGTAGGCCTCGGTATCCCAGTAGGTGGCGCCGCCGTACTTTTCGCCGGTAAAGCCCTTGGGGCCGATGTTGAGGCGCGCGTCGGAGCCGTCGTAGGTGCAGAAGAGCTGGAAGATGTTGAAGCGGATGCCCTGCTGGGCCGCGTCGTCGCCACGGATGGCGACATCCGCGCCCTCCCAGCGGGCGACCCACGCATTTTCATGCTCCGCGTACAACTGGGGGTAGCCCTTGGCGCGGGCGGCGGTCAGCGCGTTCAGCGCGTGCTTTTTCAGGTCCTTCTCTTCGCAATCCCGGGAGGTGACGACGGCCACCAGCTTTTCCAGCTCCGCGCCGCGGCCGGACAGCACCCGCTTGGTGAGGCGCATGCCGGCGTAGCCCGGCCGCGTCTCCCAGTGGGTGATGGTGGCGCCGGAAAACCGGGCGTGCATCGCGGCGCAGGCGGCAAAGCGCGGCACGTCGAAGGGGTTCTCGCGGGTCTTGACGGACACAAAGCCCGAATCCTCCGCCTGTCCCTGTTCGAGCGTGTCCCAGAACAATTCCTCGTAGTTGGCGTCCTCGTTGCGCACGTTGCCGTCCAGATAGGCGGTCAGCGCCACCTCCGCCAAAAAAGACGGCGTTACGCGATAGCGAATCGCCAGGATCCGACGGTCCTCGATGGACAAAAACCGCTCGCATTCGATGCGCACCTCGCCCTTGGGATGCCGGACGACGGCGCGGCGGCGAAGGGTTCCGGTGCGCATGTCCAGTTCCCGCTCAAAATCCAGCACCGGAAGCTGCGCCAGGTCAATCTCGACGCCGTCCACCGCCACGTTGACCCCGATCATATTGACGGCGTTGATGACCTTGCCAAAGTACTTTGGATAGCCGTTTTTCCACCAGCCGACGCGGGTTTTGCCCGGAAACCACACGCCGCCGAGGTAGGTTCCGCGGTGGCTGTCCCCGGAATACCGCTCCTCAAAATTGCCGCGCATGCCCATGCTGCCGTTTCCAAGGGATGTGAGCGACTCCGACAGGCGCATGTGCTCCGGATGAAATCCGCGCTCGATCAGTTTCCACGGATCAATGTCAAAAAGCGGCATGGCGCACCCTCCTCCGTACGGTTTTCCAGCATTTTACCACGCCGAGGCGATTTGTTCAATCGCGAGCAGCGCCCGGTCCACATCCTCCCGGGTGTTCGCCCAGCCGAGGGAAAAGCGCACTGTCCCCCGGGGATGGGTGCCCAGCGCCCTGTGGGCCGCGGCGGCGCAGTGCAGCCCGCAGCGCGTCAGGATGCCGAACTCCGCCTCCAGCCGGAGGGCAGCCAGCGCGTTGTCCGACCGTTCAAAGTCGACGGACGCCACCGCCACCCGCTCCGCCGCGCCGGGCCCGCCCGGCACCGCGATGCCGCGGATCTGCGCCAGTCCGTCCAGCATTCGGGCGAGCAGCGCCGCCTCGTGGACGCGGATGGCCTCCTGCCGGGCCAGAACATATTCCAGCGCCGCTTCCAGCCCGTAGATGCCGGGGATGTTGGCGGTGCCGGGCTCAAACTTGTCGGGCAATTCCTCCGGCTGGAGGAGGCTGTCCGATCGGCTTCCGGTGCCGCCGGCCACCACGGGGCGCAGCGCCCGGGCAAAGTCCCGCCGCATCACCAGGGCGCCGATGCCCTCGGGGCCGAGCAGCCCCTTGTGCCCCGGGATGGCGAAGGCGTCGGCGGGGATCTCCTGAAGGGGGATGCAGCCGGCCGTCTGGGCGGCGTCCAGCAAAAACGGCACGCCCCGCGCCCGGCAGATCGCCCCGATCTCCCGGGCGGGCAGCACCGTGCCGCTGACGTTGGAGGCGTGATTCATGATTACCAGGCGGGTGTCGGCGCGGATCAGGCGGCGCACGTCCTCCGGGTCGGTGCGGCCAAAGCCGTCGCAGGGCGCGGCCTCCACCTCAACGCCTTCGATCAGGCGCAGCGGCCGAAGCACCGCGTTGTGCTCCAACGAGGAGACCACCACATGGTCCCCCGGGCGCACATGGCCCAGAATCGCCATGTTGAGCGACCAGGTGGCACCCGGCGTCAGCGCGCAGCATTCGGGGTCTGCCAGGCCCGTCAAACGGCACAGCCCCTCCCGCAGGGACAGCGCCACCATCGCGTTTTCCGCGGCCGCGGCGTAGGTGCCCCGGCCCATGCTGCCGCCCATTTCCCGTACGCAGCGCGCCATCGCCTCCGCCACCGGCGGCGCCTTCGGAAACGCCGTGGCCGCGTTGTCCATGTAGATCACTTGCGCGTTCGTTCTCCTCATGTTAGAATAACGGAAGTTCCTATCTATTATAGCACACGGGGGCGACCCGCATGAAGAAAAACCTTCCGGTGATCCTGACGGGCGTCGTGATCGGCCTGGCCGCGCTGACGCTTACCGCCATGGGCAACCCCGGAAACATGGGGTTTTGCATCGCCTGCTTTCTGCGCGATACCGCCGGCGCGCTGGGGCTTCACCAGGCGGCCCCGGCGCAGGCGGTGCGCCCGGAGATCGCGGGGATCGCCCTGGGTGCGTTTGGCATTTCTCTTGTCAAAAAGGAGTTTCGGTCCCGGGGCGGCTCGGCGCCCTTCACGCGCTTTCTCTTGGGCATGATCGTGATGGTCGGTGCGCTGATTTTTCTCGGGTGCCCGCTCAGGATGCTGCTGCGCATCGGCGGCGGCGACCTGAACGCCGTGGTCGGGCTTGCGGGCTTTGCGGCGGGCGTCGGCGTGGGCGCGGCGGTGCTGAGCCGGGGTTTTTCGCTCCGGCGCGCGTACCCGCAGGGCGCGCCGGAGGGCTTTGCGTTTCCGGTATCGATGGCGATTTTGACGATCGCGGCGCTCACCTTTCCCGCGCTGTTCCGGCAGTCCGCGGAGGGCCCCGGCTCGATGCGCGCGCCGGTATGGATTGCCCTTGCGGCAGGGCTCGCCGTCGGGGCGCTGGCCCAGCGGAGCCGCTTTTGCACGATGGGCGGCATCCGCGACGTGGTGCTGTTCCGCGATTTCCACCTGCTCTGGGGTGCGGCGGCGATTGTGGGAACGGTGCTTGCGGGCAATCTGATGCTGGGAACGCTCCGCTTCGGCTTTTCCGGGCAGCCCATCGCCCACACCGACGGACTGTGGAATTTTCTGGGCATGGCGCTGACGGGCTGGGGCAGTGTGCTGCTGGGCGGATGTCCGCTGCGGCAGCTGGTTCTGGCGGGCGAGGGCAACGCCGACAGCGCCGTCACCGTGGCGGGGCTTGTCACCGGCGGGGCGCTGGCCCACAATTTCTCGCTGGCGTCCTCCGCCGGCGGGCCGACATTCAACGGTCAAATTGCAGTGGCGCTGGGCTTTCTCGCGCTGGCGCTGATCAGCTGGCAGAATCTTGAACGGGAGGGATAACCATGCCTCATGTGGAGATCGACGCCCGGGGCCGCGCCTGCCCCGAGCCCGTGGTCATGACCCGGAATGCGGCGCAGTCCAATCCCGAGGTCATCACCGTGCTGGTGGATGACATCTGCGCGGTGGAGAACGTTTCCCGCTTTGCGAAAAGCGCCGGGTACTCCGTGAAAAAAGCGCAGGAAGGGCCGGATTACCGGCTGACGCTGACCAGATGATGAACCGTTACGTCGCCACGTTTCACACGCACTTTGCGGCGCTTTGCACCTTTCGGGCGCTTTGCGGCGCGGGCGTCGCCGCGCGGATGGCGCCGGTGCCGCGGGCGCTCTCGTCGAGCTGCGGCACATGCGTGCTGTATTCGGCCGAGGCGCCGCTCCTCTCCATGATGCACCGGGACTTTGAGCAAGTGGTGGCCGAGCGCGGGGACGGCGCCTATGAAAGGGTGGCGCAGGCGTGAATCTTTCCGAGGCGTTGAAAATTCCCCGGGGCGTCACCGCCTTTGTGGGCGGCGGCGGCAAGACGACGGCCATTTATCGCCTGGCGCGGGAACTGTCGGAATCGGGCCGGGTGCTGGTGGCAACCACTACCCGCATCTTCCCGCCGGACTTCCCCACGCTGATCGATCCGAACCCAGAGGCCCTCGACCGCGCTTTTCATCGCCACGCCGTGGTGGCCGCGGGCAGCGTCCGCGGGGAGAAACTGGGGCCGCCCCAGGGCCTTTTGACGCTCCTTGTGCGGTGCGACTATGCGCTGATCGAGGCCGACGGCGCGCGGGGCCGGCCGCTGAAGGCGCCCGCGGCGCACGAGCCCGTACTCCCGGAGGGCGCGGACCTCGTGGTGGCGGTCATGGGAATAGACGGCGTCGGCCGCCCGGTTTCCGCGGTGCACAGGCCGGAGCTCTACGCGCATCTGACGGGCAAGCCCATGGACGCCCCGGTGACGCCGGAGGACGCGGCCTATGTGCTCTGCCACCCGGAAGGGCAGCGAAAACTTGTCCGCTGCGCGTGGCGGGCGCTCGTCAACAAGGCCGACGGCGGGGCGGCGCTGGACATGGCGCGCTCCTGCGCGCGGCGCATCCCGGGCGAAGCCGTGGTGGCCTCGCTCCGACGCGATCCGATTTTTGTGGAAGTATGGAGGGACGGCGTATGCGCATCCTGATCAAGGGCGCGGGCGACCTGGCCACGGGCGTCGCGGTGCGCCTGAAGCGCGCGGGTTTTGAGGTGGCGATGACGGATCTTGCCCACCCGACCGCCGTCCGGCGCACGGTCAGCTTTTGCGAGGCGATTCCGGAGGGCGAGACCATCGTGGAAGGCATTCGCGCCCGGCGCGCGGCAGACGGCGCCGCGGCGCTTCGCATCCTCGCCGAGGGGGACATCGCGGTGATTCCGGACCCGGAGACGCGCTGTCTGGCAACCCTCCGCCCCGCCGCGCTGGTGGACGCGATCCTCGCCAAGCGCAATACCGGCACAGAGATTTCCGACGCGCCGGTGGTCGTGGCACTGGGGCCGGGCTTTACGGCGGGGGTGGACTGCCACGCGGTGGTGGAAACCATGCGCGGGCACGACCTGGGCCGCGCGCTCTTCTCGGGCTGCGCCCATCCGAACACCGGCGTGCCCGGCGAGATCGGCGGCTACACGGTGGAGCGGCTCTTGCGGGCCCCGGCCGACGGACGGTTTGAGCCGAGGGTGAGGATCGGTGACAGCGTGCGCGCGGGCGACTGCGTGGCAACGGTAGGTCAGAAGGCGCTGAACGCCTCGATCTCCGGCATGGTTCGCGGCCTTCTTCGCGCGGGCACGCCGGTGTTTTTGGGCATGAAAAGCGGCGACATCGATCCCCGCTGCGAGGTCGCCCACTGTTTTTCGGTCTCCGACAAGGCGCGCGCCATCGGCGGCGGCGTACTGGAGGCGATTCTGGAACTGGGGGGCATGATCCGTGGAAAGTGACGTGAAACTGACAAAGCTCGCCCGCTGCGCCGGATGCGGCGCGAAGGTGGGCGCGGGCGTGCTGGCGCAGCTTCTGGGCGGCCTCGAAACCGTGCGGGACGAGAACCTGCTGGTGGGCTACGATAAGAGCGACGACGCGTCGGTCTACCGCGTCAGCGACGAACTGGCGATCGTCAACACGGTGGACTTCTTCCCCCCCATCGTGGACGACCCCTACACCTTTGGGCGCATCGCCGCCACCAACGCCCTGTCCGACGTGTACGCCATGGGCGGAGAACCGAAGCTGGCGCAGAATATTCTGGGCATCCCCCGGGACATGCCCGGCGGCGCGGTGCGGGAGATCCTCCGCGGCGGCTGCGACGCGGCCTTTGAGGCGGGCGCGATCATCACCGGCGGGCACTCGATCCTTCTGGCGGAGCCGGTGTACGGTCTCGCGGTGACGGGCTTTGTCCGGCCGGACAGACTGCTGCGAAACTGCGGCGCGCTGCCGGGCGACGCGCTGATCCTCACAAAGCCGCTGGGCGTGGGCATCGTGATGACCGGGCAGAAGGCGGGGCTGGCCGATGACCGGGCGGTGGAAGCCGCCGTGCGGCAGATGACGGCGCTCAACCGCGCCGCCCGGGACGCGATGGCGCGCTTTCGCGTGCACGCCTGCACCGATGTGACCGGATTTTCGCTGATGGGTCACGCGCTGGAGATGGCCCAGGGTTCCGGCGTGACGCTGTCCATGGACGCACGGGGCATCTCTCTTTTGCCGGGCGCGCTGGAACTGGCGCGGATGGGCCTGCTGCCGGAGGGCATGTACCGGAACCGCAGCTTTGCGGAGGAACACGTGCAAAGCCGGGGCGTCCCCCTTGAAATCATGGATGTGCTCTTCGGCCCGGAGACCTCCGGCGGTCTTCTGATCGCGGTGGACGACCGGGATGCGGACGCCCTCTTGGACGCCCTGACCGGCAAGGCACCTTCCGCGCGAAAGATCGGCCGGGCTGCTAAAAAGGGCGACTCCTGGATTGAAGTCAGCGTATAAGAGGCGCGCGGGCCCATGAGGCCCCCGCGCCTTTGCCCTCAGCGCAGCTGACTGCGGCGCAGAATCATCTCGGCCGCGATGCTGACGGCGATCTCCTCCGGCGTCTGGGCGCCGATGGGAAGGCCGATGGGCGCGCACACGCGGGCGATCTCCTCCGGATCATACCCATCGTCGCAAAGGCGGTCCAGGGTGGCCCGAACCTTCGCGCGGCTGCCAATCATGCCAAGGTAGGCGGCCCCTGCGGGGAGTACCTGCCGGAGCACCTCGTAGTCCGCCTGATGGCCCCGGGTGACGATGACCGCAAAGTCGTCGGGCGTAACGTTCACTTCGCGCTTTAGATCGGAGAAATCCACAACCGCCGCGCCGTCCGCGCCCGGAAACCGGGCGATGTCCGCGAATTCCGGCCTGTCGTCGTACACAAACACCGAGAAGCCAACACCGGCGAGGATGGGCGTCAGCGCCCTTGACACGTGCCCGCCGCCGAAGATCAGCGCGCGCCCGGCCCGGGAAACCGGGTCGGTGAAGCGGATGCGCGCACCTGTCTCCAGGATCGGCCTTGCGGCCAGAGCCGGTTCCGGGTCGAGGCGGTCCCCTGCAAGGAGGCCGTCCTTCCCGTAGAGGCCCATCAGGGCGCGCCCGTCCGGCAGCACTTCCTGCGCGAGCCAGCAGGGTCTGCGCTCCGCCAGCGCCGCGCATACTGCTTCGGAAACCGCCTCCGCCGCGCCCAATCCGGGCAAAAGCGGCTGAAAGAGCAGCGTCACGTCGCCGCCGCAGATCATGCCCAACCCGGCGGCGTCGTCCCGCGTCAGGCCGTAGCGCTTAAGGCGCGCACCGCCGGCAACGGTCTCCTGCGCAAAGGCCCTGGCCGCGTGCTCCACCGCGCCGCCGCCCACGCTGCCCGTGGCGGAACCGTTCGCAAACACCGCCATCCGCGCGCCCGCGCCGCGCGGCACGGAGCCCTTGGATGCCGCCACCGTGACCAGCGCCACCGGCTCCCCGGCCTTCAGATGATCGTACACGGCCTTCCAGAATGCGCGCACGCGCCTCACCCCGCTGATATTTTTAAACCCCGGCTTTCGCCGGGGCGCATGTTGAATGCCGGAATCAGTTGTCTTCGGGCGCCTCTTCGGGAACCGGCTTCGCCATCGGGACGTTTTCAAAGTCCATCGGCACGCCGGTCACCTTGGCGCCGCAGTGGGGGCAGATGAGCAGCTTTTCGCCGTCGTCCCCCGCGTCCACGCAGAACATGCCGCCGCACTCCGGGCACAGGCACCCCACGTACATGGCGCAGTCGTCCGAACCGGAGGCCGAAGGCTCGTCCGACTCGTTCTCGTCATCCTGATCGTCGACGAAGGTGTAATCGCCTTCCTCGTCGTCGTCCGCTTCGAAGTCTTCCTCGTCGGGCTCGTCCTCGGTGAAGCTGAAGCCGTCCTCATCTTCCTCTTCTTCGCCCTCGTACTGCAGTTCCAAATCCTCCAGGTCGTCGTCAATGCACTCCACGTAGTCGTTGAGCTCCTGATAGGCATCCTGAAGCTCCTCCAGTTGCTTGGCGGCCTCGCTCAGAACATCGATCATCTGCACGATCAGCTTCCCCTCGTCCGAAGAAGCGTCGATCTTCATGCCTTCCGCCAACCCCTTCAGATAGGAAGCCTTCTCACCCAGATTGCTCATCCAATTCGCCTCCTCGATGTCAGTGGCCAAGCCGTAGGATGGCTTAGGCGCGCTCCATATATTCGCCGTTGCGGGTGTCGATGCGCAGCGTGTCGCCCACCTCGACAAACAGCGGCACCTGCACCGTATAGCCGGTTTCCACCGTGGCGGGCTTGGTGGTGCCTGTGGCGGTATCGCCGCGGAAGCCGGGCTCCGTTTCGATGACCTTCAGCTCGACAAAGTTGGGCGCCGCGACCGAAAAGGGCGCGCCCTTGAAAAAGCGCACGGTGACGTTGGTTTCTTCCTTGACAAAGGGGATCGCGTCCTCCACCTGGTCGTGGGTCAGGCCAATCTGTTCAAAGGTTTCTGTGTCCATAAAGTGGTACAGATCCCCGTCGCTATAGAGGTACTGCATCTCCTTGGTTTCGATGATCGCCCGGGGCATTTTGTCGGTGGGGTTGAAGGTGCGCTCAAGCACGGCGCCGGTCATGATGTTTTTGATCTTGGTGCGCACAAACGCCGCGCCCTTGCCGGGCTTGACGTGCTGAAAGTCCACGATCGTCCACACGCCCCCGTCAAATTCCACCGTGAGGCCCTTCTTGAAGTCGCCAGCCGTAATCATAATACTCCTCCTCGTGTCAACTCAAAATTTATAGAACGATCAGATGCTTGGGCGCAGTGATCAGATTCTCACAGCCCTCGTCGGTGACGACCACGCTGTCCTCGATACGGCAACCCCCGAGCCCCGGAATGTATACGCCAGGCTCCACCGTCATCACCATGCCCGCTTCGAGGGTGTCGCCGGAACGGGCGCTGAACTGGGGCTGTTCATGGATGAAGAGCCCCACCGCGTGGCCCAGCCCGTGGCCGAAGGCGCCGGGGTAGCGCGCGTCCAGATCGTCCCTGGCCACGGCGTCCACGTCCTTGCACGCCGCGCCCGCCCGCACGGCGCCCAGGGCCATCTCCTGCGCCGTCCGCACCGCTTCGTAGATCGCCTTTAACTCGTCCGAAACCGGGCCGATGGCCACGGTGCGCGTCATGTCGGTCTTGTAGCCGTTCACCTGGGCGCCGAAGTCCAGCGTCAGAAGATCGCCGTCCCGCAGCCTGTACTCCGAAGGCACGGCGTGGGGCAGCGAGCCGTTGACGCCCGCGCAGGCGATGGTGGAAAACGCCTCCCGTTCGCTGCCAAGGCGCAGCATACGGTTGTTCAGCTCGATGGCGACCTCTTTTTCCGTCATGCCGGCGCGAATGACGGAGAGCATCTCCTCAAAGGCGCGGCAGGCGATTTCGGACGCCCGGCGGATGGCGGCCAGCTCGGTTTCATCCTTGATGCGCCGCAGGCGCTCCGGAATACCGGAAAGCGCGGGATACTCGACGCCGCCGGGCAGCCTATCGTACTGATCCAGCGTGACCAGGTTGCGCTCGATGGCGACGCGCTTCAGGCCCACTTCGTCAATCAGCGCCTTGAGGGCGTCTTCGGTTTTCAGGTCGCCGCCGGTGCGGACCACCGAAAAATCGGGCGACTCCCGCGCCGCCTGCTCGATATAGCGAAAATCCGTCAGAAGGACGCTCTTCTCCGCGGACACAAACAGCGAGCCTTCGCCCGCAAAGCCCGTCAGATAGCGTATATTCTCCTCGGACAGGATCCACGCGGCCCCAAGGCCCTTCTCCGCCATCGCGGCGAGCAGCTTTTTTGTGCGATTCACTCGGCGTTCCTCCCGTACATCGGGATGCGCCGGGGCGCGGCGCATCGTACCACTCCTGATATCATACCATAAGCCCGTGCCGATTTCCAGCGAAATTTGCGCAAATTGCGCCAAAAGAAAGGACCGCCGCAAGGGCAGTCCTTCCCGGCCGGGAAATTTTATCGGTAGCTCTCCTCGATGGCCACGGCCACCGCCACGGAGGCGCCCACCATGGGGTTGTTGCCCATGCCGATCAGGCCCATCATCTCCACGTGCGCCGGCACGGAGGAAGAGCCCGCGAACTGGGCGTCGGAGTGCATGCGGCCCATGGTGTCGGTCATGCCGTAGGAGGCGGGGCCGGCGGCCATGTTGTCCGGGTGCAGCGTGCGGCCGGTGCCGCCGCCGGAGGCCACGGAGAAGTACTTTTTGCCCTTTTCCACGCACTCCTTTTTGTAGGTGCCGGCCACCGGGTGCTGGAAGCGGGTGGGGTTGGTGGAGTTTCCGGTGATGGAGACGTCCACGTCCTCGTGGTGCATGATGGCCACGCCCTCGCGCACATCGTCCGCGCCAAAGCAGCGCACCTTGGCCTTGTCGCCGTCGGAATAGGCCTTTTCCATCACAATCGCCAGATCGCCGGTGTAGTAGTCGTACTTGGTCTGCACGTAGGTAAAGCCGTTGATGCGGCTGATGATCATGGCGGCGTCCTTGCCCAGGCCGTTCAGGATGACCCGCAAAGGCTCCTTGCGCACCTTGTTGGCGGTGCGGGCGATGCCAATGGCGCCTTCCGCGGCGGCAAAGGATTCATGGCCGGCCAGGAAGCAGAAGCACTTGGTGTTCTCCCGCAGCAGCATCGCGGCCAGATTGCCATGGCCCAGGCCCACCTGGCGCTGGTCGGCCACGGAACCGGGGATGCAGAAGGCCTGAAGGCCCTCGCCGATGGCTTCGGCGGCTTCGGCCGCGGTTTTGCAGCCCTTCTTCAGCGCGATGGCGGCGCCCAGCGCGTAGGCCCACACCGCGTTTTCAAAGGCGATGGGCTGGATGGAGCGGACGATCTTGTCCGCGTCGACGCCCTTGGAGAGGTTGAAATCACGGACGGCTTCGAAGTCCTTGAATCCATACTTGTCCAGGATGGGCTGGATTTTTCCGATGCGGCGGTCATATCCTTCAAAACGAATCATGAATTTCACCTCACTTTACTGCTTGCGCGGGTCGATGTGCCTGGCCGCCTCGTCGTAGCGGCCGTAGGTGCCGATGTTCTTTTCGTAGGCCTCGGCCGGGTTCACGCCCTTTTTGATGGCGTCCATCATCTTGCCGAGGGACAGGAACTTGTAGCCGCAGATCTGATCATCCGCGTCGAGGCCGATGGAGAGCACATAACCCTCGGCCATCTCCAGGTACCGGGCGCCCTTGGCCTTGGTGCCGTACATGGTGCCCACCTGGGAGCGAAGGCCCTTGCCCAGATCCTCGAGGCCCGCGCCGATGGGCAGGCCGTCATCGGAAAACGCGGACTGGGTGCGGCCGTACACGATCTGCAGGAACAGCTCGCGCATAGCGGTGTTGATCGCGTCGCACACGAGATCGGTGTTCAGCGCCTCCAGAATGGTCTTGCCGGGCAGAATCTCGGCGGCCATGGCGGCGGAATGGGTCATGCCGGAGCAGCCGAGGGTCTCGACCAGCGCCTCTTCGATGATCCCGTTTTTGACGTTCAGGGTCAGCTTGCACGCGCCCTGCTGCGGCGCGCACCAGCCGACGCCGTGGGTCAGGCCGGAGATGTCCGTGACTTCCTTGGCCTGCACCCACTTCCCCTCCTCGGGGATCGGCGCGGGACCGTGGTGGGGGCCCTTCGCCACGCAGACCATCTGCTCCACTTCGTGCGAATACTGCATTCGTGCGTCCTCCCTTTGACTGGCTGTTATCTTTGGCATTATAGCATAAACGGGCAAAGCTTGTCGCCTGTTCACAAAGATTTTATCGATCTTTCACGAGCGATAGGGCCAAAACCGCCGCAATCAGCGCGGATCGTCCTCGTAGTAGACGCGCATCAGCGTCAGGCCGCAGGCGGGCGCGGTAGGCCCCAGGTCCAGGCGGCTTTTGCCCTCGATCGCCCGGGATACCGCGCCGGGGGCGATCTTGCCGCTGCCCACGCCGATCAGCGTGCCTGCGAGGATGCGCACCATATTGTATAGGAAACCGTCGCCGCGCACGAGGATCTGCACCTCGTCGCCGCGGCGAAGCACCTCGACGTCGCGCACCGTGCGCACGGTGTCCCGGACGATGGAGCCGCTGGCGGCAAAGGCCGCGAAGTCGTGGGTGCCCACCGCGCGCCGGGCCTCCTCCGCCATAAGGGCCTCATCCAGCGGATAGATGACGTGTGCGTGGGTATTCCTTCCGATGGCGGGCGCGTGGGCGTGATTGTGGATCAAGTAGCGGTAGAGCTTCCCCCGGGCGTCAAAGCGCGCGTGAAAATCCGGCCGCGCGTCGCGCGAGGCGCGAACCCGGATGTCCGGCGGCAGCAGGGTGTTGAGCGCAAAGGAGAACTTGTCGCCCGGGATGCGGGCGGCGGTGTCAAAGTGGGCCACCTGCCCCAGCGCGTGCACGCCCGCGTCGGTGCGGCTGGCCCCCGTGACGGCGACGGGCGCGCCCGTCAGCCGCGAAAGGGCTTCCTCAAGGCGCTGCTGCACGGATACGGCGTTTTGCTGCCGCTGCCAGCCCGCGTAGTCCGTACCGTCGTACTCGACGGTCAGCCGGATGCGCCGCGTCACAGCAGGATCACGCCCACCAGCAGAAGCGCCATGCTGAGGGCCGCCCAGGCGTCCAGCCTTGTGTAGCGCAGCACCCGCAGCCGCGTGCGGTTCGCGCCACCGCGATAGCAGCGGGCCTCCATGGCCAGCGCCAGTTCGTCCGCCCGGCGAAACGCGCTGACGAAAAGCGGCACCAATAGCGGAATCATCGCCTTGGCGCGGGCCATCAGATTGCCCGTTTCAAAGTCCGCGCCGCGGGCGGTCTGCGCCTTCATGATCTTGTCGGCCTCCTCCAGAAGCGTCGGGATGAAGCGCAGGGCGATGGACATCATCATGGCCATCTCGTGGGCGGGAAAGCCGATTCTGGCAAGGGGCGACATGAGCCGCTCGAGGCCGTCCGTCAGCGCGATGGGCGAGGTGGTGAGGGTGAGCAGCTGCGTGCTCAGCACCAGCAGCATCAGCCGGAGCGCCATGAACACCGCCGTGCGCAGCCCCTCGCGGGTAATGGTCAGAAACTGCCAGTGAAAAAGGACCGTCTGGCCCGCGCCGAAGAAGGCGTTGAGCACAAAGGTCAGCGCGATGATGAAGTACACCGCCTTCAGCCCCTTGAGCATCAGCTTCAGCGGAATGCCCGAGAGGCGCGCCGCGCCCAGCACGTAGGCGAAAAACAGCGCATAGGCCGGATAGCTGTCGGCCAGGAATACGCCCACGATCAGCGCGAAGGTGAGCACCAGCTTCGACCGCGGGTCCAACCGGTGCAGCGGGGAATCGCCCGGATAGAACTGGCCCAGGGTGATATCAAAGGCCACGGCGCTCCCCTCCCTTCCCGCCGAGAAGCCCCGGCAGCCATTGCACCAGCTGTTCCGTCGTCCACACGTCCGGCGGCAGCCGGAAGCCCTCGTTTCGCAGCCGTTCCGAAAGCTCCGCGCTGGGCGGCAGGCCCAGGCCCATTTCGGAGAGCTTGGTGCCCAGCATGAAGATGTCCTCCGGCGCGCCGTCCATCGCCAGCGTGCCCCGGTTCATCACCAGGATGCGGGAACAGAGCTTCGCCACGTCGGACATGCTGTGGGACACCATGATCAGCGTCATGCCGCCCCGCTGGTGCAGCGAACGCATGATTTCCATCATCCGGCCGTGGCCGCGGGGGTCGAGGCCCGCCGCGGGTTCGTCCAGGATCAGCGTGGTGGGCCGCATGGCCAGCACGCCCGCGATGGCCACCCGGCGCTTCTGCCCGCCGGACAGCTCGAAGGGCGACCGCTCCAGCAGATCGTCCGCCAGGCCCACCAGATGGGCGGCCTCGCGCACGCGCTCATCGATCTCGGCCTGGGAGAGCCCCAGGTTTCCGGGCCCGAAGGCAATGTCCTTGGCCACCGTTTCCTCAAAGAGCTGATATTCCGGGTACTGAAACACCAGCCCCACCTTGCGCCGGACGGCGCGCAGGTCCGTCCCCTTGTCGGAGAGGGATTCGCCGTCCACCCGCACCTCGCCGCCGGTGGGCTTGATCAGGCCGTTCAGGTGCTGCACCAGCGTGGACTTGCCGCTGCCCGTATGGCCGATGAGCCCCACGAACTGCCCGTCCGGAACGGAAAAACTCACATCGTGCAGCGCCACCGATTGAAACGGGCTGCCCGGCATGTAGATGTGGCTGAGCGCCCTTACTTCAATCGACAAAGTTCCACCACCATTTCATCCACAGTCATGACACCCTCGGGGAGCGGCACGCCCTTTTCCCGCAGCTGTCCGGCGAGATCCACCATTTCCGGCACATCCAGCCCCAGCGCGCGCACCCGGTCCACCTGCTCGAACACCGCCACGGGCGAGCCCTCCAGCGCGATTTTCCCCTTGTCCATCACGATCACGCGGCCCGCCAGCGAAGCCTCCCGCATGAAATGGGTGATCCACACCACCGTGATGCCCTCCCGGTTGAGCGCTTGGGCGATGGCCATCACGTCCCGCCGGCCAGAGGGGTCCAGCATGGCGGTGGCCTCGTCAAACACGATCACGTCCGGCCGCATGGCCACGACGCCCGCGATGGCCACCCGCTGCTTCTGCCCGCCGGAGAGCATGTGGGGCGCGTGGCGCGCGTAGGCCAGCATGCCCACCATGTCCAGCGCCTCGTCGACGCGCCGCCGAATCTCCTCGGTGGGCACGCCGATGTTTTCCAAGCCAAAGGCCACGTCCTCCTCCACCACGGTGGCCACCAGCTGGTTGTCCGGATTCTGGAACACCATGCCGCAATGGCGGCGCACATCCCAGGCGCTGTCCTTCCCCGCCGTATCCAGCCCGGCCACCAGCACGCGGCCCTCCGTGGGCAGAAACAGCGCGTTGATCAGCTTGGCCAGCGTGGACTTCCCGCTGCCATTGTGCCCCAGAACCGCCACAAATTCGCCCTTTTCGACGTTTAGCGTCACGCCGTCCACCGCCATTTTCTTCTCTTCCCCGTAGCGGTAGCGCGCGTTTTCAACCTGAATGATCGGCACCACTTCACCCCCATGAATCAAGGCGTTTCATTATACCATTTTCACGTTAAAATCGCAGCAATCCGGGCAATCTATTTTTGTGCGCTGGACAGATTAACATTTTTAGGGTATATTGATAGTTGGATTTTATCAATTATTTCTTATTCTTCATATCGGATAGGAGTGTGGCCCATGAACAAGAAAACGGTCCGGGACATTGACGTAAACGGCAAGAAAGTGCTTGTGCGCTGCGACTTCAACGTGCCGCTGGACGCGGACATGAACATCACGGATGAAACGCGCATCAACGCCGCGCTGCCCACGATCCGGTATTTGCTGGACCACAACGCGGCAGTCATCCTCTGCTCGCACCTGGGGCGTCCCAAGGGCGAATTCAACATGAAGTACTCGCTGGCGCCGGTGGCCAAGGCGCTGAGCGGCAAGCTGGGCTTTGCCGTCAAACTGGCCAAGGACATCGTAGGCCCGGACGCCAAGGCGCTGGCCGCGGCCGTAAAGCCCGGCGAGGCGGTGCTGCTGGAGAACGTGCGCTTCATGCCCGGCGAGGAGAAGAACGACCCCGGGCTCTCAAAGGAACTGGCTTCCCTGGCGGACATCTACGTGTCCGACGCCTTTGGCACCGTGCACCGCGCCCACGCCTCCACGGCGGGCGTCGCCGCGTATCTGCCGGCGGTCGCGGGCTTTTTGATCGGCAAGGAGCTGGACTTTTTGGGCGGCGCGATCACCAATCCGGCGCGCCCCTTCGTGGCGATTCTCGGCGGCGCCAAGGTCAAGGACAAGATCGGCGTCATCACGAACCTCTTGGACAAGGTGGATACGCTTTTGATCGGCGGCGGCATGGCCTACACCTTCATTAAGGCCAAGGGCGGCAAGATCGGCGGAAGCCTTTTGGACGAGGAGCGCCTGGGCCTGGCCAAGGAACTGCTGGAAAAGGCCGAGGCCAAGGGCGTGAAGATGCTGCTGCCGGTGGACAACCTGGCGGGCGACGCCTTCTCCAACGACTGCAACATCAAGGTCGTGGACGCCTACGATATTCCGGACGGCTTCTCCGGCATGGACATCGGCCCCAAGACCATCGAGCTGTTCACCGAGGAGATCAAAAAGGCCAAGACGGTGGTCTGGAACGGCCCGATGGGCGTGTTCGAGATGCCCAACTTCGCCGAGGGGACCCTGGCCATCGCCAAGGCGCTGGCGGCCTCCGACGCCACCACGATTATCGGCGGCGGCGACTCCGCGGCGGCGGTCACCCAGATGGGCCTTGCCGACAAGATGAGCCACATCTCCACCGGCGGCGGCGCGTCCCTCGAATTCCTGGAGGGCAAGGAGCTGCCCGGCGTCGCGGCGCTGAACGACAAGTAATCGCATCCTGACCGGCGGAGGCCCCGGCCTCCGCCGTACAAACGAGTTTTTAAGGAGGAAACCCCATGCGCAAGCCCATCATTGCCGGAAACTGGAAAATGAACAAGACCCCTGAGGAAGCCGTCCAGCTGGTCACCGAGCTGATCCCGCTGGTGAAGGACGCCAAGTGCGACGTGGTGGTCTGCCCCCCCGCGGTGTGCCTGGCGGCCGTCGCGCCGGTCCTCAAAGGCACCAACGTCAAGCTGGGCGCCCAGAACGTGCACTTCGCCCCCAAGGGCGCCTTCACCGGTGAGCTGTCGGCCGACATGCTCAAGGCTGTCGGCTGCGAATACGCGATCATCGGCCACTCCGAGCGCCGCCAGTACTTCGGCGAGACCGACAAGACCGTCAACAAGCGCACCGCGGCCGCGGTGGCCGCAGGCCTTACCCCCATTGTCTGCGTGGGCGAAACCAAGGAGGAGCGCGAGGGTGCCTACACCGACGCCATCGTATCCTATCAGACGCTGATGGCGCTGACGGGCCTTACCGGCGACCTGGTCGCCGCCGTCGTGGTCGCCTACGAACCCGTGTGGGCCATCGGCACCGGCCTTACCGCCACCGACGAGCAGGCGAACGAAACCATCGGCGTCATTCGCAAAGCCATCGCCGGCAAGTATGGCGAGGAAGTCGCCTCCAAGGTGCGCATCCAGTACGGCGGCTCCATGAACCCCGGCAACGTCAAGGGTCTGATGGCGCAGAGCGAAATCGACGGCGGCCTCATCGGCGGTGCCAGCCTGAAGGCGGTCGATTTCTCCCAGGTGGTGAATTTCTGATGGCCATCACCGCACTCATCATTATGGACGGGTTCGGCATCAACCCGGTCCACGAGGGAAACGCCATCTATGCCGCCGGTACCCCCAACCTGGATAAACTGATTGAAACGTACTCGATGACGCAGATCGGCGCGTCGGGCCTCTCCGTGGGCCTTCCCGACGGGCAAATGGGCAACAGCGAGGTGGGCCACCTGAACATCGGCGCGGGTCGCGTGGTGTATCAGGAACTGACCCGCATCACCAAGTCCATCGAGGACGGCGACTTTTTCGAAAACTCCGCGCTGGTGGGTGCCATTGAAAGCGCGAAGAAGACCGGCGGCAAGGTGCACTTCATCGGGCTTTGTTCCGACGGCGGCGTGCACAGCCACCTCACCCACCTCTACGCGCTCCTTGAAATGGCGAAGCGCCGCGGCATGGCGGACAAGGCCTTTGTGCACTGCCTGATGGACGGCCGCGATGTGCCCCCTTCCAGCGGCAAGGATTACATCCTCACCCTTGAGGACAAGATGGCGGAGATCGGCTGCGGAAAAATTGCGTCCGTAGCGGGCCGCTACTATTCCATGGACCGCGACAAGCGCTGGGACCGCGTTCAGAAGGGCTATGAGGCGCTGATGGGCGTCGGCCTCACCGCGATCAGCGCCGCCGAGGCCATGCAAAAGTCCTATGACGACGATGTGACGGACGAATTTGTCAAGCCCACGGTGGTCCTGAAGGACGGCAAGCCCGTCGCCACCGTCGAGGCGGGCGATTCGGTGATCTTCTTCAACTTCCGCCCCGACCGCACCCGCGAGCTGACCCGCGCGCTGATTGAGCCGGATTTTGCGGACTTTCCGCGGGTCGGCGGCTACAAGCCGGTGCACTTTGTGTCGATGACCCAGTACGACGCCACCTTCACCAACCTGGACATCGCCTTCCATCCGGATTCGCTGAAAAATACGATGGGCGAATACCTGTCGAACCTGGGCAAAACCCAGCTGCGCATCGCCGAGACGGAAAAATACGCCCACGTCACCTTCTTCTTCAACGGCGGCGTGGAAGAACCCCGCCCCGGCGAGGACCGCGCGCTGATCCCCTCTCCGAAGGTGGCCACCTACGACCTGCAGCCCGAGATGAGCGCCTACGGCGTCACCGAGGAGGCCGTCAAGCGCGTGCTCTCCGGCAAGTATGACCTGATGGTGCTCAACTTCGCCAACTGCGACATGGTGGGCCACACCGGCGTGATGGAGGCCGCCATCAAGGCCGTGCGCACCGTGGATGAATGCGTGGGCAGGGTGATGGATGCGGTGCTCAAAATGGGCGGCAAGGCCATCATCACCGCGGACCACGGCAACGCCGACCAGATGGTGGACCCGGTGACGGGCGAGCCCTTCACCGCCCACACCACCAACCCCGTGCCCATGATCGTGGTGGACCCGGCGCACCCGAAGCACACCCTCGCCACCGGTGGGCGGCTGTGCGACCTGTCGCCGACGCTTTTGCGCATGATGGGTCTCCCCCAGCCCAAGGAAATGACGGGCAAGTGCCTGATCCAGGACTGACGAGCCGCGCGGCGCACGCCCGGCATCGATTTTGCGGACGATAACAAACAGCCGCTTTCCGGGATAACCGGAAAGTGGCTCAGGCCCATCAACAAATGCGCTCAGCCCGCTTCGGGCTGGGCGAAAATCATTTGTGGAGGTGAGCAAAAACCAAGGAAAAGAAAGCGCGGCGGAGGTGATGTCGAATAGATAGGAGAGATGCGGACACAGGAGATCGGGCGGCATGCTGCAAGAGAAAGCGACGGCGAGCCAGAAGGAATATGAGATCGTGCTGCTGGAAGTGCAGTTGGATGCCGGAAGCTACCACTTGCTGCGCAAGATTGAAGGCGGGCGTGGAGATTTCAGCCATTCACGGCTTGTGCAAGGATTTCTGTACTCGCCCAATATCGGCCGCCCGGCGGTACCGCCGGAACGTCATATGAGCTTCCGGATGCTGTTGTTCCTCGGGCATCTATAGCGGCATGGTCAAGTCCGAAGTAAACTGGCCAGATCGGATATGAAACATGGGGAACATTGCAATCAAATGGTTTCTGGATGAGCTGACGGAGAAAGGACCGGATCACGCGACGATCAGTTCATCAACCGGATTCGTTGCGGTTTCGGGAGAACAACATCCGCGGAGAAGGTCTTCGACGAGATTCTTCGGCAGTGTGATGGATAGAGGAGTGGGTGGACAGCGTGGTACACTGACCAGACATTAAGGTGAAAGCGAATAAGCACAAGAAGCGGCTGGTGACGGTGGAGGAGACGCCCGCTTCGTACATGGCGGAGTTGGACGCGCAGATCGATCTGGACCGCAAAGTATTGGGGAAGAAGCCGTTTGAGCGGGATGACGACAATGACCGAGGATGATGAAGATGATAGCAACGACGATCCGCCGTCCGGCGGGAAGACGAAAGATGGAGAGCACGACAGATCCTGACAGCGGCCAGTTGAGCAAGGAAGGGAAGCCGGAAGGGTTTCACTACAGCGAACACCGCACGGTGGACAGCAAGCACAACGTGATCGTCAATATCCACATCACCCCGGCCAACATCAACGATGTCACCCCGTACCGGAACTTCTGGAAGAAATAGAGGGGCGGCTGGGGCATCTGCCCAGGTACTGAGGGTTCGACGCCGGATACGCGCCAGCGCATGGATCGCGCATCTGCTGGAAACGAAGAGAATTCAAGGCGTCATGGCTACCGCCGTCATACACACAAGGAAGAGCACTACGGGAAATACCGGTTCAAGTACGACCCAACCTTCGTGAACACCTACTTCCTCTCTCAGGCAAGCGCCTATACTGGAGGACAACCACCCGCGAAGGCTACGGCAATACTTCAGCGACCGGAAAGACTGCGCGGGATGTCCAAGGCGGGCGGCGTGTTTCAGCGAGAAGGCGACCAGAAGGATGGTGACCAGACATGTATGGCAGGATGCGCTGGATGAGGTTACGGCGTTTACCAAGACCTCTCAAGGGCGAAGACTGTACGCCTGGCGTAAGGAAACCATTGAACGATCTTTCGCGGAGGCCAAGGAGAACCACGGCTTGCGCTTTGCCCGCATGCTCGGCCTTCCCAATATGCGTGAGCAGTCCTTCCTGACCGCCGCGGTTCAAAACATGAAAAGGCTCGCCAGGCCCTTCTTCCTTCCGTTTTTCTTCCTCCCTCCAGCCTTCTTGCAAACAGCCACTCTCCGGTCGTCCCGGAAAGTGGCCGTTTGTTGATGGTCTGAGCCGCTTTCCGGGATAACCGGAAAGTGGCTGTTTGCTGTCCTCGGGTCCATCGCTTCCGGGACGGATGGTGCTGAAAGCGGGATTCGAACCCGCACGCCTCGCGGCAGGGGATTTTAAGTCCCCGGTGTCTGCCATTCCACCATTTCAGCCCGCGCCCATTATTATACGACGGTTTCGCCGCGATGTAAAGCGCCGAAGCGGCCGAACCCTACTGCGGGGCGGCGCCAAAGTCCCGCAGGTACACGGCGGCGGAGCGGCTCATCTCCCGGCTGAAATCGCTCATGTACTTGCGCCTGCAAAATGCGCGGACAGCTTCTTCAAACGATGCCGCCCGGGGCCTCTCCTCCGCGCGCTCCCGGCTGGCCCACATCTCCCGGAGTTCCTCGTCGGTCAGGTCGCGGAAGCGGTTTTCAAACACGATGTACCGGCCGTCAAACCGGGCGGGTTTCGCGCGGTCCTTCTGTCCCTGAGTAGGATAGCCCATCACCAGCATCGCAGCGGGCATCAGGTGGTCGGGCAGGTTCAGCAACCGGCGGTGTTCTTCGCAGTTTTCCAAAATGTCGCCGATAAAGCAGCTGCCGAGCCCCAGGCTCTCCGCCGCCACCACCGCGTTCTGGGCGGCGATGCAGGCGTCCGCCACCGCCAGCATCAGATCGCCCGGGCCGGCGGGCCGGGGCGATTCACCCGCGAGGGCGTACAGCCTGGGCCAGCGCCTTGCGTCCGCCAGAAAGACGAATACGACGGGTGCGTTCGCGATGAAGGGCTGGTGGTCGCAGGTGACGGCAAGCCGCGCCTTCAGCGCCGGATCGGTGATGTCGAGGATCGTATACAGCATTTGATTGCCCGCGGTGGGCGCTTCGAAGGCCGCGCGCAGCACGGCCTTTTTCACATCCTCCGGCACGGGCCTGTCCTCAAACACGCGGACGGATTTGCGCCGATAGAGCGCCCGGAGCGTCTCATTCATGGGCCTCTCCCCTCTCTCCGCCTGCGGCGGCATCTTTCAGTATACCATAATTTGCGCCGACGCGCGCGCATTTTCCCTTGTGCCGCGCCGCGTTTTGCGGTACAATGGCAGGGATTGCGAGGGGGTGCGGGGGATGAACGTGCTGGTGAGCGCGTGCCTTCTGGGCGCGCTGTGCCGCTTTGACGGACGGTGCGCGGCGGACGAGCGCGTCGTTGCGCTCGCCGGCCGTCACACGCTGATCCCCGTGTGCCCGGAAATCTACGTCGGCCTTCCGACGCCGCGTCCGCCCGGAGAGATTCGGGACGGCCGCGTGATCGACAGGACCGGGCTGGACGTGACGGAGGCGTATGCGCGCGGCGCCGAGGCGGCGCTGGCGTTTGCGCGCCTGACCGGATGCCATCACGCGGTGCTCAAGGCGCGCAGCCCTTCCTGCGGCTCCGGGCAGATCTACGATGGACACTTTTCCGGGAGACTGGTTCCGGGCGACGGGCTGACGGCCGCGCTGCTGAAGAAAAGCGGCATCCGGGTGCTTACGCCGGAGGAACTGGACGAAATCGGCTGACGGCCGCGAACGGGGGCGAGCAAACTGAAACTGATTTCCTTTCTTGACGGCGGCCGCGAGCGCGTCGGACGGCTGGAGGGCGACCGGGTATTGCCCATCGAAGGATACGACTCCATGCTGGCGCTGATCCGCGCCGGCGCAAGGCCGGAATCGCTTCAGACCCTGGCCGCGCTTCCCTTCTCCTCGGTGGAACTGCTCGCGCCCATCCCGGAACCCGCGCAGGACATCCTCTGCCTTGGGCTCAACTACCGGGCCCACGCCGAGGAGTCCGCCCGGTTCAAAAAGGCCGTGTTTGTGCCGGCGGACGCGGCGGTCTACTTTTCCAAGCGGGTAAACCGGGCGCTGCCGTCCGGTCGGAGCATCGAGGGGCACGCCGATCTTGACGCGCAGCTTGATTACGAGGTGGAACTGGCCGTCGTCATCGGGCGGGACGCGCGGAACGTCCCCATGGAATCCGCCTTCGAGTACATCTTCGGCTATACCATCCTCAACGACGTCAGCGCGCGCACCCTTCAGGACAGGCACAGGCAATGGTACTTCGGAAAGAGCCTGGACGGGTTTGCGCCCATGGGGCCCTGCATCGTGACGGAAGACGAATTTGACCGTCCGCCGGCGCTGGCCATCCGCTCCTATGTGAACGGGGAAATCCGGCAAAGCGCCAACACGGCCGATATGGTGCACGGCATTAAGTCGGTCATCGCCGAACTGTCCGGCGGCATGACGCTCAGAGCCGGCACCATCATCGCCACCGGAACCCCGGCGGGCGTGGGCATGGGCATGCGGCCGCCCCGCTTTCTGAAGCGCGGCGACGTGGTGCGATGCGACATTGAAAAAATCGGCGTGCTGGAAAACGCGGTCGGATAGATGCGCGGCGGCGCCGGCACGAAGGCAACATCCGGAGGTATGAAATGGATAGAAATTGGGGCGACTGGATTCTTCGTTTTGTAAAAGGCATCTTCATCGGGAGCGGCTTCATCCTGCCCGGCGTCAGCGGCGGCGCGCTGGCCGCGGTTTTTGGCATCTATGAGCGGATGATCGCGTTCCTATCGAACCTCACCAAAAACTTCAAGGAAAACGTGCTGTTCTTTCTCCCGGTGGGACTGGGCGGCGTGTTCGGCATGTTCCTGTTCTCCTTCGTGGTCAGCTACATGCTGGGCAACGCGGAAACCTACACGCTGTGGTTTTTCATCGGCTGCATCGTGGGCATGATGCCCGCGCTGTTCCGGCAGTCCGCAAAGAAGGGGCGGAAGCCCTGGCACCTCGTGCTGATGGCGCTTACCTGCGCCGCCTCCTACGCGCTTCTGACGGCGCTGCAGTCCATCGTGGCGGTGGAAATGCCCAAGAACATCCTGACCTGGCTGATGGCGGGCGGCATCATCGGGCTGGGCGTGATCGTGCCCGGCCTCAGCCCGTCCAACCTACTGGTGTACATGAATCTGTACAAGCCCATGGCGGATGGCATCAAGGACATGGACTTCGGCGTGGTGCTGCCGCTGCTGGTGGGCGTGGCCGCCTGCGTGATCCTGCTTTCCAAGCTGATGAACTACGTCTTCTCGAAGGCGTACGCGGTGCTTTACCATTGTATCCTGGGTTTCGTATTCGCTTCGACGCTGATCATCGTGCCCTTCGACTTCAATTATCTGAGCCCGGGCGGCCTTTTGTGCCTTGTCGCGCTGGCGGCAGGCGCGGCGCTGGCGCTATTTATGAGCAGGCTGGAGGACCGCTACAAGCCGGAAGACTGAAACGACGAAGGCCCCCGCAGCGCGATGGCTGCGGGGGCCTTCGCGCGCCCGGACGCCGGGCGTCCCCTATTCCGTCTTTAAAAGGCCGCACGCGCTCCGGGGCGCGAGCCGCGCCTCAACATCCGATATGGAGATGCGCGACAGCCGCTCCATGCAGGCGTCGCCCATCGCCTCGTACACGCCGTCCATCGCCCGCGCCATGCCCGAGGACACCATGCAGCGCATCTCCGGGTCGCCGGAGCGCCACGCGGCGGACACCGGGTGCTCGCCGAGCGCCTCCGCCACCTGGCGCAGTGTGACCGAGCGCGCGTCCCGAACCGTGCGGTAACCGCCCTCCGCGCCCGGACGCGCATCCACAAGCCCCGCATGGCGCAGCTTGGCCATCACCTTGCGCACGCGGGCGGGATTGGTGCAGATGTTCTTCGCCAGCGCCTCGCTGTCCACCACCTCGGCGCGCATGTCCAAGTACACCAGCGCGTGTACCGCCACCGCAAATTCGCCGGTCACGCAACCCTCCCCTTCCCGTCCGAAGGTTTACTGCTCGGTCTCATAGGGCCAGTCGATAATGCCGCCAAAATCGTACACCCGCGTGTAGCCCATCGCGACCAGCTTGTGGGCCGCGTCGCTGCTGCGGCGGCCGGAGCGACAGTAGATGAGAAGCTCCGCATCCTTGTCGGGCAGCGCCTCGGGCATCTGGTCCAGAATTTCCTCGTTTGGCACGTTGATCGCGCCGGGAATGCGGCTCTCCGCAAATTCCGCGGCGGTGCGGACGTCGACGATCACCACGGGGTCGCCGCTGTCGATCCGGGCCTTCGCCTCCTCCGGCAAAAGCTTGTGGTACTCCGCGGGGCCGGGCGTCGCGGTGGCCGGGGCCGATGCCGTGGGCGCGGCGCCGTTGGCGGAAGCGTTCCGCGTCGAGGCGCCGATGGCGGTCAATCCGCCGACGACAACGAGCGTCAGCAAAATCCAAAGCACGGTACGCATATCAATTCCTCCATAAGTAACTATTTCAGTTACAGTTTATGGCATCATCATAGCGCGCGGCCCGGATTCTGTCAAGCGCATTTCTCGTTAATCCATCTCAGTCGCGGACGATAACCGCCAAAAACACCAGATCTTCGGCGCCGCTGTTTTCGACGGCGTGGCCGAATCCGTCGGGGGTGGACAGGGTATCCCCCGCGGAGACCGCGGCCTTGACGCCGTTGTCGTCCACGATGCCGGAGCCGGAGAGAAAATGAAACAGCTCCGTTTCATTCTCATGGACATGATAGCCAATGGACGATCCGGGCGTGAGCCGGATCAGGCTGTAGAGCCGCAGGTTCTTCGGAAGTTCCCGGGTCAGCGCGGTCAACTGCGCCGCGCCGCTGCCGCCGCGCATGCGCTCACGAACCTCGGTGGACTGGTTCTGTTCTCTGTAGATCATGGAATGCGCTCCTTTCCTGACTGCAAATTTGCTTTTCGGGCGGCGCCCGGCCTCGCCCGCGCGCGCCGGAGAAGTGTAAAGCGGTTTTTCGCGTACTCGATCAGGCCCTCGGCCCTGAGCCGGGAAAGCTCCGCGGACATGGCGCTGCGGTCGACGCAGAGGTAGTCCGCCAGCTCCTGCCGGTTAAAGGGGATGTCAAATTCGCGGGCCCCGGCCTCCCTCGATCGCTCCGACAGGTAGGACAGCAGCTTTTCCCGGGTGGTCCGCCGCGAAATGTGGCGGATCTTGGCGCTCAAAAGAATATTTTTGCGCGCCAGGATCGCCATCAGGTTCTCAATCAGCCTCGAATGGAACGGGCAGGCGGCGGGGCAGGTGACCAGAATCTTCTTCACGTCGATCAGCAGCACCTCGCTGTCGAGCACCGCCTCCACGGAAAAGGGCATGTGTTCCGCGCCCGCGCAGGCAAAGGCCTCGCCAAAGAGGTCCCCCGTCCCCAACCTTCCAATGATGGTGCGGTTGCCCATCGGGTCCTCGGCCAGCACCTGCAGCGCTCCGTTCAGGATCATCCCCACCGCCGGCGCGTCGCCCGCGGCAAACACCATCCCGCCCTTTTTGTACCGCTTCCGGACCGCCTCAAGGCAGCCCAGCAGGCTGGAGAGCTCCCCCTCGTCGATGCCGGCAAACAACTGCTCCAACTTTTCCCCTCCCGTTGGATTTCCAACAGACATTCCGAGGGCATTGTACTAGAATAGGGCCGTAAAGTCAAGGAGGTACCCAAACATGCTGCGCAAGATCATTCGAATTGACGAGGAAAAGTGCAACGGCTGCGGCGCGTGCGCGGCGGCCTGCCACGAAGGCGCCATCGGCATGGTGGACGGAAAGGCCCGTCTGATGCGCGAGGACTACTGCGACGGCCTGGGCGATTGCCTGCCCGCCTGCCCCACCGGTGCCATTTCCTTTGAGGAGCGGGAAGCGCCCGCCTATGACGCGGAAGCGGTGGCCGGCGCGAAGCTGCGGGCCATCCCCCACGCCGCCTGTACCCACGGCGGATGCCCCGGCTCGACGCCCAGGCACATCGAACACAGAGCCGGGGTCCCGGCGGAACCCCGTGCGGCCGCGCCCGTCAGCCAGCTCGGCCAATGGCCGGTGCAAATCAAGCTGGCGCCGGTCAACGCGCCCTACTTCAGCGGTGCAAACCTTCTCATCGCGGCGGACTGCACCGCCTACGCCTTCGCCGACTTCCACCGCCGATTCATGAAGAACCAGGTTACGCTGATCGGCTGTCCCAAGCTGGACAGCGGCGACTACGCGGATAAGCTGACCGAGATCCTGAAGGCCAACGACATTCGGCGCGTCACCGTGGTCCGGATGGAAGTGCCCTGCTGCGGCGGCATCGTTCACGCGGTGACGGAAGCCATGCGGCGCAGCGGAAAAATGATCCCCTGGCAGGTCGTTACGCTGTCCACCGACGGCGAGGTCATCGACGAATAACCGACAAAAGAAACGGGAGGAAAGAATCATGAGCATGTTTTGCTTCCAGTGTGAGCAGACCGCGGGCGGAAAGGCCTGCACCGGCAGCCGCGGCGTTTGCGGCAAGACCGACGAAGTGGCCCTCGATCAAGACGGCCTGACCCGCGCGCTGATCGCGCTGGCCGTCACCGCCGGCGAAAACCCCCGTCCCACTTCCGTGCGGCTGATGGTGGACGGCCTTTTCACCGCCGTGACCAACGTGAGCTTCGACAGCGACAGCGTCCGCGCGCTGACCGCCGGGGTAGAGCGCGAAATCGCCGCCCTCGGCGGCACAGCGCCGGAAAACGACGCCCGGGTGCTGGCGCTGTGGACCGAGGACGAGGACGTGCGCTCGCTGAAGTCGCTGATCCTGCTGGGCCTTCGCGGCACCGCCGCCTACGCCGCCCACGCCCACGCGCTGGGGCTGGAGGACGACGCCGTCAACGCCTTCTTCTTTGAGGGCCTGCGCGCCGTGGGGAACCCCGATGCCGGCGCGGGCACGCTGCTGCCGCTGGTACTGAAGACCGGCGAGATCAATCTTAAGTGCATGGAACTGCTGGACAAGGCCAATACCGGCGCCTACGGCGCGCCGGTCCCCGTCACCGTGCCGCTGACCATCGAAAAGGGGCCGTTCATCGTCATCTCCGGCCACGACCTGAAGGATCTGGAGCTGCTGCTCCAGCAGACGGAGGGCCGCGGCATCAACATCTACACCCACGGCGAAATGCTGCCCGCCCACGGCTACCCGAAGCTCAAGGCCTACAAGCACCTGAAGGGCAACTTCGGCACCGCTTGGCAGAACCAGCAAAAGGAGTTTGACGGCGTGCCCGGCGCGTTCCTGTTCACCACCAACTGCCTGATGCCGGTGCGCCCCGGCTACGCTGACCGCGTATTCACCACGGGCCTGGTGGCCTACCCGAGCCTTGTCAAGATCGGCGAGGATAAGAACTTTGAACCGGTGATTGAAAAGGCGCTGGAACTGGGCGGCTACAAAGAGGATCACCCGATGACGGGCATCAACGGCGGCGCCACGGTGACCACCGGCTTTGGCTGGAACACGGTGCTGGGCGCGGCGGGGCAGGTGATCGACGCGGTCAAGGCCGGAAAGCTCCGCCATATCTTCCTGGTGGGCGGCTGCGACGGCGCACGCCCCGGCCGCAACTACTACACCGAGTTTGTGGAAAAGACGCCCAAGGATACGCTGGTGCTGACGCTGGCCTGCGGCAAGTACCGGTTCAACGACCTGGAGCTGGGCACCGTGGCGGGCCTCCCCCGACTGATGGACATGGGCCAGTGCAACGACGCCTTCTCCGCCATCAAGGTGGCGGTGGCGCTGGCGGACGCCTTCGGCTGCGGCGTGAACGACCTGCCGCTGACCCTGGTGCTGTCCTGGTACGAGCAGAAGGCCGTCTCAATCCTCCTGACGCTGCTGGCGCTGGGCGTGAACAACATCCACCTGGGCCCGACCCTTCCCGCCTTCGTATCCCCGGCGATTCTCTCCTATCTGGTGAAGCATTACGGCATCCGGCCGACCACCACCGCCGAGGCGGACCTGAAGGCAATCCTGGGCTGACTTCCCGAAGTCGATCAAAGGGCCGCCCCTCCGGGCGGCTCTTTCACGCGGGCGTCAGTCCGGCACCCGAAAGTCCTTCTCCCGAACCAGCGTCACCAGCGCGTCGACCGTTCGGGGCTCATAGAGGACGCCCCGGTGCTGCGTCAGTTCGCCAATGGCCGCGTCCACGCCCAGCGCCGGCCGGTAGGGCCGATGGGAGATCATGGATTCAAACACGTCGGCCGCCGCCAGGATGTGGGCCTCCGGGGCGATCGCATCGCCCTTCAGCCCGCCCGGATAGCCGCTGCCGTCAAACCGCTCGTGGTGCTGCAAAATGATTCGCGCGATGGGCAGAAGCGTGGGCACATCCTTAAATATTTCGTATCCGGCCTGAGAATGGGTCTTGATCAGCTGGTATTCCCAAGGCGAAAGCCTGGCCGGTTTCGACAGGATCTCGCTGGGGATGCCGATCTTGCCCACGTCGTGAAGCACGCCCGCCTGATACACCAACCTGCAGCGGTCCTCGCCCCAGCCCAGTTCCCGCGCGATGGCCAAGCCGATCAGCGCCACGCGCCGCTGGTGGCCGGAGGTGTACAGATCCCGCTGCTCCACCATGCGGGAGACGGTCAGCATCATTCCAGCCTCCTTGGGCGTACGGGCGTTCTCAAGGGGGATGCGGGCGTACATCGGGACGTTGAGGGCGGAAGGCTCCGCCGCTATGGCAAAATCATCCTCTCGGTTCTGTCGTACAGGCTGACCGCGGTGCGACTCATCATGTCCGGGTCCACCCCGGCATGCGCTTTGTCCTTTGCAGGATAATTACCCGCCTGAGCCCAGGCATAAACACCATTCCATTTTATGGGGCTTATGGAAGGGGCCGGGGCGCGCGCCCCGCTCAGTCCATCGCGCCGGTCTCCCGCAGCGCCAGCGCGGTCTGCATCAAAAGGCCCGTCAAAATGCACCGCTCGTCCGGATCAAACAGCGGGCTGTGCAGCGCGGGTGCGGGCATTTTTTCCGGCGGCGTGCAGCCAATGTGGTAAAATGCGCCGGGGTTGTGCTCGATAAAATAGGAAAAGTCTTCGCCGCCCATGGAGGGGCTCTCCTTGATCCGCACGCTCTGCGGCCCGAAGAGCGCCTTCGCGGTATCTACCACCAGATCCGTCTCCCGGGGATGGTTTACCAGCGGGCTGTAGCCCTCGATGATTTTTACGTCCGCCGCGGCACCGAAGGCCCGCGCCACGCCCTCCGCCATTTCGCGGATGCGGCCGCGCATCCGAACGCGAAGTTCGGGATCGGCGGTGCGCAGCGTCCCCTTCAGCCGCACGCGGTCGCAGAGGACGTTGGCCGCCCTGCCGCCCTCGACGACGCCGAAGGACAGCACCGCGCTCTGGAGCGGGGATACGCTGCGGGACACCAGCGTCTGCAGCGCCGTCACCACCTGGGCCGCGCACACGATGGCGTCCACGCCGCTCTCCGGATAGGCCGCGTGGCCGCCGCGCCCGAATACGTCCACAATTACATCGTCGGTGGAGGCGTTCAGCGTGCCGAAGCGCGTTTCCACCGTCCCCAGCGGCAGCCGGGGCTGCAGGTGCAACCCGTAGCTGGCATCCACCCTCGGGTTTTCCAGCGCGCCTGCCGCCACCATGGGCTTGGCGCCGCCCTCCGTCTCCTCCGCAGGCTGGAAGAGGAGCCGCACCGAGCCGCGCATCCCGTCCCTGAGCCCTGCGAGAATCTTCGCGGCACCCAGCTGGATCGCGGTGTGCACGTCGTGGCCGCAGGCGTGCATCCAGCCCTCGTGGGTGGAGCGAAACGGACAGCCCTCCGGCTCCGCGACCGGCAGCGCGTCGATATCCGCTCTGAGCGCCACCACCCGGCCCGGATGCGCGCCGGCGATGTCCGTTATCACCCACGTCCGCTCCGCCGAATAGGGAATGTCCAGCGACGAAAGCGCGTCGCAGATCAGCTTCTGCGTTTTGAATTCCCGGAATCCCGGCTCCGGAATCCGGTGCAGCGCCCTGCGCAGGGATACCGTCCAGTCAAAGGCCGCCTCCGCCAAATTCCGGAGTTCTCCGATGGTCATGACGGGTTTACCTCCGAGCGCGCAAAGGCGGGCCTTCCGTTCACAAAATAGACGCGGGGCACGCGCCGGCCAATCCGCGCCCACGCCTCGTTCCGGTTCAGCCGGCCCATCCTGGCGTATTCGTCCACGGAGATGGTGCCGCCGACAAAGGTCACCTCGTCGCCCTCCTCCACGCCCGGAACGCCGCCCACGTCCGCCATCATCTGGTCCATGCACGCGATGCCCACGGCCTTCGCCCTCGCGCCGCGAATCTCGACGTCCTGGCCGTGGGCGAGCCGAGGAAAGCCGTCCGCATACCCGGCGGAGAGGGTAGCGATCAGGCTGTCGCGCGGGAGCGGATGCTCGTCATCATAGCCCACCAGTTCCCCCGCCCTTACGTAGCGCAGCTGGGCGACGCGCGCCTTGAAGCGCGCCGCGCCCCGGCACAGCGCCGGGCGGTCAAAGCCCGCGGGCGCCACGCCGTAGAGCCACGCGCCGGCGCGGGCGGCGTCCATGTGGTCCTCCGGGTAGCGTGCCATGCCGATGGAGTCCACCGCGTGGGTCATCGGTACGTCGATATCCCGGGCGAGGAACGCCGCGCGCACCTCGCGCAGTTTGGCGGTCTGCGCCCGGTCCGTTTCCGCCGTATGGATGGCCAGATGCGTATAAAGCCCCGCCACCCGGATGACGCCGGTTTGCATGAGTTCGGCGACCGCATCCGCCGCCGTCTCCGGCGCGAGCCCCAGCCGGTGCAGGCCCGTGTCCACCTTCACATGCACCCAGGCGGCCTCGCCGGCCGCCCGGGCCGCCTCCGCGATGGACATCCCCTGCCGCTCGGAAAAGAGCGTCAGCGGCATGCCCGCGCGGATCAGCCGGACCATCTGCGCCCGGCCGACAAGCCCCATGGTCAGCACCTTCGCGTCCCCGGGCAGCGCGCGCATCAACTGCTCGGCCTCATCGCCGGTAGCGACGGCGAAGAGCCGCGCGCCGTCGTCCGCCAAAAGCCTCCCAACCACCGCCGCGCCCATGCCATAGGCGTCCGCCTTGAGCACGGGAACGACCGCCGCGTCCGGCCCCATCAGCGCCCGGGCCGCGCGGTGGTTTTCCAGGATGGCGTCCAGATCGACCTCCAGCCAGCAGCGCCCGGTGGCGTCCTCGTATGTCATATCCTCTCCGGCGGGCGGCGCGCTACTCGCCGTCCTCCCGCACCCAGTAGCGGACCTCTTCGGTGCCCGCCACGGCCTCGTCGATCAGCCCTTCGCAATCGAGGAGCGCCTCGGCCTTCTCAATGTCCGCGATGTGGGGCTTCGTGGCCGGGTGGCGCGGCGTGAACACGGTGCAGCAGTCCTCGTAAGGCAGAATCGAGGTTTCGTAGGTGCCGATGCGCTCCGCCATCTGGGTGATCTCCAGCTTGTCCAGCCCGATCAGCGGCCGGAACACCGGCATATCCACCACCCGGTCGGTGACGGCAAGGGCCTCCATGGTCTGGCTGGCCACCTGGCCCAGGTTTTCGCCGGTGATCAGCGCCAGGCAGCCGCGCCGCCGCGCCAGCTTCTCCGCGATGCGCATCATGAACCGGCGCATGATCAGCGTGCCGAACTCGTCCGGACACTTCTCGTGGATCTCCATCTGGATTTTTGTAAAGGGCACCACGTCCACCGGCATTCCGCCGCCGTAGGCGCCCAGGATGGCGGCCAGATCGATCACCTTCTGCCGGGCGCGCTCGCTGGTGAAGGGGAAACTGAAGAAGTGGATGGCGCGGAGCGTCACGCCCCGGCGCATGATCTGATAGCCCGCCACGGGGCTGTCGATGCCGCCGGAGAGGAGCAGCGCCGCGCGCCCGCCGGTGCCCAGCGGCATACCGCCCACGGCGAGGGTCTCGCCGCAGTAGACGTAGGCCATGTCGCGAATCTCCACGGAGATCCTGTGCTGGGGCCTGTGCACGTCCACCCTGAGGTTTGGGTTGGCCTCCAGCACGCGGCCGCCCAGCTCGCGCCCCATCGTCATCGAATCGGGCTGAAACCGCTTGTCGCTGCGCCGGGCCTCGATCTTGAAGGTGCCCGTGAGCGGACGCGCCAGATCCACCACCGCCCGGGCGATCTCCTCCAGGTCCTTCTCCAGTTCCGTCGCCACACTGACCGAGTACACGCCAAACACGCGGCAGACCTTTTCCGTGACCTCGCGCATGTCCTGCGCGCCCGACACGTAGATGCGGCCGTCGCTCATCCACACGTGGCCACCCAGCGGCCTCACCGCAAATTTGATGTTCTCCACCAGTTTCCGCAAAAAGTACGGGCGGTTCAGCCCCTTCAGGTGAACCTCCCCAAAGCGCACGAGCAGCACGTCGCGCATGTCATCGCCTCCAGTATTTTGACAAAACCGCATACTGCGCGCCCGCGCGCGCCGCGGCGTAATCGATCTCGTCCTCCGTGGTGTTTGGGGACAGGCTGAAGCGGACCGCGCATTCGGCCTCCTCCGGCCGGATGCCCATCGCCAGCAGCACCGAACTGACCCTGCGCTTTTTTGACGAGCAGGCGGAACCGGTGGACACGTACACCCCGTCGCCCTCCAGCGCGTGCAGCATCACTTCGCCGCGCACCCCGGGGAACCCCACGCTCAGGATGTGGGGCGCGCCCGCCTCCGGCGCGGGACCGAATACGACCGCGGCAGGCGCGCCGCGGCGGATCTCCGCCCAGAGGCGCAGCTTTTTCTCCCGGAGCGGCGCGGTCACGTCCCCCATGGCCTCGATTTCCTCAATGGCGCGCTTCAGCCCCGCGATGCCCGGCGTGTTCTCGGTGCCGGAGCGCAGGCCCCTTTCCTGGCCGCCGCCCACCTGCCGGGGCTTTATGCGGACCCGGAGTCCCGCCACCAGCGCGCCGACGCCCTTGGGGCCGTGCAGCTTGTGGGCCGACAGCGTGTAGAGATCGGCCCAGCCCATGTCAAAGGGGAGCCGCAAAAAGCCCTGCACGCCGTCCACGTGGATCAGCGCGCCGGGCGCCAGGCGCCGCACCGTCCGGCTGAACCGCTCGGCGTCCAGCACGGCACCGGTTTCGTTGTTGACCTGCATGGCGCTGACCAGCGCCGGGCCCTCCGACAGAGCCTTCTCCAGCGCGTCCCAGTCCAACTGGCCCAGGCGGTCTACCGGGATGACCTCCACGGCGTGCCCGAGGGCGCGCAGTTCGTCAAACGCGGCCAGTACCGACGGGTGCTCCGTGGCGGCCACCAGCGCGCGGGCCGGCCCCCGCCGCGCGGCCATCGCGCCCAGAACCGCCAGATTGTTGGCCTCGGTGCCGCCGGAAGTGAAGGTGACGACGGCATCCTCCGCGCCCAGCGCCCGCGCAATCCGCCGGCGGCAGGCGCAAAGCGCCTTCTCCGCCTCCACCGCCGGCGCATACAGAGAGGACGGATTGAAGTATCCGTCCCGCATCGCCCGGGTCATGGCCTCGACTACGCCCTCCGACGGCCGCGTGGTGGCGCTGTTGTCCAGATACGCCCTCATGCCCTCACGCCTGCCAGATGCCGAAATTCATGTAGTTGGGCCGCTTGCACAGGTCCGCCATCTCGCTTGACAGCTCCACCACCATCAGGTGCTTGACGCCGGACTTCACAAAGTAAAAGTAGTACAGGTGCGCGTCCCGATTGAGAAACCAGTTGTGCTTTTTGATGCCCTGCATCGTGAGGTAACGGTTAAAGGCGGAACCGTTCACCGGGCCGGCCGCCTCCACGTTTTTCATGTTGAGGCTGGTCAGATAGCGGCGGCGGCTGTTGTTGAGCACCTTGCTCACATCCAGATCGCCGTTGGTAAACACGTATTCGTACTCGCTTTTGAGCTCGTCCTTGTAGCGGTAGATGAGAAACGCCGCGCCGCCGAACACCACCAGCAGTATGATCGGCATGATGCTGAAGCCCGTGGAAACCATGCCCATGACGCCGGAGAGCGCAAACATCGCCACCAGCGCAAACACCGCCATCGCCAGCCACGCCAGGACATACAGGAAATTGTAGAGGCCTGCGCTGCGCCGGACGGCAACCTCTTCGCGGAAGTTGTCCAAAAAACCATCCCTCCCGGTTCAAACATGCCTTTATTATACCATGTGCGGGCGGCTTGTCGATCAAATTTTATGACAAATCTTCAGTTTCCGTGTGAAAAGCGCGCCAACAGAAAGGGTTTTGACAGAAAGCCCGCGAAAGAATATAATTCTAGCTGGCGAACCACCCCGATTTTTCGCGCCTTCAGCGCGCGGCACCATCCGGAGGTATACGTTTTGAAATGTCCGAACTGCGGGGCCACCGTTGCCGAAGGGCAAGCCCTCTGCCCCCGCTGCAACCAGGCGATGGACGCCTTGGGCTCCACGTCCGCCCGCAAGACACCCGGCCGCGCCGCGCGCGTCGCCAACGGGCTGATGTGGACGGTGTTCGCCCTGGTCTCGATCACCTTTTTGTGCCTTGCGAGCTACCGGCTGTACTACTGGTTTGACGCGTGGCGCCTTTCGCGCGCCTACACGGTGGGCGGCCGCATGGCCCCCGACGTGGAGGAGATCACGCTGGAAGACGGCCGCGTGGGCCACGCCATCACCTTTTACGGCGAGGACGGGAATTCCGTATTCATCAAGGAACTGGACCAGTCCTACCTGTTGACGGGCGGCCTGGCGCGCATTGAAATCCCCGACAGCAGCTGGTTTGACGAAAACCCCGAGGATGTGGAGGCCGCCGTCATCACGATGACGCCGGTGCTGGAGAGCGAAAGCGGCGCCCGGACGGAGCTTCCGCCGCTGGAACTGACCGTCGATGTGCCCGAATCCCCGCTGACCCTCATCAACCCGTCCGAGGACTTTCAGGAGGTCGTCAATTCCATCTATCCGATGCAGTTGCAGGTGGTGCCTGACTCCAGGGTGCTCGTCAACGGCGAGGATGTGACCGACGTGGTGGACTTTGAGGGCAAGCTGTCCGCCAACATCAACGTGGGCTACGGCGACAACAATATTTCGATCCTGGTGGCCACCCAGAACCACAGGGAAACCCGCAAGGACATCGTGCTCTACCGGGAGCCGCAGGAGATCCCGCTGGAGCCCTACATGAACCTGGACAAGTCCTCCTCGAAGGACACCATGGTCATCAAGGGCACCACGGACCCCTCCGCCACCCTGGTGGTGGACACCGACCACGTGGAGGACTCCATCAAGATCGAACAGAACGGCGACTTTTCCTTCAAGGCGAAGTTTACCGTCATCGGTGACAACGTCGTCACCTTCCGCGCGCAAAAGCCGGGGATGACCGATTCGGTGGTTTCGGTGCACGTCAACTACATCCCCTCCCTCAACGATTACTCCCGCAAGGCCTGGAAGATGGACTGGAAGAACCTGACGCTCACCTACCGCCAGTGGTTTGGCAAGATCTTCAAATGCGTGGGCCCGGTGGTGGAAATCATTGAAGGAGAAACCCCGCTTCTGGTGATGAACGTGGGCACCGAGGACGAGCCGCAGTACGTGATCCTGGACAACGTCTCCTCCCTCTCCAGCCCCTCCTTGGGCGTCACCTACACCGCCTATGCGGACGTGGCCGGCAACGGCAACTACTTCTACAACGACGTCTACTGCCCGCGGTTGACCGCCCGGTACATCCTGGCTCCGCAAAGCCAGAACCCCTCTTGACGAACAGGACAAACCCGTTTATCATGGATGCGTCGGAATTGGAACACCCCGTCCCTTTCCGCGCCCGAACCGCCCGAATGGAGGAAGAACCTTGGATTTTGACGAGATAAGGCCCCGGCTGGACGATCTGCTCAAGCATGGACGCCACGGTGAGCTCAGAGGCGCGCTTCGGATGCTCAACGAGGTGGACATCGCCGAATACCTCGAAACCCTTGACCGGGAGAAGCTGCTGGCGGTGTTTCGCATCCTGCCCAAGGACATCGCCTCGGACGTGTTCACCTATATGGACAGCGACCAGCGCGAGGCGCTGATCGAGTCCGTCGGAGACAGTGAGCTGAGCGCGCTGGTGGACGAGATGTTCATCGACGACGCGGTGGATTTTCTGGAGGAACTTCCGGCCAACGTGGTCAAGCGCATCCTGCAGTTCACCGACCGGGCGCGGCGCGACACCATCAACCAGTTTCTGCGCTATCCGGAGGACTCCGCCGGCTCCATCATGACCATCGAATACTGCGAATTCCACAAGGATATCCCCGTGCGCGAGGCGATGGAGGAGATCAAGCGCACCGGCATCGATAAGGAAACCATCTACACCATCTATGTGATCGACGCCGCCCGGCACCTGATCGGCACGGTGGCGCTCAGAAAGCTCATCATCGCCGACGATGAAACGAAGATCGAAAAGCTGATGGAGACGAACGTCATCAGCGTCCACACGCTGGACGAGCGGGACAGCGTGGCCGAAACCGTGCGCAAGTACGATCTGATGTCCATCCCCGTGGTGGACAAGGAGGAGCGGCTGGTGGGCATCATCACCGTGGACGACGTGGTGGACGTGATCGAGGAAAAGAACACCGAGGACTTTGAGCGCATGGCCGCCATCCTGCCCTCCGACGAGGATTACCTGCATACGGGCGTTCTGCGCATGGCTCTCAACCGCCTCCCGTGGCTTGTGATCCTGCTGGTGCTGAGCACCGTGGCCAGCTGGATCATCACCCGATACGGCCCGGCCTTTGAGGGCAGCGAAGCCTTGTGGCTGGCGCTGACCGCGGCAATCCCGGTCATGATGAACACCGGCGGCAACTGCATCTCCCAGTCCTCCACACTGATCGTGCGCGGCCTGTCGCTGGGTGAAATCGAGTTTTCAGACATCGCGAAGGTGCTCTGGAAGGAGATCCGCGTGGCGGTCATGGTCGGGGCGGTGCTGGCACTGGTCAACGGCCTTCGAATGGTCCTTGTCAGCCGCGTCGAATCCCGCACCGCGCTGATGGTGTCGCTGAGCATGGTGGTCACCGTCGTGCTGTCCAAGGCCCTGGGCTGCCTCGTGCCGATGTTTGCCGACCGCCTCGGCATGGATCCGGCCGCGGTCGCCGGGCAGGCGCTGACCACCCTGGTGGACGCGGCATCGCTGGCCGTGCTCTTCTCGCTGGCGACGCTCTTGATCCGGTGACGCGATGAAGCAGGTGTTGGGCTGCCTCCGCAGGGCGGATCAGGATTTTCATATGATCGAGGCGGGCGACCGCATCGCGGTGGGCGTATCCGGCGGCAAGGACAGCCTGCTGCTTTTGTATGCGCTGGCGCTATACAAAAAGTTCTGCAAGGTGCCCTACGAGCTGGCCGCCTTCACGCTGACGATGGGCTTCGAGCCCTTCGATACCGCCGGCGTGGACGCGCTGTGCGCCGAGCTGGGCGTACCCTACACGGTGAAGGCAACCGAAATCGGCCGGGTCATCTTTGAGGAGCGCCGCGAAAAAAACCCCTGCGCGCTGTGCGCGAAGATGCGCCGCGGCGCGCTGAACGATCTGTGCGTGGCCGGCGGCTTCAACAAGCTGGCGCTGGGGCATCACCGGGACGACGCCATCGAAACGCTGTTTTTGTCGCTGCTCCACGAGGGGCGCATCCATACCTTTCACCCCGTCACATACCTTTCGCGCACGGGAATCACCCAGATCCGGCCGCTGGTATACCTGCCGGAAAAACACGTGATCCACATGGCGAAGGTGCTGAACCTGCCGGTCATCCCATCGCCCTGCCCCGCCAACGGCCATACCCGGCGGGACGACGTGGAGGCGCTTCTGGATCACATCTGCCGGCAGTTTCCCAATGCGCGGGAACTGATGCTCTCGGCGCTCCAAAACGAGGCCCAGTACGGGCTCTGGAACCGCCCGAAATGACAAAGCGCCGCCCCAAACGGGGCGGCAATCTTTCTCCCGCAAAGGGCGGCCGTCAAGGGGCTTCGGAGTGCCGGCGCTTATTCTCCCCCGGCGTCCCCCATCGGGTCGGCGGGCGCCGCTTCCGTCTCCACCGCGATCGCGCGTCCGCCCTCCTCGAGCGTCCTGCCAAAGCAGTCCGCCACACCCTTCACCATGCCGTCGATCAGCTTTTGCTGATACTCCGGGTCGCTCAGCAGCCTGTCCTCTTTCTCGTTGGTCATATAACCCATCTCCACCAGAATGTTGGGCACCGTAGACCAGTTGAGGCCGGAATAGGTATCGCGGCGGAATACGCCGTCCTCGTTGGCGCCGGTCTCCTCGACCATGCGGCGAATGATGGCCTCCGCGTAGGTGAGCGACGCTTCCGCGCCCTCGCCCTTCGTCTTGACGTACAGCCCGATGCCGTTGGCCTTGGCGTTGGACACACCGTTGCAGTGCAGCCGCAGTACGAGGTCCGCGCCCCATTCGTTCATCATCTCGGCGCGCTCGACGTTGGATATGTCCACGTCGGCGATTTCACGGGTCATCTTAACCTCCGCGCCCTGGGCCTTGAGCGCGTCGCGGAACTTGAGCGCGATCTCCAGGTTGACCTCGTGCTCGGCCCTTCCGGTCACGCGGCCGGAGGTGCCGCTGGAAACCTTGGCCTTCGTTTCCTTGCTGCCCGGGGCGACGGGTTCCTGGCTGGAGTTTCCGTGCAGCTGATGCCCCGGATCAATGCCGATTTTAAGCCCCGCCAGCGGCAGCGGCTTGGGCGTCGGCGTCGGAGACGGCGTCGGAGACGGCGTGGGGACCGGGGTCGGAGACGGCGTGGCAACCGGCGTCGGGGCCGGCGCCGGCGAAGCCGTAGCCCGGGCGGTCGCCGTGGGCGCCAGTGTCGCCGCGCCCGGCGCAGCGTCCTCGGCCCCGGCGTCCGGTTCGACGGTTGCGGTGAGGCCGTCCGCCTCCTGCGGAACGATCACGGTGGCGTCCCCCTCACGGTTCATGGTGCGGACTACCAGAAAAATACCCGCCGCCACGGCGACAATCAGCGCGAGCGACGCAATCAGCATCCAGGGCTTTTTCAAATCCTGTCACACTCCCTTTGCCCTATATGACAGAACCGGCGCGCAAATGGTTCCAAGCTTTACTGCGCGCCGGCCGTGTGGCGCGCCTCCCGCTCCATCCGCTGCGCCACCTGGGCAATCCGCTCCAGCCCCACCAGCCGCACGGAGCCATAGGGCGCGTTCAAAAGGCGCTCCACGCCGCTGCGGTAGGCGCCCATCAGGTCAACCAGGCCGGCCATGTGCTCGGCGGCGTCCTCGCCCGTCAGCGCGAGCGCAATCTCGTCCGTCAGCGCGTTGTCCATCAAAAGGATCAGACGCGCCAGGTTGTCCGGGTAGGCGGTGTAGAAGATCCCGTTTGCGGCCCCCTCATGAATGACCCGCGTGAGCAGCGGCTCATACCGGTCGACGCGCAGCTTCTTGATCATGTCCCGCAGCTGCACAGAGCCGTCCTGATAGATCACCCGGATCATCAGGCCAAAGTAGTCCATATCCCCGGTTTCAAAAAAGCCGCCCACGTCAAAGAGCAGGTTGAGCTTCTCGGTGGCGTCGCCGGCACAGCCCTCCACCGCCCGCTCCGCCCGCTCGTAGCCCTCTTCGGTTCGGGCCAGCGCGATCTGCTCCAACAGACTCAGCTTTGATTCAAAATGATGGTAAAACCCGCCCTTTGAAATGGCCGCCTCCATCAGCACATCCTGGATGGAGGTGTTCTCGTAGCCCTTCATGTAGAAGAGCTTTTCCGCGGCACGAAGGATCTCCTGGCGACGCGCATCGCCCTTTTTCATAAAACCGACCTTCTTCCGGTTTTGTAATTATGTGATACTTTGGTCTGTTTTATAGGATAACAGCTTGCAAAGCGGTTGTCAAGCGCGGGACACGGCGGCCTTTGGCGCAAAAAACGACCGCCCTTTCAGGCGGTCCTGGACAATCCGTCTCGAAAGAGACGGATTTTTCTTTGCTCAATTCAAAAACAGGCTGATTCTGCCTGAAATCAGCCTGTTTTTGCCGATATTTGCGTATTTACCCCGTCCGTCTCCGTCAAATTGGCATGGGTATCCCCTGGCTCTTTCTTCTGCGGATTGCTTCCATCATCCGGTGGATCAGCTTCTGCACCCCGCCGGCCAGCGTGATCGCCCGGCGGATGTCATAGGATGTGAACATCAGCGATGTTTCGGCTGCCACTTTTTCCTTTCCCCTGCACAGAAAGTAGTGCGCGCCGTCATAGAACTTGATCGTTCCGAAGGGATGCTCCGATACGCGGAACCGCTCCTTGAGCTTCTCTACGTTCCGCTTCACGAACACCATCACCCGCGCCGGGGCGCGCCTCACATGTCCGAATACGTGGTTGTGATCCGGCTGGGAAACATCGGGGATTTCCTGAAGTTTATACCGCGGGCTCCCGTACATCCTGACCGGCACGTACTTCGTGTCCGGCCCGAACTTCACCGTCTTGAACGTCCTTCCGTCCGTGCAGCGATTTGGGCAGGTTCGGCAGGCGGATTTCGTGCCGTAGACCGTGCCGTTCTTCTTCTCGCCCTGAAAGTTCATCACCCTTCCCATCGGGCAGGTGACGGTTCCGTCCGCGTGTCGGATAAAGCAGCTTACGACGCTCTCGTACTGAAGCTCTATCGAAATATCCGTGCCCTCATAGCACGCGGGAAGCACGCCGGCGTGCAGGCAGTCCCGGATATCCGAAGGATTTCGGCTGGCTCTTTTGGCTTCGGATATTTCCTGGGACCGGTATTCAAGGTTCAAAACCCGCGCCTCCCGGTCGTACACCATCCCCACCTGCGGCGCGATTCCGTTCAGAAGGCAGGCTTCCACGTCCCTTGCGCTGGAGTAGCCCTTGTCCGCGACCGCCTCCACCGATTCGGCTCCCGTGTTCTCCATGGCGATCTTCGCCGTGGAGCACAGCTTGTTCATGTCGTTTCGGTCGTTCGTCACGTCAAACCCCAGGATCAGGTGGCTGTCCGCGTCCGTCGCCGCCTGAATGTTGTAGCACGCCCGCTTCCCGCCGTCCTTGGTCAACATCACCCGCGCGTCCGGATCGGTGTACAGAAGCTGCGTCTCGCCCGTTTCCTCCATCTCCTTGAGCGCGTCCTCGTGCTTTTTGATCCGCGCCCGGATCTCCGCGGGATCCGGCAGGTGCTTCGGGTCGATGTCCAGCGCGAACGCCTTGTCCAGCCGGCCCTGGTCAATCGCGTCCGCCTCGTCCAGCTCGGCAAGGTACGCATCCACCAGCCGAAGCTGCTCTTTGGCGTATTCCAGCTTCTTCCGGCTCAGCTCCACGCTCGTCGCCTGCTTCAGACTGTTCACCGCCTGAATCGGCGTCCCGTCCACGCACACCCGCGCGCCCCGCGTCAGCCCCATCTCCACGCACAGCCGCACGAACGCCCGCAAAAGATCCTTCAGCGCCTTTTTGTTGTCCTTCCGGAAGTCCGCGATCGTGTTGTGGTCGGGCGTAAGTTTCCCTAAAAGCCACCACAGCTCCAGGTTCCGCACGCACTCCCGCTCCAGCCGCCTCGACGAGCGGATCCGGTTCATGTGCCCGTAGATGTACAGCATCAGGAGGATCGCCGGGTCGTACCCCGGCCGCCCCGTCCCCTTCGGCTTCGACCGCACAAAGCCCATCTCTTCCAAATTCAGCTGCAATACGAACAGCCGGATGAACCGGATCGGGTTCTCCGGCGATATAAGCTCGTCCAGGCACTCCGGCAGATACGTCGCCTGCTCCGGTGCCCGCCCCTCGATGTACGGATGCGCCCGCATTGCTTCTCATCTCGCTTGCGTTATGCTTCTATCCCTATTATACTACATATATATCCATTTCCAAAGGAGTATTCCCATGGCAGTTCCATTGGCCCTGCGGGATAAGTACGACGCCGTCGCGCCCCTGATCTCGGCGTTCTGTGACGACCACTTGAATGACGAATACAAGGCGCTGTGCCTGCGCCTCTTGGAAAAGCTCTGCCGCAAGCGCCCCTCTCCGCTCCTTTCGGGCCGCGAGGAAACCTGGGCCGCCGGCATCGTGTACGCCATCGCCGCAAACAATTTCATCTTTGACAAAGAAAACCCTTACTACATGTCCGCGCGGGAGATCGCCGAGGAGTTTGACCTCTCCGCTGCCACCGCCGCAAACAAAGCCTCCGGAATCAGACGGATGTTTAACATCTCGTATCTCAACACCGAATGGCTGCTCAAAGAAAACGCGCAAGACAACCCCGCGGTGTGGATGCTCAACGTGGACGGTTTCATTGTCGATATCCGGGATATGCCCCTTCATATTCAAAAGTTGGCCTTTGACAAGGGCTTCATCCCGTATGTCCCCGGTGAAAACAGCCCGGAGGATAACTAAGCGCTCCGCTTGTCCGAAAATCTACCCGTTTCGAGACGGTCTGTGGAGCGGTAGACGAGACTCGGACTCGCGACCTCCACCTTGGCAAGGTGGCGCTCTACCAACTGAGCTACTACCGCGCGATGGCGCCGTATCGGCGTCAGCGGAAAAAATTATACCACAGATTTCCTATTCTGGCAAGTCCCTTTCACAAAAAAATTGGAGCGGGTGATGGGAATCGAACCCACGTATCCAGCTTGGAAGGCTGGCGCTCTGCCATTGAGTTACACCCGCAAAACACCGCATGACCGAGTACTGACCTGGCCGCCGGTGCCGGCCGACATCTGGTGCGGGCGAAGAGACTCGAACTCATACGTCCCTGGGACACCAGATCCTAAATCTGGCGCGTCTGCCATTCCGCCACGCCCGCGCGCGATAAACTGGTGACCCAGCGGAGACTCGAACTCCGGACCCTCTGATTAAAAGTCAGATGCTCTGCCAACTGAGCTACTGGGTCTTGATGGCTGGGGCGGCAGGATTCGAACCTGCGCATACGGGAGTCAAAGCCCCGGGCCTTAACCGCTTGGCTACACCCCATCGCCCTCGTCAGAGGCATGTGCCGTTCGGTAAGAAAAAAATGGGGTGAGCGATGGGATTTGAACCCACGATTTCCAGGGCCACAACCTGGCGCTCTAACCGCTGAACTACGCCCACCACAATTCCATTCCGGCCGGTAATGGCGCGCCCGAAGGGATTCGAACCCCTGACCCACGGCTTAGAAGGCCGTTGCTCTATCCAACTGAGCTACGGGCGCATGCAATCGTTCGAAACTTCAGACAGCTTCATTCCCGCTGACGATTCATGATTATATCACGCGGCCCGTGCTTTGTCCATAGCTTAACCAAAATTTTCAGGCCGGTTTTTCGCGCGCTTCATACGTGCAGCAGAAAGGGCGCGGGCCCGTTTTCCCGGAACTCGATGATGGCGTAGCGCCCGTCCATCAGCGCGCCGGGGTTGACCAGCAGCGCGCCGCCCACCCACTCCGCCGAAGGGGCGTGGGTATGGCCGTAGAGCGCAAGCAGCGCCTCCGCCTCCCGCGCGCGGAGGGACAGCCGCATCAGCGAATGCTTCACCCTATAGAGGTCCCCGTGGGTCAGGAGCACCTTCGTGCCCGCGAACACCTCCGTGCGCTCCCGCGGGTATTCCGTCAGAAGGTCGCAGTTTCCGGCCACCGCGTGGACCGGAAGCCCCGTAATGCGCCCGATGCGCCCGGCGTCACCCATGCCGTCCCCCAGGTGCGCCACCGCGTCCACCCCCGCCAAGAGCGGACATACCCGCTCCACCATCGCGCCCGCGTTGTGGCTGTCGGACACCACCCCCAGCCTAAACATCCTTCTCAAGCGCCTCCAGCAGCTTTTGGATCGCCCGCGCGCGGTGGGACACGGCGTTCTTTTCCTCCATCGTGAGCTCGGCGAAGGTGCGTTCAAAGTCGGCGGACAAAAACAGCGGGTCGTAGCCAAAGCCGCCCTCCCCCCGGTACGCGCGGAGGATCTCGCCCTCGCAGGTTCCCCGCGTCACGAGGGGCGCCCGCCCCGGGCGGCACAGCGCCATCGCGCACACGTAGCGCGCGGTACGGGGCTCTGAAACGTGCTCCAACTCCTTCAGCAGCAGGCGGTTATTGGCCTCGTCGTCTCCGTGAACGCCGGCGTAGCGGGCGGAAAACACCCCGGGGCGGCCGTTCAGCGCGTCCACCTCCAGGCCGGAATCGTCCGCGACGGCGGCGCAGCCGGAGCGCGCCATCAGCGCCTCCGCCTTGATGAGCGCGTTCTGTTCAAGCGTCTCGCCGGTTTCCTCCACGTCGGCGTCAAAGCCCGCCTCGCGCATGGACAAAACGTCAAAGCGGTCGCCCAGGAGGATTTTCATCTCCTTAAGCTTGCCGAAATTGCCGGTAGCGACGAGAAGCTTAGGCTTCGCGCCGATGACCGACGCCGCCGCCCCCAGCGCCTCGATTTGCCGCTTCGCCAGGCGGCGGATGCCCGCTTTGCCCAGCGTGAGAAGCGCATCCAACCCCGCGCGGTCAAAGGGCGCACCCTCCGCGCCGCCCTGCACTTCCACAAACCGCCCCGTGCCGTCCGGCGAGAGCGCCATCGCCAGGTTCATGTCCACCTCGGCGCGGCTGTCCTCGGTGTATTCGAGGTCCAGCATCGCTTCCCCGCCGACAATGCCGGCGCTGACCGCGGCAATCTGCGCCCGGATCGGCGAATCCATCAGCTTCCCCTGATCCATCAGCTTTTTCACCGCCAGCGAAAGCGCCACAAAGCCGCCGGTGATCGCCGCGGTGCGGGTGCCGCCGTCGGCCTGCAGCACGTCGCAATCGATGGTGATGGTGCGCTCCCCGAGGCGGGTCAGGTCGCACCCGGCGCGCAGCGCACGGCCGATCAGCCGCGAGATCTCCACCGAACGGCCGTCCTTCTTCACGCCGTCCCGGGGCTTTCGCGTCGGCGTGGCACCGGGCAGCATGGCGTATTCCGCCGTCAGCCAGCCCTGCCCCCGCCCCCGCAGAAACGGCGGCACCCCCTCCTCTGCGGAGGCGGTGCATAAAACGCGGGTTCGGCCGCATTGAATCAGCGCCGAACCCGCCGCCATTTCGGTAAATCCAGGAATGATCTCCACCGCGCGAAGATCGGAATTCTCTCGGTCATTGGTACGCATGGTCTAATCCTCCGGTTCCAGAATGGCCTCCGACTGGGTGCGGATGGTCTCCTCCGCGATGGTGGAGGCGTCGTTGACAAATGTGGGAATCGACAGGGTCTGGCGACCCGGATCGTAGGGCTCGCCGTCCACCTGAAGCCTTACTTCCTTCACGCCGTCAAACTGCCGGGCGGTGAGTACGAGCGCCCGGAGCGCCGCGCGGCCGCCGTCGGAATTTTCGGCGATCCGGATGAACTCGCCGGTAAAGTTGATGGTGGCCACGCCGTCCTCCACCGTGACGCCAATCAGGCCGCAGCCCGGCGGCAGCGCGCCCTCCAGCGGGCTCTGGGCGCTGGGCCCCTTGGCCAGTTCCAGCATGGCGGTTTCGATGTCGCCCGCGCCGTAGACCATCCTCGTCACCGGCACCAGAAGCGCGCTGTTCTCCCCCGGGAAGTAGAGCTTGATCGTCTTGGCCTGGTCCACCGGCATGCCCTCGGCGGCGCTCTCCAGGTTCAGCACGCCCCGCTCAAAGGGCGCCTCGACGGAGGTGCCGTTGGTGAGCTTCGCCACCTGCTGCCCCCCCACGGTGAAGGCCACCTGCTTGACGGTGGGAAACTCCGTCAGCGTCTGCACCACGGCGGCCACCATGTTGGCCTCGGAGGCGACGTCGGCCATGTTCAGCACCTGCTTGCCCAGATCGATGCGGGCGGTGCCGTCCTTCTGGATGTCCAGATCGATGGAAGTGCCCTCCGGGATCACAGTGCGAAGGCCCAGCCGGGCGGCCTCCATGTCGTTGTAGGCGCTCTTGACCATCATCGAAAGCGTCGCCTTGGCGATGCCCGTTTCCTCGGGCACACTCTTGGTCACCGGCACCAGATAGCCGTAGTTGTCCTGGTAGTAGACGGTGGTGCGCACGGTGCCGGTGGGCGCGGGCGACGGCGTAGCCGTCAGATCGACCGCAGCGGTCGGCTCCGGTTCGGGCGCGAGCGTAGCGGCCGGCGCCCCCGCCGTCGATTGAGAGCTTCGCCATATCCCCCACGCGCCGCATAGCACAACCGTCAGCGCCAGCAGCACCACGCTGAGCACATAGGCCTTGCGCTGGTTCCCGCTGATTTTCATACCGAACCCTCCTCACGCTTGATCTCGGTCAAGCATATTCGGAGGGGTGGACAGGTAGAACGAGGGGCCGACAGCGCTATTTTACCACAAAAAAGGGCCCGCGCATTGCGAAAAACCCCGCTTTTCGATATAATTACATAGAGCGCGGCGGGCGACGCCCGCCGCGCGGGGACCGAAACATGTTGGAGGACGCACGAAATGCCAATGGACGGCGTGACGCTGGGGTTTCAGGCGCGGGAGCTGAAGGCCATGCTGGCCGGCGGCCGCGTGGCGAGGGCGACCCAGCCGGAGCGCGACGAGATCAACCTGACCATCCGGTGCCGCGGCGCCAACCGGACGCTGCTCATTTCCGCCAGCGCGGGATGCGCCCGGGCGCACCTGACAAACGTCAAAAAACCCAGCCCGCTGGAGCCGCCGATGCTGTGCATGCTGATGCGCAAGCACCTTTTGGGCAGCCGCGTGGCGGACATCCGCCAGATCGGCGGAGATCGGATTCTCGAGATCGACTTTGAAGGCAGCGACGAGCTGGGCGACCAGGCGACCCGAACGCTGGTGTGCGAATTCATGGGCAAGCATTCGAACATCATGCTGCTGGGCGCAGGCGGGAAAATCCTCGAGTGCGCGCGCCGGGTGACCGATGAGATCAGCCGCGTGCGCGAGGTGCTGCCGGGGCTTACCTACGTCCGCCCCCCCTCGCAGGACAAGCTGCCTTACGACGCGCTGACCGCAGAATCGCTCGCGGCGCGGCTCACCCTGTGCGCCGGGCCGCTTCACAAGGCGCTGGCGGGCAATGTGTCCGGTCTTTCCGCCGCCACCGCCCGGGAGATCGCCCTCCGGTGCGCGGGCGACGCGGAGGCGCGGCTGGAGGCGCTTGATCCGGCCGAGGTTTCCGGGCGCATTGCCGGGCTTCTCGCCCGCCTGCCGGAGATCGCGGAGCCGGCCATCCTCGTGGCGGAGGACGGCGCGGCGCTGGAGCTGACGGCGTTCCCGTTTCTCAGCCTCGCAGCCCTCGAGCGCAGAAAGTACGCCACCCTCAGCGAAGCCATGGACGCCTTCTATCAGGCGCGGGACCTGGAAGACCGCATCCGGCAGAAATCCGCGTCCATCCACCGCGTTCTGAAAAACAACGTGGAGCGCTGCGAGAAAAAGCTGGCGCTTCAGCTGGAGGCCCTGGAGGGCAGCCAGCGCATGGAGGAATACCGGGTGATGGGCGAGCTCGTCACCGCCGGCGCCCACCAAATCCCAAAGGGCGCGAAGGCGGCCTCTCTCCCCAATTACTACGATCCGGAAATGGCGGAGATCACCGTGCCGCTGGACGAAAAGCTGTCTCCGTCGCAAAACGCCCAGCGTTACTTCAAGCTCTATCAGAAGGCGCGCTCCGCCCGAACGCTGGCGGCGGCGCAGATCGAAAAGACCCGGGCCGAGCTCAACTACCTGGAAGGCCAGCTGGAAAATCTGCGCAAGTGCGAAACCGAGGCCGAGCTGGGCGAGATCCGCGAGGAACTGGAAAAGCTGGGCTACGTGCGCGCCAACCACAACCGCAGGCAGATGAAAAAGCTGCCGCCCTCCCAGCCGCTGCACTACCTGTCCGGCGCGGGCGTTGACATTCTGGTGGGCAAGAACAACCTGCAAAATGACGCTCTGACGATGAGCGCCCGGCCGAACGAAACCTGGCTCCACGCCAAGGACATTCCCGGCTCCCACGTGATCGTGGTCAGCGAGCACCCGAACGAGGACACCCTGCGCGAGGCCGCGCTGCTGGCGGCCTTCTATTCAAAGTCGTCGGCGTCCTCCGGCGTCCCGGTGGACTATACGCTGCGGCGCTACGTAAAGAAGCCCAGCGGCGCGAAACCGGGCTTCGTCATCTACACCCACCAGCGCACGCTGTACGTGACGCCCACCGCCGAGGCGGTGGCGGCGATCCGAAAAGTGTGATTATAGAGGAGGCGCAATGAAGATTTTGCTGATCGGCGCGGGTTTTCTGCTGCTTGCCCTGGGGGCGGTGGGGGTGTTCATCCCAGTGCTGCCCACGACGCCCTTTGTGCTCGTGGCCGCGGCCTGTTTCGGCAGCGCCAGCCCCAGGCTGTACCGCTGGCTGGCTGGCACGCGCTTTTTCGGCCATTTTATTGAAAACTACCGAAACAAGACCGGCGTGCCCATCCGCACGAAGGCCGCCGCGCTGATCTTCCTGTGGGCGCTGCTGGTCCTTTCGATGGTGATGTCGCGGACGCTATGGGTGACGGCGCTGCTTCTCGTCGTCGGTGCGGCGGTCACCGCCCACATCCTTTTGATCCGCACCAAAAAATGAACGGGGCCGGCGCGTTTGCGTCGGCCCTCAGCCCATCCACAAAGTCCTTGGCAGACTTCAATCGTTCCCGGCGGCACGTACGTCGGGAACGGTTTCTCCCCCAGTGCGCACGCTGGGGGAGAAATAGCACCATAAGTCAGCACACCGCCCGGAAACGCGTGAGCATTTCAGGTGGGCGCAGGCTTCCTCGCATCAAAAATCCGGCAGGGTTTTTGATGCTTTGACGTTCAGTTGGCGGCCTCGGCCTTCGGATAGATGCTGACCTGCTTTCTGTCCTTGCCCAGGCGCTCAAACTTCACCACGCCGTCCACCTTCGCAAACAGCGTATCGTCGTCGCCGATGCCCACGTTGTGGCCCGGATGGATCTTGGTGCCGCGCTGCCGCACCAGAATGTTGCCGCCCAGCACAAACTGCCCGTCGGCGCGCTTGACGCCCAGGCGCTGCGCGTGGCTGTCGCGGCCGTTGCGCGACGAGCCCATGCCCTTTTTGTGGGCGAACAGTTGAAGATTGATCTTCAGCATGATTTTCCCCTCCGCTGCATGTAGTCGATCCCGACCAGATCGGGATATTGTCCGGCAATGTTCCTGAGGCCCGCTTCCAGTGTCCGCAGGAGAAGCTCGGTTCCCTCGGTGGATTCCGCGACAAAGGCGCTGAGGGCGCCCTTTCCCTCGTCCCGCGACCACTCCACCGGGGCCTTCAGCACTTCCCCCAGGCCCAGAAGCGCGCTCTGCGTCAAAGCCGATACCGCCGCGCATACGATGTCCTCGCCCTCCGGGGCGTATCCGGCGTGCCCCGAGGCACAAAAGCCGTAGAGCCGCCCGCCCCGCTCGAGGAATCTGACGGTGGTCATCAGCCGACCTGGGTAATCTCGACCTTGGTGTAGGGCTGGCGATGGCCCTGCTTGCGGCGGCTGTTCTTCTTGGAGCGGAACTTGTAGACCATGACCTTGGCGCTCTTGACGTCGCCCAGCACCTTGCCCGTCACCTTCGCGGACTCGACCAGCGGCGTCCCTACGACCAGGCCGTCGTCCTTGCCCAGAAGCAGAACGTCGAAATTGACCAGCGAATCCTGCGCGGCGGCGAGCTTCTCCACATAGATGACGTCGCCCTGCTGGACGCGGTACTGCTTGCCACCGGTTTGAATGACTGCGTACACGCGTTGCACCTCCCGTTTCATAGTGCTCGCCAGGCGTCAGGCACCGCGCGATGCGCGGATTTCAAAGCCTCCCCTGAGCGGCCTAAAGAGCATTATACCGCCCGGGATGCCGCGCTGTCAAGGTGCAGGAGCGCCTCCGGTGTAAAGAGAATGTAATCGTCCATGTATATATCGGATATTTCGCGGATTTCCTCGATGTCCGGCGCGCTGGCGGCGTCGCCGACGGCCACCACGGCGCAGCCCGCGGCCCGGGCGCCCCGCATGGCGTAAACCGCGTCCTCAAACACCGCGCACGCTTCGGGCACGAGGTTCATCCTGCCCGCCACGGCGCGGAAAAACTCCGGATCGCTCTTTTTTAGGGGCGTATCCTTGGCGCTGAGTACGAAATCAAAGGCGTCCAGAAGGCCGTTGCGGCGAAGCGCCGACTCCGCCACACTCCGCGGCGTGAGCGTCGCCACGCACAGTTTGAGCCCGGCGGCCTTCAGCGCGCGGATCGCCTCCGGCGCGCCCGGTTTGGGCTTGATCACGTCCCGGTAGAGGGAGCGCATGTCCGCCTCCATCTCCTCGATGATCTCATCGAATGTCATGCCCAGATCGTATTTTTCCAGGTACAGCCTGGCCGCGGCAGCGCTGTGGGTAATCAACTCGCGGCCGCGAATCTCCTCCGGCACCGGAAGACCGCGCTTTTTCAGAAATTTCACGTTGAGCGAGCGCCAGCAGCCCATCGAATCGAGGATGGTGCCATCCATGTCGAAGATCGCGCCCTTGAACCTTGATGCCATGCCGTGTTCCTCCGTGTTGGCGCAGGTTTCGCGCCGCGTTTACAGGTCCTTCGCAATCATCGCCGCGGCGGCGCGGGCCGCGCCGGGCTGCGGCGCGCCGCCCTGGGCAAATTCCGGCCTGCCGCCGCCCTTGCCGCCCAGCGCCTTCGCCGACTCCGCCAGCAGCCGGCCCATGTGTGGCCCTTCCCCCTCCGGCCGCGCAAACACCAGGATGCTGGCGCCGTCCGGCTGCGCGCTCTCCAGGAGGGCAATGGTTTCTCCCCGGCCCGTCAGATGCGCGGCCATCTCGCGGAGCGCGCCCGCATCCAGTCCCTCGGAGGCGTCCGCCACAATCCGCCAGCCGCCCGCCGGCGCCGCCTCGCGCCACAGCGCGTCGGCCCGCGCCAGCGCCCCCTCGATCTTCGCCTTTTCAACCAGCGCCTTCGCCGCCCGCTCCCGGATAAGCGCCCCTTCGGCGGCCTCCGGCAGCTTGTCCACCGGCGCGCTGAGCGCCGCCGCCGCCCGCTCCGCCATCCTGGCGCGCATCCGCGCGTCCCGCACCGCCCGCATCCCGCAGACGAAGGTTACGCGCATCTTGCCGCGGCTGGGCCGGGCGTCCAGGATCCGCACAAGGCCGATCTGCCCGGCGCTCGACGGATGGGTGCCGCCGCAGGCGCAGCACTCGCCGTCTGTTTCGCTCCCGATCAGCACCACCCGGATGTGCTCCCGCACCGCCGGCGGCTTGCGAAGGGGCAGTCTGTCCAACGCCTCCGGCGACGGAAACCAGCAGCGAATCGGGAGATCCCGCTGGATGTCGCGGTTGACCGCATCCTCAAGTTCATCAAGGGCCGCCTCCGGGACGCGCATTCCGCCGCCCGGCAGCTCCACATCGATGGTGGAGACCTCTGCCCCCAGGTGCAGGCCAATCGTGTATCCGCCCAGCTTTTTGTGGATCCACCCCGCCAGCATGTGCTCGCCCGCGTGCTGCTGCATGTGGTCAAAGCGGCGCGCCCAGTCGATTGCGCCGGCCACCCGGTCGCCTGGAGAAAGCAACCCTTCCACCCGGTGCCACACCTCGCCCGCCCCGTCCGCGTATACGTCCGTCACGGCCAGGCCGTTCAGCGTGCCGGTGTCAAAGGGCTGTCCGCCGGAGGTGGGGTAAAACGCCGTCCGGTCCAGGCGCACCGCGCCGTCCCGGACTTCCAGCACCCGCCCCTCGAATTCTTTAAGGTAGGAATCCGCATAATACAGGCGATCGGTCACGGTTCTTCACCCTCTTTGTCCACCAGCATACCGCGGCCAAAGGCCCGGCGCAAGCAAATTTCGTTTAACAAAGGTTTTACCTTCTTTGATATTGACTTTCTTTTACCTTTGATCTATAATGATCTCGCAAACGGGAGATGATCCCGGAACCGTCATCAACCCACCAATTTGAATGGAGGCATTGTTATGGCAAACCTGATTCCTTACCGTTACCGCAGGAGCTTGGCCGCGAGGCCCGATTCCCTTTTGAGCGACGACTTTTTCCGCAGCTTCTTCGCGCCCTTTGCGAGCGATTCGTTTACCGGCGGCTTTAAGGTGGACGTGCGCGACATGGGCGACAAGTACCTGCTGGAGGCGGACCTGCCGGGCCTCAAGCGCGACCAGATCAAGATCGACGTGGACGACGGCATCCTGACCATCCGCGCCGAGATGGACGAGACCAAGAACGAGGAGAAGTCCAACTACGTGATGTGCGAGCGCCGCTACGGCAGCATGCAGCGTTCCTTCAACGTCAGCGGCGTCAACGAGACCGGCATCACCGCCGAGTTCAACGACGGCGTGCTGAAGATGAACCTGCCCAAGGCCACCGAAACCCCCAAGAGCGGCCGGAGCATTGAGATTCAGTAAACCAAGGCGCGAACCTTGACATTTGGTTCCACCATCGCCTATAATAAGCTACTGCCGTAGGCGATGACAGCCGGGCCCTCGTCCCTGCGACGGGGGCCCGGCCTCTATTTTTATGTTGGGGGGATTCGATGCTGATCACGCAGGCGCCCAAGGGCACCCAGGACGTGCTGCCCGCCGAGAGCGCGCGCTGGCAGGCGGTGGAATCCAACATGCGCGAAGCCTGCCGCCTGGCGGGCTATCGCGAGGTGCGGACGCCGGTGTTTGAACACACGGAGCTGTTCTTGCGCTCCGTCGGCGACACCACCGACGTGGTGCAAAAGGAGATGTACACCTTTCTCGACAAGGGCGGACGCTCGGTCACGCTGAAGCCCGAGGGCACCGCGGGCGTGGCCCGGGCGTTTCTCGAGGCGCACCTGGAGGCGGGCGCGCTGCCGATGAAGATGTATTACATCTCCTGCCCGGTGTTCCGGTATGAAAAGCCCCAGTCCGGCCGGCTGCGCGAGCACCACCAGTTGGGCATTGAGGTCTTCGGCGCGAAGGACGCCAGCTGCGATGCCGAGGGCATCCGCTTGGCGCTGGACGTGCTGGCCGCCTCGGGCATCCGGGGGTTGAGGGTTTCGATCAACTCCATCGGCTGCCCAAACTGCCGCGCCGCCTATCTGGAGCAATTGAAGAACTTTTTGCGGCCCCGGCTCCCCCGCCTGTGCGACACCTGCCGGGATCGCTTTGAGCGCAACCCGCTGCGCATTCTGGACTGCAAGGTGCCCTCCTGCCAGGCGGAGCTGACGGACGCGCCGGACATGCTGGGCGCGCTGGACGAGGACTGCGCGGCCCACTTCGAGTCGCTCAAGGCCAGCCTGAACGCGCTGGACGTGGATTACTCCGTCGATCCGCGCATCGTCCGCGGCCTCGACTACTACACCCGCACGGTGTTTGAGATCATCACCGACGCCGAAAACGGCCCGCTGACCGTGTGCGGCGGCGGCCGGTACGACGGGCTTTTAAAACAGCTGGGCGGGCCGGAGTTGCCGGGATTCGGCTTTGGCATGGGCGTGGAGCGCGTGCTGATGGTGCAGGACATGATGGGCGTCAGGCCGCCCGAAGCGCCGGTGGCGGACGTATTCCTGGCCGCGCTGCCCGGGGCCAGGCTGGAAGCCCTGAAGCTCTTGCGCGACCTGCGCGGCGCGGGCGTGGCCTGCGATATGGACCACGCGGCCCGGTCCCTCAAGGCCCAGTTCAAGTACGCCGACAGGCTGGGCGCGCCATATGTCACCGTGGTCGGCGGCGACGAGCTGGCGCGGGGGGCGCTGAGGCTCCGGGACATGCGGCGAAGCGCCGAAGAAGAAATTCCGGTTTCAGAGTTTATTCCGGCGATCCGGAAAAAATTGGCGGGAGAGGGAGCGGGCGTATGACGAGGCTGAAGCGAACCACCTATTGCGGCAGGGTGTCCCGAAAGGACGCCGGCAAAACCGTCGTTTTGAGCGGCTGGGTGCAGCGCACGCGCGACCTGGGCGGCGTGGTGTTTGTGTGGCTCAGGGACCGCGAGGGACTGGTGCAGCTGGTGTTTGACGAGGCCGAGTGCGGCGCGGAGAACTTCCGCCTGGGCGGATCGCTGCGCGGCGAGTACGTGGTATCGGTGGAGGGCCAGGTGCGCCTGCGCGATGCCGCCGCCGTCAACGACAAGATGCCCAACGGCGACGTGGAGGTCGTGGTCCGGGCGTGCGAGCTGATCAACAAGAGCGAAACTCCGCCGATCTACATCGATGACAACGCCAGGGAAAACGAACTGGTGCGGCTGAAGTACCGTTATCTGGACCTGCGCCGCCCCTCCATGCAGGCGACCATCCGGCTGCGCGGGAAGATCCAGTCCGCCATCCGCCGCCATCTGGACGACGCGGGCTTCTCCGACGTGGAGACGCCCATTCTCACCAAGTCCACGCCCGAGGGCGCACGGGACTTTCTGGTGCCCTCCCGCCTGCACCACGGCGCGTTCTACGCGCTGCCCCAGTCGCCCCAGATCTACAAACAGCTGCTGATGCTGGCGGGCTTTGACCGCTACTACCAGTTTGCCCGATGCTTCCGCGATGAGGACAGCCGCGCCGACCGCCAGCCGGAATTCACCCAGTGCGACATGGAGATGAGCTTTGTCGAGCCCGAGGACGTGCAGGCCGCGGTGGAAGGCGCCTTCAGCGCGGTGTTTGAAGCCGTTCGCGGACGCCCGCTTTGCCTGCCCCTCCCCCGCATGACCTGGCGGGAGGCCATGGAGCGCTACGGCTCCGATAAGCCCGACCGGCGCTTTGGTCTGGAACTTGTGGATGTATCCGCCGCCTGCGCGGACTGCGGCTTTGCCGTGTTCGAGGGCGCGGTGGCCGCGGGCGGCAGCGTCCGGGGCATCAACGCCAAGGGTCTGGCCCACGCGATGAGCCGCAAGGAGATCGACAGCCTGGCCGAGTTTGCCAAGACCTACCGGGCCAAGGGCCTGGCGTGGATCGTCGTGGGCGAAGAGGGCCTGCGCTCCTCCTTCTCCAAATTCCTGACGGAGCCCTTTTCCGCCCGGCTGCTTGCGGCGATGGGCGCGGAAGCGGGCGACGCGCTCTTCTTCGTCGCGGACAAAAACGCGGTGGTGTTTCAGGCGCTGGGTGAATTGCGCCGGGAGATCGCCCGCCGCCACAGCCTGATCGACGGGAAAGCGGACGACCTCTTCTGGGTCACCGAGTTTCCCCTGCTCGAGTACGATGAGGAGGAAGGCCGCTTTGTGGCGATGCACCACCCCTTTACCAGCGCCATGGACGAGGACGAGGCGCTGATGGAAACGGACCCGGGCCGCGTGCGCGCCAAGGCCTACGACCTCGTCTTTAACGGCGTCGAGATGGGCTCCGGCTCCATCCGCATCCACGACCCGGCGCTGCAAAGGCGCATGTTCCGGCTGATCGGCATCTCCGAGGAGGAGGCGGCCCATCGGTTTGGCTTCCTGCTGGAGGCGTTCAAATACGGCGCGCCGCCCCACGGCGGCTTTGCCTTCGGCATTGACCGATTGGTGATGATGCTCACCGGCGGCGAAAGCCTGCGCGACGTAATCGCCTTTCCCAAGGCGCAGGGCGCCAACTGCCTGATGATGGAAACCCCCTGCGACGTAAAGCAGGCGCAGCTGGATGCGCTGGGCATCGCCGTCACCGACAGGGAAAAGTCCTGATCCCTCATCTTTGGAACCGCCGCGCCCGCGGCGGTTTTTTCTTTGCAAAGCGGCGGCGCTGATTCAACTTTCGCGGCCCGGGGTAATATACTACTACAGGTTTGCAGGGTTTTCCCGCCGCCGGGAAGGCGGGCACACTACGGAGGAGGAATCATCCATGTCCAACGCGCTGATCAAAACCTTTACATCCGGCGACCTTCGTGCCGACAACCTCAAGGGCCTCACGCTGGTGGATTTCTGGGCCAGCTGGTGCGGCCCCTGCCGCATGGTCGCGCCCGTCGTGGAAGAACTGGCGCAGGAGTACGCCGGCAAGGTCACCATCGGCAAGCTCAACATTGATGAGCAGCCCGAGGCGGCCATGACCTACCGGGTCATGAGCATTCCCACACTGATCGTGTTCAAGGACGGCGTGGAGCAGGAGCGCATCGTCGGCGCCCGGGGCAAGGCGTCCTTCAAGCAGATGCTGGATAAGTACCTGGCCTGACGGGCGGATTTCCCGGAAAAACAAGGTTAAACCTTTGCCAAGCTGTGTCAAAAGCGGCGGAATTGTGGTATACTGCAAGCGTAGATTGCAGGAGTCAGATCAAAGGGGGCGTCTGCGGACGTTCCCTTTGCCTTTGATTCGACGTGTGATTTATCGCGCTTGAAACATAGAACCCCGGTTACGCGCGTCGCACGTGCCGCCCCTCTGCGGGTGGGGTCGCGCGGCTCGGGTTCGATGGTTCCAGGATTCCTGGCAGGAGTCCTTGTTTTTGCGTACAAAAAAGCAGACTGAAAAGGAGGCCAACCATGGCATCAAAATCCAAGAACAAGCATTCGGGGCCAAAACTTCGCATCATTCCGCTGGGTGGACTGGGCGAAATTGGCAAGAACCTGACCGTATTTGAGTACGATGAGGACATCATCGTCGTCGATATGGGTTCGCTCTTCCCGAGAGAGGACATGCCCGGTGTCGATCTGGTGATTCCGGACGTGACGTACCTGGTCAAAAACGCATCGCGCATTCGCGCGTACTTCATCACCCACGGGCACGAGGACCACATCGGCGCGTCCCCCTACATCCTCAAGCAGCTGCCCGCGCCCGTCTACGGCACGCGGCTCACGCTGGCGCTGATCGAGCACAAGCTCAAGGAGCACCACGTCAACGACATCCAGCTCAACGTCGTCAAGCCCGGCTACGTGGTGGAGGCGGGCGCCTTTCAGGTGGAGTTTATCCACGTGAACCACTCCATCACCGACGCCTGCGCGCTGGCGATCCACACCCCCATCGGCACCGTCGTCCACACCGGCGACTTCAAGGTGGACTATACCCCCATCGACGGCCAGGTAACGGACCTGGGCCGTCTGGCGGAGCTGGGCAACGAGGGCGTGCTGGCGCTGCTGGCCGATTCCACCAACGTGGAACGCCCCGGCTACACCATGAGCGAGCGCACCGTGGGCGAAACCTTCAACAACCTCTTTGCCAAGGCCGAGGGGCGCATCATCGTGGCGATGTTCGCCAGCAACGTGCACCGCATCCAGCAGGTGGCGGATTCCGCGGTGCGCTACGGGCGCAAGGTGTGCCTGATCGGGCGCAGCATGCTCAACGTGTCGAAGGTCGCCATGCAGCTGGGCGAGCTGCGCATCCCGGAGGGCAAGCTGATCCAGGCGGACGACCTGGACCGCTACGAGGACAATGAAATCGTGGTCATGACCACCGGCAGCCAGGGCGAGCCCATGAGCGGCCTGGCGCGCATGGCCTTTGCCGAGCACAAGAAGCTGGAGATCAAGGGCAGCGACATGGTCATCATCTCCGCCACGCCCATCCCCGGCAACGAAAAGAGCGTGTCCCGCGTCATCAATCAGTTGGTTCGCACCGGCGCCAACGTGATCTACGAGGCATTGGCGGACGTGCACGTGTCCGGCCATGCCTGCCAGCAGGAGCTCCGGCTCATGCACGCGCTGACCAAACCGCGCTTTTTCATGCCGGTGCATGGCGAATACCGGCACCTGCACCACCACGCGATGCTGGCCGAGTCCATGGGCATGAATCCGGACAACGTGCGCATCTCCACGGTGGGCGACATCATCGAGCTCAGCCAGAACCGCATGAGCGTGGCGGGCACCGTGCCCTCCGGCGAGGTATTGGTGGACGGCCTGGGCATCGGCGATGTGGGCGCCGTGGTTCTGCGGGACCGCAAGCACCTGTCGCAGGACGGCATGCTGATCGTCGTCATGGCGGTGGACCGCAACAGCGGCACCGTGATCTCCGGGCCGGATGTCATCAGCCGCGGCTTTGTGTACGTGCGCGAATCGGACGAGCTGATGCAGGGTGCCCGCGAGGCCGCCAAGAGCGTGCTGACGGACTTTGGCCGCATCGACCCCAGCGACTGGAATCGGGTCAAGAACGACCTGCGGGATGCGGTGTCCCGGTACGTATACCAGAGCATCAAGCGAAGCCCGATGATCCTGCCGATCATTGTGGACACCTGAGGCGCGTGAACCAAATTCCGGTTGCCTGCGTCTACTATCCGAAAGGTAGAGGTACGATTCATGAACGTTTATGACCAGGCGCATATTCTGGCGCGCGCCATGCGCGACAGTGAGGAATTCAGAGAATACGAGCGGCTCCGTGAACCGGCCTACGCCGACGCCACCAACAAGGCGCTGCTGGACGAATACAAGCGCCTGCAGTACCGCCTGCAGGCCACCATGGCCGCCGGGCAGAATATGCCGGAGGCGGACTTTCAGCGCATGCAGCAGATCGGCGCGCTGCTCCAGTACAACCAGGACGCCCGCGACTACCTGATGGCGGAATTCCGCTTCCAGAAGATGCTGGCGGACGTGTACAAGATTCTGGCCGATGTGGCCGGGATCGATCTGGACATGCTGATACAGGGCTAGTAGCCCACGAAGTCTAAGAACAGCGCCCTTCGCGCCCGCGCGGCGCGCACACCATCCGCCGCAACGGGCGGGTCGAAGTTGGAGGAAACACCATGGCGAAAAGCCGGCTGTACTCGTCACGCCGCCCAAGAAGCGGCGTTTCGACGTCGTACTACAACCAAAGGACGCTGCACCGCGACCGAGAGTACGGTTTTTTCTGGTATTCCTGGCTATGGCATCTCCTCCGACCGGTGCTGGTGTTTTTGTGCAGCCTGATCGTGGTGCTGGGCATCGTGGCCAGCGGCTGGCAGTTTGTATACAGCCAGTTCTTCATGCCCGTGAACCCGAGCGACACCGTGGTGCGCGAGTTCGTCATCGAAAAGGGCTCCTCGATCGCCACCATCGGCAACAACCTCTACAAGGAAAAGCTGATCCGCAACAAGGGCATCTTCAAGTACATCATCCAGTTTCAGGGGCTGACTTCCAAGATCCAGTACGGCAGCTATCCGCTGTCCTCCAGCATGGACATCAACCAGATCATCTCCATGCTGACTTCGGGCACGGAGACCACCGAGCGCACGATCACCATCATCCCCGGCTGGACGGTGGAGGATATCGCGGCCTACCTGCTCCGTCAGGGCGCGATCAAGGATACCAAGGAGTTCCTGTCGCTTTGCAACAACGCCGACCTCTTCAAGGGCGACTTCCGCGAGGTACAGGAGGCGGTGGATTCCGGCACGATCTCCGGGCGCAAGTACGCCCTTGAGGGCTATCTGGCCCCCGACACCTACCGCGTCTACACCAGCAGCACCGCCGAGGCCCTGATCCGCACGCTGCTCAAGCAGACCGAGGCCGTCACCGACGGCGTGTTCAACACCGAGCCCACCGCAGAAATCGTCTACGACGAGGAGGGCAACGTGATCGACCAGGTGTTCTACGAGAGCAAGCTGACCCACGACCAGACGATTATCCTGGCCTCGCTGATCGAAAGGGAGGCGGGCAAGAAGGCGGATTACGCCAAGGTTTCCGCCGTGTTCCACAGCCGGCTGAACAAGAACATGCGCCTGGAAAGCGACGTGTCCGCGGCCTATCCGCTGGGCATCACCAACCGGATGATCCTCACCAGCGAGGAGCTGGCCGCGCAAAACGGCTACAACACCTATCAGCGCGACGGGCTGCCGGTGGGGCCGGTGTGCAACCCCTCCAAGGCGGCCATCGTCGCCGCGCTCTACCCGGACATGGAGTACATCGCCGAGGAATACCTCTACTTCTGCGCGGGCGATCCCGCAAAGGGCGAGATCGTGTTCGCCAAGACGAAAGAGGAGCAGGACGCCAACGTCGCCAAGTACCGGCCGCTGTGGGAGGCTTACGACAGCCAGAGTGCCAGCGCCGGCTGATCCGCTGAAACTTTTCCGCCGGCCGGGGGGACAGGTACCCCCGGCCGGCGGGCGGCATAGCATGATAGGGCAGTCTTTCTGATCGGAGGGACGCCCTATGCTTTTCATGCTTGAGGCGCTGGCCGCGCTGTACGACAGCGCGCTGGTTTTCATCCTGCACGTTTCCGACCGCCCCTCCTTCCCCAGACCCCTCGGCGCCCAGGAAGAAGCCGCGGCGGTTCAGGCGATGCTCTCGGGCGACGAAGGCGCCGCCCAGAAACTGATCCGCCACAACCTCCGGCTGGTGGCGCACATCGCCAAGAAGTACGTCCGCGCGGGGCTTGAGCAGGAGGATCTGGTGTCCATCGGCTCCATCGGGCTGATCAAGGCGGTGTCCTCCTTCCGGCCCGAGGCGGGCCGTTTGACCGCATACGCCTCCCGCTGCGTCGAAAACGAGATTCTGATGGCCCTGCGCAGCAACAAGAAAAACCGGCTCACGCTGTCGCTGTCCGAGCCCATCGGCGCCGACCGCGAGGGCAACGAAATCATGCTGGTGGACGTGCTGGGCTGCGACGCGGACGATGTGCCCAGGAAGGCGGAGCTGGCCATTGAATCGGCCCGGGCGCTCAAGCTGCTGGCCACCGCGCTGGATGAACGGGAGCGTCGCGTGATCCTCCTGCGCTACGGGCTGGTGGATGGCGTAGCGCGGCCGCAGCACGAGGTGGCGGGGGCGCTGGGCATCTCCCGCAGCTACGTTTCGCGCATCGAAAAGCGCGCCATTGAAAAGCTCAGGGACGCGCTGAACGCGGCCCCGGAAAGGAAGAACTGATGCGGATCGGTCCCGCCGGCAACAGCCGGAGGTTCTACGACGAAGGCTTTAAGCGCAGCGCCCAGGCGCCCGCCTGGCTGCACGCCCAGGGCCTTGACGCCTTTGAATACCCGATGGGTCGCGGCGTACACCTGGGCGAGGCGGCCGCCCGCGCCATCGGCGCGGAGGCCGCGAAAAACGATGTTCTGATGTCGGTGCACGCCCCCTACTTCATCAACTGCGCCAGCGGCGAGGCGCAGATGCGGGCGCGAAGCGTCGGCTACCTTCTCGAGTCCGCCCGCGCCGCCGACTGGATGGGCGCGAAGCGGATTGTGTTTCATGTGGGTTCGCCGGGCCGCCTCCCCCGCGCCGAGGCCCTCCGCCTTGCGGAGGAAACGATGGCCGATGCCCGCGCGGCGCTGGACGCGGCGGGTTTTTCCGGCATCGCGCTCTGCCCGGAGACCATGGGCCGGGCGAGCCAGATCGGCTCGCTGGACGAAATCCTCACCCTTTGCCGGGCCGACGCGCGGCTGATCCCGGCCTTTGACTTTGGCCATCTCCACGTGGCCGGGCTGGGCGCGCTGAACACCGAGGCGGACTTTCGCGCAGTGCTCGAAAAGCTGGTGGGCGCGCTGGGCTATGACCGGGCGAAGTATTTTCACGCCCACTTCAGCCACATCGACTTCGGGCCAAAGGGCGAGCGGCGGCACATGAATTTTGCCGATCCGGGCTATGGGCCGGATTTTCGCCTCCTGGCGCCGGTGCTGCTGGACATGAGCCTCGAGCCGGTCATCATCTGTGAATCCGCCGGCGATCAGGCGGACGACGCCCTTTGCATGCTGGCCATCGTGCGCGAATTTAAAGCGCGCCGCGCCGCGGAGCGGGATTGTGAAGCGGGTTCGGATATGGTATGATGGACCCGGGTGAGAACATATGAGCGAAACGCGGGAAAGCCTGACGCCGGTCGACCTGAACCCCGAACACTACATCAATCGGGAGCTCAGCTGGCTGGAGTTCAATCAGCGGGTGCTGGAGGAATCGCTGTCTCCGGACAATCCGCCCTTTGAAAAAATGAAATTTCTGTCGATCGTCGCCAGCAATCTGGACGAGTTTTTCATGATCCGCGTGGCGTCCATCTGGGATCAGATCGACGCCCATTATGACCGTCCGGACGCCAGCGGCATGACGCCGCGCCAACAGATTGCCGCCATCACCGCCCGCGTGCGGGTGATGGTCCGGCGCATGTATGAGGTGCTGCATAAGGAAGTCCTGCCGGGACTGAGGGCGGCGGGCATCCGCATGGCGGATGAAAGAAACCTCACCCGCGAGCAGGAAGCCTTCCTGGACGAGTATTTCAAGGCCGAAATCTATCCGGTGCTGACGCCCATGGCGGTGGATGCCACGCGCCCGTTTCCGCTGATCCTCAACCGCAGCCTCAACCTGGGCGTTTTGATCGATGAGGGCCCGGACGAGGAGCCCTCCTTTGGCACCGTTCAGGTGCCCGGCGGCCTGTCCCGCGTGATCCGGCTGCCGGACAAGGACGGCATCACGCTGATCCTGCTGGAGCAGGTGATCGCCCGCTCCATCGGCCGGCTGTTCGCCGGGCGCAAGATCCTCGCGTGCAACGCCTACCGCATCACCCGGAACGCGGACCTCTCCATCGACGAGGAGGACGCCGAGGACCTGCTGCAGGAGATCGAAAAGCTGCTCAAGCAGCGGCGCTGGGGCGCCGCGGTGCGGCTGGAGATCGACCATCGGGCGGATGCGCGTCTGGTGAAGGCGCTGGAAGACGCGCTGGAGCTGGAGGGCGGCGATGCCTACCCCATCCATGGCCCCATCAATCTGGACTTTCTGATGCAGCACATCTACCACCTGCCCGGCTTTGAGCACCTGAAATACAGGCCCTACTTTCCCCGCGCGCTGGTGCTGGAGGAGGGCGAGAGCATGTTTGACCGCATCCGCCGCGGCGATCTGATGCTCTACCATCCCTATGACAGCTTTGAGCCGGTGGTGCGCTTCGTGCGCCAGTCGGCAAGGGACCGGAATGTGCTGGCCATCAAGCAGACGCTCTACCGCGTCAGCGGCCAGTCCCCCATCATCGCGGCGCTGGCGGAAGCCGCCGACGCCGGAAAACAGGTGACGGTGCTGCTGGAACTCAAGGCCCGCTTTGACGAGGAAAACAACATCCACTGGGGCAAGCGCCTCGAGCGCGCGGGCGCCCACGTGATCTACGGCATGGCGGGACTCAAGACCCATTCCAAGATCACGCTGGTGGTGCGCTCCGAGGACAAGGGCGTGCGCCGCTACGTGCACCTGGGCACCGGCAATTACAACGACGTCACGGCCAACATCTACACCGACCATGGCCTTTTTACCGCCAGCGAGGCATTTGGCAGCGATGCTTCTGACTTTTTCAACATGCTGACCGGGTTTTCCGAGCTGCCCCAGCTCAATAAGCTGGTGTCGGCCCCGCGGGACCTGCGCGCCCGTTTTCTGGAATTGATCGCGCGGGAGGAGGCCCACGCCCGCGCCGGCAAGCGCGCCGAGATCTTTGCCAAGATGAATTCGCTGGTGGACGAGGGCATCATCGCCGCGCTGTATCGGGCCTCCGGCGCGGGGGTGCGCATCCGGCTGATCGTGCGGGGCATCTGCTGCCTGAGGCCAGGGCTGCCCGGCGTCAGTGAGAACATCACCGTCCGCTCCATCGTCGGGCGCTTTCTGGAGCACAGCCGCGTGTTCCTCTTCGCCAACGACGGACAGCAGGAGGCCTATCTCTCCAGCGCGGACTGGATGCCCCGGAACCTGGACCGCCGGGTGGAGCTGCTCTTCCCGGTGGAACACCCGCAGTTGGTCAAGCAGCTCAAGGACCTGATGAAGCTGCAGTGGCGCGACAACGTAAAATCCTCCGAGCTGCACTCGGACGGCCACTACACCCGCGTCTTTCGCCCCGGCGAGGCGCGCGTCGACGCGCAGGAATCGCTGATGCAGAAGTATCGCCAAGGAGATCTGGCATGATCCACAACGATGACGCCTTTACCACGATGCTGCTGACCGTCCCCATCACCCCGGATAAGGAAGAATTGGCACGGCCGCTGTCGCCGGAGGAGTTTGCGCGGCTGGACGCCATGGCCCTCGCCACGCGGCCCGGCTCGCTGGGCGCGCTGATCGACATCGACATGAGCGGGCTGATGCTGCGCTACGGCGTCCGCGAAGCGGATGCCTACCGCATCTGCCTGCTCCTCTCGCGCAACCTGCCGCTGTCGTTTTTGCTGGAGCGGATGGGTGCCTCGGACATCGACCTGGTAACCCTCTACGACGGCGCCTACCCCGGCCGCATCCGCGCCGCGCTGGGTGAAAAAGCGCCGCCCACGCTCTTTTTGCGCGGGCGGCCGGAGCTGTTCCGCCAAAACGCCATCGCCATCCTGGGCGCGGTGCCGCCCCGGGGCGAGGCCGAGGCCCACGTGCGCGCGCTGGTCCGGCAGGCGTCCGCGGAGGACTATGTGATCCTCACCGACGGGATGACCGGCCTCGGGCGCATCGCCGAGGACGAGGCGTATCTTTCGGGCGGGCGGGTGATCTCGTTCCTCTCGGGGGCGCTGCTGGAGCGCATCGAAAAGCCCATGCTTTCCAGGCTGATCGAGGACAGGCGGGGCGCGGCGGTTTCGCCGCTGCACCCGGAGGCACTGCCCACAAAGCCCCACGGGCTGGCCCGGGCCCGCTGCCTCTACGCCCAGGCCAGCGCGGCCTTCGTGTTCGGCTGCGAGCTCAAAAAGGGCGACACCTGGGCTTCGGCCGCGGAGGCGCTCCGGGAACGCACCTGCCGCTACGTGTACACCTGGGAGCCCTCCCCCTATCCGGGCAACCGCGCCCTCGTCGAGCGCGGCGCGCTGCCGTTTCCGGGGCCGGTCAACTTTTCCCAGCTGATCGGCGTATGGCAGGGTGCCGAGGCGCGCCAGCTTTCCTTTCTCGATTGGGAATCGCCAGCGCCAAGAGGGTGAGCGCCAGCGCCCCGGTCATGGCAAGGCCCGCCCAAGGTCCGGCGTCTCCGCCGGTCAGCCAGGGCTTTGAAACCGGGTAGACCTCGTAAAGCGCGCCCTGCTGCCAGGGCGGCATGCCGAGAACCGCCATGCTGAGAAGAGAAAACGCGGACAGGAACCCCAGGGCGGGCGCGACCCCGCCCTTTTTTTCGCGGGCAATCCACAAAAGAGCCCCGAACAGCGCGCCGTTTGCCAGCGCCACCGGCGTCCAGCGGCCGAAGAAGAGCGCGTAGAACACCGCGCAGCCGCCCAGCGCCCAGCGCCTGTGCCAGCCGGACAGCATTTCGCCCACAAGACCGGTGGCCAGCGCCGCGCCCAGCGCCTGCGCGAGGACATACACCGCCAGCATCGGCGTCAGCGCACCAAAGGCGGGGCTTGCGAGCGCGCGGCCAAAGCGCATCACGTCCAGCAGTCGGAAGACACCCAGCATCGCCAGCACCGCCGCGAGCCCCAGCATCAGCCCCGGCCCGAGGCCCCTGCCGATCTTCACCCGCGCGCCCAGCGCTCGGCCCGCGAAGTGCGACGCCAGCGCAATCGCCGCGCCCTGGCAGGCACCGCTGAAATAGGTCCAGCCGCCGTAGAGCGCCCGCGTCCAGCCGGGGGCGCGATCCGCCGTGTCGGCCGTCACACCCCAGGCGTCAAACAGGCGCCCGAAGAGCCAGGTCATCCCCCGGGGCACGGCCCACGCGGCGGCGAGGATTGCGGCAAGCGCAGCGACCAGCCGCAGCCAGCGTCGCGGCGCGCCGCCCTCCTCCAAAAACGCGCGCCGGAGCGCGGCGCCCTTCCCGCGGCCCGAAGCCGCACGGTTTTTCACAGTTTGCTTTCTCATGGCCCCTCCTTTGGGGGAATGTGCGCGGCCCATGCCGCGCGCTTTTTTTCGTAGGCGAGGGTATTGGCCGGGCTGGTGGAGGGCAGAAGCGCCCATTCCGCCGCCTGCGGCGGCAGTAGGCGATAATACAGCGCCCGGGCGGTGGTTCCGTTGAAGAGCACCTTTTTGATGCCCGGGCATCTTTCCAAAAGCCCCGGTATATCGTTGGGCGCGGCCTCGCGGATGGCGCTGTCCAGCGAACCGGGCCGCACGCAGGATTGGGCCACGTCCCACAGCGCGATCCGGTGGCGGATGAGCAGCAACCGCCGGGTTTCGATGTCCTTGGAAAACGCCTCGCCCGTGAGCTCGAACATCAGCGGCCAGAAGGCGTTTCTCGGGTGCGCGTAGTAGAAGCCCTGTGTCAGCGACGCCTCGCTGGGCATGGTGCCCAGAATCAAAATTCTGGCATCTTCCGACCATACAGGCTCGAATGAAAACTTCCGTTCGTCCACGGCGCACCTCCCCGCGCCATTATTATACCAGATTTGATGTTTGCGCGGGCGGGTTTCTCTTTTCAAACCGGGAAAAATAGGCTATAATGAAAAGAGATTTACAGTTCGGGCGAAAGCATAACGAAGAATCAGGATGTGAGCACATGGAAAGCCTCCGCGCAAAGCAGGGCTATATCTGCGACATGGACGGCGTCATCTATCACGGAAATATGCTGCTGCCGGGCGTGAAGCAATTCATCGACTGGCTGGAAGAAAACCACAAAAACTATCTGTTTCTCACCAACTCCTCGGAGCGCTCGCCCCGGGAGCTGCAGCAGAAGCTGCAGCGCATGGGTCTAAACGTGGACACGAGCCACTTCTACACCAGCGCGCTGGCCACGGCCAACTTTCTGGCTTCCCAATGTCCGGAAGGCAGCGCCTACGTGATCGGAGAACCCGGCCTGATCTCCGCGCTGTATGACGCCGGCTTCACCATGAACGACGTAAACCCCGACTATGTGGTGGTGGGCGAAACGGCCAATTACAACTACGACAAGATTCTGAAGGCGGTGCAGCTGGTGCTCAAGGGCGCCAAGCTCATCGGCACCAACCCGGACCTGACCGGCCCGGTGGAATCGGGCATCGCGCCGGCCACCCGCGCGCTGATCTCCCCCATCGAGATGGCCACCGGCAAGCGGGCCTACTTCATCGGCAAGCCCAACCCGCTGATGATGCGCACCGCGCAGAAGCGGCTGGGCATCCACTCGGCGGACACCGTCATCGTCGGAGACCGCATGGATACCGACATCGTGGCGGGCATCGAGGCCCAGATGGAAACGGTGCTGGTGCTCTCCGGCGTCACCACCCGCGAGGCGATCTCGCTATACCCCTATCGCCCGTCCTACGTGCTGGACGGCGTGGGCGACATTCCCGGCTGACAATACGCATATCGGAGGTCGGTCTTTTTTGAAAAGGATCATGATCCTCAGTTCCAACTATACCGGTCACGGGCACAAGAGCATCTGCGAGGCGATCACCGAACAGCTGACGAAGCATCCGGATGTGGAATGCCAGGTGATCGACGGTTTTGAGCTGATCGGCAAGGCGGGCGTCAGCGCCTCCAAGATGTACGGGCCCATCACGCAGAACGCCAAGACGCTCTACGACTGGTTTTTCCAGCTGTCCAACCGCTCCACCTACAACCCCATGGAGGAGCTGTTCGCGGCGATGATCTACCAGCGCTTCATCCGGCGCCTGCGCGCCTTCGCGCCCGACCTGATTCTGACGGTGCACCCGTTTTTCAACGGCAGCGTGCTGGCCATTCTGGCCCGTCACAAGCTGGACGTGCCCTTTGTGGGGCTGCAGGCGGACATCATCAACATCCACAAATCCTGGTGCGATCCCCGCGCCACGCTGACCATCTGCCCCACCCCGGAAGCCTACGAAACCTCGGTCAAGCTCCACGGCATGCCGCCGGAAAAGCTCACCATCATCGGCTTTCCCACCCGGGCGCGCTTTTGCGATTACGCCCGCACCCACGAGCATCCGGAGTATCAGCCGGGCAGGCCCCTCCGGTGCCTTCTGATGTCCGGAGGCGAGGGCACGGGAAACCTCAAAAGCTTTGCGCTGCAGCTTCTGCAGAACGTGGACTGTACCCTGGACATCGTGACCGGCCGGAACGCCAAGGTGAAAAAGACGCTGGAGGAATGCCTGCTGCCCAAGTACCGGGACCGCGTGGTGGTCCACGGCTTCGTCGAGGCCATGCAGGAGTTGATGGCCTCCAGCGATCTTCTGATCGCCCGGGGCAGCCCCAACACGCTCATGGAGGCCGTGGTGATGAATGTGCCCATCCTCATCACCGGCAGTCTGCCCGGCCAGGAGGCGGACAACCCCGCGGTGATGACCACCCACAACCTGGCCGCACTCTGCGAAAACCCGGCCTCCGCGCCCGCGATCATCCAGGCCCTGCTGGCGGACGACGGCAAGCGCCTGAAGGAGATCGCCCGATCCCAGCGCGAGTACCGAAACCTGGACAACGCCCGCAACATCGCCGAACGGCTGTACGAAATGACGGAGCCCGGCCGGGTTTCCTACACCCGCATCGCCCGGAGAATGCCGCCGCCGTCCGTCCAGGAGGCCATGGAAAAGTTCAAAGCCTGGGCTAACAAGGCGTAAAGAAAAGCCCGGCGCTATGAAAGCGCGATGTCCGGAAGCTGCGAAATATCGCGGATCTCGTAGCGGGGGCGCACATCCTCAGGCGGTGCCTCCCCCTCCGGGTTGAGCCAGCAGCCATCCACCCCGGCGCTCTGCGCGCAGCGCATGTCCGCCGGGCTGTCGCCCGCCATCAGCGCCTCGCCTCGGCCCACACCCAGCTGCTCCATCGCGATCTCAAGCACCCGGGGGTCCGGCTTGGCGATGCCGATCTCCTCTGAAATCACAAAGCCTTTGATGAGGTGCCGGATGGGCGACCGGGCCATGCGGCCCCGTTGCACCCGGGAGATGCCGTTGGTCACGATGGACACCGGTAGCTTTTTTGCGATCCGCTCCACCGCTTCCAGCGCGCCGGGCAACAGGATGGACTGCTCCGACAGCGCCTCCACGTAAAATTCCGCCGCCTCGGCGGGGTCTCCCGAAACGCCGTAACGCTCCATGAGCTGTTCAAAGCGCCGGACCTTCAGCTGCGCCTGGGTGGTCAGGCCCTTTTCCAGATCCCGCCACAGCGCGTCGTTGATCGCGTGGTACGCCTCCAGCGCGCCGCCGTCCGCGATCCCCAGGTGCCGCAGCACGCGCTCGGCGGCGATGCGCTCGCCCTGTCTGAAGTCAAACAGGGTTTCGTCCGCGTCGATAAAAATCCCCTTGTATCTCATCGCTTCCTCCGGATCATCATCTTCAAGTAGCCGATCTGCCGCGCGCCCATGAGCTTCAGCGCGCCCAAATACACCAAAATGCCCGCGCCGCCCGCCGCAAGGAGCCGGAGCATCACCTGGAGCGTGTCGTCGCGCCCGACCATAAGGCTGCGCACCCAAAGGGTGACCGCCAGCGCCGCCGCCGAGCCGGCGGCGATCTTCGCGATCTCCCGCAAGAGCTCCCGCAGCCCCAGCGGCCCCAGCCGCCAGCGGAGCAGCGTCAAAAGAATTGCCGTGCCCATAAAGCTGGAGATCACCGTGCCCAGCGCCAAGCCGTTGACGCCGATAAAGCGGGACAGGGTAAAGCTGAATATGGCGTTGGACGACATCACGATCAGCGAAACCCACATGGTCAGCCGCGTCTTTTGCATGGAATGGAAGGCGCGGTTCAGAAGATCCGACACGCAGAAGCTGACCACGCCCAGAAGGTAGCACAGGAACACGCCGCTGGTGACGTAGGTGGCTTTTTCGCCAAAGGCCCCGCGGGTGTAGGCCACGCGGATGATGTCGTCCGACAGCGCGCCGCCGACGGCCACGATGGGCAGCAGCACCATCACCAGCACCTCAATAGACTGCGTCACAATCGCGACGATGCCCTTTTTGTCGTGGGCGGAGGAGCGTTCGCTCATCCGGGAGAACATGACCGTGGTGATGGGCACGCCGATCACGCCGGTGATTACGGAGATGAGCCGGAACGCATAGTCCAGCGAGGACACGTCGCCCGCGTTGAGCCCCGAGCCGATCATCTGGTCCACCAGATGGCTTGCCTCGGTCAGCGCCATGGAAAGAAGCGCCGGCCCGCCCAGCGTGAGCATCCTTCGGAAGCGCGCGTCGTGGGGCCTGAAGATCAGCCGGTAACGGAAATCCCCGCGCAGCGCCGGAAACAGGATGAGCATCTGCAGGATGCCTGCGCCAAATACGCCCCAGGCCAGCGCGTCAATGCCGTACTTGGGCGAAAAACAGACCGTGGACACGATCATGCCGAAGCTCAGCGCAAAGCCCGTGAGCTGCGCGGCGATAAAGTGGCGCGTGGCGTTGAGCACCGACGCCAGCAGGATGGATGTGACCACGAACACCATTGAGGGCATCATGATGTTGTTCAGGCGCACGGCCATGTCGAGGCGCTCCTGATCGTACCCGAGGTAGATCAGGTGGGTCAGCGGCCGGGCGAAGATCATCATCAGCGCGCTCAGCGCCAGCGAAATGAGCGCGAACATGTTGATGGCGTTGGAGGCAAAGCGGTTGGCGCGCTTCATTCCGCCGGTGGCGCGCGCGTCGATGTACAGCGGCACCATGGTGGAGGTGATCATGGAGGTCAGCAGCATGATCGGGATATAAAAAAGGCTGTACGCGGCGACGTAGGCGTCGCTGACCGCTCCGGCGCCAAAAAAACTGGCGCGGATGATCTCCCGGGCAAAGCCGACGGCCTTGCTGGCGAAGATAATGAGCGTCACATACAGCGTGGTCTGAAATGTCCGGTCGTGTCTTTCGCGCACCGCAATACCCTCTTTAAAATCAGGCTGTGATCCGATCCATTATACCACGCCTGTCAACCGCCGTAAAACGCATACCCCCCCGGACGCCTTTCAAAAAAGCACACGTCGTCCGGCAGCAGGCGCTCGCCCCGGAGCAGGCGTTCCGCCAGATGGACCGACCGCGCCGATGCGGTGGCCGCCCGGCGAAACTGGCGGAAGTCGTCCAGCACCGACCTGAGGTCGTCCGGAAACCGGGGGTCGCGCACGCGGTTGAGCGCCACCTCCCCGATCATCCGCGCCACTTCTTCCGGCTCGGCCTCCGCCATGGCGGAGATCGTGCGCGCCAGCAGCATCCTGTCCTCCGCCTCAAAGGCGCCCAGATGGGGCACCCAGCAGGCCACCAGCATCAGAATCAGAAACAGCGGATACTTTCTCATAAGAAAACTCCCATACGATCGTACGGGAGTTATATGACCCCAGGGGCCGGTTTAGTACGCCTTGGCAAAGTACATGAGCTTCCCGGCGGGCTTGCCGCAGCACACGCAGACGTCCGAGGGCATGCCGCTCTGGTCAAAGGGCATGTTCCGGGAGGTGGCGCCGGTCAGTTCCTTGATCCGGTCCTCACAGGCGCGCTCGCCGCACCAGGCCGCCTCGACAAAGCCGTCCTGCACGCCGCGGGTCAGCCCCTCCATGTCGGTGGCGGTGTAGGTGCGGGCCCTGCGAAATTCGTCCGCCTGGCGGTAGAGGGTCGCATGGATGTCGTCCAGCAGCGCCTTGAGGGCGTCCTCGATGCCCGCAAGCGGCAGCGTGGACTTCTCCAGCGTATCGCGGCGCATCACGGTGGCCACGCCGTTATCGATGTCCCGGGGCCCCAGCTCAAGCCGCACGGGCACGCCCTTCAGCTCCCACTCGTTGAACTTCCAGCCCGCGGAATAGGTGTCCCGGTCATCCAGCTCGACGCGGATGCCGGCCTTTTTCAGCGATTCCGCAAGCGCCCGCGCCCGGTCCAGCACACCCTCCTTGTGCTGGGCGATGGGCAGGATCACCACCTGGATGGGCGCCACCCGGGGCGGCAGCCGGAGGCCGCGCTCGTCACCGTGGGTCATGATGATCGCACCGATCATGCGGGTAGAGGTGCCCCAGCTGGTTTCGTGCACGTATTCCAGCTGACCTTCCTTGCTGAGGTACTGGATGCCGAAGGCCTCGGCAAAGTTTGTGCCGAAATTGTGGGAGGTGCCCGCCTGCAGCGCCTTGCCGTCCTGCATCATGGCCTCCATGGAATAGGTGGCGCGGGCGCCGGCAAATTTTTCCTTGTCGGACTTCTGGCCCACGTAGGTGGGCAGCGCCAGCACTTTTTCCGCAAACTCGCGGTAGATTTCCAGCATCAGCAGGGTTTCCTCCTGCGCCTCCTCGGCGGTGGCGTGGATGGTGTGGCCCTCCTGCCACAGAAATTCGCTGGTGCGAAGGAAGGGGCGGGTGCTCTTCTCCCACCGGAGCACGGAACACCACTGGTTGTAGCGCATGGGCAGATCGCGCCAGGACTGCACCCACTTGGCGTACATGGCGCAGAACAGCGTTTCCGACGTGGGCCGGATGACCAGCTTTTCCTGAAGCACTTCCGATCCGCCCTGGGTGACCCACGCCACCTCCGGCGCGAAGCCCTCCACATGCTCGGCTTCTTTGCGCAAAAGGCTTTCCGGGATCAGCATCGGGAAATAGACGTTTTTATGGCCGGACTCCTTGAAGCGGCGGTCCATCTCCTGCTGAATCAGTTCCCAGATGCCGTAACCGTAAGGCTTGATGACCATGCAGCCGCGTACCGGCGCGTAGTCCACCAGATCGGTCTTCAGGATGACGTCGGTATACCACTGGGAAAAATCCTCGTTGCGCGGCGTAATGTGCGCGACAAATTCCTGCTGCTTGTCCTTCTTGCCCATCATCGATCCCCCTTAGCATATGAAGAAATTATAGGCACCTGCAGGAAAAATTGCAAGTGAAGTTTTATTATATATGCCCGGGCGGCGGCTTGGAGCTTGGTGGCTAGTGATTTGACACTAGTCCGCCAGGGATGCGTAGGCCCCGCCGATGAAATCCAAAAGCGCGCCGGGGGCGATCAGAATCTGCACGCCCCGAAGGCCGCCGCTGACCGATATGGTTTCGAGCGACCGCGCCCGGTCGTCCAGATAAGTGGGAAACCGCTTTTTCATGCCGATGGGCGAGCATCCGCCGCGAAGGTATCCGGTGACGCCCGTCAGATCCTTCAGTGGCAAAAGCTCCACGCGCTTGTTACCGCTGGCCGCGGCCGCCCGCTTCAGGTCCAGCGCCAGCGCCACGGGGATGACAAAAACCGCCGGGCCGGTTTTGTCCCCGACGGTCACGAGGGTCTTGAACACCAGGTCCGGATTGAGTCCCAGCGTCCGCGCCGCGTGGACGCCGCTCAGGTCTTCAAGGTCAAAGGCGTATTCCCGCACTTCATAGGGCACCTTTGAGGCGTCGAGCAGCCGCATTGCGTTGGTTTTTTTCACGTTTATCCGCCCTTTTCGTTCAGTTCATCCGCGATGGCGTCAGCCAAAAAGGGCATGGACGCCACGGCTTCCATTAGTGTGTTCCGGTTGTGCCCGGCCTCCACCAGGATTGAAAGCCCCAGGTGCTGGTTGTAGCGCCCGTTCTTCACCAGCACATCCTGACAGATGCCTGGCGAGCGCTGATTGAGGCGGCCGGTCAGCTTCTTGGCAAAGACCAGGTTCCTGGGGTAATAGGCGGGGTCGTCGTCAAACCCCTTGCCGTTGCCCACGAGAAACATCAGCTGCGCCGCGTCCGCGCCGCCCGCCTTCACCGAAATTGTCTTGTAGACCACGGGGGTATAGGCGTCCCGGTGCAGATCGATGTAGAGGTCAAAATTCTTCGGATAGCCCTCGATGGTCTTCAGCGACCGCTCGTAGGCGGTGCCCAGGTCCGGCGGCTCGTGGTTGGTCACATCGTGGATCACGTCAAACCCCCGGTCCTCCAGCAGTTCGCCGAGCACCTCCCCCACCCGGACCACCGAGTGGGACTGATCCGCCGTGCGCCACGCCTCCGTTTCCTGATAGGTGTCCCCCGGCGCCTTCCGGTAGGCCTCGTTGGTGTGGGTGTGATAGATCAGGATCCTTCCCCGCTTCCCCGGCGCGGCGGTGGGCCGGGCGGTGGGGCTCGCGGCAACCCCGCGCACCTCCACCAGCAGCCTGTCGCCGAACACCACGTCCACCTGCGAAGGGGCGGCGGCGGCAAACGCCGCCACCGCCCCGGAGGAATTGGCCTGTGTCTCTTGCGCGGGCGCGGCGGTGACCGCGGGCGCGGGTGCCGCCGGCCCCGGCGCCAGGAGCTGGCTGATGAGGATCACGGCCAGGACCGCCGCCAGCAGCGTCAGCGCGACACCCATCAGCAGGCTGGACGCCCGGACGACCTTCAGGCGTATCAAACGCATCACCCCTCTTTCGCTTCGGGTGATACATCCTATTCGGCCTTTCGGGACGCTATGCCCGCGGCGCGGCGCGCAAAAACTACGCCAACGCCTCGCGGATCGCCCGGGCGACGCGCTCGGTCTCCTGCGCGCGGGGCAGCGCGCCGTCATATTCGATGGGCTCGCCGGCGGTGATGCGCCGCTTTTCGCCGCGCAGCGGGACGAACAGAAGGTTTCTGCCGGTGGCGCGGTGGTAGAGCGTGCCCAGCATCAGGTATCCCTCATACAGCGCGCCCATGTGCTCGGAGGCGTCCGAGTAATTGACGTCCGGATAGATGATGACGCGCCGGCCGGCCTTGAGCACCTCCAGCGTTCTGCGGAAGGTGGTAACCACCCGCGCGGTGGAGCGGTAGACCGGAATCGCGCCCATGGAGCCGCACAGGCCCGGCACTACCCAGGAGAGAATCCTGGCCACGGGCAGCGCAAGAAACCTGGGCCAGCCGGCGCGCCGCGTAAGGGTATAGTCGGCGTACTGGCGGTAACAGGTTTTCCGCTCGCAGAAGACGCTGAATATCCACGGATGGACCGGCGCGCTGAGCCATATGAGCGTGTCGATGGGCCCCCGGAGGTTTCGGTGCCGGCATACGTACACCGCGGGCGCGGGCAGCGCCTCCGGCGGCGGAGAGTGGTAGTTCCGGAAGAATATCCGGCTCCAGAACCTCAGCCGGGTAAAGAACCTGCCATACTCCATGCCCCGGGGCTCCCCTCTCTGTTTCATGCGCTTCACCGGCCCCGGATGAGCGCTTGCGCCGCGTCCAGCATATTGGCGGCGTGGTGCCGCGAGCTGAGCGGATCCCCCGCGCCACCCACGAGGCGCGCGATCTCCTCAATGCGGCCATCCCGGTCGAGCCTTCGGACGGTGGATCCGGTGCGCTCGCCCTCCACAGTCTTTTCCACCAGGTAGTGGGCGCCTGCCAGCGCGGCGATCTGAGGCAGATGCGTGACGCAGATCACCTGCCGCGTTCGCGCGATGGCGGCCATCTTCTCGCCCACGGCCTGGGCCATCCGGCCGGAAACACCGGTATCCACCTCGTCAAAGATCATGGCGCTCACGCCGCCCTCGTCCGCCTGAATGGCCTTGAAGGCCAGCATGATGCGCGACAGCTCGCCGCCCGACGCGATGGCAGAAAGCGGCTTCACCGGCTCTCCGGGATTGGGCGAGATCAGAAACTGGATTTCGTCCGCGCCGCGGGCGGTGGGCGGCCCGGGCAGGATTTCCACCTCGAAGCGCGTCGCGCCCATGCCCAGATCCAGCAGCTGCTCAATCAGCCGAGCGGACAGCCTTTCCGCCAGCGCGCGCCGGCTCCCGGTGAGCAGGCGGCAGGCGGCATCCAGCTGCGCCTTCGCCTCATCCCGGCGGGCCTCGGCCTCTTGGCGGAGGACTTCGTTTTCCGTGAGCAGCGCCAGATCGGCCTTCGCCTTCTCGTAGAAATCCGCCACATCCGACAGTTCGGGCCCGTACAGCCGCTTGAGCCGCTTGAGCTCGCTCAGCCGGTCGGCGGCGCGCTCCGCGGCGGCAGGGTCGTAATCCAGCGCGTCCTGAATGCGCTGAAGCTCGATGCCCGCGTCCTGCGCCGCATAGAAAAGTTCTTCCAGCCGGGCGCGCAGCGCCTCAAACCGCGGATCCAGCGCCGCGACGGAGGCCATTTCCTCCGCCGCGCGGGACAGCGCGTCCTGCGCCGCGAGAGACCGGCCCTCGCCCCGGTAGACGTAGCCGTAGGCCGCGCCCACCGCCTGCGCAATTTTCTCGCCGTGCTCGTAGAGCGCCAGCTTCCGGGTCAGCTTTTCATCCTCGCCCGGCCGGGGCTTCACGGCGCGGATCTCGTCAATCTGGCGCTGAAGCTGATCCGCCTGGCGCACCCGCTCCCGCTCGTCCATCTGCAGCTTTCGCGCCTCCCGCGCGGAGGCGGCATAGCGCTCGTACCGCTCGGCCACGCCGTCCATCAGCGCGCGGTGCGCCGCGCCCCCGGTGTCGTCCAAAAAGGCCGCATGCAGCTGGGGGTTGAGAAGCGCCTGATGCTCGTGCTGGCCGTGCACATCCATCACAAGCGCCGTCACCTGCCGGAGCAGCGCCGCCGGCACGGCCTGGCCGTTGATCCGGCTGACGCTCCGCCCGGAGGCGGACACCTCGCGGGTGAGGACCAGCACGTCGTCCTCGGGCTCGATGCCCGCGTCCGAAAGGAGCGCCGCGACGCCCTCCGGCATGTCAAAGAGCGCCTGGACGACGGCCTTTTCCGCGCCGGTACGCACCAGATCCCGCGCCGCGCGGGCTCCGAGGGCCAGGTTGACCGAGTCGACCAGAATCGACTTGCCCGCGCCGGTCTCGCCGGTGAGCACGTTGAGGCCCGGTTCAAATTCGATGCGCAGCCGCTCGATCAGCGCGACGTTGCGGATCGAAAGCTCGAGTAACAAGGGGCGCCTCCTAATACCGTATCATCGTTTTGAAGCGGGACAACACCGGCTCCACCAGGTCCTCGGACTGCACGACCACGAGGATCGTATTGTCGCCCGCCAGCGTGCCCACGATCTCCGGCCATTTCATCGAATCGATGGCCTCGGCGGCGGCATTGGCGGAGGCGGAGAGCGTCTTGATGACGATCAGGTTGCTGGCGCCGTTCATGGACAGCACCGATTCGGAGAATATCCGGATAAAGCGGTCGCTCATGCCCTGCTCGGCGCGCTCGCTGGTGGCGTATCGATAGCCGCCGCGGTCGCTGAGCACCTTCACAAGGCGCAGCTCCTTGATATCGCGGGACACAGTGGCCTGCGTGACGCGCACGCCGTGCCGCTTGAGCTGTTCGGCCAGCTCCTCCTGGGTTTCAATGTTCTGCGATTCGATAATTTCCAGTATCATGGAGTGGCGCACCGACTTCATGGCATGTCCTCCCCTTCATTCAAGGATCGCGGGGGGCTACGGCGTCCAATCGGACAGCTTTCCCCGCAGCAGTTCGAAAAAACTGTGCGGCCTGAGCCGCACAAAGCGGATGTTCCGCTCGGCGCGGCGCACCGTCACGGCGCCGTCGTCCGGCGTGATGACATAGCGCCCGTCGACGATGACCCGCGCGCGGCGCGCGTCACCCAGAATCGACACCGAAACCACCTGCCGGTCGCTGATCACGATGGGCCGCGCGGCCAGCGTGTGGGGGCAGATGGGCGTGAGCAGCATGCAGTCAAGCCCGGGGGCCACGATGGGCCCGCCCGCGGCCATCGAATAGGCGGTCGACCCGGTGGGGGTCGCCACGATCAGCCCGTCTCCGGAAAACCGGTCCACCATGCCGCCGTCCATCGCAATCGAAAGCGACAGGATGCCCACGAAGGAATCCGACCGGTTGAATGCCACCTCGTTGAGCGCAAAAGCCTTCTGGCCGGAGGCCGTGCGGACCTCCAGCAGCATGCGCGTTTCAAAGGTATACGCACCCCGGGCGATCAGTTCCACATCCTGCTCCAGGCGGTCGGGCTGCATCTCGGTCAGAAAGCCCACGCGGCCCAGGTTGACGCCCAGCATGGGGATATCCCGGGGCATCGCGGCTTCAAAGGCCCGCAAAAACGTGCCGTCGCCGCCCAGTACGATGATCAGGTCGCAGCCCTCCAGGTGAGCGCAGTCGGGCAGCACGCGCATGCCGCGCTCCTCAAGCGCAACGCGAAGCCGGCGCGCAACTGCCTTGACGCCCGGCTTGCCGTCGTTCAGCCAGATTCCCACCGTTTGAAAGGCCATGCTCTCAGCCCCTACACGCAATATTGTATACCATGAATGCATATGCATTCAAGGAGAATCGGGCGATTTCATAAATTTGTCATATGCCGCCGAAACCACCGCGCCGATGCGCGCGCCATCCACGCCCGGCGCAAGATGATTGCGCCGGTCAATGGACAGGAGAAATTCCACGTTACCCTCCGGCCCGGTGATCGGCGAATAATCGAGCGCCGCCGCGCGGCAGCCCAGCGAGGCGACGCAGTCCGCCACGCGCGCGATCACCTCGCGGTGCACCGCCGGGTCACGCACCACACCTCGGGGGCCCACCTGGTTTCGGGGCGCCTCAAACTGGGGCTTGATCAGCGCCACAAAGCGCCAGTCGCCGCCCAGCGCGCGAAGCGCCGCCGGAAGCACCTGCTTCAGCGAGATAAACGACACGTCCGTGGCGCCGAATTCCGGCGGATCGGGAAACATCTCCGGCGTCAGAAACCGGGCGTTGGTGCGCTCCATGACGACGACGCGGGGATCGCGCCGGAGCTGCCAGTCCAGAAGGCCGTACCCCACGTCCACCGCGTAGACCCGCGCCGCGCCCCGGCGCAGCATCACGTCCGTAAACCCGCCGGTGGAGGCGCCGACATCCAGACAGATTTTGCCCTCCGTTTCCAGACCGAAGGCCTCCAGCGCGCCCAGAAGCTTATGGGCGCCCCGGCTGACGTAGGGCCGCCCTTCGCGCACCGAAAGGCGCGCGCCGTCCTTTACGGCGTCCGAAGGCTTGTTGAGCCGCACCTCGTCCTGATAGGCGCGCCCCTCCATAATGAATGCCCGCGCCGCCGCCAGGGACGGCGCGAGCCCGCCTTCCACCAGCGCCTGATCGGCGCGCCTAGACGGCACGGCCGGAAGCGCCGCGGATCGCCCGGACGCGGGCCAGGATCCCCTCCACCACCTGGGGTACGGAGAGGCCGCAGTCCGCCATCTGGCCCGCCGCGGTATCCTGCTCGATGAAGCGGTCCGGAATGCCCAGCGTGGCCACCGCGGTTTCGGCGCCCCACGAGGCCAGCTTCTCCAGCACCGCGGAGCCGAATCCGCCCATCACCACGCCGTCCTCCAGCGTGACCAACAGCGGGTGCCGCCGGGCGGCCTCCCGCAGCATTTCCTCGTCCATGGGCTTGATAAACCGCGCGTCAATCACGCCGCAGCGCACGCCCTTGCCCACCAGCTTAATGGCCGCGTTCAGCGCGGTTTCCACCATGCGCCCGACGGCGAGAATCATCACGTCGTCCCCCGCGCTGAGAAGCTCCCACCGGCCCACCTCGAGCGGCTCGTTCTCCTGCATGTTCGGGCCCATGTCGTCGGCCTGCTGCGCGTATCGGATGGCCATGGGGCCGTCGTGCGCCAGGCTCAGCCGGATCAGCCGCCGGAGATCGCGCACGTCCCGGGGCGAGCACACCACCATGTTGGGCATCGAGCGCAGGTAGGCCATGTCAAAGGCGCCCTGATGGGTGGCGCCGTCAGAGCCCACGAGGCCTGCGCGGTCAATCATCAGGGTGACGGGCAGCTTCTGAAGGCACACGTCCACCAGCATCTGGTCGTAGGCGCGCTGCAAAAACGTGGAGTAGATGGCCACATAGGGGCGCATGCCACTGACCGCGAGCCCCGCGGCCATCGTAACGGCGTGCTCCTCGGCGATGCCCACGTCAAAGAAGCGGTCCGGGTGGCGCTCTTTGAAGTGCGTCAGGCCGGTGCCGTCGGGCATCGCGGCGGTGATGGCCGTCACGCGGATGTCGCTGTCGGCGAGAGCCGACAGCTCCGCGGCCATCACCTGGCCGTTTTTGAGGCCCGACTTTCTGACGATGTGCCCGCCCTCCACGTCAAAGGGCGGTACGCCGTGGAACAGGTCCGGCGATTCCTCCGCCGGTTCATAGCCGCTACCCTTCTTGGTCACTACATGCACCAGCACGGGCCGCTGCGCCTCCTTTGCGCGCCGCAGCACGCGGATCATGCGCTTCAGGTCATGGCCGTCGATGGGGCCCTGGTACTCAAAGCCCAGCGCGCCGAAGAACTTGTCGTCAATGACCAGCGATTTCAGCGAATCCCGCACCCGCTCCATGCCGTGCAGGATGGGCCGGCCGACGCCGGGCATCTTGTCCAGCCCCACGGAAACTGCGTGCTTGAGCTTGCGGTACGGATTGGACTGCCGGAGCGCCGTCAGGTGGCCCGACAGCGCGCCCACGTTGTGAGAAATGGACATCTCGTTGTCGTTGAGCACCACCACCATGGCGGTTTTGGACATACCCGCGTCGTTAAGCGCCTCGTAGCACATGCCGCCGGTCAGCGCGCCGTCGCCCACCACCGCCGCCACGTGGTGCTTCGCGCCCATCAGGTCCCGCGCGCGGGCCATGCCCAGCGCGGCGGAGAGCGCCGTGGAGGCGTGCCCGGTGGTAAACGCGTCGTAGGGGCTTTCGTCGGTTCTGGGAAACCCGGCGATGCCGCCGCTCTGCCGCAGGGTGTCAAAGCGCGGCCCGCGCCCCGTCAAAAGCTTATGGGCGTAGGCCTGGTGTCCCACGTCAAACACCAGCTTGTCCTCGGGGCAGTCGTACACCACATGCAGCGCGATGGTCAACTCCACCACGCCCAGGTTGCTCGCCAAGTGCCCGCCGTTGGACGAAACCGTCCTGAGCAGTTTTTCCCGTATTTCCGCCGCCAGCGCGCGCAGTTCGGGCAACGTCATGCCCTTGAGCTGCGCGGGCGATTGGATGGTATCAAGCATTTGTCCATCTCCCGAATCCGTCACATGATGATGACTGCGATCAGAACCCCCAGAAGCCCCCCGATGATCACCTCGAAAGGCGAATGACCGAGCAGTTCCTTCAGCGTCTCCTGTGTCAGACCGTGCCCTTCTTCCGTCAGTTCCCGGACGATCTTGTTGAGCAGCGCAGCCTGCTTGCCCGCCGCCCGGCGCACGCCCGCGGCATCGGTCATGACGATGGTGGCCAGCACGAAGGCGATGGCAAACTCCGGGCTGTAAAACCCCCGGGATACGCCCACCGCTGTCGCCAGCGCGCACACCACCGCCGAATGGGAACTGGGCATGCCGCCCAGCCCGAAAAAGCGCGTCAGGTCCCACCGCTTCTCAAGGAAGTAGTAAAACAGCACCTTCAGCGCCTGGGCAATGAACCAGGCGGCCACGCAGGTCATCAGCACCCGGTTGGCGATCACTTCATAAAAGAGCATCTGTTTCCAGCCTTTCAGCGGCGCCCGTCAGGACTTCCGGTGCATCATGTCGCAGAGCAGATCCTGAAAAAACGCCGCCCGCTCACCAAAGGGCAAAAGCGCGTCCATGGCCTCCTGCTGCAACTCAATGATCAGCGACCGGGTGCCGCCGCTGCCGTAGACGCCCACGCAGGTGAGCTTGCCGGACGTGAGGTCCTTGCCCGGCGTCTTGCCCAGCGCGCGCTCCTCGCCCTCCACGTCCAGAAGATCGTCCACCGCCTGGAACATCATGCCAAAGTTGGACGCATAGCGGGACAGCGCCTTGCGCTCCTCCTCCGCGGCGCCGGTCAGCGCGCAGGCGGCGCGCAGCGCGCCCCGGAACATGGAGCCGGTTTTGTGCAGGTGGATGTAGGTGAGCATCGCGGGCTCAGGATCCACCGCGCCCCGCTCGCAGGAAAGATCCATGCTCTGGCCGGCGATCATCCCCTGAACGCCCGCGCCCCGGGCGATCTCCCAGGCCGCGCGGGTGCGGGGCGCCACGCGGGACGGTTGCGTCAGCGCGTGGGCGAGCATCATTTCGTAGGCCTGATTCAAAAGCGCGTCGCCCGCCAGAACCGCCTGCCCCACGCCAAACACCATGTGGTTGGTGGGGCGCCCGCGGCGCAGGCAGTCGTCGTCCATGCCGGGCAGATCGTCGTGGATCAGCGAATACGTGTGGATCATCTCGATGGCCGCGGCGTAGGGCATGGCCTCATCCCGGTCGCCGCCCAGCATGTCCACCGCGGCCAGGAGCATCGCCGGGCGCAGCCGTTTCCCGCCCGCCAGCGCGCTGTAGCGCATCGCCTGCCTCAGCAGCGGCGGCACCTCGTGTCCCTCTGCCGACCAGGGCTTTTCCGCAAGCGCGCGCGCAAGCGCCTCCTCGGACAGGCGCGCGTATTCTTCGAGCTTCATTGTCCGTCCTCCGCATCGAAGGGAACCTCGCCGTCCTCCGTCAACGCGCGGATGCGCGCCTCGCCGGCATCCAGCATCGACCCCAGCGCGTTTATCAGCTTTATACCACGCTCGTAGGCACTGAAGCACGCCTCCAGCGGCATCGTTCCCTCTTCCAGTGATTTTACGATTTCCTCAAGGCTGGTCATGCCTTCCTCAAAGCTCAGTTCAGGTTCCATGGTTCACTTCCCCTTCCCGCACGCCGGTGACGGAGGCATCCAGCCTTCCGCCCGCCAGCGTGATGGTGACGTCCTGCCCGGGGACGACGCCCCGAACGCCGGTAATCCGCTTCCCGCCCGATTCCACCAGCGCGTAGCCACGCGCCAGCACCCCCTCCGGATTCAGACCGGAAAGGGCGCGGCCGAAAAGCGCGAGGCCGGACCGGGCGGCGGCCGTTCTGCGCTCCACCGCGCGGTCGGCGCGGGCGCGAAGGCGCGACAGCGCCTCCCGTCGGGGCGCGATGAAGAGCGTCCCCGGGGCGCGAAACGTCTTTTCAAGCCGCGCCAGCCTTTCCCGATTCAAAAGCAGCCGGCCCATGAGCGCGCGCCGCATCCTGAGCGCCTGACGGGCGAGCGCCTCCGTCAGCTCTCGCCGCACCGGCGATGCCATCTCCGCCGCCATAGAGGGCGTGGCCGCCCGGGCGTCGGCGACGAAGTCCGCGATGGTGAAGTCCGTCTCATGCCCGACGCAGGAAACGACCGGAACGCGCGAGCGCGCGATGGCGCGGGCGACAGTTTCTTCGTTGAAGGCCCACAGATCTTCCATCGAACCGCCGCCCCGGCCGCAGAGGATTACCTCCACGCCGCCGCGCTCGTTGAGAAGGTCCAGCGCCCTGGCGATGTCCCGGGCGGCGCCCTCCCCCTGCACCTGACAGGGCGCGAGCAGGATGTCGGCGGCAGGGTTCCGACGGCGGAGGATGCGGATCATGTCCCGCACGGCCGCGCCGGTGGGCGATGTGACCAGCCCCACCCGCCGCGGCAAAAGCGGCAGCGGCTTTTTCAGCGCGGCGTCAAACAGGCCTTCTTCCATCAGCCTTTTCTTGAGCGCCTCAAACCGCTGGTACAGCGCGCCCGCGCCCTCGCGGCGCATCGCCTGGCAGTAGACCTGAAAGCCGCCGGTGGCGGCGTAGAGCGAGGCCGCGCCGTCAATCACCACCATCTGGCCGTCGGCGGGTTCAAAGTCCAGGCCCAATGCGTGCTGCCGGAACATCACGCATTGCACCCGCGCGGTCTCATCCTTGATCGAAAAGTACAAATGGCCGCTGTAATGCCGCTTGAAGCCGCTGACTTCGCCGCGCACCCGAACCGCGCGGAGCAGCGGGTCCGCCGCCAGGAGGCGCCGGGCGTATTCGTTCAGCTCGCCGACGGTCAGCGTCCGATCATTTTGCATGCCGCGTCGCCGCCTCGACGGTGTTTTCCAGCAGCATCGCGATGGTCATCGGGCCGACGCCGCCCGGCACCGGCGTGATGCATCCGGCCACCTCGCGGGCGGACTCAAAGTCCACGTCGCCGGCCAGCTTGCCGTCCGGCAGGCGGTTGATGCCCACGTCGATGACCGCCGCGCCGGGCTTGATCATATCGCCCGTAATAAAGCGGGGCTTGCCGATGGCGGCCACCAGCACGTCCGCGCGCCGGGTGACCTCCGCAAGGTTTTTCGTCCGGGAATGGCAGACGGTGACGGTGGCGTTTTCCCGAAGCAGCAAAAGCGCCATCGGCTTGCCCACCATCACGCTGCGGCCTACCACCACGGCCTCCGCGCCCTCGAGCGGCACGCCCGCGCGCTTGATAAGCTCGATGCAGCCCCGGGGCGTGCAGGGAAGCGCCGCCGGCGCGCCGCTCAGGATGAGCCCCTGCGTCATGGGATGCAGCCCGTCCACATCCTTCTCCGGCGCGATGGCGCCGATGATCTCCGCCTCGTTCAGGTGCCTGGGCAGCGGAAGCTGCACCAAAAGGCCGTGAACGCTCCCGTCCCGGTTGACCTTTTCAATCTCGGCGAGCAGTTCCTCCCGCGCGGTCTCCCTCGGCATGCGGATCACGCGGCCCGCCATGCCCGCCTCCAGGCAGGCGCGCTCCTTGTTGCGCACGTAGACCTGGGAGCCGGGGTCGTCCCCCACCAGGATGACCGTCAGCGAGGGCACGATGCCCCGCGCCTTCAGCCGTTCCACTCTTTCTTTCAGTTCCTGCCGGATCGCGATGGAAATGCCCTTGCCGTCGATGATTGCGGCGCTCATACGCATCCCTCCTTCAAGTGGTCGCAGCCGATCAGCGCAACGCCCGCGGCGTTGTCGCCGGACAGCTCCGGCCTTGCCCATTGTACGCGGACGGCCTCGTTGAGCCGGGAAAGCCGCCCCGGCAACAGCGCCCGCAAAAGCGCGGACGAGGCAACCCCGCCCGCCAAAAGCACATCCATCAGCCCCGTCGCGCCGGACGCCTGGGAGATCAGTCTCGCCAGCGCCCTGGCCAGCAGAGAATAGACCTCCGCCGCCGCGTTCTCCGGCGCGGCGCCCGATTGGATCAGGCGCATGACCGCGGCCTCCGCCCCGGAGAAGCTGGCCGCCATCCCCCGGACACTGACCGGCAAAGCCGATCTGGCTTCGCCCTTCACCGCCAGGGCCTCAAGGGCCGGCCCGGCGGGAAACTTCAGCCCCAGCGCCACGCCGACGCGGTCCACCAGCTGTCCGGCGCTGATGTCCGCCGTGCCGCCCAGCAGGCGAACGTCAAGCCCCGCGCCCACCCGCAAAATTTCGGTGGTACCTCCCGACAGGTGAACGGCAATGAATTCCTTCCCGATCAGATCCGTCCCCACCAGCGCGGCGCGCACATGGCCCTGCTGATGGGTGGTGGCAAAGATCGGCACGCGCAAAAGCGCGGCGACGGATCGCGCCAGCGACGCGCCCGCCGTAAAGACCGGCATGTAGGAATCGTCGGCCGGGCGCGGCTTTTCGCTGAAGACGACGGCCTCGACGGGCCCCAATCCCCCTGCCATCAGCGACTCCATCAGTTCCGGCAGGCGCCTGACGTGCTGAAACAGCGCATCCGACTGCCTCAGCCCCCGCGCGCCCTCGGGGACGTCCAGGAGCCTGCCCGCCTGGGCCGCGATTCCGCCCGCGTCCGCCAGCGCCAGCGACGTGCGGTAGCAGCTGGTATCGATGCCCAGCACCATCAGGCGTCGCCCGCGCGGACCATGGCCCCCAGCACGCCGTTGACAAACGCGCCGGCCTTTTCGCTGGAATACTTCTCCGACAGCTGCACGGCCTCCTGAATCACCGCGCCGGCGGGCTCGCGGGCCTGGGCCAGCTCGTAGGCCGCCACCCGCAGGATGGCGAGATCCACCTTCGAAAGCCGGTCCAGCTTCCAGCCTCGGGCAAAGCGCTCAATCTTCCCGTCCAGCGCTTCCCGGCTCTGGCGGACGCCCTCAAAGACCGCCTCCATATAATCGCGCTCATCCTCGCCGGGCCGGATCTCCAGCAGTTCCCGGCAGGTTTCCTCGCCGCCGTCGCCGCCCATATCCCATTCGTAGACCAGCTTCATCGCGGCGGCGCGGGCTTGGGTTCTGTTCATCTTTCGCACTCCTTTTGGATGGGCGAGCCGGAAAAAACGCCACGAAAAATCGCGGCGTTTGGCATGACGCCCGGTTGCACTTCAGGCATCAGCGGCTAATCCCAGGGGAATTTGATGCGCGCGAGAAAGTCGTAAAAGCCCTGCGGAAGCTGCCGTGCGCCGGACAGCCACCAGCCGATGGCGGTCAGCCCCACGATGAGCAGCGCCTTCCAGAACCCGATGGTCAGGATGAGTATGGCGGCAACCAACCCCAGGGCGCCACCCAGCAGGCCCTTGACTGTCTTTTTGTCCATCCTCTACCCTCCCGTATTACCAGACGTCCTTTTCATCCACGATGTCGTCATCCCCGGCTGCGGGCGCTTCGGCCCCGTCGTCGGCCGCCTCCGCGGATGGTTCGCCGGCGGGCTCGTCCTGCGCGGGCTCGGGCGGCTCGTCGCCCTCTGCTTCCGCCTCGGGCGCCGGCTCGGGTTCCGGCTCCGGTTCGGGCGCCGGTTCGGGCGCCGGTTCGGGCGCCGGTTCCGGCTCGGCGTGCTGCTCCAGCTTGGGCAGCGGCGCTTCCTCCACCATCGCCTTATCGGCCTCGGGCCTCGCGGTCAGCTTGAGCGGCGGTTGGGGCGTGACCTCGATGATCTTGGAGACCATGATGGTCACCTCCCGCACCGCGATGCCGGAGAACTCCTCGATGAAATTCTTGATGGTGCGCTGCATCATCATGGTGACGTTGGGGATGTGCACGTCGGACGCCAGCGTCATGTCGATGGACACGGAGATGGAATCCTCGTGGTTGATGATGGACGTCTTGATGTCCACCACGCCCTCGTCGTGGGCGATCGCCTGCTTGACCAGCGTGTCCATCGCATCCACGGAGATGCGCACCGATCCGTTTTCGGTGTTCTGCACGGAAACGCTGGAGCGGTCGCGGCGGGGCTCCCGCTTAAAGGCCAGCGACAGCAGCTTCAGCCCCCAGACGAGCGCGATCAGCGCGATGACGCCCAGCACCACCGCCGGCCACACGCCCGCCTTGAGCGTCAGTCTGTAGTCGCCCAGCGTCAGGCCCAGCCGATCGCCGTAGTAGGCGATGACGCCCAGCGCCGCGGCAAAAAACACGCCCAGTATGCCGGTTACCGCCAGCAGCAGGCGTTCAAAGAAATTCATCTTCATGGCCGTTCCCCTTTCGCGGTCGTGTTCAGGTGGCCGGGCTGTCGTCCGATGCCTGGCTGTCGCCGACCTCGTCGGCGCGCTCCTGCTCTTCCAGCAGCGCCCGCTGCTGCATTTCGATCTCCGCGGCGGCGCGATGCTCGCGCTCAAAGCTCATGCCCTGCACGTGTACGTCGATGGACCTGACCGAAAGCCCGCTCATGGTTTCGATGGCTTTTTTCACGTTTTCCTGGATGCCGGCGGCCACCTCAGGAATGGGCGACCCGAATTCCACCACGATGGTGATGTCCACGGTGACGGCACCCTCCGCCACTTCCACCTTGACGCCCTTGGTGAGGCTCTTGGTGGACTGGCCGCGGCGCGTCAGGATGTCCGCCAGGCCGCTTTGGCCGGCCCCCATGGAGGCCACGCCCTCGACCTCGGTGGCGGCGAGGCCCGCGATGGTGGCGATCACATCGGTGGCAAAGCTGACCGAGCCGTGCTCGCCGGATTCCAACTGCACATTGGTCGGCAGATTTTCACTCATGAGAAAGAGGCACCTCCTTTGGGTGTGCCCTTATTATAACAGATTCCGTCGATCTTAGCAAACACAACGCAAGATTTAATGGCCCGGACAAATTGTCGGCTCATTGCGCGTCCCCGTCCGCTTTTGCCACCGGAATGATCTTGATGTTGCCGCCGGTCTGGCCGGTTTCCCGGGCGGTCAGTTCCAAAATTTTTGCGGCGTCGGACTGGGTGAGCGCGTCCGCGCGCACCAGCACGTTCACCGAATCCGCGTGGACGGTGACCAGCGGATCGGAAAACCCCCGGGCGCGCAAAACGCCCTCCACCGTGGTCTCCTGCTCCATCCATTCCGCGAGACGCATCAGCCGCCCGCGGGCCGTGTCGCGGATGTCCTGCCCGGCGGATTCGTCCCCCGCGAGCGCGTTGAGCTGTTCGATCTCCGCGTCGCGGACGCGGGCGCGCTCGCTGCGAAAGCGCGCGACGGAGTCCACCGGCTCGTAGACCCGGGCGGCGGGCGCGGCCGCGCGCTCCACCCGGGCGCCCGCCCAGATCAGCATGTACAGCGACACCAGTGCCAGAATCAGCGATGCGCACAGCGCCGCCGCCGCGCGGGGCTCCATCGCCTTCAGGCGCGCGGCCGCGCCGCTCAGGGCCGCGGGTGGCCCCATATCCGTTGCCTTCATTTCCCGTCCTCCATTTTGAGCACCTCGATTTTATCGGCGTCCACGCCCAGAATCGCCTGCGCCGCGCTGGCCAGCTCCAGCGCCACCCGGATCTCATCCGCGCCGTCGGCCACGATCACCACGCCCCGGGCGGCCACCTCGCCCCTTGAAAGGGCCTGCGAGGCGCCGTCCTCCTCCGCCACCAGCACCCGCACGCGCCCCGCGCCGCGGACGGCGGAGAGCACGGCCTCCATCCTGGCCTCCAGCGCCGTGCGGTCGCCGCCACTGTCCTCCCGGCTGGTCAGCAGCAGGATCAGCGCGGCCGCGACCGCCGCGGCGATGATCCACTCCATCTTCTTCGCGCCGCGAAGCGCCGCCAAGAAATTTTCCATGCCCCCTCCTCAGGATGGGAGCGCGCCGATCAGCGCCAGGAAAAAGTCCAGCACGGACGCGCTGATCAGCAGCCCCGCAATCAATTTCAGGCCCGGAAAGGCGGCGCTTTTTTCCGCCGCGGGCGTAAGAAGCGCGCAAAGCGCGCTGAGCGCCACCAGCCGCAGACATACGGCGGTCAACGCGTTCATGGCTTCCCCCCTTAGAGCCGGAGCATCGCCCCCGCCACCAGCACCGTGATCAACGCCGCCGTGGCCACCGATGCCACCAGAAGGCCCAGCACATCGGCAAACTGCGCCATCATCTTTTGGGTGCGGCCGGTCTCGATGGGTTCTGTCAGCGCGGCGGCCAGGCGCGTTAGAAACATGACCATCGTCAGCTCGATTACCGGCCCCGCCGTCAGCGCGGCCAGCACCACCATCCCGGTGGCGCCGAGCGCCCCTCTGATCAGCGCGGCGTTGGCGCCCACCAGCTCCAGCGCGTCGCCCACGTCGCCGCCGATGACCGGCAGGAGGCTGTCCACCGCGTACTTCGCCGTGCGGATGGACGCGCCGTCCTGTCCGCCGCCAAGAAGCCCCTGCACGCTGAGCACCCCCATCAGCGCCGTCGAGCTGAGCCCCAACGCCCACTTGCAAAGGCTGCCGACGAGGCCCGTCATGCCGTCCAGCCGCACTTCGTCGCTAAGGTTGCCCGCCACGATCAGCGCTGCGCCGAGGCCGCAAAGGGGCAGGATTACCCGCTCAATCGCCCAGCCCAGCACCCCGCCCATCAGCGACGCGGCCGGAGAAAGGGCCGCGGCGGTGGCGGCGCGCCCGGTCGCGGCCAGAAGGGCCGTCAGCGCGGGAAACAGCGCGTCGCACAGCCGGATCGTCACCGCGACGGCGCTTCGCGCCTGGTCTATGGAGCGGACCGCAAGGCCCACCGCCACCGATGCCGCCGCCAGGTAACACACCGTGCCCGCGGCGCGGGCGGCCGCGCCGTCGCCAGTGAGCCGCTTGAGGATCGCCAGCGCGATGGACGGCAGGCACAGCGCCATCAGCCACGCGCCGGCGGCGGAGAGCTTTTCCCGGGCGATGCGCCCGGCCTGCCGGAGGGCCTCGGCCGCGTCCAGGCGAATCTCGCCGGAGGCCAGAGCCTTCAGCATCGCACCCACGTCGATTTGCGCGCCGTCCGCAACCTGCTGGAGCGCCGAGGTGTCCACCGCCTTCAGCGCCTCGTCCAGCGACTGCGCCCGCGCAGCCGGCGCGGCCACCAGAATACACAGCGCCATCGCCGCAAAAAACCGCCTCACGGCATCAGCGACGCGAGGCGCGTCACCAGCCCCGTGATCAGCGGCACGCACATTGCCGCCAGCGCCACCCGCGCACCCAGCTCAATCCGCCCGGCCAGCGCGCTCTCGCCCGCGTCCCGGGAGATCTGCGCGCCGAACTCCGCGATCAGCGCGATGCCTGCGGCGCGCAGCATGACGAGGGTGGATTCCCCCGCCACCCCCGCCGATGCCGCCAGCGCGCGGGCGGCGTCGGCCACGGTCTTCATATCCCCCACCGCCATCAGAAACGCCACCGTGCCCGCCGCCATCGCCACGGCGGCCGCCATCTCGGGCCGGTCGACCCTGAGCATCGCCGCCACCAGCGCCGCCGCCACGCACAAAAGCACCAGCCGGACAACCTCCATACGCCCTCCCGGTTCAGTAGAGGTTGAAGATGCTCTTGACGCTGGCAAAGAAGTCGCTGACCAGGTTCGCCACCATCAAAAGCACGATCACAAGGCCCGTCAGTGTGGTCAGCATCGCCATATCGTCGCGCCCCGCCCGGGACAGCACCTGCGCCAGCACCGAAACCAGCACCCCGATCGCGGCGATCTTGAACACCAGGTCGACGCTCAAGCGCACCCCTCCTATAAAAGCAGTATCGCCAGCGAAAGTCCGGCGAGAAACCCCAGGGTGGCGTAGAGCTTGCTCTCCTCCCGCGCCTTTTTGTCCGCCTCCCGCCAGAGCCTTTCCAGCGCCTCCAGCGCGGTCGACAGCAAAGCGCGCTGTTCCTGGGCGCCGCTTGCGCCCAGCCCGGAGAAGAGCTCGTCCAGCGCGGCAAGGTCGGGCGGGGCCAGGCAGTCCAGCGGGCCGCCCCGGGCGGTCATCTCCGCCCGCCGCCGCCGCCACGCGGCGGCGGCGCCTCCCGGCCCCAGCGCCTCCGCCACCCGGCGCAGTGCCGGGTGGGCGCCGCTCAGCGCCTCGCAAAGGGGGAGGAGTTTCTCCAGCATGCCGAGCCGAAGCCTTTCGACGCCTTCTACCAGCCCCCGAAGCGTGGCGGCGCGCCGTCGGCAGGCGCCGGCCACCGACCGGCCCGCCAGCGCGCAAGCGGCGGCCAGCATTGCCGCCGCGATGAGCCGGGGCATCACGTCCATCCCTCCCGCCCGTCCGCCATGGCGGCAATCCTGCCCGGTGCGCCGCCCAGGACCGCGAACACCTCGAACAGGCCGCCCTCAATCAGCGGCGCGAGGCCGCGCCGCGCGCGCGCGGCGGCAAGGCTCGCCGCGTGGGCCGAGGCCAGCACCGCCACCCCCGAAGCGGCCGCCTCGTGGACGGCCCGGGCGTCGCCCTCCCCGCCCAGCTCGTCCGTCACCACCGCGTCCGGGGCCATGGAGCGCACCAGCCGTTCGATCAGCTGCGCCTTGTCGGCGCCGGTGGCCACATCGCATCGCGGCCCCAGCGCCATCGTGGGAACGCCCATGGCGCCCGGCGCGGCCAGCTCGCCCCGCTCGTCCGCCAACCCCACCCGGTACCCGCGCGCGGAGAGCTGCCACGCCGCGTCCCGAAGCATTGTGGTCTTTCCCAGGCCCGGCGGCGACAGGATCAGCGCGCTTTTCAGCCTGTCCCCATCCAATAGGTGCGGCATCAGCGGGTCGGCTGCCCCCGGTACCGCCCGCGCGACGCGGATGCACATCGCCAAAATGCCCGTCAGCGCCGTCACGCCGCCCCTGTCGGCGGCGTACCGGCCCGTCAGCCCCACCCGGTGCCCCTCCGGCAACGTGAAGAACCCCTGCCGGATGCGCTCCTCGCAGGCGTAGATCGAATAACCGGTCATCTCCAGTACCAGTTCATCCAGTTCCTCCCGGGAGACCTCCGGCCCGATCAGCCGTGCCCAGCCGACGCCGCGGGCCTCCATCGGCTGCCCGGCCCGGAGGCGTACCTCGGTCAGCGCGGCCGCGCCCGACAGCCTGTCCCGAAGCAGCGGATAATCGTCAAACACAGGCGCCTCCTCGAATTCTATGCGCGCCGCGCCGGGTGCATGCCTACAGCAAAAACTGAAGCGCCACCACCAGCGCGGCCCCGGGCAGTCCCAGAATCCCCACCGCGAGGGCCGTGAAGGGGTTGATGGCGATGTATACGCCGGTAACGCCGCTCAGTTGGTTGATCAGCCACAGCGCGAGCGCCCCCATCAAGCCGCCCGCGATCAAACGCCAGAGGAATCGCATTGGCACCAGCAGAAGCCATCCGATCGCATACAGAAGTCCCAGTCCCAGCGCGAACGACACCACCAGCTCCCACGGGATCCTCACCGCCCTCACCCCCCTTCACGCACTAACAGCGTATGCCGGGCGGGCCGGGTTATGCCCCGCGCCCCACCGCCGGGCTTGTTAGCACTCTCGTTTATCGAGTGCCAAATTTAACTTGACATGCGCCGCCCCACTTCATAAAATATTGGTAAAGACTACTCAATCATCGGGAGGCAAACGACATGGCAAAGACCGGCAACATTACCATCCACGCGCAGAACATCATGCCCATCATCAAGCGGTGGCTGTATTCGGATAAAGACATCTTCCTGCGGGAACTGGTGTCCAACGGCGCCGACGCCATCGCCAAGTACAAGCTGCTGGCCCTGAAGGGCGACGCCCCGGCGGCGGAGGACTACCGCGTGGACGTGGTGGTCAGCGAGGCCGGGGGCACCCTTAAAATCATCGACAACGGCGTGGGCATGACCGACGACGAAGTCAAGCGCTTTATCGCCCAGGTGGCCTTCTCCGGCGCGGAGGAATTTCTCAAGCAGTACAAGACCGAGGGCGAGGACGGCGGCATCATCGGTCATTTCGGCCTGGGCTTCTACTCGGCGTTTATGGTGTCCTCGAAGGTGGTCATCGACACAAAGTCCTGGCAGCCGGGCGCGGAGGCCGTGCGCTGGATCAGCGAGGACGGCATGAAGTACAAGATGGAGCCCTCTGACCGCGCGGAGCGGGGCACCACCATCACGCTGACCATCTCCGAGGAGGAGCACGAATTCCTGCACCTGCACAAGCTGCGCGAAACGCTGGAGAAGTACTGTGCCTTCATGCCCGTGCCGATCTATCTGCGGGAGGACAAGCCCGAAAGTGAAAAGGCGGAGGAGGCGCCAAAGCAGGATCACGAGGGCGGCGAGGCCGACGAAAACGCCGCCGAAAAGGCGCCGGAGCAGCCCGTCAACGATACCCACCCGCTGTGGAACGTGCGCCCTGCCGACGTGACGGAGGCGCAGTACAAGGACTTTTACCGCAAGGTGTTCCACGATTACGAGGAGCCGCTCTTCTGGATTCACCTGAACGCGGAGTATCCTTTCAATTTGAAGGGCATTCTGTACTTCCCGCGGCTGAAAAACGAGTTCTCCGCCAACGAGGGCGTCATCAAGCTCTACAACAAGCAGGTGTTCGTGGCGGACAACATCAAGGAGGTCATTCCGGAGTTTCTGATGCTGCTCAAGGGCGTCATCGACTGCCCGGATCTGCCGCTCAACGTATCCCGCTCGTTCTTGCAAAACGACGGCTACGTCAAAAAGATGTCCGCCTACATTACCCGCAAGGTGGCCGACCGGCTGGTGTCGGAATTCACCGGCAAGCGCGAAACCTACGAAAAATACTGGAACGACATCCACCCCTTCGTGAAGTACGGCTGCATTCGGGATGAAAAGTTCTACGACCGGGTGAAGGACGCGATCCTTTTCAAGACCGCCGACGGCCGGTACATGACCCTCGCGGAGTACAAGGACAAGAACTTCACCGACACGGACAAGACCGTCTTCTACGCCAGCGACGAAAAGCGCCAGGCGCAGATGGTGGCGCTTTACGAGGCCGCGGGCAAGGATGTGGTGCTCCTGGGCACGCTGATTGACAACAACTTCATCAGCTTCCTCGAATACAAGGTGGGCGACGGGCTCAAGTTCCAACGCGTTGACGGCGGCATGGAGGGGCTGACGGACACCAGCGGCGACGACGGCGACCGGCAGAAGCTGGAGGCGCTGTTCCGCGCGGCGCTGAACGAACACGATCTTCCGGTCAAGCTGGAGCAGTTCAAAACCGAGGACCTGCCGGCCATGATCACCGTGGAGGAGCAGTCCCGCCGCTTCTCCGAGATGAGCCGCGCCTTCGGCGGCGGCTTCCAGATGCCCGAGCAGAAGACGCTGGTGCTCAACGCGCGGCACCCGCTGGTCAGGCATCTTCTGACCGCCGGGGAGGGCGAGCGCACCACGATGATCGCCCAGCAGATCATGGACCTGGCCGAGATGGCCCGCAGCCCGCTGGAATCCGAGCGCATGGTGGCGTTCCTCAAGCGCTCCGGCCAGCTTCTGACCCTGGCGGCGGACAAGGGCGAATAACAAAGGATCGCACCAGAATCTCAAGATTCGACAGAAGGGATCTTCGCTTCTTCTGTCGAATCTTTTTATGGATTTGGGAGGGAACGACTTGGGTAAGTACGCATTGGGCATCGACTATGGCACGCTGTCCGCCCGGGCGCTGGTGGCGGAAATCGGCACGGGGCGGGAACTGGGCGGCGCGGTCATGGACTATCCGCACCGGGTGATGGATACCGCCCTGCCGGACGGCACGCGCCTTCCGCCGGACTGGGCGCTGCAGCACCCGCAGGACTACATGGACGCGCTGGGCATCATCCCGGAAGCGCTGAAGACGGCCGGGGTTTTGGCGGAGGACATCGTCGGCGTGGGGCTGGATTTTACCGCCTGCACGATGCTGCCGGTGGACGAATCTTTTACCCCGCTGTGCCTGAAACCCGAGTGGGCGGGCAACCCCCACGCCTACGCAAAGCTGTGGAAGCACCACGCCGCCCAGCGCGAGGCGGACGAGATCAACCGCGCCGCCCGGGCGCGGGGCGAGGTGTTCCTCGCCCGCTACGGCGGAAAGACCTCGTCGGAGTGGATGTTTCCCAAGATCTGGCAGATTCTGAACGAAGCGCCGGAGGTGTACCGGGCATCCCACCGCTTCATTGAGGCGGCGGACTGGGCGGTGTGGCTCCTGACGGGCTCAGAGGCCGTCAGCGCCTGCGCCGCCGGGTACAAGGCGCTGTGGAGCCGTCGGGACGGCTATCCCTCCCGGGGCTTTCTCCGGGCGCTGGACCCCCGGCTTGAGGGTGCGCTCGAAAAGCTGGGGCGGGATGTCCGTCCGGTCGGGGCCCGGGCGGGCGCCGTAACGCCGGAGGCCGCCGCGCGGACGGGCCTCTGCCCCGGCACGCCGGTGGCGGTGGCCAACGTGGACGCCCACGTGTCGCTGCCGGCGGCGGGGCTCACCGAGCCCGGCGACATGCTGATGATCCTGGGCACCTCCACCTGCCATGTGATGGTCGACCGGGCGCTTCGCCCGGTGCCGGGCATCTCCGGCGTGGTGGAGGACGGCATCATCCCGGGCCTGATGGGCTACGAGGCCAATCAGGTGACGGGCGACCATTTGAACTGGTTTTTGAAAACCTGCGCGCCGGAACGGGATGTCCGGACCGCCCGGGAAAGGGGCATCGGCCTGCACCGCCTGATGGGCGAGCGGGCGGCGCGCCTGGCACCCGGCGAGTCCGGCCTTCTGGCGCTGGACTGGTGGAACGGCAACCGCTCCGTGCTGGTGGACGGCGGCCTGTCCGGTCTGATCCTGGGGCTTACGCTGACCACGACGCCCGAGGAGATCTACCGCGCGCTGGTCGAGGCCACCGCCTTTGGCGCGCGCACCATCCATGAGGCGTTTGAAAAAAACGGCGTCGCCATCAAAAACCTCTACGCCTGCGGCGGCATCGCCCGAAAGGACCCCTTCTTCATGCAGATCTACGCGGACGTCACCGGCCGCGAGATCCGCGTGGCCCGGTCTGCCCAGGCGCCCGCGCTGGGTTCGTCCATGTTCGGCGCGGTGGCGGCGGGGCCCGCGGCCGGAGGCTATGCCTCGATCCGGGACGCGGCCCGGGAGATGGGCGGCCTGACGGATGCGGCATACCGCCCGGTGCCGGAAAACCACCGGGTGTACGACCGCCTGTTCGCGGAGTATACACAGCTGCACGACTGGTTTGGCCGCGGCGGAAACGATGTGATGAAGCGGCTCAAGGCCATCCGGGAAGCGCAGCAACCGAAATAGCGGCGGCGGTGCCGCGAGGGAGGCCCCATGAAACAGTTCATAAAAATCGCGCTCTGGGCCCTGGCGGGCGTTGTCCTTCTGGCGGCGCTGGGCATCGGCTATCTGACGGTGACGGAATACCGCCCGGCGGCGGAGGAACAGGTCGCCCTCGCGGGCGGCGCCTCCGGCGCGGCAAGGCCCGGCGATACGCTCTCGGCGGTCAGCTTTAACATCGGCTACTGCGGCCTGCCCGCGGAGGTCGACTTCTTTCTCGACGGCGGCAAGACCACCGGCGCCGACTCGAAGGCCGTGATTGAGCGCGACCTCGCCGGGGTCATCGAAACCCTCTCGGCGCAAAAATGCGACCTCACGCTGCTGCAGGAGGTGGACCAGGGCGCGCGGCGCTCCTTCTATGTGAACGAAGCCGCCGTCATCTCCGGCGCTCTCGGCGGGCAGACCGCCTTCGCGCGGAATTTCCTCTGCCCCTTCGTGCCGGTTCCGGTCACAAATCCCATCGGCAGGGTGGACAGCGGCCTCATGACCCTTTCTGCCCTGAACGCGTCCGCCGCCGCGCGGATTGGCCTGCCCAGCCCCTTCGCCTGGCCCCTCTCCACCTGCAACCTCAAGCGCTGCCTTCTGGCGACGCGCATCCCCGTCGAGGGCGCGGACAGCGAACTGGTGGTGGTCAACCTGCACCTGGAGGCCTATGACGCGGGCGAGGGCAAGGCGGCGCAGACGGAGGCGCTGGTGCGGTTTTTGACCGGCGAATACGAAAAGGGCAATTACGTGCTGGCGGGCGGCGACTTCAACCAATGGCTGCCCGGCGTTGATCGCCGGAAATACCCGACCCGGGCCGAAGCCGCCTACGTGCCGGGGGAAGTCGACGCGGCGATCCTGCCGGGTTGGACCTTTGCCGTGGACGACGAAGCCCCCACCTGCCGCCTGAACGACAGGCCCTACGACCCGGCGGACCCGGAGATTCAGACCTATGTGATCGACGGCTTCATCCTGTCGCCCAACCTCCGCCTGGAATCCGTCGAAACGCTGCCGCTGGGCTTCCGGTTTTCGGACCACAACCCGGTCCGGGTTGAATTTCAGCTCGCCTGACGCATGCGTCCGGCCCCCGCGATGCCGCGGGGGCCGGTTGATTTTTGGGGGGGCGCTACTGGGTCACGATGCCCTCATCGTCCTGCACGATGCGCAGGATGGTCTTTTCGGCGCCGGTGGCCACGTCCACGTAGACGAGGTACTGTTCGTCGTCCGAGAAGGACGCGGTGATCTCCCAGCACTGCACCTCTCCTTCGTCCAGCGGGATAATGCAGCGCCGCACGCGCTCCACGGTCAGCGCCGGGTTGATGCTGACGCGGGCTTCTGCCTCCGTGATCACGGGCCGCGCAATGGCGCGCGTCCGGTGGTTGGTCAGGTAGTTGGCTGCCTCGATGCCCACCACCTGCCCGTCTTTCATCGAGATCTGCAGCTTGACCAGATCCGGGTAGAGGAGCACGCCCTCCTGCGTCGCCGCGTAGTTGACCGTCAAAATGCCGTCCAGTCTGCGCCAGTAGTTGACCGCCATGTCCTCATAGCCGTGGACGGCGAGAAAACGCGCGCCCTGGTCGATGCAGTCGCCTTCGGTGAGCACCACTTCGGAATTTGCCCGGTCGGGCAGCATGTACACCACGTGACCGCCCGCCCGGGTGATGCCCGCCGTCAGCGTGTTGCCGTCCTTCAGCGTGAGGATGAACTCATAGCAGCTGGAGAAGATGTCCGAATCCCCGGTATAGCCGGCGCTCACCACCCGCTCCGCGCCCACAAACGCGGTCAGCAGACGTCCGGCCTCGTCGCTGGAAATCTCCGGACCGTCGGGCGCGATCTCCTCGGACACGCTGGCATCGGAGAAGGGACCGTCGTAGAGCAGCACCGGGTAGTCCACGGTCGGCTCGTTTTCCTCGTCTGGCGCCTGCGTGGCGCTCAGGGTCACCGAGCCGTCTCCAAACACCGGCTCGCCCTCGTCGTAGCGCGCCAGCAACTCGGCCAGCTGATTGTTCAGCCGGATGCCGGCGCTTCTGAGATCGCCCAGCTGCTCGTAGTCCCGCCCGGTCAGCGCGCCGCCGGCGCCAATGCGCTCGGCCAGCACCCGGGCGTAGTCCGCCGTCTGGTTGACAAACTTCAGCGAGCCCTCCAGCGTGGCATCGCCCTGAGGCATCTGACTGAGGTTTCCGGATACGCCCTCGGCCTGCCGCGCAATGGTGGCGAGCAGCGCCTGCCGCTGCGACGCGCTGCCGGTGACCATCAGCTTTTCCAGGTTGAGCTGGATGCCGCTCATCAACTCGATCGTCTCATAAAACGCCTTTTGATAGGCCGCGTTGACCTGCAGCGTCAGCGCCGAAACGCGCTTTTGCATCGCGACGCTGGTGAGAAAAAGCGCCAGCGCCAGCGCGGCGAGCATGACCAGAAAGCCCCTTTTCTGGATGCGCCCCCTCCATCGAAACCCATTCTTCATAGGCAGAAGGAGTGGTTGCCGATCACGGTCTTGACCGTCCGGCTGCGGATCCACCTGTCCGAGGTCGCCCTGGGGTTATAGAAGTACAGACACCCGCCGGTGGGGTCCCAGCCGTTCATCGCGTCGCGGGCGGCGCGGATGGCGGAGGAATCCGGGGTATTGTTGATGGAGCCGTTGGGCACGCAGGAGAAGGCGTTCTTCTGGTAGATGACGCCGGAGATGGTGTTGGGAAAGGACGACGAGCGCACCCGGTTCAAGACCACCGCCGCCACCGCCACCTGCCCCTTGTAGGGCTCGCCCCGGGCCTCGGCGTACACCAGTTTGGAGAGCAGCCGGTGGTCGCTGGAAACGATGGACGCGGAGGTTGAACTCGTCGTGGTCGCGCCGCCGCCGGAGGAGGTCAGCGTCACGCCCAGCGCGGCTGCGGTCGCCGGGCCGACCCGGCCGTCCACGGTCAGGCCGTTGCGCCGCTGGAACAGCTTCACCGCGGCCTGGGTATCCGCGCCGTACTTGCCGTCGGCGACGCCATCCAGATAATCGTACTGGATCAGCCGCTTCTGCACCTTGGTGACGTTGCTGCCGCTGGAGCCCACCTCCAGCACGACGGCGGCCTGCGCCGGCAAAAGCGCAAAGCAGGCCGCCAGCGACAGGATCAGCGCGACGTACGCAAATTTTTTCATGAATCATTCCCCCTCATCGCCGCAACCCATTGCATGATCTCGGAATAGAACGCCACGGGCCGGTCCGTCTCCAGTGCTTCCGCGGAAATCGGGTCCGCGCCGCACAGGTCCGGATAGAGCACACACCACCAGTTTCGGCCCGCGCCGCCACCCAGTACGACGCGCACCGCGCGGTAGCGCCCCGCCGGCACCACGAGATCGCCATACACCCGGAGCGGGCAGTTCACTTCCCGGATTTCCACCCGCCCGCCGGATGCCCGCGCCAGCGCGCCCCGGCGCGCCCGGAGGCGCGCAAAGGCCTCGTCGGCATTCTTCGCGCCCCGGACAATCTCGGCCGCCAGCGCGCGCACGCGGTCGCGGACGACGAGCTTTTGCCGCTGATCGTCCGGCGCGTCGCTCCGGGCGACCACCTGGAGGCGAATCAGCCCGCCCAGTGGGTCGGGCGCCTTCGCCCGGGCCGGAAGCGGGATAAAAAGCGCCGCGCACATCGCGAGCGCCACAAAAAAACGAGCCATCCTTCTACTCCCATCATGCGGAATCGGATGGCTCTAGCCTGAGCGGAATCTGACGAATTTATGCGGCTACGCGGGCAATGTTTCGGTCACAATCGCGTTTTTTCCCAATTTTTTGGCGGCGGCGTGAGCGGCCGCACCGTCCCGGAACACGCCGTAGACGGCGGAACCGCTGCCCGACATCTGTGCGAAAAGCGCGCCCATGGCGTACAGATCCCGGATCCTCTCCGGAATCTCCGGCATCAGCGCCGCCGCCGGCGCGATGAGCGCATTGTGCGAAACGCGGCGAAGCTGGTCAAAGTCTTTCGTTCGGAGCGCTTCCAGCGCGCCCCGGGCATCCGCCGGCGGATGCGCCGGCGTGCCGTCCCATGCGCGGAACACCTCCGGCGTCGAAAGTCCGCCGCCCAGCCGCGCCACCGCCAGGTGAAGCCCGGGCCCCGGCCCCAGATGCTCAATCCGCTCCCCTATGCCGCGCACGCGGCAAAAGCCGCCCGTCAGGCAATAGGGCACATCCGCGCCCAGGGTCAGGCCCAGCGCGCCCAGCGCGGCCTCTGGAATCTCGAGCCCCCACAGCGCGGCAAGGCCGCGCAGCGCCGCGGCGCAGTCCGCGCTGCCACCGCCGAGGCCCGCCCGAACCGGAATGCGCTTGACGAGGGAAATGCGTGCGCCGCGGCGCACCCCGGCCATTTCCCGGAGCGCGCGCGCGGCGCGAAGCACAAGGTTGTCCCCATCCCCGGAGGGCGCCCCGTCCACCTCAAGCGTCAGCCCGTCGGCGTCCTCAAACGTCAGGCGGTCCGCCAGCGCCACCGGCTGCATCAGCATATCTAATTCGTGGTATCCGTCCGGACGGACGCCCGTAACCCAGAGCGCCCAGTTGATCTTGGCGTTCGCCTCTCGTTCAATCCTCATGTACGGCCCTCCGCGAGGGCCATTATACCACGCCTATACCCGGAGCACAATGGGCTTGCCCGGTTCCACCGCGCCGACGCGCGCCTGCGCCACCCGATGGCGCCGGCCGATGGACCAGGCGGTGTCCCCCGCCTGCGGCCATACGATCAGGATGCCGCCCGCGCCTGCCTCGCCCTCCGCCGCCTCGACGCCCTCCACAATGGTCATGGGACGGGTTTGGATGGCGGAGCCGGCCACGTGCAGCGTACATTTGATCTCCAGACGGTCGCTCATCAGCGCGCTGGCCTCGGCGCCGGTGGCCTCCACCGTCAGCTCGCCGTTTTCCGGAAGCTCTCCCTCGCAGCGGACGGTAAAGGGCATTTCGGACCGCGCGGCCTGCAGCCGCTCGCTGCCGCCGGGCAGGTACAGTACGCCCGACTCCAGGATGCCGGACACCGTCGTCTGTCCGTTTTCGCCGGACCATTCGCTGACCACGGGGCGCACCCGGGCGGCCAGCACCGAGCCCGCGCCGGGCGCTCCCTCCGGAAGCATCATGGTGCCGCGGAACACCTGGGCGCCGTCCAGCGCGACTTCGCCGGCGGACACCTCAATCGTTTCGCACCGGGCCTCAATGGCCTGGCCGGCGGTGGTATACGCCCCGGCAAGGGCGGTGGCGCAGTCCTGTCCGTAAGCGCGCACCGCAATGGCGAGGTTTGCTTCCAGCGTCAGCGCCGACTCCTCGCCGTCGCCCTGTTCCACGCTGGTGACGAGGTTCGTGACGGCCGCGCTCGCGCGCACATTGCCGCTGAGCCACTCGGGCAGTTCCACCAGTTCGTCAAAGGGCAGCGCCACCTTGACCAGCGCCGCCGGCCGCGACGGAACGCCGGTTCCGATCAGCGTCTCGGTCAGCACTTCGCCCTTTACCCGGACGCCGCCCAGATCCGGCGCGACGCCGGTCACCCGCGCGCTGGACCAGTCGATCAGTGAGAGTCGGGCGTCCAGCTGCGCCGGAAGCTGCACGCTCTCCCGGAGCACCGCCTCCGCCCCCGCCTCGGCGCTGAGCTTTGTGGAACAGACCTCCACAAACTGCGCCTCCAGCGCCGGAATCCCCGCCGCCTGCGTGATCACATTCAGCGCGTCCAGCGTGCTGACCCGAACCGCCAGGTTGACGGACACGTGAAACACCATGCGCCCGTTTTCATAGGCCGCCTCCACGTGCTCCACCTGGCCCGTCACTCCGGCGATCATCCGGGGCTTGACCCCGGGCGCTTCAATTGACTGATTGAACTGCGCCTGGGCACCGAGCGCGCGCGGGCTCGTCTCCTCGCCCTGCCGGTACACCGCCTGACAGCGCACCGTGCCGTCCAGAAGCACCCGCCCCTCCTGCACCTCCACGGTACCGATCGAGAGCGTCGCCTCCTCCATCAGCGGCTCCACCGCCTCGCGTCCCGCGCCGGAAACCGTGGCCTCCGCACGCACCAGCGCCTGCGCGCGCTCGGCAGCCACCAGCCGTTCGATTTCTATGGTTTGCCTTTCCAGCTCCACGTTCAGCCCTCCTTGTACCCATTCCAGCGCGGCCGACGGGCCGCCCGTTCCCCCTTCATTGCTATGCGCGCGATCCGCCGCTTATCCAAAACGCGGCGCAAAAACGCAAAGGGGATTGACGCGCGGCAAAGAACCTTGTATAATGCGCTTAATTACTATTATTCACATAGGATAATTATCACAAACCTGCCTCCGGACAGCATCCCGGGCGGAGCCGCCAAAGGGCGGGGCAGGATCTGCCGAAAACAAAGGGGGGACCACCATGTCAAACGCCACGACGGAAACGCGCCTTCACATCACCGGGATGACCTGCGGCCTGTGCGTTCAGAAGATCGAGGCGGCGCTTCAGGCGCTGCCGGGGGTTTCAAAGGCCACGGTTCAATTGGCGCGCGGGACGGCGCGGATCGTCCATGATCCGGAAAAGGTCAAAAGGCGCGATCTGATTCGCGCCGTGGTAGCCGAAGGGTATGGGGTCGGATCGGATGCGGGCGGCGCGCCGGGCGGCCGGGTGCGCTCCGTCGGACGGATCGCCGCCGTCCTTTCCACCGCCGGACTTTTGTATCTGCTGCTCAGCCGCTTCGGCGTCGGCGCGGCGGCCGGCCTTCTGCCGCTGGCGGAGGAGGGCATGGGGTACGGCATGCTGTTTGTGATCGGCCTGATCACCTCCGTTCACTGCGTGATGATGTGCGGCGGCATCGGGCTTTCCCAATGCATGCGCGCACCGCAGCCCGCCCCGGGCGGAGTCGGCGCGCTGAAGCCCAGCGCCCTTTACAACCTTGGGCGCGTGATTTCCTATACGCTGGTGGGTGCGCTGGTGGGCGCGGCGGGATCGGTGATCAGCTTTTCCCAGACGGCCAGGGGTGTGGTGCAGGCCGTCGCCGGGGTTTTCATGCTGATCATGGGGCTGAACATGACGGGCCTGTTTCCCTGGATGGCGCGCCTGGTGCCGCGCATGCCCAAATTCGCAGCGCAAAAAATCGGCGGGCGCGGGCGCTCCATGGGGCCGCTGTACGTGGGCCTGATCAACGGCCTGATGCCCTGCGGGCCGCTGCAGGCGATGCAGATTTACGCGCTGTCCACCGGAGATCCCGCGAAGGGTGCGCTGTCGATGCTGGTGTTCAGCCTGGGCACCGTGCCGCTGATGTTCGGCTTCGGCGCGCTGGGCTCCATCATGAACCGCAGGTTCTCCCGCCGCGCGATGGCGGTGGGCGCAGTGCTGGTGGCGGCGCTGGGGCTGACCATGCTGTCCAGCGGCATGAACCTCGCGGGCGCGAGTTTTCCGACGGCCGGCGCGGGTACGGCCGGCGCGCCCACAGCCGCCCGGGCCGAGGCCGTGCAGCGGGTGACCACCACCCTTCGCTCCGGAAGCTACGAACCCATTACCGTCACCGCGGGCGTTCCGGTGGAGTGGACGATCAACGCGCCCAAGGGCTCGATCAACGGCTGCAACAACCGGATGATCCTGCCCGCCTTCGGCATCGAGCACAGTTTTGAGCCCGGCGCAAACGTCATCCGGTTTACGCCGGAAAAGGCCGGGCGCTTCCGGTTCAGCTGCTGGATGGGCATGATCACCAGCACCGTCACCGTGATCGACAATACGGACCCGGCCGCGGCCCCCGGCGCAGAAACCGCGGACCCGGCCGGGCCGGATTGGCTGACAAATGCGGAGGAGGCCTCCTGCTGCGAGGCCGAGGCCGAGGTATAGGAAGCGGCCCCGGGCGCGACGTTCCCGGGGCCGATTTTGTAAAGTGCCCGCATCCCCGCGGCGCGGTCCGGCGGCTCAGCCGAGCCGCTTCACGCTCTGGCGCTCGATCAGCGCGGTGTCGATCTCCTGTTTGATCCGGTAGGCGTCGCCGTTTTTGATCAGTTCCACCAGCCGCTCCACCGCCACCTTGCCGATGCACTTGCACTCGACGCGCATGGTGGTCAGCGGCGGCTCGATCACCATGCAGGCGGGAATGTCGTCAAAGCCGATCACCGACACATCGCCGGGGATCTGGCAGCCGTATTCCTTGAGCGCGCGCATCGCCCCCAGCGCGATCACATCGTTGTCCACAAAAAACGCGGTGGGCAACGGCGGTTTTTTTTCGAGGAATGCCAGCATATCCAGGTATGCGTCCTCCGTGTTGGCCCGAAGGGCCGCCGATCCTTCCTCGTCCGGCTCAATGCCCCGGTGCTTGAGGGCGGACAAAAAGCCGGCCCTCCGCTCGTCAAAGTTTTTGATCCAGTCGCTGGAGCGCAGGTGCCCGATGCGGCGGTGGCCCATGGCGATCAGGTACTCCGCGGCCTTAAAGGCGCCCTCGAAGTTGTTGATGCCGACCTTGTTGATCTCCGCGCCGGTCAGCGCCGAGTCGATCGCTACCACCGGAAGACCCAGCGCCTGGAAGCGGCCCATGTCCTCCGCCTCCAGTTCCGTGGCCAGCACTAGGAGCCCCTGCGCGCCCCGATCCACCCGGGAAAGCTGCTCCTCCGCCGGAAGTCCACTTAAAAAATTTAAATATGAGAGCGAAAGAACATAACCCGCATCCCGACAGGCGCGCTCAATTTCCTCGATAATCCTTGAAAAAAACTGAGTGTCCCCCACCACCTTGCCGTGTTTTTTGCACACGACGAAGGCAATTTCATGCAGCGCGCCGATGGGCATTTTCTGCATCAGCGCGTCACGATAGCCGCATTCCACCAGCTTTTTCAGCACGCGCCTGCGCGTGGGCTCGCTGATGCCGGGTTTGTTGTTGATGACCATGGAAACCGTTGCGTTGGACAGGCCCAATTCCTGCGCGATGTCCTTGATTTTAACCGGCACCCGCGCGCCACCCCCGAAATCAAATAAATCTACTGAAGACATTATATCAGATCGCGGCTTCCGGCGCAATCTCCCTTTAAAATATTTCAACATTCTATTGACATATTTCACAGCGCATGCTACGATGTTTCCGGAAATTGGTTTCAAAAAGGTTATGCGGCGGTTTCAATGCGGCGCTCGCCGCGTGGAATAAAATGATTCGAGGAGGAATCACCATGAAGAAACTGGTCGCCCTCACGCTGGCCCTGCTGCTCGTCCTTGGCATGGCCTCCACCGCATTTGCGGCGGATCTGATCATGATCATTACGCCCAGCCATTCCAACCCCTACTTCAAGACGGTGGCCGACGCCGCCGCCGCCAAGGCCGCGGAGCTCGGATACGAGACCAAGGTCATCCAGCACGACGATGACGTCGTCAAGCAGCAGGAAGCCTTTGATACCGCCATCCAGCTGGGCGCCAAGGCGATCATCTGCGACAACGCCGGCGCGGACGCCACCGTCACCCCGGTGCAAAGTGCCAAGGCCGCGGGCATCCCCACCTTCCTGGTGGACCGCGAGATCAACTCCACCGGTGACGCCGTGGCCCAAATGGTGTCCAACAACTTCCAGGGCGCCACCGCGGTGGCCGAATACTTCGTCGAGCTGATGGACGAAGAAGGCGGCTTTGTGGAGCTGACCGGCAAGGACTCCGACACCAACGCCCACGTGCGCAGCGAGGGCTTCCACTCGATCATCGACCAGTACCCCGACATGGTGATGCTCGACCAGCAGACCGCCAACTGGGACCAGACCGAGGCCTATGACAAGATGGAATCCATCATCCAGGCCCAGGGCGCGGACAAGATCAAGGGCGTCATCTGCGGCAACGACACCATGGCCATGGGCGTCATCGAGGCCTGCCTGAAGGCCGGCATGAAGGACGTCATCGTCTGCGGCTTTGACGGCTCCAACGACGTGCGCGATTCCATCCTCCGCGGCGAAATCAAGGCCACGGGCCTCCAGCCCATCGCCTACATTTCCGAGCAGGCGGTGGTCCAGGCCGACTACTACATCAAGAACGGCAAGCCCATGGTGGCCGAGGAGAAGCAACTTCTGGACTGCGTGCTGATCAATAAGGACAACGCGGCCAAGCTGGATAACTTCACCCTGTCCGAATAATCCCGCATTTCAGGAGGCGGGGCTTTCGCGCCCCGCCTCCTTTCATAAGCCAGGGGAGGTTCTTTGAGACATGAAAAAGAAATCCGCCGGGTGGGTCCGCTGGGTGGTCGCCGCGGCCGTCCTCGCGCTGATCGCGGCCTTCTGCCGCGTCACGATCGTCTGGGACGCGCCCGCGTCCGCCGGAGACGGCGCCGATTTGACCGTCGCCGAGCGCTACTGCCTGGACAACTGGGACGAAAAGATGCTGCCCGCGATTCTGGAAAAGGCTTCCGACGCCGCCACCGTCCTCGGCGCGGCCCGGGAGGACCTGGGCGCGGCGGGCCTCGCCTACGGCACGCGGGAGAACGAAACCAGCGCCTGGAACTTCTGCCTCTCGGGCGAAGGCGTGGTGATCGACCTGGTGAACGCCGAAAAGGCGTCCAAGACGCGGCTCGCGGTGGACCTCGTTCCCGAAGACGGCGCGGCGGACCTTCTGATCCAGTGGTCCAGCGTCCTCAAGACCAACGCCCTCCGCGACAGCGTGGGCTTTCTGAAGCTGGACGACTTTGCCAACCAGGTGGAATTTGCGGAGCTCACCCGCGCGTTCAACGCCCGTGTGCAGCAGGACCTCATCACCGGGACCGACGCGGCCTCACTGAAGGGAAAGAAGGTTGCCTTCACCGGCTGCGTGGCGCTGACCCGGTTTGCGGCCGCTGAGGACGCCGAGCTGATCCCGGTGGCGCTGACGGAGGTGGGGTAATGCAGCCCGTCATGCAGGCCAGGGGCGTGGTCAAAAACTACCTGGGCACCCAGGCGCTCAAGGGCGTCGATTTTGACGTGTGGCCCGGACGGGTCAACGCGCTGATCGGCGAAAACGGCGCCGGCAAGTCCACGCTGATGAAAATCCTCGCGGGCATCGAAAAACCCACCGAGGGGCGTCTGTTTCTGGAGGGCGGGGAAATCCACTTTTCCGACGCGCGCGAGGCGGGCGAAATGGGCGTGGGCATCATCCATCAGGAGCTGAACCTCTTTCGCGACATGACGGTGGCCGACAACATGTTCGCCGGCCATGAGATCGCCCGCTTTGGCGTGATCGACCGCGGAGAGCAGCGGCGCCGGGCCAGGGAGGTGCTGACGCGGCTGCAGCAGGACATTGATCCCAACGAGCTGATGCTGAACCTGCGCGTCGGGCAGCAGCAGATCGTCGAAATCGCCAAGACGATGCTGCGCCAGGAACTGAAGGTGCTGATCATGGACGAGCCCACCTCGTCCCTCTCCAGCGCCGAGGTGGAGGTACTGTTCCGGCTCATCGAGGATCTGAAAAGCCAGGGCATCGCGGTCATCTACATCTCCCACCGGCTGGAGGAGATCATCCGCATCTGCGACAACGTGACGGTGCTCCGCGACGGCAACTTCATCGCCACCGCCGAGGTGAAGGACATCTCGATTCCGTGGATCATCGAAAAGATGGTGGGTCACGCGGCGCTGTCCATCGAAAAGCCGCCCTACCGCGGCGATCGGACGCCCGTGCTGGAGGTGGAGGACTACTGCCTGCCCCGTCCGGGCGGCGGCTATGCCGTCAACCACGTGTCCTTCACGCTGCACCGGGGCGAGGTGCTGGGCATCTACGGCCTGATGGGCGCCGGCCGCACGGAGCTGGTGGAATCGCTGATGGGGCTGCACCCGGAATCCACCGGCAGCATGCGGGTGCGCGGCGAGCCGGTGGACAGGCCCTCCGTAGCCGGGCAGATCGCCCGGGGCATGGTGCTGGTGCCCGAGGACCGGCAAAAGGACGGGCTGGTGCAGACCATGTCCATCGCGGGCAACATGCGGCTGACCGCCATCCCCCGGTTCACAAAGCGCCTGATCATTGACGAAAAGCGGTGCCTGCGGGAGATCCGCGAAACGGTCCGTGAGATGCAGATCAAGGTGGCGGACGTAAACCACCTGATCACCTCGCTCTCCGGCGGCAACCAGCAGAAGGTGGTCATCGGCAAGTGCGTGCTGGCCGAGGCGGACATCTTCATGATGGACGAGCCCTCCCGCGGCATCGACGTGGGTGCCAAGACGGACATCTTCACGCTGATGCGGCGCTTTGCGGCCCAGGGCATGGGCGTATTGTTCGTCGGCAGCGAACTTAAAGAAATCCTGTCGGTCTGCGACCGGGTGCTGGTCATGTCCAACGGGCTTCTGACCGCCGACCTTTCAGCGGACGAGATGACGGAGAGCGCGCTGGTAAAGGCGTCGGCGGCGGCGCTGCACACCGCGTAGGCGCGCAAGGAGGATTGCGATATGGTTGTGAACAAGGCGCCCCGCCCGGCGGGCAACAAATCCATCGGCACCATTCTGCTCAAGGGCCGCACGTTCATCGCGCTGATCATTCTGTCGGCGTACTTCAGCGTGTTTGCCCCCAACTTCACCACCTGGCCGTCGCTGGTGCTCATGCTCAAGCACGCGTCCATCTACGGCCTTCTGGCCATCGGCATGACGCTGGTGATCATCACCGGCGGCATCGATCTTTCGGTCGGCGCGCTGGTGGGCCTTTCCGGCATGGTGGCCGGCGGGTTTCTGATCGAGGGCATCCGCCTCCCCTTCCTGGCCGCCACGATCTACCCCAACGTGCCGCTGATCCTCCTCATCGTATGCCTGATGGCCATCGCCATCGGGTGGATCTCCGGCAAGCTGATCGCCAGCGTCCAGGTGCCCGCCTTCATCGCCACGCTGGGCACCATGTACGTGTGCCGGGGCTTTGCGATGCTGCGCAACAACGGCGCCACCTTCCCCAACCTCTTTGGCTCGGCCGAGCTGGGCAACCCCGGCTTTGACCTGATCGGCTCCGCCGCCATCCCCGGCATCAACGTGCCCTACAGCATCATCGCCTTCATCGTGGTGGCGCTGGCGGCCTGGTTCATTATGAAGAAGACGCCGCTGGGCAACCAGATCTACGCGGTGGGCGGGAATGAGCGCGCCGCGCTGCTCTCGGGCATCCGCACGAAGAACATCAAGCTCTTTGTGTACATGTTCTCGGCCTTCTGCGCGGCGATGTGCTCAATGATCGTCACCAGCCAGCTGCGCGCGGCGCACCCCGCCACCGGCGAATCCTGGGAGATGAACGCCATTGCCTCCGTGGTGCTGGGCGGCACCTCGATGTCCGGCGGCGTGGGCAGCATCGGCGGCACGGTGGTGGGCACGCTGGTCATCACCGTGCTCAACGACGGCATGACCATGATGGGCGTATCCAACTTCTGGCAGATGGTCATCAAGGGCGTGGTCATCGTGGTGGCGGTGGTCATCGACCTGATGCAAAAGGAAATGCAAAAGCGCATTGCGCTGCAAATGAGGAGTGCGTAAATGGAACCCATACAGCTTCAGAAAATCGCGAACCTCCGCCGGGCCGACGCCGTGACCATGATCCACGACGCGAAAACCGGCCACACCGGCGGCTCCATGAGCAGCCTCGACATCCTGACGGCGCTCTACTATGACGTGATGAACGTCAATCCCCGTGATCCCAAAAACCCGGACCGCGACCGGTTCTTCCTCAGCAAGGGCCACTCGGTGGAGGGATACTGGGCCATCCTGGCCGACCGGGGCTTCTTTCCGAGGGCGTGGCTGGCCACCTTCTCCCGGCCCGGCTCCCTTCTGATCGGCCACCCCAACAACAAGGTGCCGGGCGTCGAGGCCTGCACCGGCGCGCTGGGCCATGGCCTTTCGCTGGCGGCGGGGGCGGCGCTGGGAGCGAAGCGCACCGGGCGCGCCTTTCGGGCCTTCTGCCTGATGGGCGACGGCGAACAGGCCGAGGGCTCCATCTGGGAGGCGGCGATGGCCGCGTCCAACTACCATTTGGACAACCTCTTTGCGGTGATTGACCGCAATTACCTGCAGATCAGCGGCTCCACCGAGGATGTGATGGCGCTGGACGATCTGGCGGGCCGCTGGCGCGCCTTCGGCTGGGACGTGGAAACCTGCGACGGCCACGACATGGCGCAGCTTCAGGCCTACCTCCATTCAGACCGGCCCGCGGGCAGGCCACACCTTCTGATCGCCCGGACCGTCAAGGGCAAAGGTCTGCCCTTTGCCGAAAACCGCGCCGACTGGCACCACCACGTGCCGTCGGACGAGCAGCTGAAGCAGGCCTACGAGGCGCTGGGTGTCGAGGGGGTGTCGTTTTCATGAAGGCCTTAAGAAAGGCGATTACCGAAACGCTGCTGGAACTGGCGCGGAAGGACGCGCGCGTCTACGCGCTGGCCAGCGACAGCCGGGGCTCCGTCACGCTGGACGAATTTGCCCGGGAACTGCCCGGCCAGTTTGTCGAGTGCGGCATTGCGGAGCAGGACGCCGTGGGGCTGGCCGCCGGACTGGCCTCGGCGGGGCTGATCCCCTTCGTCTGCGGCCCGGCCAGCTTTTACGCCACCCGCGCCGCCGAGCAGGTGAAGGTGGACGTGGCCTATTCCCACATGAACGTCAAGGTCATCGGCGTGTCCGGCGGCATCAGCTACGGCGCGCTGGGCGGCACCCACCACGCGGTGCAGGATGTGGCGCTGATGCGCGCCGTGCCGAACCTTCAGGTCTTCCTGCCCTCGGACGCCAGCCAGGCGGCCGCGCTGACGCGGGCGCTGGCCGCGTCCCCCGAACCCGCCTACGTGCGGGTGGGCCGCGGCCCGGTGCCGGACGTGTACGGGCCGGAGGTGCCCTTTGAAATCGGCAAGGCCGTGAAGCTCCGCGCGGGCGGAGACGTGGCCCTCATCGCCTGCGGCGAAATGGTGTATCACGCGGCGGAGGCCGCAAAGCTGCTGGCGGCGGCAGGCATTGAGGCCAGCGTCTACGACATGGCTTCCATCAAGCCCCTGGACGAGGCGGCCATCCTGGAAGCCGCGGAAACCGGCGCCATCGTCACCGCCGAGGAGCACTCGGTCAAGGGCGGCCTGGGCGGCGCGGTGGCGGAGGTCGTCTGCCAGCGGCATCCGGTGCGGATGCGCATTCTGGGCCTTCCGGACGAGCCGCTCTATAGCGGCGAAAGCAAGGACGTATTCGCCCACTACGGTCTGACGGCGGAGGGCATTGCGAAGGCGGCAAAGGAAGTGATCGGGTGAAGTACGTGATCGCGGTCGATCAGTCCACCTCGGCCACGAAGGCGCTTTTGATTGACGGAACCGGGCGGGCGGTGCGCCGCGAGAGCCTTCCCCACCGCCAGTACTACCCCGCCCCCGGCCGCGTGGAGCACGACGCGGAGGAGATCTTTCAGAACACCCTGCGGGTGATCGCGCGGGCAGCCGAGGGACTGGACGCCCGGGACATCGCGTCCATCGCCATCGCCAACCAGCGGGAGACCACGGTTTTGTGGGACCGGGCCACCGGCGCGCCCAAATGCCGCGCGCTGGTGTGGCAGGACGTGCGCGCCCAGGCGCTGTGCGAGGCGCTGTCTGACTCCGCCGAAATGGTGGCGGAGGCCACGGGCCTCGCCCTCTCCCCCTACTATTCCGCCCCCAAGGCAGCCCACGCCATCCGCGAGCACGGCCTGACCGACTTCTGCTTCGGCACCGTGGACAGCTATCTGGTGTTCCGGCTGACGGGGGGGCGCGTCTTTGCCACCGACGTATCCAACGCCAGCCGTACGCTTCTGATGAACCTCACATCCCTTTCATGGGATCCGCGCCTCGTCCGCCTCTTCGGCATTCCGGAAGATTCCCTGCCGGAGATCCGGCCCTCGGACGCGTTCTTTGGCGAAACCGACGCCCCCGGCATCCCCCGGGGCATCCCCGTCACCGGGGTGCTGGGCGACAGCCACGCCTCCCTCTACGGCCAGGGCTGTCACGAAGCGGGCATGGTCAAGACCAGCTACGGCACCGGTTCCTCCATCATGATGAACGTGGGGGGTGCCCCGGTGCGCTCCGCGGCCGGTCTGTCGTCCTCGGTGGGCTACGGCGCGAAAGGCCGCATCGTCTACGTTTTGGAGGGCAACATCACCTCCTCGGCGGACACCCTCGTCTGGCTGCGCGACCAGTTGGAGCTGTTTTCGGACCTGCCCACGCTGGACCGCCTGGCCGAAACCGTGCCGGACGCCGGCGGCGTACAGCTGGTGCCGGCCTTCTCGGGCCTGGGCGCGCCCTACTTTGATGCCGCCGCCCGGGCGATCCTCTGCGGCATCAGCCGCGGCACCACCCGCGCCCACGTGGCCCGGGCCGCGCTGGAGTCCATCGCGCAGCAGAACGCGGATGTGCTGGACGCCATGGCCGCGGACCTCAAAAAGCCCGTATCCGTGCTCAACGCCGACGGCGGCGGCACGGTCAACCCGCTTCTCATGCAGCTGCAGGCGGACCTCACCCCCTGCCGCGTGAACGTCGCCGCCCATCCGGACCTGTCCGCCATGGGCGTGGGCCTGATGAGCGGGCAGTCCGCCGGTGTCTTCGACCGCTTTATCCCCTCCGACCCGGCGGCGCAATACGCGCCCCAAATGCCGGAGGACCGACGAAAGGCGCTGCGCTCGGCCTGGGCCGAGGCCGTGCGCCGCGCAAGATAGGAGGATTTTTATGGCAACCTTCGGCGTTCTGATCTCCAACCGCTCGTTCTTTCCGGACCACCTGGTGCTGACCGCCCGGGCGCAGCTGCTGGCAAGCCTTGAGGCCTGGGGGCACCGGGTGATCACCCTCTCCACCGAGGACACCCACATGGGCGAAACCATGACCTACGACGAGGCCGTCAAGTGCGCCGCGCTCTTCCGCGCCCATTCCGAGGAGATCGACGGCGTGATCATCGCCCTGCCCAACTTCGGCGAGGAGGCGGGCATCGCCGACGCGATGCGCATGTCGCGCCTGGACTGCCCCATTCTGATCCAGGCCTCGGACGACGATTTTGACAAGCTGCAGCTGGAGAACCGGCGCGATGCCTTCTGCGGCAAGCTGTCGCTTTGCAACAACCTCTACCAGTACGGCATCAAATACACGCTCACCCGCCGCCACACCTGCGCCATCCTGTCCGACGAGTTCCGCGCGGACGTGGACTTTTTCGCCCGCGTGTGCCGGGTGGTGAAGGCGCTCAAAACCGCCCGTATCGGCCAGATCGGCGCCCGCGTGGCGCCCTTCCGCACGGTGCGCTATTCCGAAAAGCTGTTGCAGGCCAGCGGCATCACCGTGGAGACGGAGGACTTCTCCGAGATCCTCGCCGACGCCAACCAGATGAACGACCGGGCCCGCATCGACGCCAAGGTGGCGGAGATCCGCGCCTACGGCAATGTGGCGCCCTGCGGCACGCCGGAGAAACTGGAGAAGCAGGCGAAGCTGATCCTCGCCGTGGAGGACTGGATGGACGCCCACCGCTGCACCGCCAGCGCAATCCAGTGCTGGGACAGCGTGGAGGCCAACTATGGCTGCGCCGCCTGTCTTGGCATGAGCATGATGGGTGAAAAAGGCCGGCCCAGCGCCTGCGAAACCGATGTGATGGGCGCATTGTCCATGCTGGCGCTTCTCAACGCCTCCGGCGTGCCGCCGATCTACCAGGACTGGAACAACAATTATAAGAACGAGCCGGACAAGTGCATCAACGTCCACTGCTCCAACTATCCCGCCTGCGCCTTCGAGGAAAAGCCGGAGATCGCCAACCTGGACATCCTGGCCACCACCCTCGGCGCGGACGTGTCCTTCGGTGCGCTGAAGGGCCGCGTGCGCCCGTCGAAAATGACCTATCTCAAACTGTCCACCGACGACCGCCGCGGCGTCATCAAGGGCTACCTGGGCGAGGGCCGCTTTACCGACGATCCGCTGCCCACCTTTGGCGGCGTGGCGGTGTGCGAGGTGGAGGACCTGAACGGCCTGATGCGCCACCTGACCAAAAACGGCTACGAGCACCACGTGGCGCTGACCCAAATGGAGTGCGCCGACGTGCTGGAGGAGGCGCTTGGCAACTACATGGGCTGGGAGATTTACCGCCACAGCTAGTCGTCCGCGAAGCCTGATTACCGCGCTATGGCTGGGTCTTTTCCTGTCCGGCTGTGTCGCTCTCCGCTTAACGTAGCGCTGCTACGCCTGCGCTCCGGCTCCGTGCCGGGCAGAAAAATCTCTGCGCCCTATCATCGGTTCTTAGCCTTCGTGGTCTACCAGCCCTTCCGGGAGGGTTGATGCGAGGGATAGTGCAAAGCCCCGCCAAAGGCGGGGCTTCAAAGCATCAAAAAACCCTACGGTTTTTTCGATGCGATGAGAAAGGGTCTGCGTGCGCCTGAAATTCTCTGGAATTTCCGGGCGGCGCACTGACCAAAGGTGCGGATAGCGCCACCAGTGTGCGCACTGATGGTGCTATCCCGTTCCCGTCGTGCACGCCGCTGGGAACGACTAAAGCATAACGGGCACTTGTAGATGCTGAAGCCCCGCCAAAGGCGGGGCTTCAGCCCATCAACAAATGCGCTCAGCCCGCTTGGGCTGGGCGCAAATTTTGGGGTAGAGGTGAGCAAAAACCAAAAGGAAAAAGCAGCGTGGATGTCGAATAGATAGGAGAGATGCGGACACAGGAGGTCGGGCGGCATGCTGCAAGAGAAAGCGACGGCGAGCCAGAAGGAATATGAGATCGTGCTGCTGGAAGTAGTTGGTGCCGGAAGACCACTTGCTGCGCAAGATTGAGCGCAGATTTTTGGCTTCATTCACGGCTGTGGCAAGGATTTGTACTCGCCCAATATCGGCCGCTCGGCGGTACTGCCGGAGCTATTGTTCCGGATGCTGTTTCTGGGCCATCTGATACGGCATCAAGTCCGAAGTAAAGCTGGCGCAGATGGTGAATGAGAACATTGCGTTCAAATGGTTTCTGGGATTGAAGCTGACGGAGAAAGGACCGGATCACGCGACGATCAGCATCAACCGGGTTCGGCGGTTTCGGGAGAACAACATCGCGGAGAAGGTCTTCGACGAGATTCTTCGGCAGTGTGTGGATAAGGGACTGGTGGGTGGACAGGTGCTGTACACTGACTCCACGCACATTAAGGCGAAAGCGAATACACAAGAAGCGGCTGGTGACGGTGGAGGAGACGCCCGCTTCGTACATGGCGGAGTTGGACGCGCAGATCGATCTGGACCGCAAAGTATTGGGGGAAGAAGCCGTTTGAGCGGGATGACGACAATGACCGGGATGATGAAGATGATAGCAACGACGATTTGCCGTCCGGCGGGAAGACGAAGATGGAGAGCACGACAGATCCTGACAGCGGCCAGTTGAGCAAGGAAGGGAAGCCGGAAGGGTTTCACTACAGCGAACACCGCACGGTGGACAGCAAGCACAACGTGATCGTCAATATCCACATCACCCCGGCCAACATCAACGATGTCACCCCCGTACCGGAACTTCTGGAAGAAATAGAGGGGCGGCTGGGGCATCTGCCCAGGTACATGGGGTTCGACGCCGGATACCACAGCGCATGGATCGCGCATCTGCTGGAAACGAAGAGAATTCAAGGCGTCATTGGCTACCGCCGTCATACACACAAGGAAGAGCACTACGGGAAATACCGGTTGGCACGACCCAACCTTCGACACCTACTTCGTCCCGGAAGGCAAGCGCCTATACTGGAGGACAACCACCCGCGAAGGCTACCGGCAATACTTCAGCGGACCGGAAAGACTGCGCGGGATGTCCAAGGCGGGCGGCGTGTTTCAGCGAGAAGGCGACCAGAAGGATGGTGACCAGACATGTATGGCAGGATGCGCTGGATGAGGTTACGGCGTTTACCAAGACCTCTCAAGGGCGAAGACTGTACGCCTGGCGTAAGGAAACCATTGAACGATCTTTCGCGGAGGCCAAGGAGAACCACGGCTTGCGCTTTGCCCGCATGCTCGGCCTTCCCAATATGCGTGAGCAGTCCTTCCTGACCGCCGCGGTTCAAAACATGAAAAGGCTCGCCAGGCCCTTCTTCCTTCCGTTTTTCTTCCTCCCTCCAGCCTTCTTGCAAACAGCCACTCTCCGGTCGTCCCGGAAAGTGGCCGTTTGTTGATGGTCTGAAGCCCCGCCAAAGGCGGGGCTTTGCAAAAGAACCGTGAAAACGCTCAGCGCTTAGAGAACTGGGGCGCGCGGCGCGCGGCTTTGAGGCCGTACTTCTTGCGCTCCTTCATGCGCGGGTCGCGGGTGAGCAGGCCGGCCTTCTTGATAGCGGGCTTGAGCTCTTCGTCCGCCTTGACCAGCGCACGGGCGATGCCGTGGCGGATGGCGCCGGCCTGGCCGGTGTAGCCGCCGCCGTTGACGATGGCAAGCACGTCGAAACGGGCCAGGGTATCGGTGAGCGTCAGCGGCAGGCGGACGGCCATCTTCAGCGTTTCAAGGCCGAAGTACTCGTCCAGCGGGCGCCGATTGACGGTGATGCTGCCTTCGCCGGGAATCAGACGAATGCGAGCGATGGCCTTTTTCCTGCGGCCGACGGCGGTGTAGCAAACCTCAGACATGTTTCGTCCTCCTCCCTTACTTTACAATGTAATCCGAGGGCTTTTGGGCCTGATGCGGATGCTCGGGGCCACGGTACACGTGCAGCTTTTTCAGCATCGCATAGCCGAGGGGGCCCTTGGGCAGCATGCCGCGCACGGCCTCCTTCAGCGCGAACTCCGGCTTGGTGGCCATGAGAACGCGGTAGCTGGTTTCCTTCAGACCGCCCGGATATCCGGTGTGGTGGCGGTAGAATTTCTGGTCCAGCTTCTTGCCGGTCAGGCGGATCTTGTCCGCGTTGACGACGATGATGTTGTCGCCGGTGTCGACGTGGGGCGTGAAGGTGGGCTTATGCTTGCCGCGCAGCATGAGCGCGACCTGCGTGGACAGCCTGCCCAGCACCAGATCGGCCGCGTCGATGACATACCACTGGCGATCCACTTCACCGGTCTTTGCCATGAAGGTATTCACAGGTGATTCCTCCCCAATAAATTGCCTGGCGGCCGCCGCGAGGTCAGCGCGGGGTTCGCCCGCATTCGACGGGCTCGGGGCTAGTGATCCCATCGACGCAAGTTTTATCATACAGGAAGCGCGCCGGGCGTGTCAATGTTTTTCCGGATTAAATTTCAATAAAGCGCAAAGGCGCGGATAAGGGCGTCAGTATACGGTTACGTCGCCCAGCGCGGTCTCCCCGACCACCGGGCGCCCCTCTGAATCCGCCACGCGCACGCTCACGGCGCAGGCGCCGCTCAGGTTGTACGGGATGTCCAGTTCCGACCGGGTCACCGGGGACTCGCCGCCAAGCGCGCCCTCGGCGAGAATCGCAGTTCGCTCAGCCACGAGGCTTCCGGCGCCGTCCCGCAGCATCAGCTCCACCGTAAGCGCCGGCGTCCGCGTCTGCACACGCCAGGTGATGTCAACGGCCAGCCGATAGCCGCCGGGGATCGACGTGCGGTACTTCGCGGAGCGGATTGAAACGCCCGTTTCAGCCTGCGCGGCCGCGTTCCCTACCGGCACGATGGCGGTCCTGGGGATGCGAAACTGCGCCACCGTAACGATCAGCGCCACCAGCACAGGAATAAACCAGAGGTAGCGAAACCTGCTCAGCCCGAATTCCCGCAGGCGGTCGCGGGCCGTCCTGTGGGGACGGCGCTTGCGCACCACCCGGACGGCCTTGGGCAGCTTCCTCCGCCAGCGCAGCCTGCGAGGCCACATCCAGTACCGCATGAACGCCTCCCAATGAACATTACAGATAGGAGATCAGCAAAAGCAGCATCAGCGCGCACACAAAACCCACCGCGGGATAGCCCACGCCCACCAGCACCGTCAGCCCGGCCATGGACAGCATCAGCGCCGCGGCCGAGGCGAAGAAGATCGCCCGCCTTGACCCCAACCCCATCTCCTCCAGCACCGCGCCGAGGGATGACAGCGCCGCGGACAGCGTGGTCACCACCGCCAGAAACAGCGCCGCAATGGACAGGTAGTACCCGCCGACGCCCCACCGCTGCGCCATCACCACCGAGGGCAGCGCCATCTGCCGGGTTTCCACGCCGGTCCGCAAAAGCGCCCAGTTGGCCGGAACCAGCATCGCGGCCATCAGAAGCCCCGTATACAGGCCGACTCGCACCGGGCGCGTCCCTTCCGCGGCGTCCAGACACACGACACCCGCCGCCACGGTGGCATTGAACGCCGCGTAAATCATGCCCGAGGCCGCCGAGATCATTGCGGACCCGGCCACGCGCACGCCGCCACCGCCCTGTCCCGCCCCCAGCGCCAGGTACCAGACCGCCATTCCCACCACCAGGGCCAAACCCACCGCGCTCAGCGCGCCGCGCCGCGTCAGCAGGAGCGCGCAGAGGAACGTGGCCGCCGTCCCGATGAGCAGCGCGCCGTGAACCGGGAATGTCAGCGCGCCCAGCGTCGCGCCCGTGGACAGCATTGCGGCCGCGCACAGCACCAGAAGCGCCGAATACACCACCCGCATCGCGATCCCGGAGCCGCGGCCCATCGTCCGCTCAAAGATGCCGGGCAGATCGCGCTTTCCGGTGCGCTTGGCCAGCGCCGCCACGGCGCCGGTCAAAAAACCCATCCCGGCGCAGGCCACCGCGACGCCCAGCCAGGAAGCCGCGCCCTGCCCCGCAAAGAAAACCACCAGTTCCCGGCCCGAGGCAAACCCCGCGCCCACCATCGCCGCCACGGCGGAGAGCGCCGCCGACAGATTGACCGCCTTGCGCATCCGATTCCCCCCTCGGGCAACCTTATGCGCCTGTCCCGCCCCGTCATACCCGGCCGATGCGCTAGCGGACGACGAGCCCCATCAGCTTTGACAGCTCCACCGCCTGCTCCGGCGACACCACCGCGCCGCGCAGCTCGCCGCCGGAGAGCTTGATGCCATCGATGCGGTTGGTCCGAAGATCGATGCCCTTGAGCGGCGCGTTCAGAAATTCCGCCGCGGTGAGCACGCACGCGTCAAACTCCACCGCCTTGAACCGGCAGCCGGAGAAGGACGCTTCCTTCAAATCGCAGTCCTCAAACCGGACGCTCTCCAGCTTGGCCCGCCCAAACCCGGCGTAGTCCATCCGGCAGCGGGCGATCCGCGCGTGGGCCACCCATGCCTCGGCGATCTCCGCCCCCACGGCCCGGCAGTCCCGCATCTCCACCCGCCTGAATGCCGCGCCCTTCAGCGCGGCGTTTGAAAAATCGCATCCGGCAAAGACGCAATCGCTGAAGCTGAGCCATCGTACATTGAGCGACTCAAACCGGCAGCGGGAAAACGCGCAGCCGGAAAACTCCAGCCGCCGCGCCTCAAAGGCGCAAAGCGCGTCCCCTTCAAAGGCAAAGCCCTCGGCTTCCAGGCCCTCTGCGGCAGCGCGCGCCGCGGCTTCCGCCAGGCCCATCGGGCGCAGCGGTTCCGCCAGCGCCGGTTTCATCCGGTTCAAGTCCATCACCCGCGTCTACGATAGCACGTTTTGATGCAAAATACAACATGCCGTCCGCGATTGCATTTTCCGTACCATATATGGTATAATGTTCCGTAAAAGATTTTTCGGGAGGATTCGCATGGCGAAATACCAGGCCAGCGACATACAGATCCTCGAGGGCCTCGACGCGGTCCGGATGCGACCGGGCATGTACATTGGCTCCACGGGATCCCGCGGGCTGCACCATCTGATCTGGGAGATCGTCGACAACGCCATCGACGAGGCGATGAACGGCTACGCCACGGAGATCGGCGTCACCCTCAAAAAAGACGACAGCTGCGAGGTGACGGACAACGGCCGCGGCATCCCCGTGGACATCCATCCGCAGCTGGGCGTGTCGGCGGTGGAGGTGGTCTACACCCAGCTGCACGCGGGCGGCAAATTTGACAACAAGAACTATGCCTATTCCGGCGGCCTGCACGGCGTGGGCGCGTCGGTGGTGAACGCGCTTTCGGAGTGGCTGGTGGTGGACGTATACCAGGACTTCAGCCACTATCAGCAGCGCTTTGAAAGCGTGGAGGACAAAAAGACCGGGAAGATCATCTCCGGGCGGCCCGTCGCGCCGCTGGAAAAACTGGGCAACACGCGAAAGCGCGGCACCGTCGTCTGCTTCAAGCCCGACCCCCGGGTCTTTGAGGAGACCACCTTCAACGGCGACCAGGTGCGCAGGCGCATCAAGGAGCTGGCCTACCTGAACCGCGGCGTATCCTTCCGCTTTACCGACGAGCGGATCAAGGACGCGGAAAAGCGCACCGTCGAATACCGGTTTGACGGCGGCCTTTCCGACTTCGTCAAATACCTGAACGCTGACAAAAACGCCATCGGCGAGCCGATCCTCTTTGAGGGGCGAAAGGAAAACACCGTGCTGCGGGTGGCGATCCAGTACACGGATTCCTACACGGAAAACCTCTTTTCCTTCGTCAACAACATCCCCACCGGCGAGGGCGGCACCCACGAAACGGGCTTCAAGGCCGCCGTCACCAAAGTGTTCAACGACTATGCCCGCAGGCTCGGCGCGCTGAAGGAAAAGGACTCGAACCTCTCCGGCGAGGACTTCCGCGAAGGCATGACGGCGGTCATCGCCGTCAGCGTGCAAAAGCCCCAGTTTGAGGGGCAGACCAAGGGCCGTCTGGGCAACACGGAGGTCCGCCCCATCGTGGAGGCCATCGCCACCGAACAGCTGGCGCTCTACCTGGAGGATCTGAAGCATCAGGATCTGGGCCAGCGCATTGTGGAAAAGGCGGTGCAGGCCGCCCGCGTCCGCGAGGCCGCCCGCAAGGCCCGGGACGTGGCGCGCCAGAAAAACCAGCTGGAGGCCGCGCCGCTGGTGGGCAAGCTGTCCAGCTGCACCGGGCGGGACGCGTCCAGAAACGAGCTGTTCATCGTCGAAGGCGATTCCGCCGGCGGCAGCGCCAAGCAGGGCCGCGACCGGCGCTTTCAGGCCATCCTGCCCCTTCGCGGCAAGCCGCTGAACGTGGAGAAAAAACGCATCGACCAGGTGCTGGCCAACGAGGAATTCCGCTCGGTCATCACCGCGCTGGGCACCGGCATCGGCGAGGACTTTGACCTCAAGACCCTCAAGTATAACCGGGTGATCATCCTGTCGGACGCCGACCAGGACGGCGCGCACATCCGCGCGATCCTGCTCACCTTCTTCTTCCGCTACATGCGGGAGCTGGTCACCGAGGGGCACGTATTCATCGGCATGCCGCCGCTGTACAAGTGTCAGAAGGGAGCGAACACTCTCTACTGCTACGACGACCGGGAGCTGGACGCGGCCATCAAAAAACTGGGCCGCGGCTACGCGCTGCAGCGCTACAAGGGCCTGGGCGAGATGAACCCCGAACAGCTTTGGGAGACCACCATGAACCCGGAAAACCGCAAGCTGATCCAGGTGACGCTGGAGGACGCGCCGGAGGCGGAGCGCCTGGTCACCGTGCTGATGGGCGACAAGGTGGACCCCCGCCGCGAGTACATCAGCCAGCACGCCAACTTCAACCGCGAGGACAAATTCATTGAGCGCGTGGAGATCGGGGGTGAAGCGCATTGAGCAAAAATGATCCGCCCCGCGATGTCATCATCCAGCGCGCGATGGAAGACGTGATGCACCAGTCGATGATTCCCTATTCCGAATACGTCATCCTGGAGCGCGCGCTGCCCCGGGTGGAGGACGGCTTAAAACCCGTGCAGCGGCGCATCCTGTTCACGATGCACGAACTGGGCCTGACCAGCGACAAGCCCCACAGAAAGTGCGCCCGCATTGTGGGCGACTGCCTGGGCAAGTACCATCCCCACGGCGACACATCGGTCTACGACGCGCTGGCGCGCATGGCCCAGCCCTTCGTGATGCGGGGCCTGCTGGTGGACGGCCACGGCAACTTTGGCTCCATCGACGGCGACAGCCCCGCTGCCATGCGCTACACCGAAGCCCGGATGACCAGCCTCGCCATGGAGCTTCTGCGCGACATCGACAAGGACACCGTCAGCTTCCGCCTCAACTTTGACGATACCCAGAAGGAGCCGGACATGCTGCCCGGCCGCTTTCCGAACCTTCTGGTGAACGGCGCTTCCGGCATCGCGGTGGGCCTGGCCACCAACATCCCGCCCCACAACCTGGGCGAGGCCGTCGACGGCGTCATCGCCCAGATTGACAACCCCGGCATCACCGTGGACGAACTGATGCGCTTCATTCCCGCGCCGGACTTCCCCACCGGCGGCGTCCTTCTGAAGGATGGGGAGCTGCGGCAGGCCTACGAAACCGGCCGCGGCAAGCTGCAGGTGCGCGCAAAGGTGCATACGGAGAGCGGCCCGTCGGGCCGGACGCTGCTGGTGATCACCGAAATGCCCTATCAGGTGGGCAAGTCCTCCATGCTGGAGAAGATTCTGAAGCTCAGCGAGGACAAAAAGGCGCTCTTCGGCGGCATCCACGACATCCGGGACGAGTCCGACCGCACCGGCATGCGGGCGGTCATCGAGCTCAAGCGCGATGTGGACCCGCAAAAGACGCTGGCGATGCTCTACAAGTACTCCGATCTTCAGACCACCTTCGGCGTCAACATCGTGGCCATCGCCGGCGGCAAGCCGGTGCAGATGGGGCTGAAGGAGCTGATCGGCCACTTCATCCGCCATCAGAAGGACGTGGTCACCCGCCGCACCCGGTACGATCTGGAACAGGCCAAGGCCCGCGCCCACATTCTGGAGGGGCTCATCATCGCCGTGGACAACCTGGACGAAGTGATCCGGCTGATCCGCGCCTCGTCCACCCCCAGGGAGGCCCGGGAAAGGCTGATGGCCCGCTTCGGCCTGACGGAGATCCAGGCTCAGGCCATCCTCGACATGCGGCTTCAGCGGCTGACCAACCTGGAAATCGTGTCGCTGCGCAAGGAATACGCGGAAATCATGCGGCTGATCGACCGCCTGACGGGCATTTTGGGCAGCGAGAAGAAGCTGATGGCCGTGATCAAGCAGGAATTGACCGAGATCCGCGCCAAGTACGCCGATCCCCGCCGCACCACCCTGGCCGACCGACCCGACGAGCCCCAGGTCTTTGAGGAGGAAAAGCCCGTCGCTGAGGAAGCGGTGGTCGTGGTCACGCGGGCGGGCTTTGTCAAGCGGCTGACGCCCCGGGCCTACGAAAAGGCCCAGTCCGAGGATTCCGAGCGGCCGCGCATGGCGCTGCGCGCGATGACCGACCAGCGCATCCTGTTCTTCTCCGGCGCGGGGCAGTGTTATCCGGTGCCGGTATCGCAGGTGCCGGAGGTGCGGCCCAAAGACCGGGGGCTGGCGCTGACGGGCCTTCTGGCCGGCTATGACGCCGGAGAGGGGCTTACGGCCGCCTTCGCGCTGGCGGACGACGGCTACGACGGGGATCTGATCTTCGTCACCCGGGGCGGGCTCGTGAAGCGCAGCGCGCTAAACGAGTACGCCGTCCGCAAGGCGCGCTTCGCGGCCCTCAACCTGAAGCCGGGCGACGGGCTGCTGACGGTCCTTCGGGTATCCGGCGAAAACCAGATGCTGCTCGTCACCGAGCGCGCGATGTCCATCCTCTTTGACGCGGCGGAGGTTCCCGCCACGGGCCGCGCCACGGCGGGCGTCAAGGGCGTCAGCCTCGCGCCGGGCGACCGGGTGGCCTTCGCCTTCTGCTTTGACGCCCCCGAGGGCGAGGTGCTGATCGCCACCGACCGGGGCTACATGAAGCGCTGCCTGCTGGTGGATTTCGATCCCCAGGCCCGGGGCGGAAAGGGCGTGAAGTGCTTTACCTTCCTTAAAAACGGCGCCAACGGCGAAAAAATCGCGGGCGCGCTGCCGGTACGGGAGCCCTTCGACGTCCTGGTGGCGCAAAAGGGCGGACAGGTGACGAAGCTGAACACCGAATGGGTGAAAATCGAGCTGAAGGCCGGGAAGGGCCAGCCGCTGGTGATGGCGATGCTGGACGACCTGGTGGAGGAGATCGCGCCCGCATAGCCCATCGCGGGCAGACCGCGGCCCCGAGGCATGACGCCGCGGGGCCGTTTTTTACGCCGTTTCCCGGATCGCTTCGCCCAGGCGCTCAAGCTGCGCAAGCGTCAGCGCCTCCCCCCGCACCCTGGGGTCAAATCCGAGGCCGGTCACCAGCGCCTCCGCCCCCGCCCGGGTCATGGGGAAAGCGGCCATGAGGTTGTTGACCAGCGTCTTTCTGCGCATGGCGAACGCCGCCGCCGCTACCCGGAGAAACATCGCTTCCTCCTCCGGATTCCGGCGGTCCGGATGCATGGCCACCCCCAGGAGCACGCTCTCCACGCGGGGCCGTGGCGTGAACGCCTCCGGCCGCACCCGCAGCAGCACCTCAGGCGCGCCAAAGTACTGCACCGTCGCGGACAGAAGGCACCAGTTCTTCCGGCCCGGAGACGCCATGATGCGCTCCGCCGCCTCTTTCTGCACCATCACCGTCATGCGGCGGATGGGCAGGTGCGACCGGACCAGCATCTGAAACGCGTCCGCCGTGATGCAGTACGGCAGGTTCGCCACCACGTCGAAGGGTTCGCCCCCGAAGGCCTCTCCAACGAGCGCCGCCAGGTCGCACTTCAGCACATCGGCGTATTCCACCCGAGCGCCGGAGCCTTCCAGCACCGCTTCCAGCACCGGCCGGAGGGACTGGTCGATCTCCAGCGCCAGCACCTTCGCCCCCCGGTCGGCCAGGTGCCGCGTCATCACCCCGGCGCCCGCGCCGATCTCCAGCACACCGTCCCCCGCCCGGACCCCGGCCTCGTCCAGAATGCGCGAAATCAGTCCGTCGTCCAGAATGAAATTCTGGCCCAGCGAATGGGTAAAGCGAAAGCCGTTCGCTTCCAGCGCCGCGCGCGCGGTCAATCCGTGGGTCATGGCGTTCCTCCATTTTGAAAGGGCCCGGCGCGCCGCCGGGCCCTCGATGGGTTTTCCGCTACTTGGTGCCGAAGAGCCGGTCGCCCGCGTCGCCCAGGCCGGGTACGATATAGCCGTGCTCGTTGAGCTTTTCGTCCACCGCGGCGATGTAGATGTCCACGTCCGGGTGCTCTTCCTGCACGCGATGGATGCCCTCGGGCGCGCCGATCAGGCACACCAGCTTGATGCTGCGGCAGCCCCTGTCCTTGAGAAAGCGGATCGCCGCGGCGGAGGAGCCGCCGGTGGCCAGCATGGGGTCCAGCACGATCAACTCCCGCTCGGTGGCGTCGGAGGGCAGCTTGCAGTAGTATTCCACGGGCTGCAACGTCACCGGGTCGCGGTAGAGGCCGATGTGGCCCACCTTCGCGCCTGGCACCAGTTGCATGATGCCGTCCACCATGCCCAGGCCCGCCCGGAGGATCGGGATGATGCCCAGCATGCGCCCGTCGATGATCCTGGTGCGGCACGGGCCGATGGGCGTCTCGATCTCGACTTCCTTGAGCGGCAGATCGCGCGTCACCTCGTAGGCCATCAGCGTCGCGACTTCCTGGAGCAGTTCCCGGAAGTCCTTCGTGCCGGTCGTCTTATCCCGCATCAGTGAAAGCTTGTGCTGCACCAGAGGGTGGTCGATCACATGCAGTTTTCCCATTCGTACCGCCTCCAAATCTGACCTGAAAAAAGCCCGTTTGTTAGTATACCGCACGCCGGGGGAAAAATCAATCTCGAAACGCGGAAAACCGTCCGTTTTCGCGCCGGTTTGGCAAAATTCCCAGGCCCGGGAAAAAACCGCGCCGGAGGATTGCCCCGCTTTGCGCCGTGTGGTAAAATGCGCTCAGGTGCGTCCGGTTTCCCGCCGTCCACGCCAACGGGCACCCTTTTCAGACGCTTTATGTCGAGGGAGATGCCGAAAAATGAAAAACGCGATCATCGTCGGGCCACCCAGAATTTCCGGCAACCGGATTGACTACGCGTACGAAGTGCGCGGGGCGTGGCGCGAAGCCTTCAACGCCGCGGAGCCGTTCTTCGTCGAGTACAGCCGCGACGTATCCTCGGTTTCCCCCGGCGTCGCGCTCGTACCGCTCTTTGCAAACCTGCTGCCGATGGCATGGGTATACGATGCCGAGATCGTTGCGCCCGCCTGCGACCGGGACTTTTACGAGAGCATCCCGGCGTTCAAAAGGGGCTATGAAGCCATGCTGCCGGCGATGTCCCTGGGCGGATCGCTCCGGGTGGATGTCCTCGAGGACGGCGGTTCCCCGCGTCCGGGGGCGGCGGCGGCGTTTTTCAGCGGCGGGGTGGACGCGCATTCCACCCTCGTCAGCCACGCCGGGGAGAAACCGGCGCTGATCACCCTTTGGGGCGCCGACGTGAAGCTGGACGACGAAACCGGCTGGGCAAAGGTGCGCGACCACCTGATCGAGGTGGCGGGGGCCTTCGGGACGGAGTGGATCACGGTCAAATCCGGTCTGCGCACCTTTCTGAACGAAGGCGCGCTCAACCGAAGGATTTCGGCCTGCAAAGACGGGTGGTGGCACGCGTTTCAGCACGGCGTCGGCCTCATCGGCCATGCGGCGCCGCCGGCCTGCGCCGAAGGCTATTCGCTGGTCTATTTTGCGTCCACCTTCAGCGCGGCGAACCCGCGTCCCACGCTTTGCGCCTCGAGCCCCGATATCGACAACCACGTGCGCTTTTGCGGCGCGCGCGTCCACCACGACGGATACGAGTATTCTCGGCAGCGCAAGGTGGCCCGAATCGCCGAATTCGTCCGGAGCACGGGCATACCCGTGGCGCTCCGGGTTTGCTGGCGGTCCCGGGGCGGGCTGAATTGCTGCCGCTGCGAAAAATGCTGGCGGACGATCCTGGCGCTGATCGCGGAGGGCGAGGACCCGCGCCGCTACGGCTTCGATTATCCGCAGCCGATGATGCGCCGCCTTTGGCGCGACCTGTACGGCAAGGCCGATCTGCCGGGAACCGTCACGGTCTATTACGCGGACATCCAGCGGCGCATGCGCGAAACATACGGCGCCTCACCGCCAGACCCGGGCCTTGCCTGGGTGCTGCGCTCGGACATGCGAAGGCTCGGGCGCCATCCGGTCCGGCGGGTCCTCAGACGCCTGTATTACAGGCTCCGCCGCGCCTGAAGCAGCAAACGCGGCCGCGCCGCCCCAAGGGCGGCGCGGCCGCGA
>JAXGME010000008.1:0-255972 GCA_040768845.1 Christensenellales bacterium | reverse complement strand
CCGACCCCGGAGCCGACGCCCACGCCGACCCCGGAACCGACGCCCACGCCGACCCCGGAACCGACGCCCACGCCGACCCCGGAACCCACGCCCACGCCGACCCCGGAACCCACGCCCACGCCGACCCCGGAGCCGACGCCCACACCGACGCCGGAACCCACGCCGACGCCGACGCCGGAGCCCACGCCCACGCCGGAGCCGGAAGAAACCCCGAGCCCCGCCGATCAGGCGATGCAGAAGCTGGCCAGCCTGGGCTGGATGCCCGAAGGCACCGCCGCGGCGGATGCAATCCTGGCCTTCCAGACCGCCGCCGCGGAAACCGGCCTCTTCCCGGATGTTGCGCCCACCGGGGTGCTGGACAATGCCACCATTGCCGCGCTGAACAGCCCCGACGCGCCCATCGCGCCATAACCTGAATGCGGAACGCCGCCCTTTTCGGGGCGGCGTTCTCTCTGGGATAAAATCCGGGCGGGCGGAGGTCAGTCGCCTTCGGGCGCATCCGTCCCGGCGCCCCGGTGCGGCCCCCGGGGCGCCCCATGGCACCCGCGGCGGCGGGGGTCCCCGTCAAAGCGGCCGTGGTTATGGCTGCCAAAGGCGCCTTCCGGGCCCATTCGGCCGGGGCCGAAGCCGTGGGGATGCGTCGGCCCAAAGGGACGGCGGCAGAAATCCGGCGCCGCGTCCCCGTCGGCCTCCAGCGCGGTGATCAACCGGTCCAGCATGTCGGACAAGGCGGCGCGCTCTTCCGCGCTCAGGCAGTCGAAGAGGGATTCGCCCTCCTCCGACGCCTCCGACGCCTCCGACGCCTCCCGGCCCTTGTCCGTCAGCGAAACCACCGCCGCGCGGCGGTCGTCCTCCGACGGCGCGCGCTCGATCAGCCCGTTGCGTTCCAGCTTGGCCAGGAGCTCGCTCAGCGACTGCTGGCGCATGTCCAGCAGGTAGGAAAGCTGCTTCTGGCTGATGGTGGGCTGCATCTTCAGGATGGACAGCACCCGCCCCTGGCCCCGCAGCGGGCTGCCGAAGGGCCCGAAGGCGCGCATCTTCGCCATCTGCCGGCGGTGCTGGAGCATTTGCAGACGCATCAGCTTTTCCATCAGCATCGAGGCTTCGTTTGTATCGTACATGGGACCACACTCCTTTTCGCGGCACCCAATAAATCAGGCACCTGTGCTTTTGATTATACAGGCACCTGTGATATTTGTCAAGGGGGATTCTCCGCGCTTTGACGGTTTTTTTGCGGCGGAAACGGCGCGCGCGCAGATTCGGGGTTGACAGGCGCGGCGACTTCCACTATTATGAAAATAGAAAGGTGTGCACGTTACAGAAGGTACCTTTCGGGTAATTACTGGAGTAAGGCAATTTGTGCCGGAGTTGTGCGGCCGCGCACAAGGCTCTGGACGGCCGGCCCGCAGATGAGGGATAGGAATGAGCCAGGCGTCCGATGCAACGACAAAGGTCCTGGAAGAACAGGGGCTGCTGGCGCGCCGCTTGCGCCTTCTCGTACCCGCTGCGCTGATTGCGGCGCTGCTGGGTGCGGTATACCTTCACTATTCTTACCTCCGTTATGAGCGATACGCCATGGATGATGCCGTCCAAATGGTGGAAATGGCCGAACTCCTGCTGGACCGGCAGATCAAGGGCCAGGTCTGGAACGGTCTGGTCAACACGGAGGAGCCGGCGTATCAGGCGCTTCGGCGCACGCTGATGCAGTTTCGCGAAGAAAACCCGCAGGTCCGCTTCATATATCTTTTCTTTGAACAGGATGGGAAATATTACATATTCATGGATTCGGAGCCGGAAGACTCCGAAGATTATTCCCCATACGGACAGGAATATGTAACCTCGACGGACGGCGTCCGGCGGGCGTTCGCCCAGCGCGAGACCATCGTGGACGGCGCCCAGACCGACCGCTGGGGCACTTGGGTCAGCGCGCTGACCCCGGTGCTGGGCGAGGACGGCGAAATCCTGGCGGTGCTGGGCATGGACTATCCGGCGGACCAGTGGCGCGCGGGCCTGATGGAACGGATGCGGCCCGACTTCATCATCGTCGGCAGCGTGGTGCTTTTGGGGATCGCGCTGTGCTGGATGCTGCTGGAGCGGGGACGCCTGGCGCGGCTCAGCCGCAGGCTGGCCTTAGACGAGGCGCTGTTCCGCACCGTGATCGACCAGGCGCCCATGGGCATCATCATCAGCGCGCCGGGCGTCGAGGGGCTGGGGGAAGCCTTCTCCGGCAGCCGGTTCAACCGGATGTTCCGCCGGATCGTCGACCGCTCGGAGGAAGAGCTGAACGCCCTGGGCTGGAGGGACATCACCCACCCGGAGGACGTGGACATCTCCCGCCAGCTCCACGAACGGCTGAAGCGCGGCGAAATCGACCGCTTCGCCTTTGTCAAGCGCTACACGCGGCCGGACGGCATCGACGTGTGGGTCAACGCCAAGGCCGTGCGGGTGGATGCGCCGGGGGCCGGGAGCTACGCGGTGGCGCTGATCGAGGACATCACCGCCCGCAAGCAGGCGGAGGACGCGCTCAGCGAGAGCGAGCGGTCCAAGGCCGTGCTGCTGTCCCACCTGCCGGGGCTGGCCTACCGCTGCCGGCCCGACCGGGTGTGGACGATGGAGTTCGTATCCGAAGGCTGTCAGACGCTGACCGGCTATCCGCCGGAGGCCTTCCTGGGCAACCGGGACATCAGCTTCAACGACCTGATCGCCCCGGAATACCACACCATCCAGTGGGACGAATGGCAGCGCGTGCTGTCGCTGCGGGAGAGCTTCCGCCACGAATACGAGATCATCACCCGGAACGGCGAGCGCAGGTGGGTGCTGGAGCTGGGCCAGGGCATCTACCGGGAGGACGGGACGGTCGAGGCGCTGGAGGGCATCGTCATCGACATCTCCAGCCAGAAGGAAAACGAGTCGCGCCTTCAGTACGTCAGCGAGCACGACCCGATGACCGGCCTGTACAACCGGCGCTTCTACGAGCGCATCCGCAGGGAGCGGGACGACCCGAAATACCTTCCGCTTTCGGTGGCGGTGTGCGACATCGACGGGCTGCACCTGGTCAACGACGTGTTCGGCCTTTCGGAGGGCGACCGGCTGATCACGCAGACCGCGCAGCTGCTCACGCAGTGCGCCCGCCCCGGCGACATCCTGATCCGCTCCGGCGGCGACGAGTTCACGCTGATCATGCCCCGCACCCCCGCCCCGGAGGCCGAGGCCATCAGCCGGCGCATCAACCGGGCCGTGAGCGCCTTCAACGAAAACCTCCCCCATCCCGATTACGAGATGAGCCTCTCCGTGGGCGTGAGCACGCGGATGAGCATGGACATTGGCTTCGTTCAGACGGTCCAGTCCGCCCAGGAGAACATGCACTACCACAAGCTGCTGGAGAGCCGCAGCCCGCACAACTCCATCCTGTCGTCGGTGATGGCCACCATGCTGGCCCGAAGCCGCGAAACCGAGGCCCACGGCGAGCGGCTGGTGAGCCTCTCCCGCAGGATGGGCGAGGCGCTGGGGCTGGAGCAAAAGGAGATGGACGAGCTGGCGCTGTACGCCATGCTGCACGACATCGGCAAGGTGGGCGTGGACGACCGCATCCTCAACAAGCCCGGCAGGCTCAATGACGAGGAATGGGAACAGATGAAAAAGCACTCCGAAATCGGCTACCGGATCGCCGCCTCGGCGTCGGAGCTGTCCCACGTGGCGGACTACATCCTGTCCCACCACGAGCAGTGGGACGGCCTCGGCTATCCGAGGGGCCTCGCCGGGGACCAGATTCCGCTGCTGTCCAGGCTGCTGGCCATCGTGGACGCCTATGACGCGATGACCGAGGACAGGGTGTACCGCCGGGCCATGACCAGCGACGACGCGCTGGAGGAGATCCGGCGCGGCGCGGGCAGCCAGTTTGATCCCGATCTGGCGGCGCGGTTCATCCGGTTGGTCCAGGGATAGACGATGCCCCCGGCGCGCTCCGCCGGGGGTGTTCCGCATCCAGACCGGTCCGGGCGCCCGGACGCAAAAGGAGGGTGGGGACATGGCAAGGCGCGGCAATTCCGGGAGGACCGGGCGGGCGGCCCGGTGGCTGATCGGCATCCGGGGCGGGCCCGCACGGGTGGCGCTTTTGTACCTGGCGGCGGGCGGCGCGTGGATCGTGCTGTCCGACACCTTCGCCTGGGAGGCCGTGGCGGGCCGGGGCGTCTTCCAGATCAGCGTGGTCAAGGGGCTCTTTTTCGTGGCCGCCTCCGCGGCGCTGATCTTCTTTCTGGTGCGCGCCACGCTCAAATCCATCCTCGAGTCCCGGGAGACGATCCTCAGGATGAACCGGGCGCTGGAGGCGTCCAGCGAGATGTACAGGGGCATCTCCGAGGACAACCACAACCGGCAGGCGCTGCTGGAGGGGCTGATGAACGCCATTCCGGACCTGATCTTCTACAAGGACGGCGCGCGGCGCTACCTGGGCGGGAACAGGGCCTTTCACGATTTTCTGGGCCTGCCCCAGGACGCCGCCGCCGGAAGGCGGGACGGAGAACTGCTCCCCGCCGCCGAAGCGGAGCTGTTCGGCCGGGGCGACGAGGCGTGCCTGGAGCGGGGGGAGATGGCGCGCTACGAGGAAGTCGTGCGGCGGGGCGGGACCGTGCGCTACCTGGAAACCGTCAAGACGCCCTTCCGGGACGCCGAGGGCCGCGTCGCCGGGCTGATTGGCGTCAGCCGCGACGTGACGGAGCGCCGCCTGGAGGAGGAGCGCATCCTCTACATCAGCACCCACGATGCCCTTACGGGCCTTTTCAACCGCGTCCACATGGTCGAGGCAATCTGGACGCTGGACCAGCCGGAGCACCTGCCGCTGACGGTGGTCATGGGCGACATCAACGGGCTGAAGCTGATCAACGATTCGATGGGCCACGCCCGGGGCGACCAGGTGATCGCCGCCGCCGCAAATATCCTCAGAGCCTGCCGGCGCGAGGGCGACGTGGTGGCGCGCACCGGCGGCGACGAATTTACCGTGCTCATGCCCAATTCGGACGAGGCCGACGCCCAGGCCTTTGCCGAGGCAGTCCGCGTCGCCAGCCAGGCGCGCGCCGCCGCGCTGAACGAGCTGCGCTTTGCCAGCCTGTCGCTGGGCTGGGCCACCAAGCACGCCCCGGAGGACCCCATCGATCGGGTGCGCAAGGCCGCCGAGGACGCCATGTACCGCCGCAAGATCTTCGAAAGCCGCAGCCTGCACAGCTCGATTTTGTCCTCCATCAAAAAGACCATGCTGGAAAAGAGCGACGAAACCGAGGCCCACGCCGAGCGGCTGGCGGCCCTCTCCGCGAGGCTGGGCCGCGCGCTGAAGCTGCCCGACGAAAGCCTGGTGGCGCTGGAGCTTCTCAGCACGCTGCACGACATCGGCAAGATCTCGGTGGACAAGAACATCCTCACCAAGAACACGCCGCTGACCGAGGCCGACTGGCGGGAGATCCGAAAGCATCCCGAGGTGGGCTACCGGATCGCGATGGCGTCGCCGGAATTGATGCACATCGCGGAGCACATCCTGTCCCACCACGAACGGTGGGATGGCGCGGGCTACCCCCGGGGCCTTGCCGGTACGGCCATTCCGCTGCTGGCGCGGGTGCTGTCGGTGGTGGACGCCTTTGACGCCATGACCCAGGACCGCGCCTACCGCCCCGCAATGCCGCTCGCGGCCGCGCTGACGGAGATCCGCAAAAACGCCGGCACCCAGTTTGATCCCGCCGTCGCGGGCGCGTTTCTGGATCTGATGCAGGCCGCCCAAAACGCCTAGTCGTCCGCGAAGCCTAATTTCCGCGCTATGGCTGGATCTTTTCCTGTCCGGCTGTGTCGCGCTCCGCTTGACGTAGCGCTGCTACGCCTGCGCTCCGGCTCCGTGCCGGGCAGAAAAATCTCTGCGCCCTATCATCGGTTCTTAGACTTCGTGGACTACTAGTAGTCCGCGAACCATTTCGCATACGGAGGAGGCGCGCCGTTGCGCGACCAAAGAGAAAACCCCCGGCCCAGGGGGCAGATGTCGGATTCGCTGGCGGTGGGCCTTCTGCTGGCCTTTTCCGGCGGATTCATGGATGCCTATACCTATGTGTTCAGGGGCGGCGTGTTCGCCAACGCCCAGACGGGCAACATCATCCTGATGGGCATTCACCTGATGGAGGGGAGCATCTCCGCCTCCGCGCGCTACCTGATCCCGATCCTGTCCTTTGCGCTGGGCGTGTTCGCGGCCCAGGCCATGCGGCTGGGCTTTCGCAGGCGGCGGCGCCTGCATTGGCGGCAGGCCTGCCTGGCGGTGGAGATGGCCGTGATGCTGGCGGTGGGCTTCATGGGGCAGGGCGCGAACCTGGCCGCCAACAGCCTCGTGTCGCTGGCCTGCGGCATTCAGGTGCAGTCCTTCCAGAAGGTCCGGGGCAACGCCATCGCCACCACCATGTGCATCGGCAACCTTCGCACCGCCACGGAATTGCTCGCCCGGGGAATGCGCGGCCGGGACCGGGCGCTTTTCGGGCGCAGCGGCTTCTATTACGGCATGATTCTGACCTTTGCGCTGGGCGCGGTCGCCGGAAAGCTGGCGGTGGTGCCCTTCGGGCAGCGGGCGATCTGGGTCTGCGCGGCGCTTCTGCTGGCGGCGTTTGCCGTCATGCTGGCGGAGGAAGAGCGGGAGGAGCGCGCCCGGTAGCGCGTCAGCGCCCCGCCGCCCGAAGGGCGCGCCGGGCGCGGATCTCGGAGGCGGCCCACAGCGCCAGCGGCAGCAGCACCTCAAACGGGAGGGCGTACACGGCGTAGTACTTCAAAAAGGCGAACATCGCCATCGTGTTGGGGTAGAGGATCTGCGCCAGCGCCAGCGCCATCAGCCCCGTGGGCAGCACCAGGCTGCGCCAGTCCTTCACGCCGAAAAGGCTGGCGATGCCGCGGCTGGCGGTGATCAGGCACAGCGCGATCTTGGTGATGCCGGCCAGCATGAAGTTGGCGGAGATCGAGCCCTCGATGCGGGACAGAAAGTCCCCCAGGCTGATGATGCGGGCGGCGATGTAGGAGGGGAAGTACTCCACCGATACCACCGCGGGCCCCAGCACCAGCAGGTTGCGCAGGATGATCACCATCAGCACCGCGTAGGAGAAGCCCGTGCCGCCCAGGTAGAGCCTTCTCGGGTGGTCGCCGGGGCGCACCAGGTCCGCGATGCCCAGAAACATCACCGTTTCAGTAAAGGGAAACGAGAAGATCTGAAAGGCGTCCCCGGCGATTTCCATCGGCGGGTGTTCCATGATGGGCAAAATATACGCCGGGTGCAGTATGCCGAGGGACAGCACCACCGTGGCCAGCACGATGAAAAGCACGATGGGGATGGTGGCCAGCGCCCACTTGCCCAGCGCCTTGCCGCCGCCCCGGGCCAGCGTGGCCACCGTCAGCAGCATGATGGCCGCCACCGGCAGCTGCGGCGTATCCAAAAGCGAGGAGAGCTGTATGAATTCCGAAAAATTCCGCAGCACCAGCGCGCACAGGTGCAGCGCGTACCAGCTCATCAGAAGGCCAAAAATTTTTCCGACGACGGGGCCAAGCCGGGCGCGGGCGGCGTCAAAGAGGTGCGCGCCGGGGTTCAGCTCGACGATTCTGGCATAGACGAGGATGAGGGGCGCGGCGTACAGCACGCCCAGGGTCAGCGAGATCCAGGCGTCCTGCGCCACCGCCGTGCTGACGCCCATCACCACCGAACTGCCAAAGCAGAACATGACCAGCACGGACACGATCTGAAGCCGCGTCAGGGGTTGATCCGGCACGGGAAATCCTCCTTTTGTCCGGCGCTATGCCTGGCCGGTGATGGCGCGGACGGCGGCCTCGATGGGCGGCGCGGGGGACGGCACCTCCACGCCCAGCGCGTGGAGCATCAGAACCGCGAATCCGGCCGCCAGCATCGTCAGGTACAGCGCCCGCACGCCCCGGGGCCACGCCCCGCGGCGCGGCAGGTAGTCCGCCAGGACCGCGGCGGCGAAGATCCCGGTCACGATGGCCGCGATCACGACTTGATCGCCCCCTCGGACGTGATGAACGCGGTGTTTTTGATGTTCACCCGGCAGGAGACGGTGATGGGCATGTCGCGGAAGATCTCGCCCCACCGGCCCTCCACCTCGTGCCACAGCCGGTAGTCGCGGCGGTGCAGGTATTCCCCGAGGCCCAGGATGTCCTGGCCCGTCTGCCGCTGGATCTTCTGAATCACCGCGGCGATCTCCGCCTCCAGGGACCGGGCGGCCTCGTCCTCGAGGGCGCGCATTTCCGCCGGATCGCCCGCGTCGATGGTTTCCATGGTTTCGGCCAGGTACACGTCGGTCTCCGTCCGGATGTGAAAGGCGAAGCCGCCGTCCGCCACGTCATAGGAAAATTCCGCCCGGCTGTTTGCGATTTCCAGCGACGTGTCCGGCCGTTCGCCGCCGTCCTTGGCCACGGTCAGGATGCCGCCCTGGGCCTTGCCGATGGCGATCAGGAAGAACTTGGATTCCCGCGGCGTCAGAAAGTCCGCCAGCCGATCGTCCCGGAACACCGCAATGCCGTTGGATTCGGCCACCGCGGTGCCGTCGTTCACCGCGATGTGGAAGGCCGGCAGCGTCAGCTCGATGCCCGGGCAGTTGAGCGTTCCGAACACCTGGTACAGATCGGCGTGGACGGTGGTGGCGGTGGACCGGTTGTCGTCGGTGATGATGTCGTCGATCTCCAGCGACAGGATGGACTGGTCCAGGCCGTCCAGCGTCATAAGGTCAAAGGCGGTGCCGCCCTCCATGATCACCAGGCTGACGGTTTCCCGGCATTCGGCGTCGCGCATGATCCAGTCCACGGCGTTTTCGATGCCCACGGTGCGCGCGGCCTCCTCGCCGATGACCACAATCTGCATGTTGCCAAAGTAGAGCTTGTTGAGCAGCTTGCGCTTGGCCTCGCGCACGGCGTCAAAGATGGTCTGGCCCTCGGCCTCCACCAATCGGGCGCCGGGGCCGCTCTCCTTGATGGACTTGGTCAGGTCCACGATCTCGGCGCAGATTTTGAAGTGGCCGTCGGGCGCGCGGTCGATGCCCAGGCCCATCACGATGGACAGGTCGCTGAGGCTGCGGTAGCTCCAGCAGCCGGAGAGCAGCGCGGGCAAAAGCGCGAGCGCCAGAAGGCGAAGCAGCCTACGCCCCATCGTCCGGGTCCTCCGGCGCCTTTTGCCTGCGCCCGTGGCCGATGGACTCGGGCCGGGTCAGCATCTTCCACCAGGGGGCGCGGATGCCGATGTCTTTAATGCGCTCCATGCTCAGATTCCCGTCCAGCGATACCGAGGGGATGCCCAGGCTGTCCAGCGAGATCAGGTGGATCAGAATCAGCGAAAGCGCCATCGTCAGCCCGAAGAACCCGAACATCGAGGCCATGACGAGCACAAACAGCCGCATGTAGATGGCCGGCGCGTTCAGCTTGGGCACCAGGAGGTTGGTGATGCCGGTGATGGCCACCACGATGATCATCGGCGCGGCCACCAGCTTGGCCTCCACCGCCGCCTGGCCGATGACCAGTGCCCCCACGATGGACAGCGCCTGGCCGATGTTGGTGGGCATGCGAACCCCCGTCTCCCGCAGGATGTCAAACACGATCAGCATGACGAAGGCCTCCAGCGCCGCCGGAAGCGGCACGCTCTGCCGCTCCGCGGTGATGTTGACCATAAGCGGCGAGGGCAGCATCTCGTGCTGAAAGGCCACCACCGCGATGTAAAGCCCCGGCACCGTGATGGTGAGGAAAAACCCCACCATGCGCAGCAGGCGGGAAAAGGAGGTGTAGTAGAAGCTCAGGTAATAGTCCTCGCTGGACTGGAAGTTTTCGATAAAGAGGTAGGGCGCCGTCAGCGCGATGGGCGATCCGTCCACCATAATGGCGATGCGCCCCTCCAGCAGCCGGCCGATCACCACGTCCGGCCGCTCGGTGTAGCCAATGGTCCGGAACAGCGAAAAGCGGTGGTCGCGGGTCAGCTCGGTGAGGTAGTTGGCGTCCAGCACGCCGTCGATGTCGACCTTCTGAAGCCGCTCCAGCAGCCGCTGAAGTGCGTCCCGGTTGACCACGCCGTCAAAATAGCATACCATCACGCAGGTCTGGGTTCTGCGGCCCATCGTCATGTGGCGGATCTTGAAATCGTTGGTGCGCGCCCGGCGCCGGAGCATTGAAATGTTCTGCATTACCGATTCGGTAAAGCCCTCCCGGGGCCCGGCCAGGGTTTTCTCGCTGTCGGGCTCCATGATGGAGCGGACGGGAAAGCCCTTGGTGTTGAGCAATGCCGCCTCGGCGCAGCCCTCGGCAAAGAGCACCGTATCGCCGTAGGCGACGGCGCCCACAATCTCCTTGAAGTCGCCCGTCAGGATGGATTCGCTGACGTGGACCACCTCGCCGGTCATCCGCGCTACGCGGCCGGGGCCCTCGGGCAGCGCCTCCGCCGACATCAGCGGCCGCAGGATGTTTTCGTTGATGATTTCGGAATTCACCAGCCCGTCGGAGAACACCACGGCCACGTCCGCCCGCCCCGCCCGGATGACGGAACGGTAGCGCATGATGTCCACATCCTGAAACAGCGCCTTCATCAGCGCCAGGTTTTCCTCCAGCGAGGGGCGGACGTGAAGCGCTTCGAGCCCCTGGTTGAACGCCTCCGCCCGCTGGGAAAGGTCCGCCCCTTTGCGCCTGAACCCGAACATGCATCCGCCTCCCCGCCGGCGCGCGCCGGCCATACGGACAGTATGGCGAAAACGGCGCGCATTTATCAGCCAAACGGCGCAAAAAAGCGCCCCGAAGGGCGCATGCCGGGTGGCGCGGGCGCGTCAGTCCTGAACGAGGGACAAAATCTCCTCCGGCGTCTTTCCGGAGGCCTTTAAATCCGCCACTACCTTCGCGTAGGAGAGGCGGCGCTTCCGGGGTTCGTGAATCTTTTCCTTGCGGGTTTGCAGTTTCTCAATCGACTGGGTGTGGAAGGCGATCTTCCGGTCAATTTCCGCGATGCGTTCTTCTGCACTTCTGAAATGGCGCTTGGCTTTCTCTTCGGTCTTTGCCTCGGAATCCTTCTTCTTCATCGGCATTCAAAACACTTCCTTTCGGAAACAGTATAACACACCCGCGAATTGTTTAAAAGAAAAATTTTGTAAATGGGGAATTTTTGGGCGACGGAAGAACGCAAAGGCGCAACTGCGGCGCCGCCAAAGAAGCGTGCCGCGCGTCGGACCGCGCGGGGGAAAAACGCCCCCGGCAAAAGCCGGGGGCACAAAGCAGGAACTTTGTCGAAAGGGCGCTATCCTCGGCGTTCGAAGGCGCGCGCCACCGCCGCCCAGTCCACCACCTCGAAAAACGCCTTCACGTAGTCGGCGCGGAGATTTTTGTACTTCAGGTAGTAGGCGTGCTCCCACACGTCGATGCCCAGGATGGGCCGCCAGGCCCCCTCCGTCTCCAACAGCGGATTGTCCTGGTTGGGGCTGGCCATGACCTTCAGCGCGCCCGCGCCGTCGGCGGCCAGCCAGGCCCAGCCGGAGCCAAACTGGCCCATCGCCGCCCTGGAAATCTGCTCTTTAAAGTCCGCAAAACCGCCGAAAGCCCCGCGGATGGCTTCCGCCAGCGCGCCGGAGGGCGCCCCGCCCCCGTTTGGCGCCATGTGGCCGAAGTACAGGTTGTGGTTGAAGTAGCCGCCGCCGTTGTTGCGCACGGCGGTCTTGACCCCGTCCGGCACGGCGGTCTTGAAGTCCGAAAGCAGCGTCTCAATGGGCCGGTCCGAGAGGCCCGCCTTCTCCGCCGCGTCGTTCAGGTTCTTCGTATAGGCCGCGTGATGCTTCAGGTAGTGGGTTTCCATGGTCAGTTTGTCGATATGCGGCTCCAGCGCATCAAAGGCATAGGGCAGCTTGATTTGCTCAAACATGGGGGTTCTCCTTTCATCGCGGGCGTCGCCCGGAAGTTAGTTAGTGCTAACTATCATATACTTACCCGGAAAGGCGCGGGGGCAATCAGCCAAAATGCGGCGGGCGCGCCGCGCGCCGCCCTTGAGCGCGGCGCGAAAATCTGTTAGAATGGGGAAAAGGCTGTCGGGGAGGGATTGGGTGGCGGACGAAAAGACGCTGTGCGTCATGGGCATGCTGGACGCGCAGGCCGATCGGCGGTTCGAGGCGATCAAGGCCCGGATCGGCCGCGCCGGCCTGGCGGCGGACGCGCAGCCGCCCCACATCACCTTTGGCATCTACTCCGGCATCGGCCGGGAGGAGATGGCGGATTGGGTGGGCGGCATCCTGGGCCGGCTCCGGAGGACGCGGCTCTTCTTTGGGCAGATCGGCGTGTTTCCCGAATCGCAGGTATTTTTTGCCGCGCCCAGCGTCACCCGGGCGCTGCTGGACATGCACGCCGCGATCCACGCCCGCTATGACGGCCTGTGCTCCGACAAAAACTGCCTCTATTCGCTGGAGGGCGGCAAGTGGATTCCCCACATCACGCTGGCCACGTCCGAGGGCGGCCGCGCGGGGGACGTATTGAAGGTCCTCTTGGAGAATTTCACGCCCTTCTACGGGGAGATCACCCGCATCCGGATCACGGAGCAGGAGCCGCTGGTGGATGTGCGCACCTTTGAGATCCCGTGAAGGGCGCATGGCCGGCCCGCGTTTTCGGGCATACTGGGGCGCGAGGTGATCCGGATGAATACGAGCCTGACGGTGCTGATCGAGGGCGACGCGAAGGCGTGCCAGTACTTCAACGCGCTGCCGGCGCCGGTGCGCGCGCAACTGAACGGACAGCCGGAGGAATTCGGCGGCTTTGACGATCTGAAAACCCGCGCGGAGCGGATCTTGCGCGATTTTCCCGCCTGACGGCCGGAGAAACGCGGGCCGCCGGCTTCTGGCCGGCGGCGTCGGATCAGGCGGTGGGGGTCGTCTTCGCGGCCTTTTTGGCCCTGGGCGCCCGGGGCTTGGGCGCCTTTTTGGCCGCGATGTGCTGCGCCAGAAGCGTGCGCACCGCTTCCTCGTGCAGTCGGTCGGCCTCTATTTTTCTCAGGCGCTCCGCCTCGATCTGCTCCCGGATCTGGGCCAATTCCTGCGCCATCGACGCCTGCAGCGCAGGCCGGCAGAGGACCAAAAAAGAATCAAAAGCCGATGGGTATACGAACTTCTTGATTCCGAAGGCATCCTCGAAGCGGACCTCGATCATCGTCGAAGTCTGACTCAGGACGACCCCCAACCCAAAACGGCTGTGCTCAACCTGCTCCGATATTACGTTCATGACAATTCCTTTCTTCTCCGCACGCTCCCGCTTCAAACGTTCATTTCCTACTGATTAGTATACCATTTAAATGTTAAGATTTCGCTAAGGCGCCCCGGGCAATCAATCCCAGCGCCGCCCCGGCCCGCCGCAGGCGCGCGACCGGGCCTCGGCGGGCCGATTTAGGGGCGGGATTCGAGGCAAAGCTGCTTTTTCAGCTGCTTGATGGTTTTGCCCGTTTTCTGTTTGACCACCCTGCAAAAGTAGTTTTCACTGTTGTAGCCGAGCCGGGCGCTCAGCTCGCGAATGGAGAAATCCTCCCCGCTGGCCAGCAGGAGCCTGAGCTCGTTCATGCGGACGGTCTGAAGATAGTCCACAAACCCCATGCTGAGCTTTTGAGAAAACAAGTGGCTCAAGTAGGGCGCGCTTAGACCGACATGGCCCGCGACCCTGGCCAGCGAGAGATCCTGACTGAAGTTGCGGTGGATGTATTTGCAGGCGAGCTTGAGCGCATACTCCGGGTTTCCGCTCATGGCCCTTCGATGCGCCCCGAAGGCACTCTTCGCAAGCGCGCGATACCACTTTGCAATCGCCGGGTCTGAAAACGCCTCCGGAAGCTTTTCGAATAGTCCATTCCCCGCCTTCTCCCGCATTTTAAGCAATATCGCGGTCGCCGCGGCGAGTCGTTCCCCGACTGGGGCCGCATCGCCCGACAGGTGCAGGCGCAGCAGATGATCGGCCGCTTCTTCCGGATCAGACTTCAAGTTGCCGTCTTCCCAAAAACATTCGATTGCGCGCTCGCTGACCGCGATGCGCCGGACCGCGGCGGCCTCGCCCAGGAGCGCGGGAACGCTGCGGCGCGTGCGGCCGGCCATGGCGTCGGCATATGCGCCGGCGTATTCCTCCGGCGCGGTGATCACGTTGGAGATGCCGATCTCGATCCGGAAACATTCATGGCCTTCCAGCTGCTGCCCCAACAGACACGCGGCAAACCGCGCGCGCAGGTCCATCAACTCGTCCGCGCAGGGCGCTTTCGAATAACCGAACAGGAGAAACCCGCGGTCATCGTTCGTGCGGAGCAGCCGAAAGCCCTCGGGCAGCGCACCGAAGACCCTCCGCTCCATCTGGGGATAGATCACATCCAGAAGATGGCCCGAGCAGGCGAGGGACACCTTCTGATCCTTTGCAAGATCCAGCGAAATCAGGATTGCCCGGGAGATGTTTTCTCGCAGCCAGTTTCTGAGCTTGAATTCCTCCGGCGCAGGAGAGGCCCCCCGACTGTTGCTTAAAAAGCCGGGGATGAGGTAGGGGATCATGTCTTCCGTGAATCCGGACCCGGGCGGGCCGTCTTTGGCCCGAGGCGCCCGCTCCGCGATGAACCGGCCAATCATTCCGACGAAATCCGCGTGCTTAACCGGCTTGAGGAGAAACGCGTTCGCGCCGTAGTTCAGCGCGTCCTTGGCGTAATCGAACAGATCGTAGGCCGTGCACATCATGATCTTGCCGGAATAGCCGGATCTTCGCAGCTGTTTTACAACTTCGATGCCGTTCATGCCTGGAATTTTGATGTCCAGCACAAGGATATCCGGGGCGTACCGCAGGGCGCTGCTCAGCGCCTCCGCCCCGTTGGAGCAGTCGGGCAGGATTTCCACCTGGGCAAAATGCTCCGCAATCAGTTGCCGCACCGCGCGGCGCTCGACCGGCTCATCTTCGACGATCATCAGCGTGGTCATGGGAATCACCTCCATTCGGAAAGGGGCGGAAAGCTGAAGGCTACGATGGTGGATTCATTGGGCGTGCTTACGATGCGGTAGCGCAAATCGCCGTTGCAGAACAGAAGCATGCGCTTGATCACGTTGGCCAGGCCGATGTGCCGCTTGCTGTCGGCGCTGATCTCATCGCTGGAAATGGATTCCTCGATCTGGCGCAGCTGATCCGGTCGCATTCCGCGGCCGTTGTCCTCCACCCGCACCAGGATGCGCCCGTCCATACTGGATACGCTCACGTTCAGGACGCCGTCCTCCGTTACGTTCTCCAGGCCGTGTTTATAGGCGTTTTCTATCAGGGGCTGAAGCACCCGGCAGGGGATTTTCTCGCTCAGGCACGCTTCTTCCGCGGAAATGTGGTACCTGATCCGGTCGCCGAAGCGCTTTTCCATCAGAAAGCAATAGTTTTTTGCGTCGCCGATTTCGTCGCGGATCGTTACGATTTGGTTGAGGCGGTACAGTCCATAGCGCAGCATTTCGGAAAACACCTCGGTAATCTCTCCGGTTTCCTTTGCCTGCTCCAGGTAGGCCGTCTGCCGGATCAGGCTCATGCAATTGAACAGGAAATGTGGATTCACCTGGGACTGCAGCATATTCAGTTCCGCTTCGTTCAGAAGCTGCAATTGCCGTATGGCCGAAATCTGCTGCGCCTGAAGCTGCTGTTTCAGGTCTGCGTTGAGGCGCACGGTTTCGATTTGTGCCTGAATCTCGCGCACCATCCGGTTGAATGCGGAGAACAGGTATCCGATTTCGTCTGCGCGTGGGGAATCCGGCAGCATGGCGGCGTCGTAATCGCTCCCGGAGACCCTCTTGGCCGCCGTCGCCATCTGCTCGATGGGCTGTACGATGCTGTCGGAAAACCCCTTGATGATGACCACGCACATTAGCGCGCACCCGGCTGCAATGGCGACAAAGGCTTGAATCGCGGAAATTCGGTAGGTTTTTATACGCTCCCGGCCGGCCGTATCCGCGTGTTCCACGACGTCCGAGAGTCCGGCAAAGACGAGCTCCATTTGGGAGATGCTGTCGTAGATCCCCTCCGGCGCTTCCCGATGCGCCTGCACCTGGCCTTCAAACCTGTCGGTGATGGCGAGAAGATCGTATACCGCCCTGTAAGGGTACGCGGCATACATCTTGGCGGCGTATGCCTTGAGCGCTTCGGCATGGCCGGCCAGCGCGCTTTCCACGTCGTCGCCGTAGTCCAGGTCGCGCCGCAGGGCCTGAAGCGTCGAGCTGTAGGCGGAGCGGACGTTTTGCGCGTCGATGACCCCGTTGAGTACGCCCACCGAGTACTCGAAGCCGAACACATACCAAAGGCTCAGCAGCAGGATCATCAGTACGATGGACAGAAATACCGACAGCATGCGCTTTCGAATGGACCCGCTGTTTCGTGTGCTCATAGTGCTCATCCGATCCGGTCGTTGATGCCGGCCCGGTCGATCACAACCGTGCCCGTAAACACCATGCTGCCGGCCCCTTCTCCGGTCCTGAGGTATTCGGCAAAAAACTCGATCGCCTGGTAGCCCATGGCATAGGGCATCTGCGCAATTGTCGCGGTTACGGTGCCCTTTCGGATCGTCTCCAGGATGGCGGAATAGTCGTCGATGGATACCAGTACGATGCCGCTCTCCGAGCCGCGGGCCTTTTGCACTTCCTGCGCCGCGTACACGATTCCGAGCGAGCCCGGGGAATAGATCGCCACAATGTCCGGATGCGCTTCAAGCGCATTCCGGATCTCGCTGGCGATCTGAAACTGGTTCCTGTTCGATTCCCAGTGCGGATCCATCACCACGCGCATTCCGTCCACCGCCTGCACTGCGGCCGCCATGCCGTCAATGCGCTGCTGGAACTGGTTTGTGATGGCCTGCATCAAGGTGATGTAGACCGCGCCCTTTTGGGGGATGCTGTCCAGAATGATCCGGCCGGCCTGCGCGCCCATCGCGTAGTTGTCCGTTCCGAAGTAGGCAATCCGCTTTGAGCCGGGAACGTCGCCGTCGAGACATACGGTGGGAATGCCGTGCGCCCATGCCTGGTTGATTTCCCGCGACAGCGAGGCCTGATCCGTCCCCACGCAGATTATGCCGTCCACATTGCAGGAGGCGACAGAGCGATACAGAAGCCGCATGCCCTCGTCGCCCCCGGTATCGGGCGGGCTTACGCAATTGAGCGATACGCCGAAACGGTCGGCAGCGGCCTGCATGCCCTCGACGACAGCCGCCCAGTAAGAGGCGATCTTGCCCTCCGAAAGGGAATCCTGGCAGACAAAGGTGAGCCGAGGCTGCGTTTCTTGCCACGCCAACTGCGCGCGCTCCAGCCCGTATATCCGCGCGATATGCGCGCCCCCCCATACGATGAGCGCCAGGGCCAGGAATAAGGGGATGTACCTTGCAACACGACGCCGTCTTTCGGCCATAGGATGCTCCTCCGCGAAAGCTTTTGCGGTGCGGGGCCTGTATACGCCTTCCTTCGCCGCGTTCAGGCGGCGGGCTGTCCGTATATAGCGTTCTCCGGCCCATACCCGTATTCCTCCCTGCGTGCCCGTATCCGCGGACCCACTTTTCCCCTGGGGATTTGCGGCGGTGCGCCCACCGCAGTTTACGAAAACGCGCGCGGAATACAAGCGCACAACTTATCCATTTTTTTGGGTGACTTACACACAAAATATTGACATTGAAAGAATTATAGTATAATATGCCCATGAAGTCAAGCAAAAATAAGTAAGAAACAGATAATTATAAGATATAACGATTCAATTTAAATTTTAACATTGCGCTGGGGTTTTGGAGGGGTGTTTCGTCTTCATCGCAAATTTGTGGTATAACGCCCGGCGCGCCCCCGGTTTCGGGGCGCGCACGCACCACGAAGCGGCCGTTTGAAACGGGAAGGGGCGGGACTTTTTCGTAGGGCGGGACAGGACGTCCGTCCGGACCGATGCGCGGCTTGTCCGGGGGACTTCCCTGGCAAAAAAGGAAAAACGGAGGTGAAAGCAGGCCGCAGGCCAATGGTCGCTCAACCACATCAAAATAAGGGGAGGTAACGACAATGAGAAGGATGCTGAGCCTGATACTCGCGCTAATTCTGCTGGTTCCCGGTTTCTGCATGGCCGAGGAGATTCAAACCTACGACCCGGAGAAGGCGTACGGGAACCCCGACATCCCCTACGGCCCCATGGTGGCAGGGCTGATCAGGGTGAATGTGGATGTGGAGGAACCCTCTGTCAGCGGCAAGATCGTGGTGTACACCCCCGCCGATTCCTACCCCTGCGTGGACACGTTGCTTGTGCTCGGTCCCGACGGATCGACCGCCGAGCAGCTGGCGGCGGATGCCCAGTGGCAGTCCGTGGCCGACGCCGAGGAGATTTGTGTGGTGTACGCCGAGGCGCCCGAAGGCAAGTGGAACATTCAGGACCCCGCGAAGGACATCGCGTTTCTGAAATCAGCGCTGAGCGACTACGTGGGCAACAAGCTGGTGGTGGACTGGAACGAGCGCGCGCTGTACGCGGTGGGCTACGGCGAGGGCGGTACGATGGTCCATGAGCTGGCGATGAGCTATCCCGCGATGCTTGCCGGCATTGTGTCCATCGGCGGGTGCGCGGTTCCCGACGAATTCCTGGAGACGATCGGGAACGCCGGCAGCTTTCCGTACGTGGAGGCGGGCGATAACGACGGCCCGCTGGCGCAGTACCCGAACAACACCATTCCGGTGCCCGCGTGGATCATCAACTGCGGCGAAGAGGGCGCCAACGCCGCCGTTGCCGAGTACTGGAAGGCGGCGGACAAGGTTGTGGATGAAGGGCTGACCAATGCATATGGCCGCGTTTTCCGGGCGGACAGGCTGACCACAGATCAGCTGAACAACGAACAGCCCATCGCCGAGGTCTGGGTGAGCGACCGGGCGGATGCGCTCGCGTACAGCGCGGACTTCAATTCCGATATCTGGACGAAGTTCCTCTCCCGCATCCGCCGCTTTGTGGGCGACCCAGGCAGTTCGCTGCGCGCGGCGTTTGAGCCGGAAGATCTGGGCATGCGGAAGATCTCCCTCGAGGTCGACGGTCTGAAGCGCGAATTCTACGTATACACGCCCTCCACGTATACCGGCGACGCGGAAATGCCGTTGGTGGTGTGCATTCACGGCTATTCCTCGACCGCGCGCGCCTTCACCACCGACACCGAATGGTGGCGCGTGGCGGAGAACCGGGGCCTGATCTGCGCATTTGTGCAGGCCTATCCGCACACCGGCAACAACGTGCCCCGGTGGCTTACCAACAACAGCACCATCGGGATTTTCAACGGCAGCGAGGAACAGCTCAACGCGGATCTGAACTTCATCAAGGCGGTTGCGGCGTACATGGATGAAAACTATGCCGTGGACGACGCGCGCCGCTACGTGACCGGGCACTCCAACGGCGGCATGATGACCTGCGCGGTGGCGGACGCGATGCCGGAACTGTTCGCGGCGGCCGCGCCGGTGGGCGGCATGGACATTCCCTTTGGCGGGGATCCCGAGCACTATTCGAGCGATGTCACGATGCCGATGTACGGCATCGTGGGGGACCACGACCTGGGAGGGTTTAGCGATTCGCCCCAGGAAGGTGCCAACTACCAGCAGATGGTCAAGTGGGCCAAGATGAACGGCCTTGATATCGACAAGGCGAAGACGTCCTCCCTGGTCAACGGGCGCTACAACACCTTTACGATCTACGACCAGACGGGATGCGCGCCGCTGGCCAAGTTTGCGCTCGTCGAGAACTCGCCGCACGCATACTTCCCGGAACTCGCCTGGAAGATTTGGGATGAGTTCTTCTCCAGGTACACCCGCGGCGAGGATCAGAAGATCAGCTATGAGGGAATCGCCCTCCAATAACCGGGCAAAAGACAGAGCCTGGACCGCAGAGAGGCTGCCTTGCAACGTTCCGGAAAACGCTCGCAAGGCGGCCCCTTGCGCACAAGGCGGAAGCCGCCCGCCCCGGAGCGCCTCCGCGCCGGCCTTTGGAAAGCGCACGGCCCGCCCCCCAGGCACGGGGAACGGGCCGTGTTTCTTCGGTCGGCGCGCTTTTCCGGGGCGCCCGGCGATATGCTAGAAGTCCGCCTTGGTGACCAGGGCGACCGGCGTATTGAACCTTTCGGGCGCCTCTTCGCCGTTGAGGGCGATGATGGCCGCCTCCAGCGCGGAGTAGCCCATCAGGTAGGGCTTCTGCGCGATGGTGCCGGTGAGGGTGCCGTCCTGGACGGCCTGGATGGCCTCGGGAACGCCGTCGTTGCCGATCAGGAGCAGGGTCTTCTCTTCGCCGGCCCGGTCAAAGGTATCGCTGGTGAGCACCTCGTACCCCAGGTCCGCGGCCGCCTGCATGACGCCCAGGACCATGGTGTCGTTGTTGCAGTAAATGCCGCACACCTTGGGGTTGGCCCTGAGAATGCTGGTCGCGACGTTCAGCGACTCGAGCCTGTCCCACTTGCCGGTCTGGGAAGCCACGACCGTCAGATTGGCGGAATCCTTGGCGGCGTCCGCAAAGCCGTTGGTCCGGTCGATGGCGCAGGTGTCGCCGGGGTTGCCTTCGATGATGGCGACTTCGCCGCTCTTGTCGCCGAGCTTTTCGCTGATGAACTCGGCGGCCAGCTTGCCGGAGTCATAGTTGTTGGAGCCCAGGAAGGTGGTGATCTTGATGTCGTTCTCCTCGGCGCTCTTCTTGCTGATCTCGGCGGTGTCCACGTTGATGATGACGATGCCGGCTTCGGTGGCCTTCTTCAGGCCCGGCAGGAGGTTCTGCTCCGTGATGGGGGACACGACCACGGCGTCGTAGCCCTTCTCGATGCAGGTTTCCAGAATGTTCAGCTGATCCATGACATCCTGCTCGGACTGGACCGCGAAGACGTCCGCCGTCACACCGTAGTGCGCGCCCGCGGCCTCAAAGCCTTCCTTGTTCTTCACCCAGTGGGCGTTCATGAGGGTTCTGGTGATGTTTGCGACCTTGTAATCCCCCTTGGGCGTCCCGACGTTCTCGAGGTAAGAACCGTTCGTCAACCCGGCTTCGTCACTCAGGAAGGACACCTCCTCCGCCGACGCAAACGCGCCCATGGAAAGCAGCACAAGCGCCAGCAGGACCGACAGGAACCGTTTCTTCATAACAGGCAACCTCCTCTTTTTTCTTCCACATTCGTGGAAAACTACTTGCGCTTTTTCTTGCCGAACGAATCCAGCAGCATCGCCGCGATCAGAATCAGGCCGACAACCACGATCTTATAGTAGGTTGGCACGTTCAGAAGCGTCAGGCCGTTGTTCATCGCGCTGATGAGGACGGCACCCACCAGCGTTCCGGAAATTCTCGACTCGCCGCCCGACATGGAGGTGCCGCCAATGACCACCGCGGCGATCGCGTCAAGCTCGGCGCCGCTGCCGATGGTCGGCTCGGCGGCGCTCAGGCGGGCCGTGGCGACAATCCCGCCGCCGATGGCGCACATGATTCCGCTGTAGATATAGGCCCAGCAAATCGTCTTTTCGACGCCGATGCCGGAGAGGCGCGCCGCCTCCATGTTGTTTCCGATCGCGGTCAGATGGCGGCCCTTGACCTGTTTTGAGAAGATGAACCAGGAAATCAGGAAGATGACGGCGAACACGATGACCGGCATGGGAATGATGTCAAGGAGCATGCCGCCGCCGATCTCGCGGAAGGACGCGGGAAGGTTGTACACCGTGTAGCCGCCGGTGATGATGAGCGCAATGCCCCGATACACGTTCATCGTCGCCAGCGTCGCGATAAAGGGCTGCATCTTGCCCTTGGTCACCAAAAGCCCGGTGGAGAGCCCGCACAAAATGCCCACCGCGATGCCCGCGGCGCAGGCCAGGGGCCAGGCGACCCCGGCGTTCATCAGAAGGGCGACGACGACGCCGCTCAGCGCCCAGACCGCCCCGACCGAAAGGTCGATCCCTCCGGTGGTTATGACGTACGTCATGCCCAGCGCGATGATGCCGTTGATGGACGCCTGCTTGGCGACATCCATGAGATTGCCCAGATTCAGAAAGTATGGGCTGGCAATGGACAGTATAACAATGATGAGCAACAAAAACAGCACGACGATATTGTCCCTGAACAGCATCTTGATATCGTCTTTCTTTTCTGACATCATGCTCTTACCTTCTTCATTTTCGTATTGATCAGCCAGCCGCGTAGTGCATAATGGTGTTGGCCTTGATGTCCTCGCCGTCGAGGATGTTCAGAATCTGCCCCTCCCGCATCACGGCCACCCTGTCGCAAAGCAGCATGACCTCTTCGAGCTCGGACGAAATCACGACGACGGCCTTGCCGTCCTGAGCCAGCTTGTTGATCTGCAGGTAAATGTCCTGCTTCGCGCCCACGTCCACGCCCTTTGTGGGTTCGTCAAAGACGAGCACCTTGCTGTTGGTGTGCAGCCAGCGCGCGATCATCACCTTTTGCTGATTGCCGCCGCTGAGCCGGTTCACATGCTGCCGGTGGCTGGAGATTTTAATATCCAGCTTTTTCACATACTCGTCGCAGGTCTGGGCCAGCGCCTTCTCGTTGACGCTCCCCAGGGGGGAGGCGATGCTTCGGTAGTTGGAGACCATGATGTTGTTTTTGATGTCCATCGTCGGCATGATTCCGGACAGCTTCCGGTCCTCGGTGACAAAGCCGATGCCCTTCTGGATCGCGTCGTACGGGCTGGCGGGCGCCCCCGAAACGCCGTCCAGGACGATCTCGCCGCTGTCAATCCTGTCCGCGCCGAAGATGGCCATCAGAAGCTCGCTTCGCCCGGCCCCCTTCAGGCCGAAGAAGCCGAACACCTCGCCCTTGTGCACGTCGAAGCTGATGTCGCGGAACTTTCCCTCGCGGCAGAGGTTTTTGACCTCCAGGGCCATCGGCAGCTTTTGAATGGTGCCGATTTCCCGGTGCTCGCGCTGGAAGAACTGCTTGTCGCCGACCATCAGCTTGATGAGCTCGAGCCGCTTCAGTTCGCCGGAAGAAACTTCGCCCACCTTGCAGCCGTCCCGCATGATGATCATCTTGTCCGAAACGCGGATGATCTCCTCCAGCTTGTGAGAGATAAAGATGATCGACGTCCCCCGGTCCCGGAGCTCCTTCATGCGTTCAAGCAGGGATTCCGCCTCCACCAGGGTGAGCGCCGTGGTCGGCTCGTCGAGGATCAGCACCCGCGGATTGCTGACGAGGCACCGGGCGATCTCGATGAGCTGCTGGTTGGCCACGCTCAGGCGGCCGACCTTCTCGTCCAGCCTGAAGTCCAGGTTCATCATCTCCAGGGCGCGCTTTGCGTACTGCCGGTTTGCCTCTTTATTGAACACCTTGAAGGGCCCGTTCGTCTGTTCGCGGCCCAGCACAATGTTGTCCGTAACGGAAAGCGTCGGAATGAGGCTCAGCTCCTGCTGAACCATCGCGATGCGCAGCTTGCGGGCAACAATCGGACTGCTGACCTCGACCTTCGCCCCGTCGATCAGGATCTCGCCGCTGTCAGGCTGTATCCCTCCGGACAGGATCTTCATCATCGTGGACTTTCCGGCGCCGTTCTCCCCCACCAGGCCGATAATCTGCCCTTCCTCCAGGGCGAGATCCACATCCTTGAGGACGGTGACGCCGGAATACGTCTTTCTGATCCGCCGCATTTCCAAAACAGAGCTGCTCACGGCTTCGTCACTCCCCCGGCACAAGGATTGCTTTGAGGATGGTCTCGTTGCTGATCGCCTGGAACGCCTCGTTGATCTCGCGCAGCGCGAATGTCCGCTTTGTGAAGGGGGACACATCCAGCTTCCCCTCGCTCATCATTTCCAGGACCATTCTGTTCTGCGCGACCGTGGAGGCGTGGCACCCGAACACGCCAACTTCCTTGTAGTGGATGATGTTGCTGTCGATAAAGCAGGTGCTTTCCCCTGGAAGCCCGCCAAACAGGCTGACGCGCCCCGCCTTCCCGATGATGCTCATGGCGTTGGTCTGGGCGGGGCCGACGGAGCAGGCGACGATCGCCACGTCAACGCCTTCTCCGTCCGTATTGTCCAGAACGATCCGCCGGAAGTCCTCCTTGTTGGAATTGATCGCGATCAGCGCGGGATGAATTTCCCGGGCCGTGTTGATTCTGGTTTCGTTGACTTCAATGAGGAAGACCTTCGACGCGCCCTTGCGGAACGCGAGCTCTGCGTGCATGGTGCCGATGAACCCGGAGCCGAAGATCGCCACGGTGTCGCCCTGGCCGATGCGCAGGTATTCCTGGGCGTTGTAGACGCACGCGATGGGTTCCGCCAGCACCGCCTCGACCGACTTGAGGTTTTCGGGAACCAGCGTCACGTGGTCCTGCTCGAAGGCTTCGGCCGGAATCTCCATGTACTCCGCGAAGGTTCCGCTAAAGTCAAAGCCGATGGTCTTGAGGTTGTTGCAGAGATTGGTCTTTCCCTTTTTGCAGGACGGACAGTGTCCGCAGCCGATGGCCGGCGCGATCTGAACGCGATCCCCGACCTCAAAGCCCTTTACGCGGCCGCCCTTCTCCACGATGGTGCCCACGGCCTCGTGCCCGATGATCCGCGGAAGCCCGTGAATCTTTGAGGAGCCGAACCGGTAGGTTCTCAGGTCCGTGCCGCAAATGGATGTGGCGTTTACCTTGATGACCGCGCTGGTTTCCGAAGCCTTGGGAACCTCTGTTTCCCGCAACGCAAGCTTTCCGGGACCGTCATAGGAAAAAGATAACATTTCTGCCTCCACATTTGTTATTTAAATCACATAATAATGATGAATCATCGTGAATAATCTGTCAATGGGCGTTTTGTACAAATTATCGGCGCGTATCTTGGCGCCAATTTCCGCAATTCCTCGCGGGAAATATGAAGAAGCCTGGCGAAAAAACTGCACACAGCTTGTTTTCTCGGGCTTCAGAAGGGAAAATATGGGCTGCGCCAGCCAGCGTTGTTCGTAATATTTCATTTTATAATGAAAATTGAGAGGAATTTGGCCAAAAAAGAGCACTATTAACAAATAAGTCACAGTTTTCATGTTGACGATGGGGCCGCGCCGCGTATAGAATATGGAGTTAGAAATAACAATGATCCGGGAGGCCGTATGTCACATTCACCAAAGCTCTATCTTGCGATGGACAACTGCTTTGCGATCAAGCGCTGGATTACGCCCGCCCAATGGTTTCAGGTGATCAAGGCGATGGGCGCCACCAGCATTGAGGCCAGCACCGACAACGAGGTGGACCCGCTCTTCCTTCCGGCGTCCTATCTGGACGACTGGGTGGAGGAGGTCAAGGCCCTTGAGACGGCGCACGGCATCCGCGTGCGTTCCTTCTTTACCGGCTACCAGACCTACAGAACCGCGGGGCTGGCCCACCCCGATGCGAGGGTGCGGAACAAGCTTGTGGAGGACTGGTTCAAGCCCCTCATCTGCAAGGCGGGTCAGCTGGGCGCCGACATCGGGTTTTCCTTCCACGCCATCAGCGAGGAGGATCTGGGTTCCCCGGAAAAGTACGGGGCGGCCGTCGGGCGGGCCAACGAATGCTTTGCGCAGCTTGCCCGGTATGCCTGGGCGCACAACCGCGTGAACCTGTGCTGCGAGCAGATGTACGCGCCCTATCAGCCGCCCTTTACCATTGAATCCGCCCGTCGGATGCTCCGGGATATCTACAAAATCGGCGGCAGGCCGTTTTACATCGCCAACGACGTCGGCCACATGGTCGGGCAAAGGCGCTTTCGCATGCCTTCCGCCGAGGCGGTGGCGCAAGCGGTGGCCCAGGTGCGCGGCCAGGGCCGCACAAGGGACATCTGGCTCGGGCCGGATTGCATGTACCGGAAGGTGTACGAGCAGGCGAAGCGGCCGGAAAAGACGGACGCCGCCTTTGCCCGGGACGCGGTCAGCGCGCTGAGGGACAGCCATCCCTACATGTTCTCGTTCAGCGGGAAGGACGACGACCCTTATGAATGGGTCCGTTCGATGGGCGCGTATTCGCCCATCATGCACATGCAGCAGACGGACGGTGTCAAGTCGTCCCACGCGCCCTTCACGAAGGAGACGAACAAAAACGGGATCATTGCGCCCGCCCGGCTTCTCCGGACCCTGAAGGAGAGCTTTGACGCCCCGGCGGAGGACGGCATGCCCCCCAAGGCGGACCATGTGACGCTCGCCTTTGAAATCTTCATTTCCAACGTGTCCTATCCGCACGACGCCCTCGAGGATCTGAAGGAGACGGTGGCCTGCTGGAAGCGGTATATCCCGGAGGACGGAATGACGCTGGACGATGCGGTTGCAAGGCTGGACGAAGCGGAAAAATAAACGGAGGGTATGTTTATGAAGGGTCTTGTCATTGGCGATTACCTGCTCCCGACCGACATCCTGGAGGGCTTTTTCCACGGAGACGGCATGGAGGAGTACATCTCTTCCTATGATAAGCTTGATTTTGTGGTGAAGACGAGGGCGGACATCCGGAACGTCTGGCGGCAGCTTGAGCTGAACGGGCCGTCCGGCGTCCCCTGCCCGGAAGACATGCCCGCGATGATCGAGGACGCGGACGTGCTCGTCGTCCACATTTGCCCGGTGTGCAAGGAGGTCATCCAAAGGGCAAAAAACCTGAAGCTCATCGTCTCGGCGCGCGGCGGCCTTGAAAATATCGACCTCGAGGAAGCGACAAGGCGCGGGATTCCCGTGATCCATACCCCGCACCACAATTCCAACGCCGTGGCCGAATACACGGTGGGCATGATGCTTGCGGAAACCAGAAACATCGCCCGCTCCCACCTCGCGCTCAGGGAGGGGAAGTGGCGGGAGTTTTATCCAAACTCCGGCTTCATCCCGGAGCTGACGGAGCTGAAGATCGGGATCGTGGGCTTTGGCCAGAACGGGCAGCTCGTCTGCGAAAAGCTCAGGAGCTTCGATACGACCATTCTGGTTTCAGATCCGTTTGTGCCGGACGATGTGATCCGCCGGGCGGGCTTCCGCCCGATGAAGCTCGAAGACCTGATCCGGGAGGCGGACATCATTTCCCTGCACGTCAGGCTGACGAAGCAGACCGAGAAGATGATCGGCGAAAAGGAATTTGCGCTGATGAAAAAGACGGCCTATCTGATCAACACCGCCCGCTCGGGCCTTGTGGACACCGACGCGCTGATCCGCACCCTGAAGGACAACGCCATTCAGGGCGCCGCGGTCGATGTGTTCGATGCGGAGCCGCTCCCCGCCGACAGCGAGCTGATCCGCCTGGACAACCTGACGCTGTCCAACCACCGGGCGGGCGATACGCGGGCGTCCTATTGGAACGCGCCGAACCTGATGAGAAAACAGGCCCTGAAGCTTTTGCGCGGCGAAACCCCGGGGTTCGTCGCCAACCGGCAGGTGCTCCGGAAGTAGTGCGTCCGGCTTACCCGGACGTGCGGGCCCGTCAGCAATCGGAGGAAAGGAGCTCAAAATGGGAAAGTACGTCATTGGTGTCGATTATGGCTCGGCATCCGTCCGGGCGGCGGTGGTCGATACCGCAAACGGGCGCGAACTCGCCTCCGGGGTCTACGCATACGAACACGGCGTGGACGGCAGTTATCTGGACAAGGCGAATCCCCACGTCGTGCGCCAGAACCCCGACGACTATCTCAAGGGCATGGAGCGCTCCGTCAGACTCGCCGTCGAGGCCGCGGGGGAGGGCTTTGACGCAAGCCAGATCGTCGGCATCGGGATCGACACGACCGGCTCCACGGTGCTCCCGGTCTCGAAGATGGGGGTTCCCCTCTGCGCGGAAGCGGAATTCGCGGACAATCCCAACGCGGCGATCTGGCTTTGGAAGGATCACAGCGCCACCGCCGAGGCCGAAACCATCACAAAGCTGGCGCATGCCGTGAACCCCGAATACGTGGACATGGTCGGCGGCGCATATTCCTCGGAATGGTATTGGGCGAAGGTTCTGCGCTGTCTCCGAAGCGACCCCGCGGTGTATGACGCGGCCTATACGTGGATCGAGGTGGCCGACTGGCTCGTATACCTCCTCACGGGCGGAGGGTGCATCGACGACGCGGTGCGCGGCATATGCGCCGCATCGCACAAGGCGCTGTTTAACCCCGAATGGGGCGGCTTTCCGTCGGAGAACTTCATCCGCGCCCTGGACCCCAGGCTTGTAAAGGTTCTTCATACGCTGAACGAACGCATGGTGCGCGACGTATCCGCCCCGGCGGGCAGGCTTTGCCGCGAGTGGGCGGAGCGCATGGGTCTGCCCTCGGGCATCGTCGTCAGCGTATCGGCGTTTGATGCCCACTTCGGCGGCATCGGCGCGGGCATCAGGCCGGGCATTCTCGTCAAGACCATCGGAACCTCCACGTGCGATCTGTACGTGCTGAAGAAGGCGGGAAAACGGCCGAGCATCAAGGGCATGGCCGGCATCGTCCACGACTCGATCCTCCCCGGCTACTACGGCATAGAGGCCGGACAAAGTGCGGTGGGCGATATTCTGAACTGGTTTGTGAAGTACGTGGCGCCGAGCGGCAAGTCGCACCGGCAGCTCTCCGAAGAGGCTTCCCGCCTCCGCCCCGGACAGAGCGGGCTTTTGTCCCTCGACTGGAACAACGGCAACCGGACGATCCTCGTCGATCAGCGCCTGACGGGCCTGATCATCGGCTTGACCCTGCAAACGAGCGCCGCGGAAATCTATCGCGCCCTGATCGAAGGGACCGCCTTCGGCGCCCGGGTCATCCACGACAGGATGGAGGAAGGCGGGCTGCGGATTGACAAGGTGGTCGCCTGCGGCGGAATCCCCCGGAAGGACGGGGTTTTCATGCAGATCTATGCGGATGTGCTCAACAAGGATCTCTACGTTTCGAAGAACGCCGAAACCTGCGCGCTGGGCGGCGCGATCGCGGCGGCCGTAAACGCGGGCGTCTATCCGGGCTTTGAACAGGCCGAGGACCGCATGACAAACGTCATGGATGCGTACTACCGGCCCATTCCGGAAAATGTGGCCGTCTATGAAAGGCTGTACGCCCTCTACCGCCAGCTTCACGACGGCTTTGGCACCCCGGTTTCAAGCAATCTCTTCGGCGTGATGAAGGAACTGCTCGCCATAAAGGAACAGCAAAGCGCTTGACAAAAGGCGCTTCCCCCGGCCCGGCCATCCGCCTAGGATGGCCGGGCCTCAAAGCATCAAAAAACCCTGCGAGGTTTTTTGATGCGAAGGAGAAAGCCTGCGCACACCTGAAATGCTCACGCATTTCCGGGCGGTGTGCTGACGTATGGTGCTGTTTCTCCCCCCGGTGTGCGCACTGGGGGGAGAAACCGTTCCCGACGTACGTGCCACCGGGAACGATTGAAGTCTGCCAGGGACTTTTGGGATGGTCTGCGGCCCGGCCATCCGCCTAGGATGGCCGGGCCTTTTCGCGCGAAGGGGCGTTTTTCCGGAAAACATGCCTCCGCGAAAACCGCGGAGGCATGAACGACGGATAACCCGCGCAATCAGGCGATGATGGCAACCCCCGCGCCACAGCCAATTCGGGTGGCGCCCGCGCGAAGCATCGCGACGGCATCCTCGGCGGTTCTGATTCCGCCCGAAGCCTTGACGCCGACATCGGGCCCGACGGTCCTGCGCATGAGGGCGATATCCTCCACCTTGGCGCCGGCGGTCGAGAAGCCCGTGGACGTCTTGACGAAGTCCGCCCCGGCCTTCACGGAAACCCGGCAGGCCATCACTTTTTCCTCATCGGACAAAAGGCAGGTTTCGATGATTACCTTCAAAAGCGCCTTGCCCTTCGTGGCCTCGCGCACCGCCTTGATGTCGCGGTAGACATCGTCCGTTTCGCCGGCCTTCAGCGCACCCACGTTGAGCACCATGTCGACTTCCGTCGCTCCGTTCGCTACGGCCTCCGAAGCCTCGAAGGCCTTCGAGGCGCTGGACATTGCGCCAAGGGGAAACCCCACGACCGTGCAAACGCCGATCCCGGTGCCCCGGAGCGCGTTGGCGGCGAGCGGCACCCGGCAGGAATTCACGCACACGGAGCAGAACCCGTAGCGCTTTGCCTCGTTGCAGAGCTTTTCAATATCCGTGGTGACGGCGTTGGCCTTGAGCATCGTGTGGTCGATAAACCGCGCGAGGTCCGCCTTCGACAGGCTGTCAATTTCCCTTTCCGTGAGCGGTTTCATCAAATTTTCCATTTTGTTCCCCCATCAATCCATGTAGTAGCCGCCGTTAATGTTGACGGTTTCGCCCGTGATGAACGCCGATTCATCGGAAGCCAGGAAGAGCGCGAGGTTGGAAACATCCTGGATCGTGCTGAGCCGCCGCACGGGAATCTTGTCCGCCATCGCCTTTTTCTTCGACTCATCCCAGTACGCCATCATCTTCGTCATGACGGCGTGGGGCGCCAGCGCGTTGCAGGTGATTCCGAAGGGCCCCAGCTGCCTGGCAACGGATCTGGTCAGCGTGATGACGGCGCCCTTGGAAGCGCCATACACAAACGTCGTGCTGTTGTCGCCGTTTTTCCCGGTGATCGAGGCGAGGTTGACGATCTTCCCATAGCCCTGCTTCTTCATGTAGGGCGTGGCCACCTTGATGCAGTACAGCACGCCCTTGATGTTGACGTCAATGGTGAGATCGATGAGCTCAAGGGACGTATCTTCAATCGTCGCGCTTTTCAAGATGCCCGCGTTATTGATGAGGATGTCAACCCTGCCGTACTTGGCGACGGTTTTTTCAAAGGCCGCCTCGACCTGATCGTATTGGGAGACATCGCAAACCAGCGAAAGAAAGTCCGCGCCCTTTTCCTTCAGCATGCCTTCCGTTTCCTCAAGCGCCGGCACGCTGATGTCGGAAATGACGACCTTGGCGCCTTCCGCCGCCAAATCCAGGGCAAACTGCTGGCCCATGCCCTGTCCGGCCCCGGTTACGAACGCGACCTTGTTGGTAAATCTGTCAGCTCTCATCGGATTACCTCCCAAAATAAAGTCTCGGACGCACAACATAATGGAATATGTTCTATCATTTATCATTATAACGTGAAATATAGGACAAGTCAATAGCAATAATGTTAATTTCGTAACATTCTAACGGAGGGGGGAGCGGGCCCGCTCCCCGGAGAACGCGGGCGCGTTCCGGAGCGCGGCGGGGACGGCGCCTCTCCGTACGGGATCGAAAGCCCGGCGGCGGCCGAGGCTTTGTGATGTTTTTCCTTGACAAGCCTGGGGCGGAATGTTACAATTTCAATGAATTTTGCAAAGACGGAGCGGTTTTGACACTTTTATGGGAAAGAAAGAAGACAGGCTGAGCCAAATTCTGGCGCTCGCTCAGGCCAATACGGTTGTTACCTACAAGGCTCTGTCGGATTCCATGGGCGTTTCCACCATGACGATCCGGCGCGATCTCGATACTCTGGCTTCACAAAATGTTGTGAAGTTGATTCGCGGCGGGGCAATTTACAACCAGGCGCAGGACACCGGGGCGCCTTCCTACATCCTTCAAACCCAGGAAGAGGTTTACATCGAAGAAAAAATCCGAATCGGCATAAAGGCCGCGTCCCTTTTGAACCCAAACGATACGTTCATGCTCGACTCCGGGTCCACCGCCTTCTGTTTCGCCCAGGCGATTCCCAAGGATACGAATTGCACGATCATCTGCTGGGCCCTGAACGTCATTCAGGAACTCATTACAAAGCCGTCCTGCAAGCTCATCGTCGGCGGGGGCGCCTACCACCCCGAAGCCCAGATGTTTGAAGGCCCGGAAGGCATCAGCCTTCTGCGCAATTCGCGGGCGAGCAAACTCTTTCTCACGGCCGGCGGTTTTCACGAAACCCTGGGGATCACCTGCCCCCTCTCCTACGAGACGGGCATGAAGCGGGCGGCGATCGAATCAAGCCTTACAAAGATCCTGCTCATCGATTCATCGAAATTCGGCCGCGTGTGCCAGTCCTACCTGACAAACATCTCCAGCGTCGACATCATCGTCACCGATTCGAAGATCCCCCCGCACTATCAGGACTTCATCCTGGAAAAGGGCATCAAACTGCTCCTGGCCTGACGGCGTCAACCGTGCGGCCAGCCCATGGATAAAAAGAAAAGGCCCCGAAATCCTTTGATTTTGGGGCCTTTTCTTTGGTAGCGGCGGTCGGATTCGAACCAACGACACTCCGGGTATGAACACAACTTTTTTGACACTCGTAATTATCGTTTCCTATTGTACGCGCGGAAAAAAAACTGCCCCAAATTGTGCACAAACTGTGCAGCGGGAAAACAACGATTTCCGTTTGACCGACTGTATACGGCCTGTGTTGCCGTGGGACGCTCCCATTATCATTCACGCACTCACCTTCTCCACCGGCATACCCGAAATGAAAAATGGAGGGATTGCCGTTTGCAAGGTCAGGGGGCGAATGTCGTTCACGTCTTTACAACCTTCCGGGAATACAACCCGCTCCAATGCTTTGAACCCTCCCAGCCGCCGGGCTATGTCCCTTGCGCACTTTTCCCCCGCTTTGTCGCTGTCTGTGGCGATAATTACGGTTTTTGCAGGGTGTTTCAAGATTAAATTTTCCTGAATTGCGCTCATGTGTGCCGTTCCCAACGCCACGGACGCGTACCCGTGCGCCGCAAGATACAGGGTGTCAATTTCCGCTTCGGTGATATGCAGGGTGTCCGCCTGTAAAGTTTGCGCATACCCGAACAGGTGCCCGCTCAGGGACTGCCCTCCGTCTGCACACCAAAACGTCTTTCCCTCCACCGACCGGTATTTGACGTTTACCAGATTGCCCTTTTCATCGAACCATGGGAGCACCGCCGCCTTTTTGAATGCGTGATAGCCCACCCGATAGCGTGCCTGTGTTTCATAGTCTATCCCACGCCCGGCCAGATAGTCCGACGGGTGGAGGTTGTCCAGCACGGCGGTATCCAGCACAGGGTAAGCGGGTTTTTCAAGGGTCAGTTTCAGGTCAAGGGTAAGCCCCTCCACGTCGATAGCAAGGTATTTCCGAATGAGGTAACGCTTCACGTTCTCTCGGTCGGTGCCCTGCAAATAGGCCAATAGGGTGATAAGGTCGCCTTTCTCATATCCGGGCTTGGCTAAGCCCCGGTCAACCCAATTCCCTTGATCAAGGAACACCACAAAAGACGGGGTTCCCTCATTTCTGAAGGGGCTGCACGCGTGAATCTTTCCGGGGTAAAAGCGGGCATTGATTCCCCAATCAATCGTGGTAAGCTCCCCCTCAATGTCTACCGGGACGTTGTAGCCGTCAATTCTCATGTGTAGCCCCTCGTTTCCTTTCATTGAAAGTGCATATTCACCATGTGAGAAGCGCCCGAACGACCATGATTATGAGAATCCGCTTTAGGAGCTTCCATCACACGGCACGCCCACCCCCTCATACATTTGTGCCCCGCACTTCGGGCAAAAGTCGTCTCGGCTAAAGTGGGTTTGCCGCCGCATTTTTCGGCCACACCGGGAGCAATTCACCCCGGCCCCGTTCCTTGCGGGTTTCCAGAAGCCCCGGCGGGGCCATCCGTCAAGGTAGAGAGTGGGCGTGGCGTCGATCATATCCAACGTTTTGTCCCTGTCCCGGTTGTCATAAAACGGGGAACCTTTTACCAGCCCAAAGAGGTTGTCGCCGTCAATCACCCGCACTACTTGCACCCCCTAATCACCTTTTCCAGTACGTCCACCCGGCCAAGTTCCACGCCGGACGCGGCACATTTCCGCACCACGGCCATCAACCGGTCTTTGAAATGCTCCACGTCGTTTTTTACGTGCTTGCCGGTGGCCTTCTCATAGCACGTGGCACACAACCACGGGGCGCTGTTGGAGATTGCCCCGTTGGCGTCGTCCGCGTACCGGTAGGCATGGTGGGCGCACAGCGTTGCCCCGCAGCCCTCACACCGCCCCCGGAAAGCCTTACCCAACACCCGGACGCCTCTTTGTGAACGGTTAGGCATTGGGGGCACCCCCAGCCATGGACGCGGCCCCAAACATGGCCCTGCGTACCGGCGGTGTCCAATACTTGTGTCCGGGTTCCGCCTTGCACGCCGCACATGGGTCGGAGGTATCCGGGGCTGTGGAAAAGTGACAGGTGGTGCAGCGTTTCAGAAACGGCGGGTTGGTGGCCTGTTCCCTTGCCCGATCAAGTTCCGCGGTGAGAACCGCGATTCTGGCCGCCTGTTCCTCGATAAGCTCCGCCGCTTCAAGCCATGCGTAAAAGCACCGCTTGGATTCATTGCGAAGCGGACATGTCCGGCACTCCGACGCCATGCTGTTATTGCCCTTCCCACCACATGCGTAAAGGATTTTCACAAGTTTTTCTTGTTCCATGGTGCAATCCCCCTTTGTATTTACTGATAGGGTTAAATACGCGGGTTGCGTAAGTGGTGTGACGTTAAGGATAAAAATCGTGGGCAGGCAAGCGGCTACAGATGCATGTTTCTACCCTGTTTACACAAAAAGCTATTTGTGTTATAATACATCCAATACGCAGACGGATTTGTTTCAAAGCGCCCCACGCTACACCAGACATGAGATTTGTTAATTTCGATACTGTCAACAATAAGAAGCTCAAAATGTGGGGGTGTATTTTATGTCAATCGCTTTTCTTGAACAATGCGTAACAATATTGCGAAATACTACGACTTGGGCTGTATCATTGATTTCCTATAAGCATCACGACGATGGGGAAACCTTTACTGCACAAAGAATTGACTTTGAAGATGGTAACGAAGCGCAAACAATAGCTGCATCACAAGGAGATTTGTTTCTAAGAAAAGCAAGGGAAGCACAAGGAATATTTGATTACAACGGAGAAAACACTAAAAGCCAAATAATTCGTATTCGCTTAGCAGAATCCCCCTTAAATGGTGCATGGGAACTGCTGCGCACCGCAATACGGAATAATGACGACCAGAGAAGTTTGGAAAACCATATGTTTCAAGCATACGCTTTTGTTGGCACGTATAACGATTCTGGTAGTGACAAGGAAATTATTCTCATAACGAAAAGAAATCCGGTAATAAATTTAAAGAGGAAAAAATACATAAAAGCGAGGAATAATACACTCGTAAAGAGTGAAGAACCAATCTTGCAGTTTTCAGATACGTGCGATTTCATTGTTAAAGATGGAATAATGTACTGTGGAAATTTTAACTTTGAAAGCATGCTTAACGCCGAAAGAACATATAAGAAGGTTTGCGAAAGCAAGCTTGAAATGGTTGCTGGAGTAGACTTAATCGATGACATTAATGCATTTAAGGAATTTGCTATGAAAGGCCATACGCCGAAAATGTTTTTCACGTATGACCATCGTGTGGTAAATGCACTTACTGACAAAGCAAAGGCAAAAAAAGTCAGCGAAGATTTTCGGATTCCATTTAATGAAAGCACCGGAAAATTTAATGTTTCTGATGTTGGAACAGCAGGCGTATTTACAAAAATTATATGCGGAAGGTTAAAAGCAAATATTGCAATTGATGGGTACTGCGAAATAAATGGCTACGCGTCCGATTATAGCGACATATAAAACGGTTTCCCAATTGAATCAATTAGTATTCTATTTCCAATCATGGAACATATAGGCTCCTTGCTGATTAGGATGATTTCGGACGTTCCTTCGTTTCCGATGGGGAGCTTTTGAACAGAACACGAGAAGAACTTATACCCCATAAGTTCAAGAACTATATTTGCATAGATATTGTTGTTTCTGACACAAAGAAATGAAAGAACAAAAAAGTATATCAAAAAGTATAACGTTCCATACCAGTGTGTAACGTCGAATACAAATAGCGGAAGTATATATGAAAGCAGGAACTCAGAAGTGAATCCTCTTTCGTGTTTTGCGCTCAATAATGTGTACGGATACTTGCTTCCTTTTTTGATCTTGCCTACACACCACAAAAAGTAGAGCAGAGCAACAGCAAAAGATAATAGAATCAAAACGACCCATGCCTTTTCAGCAAAAAGGCACTTAGTGTTTTGCGATAGGCTCACAATATTCATGATTAGTATTGTCACCCATAGCGGGGTGAAGGACAACAGCAAAACAGACGTTTTAAACAAAACTCCCACAAGCTCACCTCCTAACCTTAGTTGGCATTTTAACATTATACCCAAATTTCGCAAAAGTCAACTGATTTCCAATGGTTGCAATTATCATACTGCCACACCCTTATCAAGCATAAAAGTCGTCGTCCCCGTCGTCCTCTATGGGCTGCCCGGTGAGAATCACTCCGCCGGTTTCCATGCAGCCCGCACACCGGAAGTCTTTCAAGGGCATGGCGGAAGGGTAGACCCCAATCCACCGGTGGCCGCACTTCACGCAGATAAGCTCCGAAACGCTGTGGGGGAGGTATTCCTCCATGCGCACCACATTCGCGGGAAGCTCCACCTCCGCGGCGAAGGCTTCCGCTTTCCGCCTGTTTTTCTTCCGAACCCAAGAGAATTTCATGCCGCTTGTTCACTCCCTTCATAGGCCGCCGTGACGCGGCCCGCTGCTATGTCAAAATACTTGTCGTCAAGCTCTATTCCCATAAACCAGCGGCCCATGTTGGCTGCCGCAACGCCCGTGGAGCCGCTGCCCATAGTATTGTCCATCACCACGTCGCCCTCGTTCGTGTACGTCCGAATCATATATTCCAGAAGGGGGACTGGCTTCTGTGTGGGGTGCAGGGTGCCACGCTCCACCACGCCAAACTCCAACACCTGTTTGGGGTATCTCACGCCGGGGTTGTCGTTTCGGAAGGCCGCACCATTCATGAACCGCCCATAGGTGGTGTCCCCGGCCTCACTCACCTTTGCCGTCTTGCCGCCCTTCATGGCCGTGTAGGGCGTTCCCTGCGTGAATTGCGGGTTGTACGTGGGTTGCCTGTCGTAGAATACCGACAGGGTTTCTACGTCGCGCAGAGGCTGTTTCTTTGCGTTCAGGTGGCCGGTGCCGCGGGGCTTTTTCCAGTACCAATCATATTTGTACATGGAGAGGTTCGACAGGCGCAGGGCGCTTGCAAAGGGTTCTGCCCCGAAAAGCACAATTGCCCCGTTCGGCTTCACCACACGCCGGTAATGATCCCATAGCGGGCCAAATGGTATGACACTATCCCACTTGCACGCCGTTGTCCCATAGGGAAGGTCACAAAGCACCATATCCACAGAGCCGTCAGGGATTGCGTCCATGGCGTCCAGACAGTCCCCATGATAGAGCGTGAAGGCCGGGCCACTCATGGCTCCACCCCTTCTAGCCGCACGCCGCAAAACGGGCAAAAGCTGATTTTCGCTACGTGCCGGAGGTGGTAGCAGTCATACTCCAAATCGTGGGTTATGGAGCATATGTGCCACCCCTTCCGGTGTGCACCCGCCATATCCGCGTCAAGGTATCGAATGGGGGTTCCCGCCGCAGTGGAACCGGCGCAGCGGTGGGTCGTTACGAATCGCTCCCATGGGAATTTCATTTGTAGCACTCCCTCACATGTATTTCATCCACCAGTAGAAGGTTTCCGGACACCTGTACCCGTTTTTTCGCTTCCATGCCGCCGCATACCGCTTCCCTCGAATCCTCCGCCGGAAGGCCAGTACAACCGGAGCAAAGGGCAAGCAAGCCAACCACGCAAACGTCACAAAAGCACCGCATACCGCCAATGTCAGGTCGTCAAGGAATTTACCGGCTGGGCATTCCCGGAGAAAGTCGTGGAAAGAGTACGGCCTTTCCATGGGTCACACCTCCGTCATTTTCGCAATGAGCCTGTCCACAAGGGCCGCCGCGGCAAGCAGGGGCGAAAAGGCTACCGTGATAAGCAAATCCGCCGTCCGGCATATCCCCGTCACCGCCGCCGCCATAACTTCCAATACCATACAGGAACCCACCCTCCCTTAAAACATCCCCGTCACGTCTTGTTCGTGGATATAACCGCGGTTGAAATCACAAAGAAGTTCGATCTTCGTTCCCACGGACGGCTCCCGCGCCTTTTCGATGGACAGCCGTCCAATGCCCTGCGATTGATCAAAGGTCAAAACCGTGGCCGCGTCCTGTATCAGGGCTATGGTTTCGGAGTAGTCAATGAGCTTTGGCGTTTTTACCGTTCGGAACCCGGATGCGTCGATTTCCTGCCCTTCCTTCTCCGCGGCTCCCGGCGTTTGGTGTATGACCAACCCGCAGACGCCAAACCGTCCGAACACCTGCCGAAGCTGCCGGGAAGTGCGGGTCATGGCTTCCCGAAGCTTCCCGCCGCCGTGGTTCATGAGGTTAAAGCCGTCGATAATGACCATTTTGATATTGGGGTTTGCCATGAGGTCGGCCCGGATGGTGTCCACGGACAGGCCGCCGTCCAAGTGCTCCATGGTCTTGATAATGTAGTGGCCCTGCGCGTTTTCAGGCGTGAAGGCCCGGAGGAAGTCCTTATAGTCCGCGCCGTCGTCCAGCTTGCCGCGGCGAAGGTTCACGTTATCGAAGTGACCGGCCAGCGTGTCCAGCCGCAGCGCCTGTTGCTTTTTGGATAGCTCCGGGGAATAGTGGAGTACGTCGAATCCAGCCATCCATGCGGACAGGCCCATGTCGGACGCCACCCAACTTTTCCCCCTGTTGGTAAAGGCCATCAGCATTACCATGTCGCCCAATTCCAGCCCTCCGCCCAAGGCCTTGTTCAGGGATGGGTAATTGGTAGGGATAAACACCACGTCGCCCCGCTCCGCCGCCGTGTCGTACCACCCAGCCCGCTCCAGCCCATTCATTGCGTAGTCCATGCCGCCGGTGCTTCCGGCTTTCACGTCCCGCTTGATTTCCTCAACATTCTTTGAAAGCCATTCGATGAATTGGGCACCGTCCATGTTTTTAAAATTCTCGCCAGCTTCGGTTTGAAGGAGTGTGTAGGCCGCACGTTTGGCGGTTTGGGCTTTGAGCCGCCCGGCCATGTATCCGAAGGTGTCCGTGGTTTCCGGGAGGTAAGAAAAGTTTTCAAAGTCACGGACGACGGTTCGATAATCCGGCACGGTGCCGTTCTTCTCCACGTAATCCTTTATGAACGCGAAGGCCGGGCCAAGAGTGGGAAAGTCCTTTTCCGTCAGGCCGTGGGCTGGTAGCTCATGAAACGCGTTTTCATCCAGCACCTTTGAAAGAATTTGGGATTCTAGCACACCACCGCGCCGCCTTTCATGGTCATTCTGTAATCGCGCCCGGTAAATTGCGCTGCCCTGCACATGGCCGCTATCCGTGAAGAAATCCGTTCGTCAAGCACGGTTGAAATGCCGTCCAAGGCCATATTGGAGGTTATCAGCGTAGCACGGTGGCCGGTGGCCCGAAGGTCAATGATTTCGTAAAGCTCCGCCCGGAAAGCTTCCGTTGCACCCCTCACGCCCAAATCGTCCAGCACCAACAGGGGCACGGTATTCATGGCCTTCTTCATGTCGTAGTACACCGCGGATGCCGCGGCTTGCGCGTCCTCGCTGCCCCGGAACTGCTCGTTATACACGTTTTGAAACGTGGACGCGTTCACAAACAGGCCGGGCAAGTCCTCCGACACCTCGCCGGTGGTGCATTGGGTAATGACGGCGTGGGTCAGGTGGGCATTCAGGGCGGCGCACACCGCAGACGTTTTACCGGTTCCGGTGCCCCGCGGATTCTCCCGGCTGGATTTACTGAAAATGAAAAGCCCATCACCGGTTGAGACGTGTACTTCAATGTCCGCCACAAATTCCCGGATGAACGCTTGGGCGCGGGGGTTTCCGCTCAAAAAGTCCGGGTTATCCACCGTGGCGTCCCGGTAGGCTGCTGGGATACCGGCGGATTTTTGAAGGGCGCAAAACTTCCGGTATGGGAAACATTGCGCTTGGGTGCACGCGCCGCTTGCCCACTTTTTGCATCGGGGGGACAGTAAGCACGCGGTCGGTTTGTTCTGCAAGTCCGTTCACCCTCTCATTTTGCTCATGGGGTCAAATACAACGCTTTCATCCCGTTTGTGACCCATCCATGAAAAAATCCCCGGAGAAAGTCCGGGGATGTTTACCGGCCAATCGGTCAAGGGGTGGACAACAGGGCAATGGTCATGCGGACGGACTGTAAGTATGTTTCAAGCTGTGCCGCCACGGTCAAAAGGTGGGCCACCACGTCGCGGTTGTTCACGGGCACAGGCTCCGGGGGCATGACTGGCGCGTTTTCGTCCGGGATCTGCGCCGGGGTTTCCGGGGTTGCGGGTTCTTCTGAACCGGGAAAGGGCTTGACGTTTTTTGGCATGCTCTCCATGGTTTACACCTCTACCGTTTTGTAGGCTTTGAGCAGCTGGGCCAGTTGGTCGGGACAGCTTGTCCCACCGCGGCATTGGATGCCCTGCAAATCCTCCGCCGCCTGTTCAGGGGTTTTGCCTTTCAGGAGCCGTGCAAGGCCGGTCAGACCGCCTTTACAACCGCCCACAAAGGTTACGTTGTTCAGGGTGCCGTCGTCGTCCAGTACAACCACGATGGACTTTGCGCACACACCTTTGGGGGTCAGAACCACGCTTTTCATGCGGAAATCCTCTCCGACGCCGGGACTTGCACCCGCCGCCCATACAGTTTATGGTCGAGGCTCAATGTGGCCCGTGCGGGGTCAAGGGGTAGCTCACGGGAAAGCCTGTACTCCATCTGCCGCCGGGACAGAATCGCCAATTCTCTTTGTGTCTTTTCTTCCGGGGTGTCCCGGAGTATGAACGTGCCCAGCCGGGAAAGCTGCATGGGGTCTGGGGGTTCGCCCATGATTGCCAGATATTCGTCCGTCATGCGTCGCACAACGTCGATACGGTCAGCCGCAGGGGCCACCACGTCGAACAGGCAGGACACCGCTTCCGCAAAGGTCGCTTTGTCATGGGACGGGGTGTAATCAATCAATTTCGGATTCACCCCCGATCATGCCCCGGTAGGTTTTCGCCAGCTTTTCCACCGCGGCCTGGGTGTGTTCGCTGACGGTTTGGTGGGTAAGGCCCATGATCTCCCCGATCTCCGCCTTGGTGTATCCCTGTTCGTAGTACAGGGACAGCATTTGCCGCTGCCGAGGTGTTAGGGCCGTGATTTTCTCCAACGCTTCAAAGTCGATCAGCAAAATCAGGGCTTCAACGCCGCCGTGAAGGTAAGTCGATTCCCGGAGCCGGTCGCGGTTTTTGAGGAACACGTGGACGCCTTTTGCCGTGGTGAAAGGGTATGCGTCATTTAGTCTTTTTGCCTTGCCGTATACGTCCATTACGGCCCTCCCATGAGCGCGTCCACCTGACGGTATAGGGCGTCCAGTGTCCCGTCGTTCGCAAGTACGGCGTCCGGCGTGTACTGGTCAAAGTGCTTTTCCGTTTCGTGGTTCATGTACGCCGCTTCTGCCCCGGCCCGCTCCACCCGGATTTCAAGGGGGCATGTCACGCGGACGATGAAGGCCCCGGCCCGGCGCATGGCGTCGTATTCGTTCGGCTGCCGAAGGTCAGTCACCACCACGCTTTCCCCGCGGGTGAGCGCCGCGTTTGCCCTCCGGGCATGTTCCCTTACCCACACGTCCGGGTCATAGGAGCGCATGTGCTGCCCAATGTCCTGCATACGCCGCCGGTACTCCACCCTGTCGGTCTTTGCGTCCGGGTACATGGTATAAACCACTTCCCGGAGGGCGTCCCCGAAGGCAATTTGCGTATATCCGTAACGCGTCCGCAGATACCCGCCCACGGTGTCCTTTCCGCCTCGCATATCCCCATACAGGGCAATAAGACGCGGGCTGGGCATATTCTTTTTCTCCGTGGTAAAATCCCGCCTTTCCCAATGTTTCCGGGCATTTTCGGCCCTCCATAAGGGTTAAATACGCGGGTTTTAAGGGTTTGTGACCAAATAATTCACTAAAATTAGTGGAAAATGTCTCGAACAGCCCGGACAAGGAAAAGGCTTGATTTTAGTTCGTGTTTTGTTAAATAATATAAATACGGGTCACAGATACCGTCACAGGCGCGTATTTAAGGGGTACGGGGTTACGGTATAAAAACCATAAACACCTCAACATGTATTTACATAGGGGTATGGTTATGATAATATTATGTTACAATTTTGAGAGGGGTTGTTTTTGTGAAGCGGGTTCTATCCATCATGGTTGTGCTCTTGGTAGTGCTAGGACTTACCGGTGTGGCGCTTGCGGATGCGATTACGGTTGATCCTGCCACCGCGTCGCTGGAAGAATTGATTGCCACCCGTACCGCCATTGAACAGGCCATCATGAGCCGGGACGATTACAAAGAGGTGAAAGTGCCCGCCGGTACGTATTCTGTGGGGGATCAAATTCCCGCGGGGGAATACACCATCACCACGTCGGCCTCGATGGCGCTTGTCACGGTGTACGGCAAGGGTGGAAAAGAAGCCTTTGACTTGGTGAGCACCAATACCATCACCGGCGCAGACGGTATCGGGCGTTTGGTGCTGGAGGACGGATACACGGTTGAGATTGTGGGCGGCGTTCTGTTTGCGCCATATGCGGGATTGGGGTTCAACTAAGCCGGAGCATATGAAAAGCGCCGGTGATGGTTGCCGGCGCTTTTGTATTGCGGAGAAGTATTTATTTTACTTGAAATCGATGCCCACAATCTTGGCAAAACATGTCGTATTTTCCCTTTTTGCCAAGAAAGCCCGCCAAAAGCCCGACGCCGCCAATAAGTACAGCACCGCCCACAGCCTTGCCGATGGAAAAGCCCTTCTTGTCGTTGCCCATGACCTGAACGTTGGTGCTCTTGCACTTTGGACACTTGACCGTAGCCATACCGTCGGTCGCCCTCCCCATCTTGTAATCGTTCAGGAACATTATACCAATGGGGCGGGCGGGTTGCAAACGGGATTTTCAAGACGCGAAGCAAATTTGCGAAGCATTTCGCCTGTACTGTGCATGGGTGGTGGCGTATACTGGTCGGGCGCATTCAAAATATGAATTGGAAAGGGGGTGTGATAAATGGTTTTTAACGACAAACGGGTAAAGCTGGTGGTTTTTGATCAGTGCACTCCGAAGGGAATCGCGGTGATCACGCAAGACTGCATAACAACCGCAAATAATTCTACTGTTGTTCGCCTATGACCGGCGTGGGACTAATGCTCGGTGTCTTTATTTGTCGGTATGCTACTTCGGCAAAACCACATGTGAAAGGACGGAATCAGAATGAAATACTATTTCGTGTCTGACATACAGCACGGAACTTATGTTGTTGTCGCCACTTCTATTGACAGGGCAAGAGAGATTGCCCGGAATGCCGATCTCATAGTTGTTGATCTGTACGAGTTGACCGCAGACACGTTCGAGGACGAAGGGTTTCTTGTATCGTCAAAATGACCGCCCGATAACGCGGACGGTCAAGCAGTCAGGTTACTGGGAGTGTCCCCGCGAGTGTGTAAATGGATAATCTCATGGGGCCAAGATCATACTAAAACCGCTTTTACTCGTGCGCAGGATAGGGCCACGTTGGAGAACGACCCGAGCGTCGCACGAGGTTTGGCGGGGCGGCGAGGGGGAACTCGTCGCCTTCTTGCCGCCCCGGAAAACCAAAGCGGAAAACTCCGGGGCGGCGGGGCAGCGCCCCGCATTACCCAATCTGGCGGATGTCCAGACGGTCGGGGAAGAACATCATCAGCTGTCCCATTATAACACCCCAATCGCGCACCGGCATCGTCCATTTTTTGGTAATCTCTTGGATCGACAGATAGATCGATTTGCGGATCGAATCGTCGGTCGGATAGACGGACTTGGTCTTGGTGAACTTGCGAAGCATCCGGTGGAATCCCTCCACTGCGTTGGTCGTGTAGATCAGCCTGCGGACCTCCTGGGGGTATTTGAAGTACGTAGACAGCTCCGCCCAGTTCGCGTCCCAGGACTTGAGGATTTGCGGGTATTTCGTTCCCCAAACCTCCCGAAAATGCTCAAGCTGGTATTCCGCGTCCTCCAGCGTCGGCGCGCCATATACCTTCTTTAAGTCCGCCATCACGGCTTTGAGGTCTTTGTATGGCACAAACTTTGTAGAGTTTCTGATCTGGTGAATCACGCACAGCTGCTGTTCCGTCCGGGGAAACACCGTCGAGATCGCCTCCGAAAACCCGCTCAGATTGTCCCGGCAGGCAATCAGAATGTCCTTTACCCCGCGGTTTTTCAGCTCATTGCATACCGTCGTCCAGAAACTCGCACTCTCGTTTTCCGACATCCAGATCCCCAGGATCTCTTTCTTCCCCTCCAGGTTGATCCCCAGCACTGAGTATACACATTTGTTGATCACCCGCCCATCCTTCCTTACCTTGAACACGATCCCATCCAGGAACACGATCGGGTACACCGCGTCCAGCCCTCTGGCCTGCCATTCCGCTACCTGTGGCATGACCTTGTCCGTGATCCGGCTGATCAGACTCGCGGATGCCTCCACTCCATAGATGTCCCGCAGATGATCTTCGATGTCCCGATTGCTCATCCCCTTCGCGTACATCCCGATCACGCGGCTCTCCAGATCCTCCGTCTTTGTTTGCCGCTTCTCGATTACCTGCGGTTCAAAGCTCCCGTTCCGATCCCGCGGTACGCTGATCTCCAGTTCCCCGTATTCCGATTTCACCGTCTTTTTCCCGTACCCGTTTCGGCTGTTTCCACTTCGATCGCCCTGGTTGCTGTGCTTTTCGTACCCCAGGTGCTCGTCCATCTCCCCTTCCAGCATCGCCTGGATCGTTCCCTGAAACAGCGACTTCAGCAGTGCCTGCACATCCCTCATGTCTTTGCACTCTTCCGCCAGTAATCCCACCAGTTCCTTCTCTCGCTCGCTCATGTCAACATCTCCTTCTTTATTTGGAGATTATTGCCATTTACACGGTTCGCTATACAGCCTCAGGTTACTTCTTCTTTCCGGCTCCGTTTTTCGTTGGATCATTCATCTCGTAGGTCTGACCGGGTTTCGGGGTGGGCGGAAGGGTTTTCCCCTTGACGATGGTACGTTCTTCGCCCGTCTTCCCACCCCTGGGGCCAACAATCCCGTACTGACCACTGCGTGTGGCCTTATCTCCGGGTTTCGGCATATTTTTCACCTCCCTTCTCCGGAAGATTGTACCACACAGCAAAACCATAATACAATCTTGACAGGATTTCGTAGTGTAATAAGGCGTTGCATTAACCACCCTTAGCGGTTTGTTAAAAGTTTGTGCGGTTCAGCCTTTTTAGAGAAAAACGCACGGTAGAATTTGAAAGCAAATCGTCTCTATACCCGGAAAAGAAAATGTCGGAAAATGGCAGAAAGGGGTTGACTTTCTGAATCCCAAAATATATAATGGGATTCAGAAAGTGAGGTGACCGTGTGGCAAAGATGGGAAGGCCCAAGGTTGACAATCCGAAGGCGGAACAACTCACCGTCAGGCTCGACAGCGACACCGTGAAAATGTTGGAGGAAAACGCAGAGCATTTTCAGGAAACCAAAGTCGAATCTATCCGTCGGGGAATCCGGGAAGTCAACAAGGCCATTAAAAAATAGGGCAAGTGCGCTCCGTGGAAAGAAAACACTCGCCCTAACGCCCAAGAGGTCAGCCCTCAAGGTAAATCCATTATACCACGGTGGGTTGGCCTCTTTCAAGCAAGGACAGAAGAAGAAAGAGGTATGGGGTATGAAAGAACTCAAGGTTTTCACTAATCCGATGTTTGGTAAGGTGCGGACGATTTCCAAAGACGGTGAGCCGTGGTTTGTCTCGGTGGACGTGTGCCGGGCGTTGGAGATTGCCAACAGCCGGGATGCCGTTGCCCGCCTTGACGAGGACGAAAAATTGACCGTCGCTTTAACCGACAGTCATTCCGGGCGCGGTGGAGCGCGGAGTATTACCATTGTCAGTGAAGCGGGCCTATACGCCCTCGTCCTTTCTAGCCGCAAGCCGGAAGCCCGCGCCTTCAAGCGGTGGATTACGCATGAGGTTATCCCGGATATCCGCAAGCACGGCATGTACATGACGCCGGACGTGGTGGAAGGCTTTCTTGCCAATCCCGACGCGATGATTCAGGCGTTGACCGCATACAGGGACGAAAAGGCCCGGCGCATCGCTGCCGAAAGCGAGAAGGCCGCCCTCGCCGTCAAGCTGGAAGAAGCCGCGCCCAAGATCGCCTTTGCGGACGGGATTGCGGCCAGCCCTGATTGCGTCAAGATTGAGGAATTCGCACGAACACTGGCGAATGCCGGGATCAGAATGGGTGAAAAACGGTTCCGTGATTGGCTGCGGGCACGGGGCTACATTCAGAAGGACGGCAAAGAGCCGTACCAGCCCCATATCGACAGCGGCCTTTTCGTCGTGGATCAGTACATTTACAGGGACTGTTACGGACGGATGCGCCTCGGACGCGTTACGAAAATCACGGGGTTGGGCCAGCAGAAACTTTTGGAAGCCCTCCGCAGGGACTTTCTAGCCGCATGACCCATCCTTTGGTTGCCGGGGGCTGCTATTCTGCCATGGGCGGCCCCCAATCCCACATTTAGTATGCGAATAGGATTTGGATACTCTATGTAGACCCCGAACATAGGGTTAAAGACCCAACTACCCCTTGAAACCGAACGCATGTTCGTGATAAAATCGCAAGACACACCGATGAACGGAGGATGGAAAATGAGCATCGATACTTCGCGCGTTAATGCTTTGGCTATCAAATACTCGACCACCGGCGACGAGCGGGTATTCGCGGCACTGATTCACGAATTGCAGGGGGCCATTATCCTGAAGGCCCACGAATTCGCATCCATCACCAAAACGAGCAGGGAGGACTATCAAAGCCTTCTGACCATCGCGGTATGGGAGTGCTTACGGGATGGGAAGATTGCCGCCCATGACACCGGCACCACCAACGTAATGCAGCGCATCAATGGGTACTGGCGGTTCGTGCTCAAACGTCAGCAGCGGATGGAATACAGGGTGTCCAGCCGTTTATCCACCACCGCGGCAAAGCTCGACGACGTGTATAATCCGGATGCTGATTCGGATGGGATGCAATGGGCCGACAAGCTCCCCGACCCGGCAGGGGACTTCACGGACGCATCCACGGCAAGGGTTGCCATCGCCCAATACGCAAAGGACAAGCCTACGGAATACGCGGTACTCATGGCCCTGTCAACCGGTGCCGCAACGGATACCCTCGCCGCCCTTGTAGGATGCTCCAGCTATGATGCAATTGCCCGGAAACGGGTAAGCCGCATCCGAAACAGATTCCGGGAGTACTTTTCCGAATCGGCGTAACCCCCTCCATTCGCCCGCAAGAAATTTGCGGGCTTTTTCTTTTGTGTGGGTCACAACGGGCAGAAAAGGCGCGTATTTAACCCCCGTACCCAATTTGAACGAAAGGGAGACTAACTATTAAAAGTCAAGCCCATAAGAGGTGATTTAGTGAACTTTTCTACCTAACCCCGCCGCCCTTGACAAACAGCGTTCAAATGCTCAGATATCCACGGCGAGGGGGATGGAGGGAATAGCAAAGCAAGCGCAGCACGCCCTCGCACAAACAATGGTAGCATTTGAACGCTTCGGTTTGTCAAGGGTACGCTTCGCCGGCTCCGTGGAACCCGAGGCGGCTCAGGTTCCGAAGAGAATAGCGAGGTTACGCCGCAGGCCGATATGCCTCACCGGAGTTCTGGATGGCGAAGATCACGCGGACGAGCTTCTTGGCGGCGTGGGAAACGGCGACGTTGTAATGTTTCCCTTCGGCACGTTTCTTCGCGAGGTACGCAGCGAATGTCGGATCCCATTGACAAACGTACTTTGCGGCATTGAACAGCGCGTACCGAAGATAACGCGAACCACGTTTCTCCATGTGCGCGTAAGCATTGTTCAGCTGACCGGATTGGTACGTGGAAGGAGAAAGCCCAGCGTAAGCAAGGATCTTATCCGGCGAATCGAACCGGGAGAAGTCGCCGATTTCTGCAAGGATCATCGCGCCCATGCGGTAGCTGATTCCCTTGATCGTCAGGATAGGCGGAGCCAGTTCATCCAGGATTTGCTTGATCTCTGCTTCCACCTCGTCGATCTCAGCGGTCAGTTCGTGGATCAGGCGAATCGTATGCCGAAGCTCCATCGACTTGGCGGGCATGACGGAGCCGATGGATCGACGGGCGGCGTCGCGAAGTTCCGTCGCCTTTGCCTTTGCGTAGTGTCCTCTGGACTTGCTTTCCAGCAGGTTCGTCAGGCGTGTCAGATGTAAGGGGGCGATCTGCTTTGCGCCCGGATATTCGGACAGCAGCGCGTAAACGGAAGCCATATGTAGCGTGGGTACGAGCTTCTCAAGCTCGGGAAAAAGGATGGTGACAAGACGGGAAACGGACTGCTTCAGCCTGGCGCGCTCCGCAACCTTGTTAAACCTGTACCTTGTGAGTGACTTCAGTTCTTCGCTGTGGTATGATGTACGCGTGTAGGGCTTGCGGACTACACCGGACATCATCATGGCGGCAATGGTACGGGCATCCACGCGGTCGGTCTTGGTTTTGCGAAGGCTGAGGCTCTTCCTGAAAAGGTTCGTGTGGAGCGGGTTGATGACATAGGTGGTCAGACCTTTGTCAAGCAGAAACCCCAGTATGTTGTAGCTGTAGTGACCGGTGGCTTCGAGCCCTACTTTTACTTTGCTCAAATCGCGTGCTACAGATTTGATCCTTTGGAAGAGCAGGTCGAACCCGTCCATGTTATTGGCCACGGTGAACACCTCGGCGAGCACTTCACCCTCAGCGGAAATGATGTAGCAGTCGTGTTTATCCTTGGCGATGTCGATTCCAACGCAGATCATGGCGATCCCTCCACGGTTTATTCTGATGCTGCTTAGGACCACAGGGCTCTTTGCGCTTGTAACCTCGTTCCACATAAACCGTCTGGCGGTATCTAACTGATTAACAAACTGGCAAAGGGGCTGTGGTTGGAGCCTCCGTTAAACCATCCAGTGGTAGGAACGAATCACCGATCCACAGCATCCCAAGCATTGTAGCACACCTCCGGAGAGAGGCTAAACACTACTCTTATATAATACGAGGGAACGGGTGGCGAAGTAACGGCGGCCATCAAACCCTCCAAGACCTTTTACCTTGACTTTTTCACCGGGACAATCCCAGGCACCGTGGACGGTGAAACGGCCATGCGTCAAGCCGTCCATAAGGCCCTTGTAACAAACATGGCCCTATCGAGCATCTACGACGGGACGTATGGCAGCGAATTGGAAAGCCTTGTGGGCACCAACCACAGCGCGGCCTTCCTTCAATCTGAAATCCCGCGGATGATTCGGGACGCCCTGATTTACGACGACCGCGTGGCAAGCGTTGACGATGTATCCGTGTCGGTGAGCGGCGATGTGGTGTATGTGGAGTTTTCTGTGGCCCTCACGGACGGGGCAAAGCTTGCATTTTCGGAGGTGGTGACGGTTTGAACATTGAGGAACAGACTTTTGAAACCATCCACGCCCGGCTATTGGCCGACATTGACGATTCTTTTGACAAGCGGCAAGGCTCCGTCGTGTATGACCTGACCGGCCCCACGGCGTCGGAAATGGAATTGGCTTACGCCCTCATGGCTACCCTGATTGACCGGAGTTTTGCAGACACGGCAACGGGTTCCGACCTTGACCGGCGCGTGGCGGAACAGGGCCTTACCCGCAAGCCCTCCGTCAAGGCCACCGGCTCCGTGGTGTTCACCGGGACGGACGGCTTCACCGTGGACGCGGGCACCATCCTGAGCACGCCCCACGGCGTGAAGTTTACCACGGATGAAGCGGCCACCATTTCTTCCGGCACCGCCACGGCCACCATTACGGCCATTGTGGGCGGCTACGACGGCAACGTGGACGTGGGCACCGTTACGACCCTTGACGGCGTGCTGACCGGCATTACTGGCGTCACTAACCCCACAGCAATTTCCGGCGGTGTGGATGAAGAAGCGGACGCCGAGCTTCTGGCCCGGTATCTGGAAAAGGTTTCCCTTCCGGCCACTTCCGGTAATGCCTACCACTACCGGCAAACGGCCAAAGAGGTTTCCGGTGTGAGTGACGCAAAAGTGTTCCCTCTGTGGAATGGCCCCGGCACCGTGCGCGTGGTGATTACCAGCGACGACGGCAACGCGGCAAGCACAGCCCTTGTGGACGCCGTGGCGGAACACATTGAGGACATGCGCCCCATTGGGGCCAATGTCACGGTGAACGCGGCGACGGTGGTTCCCGTCACCATCACGGCCACCGTGAAATTTGACGCCACCTATTCCATCCCAGACGCACAAACCGAAGTGACCGCGAAAATCGCAGCGTATATCGGCTCGTTGGGGTTGGGTTCGGGGGCCGTCCGGTATGCTTCCATCATGCGGGACATTATGAACGTGGACGGTGTGCTGGACTGCTACAACCTGAAAATCAACGGCACGGTGGGCGACCTTGCTTTGAGTGAGGACGCGGCCCCAGCGCTTGCGGGGGTGAACATCATTGCCGAAATCTAAAGCGCAGATCCTTGACCGCATCATGTCGAAGCACCTCCCCCGGCTTTATGGGGACTTCCCCGTGGTGTGGGCCATGATGAACGCGACCGCCGGGGAGGTAGTAAACCTCCGGGACACCATCGCGGACGTGTTCAATCAGTTTTTCATTGATAGTGCCACTTGGTCGATAGCCCGGTGGGAAGAAATCTACGGGATTAAAACCCCCGCGGACACCACCCTTACCATTGAGGAACGCCGGGCAGCCGTCAAGGTTGCCATGCAGACCAAGCGCGTCATGTCCAAACAGGGTATCAAAGACGTGTTTTCCACCTTCAATAATATGGAGGTGGCCGTGACCGAAAACAACCCCGCGTATTCCGTGGACATAAAGTTTACGGACATGCGGGGCGTTCCCGCCAATCTCCCGGAGATCAAGGCGCAAATGTCGGCCCTGCTTCCGGCCCATATGGCCGTTACCTATTCCTATTCGTGGTTCCTTTGGTCGGAGTTTGACGCAAAGGCGATCACATGGGCTGCGTTCGACGCGGCAGGGCTGACGTGGGACAATCTGGAAGTGTGGCAGTAACCAAAGGGGGAAAGGCCAATGGGCGACGAGATCACGCGGCAGGAATTTGACGGCCTTGTAAACAGGGTCGGCACGCTGGAACGGCTTACCGCGGTGACGGACAACGAAATCAAGCATATCCGGGACGACATTGCTTGGATTAAGCGCGGCGTTACAACCATCGTCGGGCTAATGGGCACCGCGGTTGTTGGTGCCCTTCTCAAACTTGTGCTAAAGGTGTAAAGGGAGGTTTTTCTTATGGGTGAAATCAACATGGCGGTTGTCGTCGGCATCATCATGGCAGTCAATCAGCTTGTGAAGCAGTACATTCCGACGAAGTTCATTCCCCTTGTGTCCGTGGCGCTGGGTCTTGTGGCCGGTCTGTTCGTGATCCCGTATGACGGCGGCACCGTCACCGGCGTTGTGAACGGCCTTGCCATGGGCCTGTCGGCTTGCGGCCTGTTTGACCTTGTGAAAAAGACCGTCATTCCGACGAAGGAATAACCAGCGGACAACAAACGCCCGGCATGCCGTAATGGCACGCCGGGCGTTTGTTATATAGCGTAAGTATCTTGCGGAACAGTGGTATCGTGTGAAAATCTTGCCACTACATCTTGCGTATCGCCCCTTAGTATGATACAATTTGATCAGCTATGCCCTGTTTTGCGTGCTTATAACTGCACCGACAAGGAATCGGAGGTGCGCAATGAACCCTGTTTTAAAATACCGTGGCGGCAAATCACGCGAAATACCACGTTTTTTGCAGTACATCCCTGATGATTTCAATCGCTACATTGAGCCGTTTTTGGGTGGCGGTGCAGTCTATTTTTACATTGAACCGGAAAACGCCATATTGAACGACATTAACGAACGTTTAATGACTTTTTACCGCCAACTAAGAGACAACTATCCCAAAATGCGAGAACAGCTTGACGAACTTCAAAGAATATATGAAGCAAATCAGCTTGCATTTAAAAAGTTGAAATCTAAGACCCCTGAAGATCGTGTTCCTAATGGTAATGAGGATTTGTATTACTATTTGCGGGATTTGTTCAACCATCCGGACGACACCTATTTAGATGGTGTGGTTTATTTCTTTATAAACAAAACCGCGTATTCTGGAATGATACGGTACAATAACAACGGGGAGTATAATGTTCCATTTGGTCGGTATCCTAACTTTAACACAAAATTGATAACAGAACAGCACAGTAATTTACTCCAAGGCGCAGATTTACTCAGCGTCGATTATAAGAATATCTTTGATATGGCTGAAGAAGATGATTTTATCTTCTTAGACCCGCCGTATGATTGTGTTTTTAATGATTACGGCAATATCGATATGATGAACGGGTTCGATGAATCCGAACACAGGAGACTTGCGTCGGATTTTAGGAATTTATCTTGTCGTGCTCTTATGGTAATCGGAAAAACTTCCTTAACCGAAGAACTGTACAGGGGTTTTATTCATGATGAATATTACAAAAACTATGCCGTAAATATCCGCAATCGTTTCAACAATGATAAGATGCACATTATTGTAAAAAACTATTGACGGAGGTTCATCGGCTTTATGGGAATGATTAAAAAGAGCAAAACGCTGTTTTTTACAACATCGCCAAGAAGCCCCAAAAAGCTTATACCCGAAATTGAACTCCTCATACGGGAATTTGAAGGAATGCGTTGGAGCGCAAACGAAGAACTCCAAAAAGCATTCGCCTCCGTTTTGGCGGAAGCGACTACCTTTCAAGGGGATACATCAAAAAAGTATAGCGCGTTTAGCGCAAGAGATCGAATTACACGTTCACCGCAATGTTTGGGTCTTGTTGATTTGGTTCCGGTTATCCGTTTAACTGAAGCTGGCAATGAATTTATTCATGGGCCTTGGCCTCATGAAGTTTTTCTACGTCAGCTTATTAAATATCAACTCCCTTCTCCATATCAAAAAGAAACCAGAAAAAACAAAGGAACGTTTTGGTGTCATCCGTTTTTGGAAATAATGAGATTAATAAAAGAACTTGAATACGTAACTCCCGACGAATTTAGAATATATGTCCTTCAACTTACGGACTATCGTAAGTTTGAAGAAATCAAGCAAAAAATACTTTGGTTCAGAGGCGAAAAGAGACGCCGTGCAGGACAGTATAAGTTGTTTGTCAAAGAAATTTCTGAAAAAGAAATTAGTTTAATATACGAGAGCGAAATTGCCGAAGGAGATATTGCTACACGTGAATCCGATAAAATTGACCTAAAACATTTCATTAGAACAGAAATACAGAATTCTCATGACTATTCCGACGCCTGTTTTCGTTACCTGCGATATACAGAGATGTTTCTTTCCGATGGCAAATCCATACGTATAGCTCCCGAAAAAATGGTTGAGCTTGAATACATACTATCCACGACGGAGCGTGATCCTGTATTTGTTGACGACATGGCAAAATATAAAGAATACCTGTTTTGTGCAGGAAAACCCACCTTGTATTCGGACATTAAGGAAAATATCGTGAATGTGTTAATGCGCAACTTTTCTTTTACAAGGCGCGAACTCGCCGGAAAGACAGTTGCTGAACTAAAAACTTTAAGGGATAAAGTTATTCAGGCACGAAGAACAGCAGTTTTGCAGCAACAGGAAAACGATTTGAAATCATACGCATTGTATCAAGAAGTGATTGACACGTTTAACGAAATAGTATCCGATGAAGTGTATGATGCGCCATTGTTTCTTGAATGGAATACGTGGCGTGCAATGACTATGCTTGATGGTGGAGCAATTAAAGGCAACTTTAAAATGGACGATATGGGGAGACCCATTTCAACGGCGCAAGGTAATATGCCGGATATTGAGTGCGATTATGACACGTTCGCCCTTTCAGTTGAGGTTACCCTACAGCGTGGGCAACGTCAGTATGAAACAGAAGGAGAACCTGTCACCCGTCACTATGCCCAGCTTCTTCAAAGGACCGGAAAAGAGACATACTGTTTATTTATTGCACCAATCGTGAATAGAGCAACATGGGCACACTTTTTTGGTTTAAATCAAATAAGGAATATTGCAGCATACGGCGGTACACCTAAAATTGTGCCGCTTGAGCTTGATCAGTTTATGAAATTGGTAGAAACTTCATACAGTTATAAGGGAACTACGGCTCCTTCAGATGTCGAACATTTCTTAAAATGCGCAATTGCAGAAATCAGAAATTCCAGGGACGAAAACGATTGGAAGGAAAGGGTTCAATCATGTGTTGACAAGTGGCTAGTAGCATAAAGGCATAAAAAACAAGAACCTAGTGATTAAACGCTAGGTTCTTATTTTTTGTCATGTACCCCACATGGTTTTTTCGAGGGCGTTATATTCTGAAACCAACCCGACGTACATTTCTGGGTTTCGCTTTTTGAGGCCCTCATTACGCGGTGGTGCTTCATGGGTTCCGTGATGGCGGCAGTCAAGACTTCCCACTTTTCGGGGTTGATGGCCTTGCAGCAGTCCAGCATGTTCTGGACGATTTCGTGGGTTTCACCCTGCGCCCCGACCTGCCACACCCGCTGTTTGAAGATAATTCTTTGACAAGGCTTCTTCGCTGAAGTCAAGCTGGAAGGGCGGCAGGATGATATTTGCGGGAAGGACGGCGCGGTATGGTTTCCACCACCTCATAGGCATCATCGTGAATGTTCCATTCCGGTGCGTCCGGCATGGCTTCCGTTCGGACGGCAGGGGCACCACATCCGCACGTTTTGCGCATCTTCACGGTGAGAATGTCCCCGGCCTTCACCGCCGCGCCGTTTGCACGGTCAAACAGGATTCGAATTTTCTCCCCGGCTTCGGCCTTGCGGGTGACATACCGCGTGATGGTGTCCGCGTCGGTGGCGTCCACCTTGGCGGACTTTTCGATTTTCAGGCCGCCATAGAGGTGAAGAAAACGCCCGTCCTCCAACCTGAAACCGGTGGTGCCGCAGTTTGGGCACTTTTCAAGCACCGTGACAGTGTACCTTTCACCGTCCGGGGAAACCACGGTGTCGCCGGATTCAAGGCCCGCGTACTCTTTGGGGAGATTGAGCGCCGGAGCTTCCACCGCGGCCTTGGTGTCGCCCTCCACCACCTCCACGTCCACGACGTTCACCCACGGACAGGCTTCGATGTTAAGCCGCAACCGTTCCCCGCGGATTTCTGCCACAGTATACGTTTTGCCAACGTCGGCAAAGGACGAAGTGGTGGGGTGCATCGTCCGACCGGTCACGCGGACGGTATCGCCCGCCTTGGGGGTTGCGGGTTCCGTGGCCGGTTCGGGGGTATCCTCCACGATGGTATAGCTGTCCGCGGAGAAGCACCACCCACCAATCGGTGTAAACGCCTGGGTTTCAACGCCCCCTTCATCATTGATCACCCGCGCCACCGTAAATACGTCACCTGCCTTTACATCCGCATTGTCGGCCCTGTCCTTGGTAATTCGGATGGTGTCGCCCACCTGTACAATTCGGGGAGCCGGAGCGGTCACGGGTTCAGGCGCTGCGGAGGCCCTTTCCTCACCGGCGAGCTTTTCCGCCTTTTTCAGCATGGAACCGGCGGTATAGTATTCCTTCGGGACAGGCAGCCCCATGGCACGGCGAAGGGAGATTGCACGGCCCACATTGAGAAGGAACACGTCGCCGCCGGACACCACGGACACCGCTTCCGAAAACTTCTTGGTCAGACCCTTCGACATTTCGGACACACAGGCGTAGGTGTGCGGAGCGTCGTGGTGCGGCCTGTCGTAGTCATTCCAGCACATACCGCCCTCTGGATAGTCCCGGAAGAAAACGGACTGGAAGTTTTCAAAGGCGCGGTCGATCAGGCCTGCTACGTCACGCTTGGCGTCGTCGTCGATGGTGTAGGCACTTTCCCGGAGCGCCACGGAATCAGGCGTGGAAGGCTTCACCGGCGGCGTGGGATGTGCGGGCGCGGAGGTGGGGGCGCTGGCCGCCTTCCCGGCGTCGGCCTTCATGGCATCAACCTTTTCTTTCATGGCGGAAATCAGGGAAGCGGCGATCATGGCACCAAGAAACGAGGAAACGGGGCTGGCGTTCAGAGACTTGCTCATGGGGTTGTCCTCCCTATTGTATTTGACTTGTTATCGGCCACAGGGGTTAAATACGTGGGTTATGGAGGCCGTGTGACCGACCCCCGAAAATTCTCTTACCGTGTGGGACACGCGCCCGTTGAGCAATCCGCGTCGGCGTCCACGCTGGATTCGCCGGTGCTTTCAAAGGCGGTCAGTACGGCAGGGTCAAACGGGGTAAAGTTCGCCCGCAGAGATTCGTATTCGTCTGCGGTGATTTCTTCATAAGGGGCAAGCTGATAAGTGCCGCCGTCGTAGGACATGAAAGACACGCCCACGAAATCGTCCCACACGGATGAAATGGCCCCCTCCAATTCGGCCCACCCGCCCGGCTTTACCGTGATGGTGTTACTTGCGTTGTGGTCCGTGTAGCAGGTTTGGAAGGCCAAGTATTCCGCAAGCTGGCGGAGGGCCGTAACATCGCCCTTTGTGGTGGTGGCACCGGACGCCACAGGGAAATCAATAACCCACGTGCGGGCATCGTCGAGGGTGGCGCTCCCCACCTCCGGGGACACCTTCCACCCCAATGCAAGGGCCATCCGGGCCAAGGCGTCGTCCGCGGAAATCCGAATGCGCCGGATGAAATACGGGGCGTGGGAGAAGTGCAACCCGGCGGATACGCCCCCAGCCACAAGGGAAAGCGTCCCTTCCGGCTTGACGGTGGTAACAAGCAGCGGGGCCGGAATGCGCAGGGTGTGGGCATACGCATCCGCTGTGGCCCGTGCGGCGTCTTTCAGCGCCCTGAGCACCTTTTCCTTGACATCACCGCTGACGCCGCTAAAGGCATCCTGCACGCCGGTCAAGCTGCACCCGGTGAGCCTGTCCCGCTTGTGCTTCCTGTCCCACGCCGGAAGCTCCAAGTCAACCAGCGTCATGCGGAGGGCGGCACGGGTGGAAAGCTCCTGAGCGTGCAGAAGTGCGTCAAGGGCAAGTGTGCGCCCGGACTTGAAGGCGGACAGGTTCACGGTGGTAAGGTTGCATTGCTCTTTGCTGTCAAGCAGAATTTCGCCGCAGGGATTCACACCCTGCACATTGTCCCGGCGCTTGCGGGCTGCGGAGAGGTTCACAAAACCCGGTTCCCCGTCAAGCTGCAACATCTGAAATATCAGATGAAGCATTTCCGGGGATGGCTTTTCCGTGAATGCCAAGGAGTTATTGGAAAGCCTCCGGTGGCCGATGTTCGCGCGTCCGGGATTAAAGGGTTTGCTCCCGTTGGTATTCGGGTCATATCGGCGGATACCGATTTTATCAAACCACGGGGGCAGGGGCAGCCCCATGTCCACCATTTGCTTTCGGACGGCTTCATGGCGGGCAAAGTGTTCTTCACACCAAAAGCCGTTGATTCCATATTTCGCAAACAGGCTTTCCGTGTCGGTGGGGTCGAACAGGAAGATTTCCGCGGTTCGCCGGACACCGCCGGAAACCACATTGTTACCGATCAGGTTTCCCATGTCGAGGATATGAACGGGCCGCACGTGGCCGTATCCTTTGGCGTCGGTTTTAATGGGCGCAAGCGGTAAGGGTAAGTTTTCCCTCGCCGTCGATAGCGTCCGCAAAAATGACACCGCGGAAAAGCTCTTTGCCCGCATTGAAGGCCCGAAGCTCACAGCCCTTTTCAAAGGCCACAAGCCGAGAAACGCCGTCCGCGGTGCCCTGCACGGTGACGGACATTTTCCGGGCCGCCTGCTGTGCGTCGCCGGAAATCGTCACGGAGCATAAAAGTTGGTCGATGGCGGTAATGGTCGTGGTGTCATGATAGGTAACGCTAATCATCCGTTGCCACGCCCTTATCCCGTATTTCCACGGGCCGGGTCGTTTCGACGGTGGCCGTGGATTTTATTGCCGTTTCCGACGTGGACACGGTGACATATTTCGTGGGCACATATCCGGTGAGCTTCGCCGTTTTGATCTGATACCACCCGGAAACGGTCGCCATGATCGTAACCGCGGCTCCGTTGGACAACTTGCCCGCGCTCTTTGCTCTGGAGCTTGCTGTTTTGCGCACGGTGAGGGTTTTGCCCCTGCCCACGTTCACTGTGCCCGTGGTGGCCTTCGGAGGATCTGCGCTTACTGTTGCGGGGGCACTTTCAACCACCACCCGCGCCACCGTGGGCGTCCGGTATTCCGTAAGCTCCAACGAAAACGGCACGTCATTGTCCCCATGCTCCCACGGGTTATAGTCAAAGTTCCGAATCGTGACAAGGGTGTTAATGGGGCTGCCGGTGACGGTCAACCGCAGGGGCTTGCCCTTCACCATCATGGCCGCAATACGTTCCACGCAGTCAATGGGGGCCGGGAACCCTACATATTCGCAATACGTCGGGTTGTACTTCACCGGGAAGAACGACGAAAATGAATACCGGGTAAGCTCCGGGGATTGGGGGAAAGTGATTTCCCCCAGCCCCATAACCGCTATTTCTTTGTGGGTGAATCCCCGCGTGATCTGCAAAGACGGGGGGTTAACCGGGAACCGAAAGGCCGTCGAACCATCCGAAAGCCAAAACTCTACCACGATTAACTCCCCTCCGCCACAAGGTCGCCCTCGGTTTGCAGTTTCTCCGCGATGATGCCCATTAGTTCGTCCGCCGCTTCCCGCAAGTCACCCCGCACATTCTGCAAAATGATTTGCTCGATGGTCAGGGAGATTTGCCGCGCCGTCGCCGGTGCGGTTGCCGTAATGGCCGGTGCCGGTGCTTCGTTTTCCAAAGCGCCCACCGTTGCGGAAACCGCCCTCACGGGGGTATCCGCGATGCTCACCGCGCTGCGTTTCACGTCGTTCTGTTTGTCGTCAAGGCCCTTTACAAAACCCTGCATGGTGTAGTCGCCAAGCTCCATCATCACGCGGGAAGGGGAATGAATGCCGAGCGCGTCCCTGACCCATTGAGGGATGGACGCAAGCATGTTGTCAAACCATGCCGTAACGTTTTTCCACGCGGATTTTAAGCCTTCCCAAAGGCCGCTGATAATGTTGGAGCCAATGGTGTTCAAGCTGATACCACCGAAGAAGCCCGTAACCTGTGCCCACAAGCCGGACAGCCCGCCCGTGATGGTCGCCCATGCGGTCGTGATACCGGCTCCGAACGTGTTGATGATCGCGGTTGCCGTAGCGGACAGATTGATGCCTCCGAAGAAGTCCAAGATGCCCTGCCACAACCCGGTAATGGTGGTGCTTACGTTTGTCCATGCGGTCGTCACGCCGGACGCAATGCCGTCCCACACGCCGGTTAAGAACGTGGCAATGCCATTGAAAATTTCGGTGGCCTTCGCCTTGATCGCGTCCCACGACGCCGACAGCCACGCGGAAACCTTGTCCCAATTAAGCCACAGGTAAATGACAGCGGCAATCAGTACGCCGATTGCAAGTGCAATCCACGTGGCCGGATTGGCAAGCAGGGCTGCCGCAAAGCCCCATGCCGCCGAAGCTGCACCGGCAAGGCCACCCGCCGCTTGAATGCCCGCCACCACGCCCATTACCGCCGTGGCCGCGTTGAACGCCCACACGGTCGCCACAACGCCCGCCAGAATTGGAATTACCGTGCTCCAATTGTCGGACAGGATGTTGTAAACCTCCGTGATTTTGTTAATAACCCCTTCTGCCGCAGTCTTGATGCTGTCAAACCACGCAGACGCGTCTGTGCTTGTAAGCCACGTTTTGAGGGTATCAATCACGTTGTTAATGTCGGTTTGGATGGACTGGAAAAGCGGTGAAAGCTGATCGCCCAGCCACGAACAAAATGCCTTGATGCCATCAATCACTTTGTAAATGGTGTCGGTCAGGGTCTGCAAAACCGTTTGCCCTTCCGTGGACGTGAACCATTCGACAATCTTGGTAGCCGCATCCGCCGCCCACGTGCAGAAGTCTTTAATGACAGGCAAAAGCGCCTCGCCAAGAATGTATTTCCGAAGCTCGTAAACCACTTGGTGAGTTGGAAACACGTTGGACAGGTACGCGCTTTTGCCATGGCCGCGTGGGCACGCATAGGCAATGCGGGCATTGCGCTTTTCCAGCGTGACAGAATCCAGCATGGCGGTAAGCTCCCGATGAAACTCCGGGGCGGTGTCGATGGTCACGCCTGCCGGTATCAGGTTGTCGTCGTTTCCGGGGTTCCTGTCCTCGCTGAAATATTCGTAGGCGAAATATAGCACGTCGCCGTATCCACGTTCCACTCGCCGGAGCTTTTCCACTTCCCGGAGGTCGCCCAAATAACGCTCCGCATCCGTGGCCGTCATTTCCCCGCGCTCCCGCAGAAGTTCATAAAGGGAAAGGCGCTCAGAAATGACTTCTATACGCCTTCTCACGTCGTCGATTTTCACGGTGTCACGCGGTCAGGAGCCGCCACACTTCTGCGTCCACCCGACCATTGGGCATGATCTTGTTTGCGGTCTGCAATCGCTGCACAGCCGCGCTGGTGGCCGCGTCATAGCTACCGGTTACGGGGCAGTAATATCCCATGGCGGAAAGCCGTTCCTGGGCAAGCCGCACGAACGACGGGCGGCTAATCATGCCGGGGTAAAGCGGGGGAAGGGTTGCCACGTCCACGGTGCCATGGGTGGCCGTGGGGACTGGAAGGGCAAGCTGCGCCGCTTCTACGGTTTCCGGGGCTTCCTTTTTCGTCCTCGCCATTTATTCCACCTCCACGTATTTCGCGGATACCCATGCCGCCGTGCCGTTGTAAATCACGCCCACCCAACCGTCTGCCGTCTGACCGTTAGGGGTCAGGGTTGCTCCCTTCTTCACCACGCCGAGAATCTTGCCCTTCGTGCTGGACAGGGTACGGACGTTCAGGGACGACGCCGTGACTTTGTACGCCTTCACCGCGTCCGATTCGTCCACCGGAATGCAGCGCAGCACCTTGATAAGGCCGCGCCCAACCACATACCGGCTGATGTTGTAGGACTTCATAGACTTTTCTTTGGGGCCGGTGCCGGAACCGTGGCCGAGGAGCTTTCCGCCGCCGATGTACATTTCGACATGGCCGACCATGAAAGGCCGGGACTTGTTGGTGCCCTTGTAGTACAAGAGGTCGCCGGGCAGGAGTTTTTCAGGCGCGGCGGGCTGTGCGCCCTTTGCACCGCAAACCTCAATCAGCTTTTTGTTAACAATCTGCACCGCGGTATTGGAACCGATGTCCACTCCGCACACCTTTTTGTAGCACCACCGGACAAAGGAGCTACAATCCGAGAAGCCCTTCACGGTGTCGCCCTCGTTAGGGTAGCCGCCGACATACACCCGTTTTGAAAGCTGGGTGTAAGAATTCTTACCCTTGCGGGACAGACCCTTTGCCACCACCGCAAGACGCTTATCCTTGTTCGTCACGTGTAAGCCTCCATTCAAAAATAAGCCCGTCATGCCGTAGCACAACGGGCCGGGATTTCACGGCGCGTTAAACCTGTACCCACACGCCGCTTTTGTAGATATACGGGATGGTCTGAACCCAACCCGTGGACGTGCGATAATGCACAAGGCACTTTTGCCACGCGCCCGCCGTGAAGTATTCCACCGTGGCATTTTCGTAAGTGACAACAATTCTCGGCCCGTTGGTGCCGTCCTCGTCGCCGTTGAATTGCGTAAAGCCTGATGCATTGCCGTCGCGGTTGGTATGGATGCACCACTCACCGCTGAAATTTTGGATTAGGTCCTTGTGAGCGGTCAGGTCTATGGTTTTGTTGCCCGTGCCGGATGAAATGGAAACGCTGAACGTCCGCAAAAGGGTAGAACCCCACGCGATGTTCTGATTAAACCCGAATTGGCACGTGCGCCCGCCGTAGGTGTCAATTCGACGGAGGACAAGGCTTATGTTCTGGATTACCGCGCTTCGCAAAAGCAAATCAGGAAACCGGACAACTCCTTTAAAGTTGTGTCCGCTTTGCTCTCCAAACGTCCAGTCACTTGTATAGCTGTACCCGTCCGACGAAAGATAACCACTGCGGCAGTATGTCGAATAAAGCGTGTTCGTTGCCATATAGTCCCTCCCTTACGCGATAGGCACAAGACAAATCTGCCCCTCGACGCCGGAGGTGGGCAACGTTGCCGCATAGAAGATACCGAGGTTGGTCAAGGCTGCCGCTGCCGTGGTTGCGCCGGTGCCTCCGTTGGCAACCGGAACCGCGCCGGTGGTGTTGCCCAAACCGAGGGAGTTACGGATACCTGCCGCCGTGGTTTGACCGGTACCGCCACGGGCCACGGGGAGGGTGCCGGAGGTGATGGTGCTTGCGTCCTGGTTGTGCGAGGTAGCCGCCGCGCCAATGTTGGCCGGGGTGATCCCCAACGCGGTACGGGCCGCCGCTGCATCTGCGCCGCCGGTGCCGCCCCTCGCAATGGGCAGGGTGCCCGCCGTGGCCTTGCTCATGTCCAGCGCCGTGACATTCAGGGCAATGTCAGCCGTGCCGTCCAGCGCCACCGCCGTAGCCGTAGCGCCGCCGGTAATGGACACATTGCGGGCCGCAACCCATTTCGTGGCCGTGCCTGCATTGCCGGATACGCTGGTGGGCGCGTCTGCCGTGGTGTATACCCGATACCACGCGCCCCATGTGCTTTGATACAGGTTGCGCATGTACACTTTGGGGCTTCCGGTCACAAACTCTATGATCTGCTGGAATACGCCCGCATGCGTACCAACAATCATGAAAAAGGCGTATGTGGTGGGGGTATTGGACAGGGTGGCAACAGTGGCGTTCTGATCGCACTTGTAGAAACCGGGATTTTGCACCGTGTTAAGGTCGGTGCTTGCCGCGATAGGGGACGGGTTGAACGCGCCAAAGGAAATATCCGCCGTACCGTCGAAAAGGCTGCCGTTGATTCTCCGGGCCGTCGCCAGTTTGTCCGCGCTGCCCGCTTTGCCGGTAACGTCAACCTGCGCCGGGTGGATATGGCCCTCACGGGCAAATTTGCCGTTGTCGGTGCCCGCGTTGGCCGTTCCGGGTGCAAGAGGTGCGGCGGAGGACGCCATGGCATGGCCGTATGCCGTGGCCGACGCTTTGCCGTTGTCACCGGTGGCCGATGCATGGCTTACCGCCGCCGCGCCGATGTTCGACCGGGCACCCGCCGCGTCCGTGGCCCCCGTGCCCCCTTCCGTAACCGCCATGGGGTCATTGCTCCCCGCCGTAACGTGACCCTGTTGGTTAACGGTCACTTTGAGGTAGCTCCCCGCACTTACGCCGGTGTTGGGGTGGGTGTAGTTGTTGGCATTGGCCGCCACGCCGTCAAGTTTGGATTTGTCCGCCGAGGACATAAGGCCGTCCGCGGTGGGGGTTGCCGAGGTGTTGGGTGCCGCTCCGATGTTTGCGCGTGCCGTAGCTGCGTCGGATGCACCCGTGCCACCCTTTGCCACGGGAACGATTGGGAGCCTGTCCGCGCTCATGGTGCCGGTGGTGAGGTTGGCGGCGTTGTCCGCCCCGATGGCTGCACGGGCTGCCGCTGCCGTGCTGCCGCCGGTGCCGCCCTTCTCCACCGGGAGCACGCCGGACAGCTTGTCCATGGCGTGCCCGTGGTTATCGAGCAAATCCCAATTGAAGTTAAAGTCTGCCCGCTTCACCGCGTCGGACGCGTCAGGCTTTTTCAGGCCCAGGATGGGCGTAAGGGTCAATGGTGTTTCCCCCTTTGTGGTGATTTCGCTTCATAGGAAAAATTCGGGGCTATCCCGTAATCAGGGACGCCGTAGACGCCACAATGAACCCGTCCTGATCTTTGTACCGGACGGCCAGCCATCCGTCCACGTCGCCAGCCCTCCGAATGAGAAGGCCGCCATTTGCGACGGTACCCAACGTGCCCGCCGACCCGTAAGGCCCGGAAAGCACGGTGGCCGATTTGGCCTTGATCTTTGCCACACCGAAGTAATCCGGGCCGTCATACGTCCGCCCGGTGTACCACGAAAGGGGCTTCTGACCCGTTAGCCGGTTCATGTCGGTGCGCTTGGAAATGCCGGGGGCACCCTTGACTTTCACACCGTTCACCTTGGCCCCGGCCATGCTGGTGTACTGGTGCAACCCGCCAACCGTCTTTGTGGGCATGCGGGACAGATACCCGTTATTGACGCCGTAGGACGCCAGCCAAACGTCGTCCACCACGTCGGCCAGTTTGTAAAGCTGGGAACGCCAACGGTAGTCCCCGGTATACAGGCCGATTTTCTGCACACCGTGGAAACGCAGCCGGGCAATGTATGTCCGGGTATAGGTGATGGCCTTTGCATAGGACACGCCGTCCGCCAGCGTTTCAAAATCCACGTACCACACCATAGGGGCGTAGGCGGCACATACCGCATACATGGCGTCCGCCTGATTTACCGCGTCGGTGTCCGATTTCAGTTTGATAAAGTCGTACACGCAAACAGGGAAATTGCGGGCCTGAAACGCTTTCAGGTGCTTAACCACCATCTTGTCCGTGCTGCCGCTTACTCTCGCCCGAACGATACCAAACGCGTTCCCTTCGCAGAATTTGTCGTAGTCGATTTCCCCCTGATACACTGAAAAGTCCGGAATGGAAAACCGCACGGGGAAAACGGGTGCCGTAGGGGTGGGGGTGATGGTTTCCGCCAGCTTTGCCGCAAGGGCCACGGTGAACAGAGGAAACGTCTTTGCGTCAAAAATGCCAGTGCCGGGAATCATGTTCTTGGTCTGAAACATGAGCACGGCCCCTGCCGTCACCGGGCCATACTCACCATCGGTACCGGGCTGTTTCTTGCCCTTGCTATCCATGTACGAAACGTCATAGCCCAACGTGATAAGGCCGCGCTGCAATTCCAGCACGTCAGCCCCCTTCATGCCCTGTTTGAGCACGCGGGCACCCAATCTGTAAACCGTAGCCGTTGGAAAGCCCCCTTTCAAAGCATAAAAAATAGCACCGGGTTTTAACCGGTGCCGCGGGTTGGTGGTTGTCAGTCCCAGGCGATTGTTTCCACCGCGTTCTCCAAATCTGACATGCCCGGTGCGGTGTATCGGGTTGTCATGGCGATGTTGGGGGAACCGTCCGCCTTGCAATGGCCCATGAGCCGGGCGATAACGTCAAGTGGAATGTGGGCCACCGCCAGATCATGGCCGAAGGTGTGGCGGAGGGCGTGGCAGGTCAGGTGCGGCATGTTCAGCCGTTCCGCATACCCCTCAATCAAGTGTTGAATGGCCCGCGTGGTGCAGTGCTCCGACCGCTGGGAGGGGAAAACGTAGGGGGAGGGGTTGTCCTTCCGGCTTTCCAAATACCGCGTCAGCACGCCCCGAAGCTCTTTGCAAAGGGGCACCGTCCGGTCTTTGTCTCCCTTGCCCATGATGTACACATGCCCCTTGCGCGGGGTTATGGTGAGGTCGGACACCTTCATGTCGCAAAGTTCTTCCACCCGCAAGCCCGCCCGGAGGAAGGTAAGCACAATGGCGTATTCCCGAAGTTGGGTGTTCTGCTGGGTTTCCGTGGGGGTGTTCCCCAAAGCACACCGCACCCGCCGCGCTTCCCGCAGGACGGCGTTCTGTTCATCCGTGGTAAGCCACTTGATGGGGGTTTGCGTCATGGGGGGCCGTTCGATGAAGTCCACCGGATTATCGACCATCAGGTGATTGTCCACGGCCCAACGGAAGAAGGCGCTCAGGAGCTTCAAGGTAAGGCGGGCCGTCCCGGACTTGTAAGTGATCGTCAGCCACTTTTTGAAATTTGATATGTCTTTTTGAGTGGCAAGAATGGGGGTGGGGCACCCCCCGGCCCCCCCGGTGGTGGGGGCGGTTGAAAGTGCACCGTCATTTTTCGACGTGCTCATGAACCTTTCAAACCGCTTCAATGCGTCCAAATAGGTGTTGATGGTCTTACCGTCAAGGCCCTTCGTCACAAGGTGCTCCACAAACAAGGTCGTTGCGTCTGCGTGTACATCCATACTATACCCTCCGAATGGAAATGCGACAAGTTATTTGCTGGATAACCTGCCAACAATTGCCTTATTCCTTGGGTATAGTGTACCATACTCGTCACATTCCGTCAAGAGAATGCGACAAGTTTATTTATCCGCAGAAGCCATGCCAAGCCTTGCTTTCAGGGCGTCCACTTCGGAAAGAATGTCCTCGGTGGCGCGGGTATCTTCAACCTTTGCGGTAACGTCCTGCACGTCCCGAATCTTGCCCCGGTTCTTTAGAATAAGCTCAATGGCTTTCAGTTTGGAGCCATCCGATTTAGCCCCACGGGAAAGCTTACGCAAATCCTTGTAGGCTTCGGCCACAAAGCATTCCATGATTTGGTCGGCGTATTCGTTCACCAGATAGGCAAAGTCCGGGTTTGCCTTCCACTTGCTCAAACAGCCGGGGGTAACTCCAACCTCCGCGGCAATCTCCGTCATGGTTCTTCCGGTTTCGTTGAAGGCGATAAGCTCCGCGGCTTTCCGCTGCTGGGCGTTTAGGTTCAAAATTCGCTTACCCATGTCGAGTATAACCTCCCCTGTGTAAATTTTAGGGTCTGTTTTTAGTTTTTGAAGGGGCCGCGCACCAAGGGCGTTTTGTCCACTTTTTCACTTCCCCCCTTTAGCCGCCTTTCCTCAACCTATAAAACCGCCCTTCCGATTAGACATCACCGAAATACGCCATATTTTTGTTGGAAAAACAACAAAAGATGACGGCGTGTTGGAAATACCACAGAATAGAGGGACGTACTTAATGAGGCCCGTAGGCACTCTACCGTAAACACTTCTCCCAATATTCGTAGTCTCTCATACTATTTCCCTCGTTATTTTTATAAGCATTAAAACAAAGAACAGGAGTATAAAGTACGATTAGAAATATGAGCACAGGAATAGTATAGAAGATTTATAAAGAATAACTGAATATAGATTCTCAATACCAATAATTGCTATGGCTCTTAGTTCTTGGATATTATTATATTATAATATATATATATAATTATTACATATACCTTATACTGTGTTTGGTGGCCCCCTACCCCCATTTATGTAACAAAAAGTGACCCTTTTTGCAGGGTCTTTTTGCGAATTAACAAAAATTTATCCTAAAAGCAGGGGTAAAACGGGGTTTTTAGGCTGTTGTGGTCTTAAAGGGTGCCCTCATAGCTTAAAGCCGCGGCCATCATGCCGTCCACTTCTGCGGTAAACTCAGCATCATCGTATTCGCCGTTTTCATTACAAGCTGCATAATTATACAATAATGCCTGTTCCATGCCCACCTCCATAAGCTTTGCGGCCAGCTTCGTAAGCTCCCGGTGGGTAATTCCAGAAATGAAAATGTCCCCCTCAGCGGTAAGCACCACATACTTCGTAAGGGGGACAGGCTGCCCAGCACCATTGGTGGATATAACGCCGGAAACATCTGATAAAAACCTGACTGGTTTATTCTGTTTCATATTTTTCCCTCCGCATACTTGCTGTAGTCATTTTATCGAATATTATAGTCCAAGTCAACGAATTTTACCCTTCCCCGTAATCAATGCCCGCTTTCAACTGCACATAGTCTTCGCGCGTACTTTATCCGGATGGGTCACAACCGGCTTAAAAATGGCGTATTTAACCTTGATATTTTCAAGGGAGGGATGCCCCACAATGCCGGAAGCCGTATCAACCAGCGCCGAAACCCTGAACACGATCAAAGACAAAGGCGGCGGGAGTGCTGAAATCAGGGTTAAGCCCAAAAAAGCCGGTCATAGAGCAAGGCTCACAAAGCGCCCGCTGGAGGGCGCTTCGGGCGCTTGGCAAACGAAATCAAAGGTGGTATCATTGCCAAGGGGAAAGGCCCGCGCGGCGTTCATAAAGCGCATCGAGAAAAGCGCCTATGAGGGAACGAGAAGGGCACTTGCCCATGCGAATCTTGAAAACTGCACAGTGAGTGCACAATTTGAGCCAGTTTCAGCGCGAAGTTTGGAGGGCGTTGAAATGGCGAAACACAGGTTGCGGATTTGTTTGGGGTACCTTCAGGACGGAACGCCGGTTGTCAAGCACATTAGCGGTGACAGCGAGTTTGACCTTGCGGACAGGGTGGTATCGGAGTATGTCAAGTCTGGACGCATCGCGGAATTCATTGGGGGCGAATATGCACTCAAAACGGTTATCGCTGTGTCCTTCAAGGAATATACCCTAAGCTGGTATTCGACCTACAAGGAACACAAGCTAAAGCCTACGACGGCAAGCGGGTATCTCTCCACTTTCGAATATCACCTGTTTCCGGCTTGGGGTGACAGGCCCATCAACCGGATTACGACGGGCGACATTCAGATTTTCCTTAATGAGCGAAGCAATCTTGCTGAAAAGACATTGAAGGAAATGCTTGTCTTAATCCGGGCTATCTTCCGGTCAGCCAAAGAGGATAAGCTGATTCTGGAGAACCCCGCCGAAAGCACCCGGCTTACGATTCCGTCCACAAAAAAGACTGAACGTAAGGCTTTGACACAGGATGAACTCACGGACATTATCCGGGCGCTTGACAAGCTCTCTGACGATGACAGGCGGTTAATGAGCTTGCTAATCTTCACGGGCATGCGGCGCGGTGAAGTGCTGGGCTTGCGGTGGGAGGACATTGATGCGAAAGCCGGATGGGTTCATGTTGTTCGGAATGCTGTCTTTCCGGGCGGGAAGAACGACGCGGTGATTGGAACGCCAAAGACCGAGAAGGGGAAGCGAAGCATTCCACTTGACCCGGTGCTATGGGAGCTTCTTCAACCGGCAAAGGCTTCCGGCTATGTGATTGGTGGGGACGCGCCCATTACCAAGATGGTGTATGTGCGTACAATGCAGCGGATCGAGCGTGCAATTGACATGCACGGCGCGACGGCCCACATCTTCCGCCACAGCTACGCGACGATGTTGAATGCTACGGGCGCTTCTCCAAAGACGATTCAGGGCATTATCGGTCATGCGGACATAAGCACCACCATGAATCGGTATGTGCACGGCGTCAAGGAACAAGAGGTGGAGGCGGTCATGAACGTAAGCCGTAAGCTTGCCGGATAGGTTTAGTGTAGCTAAACTTTTGAGCCGAAAACGGTGAAAAAATCGTCCGTTTTGTGCAGAAATCCCGCCCTTTGGTCAGCGGTTAAGCGCATGTTAGGCGATTTCCATACAAAAATAGAGCAATTGACACAAAAAAACAGTGCATCTTGTGTAGAAGATGCACTGTTTTCGTGGTAGCGGCGGTCGGATTCGAACCAACGACACTCCGGGTATGAACCGAATGCTCTAGCCAACTGAGCTACGCCGCCATGAAATGCCAATCCCGAATAAACGAAATTGGCATTTTTTGTGGTTGCGGGGGAGGGATTTGAACCCTCGACCTCCGGGTTATGAGCCCGACGAGCTACCGGACTGCTCTACCCCGCGATGCTGCCGTTTTCTGGACGGCAAAAAGTATTATACCTCAGCGCGGCGCGTTTGTCAAGCGAAAAACGCAATTCTTTACGCGGGAAGTCCGCGGAGAAAGCCCAGAAGGTTGTCCCGGTCGCTGACGGTGACGAAGGGCCGGCCGATCAGCGTAAAGCAGGCGGCGGCGATGGCTGCGCCGAAGGGGATGATGTCGGCGCGCTCCGGGATCAGGCCGGGAATCCGGAGGCGCTCCCGCTGGGTCATGGCGGCAAGGCGCGCCAGCCACGCGGCGGCGGCGTCGGCGGTCAGGCGAAAGCCCTGCACCTTGGCGGCGTCGTAGCGGTCCAGCTTCTGCTCCATGGCGGCCAGCGCGGTAAACGTGCCGCCCACGGCCACCCAGCCGTCGCTGGACGGGAAGCGGAGCGCCGCCCGGGCGGCGGGCTCGAGGGCCCGGCGCGCGGTTTCGAGGAGCCGGTCAGGATCGGTTTCGCCGCCGGAGAGCGCCTTCAGCCGCACGGCGCCCATCTGCGCCGAGGCGGCGGCCAGCACGCGGCCGTCCCTTCCGGTCATGAATTCGGTGGAGCCGCCGCCGATGTCGATGACCCCGGCCGCGCCCGCGGGCGCCGCGCCCGCGTAAGCGAGGCGCGCCTCCGCCTCTCCGGAGAGCACGGAAAGCTCCACGCCCATCCGCGCCGCGCCGTCAATCAGCGCGGGGCTGCTTTTCCATCCGTCCCGCATGGCGCTGGTGCCAAAGCCATAGATCTTCCCCGCGCCCAGCGCGCGGGCCTCGTCCGCCAGGGCCTCGATGGCCGAAAGCGTCCGCGCCATGGCCGCCCCGTCCAGAAGGCCGTCCCGCAGGCCCTCCATCAGGCGCGTGACCGTTCGGCCGGTATGAATTGGAAAAAACTGGCCGCCGGAGCGCCCGGCGACCAGCAGTCGAACCGAATTGGAGCCCACGTCGATGACGGCGACGCGATTAGTTTCCGCCTGTGACAAAACGCACCTCGTTCTTTTTCAGAAGGCCCAGCTGGTCCCGCGCCACGCGCTCCACGTATTCGCTGGTCTTGGCAAAGGCGATCTTGCGTTCCAGCGCGGCGTTCTGGTCCAGTGCCTGGGCTTTTTCGGCCTCCAGCGCCGCGATGTGCTGCGCCTGGGTGCTCAGATACTGACCCTGGCTTAAGTATACGCCGCCAAACACCATCACCAGCACGGCCATCATCAGAAGCCAGAAGCGGGGCTTGATCGTCTTTTTGCGGGACACGAAGCACACAGCCTTTCTTAAGCGCAGTAATAACAATATTCTGTGCCGGATGCGGGATTCCTCCCTCAACGAAAAATTTTCCGGAAGATTTTTGAGCCCGCCATCCGCCGGACGCGCCGCCACAGAAAGATCAGCGGCCGCGCGACGAGCCGCACCATGAGCGGCCGGACCGTCAGCGCGTAGAGCACCGCCCCGGCGGCCGCGCCCATCAGCGCGTACATTCTGAAATCCAGGTAGTTGACCCGCAGCCACACCGCCGCCAGCAGCACCGCGCAGGCCAGCGAAAAGGCGCAGTCCACCGCCAGCGTCAGGAGGCGCCCCGCCGAGAGCAGCTTTCGCACCAGCGCCGCCCCGTCAAACAAAAGCCCCGCCGCCAGCCCCGCGTACATCATCCCCAGAAAGGCCTGGGGCTGCCCCACCGTGTAGAACAGCATTACTTGAACAGGCGGCCCAGCCCGCCCTTGCCCCGCGCGGCGCGCTCGTCGTACTCCAGCGCGTCGATCTGGCCCTCCACCAGCAGCTGGCCCTCCTCCAGGTTCAGCCTGGAGATGTGCAGCGCGCTGCCCACCAGCGTCATCGCGCCGGAAGAGGTGTTCAAGACGATCATCACGTCGTTGAAGCTGTCCACGTCCGTCACACCGGTAATCGTGGCGCGGCTGCGGGCGTCGAGGACCAGCGTGTGGGGCCGCTCGGCGGGGTTCGCGTCGCTTTTCACATCCATCGCCTCCCGAAACAGCGTATTCAGGACGGGGCCGCAAAATGCCCGGCGTATGGTATAATGGGGCGGGAGGTGGGCCGATGGGCGTTCACGAGGGGCACCGGGCGCGGCTCAAGCGGCGCTTTGAAACCGAGGGGCTGGACGGCTTTCAGCCCCACGAGGCGCTGGAGCTTCTGCTGTTTCAGACGGTGGCGCGCCGGGATGTGAACCCGCTGGCCCACCGCCTGATTGAGCGCTTCGGCTCGCTGAACGGCGTGCTGACCGCGGGCGAGGACGCGCTCTTTGCCGTTCCCGGGGTCGGCGCGCGCACGGCGGCGCTATTGGCGTTTCTGCCCGCGTTTTTTGAAACCTGCCGCGCCCGGGGAGCGGAGAACGCGCCGGTTTTGAAAAACCTCGCCGCCGCCCGCGCCTATTGCGGCCATCTGGTGGAGGGGGGCGCGGACGACCGGCTCTGGCTGATGCACCTGGGCCCCGGCGGCGCGCTGATCTTGACCGAGAGCCTCCCCGCCCCCGGCGGCCATCCCCGGGCGCGGACGGTGGTGGAGCGCGCGCTCAAAAGCCGCGCCCAGGCGCTGGTGGTGGCCGCCGCCCGGGAAAACGCCGCCTCCGGCTCCGACGACAGGAACTTTGCCTGGACGCTGGACGAGCTGCTTTCGATGATCGGCGTCACGCTGGTGGACGGCCTGATCATGGACGGCGACCGCTTTACCAGCTTCCGCCGCCAGGGCTATCTGACCGCGCCCCTGCGGGAGGGGGGTTCCGCCCCGCGCCTAATGGAGGAGCGTTGGCTGTGGGACGAAGCGGCGGAACAGGCGCCGCTTCCAAACCCGCCGCCCGAGGGGTGAACCGGCGGCGGGCGTATCCGTTTTTTTACATTCTTTTTACGGCGCAACGGCTTGCATTTTGGCACCATATTGGGTAAACTAGAGCATGCGGTTAGCACTCGATTTCGATGAGTGCTAACAAACAGAGAGCATTTCAGGAGGCATGGACATGAAGATCAATCCATTGGGTGACCGCATCGTGATGAAGAATCTTGAAGCGGAAGAGACCACCAAGGGCGGCATTCTCCTGACCAACTCGGCCAAGGAAAAGCCGCAGATGGCCGAAGTCCTGGCGGTAGGCCCGGGCGGCAACGTGGACGGCAAGGAGATCACGATGCACGTGAAGGCCGGCCAGAAGGTGATCTATTCCAAGTATGCCGGCACCGAAGTCAAGCTGGACGGCGAGGAATACATCCTCGTTCGCCAGAGCGACGTGCTGGCCGTCGTCGAATGACATTTCGCGAAGAACGCAAGTAAGAACCGGGAGGGTACACGAACATGGCAAAGCAGATCAAGTATGGCGAGGAAGCCCGCCGCGCGCTGGAAAAAGGCATCAACGCGCTGGCTGATACCGTAAAGATCACCCTGGGGCCCAAGGGCCGCAACGTGGTGCTGGACAAGAAGTTCGGCGCTCCGCTGATCACCAACGACGGCGTGACCATCGCCAAGGACATCGAGCTGGAAGACCCCTTTGAGAACATGGGCGCGCAGCTGGTGAAGGAAGTCGCCACCAAGACCAACGACGTGGCCGGCGACGGCACCACCACCGCGACGCTTCTGGCCCAGGCCATCGTGCGCGAGGGCCTGAAGAACGTGGCCGCCGGCGCCAATCCGATGGTCATCAAGCGCGGCATCGAGCAGGCCACCGAGGCCGCCGTGAAGGCCCTCGGCGACATTTCCAAGCCCGTGGAAAACAAGCAGGCCATCGCGCAGGTCGCCTCCATCTCCTCCGGCGACGCCGAGATCGGCGATCTGATCGCCGACGCGATGGAAAAGGTGGGCAAGGACGGCGTCATCACCGTCGAGGAATCCAAGACCCTCAAGACCGAGCTGACGCTGGTGGAAGGCATGCAGTTTGACCGCGGCTACGCCTCGGCCTACATGGTCACCGATTCCGAGCGCATGGAAGCCGTGCTGGAAAGCCCGGCCATCCTGATCACCGACAAGAAGATCTCCAACATCCAGGAACTGCTGCCCCTGCTGGAGCAGGTGGTGCAGGCCGGCAAGAAGCTTCTGATCATCGCCGAGGAAGTCGAGGGCGAGGCGCTGGCCACGCTGGTGCTGAATAAGCTGCGGGGCACCTTCAACTGCGTCGCGGTCAAGGCGCCGGGCTTCGGCGACCGCCGCAAGGCCATGCTGCAGGACATCGCCATCCTGACCGGCGGCCAGGTCATCACCGAGGAACTGGGCCTTGAGCTCAAGAGCGCCACCATGGACATGCTGGGCAGCGCCCGCCAGGTCAAGGTGGACAAGGAAAACACCATCATCGTCGAGGGCGCGGGCGACCCGTCCGAGATCAAGGCGCGCATCACCTCCATCCGTGCGCAGATCGCCGACACCACCAGCGACTACGACAAGGAAAAGCTGCAGGAGCGCCTGGCCAAGCTGGCCGGCGGCGTCGCGGTGATCAAGGTCGGCGCGGCCACCGAGATCGAGATGAAGGAGCGCAAGCTGCGCATTGAGGACGCCCTCAACGCCACCCGCGCGGCCGTCGAGGAAGGCATTGTGCCCGGCGGCGGCACCGCGCTGATCGCGGCGGCGAAGCCCGTGGTCACCCTGGTGGAGACCCTGACGGGCGACGTCAAGACCGGCGCGGCCATCGTGCTGCGCGCGCTGGAGGAGCCCGTGCGCCAGATCGCCGTCAACGCCGGCGTCGAGGGCAGCGTGGTGGCCGAGAACATCAAGCACAACGACGGCCTGGGCTACGGCTACGACGCCGCCAAGGGCGAGTACGCCGACATGGTCAAGCGCGGCATCATCGACCCCACCAAGGTGGCCCGGAGCGCGCTGCAGAACGCCGCGTCCGTCGCCGCGATGGTGCTGACCACCGAATCGCTGGTGACCGACCTGCCCTCCAAGGAGCCCCCGATGCCCGCGGCGCCCGGCGGCGGAATGGGCGGAATGTACTAAGGCGCGCGCGAAAAAGCGCCCCTTGCCGGAGCGGCCGGATACCCATCTGGGTGTCCGGCCGCTTGATGCATTTGATTGACGGCGGCGTGGCACCGCGCTATAATCATGACACACGAAGCAGGGAGGCGGAAAATATCCATGAGCAGATGGGAGATCGCGCTGCGCATCGCGATGGCGCTCCTGGTGGGCACGGTCATCGGCGTGGAGCGCGAGCGCAAAAACCGGCCCGCCGGCATGCGCACCCATGTACTGGTATGCCTGGGCGCCTGCGTCATCGCGCTGATCGAGTGCTCCATCGAGATGGAGGCGCTGCGCGAGGGCGTCAGCTTCACCGTCGGCCGCATCACCGCCCAGGTGGTCAGCGGCATCGGCTTTCTGGGGGCGGGCACCATCATCATGTCCCGCAAGAAGATCGTGGGGCTCACCACCGCCGCGTCGCTGTGGAACAGCGCCTGCCTGGGCATCGCCGCCGGCATGGGCTATTACGAGATCGCCGGAATCGGCTGCGCGCTGGTGGTCATCGTGCTGACGGTCATGCCGCGCGTCATCCGCGTCAACGTCAACAAGCGCATAGAGATCCGCTTTCTGCACCGGGCGGAGACGATCCCCTTCATCAACGGATACTTTGAGGAGAAGCACATCACCGTGTTCGACGTGGACTTCCACGTGGAGAACAACGAAGAGGGCAACCTGTACACCAACACCTACGACCTGCGCCTGACCAGCGCCGTGGAGTACCCGGAAATTGTGCAGCACCTGTCGGAATACCCCAACGTGCAGAGCGTGCGCACCATCAGCGTGTGAGGAAATCGCTTCGCATCGAAAAACCGCGCAGTTTTTTTGATGCTTTGAGCGCCGCGGCATTGCCGCGGCGCTCCGGGTTTTGGGGCCGGATCACACCCCGTCGTCCTCAGGCTCGGGGGCAGGGTCCTCCCGGTCGTTGTCCAGGTCCTTGCCGGCCTGCGTCTCCGCGTCCGGCGCGCTGGGGCAGGCGTCCGGCGCGCAGGAGGCGGCGCCTTCCATGATCTCCACGTCGTCCTCGTCCTCCGGCTCGGCGCGGGCCACGCAGACCACCCGCACGCCCTCGTCCACCCGCATGATGCGCACGCCCTGGGTGTTTCGGCCCTGAACGGAGATGTCGGCGACCCGCGTGCGGATGATGGTGCCATCGTCGGTGATGAGCAGGAGATCCTCGTCCTCGTGCACCAGCAGCTGCCCGGCCAGAAGGCCCGTCTTGTCCGTCAGGTTCATGGCCTTGATGCCCTTGCCGCCGCGGGACTGGACGCGGTACTCGTCAATTTCGGTGCGCTTGCCGTAGCCCAGCTGGGTGAGGCTGAGCACCTTCGCGTCCTCCTCCAGGATGGACATGGCCACCACGCGGTCGTCCTCGTCCAGGTCGATGGACTTGACGCCCATGGCCGCGCGGCCGATGGGGCGCATGTCGCCCTCGGCAAAGCGGATGGCCATGCCCCGCTCGGTGCCCAGGAACACCTCGCGTCCGCCGTCGGTGAGCGCCACGCCGATCAGGTCGTCGTCCTCCCGCAGCACGATGGCGATCAGGCCGCTGCGGCGCAGGTTCTGGAATTCGGACAGCTCCGTGCGCTTGATGAGGCCGTTTTTCGTGGCCATGATCAGGTAGTGGCCGGCAATCTTCTCCGCGGGAACCGGCAGCATGGCGGTGACCTTTTCGCCGCCCTCCAGTTGCAGAAGGTTGACGATGGCGGTGCCCCGGGCGGTGCGGCCCGCCTCCGGGATTTCGTAGCAGCGCTTTTCGTACACGCGGCCGCGGCTGGTAAAGAACATGATGGGGTCGTGGGTGGAGGTCACGTAGAGCTGCTCCACGAAGTCCTCCTCCCGGGTGGTGGCGCCGGTAATGCCCTTGCCGCCCCGCCTTTGGGCGCGGTAGGTGGCCTTGGGCAGCCGCTTCACGTAGCCGTAGTGGGTGAGCGTGACCACCATGTCCTCCTCCTGGATGAGGTCCAGCATGTCGATCTCGCCGTCCAGGGCGGTGATCTCGGTGCGCCGCGGGTCGGCGTACTTGCGCTTGATCTCGAGGAGCTCGGTTTTGATGATGTCCAGCAGCATCCACTCGTTGGCCAGCACGTCCTTGAGGTGGGCGATCAGCTTCTGCAATTCGGCGTACTCGGCTTCGATCTTCTCGCGCTCCAGGCCCGTCAGGCGCCTGAGGCGCATGTCCAGAATGGCCTGGGCCTGGCGGTCGGTGAGGCCGAAATTCGCCATCAGGCCGTCCTTGGCCTCCGCGTCGGTGCGGGAGGCGCGGATCAGCCGGATCACCTCGTCGATGTGGTCCAGCGCGATGAGCAGCCCTTCCAAAATGTGGGCGCGGGCCTCGGCCTTGCCCAGGTCGTAGCGGGTGCGGCGGGTGACCACGTCCTTCTGGTGGTCCACGTAGTGGGCCAGCGCGTGCTTGAGGGACAGAATCTTCGGCGCGCCGTCCACCAGTGCCAGCATGTTGACGCCAAAGGTCTCCTGCATCTGGGTGTGCTTGTACAGGGTGGACAGCACCACGTTGGCGTTGACGTCGCGCTTGAGCTCAATCACGATGCGCATGCCGTTGCGGTCGGACTCGTCGCGGATGTCGCTGACGCCCTCCAGCCGCTTCTCGTGCACCAGCTCGGCCATCTTCTCGATCAGCCGGGCCTTGTTGACCATGTAGGGAATCTCGGTGGCCACGATGCGCTGGCGGTTATTCGCCATGGCCTCGATCTCGGTACGCGCGCGCATGATGATGCGGCCGCGGCCGGTGGTATAGGCCTCGTGGATGCCCGCGCGGCCCAGGATGATGCCGCCGGTGGGGAAGTCCGGCCCCTGGATGAAGCCCATCAGCGTTTCGCAGGAGGCGTCGGGGTGGTCGATCAGGTGGATGGTGCCGTCAATCACCTCGCCCAGGTTGTGGGGCGGGATGTTGGTGGCCATGCCCACGGCGATGCCGCTGGAGCCGTTGACCAGAAGGTTCGGGAACCGCGACGGCAGCACGGCGGGCTGCATCAGCGTTTCGTCAAAGTTGGGATAGAAGTCCACGGTTTCCTTGTCGATGTCGGCCACCATCTCCATGGCGAGCCTGGTGAGCCGCGCCTCGGTGTAGCGCATGGCGGCGGCGCCGTCGCCGTCAACGGAGCCGAAGTTGCCCTGGCCGTCCACCAGAAGGCACCGGGTGGAAAAGTCCTGCGCCAGGCGCACCATGGCGTCGTAGACCGACGAGTCCCCGTGGGGGTGGTATTTGCCCAGGCAGTCGCCCACGATGCGGGCGGACTTGCGGTAGGGCTTGTCGGGCGTCACGCCCAACTCCACCATCGAATACAGGATGCGGCGGTGGACGGGCTTCAGCCCGTCGCGCACATCCGGCAGCGCGCGGCTGACGATGACCGCCATCGCGTAGCTGATAAAGGATTTTTTGAGCTCTTCCTCGATGTCAATGGGCGTCAGCGCCCCGATGTTGAATTCGTCCGGCACGAATGCTGCTCCCTTCCGGCGTTGCTAAATGTCCAGGTTCGCCACCAGCTTGGCGTTCTCCTCGATGAACTCCTTGCGCGGCTCCACCTGGTCGCCCATGAGCAGCGTGAACATCTCATCGGCGGATATGGCGTCCTTGAGCGTCACCCGGTACATGGACCGGGTTTCGGGGTTCATGGTGGTCTCCCACAGCTGCTCGGCGCTCATCTCGCCCAGGCCCTTGTAGCGCTGGATGTCGGACTTGGCGTCGCGGCCCATTTCGGTGAGCAGCGCCTGGAGCTGGGCGTCGGAGTAGACGTACTTCACCGTCTTGCCCCGGGACACCTTGTAAAGGGGCGGCTGCGCGATGTAGACGTGCCCGTCCTCGATGAGCCGGGTCATGTGGCGGTAGAAGAAGGTGAGCAGCAGAATGCGGATGTGGCTTCCGTCCACGTCGGCGTCCGTCATGCACACGATGCGGTGGTAGCGCAGCTTTTCCGGGTCAAACTCCTGGCCGAAGCCGCCGCCGAAGGCGGTGATCATCGCCTTGATCTCGGCGTTGGCCAGCACCCGGTCCATGCGGGTTTTTTCCACGTTCAGGATCTTGCCCCGAAGCGGCAGGATGGCCTGAAAGTGCCGGTCGCGCCCGGTCTTGGCGGAGCCGCCGGCGGAGTCGCCCTCCACCAGGAAGATCTCGCACTTGGCCGGGTCGCGCTCGGAGCAGTCGGCCAGCTTGCCGGGCAGCGCGGCGCTCTCCAGGGCGGTCTTGCGGCGGGTCAGATCCCGGGCCTTGCGGGCGGCCTCGCGGGCGCGGGCGGCGCTGAGGCACTTGTCCAGCACAATCCGCGCGGCGGCGGGGTTTTCCTCAAAGTAGACGGCCAGCTTGTCGGCCACCATGGAATCCACCAGCTGGCGCACCTCGCTGTTGCCCAGCTTGGTCTTGGTCTGGCCCTCAAACTGGGGCTCCACCAGCTTGACGGACACGATGGCCGTCAGGCCCTCGCGGATGTCCTCGCCGGTCAGGTTCTGGTCGCTGGGCTTGAGGATGCCGTTTTTGCGGCCGTAGTCGTTGATCACCCGGGTCAGCGCCGATCGGAAGCCCGCCAGGTGCGTGCCGCCCTCCGGCGTGTGGATGTTGTTGGCAAAGCAAAACACGCTCTCGTTGAAGCCGTCGTTCCACTGGAGGGCGACCTCCACGGTGGTGGAGTCCTTCACGCCCTCGATGTACAGGGGCGGCTTGTTGAGCGGCTCTTTGTGCTTGTTCAGGTATTCCACGAAGGACACGATGCCGCCCTCGTAGTGGTACACCTTCTGCTGGTGGGGCTCCGAGCGCAGGTCGTTGAGCTCGATTTTGATGCCCTTGTTGAGGAAGGCCATCTCCCTGAGGCGGGTGCGCAGCGTGTCAAAGTCGAAGGCGCCGGTCTCAAACACGCCGGGCTCCGGCGTCTCGCCGGTCTTGACGTCCGGCCAGAAGCGGATGGTGGTGCCGGTGCGGTCGGCCGCGCCGACGATCTTGAGGTCGTACAGCGGCTTGCCCCGCTGGTACTCCTGCTGGTAGAGCCTGCCATCCTGATAGACGTTGACCTTGAGGTGGCTGGACAGCGCGTTGACCACCGACGCGCCCACCCCGTGCAGGCCGCCGGACACCTTGTAGCCGCCGCCGCCAAACTTGCCGCCGGCGTGCAGAACCGTCAGGCACACCTCCACGGCGGGCCGCCCCATCTTGGGGTGAATGCCCACCGGAAAGCCGCGGCCGTTGTCCGCCACGGACACGGAGCCGTCCTCGTGAAGCGTGACGATGATGTGGTCACAAAAGCCGGCCAGCGCCTCGTCAACCGCGTTGTCGACGATTTCGTACACCAGGTGGTGCAATCCGCGCTCGTCGGTGGAACCGATGTACATGCCGGGCCTGCGGCGCACCGCTTCCAGGCCCTCCAACACTTGGATGTTGGTTTCGTCGTAGTGCTGCGCGCTGTCGGGTTTATTGGACATCCGGGCACCTCTTAAAAATTTTTCTTCTATATTATTATAGCACTTTTTTGCATCCGGCACCAGCCCCCCGGGAGGCGGCGGAATATTTTACATGCCCGCGGCGGACAAAGCGCGCCGCAAGCAGAAAAAGCGCGCCGGCCAAGGCCGGCGCGCGGGGCGAAAGCGGGGGTGCGCGTTACACCGAAATGGGCTTGGCGTGGGCCAGAAGGTAATCCTCGGCCTCCTTGGTCCACAGCCCGGCGGGGCACAGCTCGGCCAGCTTGGCCATCAGCGGATCGGCCTTGCCCTTCTCGGCAAAGTCGTCGATGGCGGTCAGCGGCATGGAGATGCCGGTGTAGATCAGCTTCTTGCCGCCCGGGATCTTGGGCAGGTTCATCGTGGTGTCGATGACCGCGTCCAGGCCGCCGATGTGGGTGATCATGCCGGAGGGGTTGAGCTTGCCCTCGGCGATCATCTTGAGGGACTCGATCATGTCGGCGGTGTTGCCGCCGGAGGTGCCCACGATGTGGGTGGCGTTGTAGTGCACGTTGTAGAAGTTGAACTGGGCGGTCAGCTGGGTGTTGGTGGGGCCGGCAAAGAAGTTGAGGCAGCCGTCGTGGCCCAGGATCTTGTCGCCCTGCTCGATGACCGCGGCCACCGGCGCGAAGATCAGCACGTCGTCATAGCCCTTGCCGCCGTTCTGATCCAGCAGCAGCTGCACCGGGTTTTCCACCTTGGTGTTGAGGTAGATCAGCTTCACGCCGTTTTTGGCCGCTTCCTCCACGGTGTAGATGGAGGCGGCGCGGTCCAGCCGGGGCTGGTCGATGTCGGTGACCACCAGAAGGCCGGGCTTCCGGTCGCAGTGGATGGCATAGTCGATGGCGCCCAGGCCCATGGGGCCCGCGCCGGCCAGGATCGCCATGGCGCCGCCTTCCTTGATGCCCATCAGGTGCTCGTACTTGCCCATCTGGGTGTGGTACATGGCGTGGTAGGTGCCCACGATGCAGCTGAGCGGTTCGGACACGGAGCCGTAGAAGTAGGCGGGGGCCTTGTACTCCAGGAGGCAGTCCATCTCCATGACCTCGGGGGCCAGGATGCAGTAGGTCATGTCGCCGCCCATGTAGGGGTAGGCGTAGCCGGGGGTGGCCATGGAGCCCTTGTAATTGAGGGCCGGCTGGATGGTGAATTTGTCGCCGGCCTTGTACTTGTGCTTCCACTTGGCGCCCACTTCGACGATGTTGCCGCAGAACTCGTGGCCGACGACGATGGGGTTCGTCGCGATGTCGTTGGGCACGCGCTTATGGTCGCTGCCCTGAATGGTGGCCTTGTAGGTGGACATGCAGATGCTGTCCGAGACGATCTTCACCAGAATTTCGTCATCCTTGAGGGCCGGCAGCTCGAAACTTTCGAGGCGCAGGTCGTTTTTGCCGTAGAGTCTGACAGCGGTGGTCTTCATGAAATACCCTCCTTCGTTGCAATGGGGTGCGGAGCACTTCTCTTTATGGAGATACCCGTTCCGGCGCGCCGTAAAACGCCGCGCGTCAGGTCATCTGCTGGCCGCCGGTGACGTTGAGCGCCTGGCCGGTCATGTAGGAGGCCTCGTCCGACAAAAGGAACACCATGAGGTTTGCCACGTCCTCGTACTGGCAGCCGCGCTTCATGGGCACCTGGTTGATGTACTTTTCGCGGATCTTTTCCTTGGTGGTGCCCTGATTGCGGGCGTACTGCTCGTAGAGGGAATTGACCCACAGCGGGCTGTCCAGCAGGTTTCCCGGGCAGATGGCGTTTACGCGGATGCCCTCCTCCGCCAGCTCCAGTGCCAGCGACTGGGTGAGGCCCACGCCGCCGAACTTCGATGCCGCGTAGGCGCAGTTCTTGGAGGAGCCCTTTTTGCCGGATTTGGAGTTGATCTGCACGATGGAACCCCGGCCGTTTTTGCGCATGAAGGGCACCACGGCCTTGCAGGTGTTGAAGTAGCCGTTGAGATTGACGTCCACCACCTTGGAGAACTGGGCGTAGGTCATCTCCCCGATCGGGCCGGAGATCAGAATGGCCGCGTTGGACACCAGCATGTCAATCCGGCCGTATTTGTCTTCCGCCGCCTGGCACATGGCCGCGCAGTCCTCATCGCTGGTGACGTTCACCTTGACGGCGATGGCGTCGTCCAGCGACGCGGCCACCTTCTGGGCCGCCTCGTAGTTCATGTCGGCGACGACCACCTTCGCGCCCTCGTCGCTCAGCCGCTTGGCCAGCGCCTCGCCCAGCCCCTGCGCCGCGCCGGTGATGACCACCACGCGGTCCTTCAAACGCTTACATTCGGACATACCGGAGGAACCTCCCTTTTCGAGCCTGTTTTCATTATAAGCATAGCATTTTCGACAAAACGGCTCTAGCCTAATCTTGTAAAGACAACGAAACAAGCCGCCGCGTGCATTCACCCGGCGGCCGGCCCGCCGCGCTAAACGTCCAGCAGTGCGGCGCAGTCCGCCATCAGGCGGGCGATCTCCAGGTGCTGCGGGCAGCTTTTTTCGCAGGCCCGGCAGGCGACGCAGTCGGCCGCGCGGCCGCTGCCGCCGGCCAGAAGCCACTTGTAGTGGCCCATGAGCGAGGGCCGGGGGCCAAAGCGCATCACGGAGGTGGCGGTTTCAAAGACGCCGGGGATGTTGATCTTCCGCGGGCAGCCCTCCACACAGTAGCCGCAGCCCGTGCAGGGGATGGACGGCATGGCGTCAAGGGCCTTTGCCGCCGCCCGGAGCGCGGCCAGCTCGGCCTCGTTCAGCGGCTCGAAGTCGCGGAAGGTTTCCAGGTTCCCGGTCAGCTGGTCAAAGTCCGACATGCCGCTGAGGACCGTAGCCACGCCGGGGAGCGACAGGCAAAAGGCCAGCGCCCAGCGGGCGTCGGACCAGTCCGGATGGAGCGCCCGGAGGGGCCGGGCGGCAATTTCCGGCAGCGCGGCCAGCACGCCGCCCTTGACCGGCTCCATCACCACGACGTCCACGCCGTGGGCGCGGGCGCACTCGTAGCACGCGCGGGCCTGGACCTTGTCGTCCTCCCAGTCCAGGTAGTTGATCTGAAGCTGCACGAAATCCACCTCCGGGTGGGCGGAGAGGATCGTCTCCAGCACGTCGGCGGTGTCGTGGAACGAAAAGCCGATGGACCGGGCCAGCCCCCTGTCCCGGAGGGAACGGAGAAACGCCCACTCGCCGAATTCGTCCAGCGCGGCGAGGCGGCCCGCGTCCAGCGCGTGCAGCAGGTAGCGGTCAAAGTAGGCCGCGCCGGTGCGGGCGAGCTGCGTTTGGAACAGCTTTTCCGGGTCCTCCGGGCCCTTGACCAGCCACACCGGCAGCTTGGTGGCCAGGCGGAAGGCGACCCTTGGGTGGCGGTCGGTCACGGCGGCCCGGACGGTGCCCTCGCTCGCGCCGCCATGGTAGCCCCAGGCGGTATCAAACCACACGCCGCCGTCGGCCAGGAACCGGTCCGCCATGCGGATGGTTTCGGCCAGGTCGATCTCCCCGCCCGCGAGGGGCAGGCGCATCATGCCCATGCCCAGCTGTTCAACCTGATTCATGGCGTATCCTCCTTATCGGCGCGGCTTTTTTCACGCGCTTCCGACATGCGGCAGATGTCCTCGGGCAGCCCGGGGGCGTCGTAGGCCGCGGTGTCGTGGGGCATGCCGCGCTTTTTCAGCCGGTTGCGCACCAGTGCGCTCATCATCTCGTAGAGCACCGCGAAGATCGGGATGAACACGATCATGCCGGTCACGCCAAACAGCCCGCCGCCCAGCATGATCGCCAGAATCACCCAGAAGGAGGAGATGCCCAGCGAATCCCCCAAAATCCTGGGGCCGAACACGTTGCCGTCCAGCTGCTGCAGCACCACGATGAACACCAAAAACCACAGCGCGCTGACGGGGTTCACCATCAGAAGGATCACGACGCCGATGACCCCGCCCAGGAACGCGCCGATGAACGGGATGATGTTGGTCACGGCCACGATCACGCTGATCAAAAGCGCGTAGTCCATCCGGAACACCAGCATGCCGATGTAGCAGGCGACGCCCACCACCACGGTTTCGATCAGCTTGCCGGAGATGAAGCCGGTGAAAATCTGGTGGATGCGCCCCGTCCAGTAGGTGAGCACGCACACCTGCTCCGGCTTGAGAAACGCGCAGCACAGCTTTTTGCCCTGGGCCAGAAATTTCTCCCGGCCAAAGAGCATATATATGGAAATGATCACCGACATGAACAGGTTCACCGAAACGCCCCAGATGTTGTAGCTCATGTTGAGCAGGCTCAGAAGCAGCTTGCCCAGGTAATCCATGCCGGTGTGCATGATGTCTTCCCATTGCAGGAGCATGTTCTGCGAGGACTGACCGGTGATGTCGGTGATGTTGAATTCCCGCAGAAACCACTCGATGTCGGCCCGGTGCTCGGTCACCACGCCGGTGATCGCGCCGGTCAGCGACTGGGCGGAATAGACAAACTGCGGCACCACGATCACCAGAAACCCGACCACCAGCGTGAACAGCACCGCGTACATGATCACCAGCGAAAGCGCCCGGTACAGCTTCATCTGTGTGCGGGTGGGCTTGCCCCCCCGGGACAGGCGGCTGAGCAGCTGTTCGATAAAGCGGATCGGCGGGCGCATCATCAGCGCGATGAAAAGCCCGACGATCAGCGGTGAAAGAATGCTCATCAGCTGTGAAACGCCGTTCATGATGTCGTCAATCCGGTACAGCACCACCGCGAACAGCACGATGGCGCAGCCGGTCAGAATGTTGGCGATCATGCGCGCGCGCGCTTCGCCGCCGATGGTTCGCATGGGCTTGCCTCCCCGTTTGAAGGTTTCGGATACGGACAGCGCCCGCGGGCGCCTCCAACAGTTTAGCATAAATGCGCCGCGCCGGAAAGCGCGCCGTGGGGCAGGACCGTGAATTTTTTAAAAAGCCTTGACATCGGAGCTGGAAGATATTACAATTCAAAGACAATCATTGCTTTTCTACTTCCTTTTTCGGACGTTTTCGGAGGCGTGGGATATGATGAACATTCAAACGAGGGGGCTTCGCCGGGTGCTCCTGGCCGCACTGGTCCTTATGACGGCGTTGGCCGCGCCCGCGCTGGCCGATTCCGACGGCACGGTGACCTACCGGGCGCTTCTGGTCGGCAACAGCAGCTACGCAAACCTTCCCAACCTGCCGAGCTGCGCCTATGACGCGGCCAACATGCGGGACGCGCTTCGGTCGGGCTCGATCGGCTACGGCACGATACTCGTGCGGGAAAACCAGAGCGCGGTCGGAATCCAGGCCGCGGTGAACGGCATGCTCTCCTGGGGCGCGGACGACGACGACGTGACGGTGTTCTATTACAGCGGCCACGGCGCGTCCAGCGGCCTCGCGGGCGTGAACTACAACGGTGGCAGCGATATATACAGCTTTTCGCTGCTGCAGAGCACGCTTTCCAACGTGCGCGGCACGGTGATCATCCTGCTGGACGCCTGCGAATCGGGCGGGCTGATCAACAAGCGCGCGGCCGCTTCCGGAAGCTTTGCGGAAAACGCCGTCGCTGCCTTCAGCGAGGCCGGCTCGGGCCTGGCCGCCAAGGCGATCACCTCCGGCGCCAAGTTTCACGTGATCGCGTCCTCGTCGCAGACGGAGGATTCCTACGCTTCCTCCGGCAGCGGCGCCAGCTACGGCCTGGCCACCAACTACCTGTGCGAGGCCATGGGCTGGCAGCACAGCGGCGCCGCCGCCGCCGGCAACCGGCTGTCAAAGCTTGAGGGCGACGCCAATGGGGACGGCACCGTTACCGTCGGCGAGGCCTACGCCCACGCGGCCGCGGAGGTCGCCCGCAGCCTCAAGGGCACAAAATACCAGCAGAACATGCAGATCTACCCGGAGGGCAGCGTCCAGACGCTGGTCCGCCGTGAGGCGTCCGATCCCGACGAGGGCGAGGTCGCCAAGTCCCCCGTCACCACGATGAACCTGGCGAAGGCCTGCATCGCGCCGGGCATGACGCTCCAGCTGGACAGCGGCCTGACCGGGTCGGTGGGCTGGTCGTCGTCGAAAAACGCCATCGCCACCGTCAGCACCACCGGCCTCGTGACCGGCGTCCGGGCCAGCAGCTCCACCCCCGCCGTCATCATGGCGCAGTCGGGCACCAGCTACACCACCTGCCAGGTGCGCGTGCTCTCCGCCCGCTACGTGGTGCAGAAGCTGCGCTTCAAGACGTACACCCTGACCCTGGAGCAGGGCAAGAGCTACACCATGCCCACCCGCTTCAGCCCCGCCTCGGCCAAGTACAAGAACCTGCGCTGGAAGTCCAGCGATTTGTCGGTGGCCACGGTCTCCTCCAGCGGCAGGATCACCGCCGTGGGCAAGAGCGGCACCGCCACCATTACCGCCACCGCCACCAGCGGCGTCACCGCCGAGTGCGTCGTCACCGCCACCGGCGCGCTGCCCCGCTCCGTCAAGCTGGACGCGAAAAAGCTGACGCTGATCCCCGGCCAGAAGGTGTTTCTGGCGGAGACCATTTCCCCCGCCAACGCGGAGAACAAGTCCGTCACCTGGACCAGCTCAAAGCCGAAGGTCGCCACCGTCAACGCCGACGGACAGGTGACCGCCGTCGCCACCGGCAAGACGACCATCACCGTCCGGACGGCAAACGGCAAAAAGGCCACCTGCGCGGTGAACGTGGTCAAAAACCAGTCCGTTCCCCGCTCGCGGGCCAAGAGCGCCTCGGGCAAGCTGGTCAACAGCGCCCGCAGGATCTACTACACCGCCACCGGCTCGATGCGCGTGGACCTGTACTTCTACAACCGCACCCGCTATACCCAGACGGTGCCCCAGACCGATCGGGGGCTGATCGTGCTCCGGCTGAAAAACGGCACAAAGATCTACGACACGGTGGACTTCCTCACCCGAAAGCAGGTGCGCAGCGGGCGCTGCATCACCTACACCGTGGAGCTGAACCTGGAGGATTATCCCAAGTTTGCCGGCCTCAACCTGCTGGGCTCCGACGCCTGGTACGAGGCGGTCAACTGACTTCCCTTCCGCCAAAAGGCGTGGGCCGCGCGATACGCGCGGCCCATTTTCCGTAACGGGGGTTCCGGCGCCATGTCAGCCGCCAAAGAGCTGCACCCAGTACAGGGTGTTGCCCACCTTGTAGGCCGCGACGCCAATGGAACCGAAGGACGAGCGCAGAATGTTGGCGCGGTGGCCCGAGGAGCTCATCCAGGCGGCCATCACCTTGTCGGCGCTCTGCTGCCCCATGGCGATGTTCTCGCCGCGGGCGGCGGAGGATACCGTGGACCAGGCGCTGCCGTCCGGCCGGGTGTGGCTGAACTTCTTCACAATCTCCTGGGCGCGCACCGCGGCGGCGCGGGTCAGCTCGCTGGAAACGGTCAGCGTCGACAGGCCCTGCTTCGCGCGCTCGGCGTTGGTCTGGCGCACCACCTCGGCGGCCATGGCGCTCATCGAGGAACCGGAGGCGGGCTTCTCCGTAGCGGTCGGTTTCTTGGTGGCGGAAGGCTTCGCCGTGGCAGTCGGCTTCTTGGTGGCGGAAGGCTTTGCCGTGGCGGTCGGGCAGACCGTGGCCGCGGGCTTCGCCGCGGCGGCGGTATAGGGGGTGATGGAGGTCTTGCCGTCCTTGGTGCAGGTCACCGTGTAGGTCTTTCCGCCGTAGGATACGTTGTAGGAATAGGAATCGCTCCCGTTGGGGCAGCTTGCCGCCAGCGCAGGCGCGGTGGCCAGCATAAGCGCCAGCGCCAGCACCAGAATCCGAACCTTGATTTTCATGCGGTTACACTTCCTTGCGAAACAGAATAGAAACTAGTTTCGTAGGAATTGTAACAACTCGTATCAATTATGTCAACAGTTATTAATAAATTGGAAACAATTACCAGCCCTCAGCAGCGGGTGAAGGCATAGACCCCCAGCGCCACGGCCACCGACAGGTTGAGGGAGTCCACCGCCCGGCTCTGGGGGATGACGACGGGCCGGCCCAGCACCGCAAAGTCGGCGGGAAGGCCGGAGGCCTCGTTGCCAAACACCAGCGCGAAGCGGTCCGGCCGGGTTCGGGCGGCTTCGTCCAGCTCGGTCGCGCCGTCCAGCATAAAGGGGTAGAGGGCGTGGGATGGGTAGAGGGCGCGGTAGTCGTCAAAGCGGTCGTAGGTGGCCACGTTCATCCGGAACAGGGCGCCCATGGAAGCGCGCACCGCGTGGGGGTCGAAGGCGTCCACGCAGGGGCGGATCAGCGCCACGTCGCGGATGCCAAAGGCCAGGCAGGCGCGAAGCGCCGTGCCCAGGTTGCCCTGGTCGCTGATCTGGCAAAGCACCACGTGGGGACTTTCCGGGTTGGGCGGCGAGGCGTACTTGTCAAATACGACGCCCGCAAAGCAGTTGTCCTTTTTGGATTCGCGGCGCAGCACCCGCTCGGCCTCCTCCTCGCGGATGCCCAGCGCGCGGCACCGTTCGCGCAGCAGCGCCACGCCCTCACTCTCCAGCCCTGCGGGGCTCAGCAACAGCCGCCGCGCTTTCTCGGGGCGCGCCTCGATCAGCACCGTGGACGGATAGATGCCCAGCGCGTAGCCGTAGGGCAGCCGCTTGTGATAGGGTTCCAGCCGGGGCATGTCGCTCACCCTTTCGGAGGGTCGTTTCCGTTCCTTATATAATAGAAAAAACCCGGCCGGATGTCAATTGCGGAAAACCTTGAATTAACAAAGAAAAGTGTTGACAAAGGCTCCCCCGTTTGGTACAATAACATTCGCCGCTTGAAAAACGGCAAGCGATTCTTGAAAACGATACAGCGAGAGCGAGAGAGAAAGAACAGTCAGATTCTGAAGAGTTAAAGGCTTGGTGTGGGGTGCCTTGGCGGGCATGAAGCACCGAGAAAAGGATTAAACACAAGAGTTTGATCCTGGCTCAGGACGAACGCTGGCGGCGTGCTTAACACATGCAAGTCGAGCGGGGAGGCTTTTCGGCACCGACCGTTGGGACGCAGCCCAAAGCGCGGGAGCGCGGAGGGGGCGCAAGGCAGAGCCCGGGGAGGGCGAAGCGGAGCGAGGGGGCGGACCAAGGGCGGGTGCTGGGAAGGCTTCCAGCGGCGGACGGGTGAGTAACGCGTGAACAATCTGTCCCAGACAGGGGATAACAGATGGAAACATCTGCTAATACCGCATAAGACCACGGCCTCGCATGGGGAAGTGGTAAAAGGAGCAATCCGGTTTGGGGTGAGTTCGCGTCTGATTAGCTTGTTGGCGGGGTAACGGCCCACCAAGGCGACGATCAGTAGCCGACCTGAGAGGGTGATCGGCCACACTGGAACTGAGATACGGTCAGACTCCTACGGGAGGCAGCAGTGGGGAATATTGGGCAATGGGCGAAAGCCTGACCCAGCAACGCCGCGTGAAGGAAGAAGGTTTTCGGATTGTAAACTTCTGTCCTCAGGGAAGAAGGAAGTGACGGTACCTGAGGAGGAAGCCCCGGCTAACTACGTGCCAGCAGCCGCGGTAATACGTAGGGGGCGAGCGTTGTCCGGAATGACTGGGCGTAAAGGGCGCGTAGACGGCTGTCTAAGTCTGGAGTGAAAGTCCTGCTTTCAAGGTGGGAATTGCTTTGGAGACTGGATGGCTTGAGTGCGGAAGAGGTAAGTGGAATTCCCAGTGTAGCGGTGAAATGCGTAGAGATTGGGAGGAACACCAGTGGCGAAGGCGACTTACTGGGCCGTAACTGACGTTGATGCGCGAAAGCGTGGGGAGCGAACAGGATTAGATACCCTGGTAGTCCACGCGGTAAACGATGAGTGCTAGGTGTAGCGGGTATCGACCCCTGCTGTGCCGGAGTTAACACAATAAGCACTCCGCCTGGGGAGTACGGCCGCAAGGTTGAAACTCAAAGGAATTGACGGGGGCCCGCACAAGCAGCGGAGCATGTGGTTTAATTCGAAGCAACGCGAAGAACCTTACCAGGTCTTGACATCGAGGCAAAGCGGTAGAGATACCGTGTTCAGCAATGAAGCCGAAGACAGGTGGTGCATGGTTGTCGTCAGCTCGTGTCGTGAGATGTTGGGTTAAGTCCCGCAACGAGCGCAACCCTTATGGTCAGTTACTAACGGGTAGAGCCGAGGACTCTGACGAGACTGCCGGGGACAACTCGGAGGAAGGTGGGGACGACGTCAAATCATCATGCCCCTTATGACCTGGGCTACACACGTGCTACAATGGTGGCAACAAAGAGGCGCGAGCCCGCAAGGGGGAGCGGATCTCAAAAAGCCATCTCAGTTCGGATTGTGGGCTGCAACCCGCCCACATGAAGTCGGAGTTGCTAGTAATCGCGGATCAGCATGCCGCGGTGAATACGTTCCCGGGCCTTGTACACACCGCCCGTCACACCATGGGAGTCGGGAGCACCCGAAGTCGGTGAGGTAACCGCAAGGGACCAGCCGCCGAAGGTGAGATCGATGACTGGGGTGAAGTCGTAACAAGGTAGCCGTATCGGAAGGTGCGGCTGGATCACCTCCTTTCTAGGGAGACATGATTTCTGAAACACGAGATCATATCCCAGGTCGATCGTTCGGAAACGCGAGGCGCAAGCCGAGCGAAGAAGAACGACAGAAGAAGGATGCAAAGACATCCGGCGGAAGGCGCAAGCCGGACGCAAAGGATCGGACTGAACCGGCGCAAGCCGGAATCTCTCGCAAGCTGTATCGTTTTGAAGAATCGCGGAGGTCAGCCTCCACGGTCTTCATGCGCATCTTGAAAACTGCACAGGGAAAGCAAAGCGAGCAAGAGAACAACGAAAGCGGCGGGCACACGGATCTACAACGTGGGCCAGGCCGAGATCGGAGCGGCACGGGGCCGGAAGGCGGCGTGCGGCGAAAGATCAAGCATATAAGGGCACAGGGTGAATGCCAAGGCACTGATTGCCGACGAAGGACGTGGCAAGCTGCGTTAAGCCATGGGGAGCCGCAAGCAGGCGATTGATCCATGGATATCCGAATGGGGAAACCCGGCGGGGGTAATGCCCCGTCACCATGGTCTGAACAAAATAGGGCCATCGGAGGGCACCCGGGGAACTGAAACATCTAAGTACCCGGAGGAGAAGAAAGAAACATCGATTCCCCCAGTAGCGGCGAGCGAAGAGGGAAGAGGCCAAACCGGACGTCTACGGAGGTCCGGGGTTGCGGGCCATCAGGGAGAAGCGGAAGGCGAGCTGAACACCGAAGGAAAGCGGGACCATAGAAGGTAACAGTCCTGTAAGCGAAGCTGGACGCGGACAGATGGTACCAGAGTACCGCGGGACACGAGGAATCCCGTGGGAAGCCGGGACCACCCCCCAAGCCTAAAGACGATCAGTGACCGATAGCGCATAGTACCGTGAGGGAAAGGTGAAAAGAACCCCGGGAGGGGAGTGAAAGAGAACCTGAAACCCTGTGTTTACAAGCAAAGGGAGGGCGATTGAAGCCCGACCTTGTACTTTTTGTAGAACGGACCGGCGAGTTGCGTTATGGAGCGAGGTTAAGTGCTTGAGGCACGGAGCCGAAGCGAAAGCGAGTCTGAACAGGGCGGCTAGTTTCATGACGCAGACCCGAAACCTGGCGACCTATCCATGGGCAGGTTGAAGTGATGGTAAAACATCATGGAGGACCGAACCAGACGTCCGCTGAAAAGGGCGGGGATGACCTGTGGATAGGGGAGAAATTCCAATCGAGCCAGGATATAGCTGGTTCTCCTCGAAATAGCTTTAGGGCTAGCCTGGGATTAGTCTTACGGGGGTAGAGCACTGAATGAGCTAGGGGGTATCAAAGCTTACCGAACTCTATCAAACTTCGAATACCGTGGAGATGATGTCCTGGAGTCAGACGGCGAGTTATAAGATCCGTCGTCAAAAGGGAAACAGCCCAGATCGACAGCTAAGGTCCCGAAGTGTGTGTTAAGTGGAAAAGGATGTGCAATTGCATAGACAACCAGGATGTTGGCTTAGAAGCAGCCACACATTCAAAGAGTGCGTAATAGCTCACTGGTCGAGTGATTGTGCGCCGAAGATGTCCGGGGCTAAAACACACCACCGAAGCTTCGGGCTTCCAGGTATTTACACTCTGTTTGGAGCGGGAAGGGATGCGGGAACATCCAGCGGATTTCAACCGAAGGGCGAAGGCGCGAGCCGGAGCGGAAGGGTTGAGGAAATCCGCCAGATGCAAAAGCAAAACACACCGATTGGAAGAGGGTGTAAATGCCTGGGAGCGGTAGAGGAGCATCGTGCGCTGGCAGAAGGCATACCGAGAGGAGTGCTGGACGGCGCAGGAGAGAGAATGCCGGTATGAGTAACGAGATGCAAGCGAGAAACTTGCACGTCGAAAGCCCAAGGTTTCCTGGGGAAGGTTCATCCGCCCAGGGTAAGTCGGGGCCTAAGCCGAGGACAATGGTCGTAGGCGATGGACAACAGGTTGATATTCCTGTACCACCTGTATGAGTGATGCACTGACACAGAAGGATAGCATGAGCCGGTTGATGGTAGAGCCGGTCCAAGCGCGAAGGGTGCCGCGTAGTGAAGTACGCGCGGCGAGCGCCTGAAGCGTGAAGGGGAGCGAAATTAGAGTAGCGAAGCATGTGAATCCCCGCTGGCAAGAAAAGGTGCTAACAATTGTATGGGTGCCCGTACCGCAAACCGACGCAGGTGGGCGAGGAGAGAATCCTAAGACGAACGGGAGAACCCTTGTTAAGGAACTCGGCAAAATGACCCCGTAACTTCGGGAGAAGGGGTGCCTCGAAAGAGGCCGCAGAGAATAGGCCCAAGCGACTGTTTAGCAAAAACACAGGTGTTTGCGAAAGCGAGAGCTGACGTATAAGCGCTGACGCCTGCCCGGTGCTGGAAGGTTAAGAGGAGTTGTCATCGCAAGAGAAGCAGCGAATTGAAGCCCCAGTAAACGGCGGCCGTAACTATAACGGTCCTAAGGTAGCGAAATTCCTTGTCGGGTAAGTTCCGACCCGCACGAATGGCGTAACGACTTGGGCGCTGTCTCAACAAGGGACCGGTGAAATTGAAGTATGGGTGAAGATGCCCATTACCCGCGACTGGACGGAAAGACCCCGTAGAGCTTTACTGTAGCTTATCATTGGATTTTGGCAACGGATGCACAGGATAGGTGGGACGCTGAGAAGCAAGTGCCTCGGCATTTGTGGAGCGGCCGTTGGGATACCACTCTTCTGTTGCTGAAATTCTAACAACGTGCGGTAAACCCGGCGATGGACAGTGATAGGTGGGCAGTTTGACTGGGGCGGTCACCTCCTAAAGAGTAACGGAGGTGTCCAAAGGTCTCCTCAGTGTGGTTGGAAATCACACCATAGAGTGCAAGGGCATAAGAAGGCTTGACTGTGAGAGAGACATCTCGAGCAGATGCGAAAGCAGGGCCTAGTGATCCGGCGGTATTGAGTGGAAGAGCCGTCGCTCAACGGATAAAAGCTACCTCGGGGATAACAGGCTGATCTCCCCCAAGAGTCCACATCGACGGGGAGGTTTGGCACCTCGATGTCGGCTCGTCGCATCCTGGGGCTGAAGCAGGTCCCAAGGGTTTGGCTGTTCGCCAATTAAAGCGGCACGCGAGCTGGGTTCAGAACGTCGTGAGACAGTTCGGTCCCTATCCATCGTGGGCGCAGGAGATTTGAGAGGAGCTGTCCCTAGTACGAGAGGACCGGGATGGACGCACCTCTGGTGAACCAGTTGTCGTGCCAACGGCATCGCTGGGTAGCTAAGTGCGGATGGGATAAACGCTGAAAGCATCTAAGCGTGAAGCCCACCTCAAGATAAGATCTCCCATCCTTTAAAGGAGTAAGACCCCTTGAAGACTACAAGGTAGATAGGCCGGAGGTGGAAGTGCAGCAATGTATGAAGCTGACCGGTACTAATCGGTCGAGGGCTTGATCTTGGAAGTTCTGAATGCTCATGCGCGCAAGCGCGGCTTTGGAGCCGGGGCGTAAAGGCCCGGGCGAGGTCACTTTTCCTGTGCGGTTTTCAGGATGCGAAGGGCGTAAAGACGCCCCCTGAAAATGTCATACGATTTCCGGTGGCTATGGCTGGAGGGTTCCACCTGTTCCCATACCGAACACAGAAGTTAAGCCTCCACGCGCTGATGGTACTTGGCTGGACACGGCCCGGGAGAGTAGGTCGCCGCCGGATTCCACTAAGATGTTGGAGACCCTCAAAGTCTCCAACATCCCCTTATTCCTCAGTAGCTCAATGGCAGAGCATTCGGCTGTTAACCGAAGGGTTGTAAGTTCGAGTCTTACCTGAGGAGCCAACAATATCGCAGAATATTGATACAATGTTTGTATCCGTATTCTGCGATATTTTCATGCCCCCAAAGCCTGTAAGCGCGGGCTTTTTGAACGGTTTATGTTTCCAAAAGCAATAGCAGCCGGACGCGCCGGGCCGTGGTTTTCCCTTTGAAACGCCGATTTTACGCCCAAACGCCGCTTTCCCTCCGGCAAATCGTTAACGAGCAGCCGTTTTGGTGCAAATCTTGATTTTTGGTGCATTTCAAAAATCCTTGGTGCATTTGCCCCGCACTGCCGACAAGCTGTTCCTGTATCGCGGGGAAAAGTCCGGCAATTGGAACTCAAACTCGCTGCCGTCGATGAAACGGAAAACCAGCGAGTGGTCAACCTTGACCGTAACCTGCCGCACGAGCACCGCCCACGTCGTTTCATCATCCGCAATATCCAGCGGAGAGCGCGAAAGGAATGAATCGAGGCTGTATAGCGAACCGTGTAAATGGCAATAATCTCCAAATAAAGAAGGAGATGTTGACATGAGCGAGCGAGAGAAGGAACTGGTGGGATTACTGGCGGAAGAGTGCAAAGACATGAGGGATGTGCAGGCACTGCTGAAGTCGCTGTTTCAGGGAACGATCCAGGCGATGCTGGAAGGGGAGATGGACGAGCACCTGGGGTACGAAAAGCACAGCAACCAGGGCGATCGAAGTGGAAACAGCCGAAACGGGTACGGGAAAAAGACGGTGAAATCGGAATACGGGGAACTGGAGATCAGCGTACCGCGGGATCGGAACGGGAGCTTTGAACCGCAGGTAATCGAGAAGCGGCAAACAAAGACGGAGGATCTGGAGAGCCGCGTGATCGGGATGTACGCGAAGGGGATGAGCAATCGGGACATCGAAGATCATCTGCGGGACATCTATGGAGTGGAGGCATCCGCGAGTCTGATCAGCCGGATCACGGACAAGGTCATGCCACAGGTAGCGGAATGGCAGGCCAGAGGGCTGGACGCGGTGTACCCGATCGTGTTCCTGGATGGGATCGTGTTCAAGGTAAGGAAGGATGGGCGGGTGATCAACAAATGTGTATACTCAGTGCTGGGGATCAACCTGGAGGGGAAGAAAGAGATCCTGGGGATCTGGATGTCGGAAAACGAGAGTGCGAGTTTCTGGACGACGGTATGCAATGAGCTGAAAAACCGCGGGGTAAAGGACATTCTGATTGCCTGCCGGGACAATCTGAGCGGGTTTTCGGAGGCGATCTCGACGGTGTTTCCCCGGACGGAACAGCAGCTGTGCGTGATTCACCAGATCAGAAACTCTACAAAGTTTGTGCCATACAAAGACCTCAAAGCCGTGATGGCGGACTTAAAGAAGGTATATGGCGCGCCGACGCTGGAGGACGCGGAATACCAGCTTGAGCATTTTCGGGAGGTTTGGGGAACGAAATACCCGCAAATCCTCAAGTCCTGGGACGCGAACTGGGCGGAGCTGTCTACGTACTTCAAATACCCCCAGGAGGTCCGCAGGCTGATCTACACGACCAACGCAGTGGAGGGATTCCACCGGATGCTTCGCAAGTTCACCAAGACCAAGTCCGTCTATCCGACCGACGATTCGATCCGCAAATCGATCTATCTGTCGATCCAAGAGATTACCAAAAAATGGACGATGCCGGTGCGCGATTGGGGTGTTATAATGGGACAGCTGATGATGTTCTTCCCCGACCGTCTGGACATCCGCCAGATTGGGTAATGCGGGGCGCTGCCCCGCCGCCCCGGAGTTTTCCGCTTTGGTTTTCCGGGGCGGCAAGAAGGCGACGAGTTCCCCCTCGCCGCCCCGCCAAACCTCGTGCGACGCTCGGGTCGTTCTCCAACGTGGCCCTATCCTGCGCACGAGTAAAAGCGGTTTTAGTATGATCTTGGCCCCATGAGATTATCCATTTACACACTCGCGGGGACACTCCCAACTCAAGAAGCGCGTGCCGTTTTCAAGAATGGATCAGGCGCTTCAAATCGTTCCTGCATCTCAGCAGACCATGGCATGAGTCCATTAAGCAACTGGTTCAACTCATCGCCGGACAGCAATCTCTTGCCGTTGACTGCCTGAGACATGGTATCCAGCACATGAACCAGATACTTGAAAACATCCAGGCCATTGGCTTTGGCGGTAACAATCAGCGAATAATACATCGCAGTCGCTTTCGCGCCAGCTTCCGTATCGCTGAAGAGCCAGTTCTTCCTGCCTACCACAAAGTTTCGGATGACGTTTTCAACCTGATTGTTGCTGATCTCCATTTCGCCATGCGACATGAAGGTCATCAAGTACTTCTTTTGATTGAGCGAATAGGTCACGGCTTTGCTCAGTTGCCCAGTCGCGTCCTTTATGCCTTCCACAACAGACCAGTACTCGCTCAGAACGGGCGCGCTTTCACTTTGCCTGCGCGCTAACCGCTCCGCAGGCAACGAGCCCTCTTTTTCGTACGTCTCTTCAAGCCCAAACAGCCTGTTGATCAGCAACAGCAGCCGAAGCTGTATGCATCGATCCGGATCGACTGCCGCTTTAGGGGCACCGTTCAGCCGGTCGTTCTTGGAATCCTGCAGTTTTATTTCTTTTGGCAATGCGTCAAACCATTTTCGCCGGGCATGCGCCCAACAGCCGCCAAACTTCAGTTCCTTGATCGTGCGGTATGCTGAATACCCATCCGTGATCACGCATCCCTCATACCCTTCCAAAAACGCTGCCGGGTGCTTTCTTTCACGGCTGGGCTGATATTCAAAACACGCGATCTGCCGCGGACACGCTTTTCCACTGACATAGGCCCACATCTGTAATTTCGCTCTCGGATTGCCCTTCTCATTTACAAGCACCTGGTATGGTGTTTCGTCAGCGTGTATCACACCCAGCGTAAGCATCTCGGCTTTCATATGCAGCCAGAGCTGCTCAATATACCGCGAACTCAGGATCATCCAGTTGGCCAGCATGTTCCGCCGAATGGGCACGCCCCGATCCTGCATCTCCCGTTCTTGGCGATAGAGCGGCATACCGTATTCAAACTTCTTCTGAGCGATATGGGCGATCAATGACGAGGATGCGATGCTGTGAGGGATGACCGCTGGCGCGACTTCCGGCGACTTCACCTCCGCGCGCTGTTGCGTTGCTTTGTCGCGGGGAGAACCGTAAACGCGGCGTTGCAGGATTTCCACATGATATTCCTGCCGCGTTGCCGTGATTGTCCTGCGAACCGTCTCGACGCCCAGGCACTCCAGCGGCCTGCCGTCCGAATCAAAGCGCTCCGCTTCAGGCAAATCGATAATTTTCGTTTCTACCGGAAAGCGTCCGGATGCGATCATCAGTTCAATGCAATCGTCGCGTTCTTTCTTGGTTTTCTGCTGACGGCCATACCCTGATACTGGCGCGGTCGGCGTAACGCTCGGCATGGCTTCCGGCTGTTCTTCCCCGAATATGCTCAACTGTGTGCCAGTATTCAGATACTTCGTCTTCTCGCTGTGCGCACCGAAAAGCATATTCTGGTACTTGGCAACGGTTTCTTTCAGGCGGGCAATCTCAGCATCCTTCTCTTTGATTTGCATTTCCAGAACAAGCACGCGGGCTTCGGCGGCGACAGCGCGTTTGTTACAATCATCTATTTGCTTCTGCATCGCGTCGAGAACCGCTTTGATCTCCGGCGATATATGCGCGCTGTTGACCTGTGTCATGATGCCGCCCCCTTCCGAAAAAACGTTGCGTTCCATGTCCTTTTGCTGGTTCCATTATACCACAAAAACGCCTGAAACGCCAGTGTTTTCAATGGTTTCAGGCATCGATTCGGTTCTCGTTTCAGCCGTTTTCGTCAGTACATCCGACCTGGATTGGTTTGCTTAATCACGCTCTTTTGATATAGGGTCAGCCCTTCCATGAGCCAACGGAATTCCTGCTGTGTGATCTGCTTCAGTTCTTGTTCGCTCCTCGGCCACTGGAACTTCTGGTTGACCAGCCGTTTATACAGTAGTAGATAACCCGTTCCATCCCAGTATAGTGCTTTTATCCGATCCGCTTTCCTGCCGCAGAACAGGAACAGCGTCTCCTCGTTGAACTCTTTCTGGTATTGGAGTTGGACTACGGCTGCCAGCCCATCGATCTGCTTTCTCATATCCGTATAGCCGCAGGCCACATAAAACACCTTGATCTTCCCCGGGTCAAACAGCATTCAGGGATAACGCTTTCAGCACCTCTGCGATTGCCTCCGCGCTGGCTCCTTCCGGTATCTCAAGTGTCCCGCCACCGTATTCCAGGCGGATTGTCCGTGTGGGCAACTCCGGTGAAGGTCGTGCAGTTATTGCATCTGTCGGTTGTCTTGAGCTGCCTTCTGCTGCGGGTAAACGCGCCATATCCACCCTTACCAGCTTGGGTTGTTCCTTCGCTTCAGGCAGTTCCGGGTTGAACCCCGCCAATACCGCTTTTCGTACTTGGCTCAGCCCATAATAGTACTTCGCCTCTTTTATCCCATTACGCTCGCACCACGTTCTTACCGTCATACCGCTGTCCTGTCGATCCTGTATCATCTGCGACCATTCCCGAAGCCGCACGGCTCGCTTTGCCTGATTGACGTTCACGCTCTCACCCCACAACGGCTTGCCGCTCGGCAAATCTCTAAAAACTTGAATCACTCCGACTTTGAAAACTCGATACAGGTTCTTCGTATTTCAAGTTTTTCAACTTATAGTTTTTCAAGTCTTCCGTTGTGTATTATCTCATGTGCTGCAGTCCTTCGCCAGCCATGCTTTCAATGAGCGCTTACGGCGGCCGTCATATTCATTTGGATTTCCATACGAGCGAGCAGATCGAGGGCGTCGCATCGATGTTTGATCCCGATGCCTTTGCCGAAACCTTGAAGTGCGCCCACGTCGACTCCGTGACGCTGTTTTCCCGCGGCCATCACGGCATGCTCTATTACGATTCCAAGCTGTTCCCCGAAGCCGTGCATCCCCATCTCGGCGACCGCAGGCTGCTCGAGCACCAGGCGGAAGCCTGCCATCGGCGCGGCATCGACGTCAACCTGTACACCACGGTGTGCTGGGATAAGCGCGTCGCGGATCTGCACCCGGAATGGATCTGCATCGACGAGGACGGCGCGCTGCAGGACTACAAAAAGACGAAGTACTTTGAAGCCGGGTTTTACAAAAACCTGTGCGTCAACACCGGTTACCGTGATTTTTTGAAGGCCCAGTTTGGGGAGGTCATCCGGACGATTGCCGCGGAGGGCGTCTGGTTTGACGCGGCGTTCATCACCGAATGCTGCTGCTCCACCTGCATTGGCAAGATGCGCGCGCTCGGTCTGGACCCCAAAAACCCGGAGGATCGCGCGCGCTTCTCGCTCATTACCTACAAAGACTTTGTCGAGGACATGTCTGCCTTTGTGCGGGCGGTCAACCCGTCGTTCAACATCTTTTACAATAAGGGGCACGTGGGCGTGCGGGAGAAGCCCGTCCAGGACGCCTATACCTATTATGCGTTTGAATCGCTGCCCGGCGGCGAATGGGGCTACATGGATTTTCCGATCTGCGCCAAGTACAACCGGAATTTCGGGAAGGAATGCCTGGGGATGACCGGGCGCTTTCACACCGAATGGGGCGATTTCCACTCCTTCCGCAACAAGGAGGCGCTGGAGTTCGAATGCTACAACATGCTCGCCAACGGCTGCAAGTGCATCATCGGCGACCAGATGCACCCGTCCGGCGTGCTCAACCCCTACATGTACGAGCAGATCGGCGAGCTGTACGGCGACATCGAAAGGAAGGAACCCTGGTGCAGGGGCATCCGGCCGGTCGTCGAAGCCGCGATTTTTACCGAGGAGGAATTCCACGACAAGGCGGGCGCGGGCGTCATTCCCAAGGCAACGGAAGGCGCGGCGCGGCTGCTCATGGAGCTTTCCGTCCAGTTTGACCTGATCGACAGCCAGTCCGACCTTGGCAAATACAGGCTCCTGATCCTGCCGGACACGATCCCGGCCAGCGAAGCGCTGAAGGAAAAGCTGGACGCATTTGCCGCGCGCGGCGGGAAGCTGATCGCAAGCTTTCGGGCGGGCCTCGACGAGCACGGAAAGGCATTCCGGACAAATCTTGGCGCCCTCTACAAGGGCGAGGCGCCCTTCAGCCCTGATTTCATCATCCCCAGGGGCGCCATCGGCGAGGGGATGCCGGAAAGCGAGCACGTCATGTACATGAGGGGCGCGCTCGTCGAAGCGGCGCCCGGAGGCGAAGTGCTGCTGCCCGCAATCGAACCGGTATTCAACCGAACGTGGGAACACTTCTGTTCGCATCTGCACTCGCCCTCGTCCGGCAAAGCCTCGTATCCCGCGGTCATTCAAAGCGCCGCCGGGCTGTACTTTATCCACCCGATCTTTGCACAGTACCAGACGAGCGCGGTTCCGTGGGTCAAAAAGCTGGTGCGAAACGCGATTCGCATGCTGATGCCCGGCCCGCTAATGGCGCACGACGGCCCGACGAGCCTGATTACAAACATCATGGCGCAGGACGCCGAAAACCGCTGGGTGGTACACCTGCTGCACTACATGCCCGAGCGCAAGTGCGCGACGCTGGACATCATCGACAACCGGTATCCGCTGAGCGGCCTGTCGGTTTGGATGACGGTGCCCAAGCAGGTTGTCCGCGTGAGGCTGGCACCCGAGGGGGCGGATCTGGCGTTTGAAATGGACGGGAACGCGCTGCGCTTCAAGGTGCCCGAGATCAACGGGCACAGGATGCTGACCGTGGAGTTTGGGACCGACTGATCCGCCGGGCGGCGGGTCCGATCAATAACACAAAGGAGGATTCCCATGAAACTGATCAGGCGTATTTCCTTTCTTCTTGCGCTGGTGCTTCTGGCGACGCTGCTGTGTGCCGCCGCGTACGCCGAGGAAAAGGTGACCATCACCTTCATGAGCCGCGACAGCGGCGACACGCCCATTGCGAAGGTGTATGAAAGTCAGATTGCCGCCTTTATGGCGGCCAACCCGAACGTCACCGTGCAGAACGATTCGATTTACGAGGAGGCCGCCTACAACAACAAGCTCAAGGTGGCCATTTCCACCGGCGAAACGCCCAGCATCTTTTACTATCCCGCCATCGCGGGCCTGACGGAGTGGGCCAAAAACGGCGTGCTGCTCGACCTGACCGACGTGCTCGCCGCGGACCCGGACTGGGCCGGCACGTTCCTGGACGGCGCGCTGGATACCTACCGCCTGGACAGCTACGGCGCCAAGGGCATCTATGCGCTGCCCAATGAGCTGAACGTCGACGCGGTGTTCTACAACACCAAGCTCTTTGAGAAGGCAGGCATCACCGAAACCCCGAAGACGATGGACGAGCTGTACGCGGCGATCGACAAGCTGGTCGCGGCGGGCATCACGCCCTTTGGCGTCGGCGGCAAGAACACCTGGGTCATGGGGCACATCTTCAACAACATCCTGTTCAAGCGCGTGGGCCTGGAAGGCGTCATCGCGCTGGGTACGGGCGAGAAGAAGTGGACCGACGCCGACGTGGTGGAATGCCTAAAGATCACCAAGGACCTCAAGGCAAAGGGCACGTTTGCCGAAGGCTTTGAGGGCATGGACTACAATACCCAGATGAACCAGTTTCTGACCGGCGAAGTCGCGATGATCTCCCACAGCAGCCCCATCATCCCGGAGATCCTGGCCTCCGAGTCCGAGATCAAGGACGACATCAGCTTCTTTCCCTTCCCGTCCTTCTCCGACAAGCCGGAATACGCCGACACCCGCGTGATCTACACCTCCGGCTGGATGATCTCCGGCACAATGAGCGACGCGCAGAAGGATGCGACGATCGAGCTGGTCAAGTTTATGACCACGCCCGAGGCCATTCAGGAGCGCATGTCCGCCGCGATGCGCGTCGCCCCCTACAAGAACACCGAGGCCCCGGCGGACGCGCCCAGGCTGTTCTCCGACATGATCGCCTACACCAACACCATCACCAAATCCGGCGGAGAGTACTTTGACTACGATACCTGCCCGTCGCTGGTGGATGTTTCCCGCAACGCCATCCTCGACATGATGCTGGGCGCCAGCGCCGAGGATACCGCCGCCACCATCCAGAAGGCCATCGACGAATATCGCGCGGGCTGACCCCGGAAAGCGGACCGATGCCCGGGTATCGTCCTTTGATACCCGGGCAAATTTCAAAATATTGCGCTTGTACCAAAGGGGGCGCCGGCATGGACCTGTATCATCGCAAAAAAAGTACCATTTTCGCATTTCTCCTGCCCGCCGCGCTGGTCTACCTGGTGTTCGAGGTCGTTCCGGTGGTCATGTCCATCTATTTTTCGTTCAACGAGTGGCCGGGCATCCAGAGCGTTCCGCTCTCCTTTGTCGGCCTGAAAAATTACATCAAACTCTTTCGGAACGCCGAATTTATCAAATCCCTGAAGAACATCGCGGCCTATGTGGTCGTCAGCGTGGCGCTTCAGGTGCCCATTGGCTATGCGCTGGGGCTTCTGATTCATGGATTCCGGCGCGGAAAGCGCTTTTTCAAGGCCGCTTTTTTCATCCCGATGATTCTGAACGTGACGGCTGTTTCGCTGCTTTGGAATTTCATCTATTTCCCGACGGACAAGGGCATCCTCAACAGCGTCCTGGGCTCGGTTGGGCTCGCGCCGCTGATGCGGCAGTGGCTGGTCGATCCGGGTACGTCGCTGATGTGCCTGATCGTGGTCACCGCCTGGACCAGCGTCGGCTATTACATGATTATCTGCCTCGCGGCGCTGACCGCGGTGCCGGGCTCTGTCATCGAGGCGGGCATGCTGGACGGCGCCACCGGGTTCAAACGCGTCCGGTATCTGTACATTCCCATTCTCTGGGATTCCATTAAGGTATCGATCATCATGGTGGTGACGGGCGTTTTGAAGATATTTGACACCGTGTACATTCTCACGCCGACCGGCGGCACCGAAGGCAGCACGGTTGTTCCGGCGCTCCTGATGTATAACGAGGCGTACCGCTACGGCAATTACGGACTGGGCAGCGCGATCGCCACGATCATCTTCGTGCTGAGCGTGGCCGCCACGCTCGTCAGCCTGGGCCTGATGAACAGGCGCAGGGACGTCGTAGAGTAAATGGGGGTGTGCCCTGTGAAATACTGGAAGATTCGCCCGGGGCGGGCGCTTGGCTTTCTGGCTTTTTTGAGCGTCGCGCTGATCAACGTCTATCCGCTGGTTTTTACCTTGTTTTGCTCGTTTAAGGGCAATCTGGAGATATTTCAATCCTTCACCGCACTGCCCAAGCGCCTGAGGTTTGAAAACTACGTCACCGCATGGAGCGTAGGCAACATCGGCCGGTACTTCCTCAATACGGTGGTGCTGGCCGGCGGCACCCTTGCGCTTTCGGCGCTGCTCGGCGCGCTGGCGGCGTACGTATTGTCAAAGTTTCGCTTCCGCGGCCAGGGATCCGTGTACATGTTCTTTCTTGCAGGCATGATGGTTCCGATCCAGGCCGTTCTGATTCCGCTTTCGTATGTGTTTGGCAGGCTGGGCATCATGAACAACTACGCAATGCTGTGCCTTTTGTACACCGCCTTCTGCCTGCCCATGACTGTGCTGATTCTGACGGGGATCATCAAGGGCATTCCGTCGGAGCTTGAAGAAGCGACGATTATGGACGGCGGCAACGCGCTTCAGACGTTTTTGCACATCATCCTGCCGCTTTCGGTTCCGGGCATCGTCAGCGTTTCGATTTTCAACTTCATACAGGTATGGAATAACCTTCTATTCCCGCTGATTTTTATCTCGGATAAGAGCAAAGGCACCATCTCCATGGGACTGCTGTCGTTCTTCGGCGAGTACAGCACGGATTACAGCGCGTCGATGGCGGGCATTTGCCTGACCACGATCCCCGTAATCATCCTCTATGTGCTCTTTCAGGAGAAGATCGAAAACGGCCTGATGAGCGGCGCGCTGAAGGGATAGGCGACGGGCGTGTTCGCAGGGCCTCCGCCGCGCGGCCCCGCGCCTTGCACCGCCGGGCGGGGCATGGTATAATGCCTCCAAAGGAAATATTTGCATAATCTGATCCGTGGAGGCCTCCGCCCCGCCGCCGGCAGAGCGCGCTTTGCCGTCCGCCCGATCGCCCGCGCCGGGGGCGCAGGCCGTCCGGGTGTGCAACCATCGAGGAGGGAAGCGTATGCGAACACGCCTGAAGGCGCTGAGCCTGTGCCTTGCCGTGCTGATCGCCTTTGCCGCGCTGCCGGTGACTGCGGCGGCCGTCGCCCAGCGCAGCGTCCAATTGGACGCCCAGCGGGTGGAGATCGATCTGGCGGTGGGGACCACCCATAAGCTGACCGGTGCTGTGCTGCCCGAGGGCGCCAGCCAGAAGATGACATGGCGGTCAAGCAACAAGAACGTGGCCACGGTGTCCTCGGCGGGACTGATCACCGCCCGTGCCGTGGGTCGCGCCACCGTCAGCGCGCGGCCCGCCACCCGCGGCACCTGGACCCGGGCGACCGTGGTGGTGACGGACAGCCTGTCCCCCTCCGGCATCGCGCTGAACGCCTCCAGCCTGAACCTCCGGGTGGGCGACACCTTTCAGCTGATTCCCACGGTGACGCCGGAGAGCGCGATCAGGACGCTGCGCTATACCACCACGAAGTCGGCTGTGGCGCGGGTCGGCGCCGACGGGCGCATCACCGCGCGCAAGGCGGGGACGGCGATCATCCGCGCCATTTCCACCCGAAACAGCGCCATACGCCGCTCCATCGTGGTGCGGGTGAAGAACCCGCCGAAGCCCGCGCGCGTGACGATCGCGCCGTCCGCCACCACCGTCGAACGGCTCGAAACACTTCAGCTGAGCTGTGCCGTGTCGCCCGCCGGCGCCAATTCCTCGGTTTCCTGGGCGTCCAGCAACCGGTCGGTGGCCACCGTGGACCAGAGCGGCCTGGTGACGGCGAAGGGCGTGGGTTCCGCCCGGATCCGCGCGCGTTCGAAGGCGCGCCCCTCCGTCTACGCCACCCGGACGATCCGGGTGGTGGACACCAAGACCGTGACCGGCGTGGTCATCGACGCGGGCGACAGCGTGCTGCTGCCCGGGGGGCAGGTGACCTTTGCCGCCCGCGTGCTGCCCGCCACCGCCTCCCAGGCGGTGACCTGGTCGAGCGACAACCCCGCCGTGGCGGACGTGTCCGACGGCGTGGTGACGGGCCGCGCGGCGGGCGCCGCCACCATCACCGTGACGGCGGATAAAAAAACCGCCCGGCAGCGGGTGGTGGTGCTGAACGCGGTGCCGGTGCGCGAACTGCCGGCGCAGATCACCCCGGTCTCCGGCATCCGGGAAAACCTGGCAAAGATCGAGGCCGTCAAAAACTGTGCCGTCGGGCAGGTGGACGCGCTTCGCGCCTCCGGCGCGATCTCCGCCGCCGAGGCCACCGAGCGCAAGAAGATTCTGCTGCGCGCCTTCGACATGGCCGATATCCCGTGGATGAGCAGCCGGGAGGTGCTCTACTGGTCGGGCGGGAACAGGCGGTACCGGAAGAACGTGGTGTACTACGGCCTGCCCTACACCCAGTACAACCGCACCTTCAACAAGACCAAGGCCATAAAGACGGGGTATTTCGTCCGGCGGTCCGGCGACAGCCACTATACCGCCACCCTCCGGGACCGGAACTATCCGGGCAACGACTGCTCCTCCTTCGTATCGATGAGCGTGTGGGGGCTGGGCAACGCCCGTTCGTACCTGCGCTCCGGCGACATGAAGGCCTCCTCGGCCTACAAGACCGTCGCCACCAGAACCCGGGGCGACGGGTATCTGAACCTCCGCCCCGGCGACATGTTCATCCGCGACGGCCACGTGGCCATGTTCCTGTACTACACCAACAGCGTGCGAAACCAGGTAATGATCATCCAGCAGGGCGGGCTGGACTACATGAACACCGTGGCCTGCTTTATCAAGCCGCTTTCCTATTACAGTACGGACGCGCGCTACGTGGCGCGGCGGCTGAAGAGCTTCGCGTAGGGCTTCGCGCAGGCCGTGCGCAAAATCGCGCCACCCGCACGCGTGCGGGTGGCGCGATGCGTATCCTCGCGCGCCGGTCCGCTATCCGCGAACCGACCGGACGACGGCGCGGGCTTCCCGGCACAGCCGCTGGGTTTCCGCGGCGTCCTTCGGGTTTGCCATCCAGCTGCCGCCGCAGGCGACGACCGGCTTAAAGCCCAGGTATTCGGCCAGATTGTTTGGTCCCACGCCGCCGGTGGGCACGAAGCCCAGCCCGGGAAATGCCGCCGCCAGCGCGCGGATGCCGGCGAGTCCGCCGTACACCGACGCGGGGAAGAACTTGACCGTCTTCAGCCCCAGCTTTATCGCCGCCATGATCTCCGAAGGCGTGGCGCAGCCGGGCAGCACGTCCATGCCCAGCTCGAGGCACCGTTTGACGACATCCGGATCAAACCCCGGCGACACAATGAACTGCGCGCCGGCCATCCGCGCGCGCTCCGCCTGGTCCACCGTCAGGACCGTGCCCGCGCCCAGCAAAATGCCGTCCACCTGCTCCGCGATGCGGCGGATGGATTCCTCCGCCGAGGTGGTGCGGAAGGTGATTTCCGCCACCGGCACGCCGCCGGCCTTCAGCGCCTCCGCCAGCGGCACCGCGTCGTTCGCGTCCTCAATCCGAATGACCGGCACCAGGCCAATCCGTGCGATTTCCGTAAATGCGCTCATGGTTCTCCCTCCTTTGGGATGAATCGGGGCGCCCGCGGCGCCCCGGAGGTTCGGGCCTATCCGGCCCGCTTGGCCTTGAAGTATTCGCCGATGGCGTCGCCGGCGAGCACCACGTCGATGATCTGCTCAATGGAAATGTTGAAGGGCTCGGCGTTCCAGAAGGAGTGCTGGCTGACTTCCGCGATGACCCGGAGGTTCTCCGGCGTTTTTTCGACCCAGAGGTCGGCGAGGGTCACCGGCAGCCCCACATCCAGGCAGAAGTTCACCACTTCCCCGATCAGCGCGCTTTCGGCGTTTTCGGCCACCAGCTGGCAGATCACGCCAAAGGCCACGCGCTCGCCGTGCAGCGACTTGGCGCCCGCCGGAAGGCCGGTGATGCCGTCGCCCACCGAATGGGCGCCCGCGCAGCCGGTGTTCTCAAAGCCGAGGCCGCTCATCAGCGTATTGCACTCGATGATGTTCTCCACCGCCTCGGTGACGAGCCCCCGCTCCGCCGCCAGCTTGGCCTCGACGCCGCACTCAAGCAGCGTGTCGTAGCAGGTTTCGGCGATGGCCATGGCCGTCTTGGGCCGGCGGAAGGGGCCTTGAGCCTCGTTGATGTAGTTGCCGTGGTCCGCGAGGGCGTTGGCCCGGGCCTCAAACACGGTGGAGAGGGCGTCGCCCATGCCCGACACCAGAAAGCGGATGGGCGCCTTGGCGATGATCGACGAGTCCATCAGCACCAGATTGGGGTTGGCCACGTAGGGCCGGGCGTGGGAATGCTCGCCGTTTTCCTTGTAGATGACCGACAGCGCGCTGGTGGGCGCGTCGGTGGAGGCGGAGGTGGGGCAGATGACCACCGGCGTTTTGAAGTTGTCCGCCACCGCCTTGGCGGTGTCCAGCGTCTTGCCGCCGCCGATGCCCACCACCACGGTGGGGCCGAAGGCGCGCAGCGTTTCGGTGGTTTCGTCGATCTGGCGTTCGGTGACCTCGGAGTTGAATACGACCGTTTCGATCTCGGAGCCGGTGCCGGCAAACTGGGCCTTGAGCGCCTGCGTCAGCGTTTCGAAGAAGAACTGGTCGATGACCGCCGCGACGCGTTTTCCATACACGCTGGTGTACTTCTCCAACTGCCGCATGAGGCCCGGGCCCTGAATGTAGCGGCTGGGCGAACCCCAGGCGCGAACCGGCGCGGGTACGTATCCCATAACCATAACCTCCCGAATACGTCATAACGTTATGACATAATAACCATTATCAGTATACCCGCTTGTGTGGCAATTGTCAACAATGGGTTGAAAAAAGGCGTTATTTTGTGCGGACGGCCCGAAAATTTCCGAAAACCGCTTTGCAGCGCGGAGAAATCATGATATACTTATGATGTGACAATGAGTTTTATGCGATAGCGATGGAGGTTATCGGATGCTGAACCAGCAGAAATTGGACAAGTCTGTGCCGATTCCGCTGTACTTTCAACTCAAAAGCCTGCTCCTGGAGGCGATCAAAAGCGGCGGCTATCCGGTGGATGCGCTGATCCCGACCGAGAAGGAGCTCTCCGAAATGTTCCAGATCAGCCGCACCACCGTGCGTCAGGCCATCACGGAACTGGTGCAGGAGGGCTGGCTGTACCGCATCAAGTCCAAGGGCACCTTTGTGGCCCGGGTCAAAATCAAGCAGGATTTCATCAAGCGCCTGGAGACCTTCAACGAGCAGATCGAGCGCACCGGCTGCAAGCCCTCCACCCGGATGCTGGCCTTTGAGGTGGTCACGATGCCCGAGCGCGTGGCCGCCCATTTTGACATGCCCGCCGGCGAGAAGTGCATCTACCTGCACCGGGTTCGCTTCGCGGACGCGGACCCCATCGTGACCGTGGAAACCTACCTGCCCTATTCCAAGTGCGCCTTCGTGCTGGATCACGACTTCTCCCGCGAGTCGCTGTACAAGGTGCTGGCCGCCAGCGAAAAGACGCGCATCTGCCGCGTCAACCGCGTGCTGGAGGCGGTGGCCGCCAATTCCCAGGACGCCAACCTGCTGGACGTGCACCGGGGCCGGCCCATCCATTTTTTCACCACCATCGGCTACAACCAGGCGGACGAGCCCATCGAATTCTCGCTGGCGCGCTATCGGGGCGACCGGAACCGCTTCGAGGTCACGCTTCTGATCGATACCAGCGTGTAGCGCCGCGCGGTCCGCGCCGAATTTTTGCAGCCCCTTGACGAACCCGCGGCGTTGTGGTACGATGCTTGCGACATAATGTAGTAACAATATGATATTGAATCTTAGCATCATTTCAGGAGGCGAATATGCCGACGGTAGAGACCGTGCTGGGCCCGGTTGCGCCTTCGCAGCTGGGGCATTGCCAGGCGCACGAGCACCTGATTGTCCGGGCGACGCCCGCGGCGGAGGCGAACCCGGCGCTGCGGATAGACGACGAGGAGAAGTCCCGGTTGGAGCTTAACGACTACCGCGCGGCCGGCGGCGGCGCGGTGGTGGACGCGCAGCCCGGCGGCGCGGGGCGCGACGCGGCGGCGCTTTCGCGCATCAGCCGGGAAAGCGGCGTGGCCGTCGTCACCGTCACGGGCTACCACCGCCCCATGTTCTACCCGGCGGACGCACCGCTGTTTTTCCAGGACGAGGGCGCGCTCTATGAGCGCTTTCTGATGGAGCTGACGGTGGGCGTGGCGGACGGCGGGCGGCGCCTGGCCATCCGCGCGGGGGCGGTCAAGGCGGCGCTGGGGTCCGAGGATCTTTCGGGCCGCGCGGGCCGCATGCTCCGGGCGGCGGCGCGGGCGGCGGCGCGCGGCGGCGCGGCGCTGATTCTGCACACCGAGGCGGATACCGACGCGGTGGCGGCGGTGGGGCTTTGCGAGGGCGAGGGCCTTTCGCCGGCGCGGATCATGGTGTGCCACCTGGACCGCCAGGCGGAGGACTTCCGCCCCCACGAGGCGGTGGCCGCCACCGGCGCGTACCTGGAGTACGACACCATCGGCCGCTTTAAGTACCACGACGACGCGTCCGAGATCCGGCTGATTCTGCACATGCTGGAAAAGGGCTGCCGGGACAGGCTGCTTCTGTCGCTGGATACCACCGCGGCGCGCCTCGGGCGCTACGGCGGCGAAATCGCCCTCACCGATCTGATCGAGCGGTTCCTGCCGCGCCTCCGGGCGGCGGGGGTTCCGGAGGCGGACCTTGCGGCCATCACCCGGGCGAACCCCGCGCGGGCGCTGGCGGGCTGAGGCCCGTCCCGCAGAATACGGTTGCGCTTTCCCGATTCCATCTGATATTGTACGTAAGGGGGACTATCATGATCACGCTTCCCGCTCCGGCCGACCGCCCCACCATGTACTTCATCGGCGTCACCACCGGTCAGTCGTCCATCATGCGGATCTTCCCCGTCTGGGCGAAGGCGCTGGGCATTGACGGCGTCATCAAGGGCATCGACATCGCGATCCACGCGCCCGCGGAGGACTATCGCCGGGTGGTTTCGTTTATCAAGAGCGATCCGCTCTCGATGGGCGCGCTGGTCACCACCCACAAGATCGACCTTCTCGCCGCCTGTCGGGACCTTTTCGAGTACCTGGACCCCTACGCCCGCCTCTTTGGCGAGCTGAGCTCCATTTCGAAGGCCGACGGAAGGCTGTGCGGCCACGCGAAGGACCCCATCACCGTGGGGCTGGCGCTGGACGCCTTCCTGCCGGCGGACTACTGGCGGAAAAACCCCGCCGCCGAGGTGTGCGTGCTGGGCGCCGGCGGCAGCGCACTGGCCGTCAGCGCCTACCTGGGCGAGGAAAAGCACGGGGACAACGTGCCCCGGCGCATCCACATGACCAACCGCTCCGCGCCGAGGCTGGCCGAGGCCGTGAACATCCTCCGGGATTCCCGCGTGCCCCTCAGCTTCCACCTGTGCCCCCGGAGCGCGCTCAACGACCGCATCGTGGAGTCGCTGCCGGCGGGGTCCATGGTGGTCAACGCCACGGGCCTTGGCAAGGACCGTCCCGGCTCCCCGCTGACGGACGGGTGCCGCTTCCCGGAAAAGGGCGTCGCCTGGGAGTTCAACTACCGCGGCACGCTGGAATTCATGCACCAGGCCGAGGCCCAGCGGGCCGGGCGGGGGCTTTTGATCGAGGACGGATGGATCTACTTCATCCACGGCTGGACCCAGGTGATCGCCGAGGTCTTTCACGTGGACATCTCCGGCGAGCGGCTGGCCCTTTGCGACGCCCTCGCCCGCAAGTAACGCCCGAGGAGGGAATCCCATGGCTGAAAAGGTGCTCGTCACGCCCCGCTCCTTCGGAAGGGAGGAGCCCGCGCTCTTTGACCGGCTGAAGGCCGCGGGCCTTGAGGCGATCGTAAACGACACCGGCGGCATCCTGACCAAGGCGCAGATGATCGAAAAAATCGCGCCCTGCGCCGGGGTGATCGTGGGCGTGGACCCGCTGGACGCGGAGGTGATCGCCGCCGCGCCCAGCCTTCGCGCCATCGCCAAGTACGGCGTGGGCGTGGACAACATCGATCTGGACGCCGCCGCCGCCCGGGGCATCCGGGTTTCCCGCGCCGTGGGCGCCAACGCCGCCGCCGTGGCCGACTACGCCATGGCGCTGATGCTGGCGCTGGCGCGCAGGCTCATTGTCATCGACCGCCGCTGCCGCGCGGGCGACTGGTCCAAGATCACCACCCGGGATGTGACCGGCGCCACCCTGGGCCTAATCGGCCTCGGCGCCATCGGCCGCCTGGTGGCCCGCCGCGCCCGGGGGTTTGACATGCGCGTCCTGGCCTACGACGTGGTCTGGGACGAGGCCTTCGCCGCCGAAAACGGCGTCGAGCGGGCCGAGCCCGAAGCCATCTTCCGCGAGGCCGACTTCATCAGCCTGCACATGCCCCTTCTGCCCGATACCGAAAACTTCGTAAACGCGGCCCGGCTGGCCCTGATGAAGCCTACGGCCGTTTTGATCAACACCGCCCGCGGCGGCCTGGTGGACGAGGATGCGCTGCTTCGCGCCCTCAAGGCGGGCAAAATCGGCGGCGCGGGGCTGGACGCCTTCCGCCGCGAGCCGCCGGACCCCGAATGGTTCAAACTGGACAACGCGGTGCTGGGCGCCCACTGCGCCGCCTCCACCCGGGGCGCCAGCATCCAGATGGGCCGCATGGCCTTAGACAACCTGATCCGCGACATGAGGGAGGGATAGCATGAAGTACATTCTGGCCCACGACCTGGGCACGTCGGGCAACAAGGCGACGCTGTTCAGCGAGGAAGGGGCGCTCATCGGCTCCGCCGTGTACGCCTACGACACCGACTACTTCAACGAAACCTGGGTGGAGCAGGACCCGGCGGACTGGTGGCGCGCGGTGTGCGAAACCTCCCGGGCGCTGATCGCCGAAACCGGCGTGGCCAACACCGACATCGAAGTCGTGTCCTTCAGCGGGCAGATGATGGGCTGTCTCTGCGTGGACAGAAGCGGCGCGCCCCTTCGCAAGTCCATCATCTGGGCCGACCAGCGGGCCCAGGCGCAGCAGCGCGCGCTGGAGGAGAAGATCCCGCTGCGGGCGTTCTACGGCATCGTCGGCCACCGGAACGCCGCCTCCTACGGCCTGCAAAAGCTGATGTGGGTGCGGGACAACGAGCCGGAAATCTACCGGGCTACCTACAAGACCTTAAACGCCAAGGACTACATCGTGATGAAGCTCACCGGCGAATTCTACACCGAGCCGTCGGATGCCTCGTCCAACGCCTGCGTGGACCTGAAAACCCTCGACTGGTCCCAGCAGCTGATCGAGTACGCCGGGGTGGACTTTGACAAGTTCCCGAAGATCGTGCCCTCCACCTTCGTGGCGGGCGGCGTTACGGCGGACGCGGCGGCGCAGACCGGCCTGGCCGAGGGCACCCGCGTGGTGATGGGCGGCGGCGACGGCGTGTGCGCCAACGTGGGCGCCGGCTCCGTGCGCCCCGGCAAGAGCTTCAGCTACATCGGCTCCTCCGCCTGGATCGCCACCACCAGTGAAAAGCCGGTGCTGGACGAGGCCATGCGCACCGTCACCTGGGCCCACATCGTGCCGGGGCTTTACGCGCCCAACGGCACCATGCAGTCCGCCGGCGGCGCCTACGCCTGGCTGAAGGATCAGGTGTGCAGGTTTGAAACCTTCGAGGCCCAGCGCCTGGGCCTGAGCCCCTACCAGCTGATCGACGCCGAAATCGCCGAAAGCCCGGTGGGCGCGAACGGCGTGGTGTTTCTGCCCTACCTGCTGGGCGAGCGCGCCCCCCGCTGGAACGTGGACGCCCGCGGCGCCTTCGTGGGCCTCAAGATGGAAAACCAACGCCGCGACATGCTCCGGAGCGTGCTGGAGGGCGTGACGATGAACCTTTCGGTCATCCTGGACATCCTCCGCAGGCACATCCCCATCGACGAGATCCTGGTCATCGGCGGCGGCGCCAAGGGCGCGGTGTGGCGCCAGATGATGGCCGACATCTACGACGCCCGCATCCTGGCCCCGGTGCTGCTGGAGGAGGCCACCTCCATGGGCGCGGCCGTGACCGGCGGCGTGGGCGCCGGGCTGTTCCGCGATTTTGACGCCATCGACAAGTTCATCCAAATCAAGTACGTCAGCCAGCCCATCCCGAAAAACGTGGCGGCCTATAAGCCGGTCAAGGAAACCTTCGAGCTGTGCTACCAGTCGCTTCTGCCGGTGTACGCCCGGATGGCGGGCAAGTAAAAGGAGGTCATCCCATGCAGACGCCCAGGCTTTTCATGCTGCTGCCGGAGGAATACGTTTCCACCCCCGACGGCATGGAGATCGACCGGGAAGGCAACCTGATCCTCTCCTGCCCCAACTTCGCCGATATGAGCATGCCCAGCTGCATCGTGAAGATCGGCAAGGACAAGTCCGTCCGCAAGTGGTTTGACGTGCCGAAAAACCCCGCCACCGGCGAGGCGCGCTCCATGGGCATCGCCTTCGGGCCGGACGGCGATCTCTACATCGTGGACAACCCCGGCTGGACCGGCCGGGAGGACCTTCTGTTCACCGGGCGCATCCTGCGGGTGCGCGTGGACGGCGACCGCGTGGAAAGGGTGACCGTGGTGGCCGACGGCATGGAGCACCCCAACGGCATCCGCATCCGCGGGGAACACCTGTACGTCACCCAGTCCACGCTGGCCAAGGTTCCCGGCCCGGAGGGAAAGCTGATGAGCTGCGTCTATCGCTTCCGGCTGGATGACCACGACATCCGCGTGACCAACACCCTCGCCGACCCCAACATCCTGGAAACCTTCGTGACCGAAAACCCCAGGTGCCAGTACGGCGTGGACGGCATCGTGTTTGACCGGGAGGGCCGGCTGGTGATCGGCAACTTCGGCGACGGCGCGGTGCACCGGCTCACCCTGTCCGGGAACGGCGCGAAGGTGCTGAAAAACGAGCTGTGGTGCCGCGATCCGGAGAACCTGCTCACCACCGACGGCATGACCATCGACGAATTCGGCAACATCTACGTGGCGGACTTCTCCGCCAACGCCATCGGAAGAATCTCGCCGGAGGGCGTCATCACCCGCATCGCCCAGAGCCCCGACTGTGACGGCTTTGACGGCGGGCTGGACGAGCCCGGCGAGCCCTGCGTGTGGAACGGCCAGATCGTCGTCAGCTGCTTTGACCTGGTGGTGGACGACCAGAAGGTCAACACCGCCCACGAAATGCCCGCCACCATGAGTCTGATCGAGATCGAGCCGTAGGAGCGCCCGAAAAAAGCCGCCGGCCGGCGAAACAGGCCGGCGGCTTTGTGCTATAATCGGGGAAGAGGAGGGATGCCCATGGCGGAGATCACCCGCTGCGGCTGGGCGGAAAAGCCCGGCCCGGAGCAGGACTACCATGACAGCGTCTGGGGCGTGCCGGAGCACGATGAACGGGCGCTTTTCAAAATGCTGATCCTTGAGGGCCAGCAGGCGGGGCTCAGCTGGTCCACGATCCTCCGGAAGATGGACGCGCTTTCGGAGGCCTACGACGGCTTTGACCCGGCGGCCCTCGCCCGATGGGACGAGGAAAGGATCGCCGCGGTTTTGCAAAACCCCGGCGTCATCCGCAACCGGCTGAAGGTCCGCGCCGCCGTCGGAAACGCGAAGGCCTACTTCGCGCTGTGCGAAAGGCACGGCTCGCTGGAGGCCTTTTTGTGGGGATACGTGGGCGGAGCGCCGCAAGTGAACCGCTGGGAGAGCTTCTCCCAGGTGCCGGCCCATACGCCGCTATCCGATGAAATCAGCCGCGATCTGAAGGCGTTGGGCTTCAAATTCGTGGGCAGCACCATCGTCTACGCCTGGCTGCAGGCCGTCGGCGTGGTCAACGACCACCTGACATCCTGCGCGTTCCGGCGGGCGTGAGACGCGGGCGCCGGGACGCACACAAAAGATTCCCGGCGCCTGGCGCGCCGGGAACCCGCCGTCTGCGCCTCAGTCCGGATACCGGATGACGCACTTCTTGGCGATCTGCTTTTTCTCCAGCTTTTCAAAGGCGGCCAGGATGTCCGCAAAGTCAAAGTAGTCGGAGATGTAGTCCTTCAGGTCGATGACGCCGGCCTTCAGCCAGTTCATGACCTGGTTGTGGGCCTCGCCCTCCTCCACCTTGGAGGGGAACTGCTGGAACTGCAGCTGCCAGTTGTAGGGCGCCTCGGCCCAGTTGATCTCCGCGGAGAGGTTGGGGGAGATGCCGTAGCAGCAGATCTTGCCCTGATCGTAGAGCAGCGGCATCGCCATGTTGATGATGGCGGAGACGCCCACCGCGTCCAGCACGAACTTGACGCCCTCGGGGCAGATTTCGCGGATCTTTTCCCTGTACTGCGGGTCCTTGCTGTTAAAAGCGTAGTCCGCGCCGTTCTTTTTGGCGTCCTCGAGTTTTTCGTCGATGATGTCCAGCGCGATGATCGGGTGCGCGCCCAGAAGGCTCAGGAACTTGATGAAGGTCAGCCCCACCGGCCCGCAGCCGAACACCGCCACGGAGTCGTTGGCCCCCATGCCGAAGCGCTTGATGGAGGACAGCACCTCCCGCAGCGTGATGATCATGGCGGCGTCCACCGGGTCGATGTCCGGCGGCAGCACCGTCTGGCCGAAGGCGCACTCCGGCGTGGGGCCGTAGGCGCTCTCGTCCCACCTGGGGTCGCACACCACGCCGTACTCGCTGTAGGAGCCCCAGCCGCACTCGTAGCCGTCGAGGGGCCCGGCGAAGGGCAGCAGCACCAGGTCGCCCACCTTGAAGGAGGTGACCTTTTTGCCCACCGCGATCACGCGGCCCACGGCCTCGTGGCCCAGCATCAGCGGGTACATGTCCGGCCCGAAGTTTTTGAAATTCCGGTGGATCAGCTTGGCGTCGGTGCCGTTGCACACGCCGCAGCTGAGGGTTTTGACCAGCGCCTGGCAGTCGTTGTACTCCGGCAGGGAAACCTCCTTGACGGCGAGAGACCCGTCCTTCTCGACGATCAGGGTTTTCATCTTTTCCATGACAGCGCCTCCTTGTTGCTTCCGGTCGCGGCCGGACAGGCCGGCCGCCGCGTGTGATCATTATATCATGACATTATAGCAAAAGCAAGCAGTAAACCGGGCCGTACCGGCGGTTATTTTACCGGGAACACAACAAAACCCATAATAAATATGTGGTATGCGGCAATAGAAGCGAATAAAATATACAAATTTCTATAGATCATTGAAAAACGGCTTGACAAAGCCCGCAAATCACTTATAATGGAAATTGGGTTTGGTATGTCGGTACATTACATCATAATTGCGCATGAAGCCGCGGGTGAAGGGTTTGTATTTCCGGCGCGCCGCGCCGGAGAAAAAATAAGGAGGGAAAACCATGAAGAAGGTCCTGTCCCTTGTGCTGGCGCTGGCGTTGTCGCTCGGCCTGTTCTCCGTCGCGTTGGCCGATGTCGACTATGCGAACCTGAAGGAATTCAAGATCGAGAACGTGCCCCAGGAGAAGCTGGACACCACGCTGTACCTGGGCGTTTCCATCCGCGGCCTGGAGAACCCCTACATCGCCACCATCAAGGTGGGCATGGAAATGTTCGCCAAGTACCTGGACACCATCGGCCAGAAGTACGAGATGCAGGTATTGGACTCCCAGGGCGACAACGACAAGGAAGTCGACAACATGCGCCAGTTCGCGGCCAAGGCGGGCGGCAACGCCATCGCCTATTCCGACCCGAACGAGAACTCCATCGCCTACTCGCTGGCCGAGGCCATGGCGGAGTCCGGCGGCTACATCGGCACCGCCTGGAACAAGCCCGACGACGTGGGCCCGAAGGACCTGACCCCCAACTGGGTGATCCACACCTCGCCGGACAACGTGCTGGGCGGCTACAACATCGCCAAGGCGCTGTTTGATTCCATGGACGGCAAGGGCAAGATCTTCGTGGTGCAGGGCATGCTGGGCAACACCGCCGCCACCGCGCGCTACGAGGGCCTGCAAAAGGCGCTGGCCGAGTACCCGGACATCGAAGTGGTCGAGGACGACACCGCGAACTGGGCGACCTCCGAGGCGCTGACGCTGGTGGAAACCTGGCTGAACAAGCACCCGGACGTGGGCGGCGTGTGGTGCGCCAATGACAACATGGCCACCGGCGCGCTCCAGGCGCTGGACGCCAAGGGCCTCAAGGGCAAGGTGGGCGTGGTCGGCATCGACGCCAACACCGACATCGTGGAGGCCGTGCGCGACGGCTACGCCGTGGCCACCGTTTCCTCCAACGGCTACCTGCAGGGCGGCTACACGCTGGCCATCTGCTACGCGGCATGGGCGGGCCTGATCGATGTGGCCCAGATGCCCGACGACTACCGCGAGTTCGCCACCCCCTCGCTGCTCATCACCAAGGACAACGCCAAGGAATACCTGACCTCCACGCCGGAATTCGACTTCTCCATCCCCTTCGCCTGCAAGGCGGACTGACGCCTCCAAGCGGCAAACCTTCCTTTACAAAGCCCTGCGGGGCGGGATCACACCCGCCCCTCGGGGCGTCTTCCGGGCATATTTCCCGCCGAAAGGATCAAAGAGGAAATCAGGCGCGCGGCGCGCGCTTTCATAAAACGATACTCGCGGAATTGGAGTGTGGGCCATGGACAAACAAAGACGGTCGCAGATGACCATCACGGAGGAATTTGCCGAAAAGGTTCGCCGGGACAACCTCCGGGAGCGCATCATGCAGATCGCGCCGGTGATGGTGCTGGTGGCGATGGTCATCGTGTTCTCCTTTGCCTGCGGGGGCAACTTTGCGTCAAAGGACAACCTGGTGGCCATCCTGAACCAGCTGGCGATTCCGCTGGTCGTGGCCTTCGGCCTGACGTTTGTGATCATGATCGGCTCGATCGACCTGTCCATCGACGGCACCGTGGGCATGGCGGGCTCGCTGATGGCGGTGTTCGTGCTCAACAGCCAGTTTCCGGGCATGAACATGGGCGTGTTCGGCGCGCTTCTGGCGATCCTGGTTTCGGCGGTCATCGGCTTTGTCGTGGGCGTGGTTCACGTCAAGCTGCGCATTCCGTCGTTCATGGTGACCTTCGCGTTCATGTACATCTGCCGGGGCATCGGCATGCTCTCCTACCAGGGCCACCCGCCCACGATCCTGGATCCGCTGTTCGTGTCGCTGGCGCGGGCCTCGTTTCTGGGGATTCCCTTCATCACGTGGGTGGCGCTTTTGATGCTGGCGCTTTGCTACTTTATCCAGGAGTACACCGCCTTTGGCCGCTACATCTACGCGGTGGGCACCAACGAGGCCATTCCGCGGGCGGTGGGCGTCAGCGTGGACTGGGTGAAGATCCAGGTGTTCACGCTGGCGGGCTTCCTGTTCGGCGTGGCGGGGGTGATCGGCGCGATCCGGCTGGGCCAGGGCCAGGTGGGCATCGGCGAGGGGCTGATGTTTCCGGCGCAGGCGGCGGTGGTCGTGGGCGGCACGAGCCTGGCCGGCGGCAAGGGCGGCGTGGTCAACACCATTGTGGGCGTTTTGATCATGACGGTGCTGACCAACGGCCTGGTGCTGCTGAGCGTCAACCCCTACGTGCGCACCGGCATCCAGGGGCTGATCATACTGATCGCGGTGATCCTGACCATCCCCCGCGGCGGTCAGGTCATCAGCAAGTGATCGGGGGGATGGGCATGGAACAGAGAACACCGCTTTTCTGCGCGAAGGACATCACAAAGACCTTTTCCGGAACCCAGGCGCTCAAGGGCGTGGACCTCGTGGTCTACCCCGGCGAAATCGTGGGCCTGGTGGGCGAAAACGGCGCGGGCAAGTCCACGCTGCTCAAGATCATCATCGGCGCGCAGCCGCCCACCTCCGGGCGCATGGAAATGCACGGCAAACCCTATCAGCCCCACACCCCCATGGACGGCAACCGCGCGGGGCTGGGCATGGTGTTTCAGGAGCAGAGCCTGATCGTCAACCTCAACGTGGCGCAGAACATCTTCTTCGGCCATGAAAAGGACTTCAAAAGGCACGGCTTTGTGGACTGGGGCCGCATGAACAGGGCCGCCCAGGAGGTGCTGGCCGAGGTGGACGTGACGGACATCTCCCCCCGCAAAAAGGTGTCCGACCTCAACTTCGCCACCCGGCAGATGATCGAGATCGCCAAGGTCATCAACGTCACCAAGCAGGCGGGCAGCGACCATTGCCTGATCCTGCTGGACGAGCCCACGTCGGTGCTCAGCGAGGGCGAGGTGGAAAACCTGTTCTGCCAGATGAAGAAGATCGCCCAGCGGGGCCACTCGGTGGTGTTCGTGTCCCACCGGCTGGACGAGGTGCTCGCCATCACCGACCGCATCTACGTCTACAAGGACGGGCGCAGCGTGGGCGACCTCGATACAAAGGACGCCAGCGAAAAAAAGCTCTACGAGATGATGGTGGGGCGCACCACCACCACCGAATACTACCACCTGGAAAAGCAGCGCGTGCCCGGGCCCGAGGTGGTGCTGGAGGCGAAGGACCTGGGGCTTCACGGCGTGTTCAAGCACGTGAACTTCCAGCTGCACGAGGGCGAGATTCTGGGCCTCTGCGGCGTGGTGGGCTCCGGCAAGGAGGAGATATGCTCCGTCCTGTGCGGCGACCTTCTGCCCACGTCGGGCGAGGTGATGGTGCGGGGCAGGAAGATGCGGCTGCGCTCGCCGGTGGAGGCGCTGGGGGCGTCGATCCTGATGATCCCCAAGGAGCGGCTCTACGAGGGCGTGGTGATGACCCTGTCCGTGGAGGACAACATTGCCCTGTCCAACGCGGGCAAGCTGAAAAGCGGCCCCTTCGTATCGAAAAAGAAGATTTCCCGGCAGGCGGAGGACTGGATCGGGACGCTGCGCGTCAAGACCAGCGGGCGCAGGGAGCTTTTGATGCAGCTCTCCGGCGGCAACCAGCAAAAGGTGGTGTTCTCGCGGGCGCTGGCCAGCGGCGCGGACATCCTGATTTTGAACCACCCCACCCGGGGCGTGGATGTGGGCGCCAAGGAGGAGATCTATTCGCTGATCCGCGACATCGCGCGGCAGGGCAAGAGCGTGATCCTGCTGGGCGACACGCTGGATGAGTCCATCGGCCTGGCCAACCGCATCCTGGTATTGCAGGACGGGCTGATCACCGGCTGCTTCAGCGCCGACGTGGGCGCCAAGCCCGAGCAGGTTGACGTGGTCAGCCTGATGATGTGAGAAAGAGGGTGCCGCGTATGAGCCAGAAAACCGTGGACGCCGGCCGCCGGTACCGGTTGCGGGAAAAGATCATCCAATATTTCAGCTTTTCGGCCATCATCCTGCTGCTGGTGGGGCTTTCGGTCACGCAGCAGAACTTTCTGGGCACCAGCAACCTGACGAACCTTCTGCGCGACACCGCGCCGCTGATGATCATGTCGGTGGGCATGACGTCGGTATTGCTGTTCGGCTCCATTGATCTGTCCATGGGCGCGGTGTGCTCGGTGTCCAACGTCATGTTCGTCAAGTGCCTCAAGGCCTTCAGCGACATGTACGCTGCGAGCGGCCAGGAGCCGAACGTCGCGCTGGCGACGCTGTCGGCCTTTGCCCTCTCCCTGATCTTCGGCCTTCTGGCCGGGTTTTTGCTGGGCGTGATCCACGTGAAGCTGAAGGTGCCCTCGTTTATCGCGTCGCTGGGGTTCATGTCGGTGTGGCAGTCCACGGCGCTTTTGATCGCGGAGGCGCCCATCTCCGTGCCCAAGAGCATGTGGGGCGCGGTCAACTGGTTCAAGGTGTCCTTCGGCGTGGTGGGCCTGCCGCTCGTGCTGGCGCTCGTGCTGGTGGCCGTGGTGCACGTGTTCCAGACCCGCACCGCCACCGGCCGGGCCATGTACGCCATCGGCGGCAACGAGCGCGCCGCGCGCATCGCCGGCACACCCGTGGACAGGACGAAGATCATCGTCTTTACCCTCAACGGCCTGTGCGCCGCGCTGGGCGGCATCTTTCTGGCCGCCAAGCTGCGCTCCTGCGCGCCCACCATCGGCGACCCGTTCACCCTTCTGATCGTGGCCTCCTGCGTGCTGGGCGGCGCGTCGCTCACCGGCGGCAAGGGCAGCGCCCTGGGCACGGTGCTGGGCGTGTTCACCGTGGCCATCATCAACAACGGCATGAACTTTATCGGCGTGGATGCCTATTGGCAGAACGTGGTGTTCGGCGTGTTCGTGCTGGCGGCCATCGCCGTAAGCATGGACCGCTCCACCCGCGGCCTGACCATCAAATAAACATAAAGGAGAATGCCCATGTCCGATGTAAAGCCCTTTGTGCTGGATTTTAATCCCCTCACCGGCCGCTGCGACAGCGGAAAGGTCCGGCCCACCGCCCGGTACATGAAGGATTTGGTGAACGTGTTTTGCGATACCGGCGCCGCCAGGGCGCTGGCCGCCGAAAAAAACCCGCTGGTGTACGAATTCTACGAGCTGGACTTCATCCCCGAGGAGAGCGGTGATTTGCGCTTTGGCACCACCATCCTCTACCCCGGCCAGGTGGCGGGCGAGTATTTCCTGACCAAGGGGCACTTCCACACCATCCTGGCGGCGGCGGAGGTGTACTACTGCCTCTCCGGCCAGGGCGCGATGCTGATGGAAACCCCGGAGGGGGAAACCACGCTCTGCCCCGTCAAGGCCGGCGACAGCCTCTACGTGCCCGGGCGCAACGCCCACCGCTCGATCAACACCGGCGATACGCCGCTGGTGATGTTCTTCGCCTTCCGCTCCGACGCGGGGCACGACTACGGCACCATCGAGCAAAAGGGCTACCGCAAGCTGGTGATGGATGTGGGCGGCACGCCCACGCTGGTGGACAACCCCAGGTGGAAGTAGGCCCGGGTTCCGCGTCAAATTTTTACAGGAGCGCGCCCCCGCGGCGCGCTCTTCGCATACAGGAAAACGCGCCTCCGCGTCGAATTTTCTTTAAATTGGCGTGCGATGGGGCATGCGCCGGCTTGTGCCGGGCGGCCCCGCAGCGCGCGGGCGCGGGCCGCATCGATGTCGCGCGGGGGATTCGGAATCGACGAGGGGAGAATGCGTATGACCATCGGATGCGTCGCGGAAATCAAAAACAACGAATTCAGGGTGGGGATGACGCCCGCCAACGCCGCGGAGTACGCGCGGCACGGCCACCGGGTGCTGGCGGAGCGGGGCCTGGGCGAGGGCAGCGGCTTTTGTGACGCCGAATACGAAAAGGCCGGCGCGGTGCTGACCGACGCCGACACCGTCTGGGCCGAAAGCGATATGCTCGTCAAGGTCAAGGAGCCGCTGCCGGCGGAGTACCCCAAAATCCGCAGGGACCAGATCCTCTTCACCTACCTGCACCTGGCGGCGGACCGGGCCCAGACCGAGGCGCTCCTCGCCGCCGGATGCAAGGGCGTGGCCTACGAAACCCTGCGGGACAAAAAGGGCCAGCTGCCGCTGCTCAAGCCCATGAGCGAGATCGCCGGGCGTCTGGCCGCCATCGAGGGCGCCCGGTGCCTTGAAAAGCCCTTCGGCGGCCGGGGCGTATTGATCTCCGGCGTGCCGGGGGTGCGCAAGGCCAAGGTGGCGGTGCTGGGCGGCGGCTTCGTGGGCACCAACGCCTGCCGCATGGCGCTGGGCCTGGGCGCGGACGTGACCGTGATTGATCTCTCCATCGACCGCCTGGTGGAGCTGGACGAGATCTTTGGCGGCCGCATCAAGACCGTGTTCTCCACCACCCACGCCATCGAGGAGGAGATCGCGGACGCGGACCTCGTGATCGGCGCGGTGCTGATCCCCGGCGCCGCCGCGCCCAAGCTGATCCGCCGCGGGCATCTGAAGCGGATGCGCCCCGGCTCCGTCATCGTGGACGTGGCCGTCGATCAGGGCGGCTGCGTGGAAACCACCCACCCCACCTATCACGATGATCCTACCTTCGTGGTGGACGGCGTGGTGCACTACTGCGTGGCCAACATGCCCGGCGCGGTGCCCTACACCGCCACCATGGCGCTGACCAACGCCACCCTGGGCTACGGCCTCAAAATTGCCGATCTGGGCCTCGAGGAGGCCGCCCGGCGCGATCCCGCCATCGTGTCCGCCATCAACACCTACGAGGGCGGGGTGACCCACCCCGGCGTGGCCGGCGCCTTCGGCCTTCCCCTGCGCGCGCTGAGCTTCTGAGCCGGTGTGCCGCCCGCGCGAAAGCGCGGGCTTTTTTTACTGATGAGCCGAATGCGCCGGGAAATGTAATCGTTACCGGCGCGGATTTAACAAAATAGCGGGCGCGCCGCCGTTGACAGCGTGGGCACCGCGGAATATAATACACTCAGTAAAGAATGTCGGGGGCGGCCATGCAATACGATTCGGGCATCAACCGCGACGCGCAGAAGGAGGGCAACCTCTCGCTGGTGATTCGCGCGCTGCACGCGGGGCGGGCGGAGACCCGCGTCGCGCTGGCCCGGGCCACCGGGCTCAAGCAGGCCACGATCACCAAGATCGTCCGCCAGCTCGTGGACTGGGGACTGGTGTCGGAGACCACCGGTCGGGAGGCGCCCATGGGCCGCCGGCCCATGGGGCTGACGCTCAACGCGGACCGGTTTTTTCTGGGGGCGGCGCGGATCAACCGGAACTACATCGCCGCGGCGGTGTACGACCTGGCGGGCACCCCGCTGGTCTTTGAGCAGGCGGACCGCTGCCCGGAGGACGGCGCGGAGGCGTCGCTTTCGGCGCTTGCCGCGCTGGTGGGGCGCACCCTCGCCCGGGCGCCCGGGCCGGTCATCGGGCTGGGGGTGGCGCTGCCCGGGCCCTTCAACGCCCGGACGGGGCGCATTACGCTGATGAGCGGCTTTCCCGGCTGGGCGGCGGTGGACATCCAAAAGGGGTTGCGGGGCGTGGTGGACGCGCCGGTATTTCTCGAGCACGACGCCAACTGCGGCGCGCTGGCGGAGCTCTGGTACGGCGAGCACCGGCGGGACGAAAACCTCCTTTACGTGGTGTGCGACCGGGGCGTGGGCGCGGGGCTGATCGCCGGGGGCCGGGTCTACCACGGCGCGTCCGGCTACGCCGGAGAGATCGGCCACACCTCCATCAACTTTGCGGGGCCGCTGTGCGAGTGCGGCAACCGGGGCTGCCTGGAGCTGTACGCCTCCTCCGAGGCGCTGCGCGCCACCTACGCCCAGGCGAGCCTTTCAGCGGGGGGCGACGCCCCCTCCGCTTCCGAGATCCTCCGGCGGGTGCGCGGGGGCGAGGCCGCGGCGCGGGACGCCTACCGCCGGGTGGTGGGGCAGCTGGCCTTCGGCGTGGTGGGCCTCATCAATGCGCTGAACCCGGACTGCGTGGTGTTCGCCGACCGGATGGTGGAGGGCGGGGAACTGTTCCTGGAAACGGTGGAGGGCGTGCTGTGCCGCCACCTGATGCCGGAAGTCTACCGGGCGCTGAAGGTGTCGGTCAACCGCCTGCCGGGAGACCCGATGCTCCTCGGCGCGGGCGTCGCCGCGCTGGACCGCCTGCTGGACCGGCCCTCCGGCGCCTTCCGAAGGGCGGGCGTATCATGACGATTGAGTACTTCCAGAAGGGCTTCAACTACAACCAGGACGGGCCGGGCAACCGGCTGGTGTACCACCTGGCGGGCTGCAACATGCGCTGCCCCTGGTGCGCGAACCCCGAGGGCCTTTCTGCCGGGCGGCCGGGCAACCGCCGGGAAGCGGTGGCGCGCGTCGCCCAATCGGTGCTGGAGGCGCGGCCCATGTTCTTTGACGGCGGGGGGCTGACGCTGACCGGCGGCGAGGCCACCTGCCAGTTCGAGGCGGTGAGCGAGCTTTTGCGCCTGGTAAAGGCCGAGGGCGTCCACACGGCGCTGGAAACCAACGCCACCCACCCCGGACTGTCCCGGCTTTTGCCCCTTTTGGACCTGCTGATCGCCGACTTCAAGCACCCGGACGGCGCCGCGCACGAAAAATACACCGGCCTTTCCCTCGGCCGGGTGAAGGCCGGCCTCGAATCCGCCGCGGCCTCGAAGGCGGAGATGCTGATCCGCATCCCGCTGATCCACGGCGTCAACGACGATGACGCGGCGCTGTCCGGCTTTTGCGCATACCTGGCCCGCTTCGCCGGCCGCGCCCGGGTGGAGGTGCTGCGCTACCACGAGTACGGCCGGGACAAGTGGGCGAAGCTGGGCATGGAATACCGGATGGAGGACGCCTTTTTGCCCCCGGGCCGGGCCGAGGCGCTGGAGAGCATGCTTTCGGCCCGGGGACTTTCCATCGTCAGAACCTGAGGAGGAGATCATCATGGAAGCGGTCAAACTGAACCCCGAGGCGACGATCGCCATGGCCAAGGCGCTGTTTCGTGAGGAGCGGGCGCGGACGCGCCTGGACGGCTGGTTTCTGATCCGCGAATCCTGCGCGGCGGGTGAGGAAAAGTACGCCCGTCTGTCCCCCGAGGAGCGGGCGGCCAACCTGCTCTACGACGCCCTCTCGGCGCTGCCCATCTCCATCAGCCCCCACGCGCTGTTCGCGGGCACCCAGCGGGACGCCTTCGCCCGGTCCTACGCGCTGATCAACCCCAGCTTCAAGGTGGAGTCCTTCGCCGGCTACTGCGACCCTACCGCGGTCTTCGGCGACATCGACCCCAACGACGAATTCCCGCCCGAGCGCATCGAAAAGGTTCGCGCCCACGACGCGGCCACCCCCTACGTGCGCGCCCTCAGCGAGGCCTACGCGCGGGTGGAACCCCTGACCGGTGAGGTCGCCTTCTTCATGGAGCAGGTCACCGGCCACGTGATTCCGGATGTGCGGCCGCTGATCCGGCGCGGCGCCCTCGAGCTGATCCGGGAACTGGACGGAAAGATCGCCCTTGAGGCCGACCCGGAGAAAAAGGCCAACTTCCGCGGCATGTTTAGGGCGCTTGAGGCCGCGGTGATGCTGGCCGGGCGGTACGCGCGCCTGGCGGAAGCGCTTGCGGCAAAGGCCTCCGGCGAGGACCGGGCGCGGCTTGACCGCATCCGCGAAACCCTCGAAAAGGTGCCCGCCCGGGGCGCAGATACGCTCCGCGAGGCCATCCAGAGCTTCATGATCCTGTGGCAGGTGATGTGCGCCGAGCAGGCGCCCAACCCCTTCGCCTTCTCCGTGGGCAACGCCGACCGCATCTTCGAGCCCTACCGCGCCGCCGAGGGGCTGACCCGCGCCGAAGCCGCGGCGTACCTCACGCACCTTCTGGTATTTTTCAACGTGGGCGACCGCAGCTGGGCCATCTCCCAGAATCTGATCGTCGGCGGCCGGGACGGGGCCGGGCGCGATCTGACCAACGAAACCAGCTACGCGCTGCTGGACGCCTACTTTGAAATGAACCTGCCCCAGCCGATTCTGTCGGTCAAGCTGCATAAAAATACGCCCGACGCCCTCTACCGCGAGATGGGCCGCTTCTTCTTCACCCCCGGCTGCCTCACGCCCTCGCTGTTTAACGACGACAGCGTGTTCGCGGCCCTCTCCGCCGCGGGCGTGCGCCCGGAGGACCTGAGCGATTACGCCATCGCCGGCTGTCAGGAGCCGCTCATCATGGGCCGCGACAACGGCAACACCACCAACACCTGGCTGAACCTGCCCAAGATTCTGGAATTGACGCTGACCGACGGCGCGTCGCTGGTGACGGGCGAAAAAATCGCCAGCTACGTGGAGCCTGCCGCGCCCGGGGAGGGGCTTCGCAACCTGCGCGAAAGGTTCTACCGGAACCTCGAGGGCTTCCTCCGGGAGATGGAGCGCGCCGCCAACGACGCCTCCCGCGCCGTTTCGCGCCTGCCGGTGCCCTTTCTGTCCGCGATGATGGGCGGGCTGGAAACCGGCTACGACATGCGCGACACCGTCCACCAGGGCACCCGCTACAACGGCAGCGGCTGCCTGATCCACGGGCTTTCGGTGCTGGCGGATTCCTTTGTGGCGGTGGACCGGCTCCTGGCCGAGCGCCCCGCCGACGCGGAAAAGCTGGTGGACGCCCTGCGGGCGAACTTCAAGGGCTACGAGGAGCTGCGCGCGTTCCTTCGCGCCTGCCCCAAGTACGGCGAAAACGAGTCCGCCCCGGACGACGAGGCGGCCGAGATCGCCTCGCGCGTGTCGGACATGGTTTCCGCCCTGAAAAACTACCTGGGCAACCCCTTCCGGCCGGACTTTTCCACCCCCTCCACCCACCTGCTCTACGGCTATTGGGTGGGCGCCACCCCCGACGGGCGCCTGGCCCGGGAGATGCTCAACTACGGCATCGACCCGCTGGCGGGCGACGCGGCGGGCGGACTGGGCCTGCGCACGCTGTCGGCCATGAAGCTGCCCTACGAAAAGTTTGTGGGCGGCTACGCCTCCCACGTGGGGGTGGACCCCAAGTACTTCCGCGGCGCGGACTTTTCCCAAAAGGGGCTGGAGTTCCGCGACAAGGTGGTGGGGCCGCTGTTTTTCAACCCGATGCAAAAGGGCGTCGCGCCCTTCTACCTCTACGTCAACGTGACCACGCCGGAAATGCTGCGAAAAGTGCTGGAAAACCCGAAAAAGTACGCGCCCTCGGGGGTGTACATCATGCGCATCCACGGCACCTTCGTCAATTTCCTGGACCTCTCGCCCGCCATCCAGCAGGACATCATCCGGCGGCTTGACCCGGCCTCCAGCGCCATCTGCTGCTGATCTGACAGGAGGAACGCCCATGAACGTCATTGGAATTGACATCGGCACCACCACCCTGTCCGCCGTGGCGCTGGCGCCCGACGGGCGGGTGCTGGAGGCCGCCACGCGGCCCAACGGCGCCGGCCTGCCCGGGCGCGCGCCCTGGCAGCGCCTGCAGGACCCGGACCGGATCGTGGACGGGGTGATCGGCCTCGCGGACGATCTGATGGCGCGCCACGCGCCGGTGGCCGCCATCGGGCTGGACGGGCAGATGCACGGCATCCTGTATGTGGACGCGCGGGGCCGCGCGGCGGGCCCCCTCGCCACCTGGCAGGACGGCCGGGGCGACCTGCCCCTCGGGGAGGGCACCTACGCCTCGGAGCTGTCCCGCCGCACCGGCTGCCCCATGGCCACGGGCTTCGGGCTCACCACCCACTTTTTCAACCAGATGAACGGCGAAGTGCCCGAGGGCGCGGCCCGAATCTGCACCATCGCGGACTACGCCGCCATGCGCCTCGCCGGGCGGCACGCGCCGCGGACCCACGCCTCAAACGCCGCCGGCATGGGCCTTTTTGACATGCCCTCCGGCGCGTGGGACCTTACCGCCTTCGCCAACGCCAACATGGACCGGGCCATCCTGCCGGAGGTCACCGGGGGCGTCGAGGCCGTGGGCGAATACCGGGGCGCGGCCGTTTCCGCGGCGCTGGGGGACAACCAGGCCAGCTTTATCGGCTCCGTCCGGGACATGGAAACATCCGTTCTGGTCAACATGGGCACCGGTGGCCAGATCTCCATGATGTCGGACGCCACGGGCGCCCTCCTGGCCGCCGAGCGGCGGCCGCTGACGGACGGGGCGTATCTGCTGGTGGGTTCGGCCCTTTGCGGCGGGCGCGCCTACCAGATTCTCGAGGGCTTCCTGCGCTCCTGCGCGCGCCTGGCGGGCTGCGACGCGGAAAGCCTGTACCCCGCCATGAACGAGGCGGCCCTTCGCGCCATCGCGCTGCCCGGAAACCCCGTGGTGACGCCCCTTTTCTCCGGCACCCGGAGGAATCCGGCGCTCCGGGGCACGATTTCGAACCTGTCGCCCGACAACTTTGACGCCGGACGGCTGATCGGCGCGACACTCATGGGCATGGCGCAGGAGCTGTACGAGCTGTACCTGGACATGCTGCGCGCCGGCGCCCGGGCGCCGGAGGCGCTGGTGGGCTCCGGCAACGGCATCCGCAAAAACCCGGCCCTGCGGCTGGCCTTCGAGGCCCGGTTCCGCATGCCCCTTTTCATCCCCGCCCACGAGGAGGAGGCCGCCTACGGCGCGGCCCTCTACGGCATGGCCGCCGCGGGCCTCGCGCCGTCGCTTGCCGCCGCCCAGGCGCTGATCCGCTACGAGGCGTAGCCGGGGACGTCCCTAGTAGTCCACGAGGTCTAAGAACCGATGATAGGGCGCAGAGATTTTTCTGCCCGGCACGGAGCCGGAGCGCAGGCGTAGCAGCGCTACGTCAAGCGGAGAGCGACACAGCCGGACAGGAAAAGATCCGGCCATAGCGCGGAAATTAGGCTTCGCGGACGACTAGCGCCAGAACACGAAGGTCTTGAGATAGCCGCCCAGAAAGTAGTTGATCCAGCTCAGGCTCTCGCGGAAGCGGGCCGCCATGCGCTGGGACCAGGTGATGTTGCCCGGCGCGGCCGCGCCGATGGCATGAAGGCCCTGGTCCTTCGCCAGCCACAGCGCGCGGGTCAGGTGGTAGTCGCTGGTGACGACGATGGCGGTGTGAAGCCCCCGGGCCTCCATCGCCGCCCGGGCGAACTTCAGGTTTTCGATGGTGTCGGTGGAGGCGTCCTCCACCACGACGGCGGAGGCGGGCACGCCCCTTTCCGTCAGCCAGCGGGCCATCGCGCCGGCCTCGGTCTCGGGTTCGTCCGGCCCTCTGGCGCCGCAGGCGATGATGAGGGGCGCGTAGCCGTCCCGATAGAGGGAGAGCGCCGTTTCGACGCGGTGCAATACCGTGGTGGACAGCTCGCCGTCCGGCATGATGCGCGCCCCCAGCAGGATGATGGCGTCCCGCTTCTCCAGCGGCCGCGGGGCCTTTTCCGACAGGAACACCGCGCCCACCAGCCCCAGTTCCAGCGCCGCGCCCACCGCGGCCAGAATCAGCGCGCCTTTCCAGAATCGATTCAAAGACGTTCCTCCATGAATTTCAGAATGCCCGCCGCCCGGGCGGAGATGCGCAGCGCCGCGCCGCTTTGGCGGGCGCCCCCGGCCAGGCGCGCGCGCAGCGCGGGGTCCTCCTTGAGGCGGCGGATGGCCGCGGCCACCGCGTGCGCGTCCGTCGGATCAATCCGGATCGAGTTCTCCGGCGTCAAAAGCCCGTCGTTGAAGGGCCGGTCGGAGGACACCACCGGCAGCCCCATGGCCAGCGCCTCCACGATGGCGTTGCAGCAGCCCTCGTTCAGCGTGGGCAGCGCGAATGCGTCCGCCGCCGCCAGGTACCGGGGGATGCCGCCGTGGTCCAGCGCGCCGCAAAACAGCATGTCCCGGGCGTCGGGCTTCACATCGCCCCGGCCGATGAAGACCGAGGCCGCCCCCGCCTCGTCCAGCGCCCGGGAGAGCACCCCCACGCCCTTTCGCGGGATGAACCCGCCCACGAAGGCCACCAAAAAGACGTCCTCCGCGATGCCCAGCGCGCGCCGGGCCTCGCCCCGGTCCATGGGGTGGAACACCGCCGGGTCCACCGCGTTGGGGAACACCCGCACCTTCTCCGGGAAGGGATAGTAGCCCTCCGCCACGATCTCCCGCGCGTTTTCGCCGGACACCGCCACCACCCCCGCCAGGGTGGCGAGCCGCCGCTTGAGCGCCGCCTTCGGCACCGCGGAAAAGAGCTTCGCCGAGGATTCGCCGTAGGCGAGGAAGGCGGGAATGCCGAGCTTCGCGCCGATCTCCGCCGCCGCCAGGCCGGAGGGAAAGACGAAGTGGCCGTAGAGCGCCTCCGGCTTTTCCGGAAGGCGCGCGATTTCCCGCGCCGCCGCGCGCCGGAAGGCGGAAAGCGTCCACAGCGCCGGGTTGACCGGCCCCAGCGCCCGCCCGCCGAAGGACGGATAGCGGGGCCTGAGCAGCGTGACGGGATGGCCCGCCGCCGTCGCGCGCGTTTCCCGCGCGGGCGGAAGCCCGCCGCCCTTGAGCGCCCGCCGGAGCGGATTCACCGGCGCGATCACCGTCACTTGGACGGAAAGATCTGCCATCGCGTTCACCAGCTGCTCCACAAAGGGGTAGACCGGTTCCCCCGGGGACGGGTATTCCTTGGTGATCACCGCCACGCGCTTCATCGGGCCGCCTCCCCGTACAGCGCCCGGTACGCGCCGGCAATCCGGTCCCAGTCAAAGCGCAGGCTGCCCTCCAGGGCGGCGCGGCTCATGCGGGGATAGTCCCGGAGGATGTCCTCCACCCGGTCCGCGATGCCCTCCGGGTCGGCCGGATCGACGGAAAAGCCCACCGCGCCCTCCGGAAACTGGCCGTCAAAGCCCTGGCCCCGGGTGTAGAGCACCGGCAGGCCCTGGCTGAGGGCCTCGGCGTACACCAGGCCGAAGGTCTCCCGCGCGGAGGGCAGCAAAAATACGTCCGCCGAGCGGTACAGCGGCATCAATTCTGCCATGGGCCGGGGCGGTTCCAGGGTCACCAGCGCCGAGGCGCGGGCCGCCGCCGCCACGTGCGGGTCCACCGCCGGGCCCACCACCGTAAGGCGCGCCTTCCGGCCCCGGGCGGAAAGGGCCTCCGCCGCGGCGATGGCGGCGGGCAGGTTCTTCCGGGGAATCAGCTGCCCCACGAAGAGCAGGTTTACCCCGTCGCCCCCCGGCGCGGTGCGGGGCGCGGGCCGGTTTTCAAGCCACAGCGCGTCCACGCCGTTGGGCAGCACCACGGACTTTTCCCGCACCGCCGCCATTTCGCCGGCGGAGAGGTAGGGCGACAGCGCCCGCTCCCGGTAGCTCTCCGACAAAAAGACCACCCGGGACGCCGCCGCGAGGATCTTCCGCGCCAGCGGCCGCAGCCAGGGCATGCGCCGCAGCAGCACGTTGACGTCGGTGTCCCGCACCGCCGCCACGAAGGGGACGCCCATCCGCCGGGAGAGGGCCAGGGCCACGCCCCCGTTGGTGAGCAGCGAGTGGGCGTGAATCACGTCGAAGCGCCGCCCGGCATAGGCGTTCAGCGCGCCGCGCAGCATCTTTTTCTGCTTCAGCGGGAAGATCAGCCGGTCCATCCGGCGGTGGTTGGCGTCCAGCCGCGCATAGGGGCCGAAATCCCGCCCGGCGGGGTCAAAGCCCTTCGGCACCGGCGTGTAGACCGCAATCTCGTCGCCCATCGCCGCCTGGCGTTCGAACAAATTTTTGTAAAACGCGCCGGTCTGGTAGTAGGAATTGATGTGAAGGATCCGCATAGGCCCTCCCGGAGAGCGTATTTTCCGCGGTTTTCATGATACCATAAAGCCCGGGACGGCGCAATCTTCTGTAAATTCTCCCCGAAGGGCTTGACGCGCGAGGGCTCCCGCCGTACAATATGTATGAACGATTGTTCATATGAAAGGATGTTTGCGATATGAAGCAGCCGGTGGCCTCCTGTGACGGACGGCACCCGCACCCGCCGGGGGGCGGCGGCCCGGACGAGGAGAAACTGTACGACCTGGCGGACCTTTTCCGGCTGTTCGGGGATTCCACCCGGGTGCGGATCCTGTACCAGCTGATGGAGGGGCCGCTGTGCGTGTGCGACATCGCGGCGCGGCTGGACATGACCCAGTCCGCCATCTCCCATCAGCTGCGGCTGCTCAAGCAGGCAAAGCTGGTCCGGTCCAGGCGCAGCGGCAAGGCGTCGATGTATTCGCTGGCGGACGACCATGTGCGGACGATCCTGGATCAGGGCATGGAGCACGTGTGCGAGGAAATATAGACCGCGGGAAAGGATGAAAGAAATGGAACGCGAGCACAAGATCATGATCGGGCGCATCGCGCTGGCGGTGGGGCTGACCGCGGCGGCGTGGGCGTCGCCGCTGACGGGGGTCGCGCGGTTTGCGGCGTTTCTCGTGCCCTACGCGGTGGCGGGCTGGGACGTGGTGCTTCGGGCGGTCAAAAACATCGCCCGGGGCGAGGTGTTTGATGAAAACTTCCTGATGGTGGTGGCCACGCTGGGGGCGCTGGCGCTGGGCGATTACCCCGAGGCGGTGGCGGTGATGGTGTTTTACCAGGCGGGCGAGCTGATGCAGGACATCGCCGTGGGCCGCTCCCGCGCCTCCATTGAGGCGCTGATGGACATCCGCCCCGAAAGCGCCAACCTGGAATCGGACGGCCGGATCCGGGTCGTCGCGCCGGAATCGGTGGCGGTGGGCGGCGTGATTGTGGTGAAGCCCGGAGAGCGGGTGCCGCTGGACGGCGAGGTGATCGAGGGGACCTCCAGCCTCAACACCGCCGCGCTGACGGGCGAATCGCTGCCCCGCGACGTGAAGGCGGGAGACGAGATTCTCAGCGGCTGCGTCAACCTGTCGGGGCTTCTCAGGGTGCGCGTCACCAAGCCCTACGGCGAGTCCACGGTGGCGAAGATTCTGGAGCTGATCCAGAACGCCGGCGAAAAAAAGGCCCGGGCCGAGCAGTTCATCACCCGGTTCGCCCGGGTCTACACGCCGCTGGTGGTGTTTGCCGCATTGGCCGTGGCGCTGGTGCCGCCGCTCTTTGACGGATACAACTTCGCCCGCTGGGTGGAGCGGGCGCTGATCTTCCTCGTGATATCCTGCCCCTGCGCGCTGGTGCTGTCCGTGCCGCTGAGCTTCTTCGGCGGCATCGGCGGCGCGTCGAAAAAGGGCATCCTGATCAAGGGCGGCGCCTACATGGAGGCGCTGGCCAAGGCGGAAACGGTGGTCTTTGACAAGACCGGCACGCTGACCCGGGGCGTCTTTGAGGTGACGGCCGTGCACCCGGACCAGCTGAGCGAGGAAAAGCTCCTGGAGCTGGCGGCGCTGGCGGAGCAGTATTCCGACCACCCCATCGCCGCGTCCCTCAAGGCCGCCTGCAGGCGCGAATGCGACCGGGAGCGGGTGAAGGACGTCCGCGAGATCGCCGGCGAGGGCGTGTGCGCCACCATCGACGGCCAGGCGGTGTGCGTGGGCAACGGCCGGCTGATGGAGCGCGTGGGCGTGGTCTTCCGGGAATGCCACCTGCCCGGTACCGTGGCCCACGTGGCGGTAAACGGCACGTACGAGGGGCACATCGTGATCTCCGACCGGGTAAAGGACGGTGCGGCAGAGACGGTGCGGGCGCTGCGGCACCTCGGCGTCAAGCGCCTGGTGATGCTTACCGGCGACGCCCAGGCCCCCGCCGACCGGGTGAAGGAGGCGCTGGGCCTGGACGAGGCCCACGCGAACCTTCTGCCCGCGGGCAAGGTGGAGTGGGTGGAGAGGCTGATCGCGGAGAAGTCAAAAAACGGCACGCTGCTCTTCGTGGGCGACGGGCTGAACGACGCGCCGGTGCTCGCCCTGGCGGATGTGGGGCTGGCCATGGGTGCCATGGGTTCGGATGCCGCCATCGAGGCCGCCGACGTGGTGCTGATGGACGACCGGCTGGAAAAGCTGCCCGTGGCCGTATCCGTCGCGCGGCGGACCCTGGCCATCGCGCGGCAGAACATCGCCTTTGCGCTGGCGGTCAAGGCGCTGGTGCTGGTCCTGGGCGCGCTGGGCCTGGCCAACATGTGGATGGCCCTGGTTGCCGACGTGGGCGTGGCGCTTTTGGCCATCCTGAACGCCGCCCGCGCCCTCCGCACCGATTGAAAAAAGGAGCGTGCCGTGGTATAATACCCCCTGAGGGAGGCGATCACCTTGCGCGTCGAGGAATCCAAGGAGAACTATCTGGAAGCCATCTACGTGCTGTCCCGGCAGCAGGGCTTCGTCCGCTCCGTGGACGTGGCCAACTACTTTGAGTTTTCCAAGCCCAGCGTCAGCGTGGCCATGGCCAACCTTCGCCAGGCGCTTCTGATCACCGTGGACGACGCCGGCGGCATCCACCTGACCGACGCCGGCCGCGCGCTGGCCGAACAGGTCTACGAGCGCCACACGCTGCTCACCCGCTTTCTGACGGCGCTGGGCGTCGATCCGGAAACCGCGCAGCAGGACGCCTGCCGGATCGAGCACGTGATCAGCCAGATCAGCTTTGAAAAGCTGCGGGAGCACATGCGCGAAATGGTGGAAAAATAGCGGGGCGGCGCTCCGGCGGTTTGGCACAGAAGAAAACGGGCGCGGCGCGCCCGGTCAGCCCATCCACAAAGCCTCCACAGGGCTTCAACCGTTCCCGGCGACCAGCGCGCCGGGAACGCGTTTGGTTCATCAGTGCGCACACTGATGGACCAAACAACACCTTATGTCAGCACACCGCCCGGAAATCCCGGGGGATTTCAGGTGTGCGCAGTCACTTTCCTTCGCATCAAAAAAACCCGCAGGGTTTTTTGATGCCCTGAAACGGGCGCGGCGCGCCCGTTTTTCATGCCAGCCTTATTCCATTTCAAACAGCAGCCGCATCAGCGCGTCGCCGGTTTCGAGGACCTCCGCGCCTTCGGCGGCCCGCTCGGTGAAGGGCCGGGGCGCCGAGGGCACGCGGCTGTCAAAGAGGGCAAAGGGCACGGGCGTGCCGTCGTGGGTGCGGGTGGACAAAAGCGTGTAATGGTCGGGCATCAGAATCAGCCGGAAGTCGCCCAGCGCGGGCAGCCCCGCCATAAGCGGCCCCACCACCCGCGCGTCCACGCGGCGGATGGCTTCCAGCTTGTTTTCCAGGCTGCCGTCGTGGCTCATCTCGTCGGGGGCCTCGATGTGCACCAGCGCAAAATCGTCGCCCGCGGCCAGCGCCTCCAGGGCGAAGGCCACCTTGCTTTCGTAATCGGTGTCCAAAAGACCCGTGGCGCCGGGCACTTCCGGCGCCTTCAGCCGGTTCAGCCGGGCAATGCCCTTGACCAGCGGCACCGCCGAGATTACCGTGCCGGTCACGCCGTATTTCCGGGTAAAATCCGGCAGGCTGCAGGCCTCGCCCGCGCCCCAGAACCAGGCGCCATTGGCCTTTTTCAGCCCCGCCGCCGCCCGGGCGCGGTTCACCGGGTGGTCTTCCAGCACGGCGCGGGCGGCCGTCTGCAGCCGCCGGAGCCAGTCCCCGCCGGGGCCGCCGGGCAGCCAGGGCGCCGCGGCCTGCCCCGCGATGTCGTGGGGCGGCTTTAAGGAAAAGTCCGCGGCCCGGCCCCGGGCCACCGCGATGTGGCGGAAGCTGTCCGTGGCGTGGATCACCAGGCCCCGCTCCGCGCCGATTTTTTGAAATTCAGGGTCGTCCGCCACGGCGCGGGCCAGTTTCAGCGCGTCCGCCCCCTCCACGCCGCCGCCGTTGTGGCTGAGCATGACCGCGTCCGCCGCGCCGCCGCCCAACGCCACCAGGTTCATCCGGAAGGCCACCTCGCCCGGCGCGAGCATCACGCCCATGCCCGCCGCCTCGAGGGGCGACCGGCCCGAGTACACCCCGACCGCGTCGTTGCCCAGCAGCGTCAGAAACGCCACGTCGCTGCCGGGGGAGAGCTGTGCGGGGCAGGACCTGAGCCGCCCCAGCCGCCCGCCGCCGACGGTTTCAAAGGACTTTAACGAAAGATATTCCAGCGGCGTCCTGCCGCCCAGGGACTTAAGCGGAAAGTCCGCCATGCCGTCCCCGATGACCACCACGTATTTCATGCGCGTGCCCTCCGATGCTTGCCAAATCCGGGCGATTGATATATGATTGTAGCACAATGCGCCATTGAGTTCAAGGAGGAAACCATGCAGTCCCAGCAGCCGCCGCTTTCGGCCATGATCAAGGGCCAGATGATCGAAGGATTTCTGCTGGTGCGCGCCGCGGAGCAGCGCACCTCGTCCAACGGCTCCAAGTACCTGGATTTGACCCTCGCCGACCGCCTCAGCGAGGTCAACGCCAAGATGTGGGACGGGCAGACCCCCGCGCCCAAGCCCGCCACCGTGGTCAAGGTGCGGGGCATGATGCTGGAGTACAACGGTCGCCCGCAGCTCCGGGTGGACAAGCTGCGCGCCGTGGAGCCGGCCGACGGCGTGGACCTTGCCCAGCTGGTGCCCTGCGCGCCGGAGCCCTCCGCCGACATGATGCGAAGGGTGAGCGAGCGCATCGACCGGATTGCCAGCGAGCCGCTGAAGGCGCTGGTGCGCTATCGCGTGGATGAATGCCGCGCCCAGCTGGAATACTATCCCGCCGCCTCCAAGCTGCACCACGCCGAGCGCGGCGGGCTGCTCCACCACATCACCACCATGCTGAGGGCCGCCGACGCCGTTTCCGGCATCTATCCGCAGCTGGACGCCGACCTCCTGGCCGCCGGCGTGATCGTTCACGACCTTTGCAAGATTCAGGAGTTTGACGCCGACGAAATGGGCCTGGTCAGCGACTATTCCGCCGAGGGCAACCTGATCGGCCACCTGGTGCGGGGCGTGGCGGAATTGCACGAGGCGGGCGTGGCGCTGAATACGCCGCCGGAGCTTCTGATGCTGCTGGAGCACATGGTGCTGTCCCACCACGACCTGCCGGAGTACGGCAGCCCCCGCCGCCCCATGGTCCCCGAGGCCGAGGCGCTGCACCTGATCGACCTGATGGATGCGCGCATGTTTGAAATGGACCGCGCCCTCAAGGCCATAAACCCCGGCACCTTTACCGAGCGCATCTGGTCGCTGGACCGCAAGCTCTACCGCCGCAAGGATGCCTAACCCTAAAGCGCGCCCCGCGCGCGATCATGCAAAAAAGGAAGTGTCCCCATGCGCGCCCATGAACGGTTTCTGAAGTACATCCAGTTTGATACCGCCTCCGACGAAAAGGCCGAAGGCTGCCCCTCCACCCCCGGCCAGTGGACGCTGGGCCGCGCGCTGCTGGACGAGATGCGCGCGCTGGGCATCGCCGACGCCCGGATCGACGAGCGCTGCTACGTCTACGGCTCCATCCCCGCCAACGTGGAGGGCGCCCCCGCCATCGGGCTGATCGCCCACATGGACACCGTGGACGTGGCCCCCGCCACCCCCATGAACGCGCGGATCGTGCGCTACGAGGGCGGCGACATTCCGCTTAACGAGGCCGACGGCACCGTGATGCGCGCGGCGGACTTTCCCGATCTCGCCGGTCACGTGGGCCACGACCTGATCGTCACCGACGGCCGCACCATCCTGGGCGCGGACGACAAGGCCGGCGTGGCCGAGATCATGACGCTGTGCGAGCGGCTTCTTTCCGACCCGTCCATCCCCCACGGCCGGGTGTGCGTGGGCTTTACCCCCGACGAGGAGATCGGCCAGGGGGCGGACTTTTTCGACGTGGCCGGCTTCGGCGCGGACTTCGCCTACACCGTGGACGGCGGCCCTCTGGCCGAGATCGAATACGAAAACTTCAACGCCGCCTCGGCCACCCTCACGGTGCGCGGCCGGTCCATCCACCCCGGCTCCGCCAAGGACAAGATGAAAAACGCGCTTTTGATGGCGATGGAGTTCAACGCCCTCGTGCCCCCGGCGGAGATCCCCGCCCACACCGAAAACTACGAGGGCTTCTACCACCTGAACGAGATGGGCGGCAACGAGGAAAAGACGGTGCTGCGCTACATCGTCCGCGACCACGACCGGCGGAAGTTCGAGGCCCGCAAGCAAACCCTGGAGAAGATCGCGGCCTTCCTCAATGACCGCCACGGCGCGGGCAGCTTCGAGCTGGCCGTCAAGGACAGTTATTACAACATGAAGGAGCAGATCCTGCCCCACATGCACATCGTTCACCGCGCCATGGACGCCATGCGCGCCGAGGGCTACGAGCCCAAGGCCGTGCCCATCCGCGGCGGTACCGACGGCGCGCGCCTGTCCTTCATGGGCCTGCCCTGCCCCAACCTCTCCACCGGCGGCATGCACTTCCACGGCCGCTTCGAGTGCGCCGACATCCAGGAGATGGACGCCGTGGTGAACATTCTGGAGCGGATCGTCCGGGCATAGGGGCCGGTTGATCGGCAGAATAAGGCGCGGGCAAGCGTTCGGCTTGCCCGCGCCTTCTAAGCGCTTCCGGGTCCGCGCCCTAAGAACCGACGAAAGCGCAGATTCTGCAGTGGGCGAACCACTGGTAGTCCACGAAGTCTAAGAACCGATGATAGGGCGCAGAGATTTTTCTGCCCGGCACAAAAGCCGGAGCGTAGGCGCAGCAGCGCTGCGTCAAGCGGAAAGCGACACGGCCGGACAGGAAAAGATCCAGCCATAGCGCGGTTCTTAGGCTTTGCGGACTACTGGCTCCACCGCTCGGTGAGCTTCAGAATCTGGTCGGCCAGGCGGGCCATGGTCTTGTTGTTCAGGCGGTCGCTTTTGCGCACCAGCGCGTTCAGCCGGTCGGCGGCCTGGGTCAGGCGGCGGAAGGCGTCGGCGCGGTCGGGGGACATCGGCTGGGGTTCGTCCCTAAGGCGGCCCTCCTGGGCGGCGCGCTGGGCGGCTCTGCGCTCGGAACGGCTGAGGGCGCGCTCGCGGCTGCCTTCGGCCACCCGGGCGTCCTCCGGCAGCGCCCAGGCCTCGCCGTTATAGGGCACGTCGGCCTCAAGGCCCAGTTCGTCCTTCAGCCGCCCGGCGAAGGTCAGCGCCACGCGCTCCTCCCCGTGGGTGACGAACACCCGCCGGGGCTTGGGGTCAAAGGAGGAGATCCAGCGCATCAGCCCCTGGTTGTCCGCGTGGCCGCTGACGGCGGCCAGTGCGCGGATGTCGGCGTTGACCTCCACTTCCTCGCCGAAGAGCCTGACCTTTCGGGCGCCGTCCACCAGCGCGCGGCCCAGGGTGCCCTTGGCCTGGAAGCCCACGAACAGCACCGTGCACGCTTCCCGCCACAGGTTGTGCTTCAGGTGGTGGCGGATGCGCCCGGCCTCGCACATGCCGCTGGCGGACAGGATCACCGACGGGCTCCGGTCAAAGTTGATGGCCTTGGAGTCGTCGCTGGTGACGCTGGTTTTGAGCCCGGGGAAGGCGATGGGGTTGACGCCGCGGCGGATCAGATCGCGCATCTCCTGGTCAAAGGAGGCGCTGTCGCTCTCGTGGAACACCTGGGTGGCCTCGATGGCCAGCGGGCTGTCCACGTAGACGGTGAAATCCCCGTGGCCCTTCACGCGGCCCTCGGCCTTGATCTGCCGCAGAAAGTACAGCATCTCCTGGGTGCGGCCCACCGCGAAGGAGGGGATCACCACGTTGCCGCCCCGGTCAAAGGTCTCTTGGATGATGCCGGACAGCTCGGCGATGTAGTCCGGCCGGGGGCCGTGGCTGCGGTCGCCGTAGGTGGATTCCATCACCACGAAGTCGGCCTTCGTCAGCGGCGCGGGGTCATTCAGAATGGGCTGGTGGGTGTTGCCGATGTCGCCGGAGAAGGCGATGGAGAATTGCTCCGCCGCGCTGACAAGGGTGACCGACGCCGACCCCAGAAGGTGCCCCGCGTCGGTGAAGGTGGCGCTCAGCCCCGGAAGCACTTCCACCGCCTGGCCGTACGAGACCGGGCGGAAAAGGCCGATGGCGCCGACGGCGTCCTCCATCGTATACAGGGGCACGTAGGGCGCCTCGCCCGCGCGCCGGGCCTTGCGGTTGCGCCACTCGGCCTCGAATTCCTGGATGTGCGCGGAGTCCCGGAGCATCAGATCGCACAGCGCGTGGGTGGGCGCGGTGGCGAAGATCGGCCCGCGAAAGCCGCGCTTGAACAAAAGCGGCAGCCGGCCCGAGTGGTCGATGTGGGCGTGGGTCAGCACCACGCAGTCGATCTCCGAAGGATCGACGGGCAGGTCCTGGTTTTCGTAGACGTCCTCGCCCTGTTCCATGCCGCAGTCCACCAGAAGGTGGCGGCCCTGCGTCTCCATGTGGTAGCAGCTGCCGGTCACCTCGCGCGCGGCGCCGAGAAACGTAAGCTTCATGGGGTGCCCCCTCGCATTACTTCTTTTTGGGCTTCGGAGCGCGCGGCGCCTTGGCGTCGGTGATGGCGGCCACCTTGACGCCGCGGCCCTCCAGCTGCCGGCGCACCCTGGGCCCGGCCTTGCTGCCTCCGCTGCCGGACACCAGCACCACCTCCACCTCCTGCCCGCTGCGAAGCTGGGCGGCGAGGCTGTTGAACGCGGGCGCGGGCATGCCCGCCCACACCGGCGCGAACACCACCAACCGGTCGCAGCCGATGATCTTGTCGCTGACGGGCTTGATGGCGGAGGGCTTTTGCTTCAGCGCCTGATAGCAGCCCACGGTCAGCGCGGCGATGATGCCGCGCTTTTTCACTTCCTCCACGGCGACGGCGGGGGCGCCCAGCGACTTGGCGCGGGCCTCGGCCAGCTTGCGGGAGGCGCCGCCCAGGGAATAGTAGGCCACGACGGTCTTCATGGGACTTCACTCCTAATTTATTGCGTTTTGCCGCCCATGCCGGGCGGTGAATGCGTTTCAGACGTAGGCGCCCTTGGTGCGGATTCCGGCCTTGCGGACGCGGGCGTCCGCAAGAAGGCACGCCTGCCGCTCGTCGGTGGACGGGCCGCAGGACGCAACCAGGTCCCGCGCGCGCTCCGGCCAGATGACCACCGGCGCGTTCCGGGCCATCCCCTCCAGCACCGCCTTTGCGGCATCCCCGGCGGCCCTGTCCTCGCCCAGCTCAAAGCCCGGCGCGAATACCCCGTCGAGGCAGGCGTTCATGCACGCGATCTTTTCATCCCACAGTTCGTAGCGAAGGCTTTCAATCAGCGCCCGCGCCGCGGCGTGGGTGGCGCTGCACACCGCCTCGTAGGGCGCGGGCAGCAGCCCCGACAGCGGCATCACAAGCGCGATGCGGCCGTGGCCCTGGGCGCGCATGGCGGGCAGCGCGGCCTCCACCATGTGCACCACGCCCATCAGGTTGACGTCGATGGCGTAGCGCCAGCTCTCGCTGAGCACCTCGCCGATGGGCACCGAGCAGGGCGCGGACTCCGCCATCACCAGCGCGTCCAGCCGGCCCTTGCGCGCGAGCGCCACATCCGCCAGGTGCTGGGCGTCCAGCGGCTGGGTCACGTCCGTGGGCACCGCGAAGGCGTGGCCCGGATGGATGCGGTTGAAGGCATCCGCCAGGGCGCCGAGCGCGCCTTCGCTGACGTCGCCCAGATACACCACCGCGCCGCGCTGCAGAAGTTCGGCGCCAAGCGCCCGGCCGATGCGCGACACCGCACCGGTCACGACGCATATCTTGCCCGCGTATTCCGCGCCCATGACCGCACCCCCCCTTAGCGCATCATAGCACAAAACGGAGCCGAATTCAATGCGCGCCGGGCGGGTTCAATACTTTGTCATAACCCCAAAAGACCCGCGCGTGCGCGCGGGCCCCGTGGAAGAAAACGGCGCTATACCGGGATGTGCTCCGGGCGGGGCGCTCCCTCGCGGTCAGAGGCGGGAGCGGGAGCGGCGGTGCGGTCGGCCTCCAGCGTGAACACCGACACCTCAAAGGCGTTGCGGCTCATGTATTCGCCGTTTTCCAGCAGTTTCTGATATTCGCGGGACTGGAGCCTGCCCCCGATGCGCACCCGGTCGCCCACGCGAAAGCGCGCGGCGTACTGGGCGTTGCGCCCCCAGGCGATGCAGGGCAGATAGTCACTCTTGCCAAAGGCCCGGTTGACCGCCAGCATCATGTCGCAGATCTCGCGGCCAAAGGGCGTGGAGCGGTAGACCGGCGGTTTGCACAGCGCGCCGGCCAGTTCCACCCGGTTGAGCGTATCGTTTTCGGCGCCCACCGTGACGTGCTGGGCGAACAGCGTCACCAAAAGCCGTCCGGCGCCGTCGATCACCTTGTTGTAGGACCGCACCTGCCCCTCCACGGTGATCAGCGTTTCCAGCGGCCACTGGCCGCCGGAGAGCAGTTTTCCGGGCATGGTCACCGGCAGGCGGTCCACCGCCCCGGAAAGGCGCTTGACGATCAGGGTTCCGGCGTAAAAGGGTTCGTTCATCACTTCGTGGCTCAATTCCAGCGGGCCCTCGAGACGGCCGGCAGCCGTCATCCGGTTGTTGGGGTTTTCCAAGCGTATCACTCCCCGCGCGCGTATTTCTCCGTATACGATATGCGCGAGGACGCGGGACTATGCGCGGGGCGGGGCGCGCCCCCCGCGCCCCCGGGCCCGTGCGAATTAACATCCATCTGATTTTTTTCGTATTTATTTGATACACGCACGCCGTACACTTGTACCGTACAAGAAAGTCAAACAAAACGATGGAGGGAAAACAACATGAAAAAGACCCTGATCATCGCGCTCGCGCTGGTTCTGTCGCTGGGCATGGCGCTTCAGGCGGCGGCGGACGACGCCATCACCGTGGTGTCCCGCGAGGACGGCTCCGGCACCCGCGGCGCGTTCATCGAGCTGTTCGGCGTCGAAGTCAAAAACGCCGACGGCGACAAGGAAGACATGACCACCGAGGACGCGGAGATCACCAACAGCACCTCCGTGGCCATGACCAGCGTGGCGGGCAACCCCGGCGCCATCGGCTACATCTCGCTGGGCTCGCTGAACGACACCGTGAAGGCCCTTGAAATCGACGGCGTGGCGCCCTCCGCGGCGGCCATCATCGACGGCACCTACAAGATCGCCCGGCCCTTCAACATCGTGCTCTCCGAAAAGGCGGGTGACGCGGCGAAGGCTTTCGTCGAGTACATCCTGAGCGCCGAGGGCCAGGCCGTGGTGGCCGAGCACGGCTACGTGGCCGTGGGCGAGGCCGCGCCCTTCGCCGGCAGCACCGTCACCGGCAAGATTGTGGTGGCGGGTTCCTCCTCCGTGACGCCGATCATGGAAAAGCTGTCCGAGGCCTACAAGGCGGTCAACCCGGGCGCCGAAATCGAGGTGCAGCAGAGCGATTCCACCACCGGCATCAAGTCCGCCCTGGACGGCATCTGCGACATCGGCATGGCTTCCCGCGCGCTGAAGGATTCCGAACTTGCGGCGGGCCTCACCCCCACCGTCATCGCGATGGACGGCATCGCCGTGATCGTCAATCTGGAAAACCCCGTCGGCGGGCTCACCAGCGAGCAGGTTCGCTCGATCTACACCGGGGAAACGACCAGCTGGAGCGCACTCAATGGCTGACAATGGGCTGAAAAAGTCCGCCCCTTCCGCCGCCGGGCCTGGCGGCGGAGGGGGTTTCGCGCGCGCCCGCGGCGCGCGCGCGCAGCGCGCCAAGGAGCGCGCCGCCCAGGTGATCTTCGCGGCCGCGGCCAGCGTTTCCGTGCTGGCGGTTGCGCTGATCTGCCTTTTTATATTCGTCAACGGCGTGCCGCCCATGGCGCGCATCGGCGTATTGGACTTTCTGACCGGAGAAAAATGGAAGCCGGGCAGCGGCATCTACGGCGTCATGCCGATGATTCTGGGCAGCCTTTATGTGACCGCCGGGGCGATGGCGGTGGGCGTGCCGCCGGGCATCCTGACGGCCGTGTATCTGGCCCGGTTCGCGCGGCCCCGCGCCGTCCGGCTGATGAAGCCGGCGGTGTCGCTCCTGGCGGGCATACCGTCGGTGGTGTACGGCTTTTTCGGCCTGACGGTGCTGGTGCCGATGATCCGGGAGCTCTTTGGCGGCAGCGGCTCCAGCATGCTGGCGGCGAGCCTGCTTCTGGGCATGATGATCCTGCCCACGGTGATCTCCCTGTCCGAGGCGGCGCTGGGTGCCGTGCCCGCCAGCTACTACGAGGGCGCACTGGCCTTGGGCGCCACCCATGAGCGCGCGGTGTTCCGCATCCTTTTGCCGGCGGCGAAGTCCGGCGTGATGGCGGGGGTGGTGCTGGCCGTGGGCCGCGCCATTGGCGAGGCGATGGCGGTGATGATGGTGGCGGGCAACCAGGCCCGCATGCCTCAGGGGCTGCTGAAGGGCGTGCGCACGCTGACCAGCAACATCGCGCTGGAGATGGGCTACGCGGCCGATCTGCACCGGGAGGCGCTGATCGCCACCGGTGTGGTGCTGTTTGTGTTTATACTGATGATCAACCTGCTTCTGGCGGCGATCAAGCGGAGGGCGGAAAAATGACGAGGGCCAGGCGAAACGCGCTTTTCATGCGCTTTCTGGTCTATTTGGGCGCGGGCTTTACCGCGCTGGTGTTTCTGGGGCTCACGCTCTACATCCTGGCGCGCGGCATTCCCAACCTGCGCCCCAGCCTTTTTGCGTGGGAATACAATTCCGACAACGCCTCCATGATGCCGGCGCTGATCAACACGATCCTGATGACGGGTTTGTCCCTTCTGGTGGCGGTGCCCGCGGGCGTCGCCGGCGCGATCTACATGACCGAGTACGCCGGAAGCGGCAACCGCCTGGTGAAGGTGACCCGCATCACCAGCGAGACGCTGACGGGCATTCCGTCGATTCTGTACGGCCTTTTCGGGCTGATGTTCTTCGTGACCACGCTCCGGCTGGGGCTTTCGCTGATCTCCGGCGCGCTGACGCTGGCGATCATGATCCTGCCGCTGATCCTGCGGGCCACCGAGGAGGCGCTCATCGCCGTGCCCCGCGAGTACCGCGAGGGCAGCTTCGGCCTGGGCGCGGGGCGGCTGCGCACCGTTTCCAGGGTGGTGCTGCCCTCGGCCATGCCGGGGATTCTCTCCGGCGTGATCCTGGCCATCGGCCGCATCGTGGGCGAGACGGCGGCGCTGATCTACACCGCCGGCACGGTGGCCAAGGTGGCCGACTCGCTGACGGATTCCGCCCGCACGCTGTCGGTGCACATGTACGCGCTGTCCAGCGAGGGACTCTACATCAACCAGGCGTCCGCCACGGCGGCGGTGCTGCTGGTGCTGGTGGCCGGCATCAACGCGCTCTCCGGCTGGGCGGCGGGGCGCCTGACGAGGAGATAGCATGGCAAAAATTGAAACCGCCGACCTCAACCTGTATTACGGAAGCTACCACGCGCTGAAGGGCGTGAGCATGTCCGTCCCCGAGCGGAAGATCACCGCGCTGATCGGGCCCTCCGGCTGCGGAAAATCCACGCTCCTCAAAACCCTCAACCGCATGAACGACCTGATCGAGGGCGTAAGAATTACCGGAAAGGCGCTGCTGGACGGCGAGGACATCTACGGCGACATCGACGTGACCGAGCTTCGCAAGCGCGTGGGCATGGTGTTCCAAAAGCCCAACCCCTTCCCCATGAGCGTGTACGACAACGTGGCCTTTGGCCCGCGCACCCACGGCGTCCGCGGCCGCGCCAAGCTGGACGATATTGTGGAAAAATCCCTCCGCGACGCCGCCATCTGGGACGAGCTCAAGGACCGGCTGAAAAAGGACGCGCTGGGCCTCTCCGGCGGGCAGCAGCAGCGCCTTTGCATCGCCCGGGCGCTGGCCGTGGAGCCCGAGGTGCTTTTGATGGACGAACCCACCAGCGCCCTCGACCCAATTTCCACCGCCCGCATCGAGGACCTTGCGGTGGGCCTCAAGGAGAAGTATACTATTGTCATCGTGACCCACAACATGCAGCAGGCCGCGCGCATCTCCGACATGACGGGCTTTTTCCTTCTGGGCGAACTAATCGAGTTCAGCGACACGGAAAAGCTGTTTTCCATCCCCGCCGACAAGCGCACCGAGGACTATATCACCGGGAGGTTTGGATAATGGGCAACCTGCTGGACGAGCGGCTCGACAGGCTCAGCCGCGAGCTGATCGAAATGGGCGCGCTGATCGAGCACGCCATCGAGAGCGCCACCCAGGCGCTGACCAACCAGGACGTATCCGCCGCCGCCGAGGCCATCGCCTTCGACCAGGAGGTGGACCAGAAGGAGCGGGACATCGAGGCGCTGTGCATGAAGCTGCTGCTCAAGCAGCAGCCCGTGGCCCGGGACCTCCGGCTCATCTCCGCCGCGCTGAAGATGATCACCGACATGGAGCGCATCGGCGACCAGGCCGCGGACATCTCCGGTCTGGTGATCTACCTGGCCGGCAAGCCCTACATCAAGAAGCTGGAGCACCTGACCCAGATGGCCGCCGCCGCCATCCGCATGGTCACCGGCGCGGTGGACGCCTTTGTCAAGCGCGACCTCGCGCTGGCGCGCCGGATCATCGAGATGGACGACGTGATCGACGACCTGTTCGACATCGTGAAGTACGAGCTGATCGAGTGCATCCGCATGGACGCCGCCAGCGGCGAGCAGGCCGTGGACCTTCTGATGATCGCCAAGTACTTCGAGCGCATCGGCGACCACGCCCAGAACATCGCCGAGTGGGTGGAGTACGCCCTCACCGGCCGCCACAAGGGTGAGCCGCTATGATCTACTACGTGGAGGACGACCCGAACATCCGCGACCTGGTGGTGTACACCCTCCGGCAGACGGGCATGGAGGCCAGTGGCTTTTCCGCCGCCGGGCCGTTTTTCGCCGCCGTGGCCGAGGCCGCCCCGGAGCTGGTGCTGCTGGACATCATGCTGCCCGGCGAGGACGGCCTTGCGATCCTCAAAAAGCTCCGCCAGGACGGCCGGACGGCCGCCATCCCGGTCATCATGATCACCGCCAAGGACACCGAATTTGACACCGTGGTGGGCCTGGACGCCGGCGCGGACGACTATATCGCCAAGCCCTTCGGCATGATGGAGCTGGTGGCCCGCGTCAAGGCGCTTTTGCGGCGCACCGCCGCCAGGGAGGGCGCCGAGGCCATTACCTGCGGCGCGCTGACGGTGGACGCGCGCCGCCATCTGGTGATCTCCGGCGGGGAGAATGTGAGCCTCACCCTCAAGGAGTTCGAGCTTCTGCGCTTTCTGATGGAAAACCGCGGCGTGGCCTTCACCCGCGAGAAGCTGCTGGAGCGCGTGTGGGACCTGGGCTACGGCGGCGGCACCCGCACCGTGGACGTGCACATCCAGACGCTCCGGCAGAAGCTGGGCGCCCAGGGCGGCATGATTGAAACCGTGCGGGGCGTGGGCTACCGCTTCGGAGGCTGACATGACAAAGCGGATCTTCCGGATCATCTTCGCCGCCGCGCTCCTCGCCGCGGTCCTGGCCTCCGCCCTCATCATGCTGACGCTGTACCAGTCCTACACCCGGCAGCTGGAGGACCGGCTCAAGGTGGAGGCCGCCTACCTCATCTACGCCATGGCCCGGGAGACCGACGAGGCCGCCTATTTCCGCAACTTTCACGGGGACAGCCGCGTCACGCTGGTGGCGCCCGACGGCACCGTGCTCTACGACAGCACCGCCGACGCCGAGCAGATGGAAAACCACCTGAGCCGCCCCGAGATAAAGGCCGCGCTGGCGGGCGGCAGCGGCCAGACCCACCGCTATTCCGATACCCTTGCCCAGGAAACGCTGTACTTTGCCGTGCGCACCGACGACGGCAACGTGCTCAGGCTCTCCAACACCCAGGCGAGCGTGGTGGGCCTTCTCCTCCGGCTGCTGCCGCTGTTTTTGCTGATCCTCGCGGGCGTGAGCGTCGTATCCCTTCTGATGGCGCGGACCATGGCCGGGCGCATCGTGGCGCCCATCAACCACCTGAACCTGGACCAGCCGCTGGAAAACGATGTGTATGACGAGCTGAGCCCGCTCCTGTCGCGCATGCAGCGCCAAAAGGAGGAGCTGGACAGGCGCCTGCAGGAGCTGACCGAGAACCGGCGCGAGTTCGCCGCCGTCACCGCCCACATGCGCGAGGGCATGGTGCTGCTCTCCGGGGCGGGGGACGTGCTGTCCATCAACGAGAGCGCTGCGGAGATCTTCGGCGTCCGCCCGGACGCCTACGCCGGCCGGCCCATCCTGTCGGTCAACCGCTCGGTGGCGCTGGAGCGGGTGGTGGAACGGGCGCTCCGGGGCGAGAGCGCCGAGGCGGAGCTAAAGATGGGCGAGCGCGTCTTTCAGTTGATCGGCAACCCCGTGGAACCGGAAAACGGCGCCCGGGGCGCGGTGATCCTGGCCCTGGACGTCACCGACCGGGTGAGCGCCGAGCGCAGCCGCAGGGAGTTTACCGCCAATGTGTCCCACGAGCTCAAGACGCCGCTGACCTCCATCATCGGCTACGCCGAGATCATGAAAAACGGCACCGTCCGCCCCGACGACATGCAGGACTTTGCCGCCCGCATCTACGACGAGGCCAGCCGCCTCGTGGCGCTGGTGGAGGACGTGATGAAGCTGTCGCGCCTGGACGAAAAGGCCCGCCTGCCGGAAAAGGCCAGGGTGGACCTGGCGGCGCTCTCAGAGGGCGTGGCCCGGCGGCTCGCGCCGCTGGCCGAGCGGCGCGGGGTGCGCATCGACGTATCCGGCGGGCCCGCATGGGTCAGCGGCTACGAGAAGATTCTGGAGGAGATGGTCTACAACCTCTGCGACAACGCCGTCAAGTACAACGTGAAGGGCGGCCGCGTGGAGGTCGTCCTCGGCGGCGGGGCGGACGGCGCCACCCTCACCGTGCGGGACACCGGCATCGGCATCCCGCCGGAGCACCAGGCGCGGGTGTTCGAGCGGTTCTACCGCGTGGACCACAGCCACGCCCGCGAAACCGGCGGCACCGGGCTGGGGCTCTCCATCGTCAAGCACAGCGCCGCCGTGCACGGCGCGGGGGTGTCCCTCGCCAGCGAGCCGGGCGCGGGCACCAGCATTACAATCACCTTTCCGGGGCCGGGTTGACGCCTTGCCCGGGCAGCGTCCGCCGATCCTCTGACAATTTGATGGAACCGGCCGGGCCCGGTGCGCGTCCCATTGGAAGCGGCGGCCCTCCGGGGCCCGCCGGCAGATTCGACGGGGATACGCGAAAGGGGGGGCGCGCCATGCGGACAAGGACCTTTCGGCGGACCGCGCTGACCCTCGCGGCGCTGTTTGCGCTGGCGGTCCTCTTGGCGGTGGGCATCCAGTTTGCCCACGCCGGCCACCACTGTGCGGACGGGCATTGCCCGCTGTGCGTGGCCTACACCGCCTCCCAGCTGGCCTTCAGGGCGCTGGGCGCGGTGGCGCTGACCCGCGCGCTGGCCCTCCTCGCCCGCGTCGCGCCGCCGGTCCTTCCGGGCGAGCGCGCCTTTGGCGCCGCCGGCGCATCCCTCGTTTCGCTGAACATCCGAATGAACGATTGATACCGCCTCCCTGCGCGGCCCGGCTTTCGGGCCTTTTTTCCGCACCCATCAAGCGCATGGAGGAATCATCATGAGAAAAATACTGGCGGCTTTGACCGCCCTGGTCATACTGTCCGCCGCGATGGCCGGCGCGCCCGCGCTGGCCGCGGAGGGCGAAAAGCCCTCTGTCGTCGCCACCAATTTCCCCGCCTTCGACTTCTGCCGTCAGGTGGCCGGCGAGGCCGCCGACGTGGCCATGCTGCTGCCGCCCGGCTCCGAGAGCCATTCCTATGAGCCCACGCCCCAGGACATCCTGAAGATCCAGAACGCCGACCTGTTCGTCTACACCGGCGGCGAGGGCGACGCCTGGGTGGACGACATCCTGTCCGCCTTTGACCATGAGGTGCCCGCGCTGCGCATGATCGACTGCGTGGACGCCGTAGCGGAAGAAGTGCTGGAGGGCATGACCGACACGGGACACGACCACGAGGACCACGAGGACGAGGACCACGAGGACGAGGACCACGAAGACGAGGACGGGCTCCACGAGATCGAGTATGACGAGCATGTGTGGACGTCGCCGAAGAATGCCGACCTGATCCAGCGGGCGATCGCCAAGCGCCTGAGCGCCGTCGATCCGGAAGACGCGGCGGTCTACGCGGCCAATTCCGAAACCTACGGCGAAGCGCTGGCCGCGCTCGACCGGCAGTTTGACGAGTTCTTTGACGGCGTGGAAAACAAGACCCTGATCGTGGGCGACCGCTTTCCGCTGCGCTACTTTGCCGACGCGTACGGGCTCACCTGCTACGCCGCGTTCCCCGGCTGCAGCAACGAGACCGAACCCAGCGCGGGCACCATCGCCTTTCTGATCGACAAGGTGAGGGAGACCGGGGTGTCCACGGTGTTCTACATCGAATTGTCCAACCACCTGGTGGCCGACAGCATCGCCGAGCAGACCGGCGCGAAGACCGCGATGTTTCACTCCGGCCACAACGTGTCCCGCGCGGATTTTGACGCGGGCGCGACCTACGTTTCGCTGATGCGCGCGAATCTTGAAACCCTCCGGGAGGCGATGAAGTAATGCTGGTCGCCTGTCAGGACGTGTCGGTCGCCTACGAGGGCGGCGTGGCCTTGAAGGACGTATCCTTTTCGGTGGATCAGGGGGATTACCTCTGCGTCGTGGGGGAGAACGGCTCCGGCAAGAGCACGCTGATGAAGGCGCTTCTGGGCCTCGAGCCCGTGCGGGACGGCGCCGTCCTGACAGGCGGCGGCCTCTCCCGGGACCAAATCGGCTACATGCCCCAGCAGACCGGGCTGATGCGGGATTTCCCCGCCAGCGTGTGGGAGGTTGTGCTGTCGGGCTGCCTCAACCGGCGCGGCGTCCGCCCCTGGTATTCCGGGGGCGAGCGCGGCCGCGCCCGGGCCAACATGGAAAGGCTGGGGGTGGCCGCGCTGGCGAGGCGCCCCTACCGGGCGCTCTCCGGCGGTCAGCAGCAGCGGGTGCTTTTGGCCCGGGCGCTGTGCGCCACCACCCGGCTGATCGTGCTGGACGAGCCCACCGCGGGGCTCGACCCCGTGGCCACCAAGGAACTGTACCGCCTGATCGGCGAGATCCACCGGGGCGGCATCGCGGTCATCATGGTGTCCCACGACGTCCGCGCCGCGGTACGGTACGCCACCCACATCCTGCACCTGGCGGGCAGCCCCCTCTTCTTCGGCACGGTGGAGGGCTACCGCCAAAGCGCCGCCGGACGGCTGTTTCTGGGGGGTGGCGCGGATGATTGACGTGATCCGGCAGATGCTGTCCTACCCGTTTTTGTCCCGCGCGCTGATCGTGGGCATCCTGGTGGCGCTGTGCGCGGCGCTCCTGGGCGTGAACCTGGTGCTCAAGCGGTATTCGATGATCGGCGACGGGCTGTCCCACGTGGGCTTCGGCGCGCTGGCCATCGCCCAGGCGCTGGGCGCCGCGCCCCTGGGCGTGGCGGTGCCGGTGGTGATTTTGGCGGCGTTTCTGCTTTTGCGACTCAGCGAGCGCAGCAAGATCAAGGGCGATGCCGCCATCGCGCTGATCTCCACCGGGTCTCTGGCCGTGGGCGTGATGGTGATCTCCATCACCACCGGCATGAACGTGGACGTGTGCAACTACATGTTCGGGTCCATCCTGGCGATGAGCAGATCCGACGTGACCCTGAGCGTGATCCTGTCGCTGGCGGTGCTGGCGCTGTACCTGGTCTTCTACGCGCAGATCTTCACGGTCACCTTTGACGAGGGCTTTGCCCGCGCCACCGGCGTGAGGGCCGGGCTTTACAACATGCTGCTGGCGCTTTTGACGGCGGTGACCGTGGTGGTGGGCATGCGGCTGATGGGCGCGCTTCTGATTTCGAGCCTGGTGATCTTCCCGGCGCTGACCGCCATGCGGCTGATGCGCTCCTACCGGTCGGTGATCGCCTGCGCCGCGGTGCTGTCGGTGGTCAACTTCCTGATCGGGATGACGGTTTCCTACCTGGCGGCCACGCCCGCCGGCGCCAGCGTGGTATCGGCCAACATGATCATGTTTGGCGTGTTTTCCGGCGCGGCGTTCATCAAGGGGAGGCGAAAGACATGAAAAAATTTACGGTTTTTGTGCTGTTTCTTGGCCTGGCGCTGGCGCTTTCCGGATGCGCGGTGAAGCGCGCGGATGATTCCGCACAGGATCAGACGCAGGATTCCGCCGCCCAAAGCGCCGCCGCGGGCGCGGCCATCGAGCTGACCGAAAACATGTACGTCACCTACATCAATGAAATCTACACCAATTACGAGGACTACATCGGCCGCACGATCAAGCTGGAGGGCATGTTCACGTCGGAGTATTACGAGCCCAGCGACACCACCTACGAGTACGTGTACCGCGTCGGGCCCGGCTGCTGCGGCAACGACGGCTCCATGTGCGGCTTTGAATTCACCTGGGACGGCGACATGCCCAGTGACAACGACTGGATTGAGGTCACCGGCGTGCTTGACAAGTACGACCTGGAGGGCCAGACCTACCTGACGCTGCGCGCCCAGTCCGTGAACGTGAAGGCGGAGCGCGGCGCCGAAACCCTGTACCGCTGAGGCCTCCCGCGCCCAGGCATGCCCGCGCCGCTTTGCCGCATACAATGGAACAGCTTCATCAAAAGGGAGGTGTTTCAGGTTGTACTATGGCCGGGGACAGGGCGCAAGCTATCTGGGCCACTTGCTGCGCACGCTGCGGCCCGCCGCGAGGGCCGTGGTGCGGGGGAGCGCCGCGTACCCCGCCGTGGAAGGGTATGTCACCTTCTACCCCAGCGGGCCGGGCGTCGTCGTGGCCGCTGAATTTACCGGCCTTCCCGGAGAGAGCGGACCCTGCGCGGGCCGCGTGTTCGGCTTTCACATCCACGAGGGCTCCGGCTGCACCGGCACCGCGGATGCGCCCTTTGAGGACGCCGGCAGCCACTTCAACCCCTACGACTGCGAGCATCCGCAGCACGCGGGCGACCTTCCGCCGCTCTTTGGAAACGCGGGCTTCGCCTGGAGCATGGTCTACACCGACCGCTTTACCGTGCCCCAGGTGACCGGCCGCACCGTGGTGGTGCATCTGGACCCGGACGACTTTACATCCCAGCCGGCGGGTATGTCCGGCGAACGCATCGCCTGCGGCGTGATTGCCCCGCTGGCGTAACCAAAACCACCCTCGGGCCCGCGGCTTTCTCCGCGGGCCCGAGGGTGGTTTTGGCGTCTTGTCGGCCGCTCGAAATCCGAAATAATCACATGTAAAACCAAACGAATCGCGCGACCCGCGCGCACATTTGCGGTACAGTATTGCCGGGATAATACCGTGGAGGTTGAGTGCCGTGAAGCGGAACATGAAGGTATGGCTGAACGAACTGATGGCCGCGCCGGTGAAAAGGGCGCTGCCGGTACTGTCCTTTCCCGCGATCCAGCTGATGGGGATCACCGTCCGGGAACTGATTTCCGACGCCGGCCTGCAGGCCCAGGGCATGCTGAAGGTGGCCCAGCGGGTGAAGAGCGCGGCGTCCGTGAGCCTGATGGACCTGTCCGTGGAGGCGGAATGCTTCGGCGCCGCGATCCGCCTGAGCGACGAGGAGGTGCCCACGGTGACGGGCTGCGTCATCCATTCGGAGGAGGACGCGGATAACCTCGCGGTGCCGCCGGTGGGCGCGGGCCGAACGGGGCTTTACATCCGCGCCATCGAGGAGGCCGCGCGCCTGATTGCGGACAGGCCCGTGCTGGCGGGCATCATCGGGCCGTTTTCGCTGGCCGGGCGGCTGATGGACGTGACGGAGATCATGTACACCTGTTATGACGAGCCTGAGGTTGTGCACCGGGTGCTGGAGAAGGTCACCGGCTTTTTGATCGAATACGCGAAGCGCTACCGCGACGCGGGCGCCGACGGCGTGGTGATGGCCGAGCCGCTGGCGGGCGTTTTGAACCCGGCGCTGGCGGAGGAGTTTTCCTGCCGCTACGTCAAGCGGCTGATCGACGCGGTGCAGACGGACGATTTTCTGGTGGTCTACCACAACTGCGGCAGCGCCGTGGTCAACATGACGGAGGAGATTTCCGCCATGGGCGCGGCGGCCTATCACTTCGGAAACGCCGTGGACATGGAGGAGATCCTGAAGAAGATGCCCCAAAACCTGCCCTGCATGGGCAACGTGGACCCCGCCGGGCAGTTCCGCAACGGCACCCCCGAATCCGTGCGCGCCGAAACGCTGGCGCTGATGCAGCGGTGCGCCAAGTACCCGCACTTTTTGATTTCCTCCGGATGTGACATCCCGCCCGCGTCCCGCTGGGAGAACATCGACGCCTTCTTTCAGGCGGTGGACGACTTTTACGGCGCGTAGTTTCCGCGCACCAAAGGCCCGGCGCTTCATGCGAAGCGCCGGGCCTTTGGCTCTTTTTGGCCGCGCCCTCAGCGCAGCGCCCTCTCCTCGGAGAGGATCTCCGCCTCGGTATTCATCCGAATGAAGGCGGTCACGTTTTCCGCGATGGAATCCGCTTGGGCGGCGCTTGCGGCGATGGCGGCGACGCCCAGATCGATCAGCGTGATGACGTCCTGCGCCCCCACCTCGGCGGCGGAGAGGTTGAACTTGCTCCGCAGCCGCGAGAGCAGCATCCGCACCACAGACCGCTTGTCCTTGAGCGAGCGGCACCAGGGCGCGTGCAGCCGGACCGTGAGTGTCAGAACGAGCATTTTTTCCTCTCCTCCCTGCAAAGCCTTCAGGCGCGGGGTTCGCCGCCCTGGGGCAGCACCGCCACCAGTTCCCCCATGAGCACCACTTCCTCCGCCGGGTAGAGCATGGGCGGGTACTTGGGGTTCTTCGAGCGCAGCTCCACCTTGCCGCCCGGCCGCCGGTAGACGTACTTGATGGTGGCGTCCGGCTGATCGGTGGGGCCGTCCACCTGCACCAGCGCCACGCGGCCGCTGTCAAAGGCGCCGTATTTGTTGAACACGCAGTAGTCGCCGTCCCCTACGACCCCGGTCATCGAGTCGCCCTCGGCCTGCACGATGAAGTACTGCGCCCCGGTGTACTTGACGGGCACCAGGATGCGGCGCTCCTCCTCCGGCACCGTTTCAATGGGCGGCCCCGCCGCCGCACGGCCTTCCACACCCTTCCAGACGCGGCCGGGCTTTGGCGGCTCCCGCCGCGGGACGGGGAACGGGCGGATCGCCGCAGGGGCGGTTGGCGCGGCCGGCGCGGCCGGCGCGACCGGCGCGGCCGATGCGATCGGTGCGGCCGATGCGATCGGTGCGGCCGATGCGATCGGTGCGATCGGTGCGGTCGGGACGGCCAGGCCGTCCTCCAGCGCGGCGGCGGCCATGCGCAGCACCGCCCGCCGCGCCGGCGCCGGCGCGGCCCGAAGCGCGTCCACGAGGCGCGCTTCTTCATCGTCCAGCGACCGCGCGCCCGTCAGCACCTGCTTTTCGCTGGTCAGCCCCAGAAGGTAATCCGCCGAGACGCGGAAATGCCGCGCCGCCGCCGCCACCGTCGCCGCCTTGGGCGAGGCCCCCTTCTTCCAGCCCGACGGCGCGCCGCTGCTGACGTGCAGCACCGTTTCCGCTACCTCCGCCACGGAGGTGCCGGACTCCCTGCACAGTTGCTCCAGACGGGCGTAAAACACGGCAGAACCTCCTCTTGGAATATATATTCTAAGAATATATTGACAATCTTAGTTTTATAAGATATAATTGGGGCGCAGTAGGATTCCGGTTGCAGTATAGCACGGGGCGGGCGGGTTGTAAAGCCGCCCGAGGGGACGCGGGAACGGAGGGATTGGAATGAGGCCGCTTTTTACGACGGAAGAGCTCCGGGCGCTGCGGCGCGTGGACGAGGGACTGGAGCGGGCGCCGGTTTCGGAGCGCGAGCTGGCCGAGGCGGAGGCCCGGGACGCGGACATTGCCGGGGAGACGGAGCGGCTCCTGCCGGGGCAGCCGATGATTGCGCTGCCCCCGGGATGGCTGGAAAAGGCACGGGCGGCGCGGTTTGCCAGCATCGAAGCGGCGGCCCGCGCCTGCGGCATCGGCCCGCGGCTGATGTGGATTCTCGAGTGCGGCGGCGTCACATCGCCGGAGATTGCGCGGCGCGTCGGCCGCGCTCTGGGGCTGGGGCGCGCCCAGGTGCGGGCCATCACCAGCGCAAAGACGGCGGCGCGCCGGCAGGCCGCGCGGCGCGCCGCCCAGAGCGGGGCCGCGCGGGAAGGGGAGGGAGCCTGATGGAGACCATCACCCGGGAGATGCTGCCCGAGGCGCACCGGCGCCTGGCGGACGTGATTGGCCTTGAGGCGACGGTCAAGCTGTGCGAGGCCTACGGCGGCGCGCCGCTTTATATCCCCAAGATGGACGCGCTGGCGGCGGCGGAGCGCGACAGGCGCATCCGCGCCGAGTATGACGGCGGAAATACCGCGCTTTTGGCCCGGCGGTATGGGGTTTCCACGCGCACGGTACAGGCGGTTGTGTCCTGCGCGCCCGGGCGGCGCGCGGCCGCGCGGTAAAACTGCGACGCGCTTCGCGCGGACAAGTGCGGGACAATCGGGTACAATGCCGGCAGTCGAAACGATGGCCGGCATTTTCTTTTGATCGGAGGCGGGGTGAAGGCATGGAGGCGCAGTACGCCCACTGGATCGTGACGTCCGCGGTGGGGCTGATGGTGGCCGCGCTGGCCTGGTTCATCAAGCGATTGGTGACGGAACTGGAGGGCAAGATCGCCCGCAGCGAAAAGACCACCCTCGAACGGATGGACGCGCTGGAAAAGCGCATGGACCGGCAGGAAGAGCGCTACGATCGGCTGCTGATCCAACTGCCTGAAAAATACGCGCTCCGGGACGACCTGATCCGCATGAGCCAGAACATCGAGGCGCAGCTGGGTCAGATCCGCGAGCTGATCGTCAACGGCTGCAGGGAAAAGGAGGGCTTCCGATGATTCATCACACCGATCTTGTCAAGCGCAAGCAGCTTCGGGGCGACATTGTGACCATGCTCTACAAGGACTTCGGCCGGCCGCCCATGCCGGTCAAGACGCTGATCTTTGCGCTGATGGGCGAAAACCCCGCTGCCGAAACCGAGGTTCCCGCGCAGCTTTTCTATCTGGCCGACCCGGGCAAGGGCTTTGTGACCATCGCCTACAAGGAGGGGGCCGAGCCGGAACTGACGCCGCTGCGCAGCGCCCTCGTGCGGTTGACCGCCGCCGGGTGCAACCTGGCCGAGGGCGACATTGACGACCCCGGCGTGCTCTTCGGCGATGGCCGCCGCGCCTAGCGCCCGGGCCGCCGCGCCGGGGCCGCGCCGCCTGCGCGCCAAGGACCTGCCCGACGGGGCCCGCGAGGCCCTGGACCGGATGCTCTCGGACGAGACGCTGCGCTACGGGCGCATCGCCGAGGCGCTGGCGGCGGAGGGGTTTTCCATCGGCGCGGGGGCCGTCGGCCGGTACGCCGCCGCCCAGGCCGACGACGCGCGGCGCGAAAAGGCCGTGATCAAACAGCTGAACGCGCTTGACCGCTGGACCAGGAACCATCCGGGCTTTGACATGGCGGGAACGGCGCTTTCAATGCTGATGACAAGGCTTCTCAGCCGCCTCGAGGGCGGGGACGCGCCGGACGACCTGCCCGCCGAAAAGGCCGTGACCGGGCTGATTCAGGCCGCGCAGGCCGCCCTGCAGATCGAGAAGCTCTCCGGCGACCGAAGGCGGAGGGATGCCATCCGGGCCGAGGTGGTGGCCGAGCTCCGGGCGGCGCTGCGATCAAGACCCGATCTGTGGGCCGAGATCGAGGCGCTGACCGCGGAGCCGGGCGGAAACGGAGGGGAAGCGCCTTGAACGGACGGACGGGCGTTTTGCGCGAGATCCTGGGCGGCGGCGCGCCCAAGGCGCGGACCAGCTTCTGGGCCTACTGCCGCGCCGCAAACCCCCGCTTCTTTCGGGACGACCGGCCGCACCTGCGCGAGCTGGCCGGGGCGCTCCAGGCGCTCTACGAGCGCGCGCCGGAGGCGGAGGGCGCCGCCCCCCGCCGGGGACTGATCGTCAACATGCCGCCCCGGATGGGCAAGAGCTACACGCTGTCGCTGTTTTGCCAGTGGGCGCTGGGGCGGAACCCCGCCGAGCGGATCATCGCCGTCAGCTACAACGAAACCCTGGCGGCGCGGTTTTCCCGCATGGTGCGAAACGGCATTGCAGCCACCCGGACCAGGGGCGCGCAGACCGTCTTTTCCGACGTGTTCCCCGGCGTGACATTGCAAAAGGGCGACGCCGCCGCCACCTTATGGGCCCTCGAGGGCCAGCCCATGAGCTTTCTGGCCGCCGGGTTCGGCGGAACCATCACCGGCGTGGGCTGCTCCATCGGCATCATCGACGATCCGGTCAAAAACCACCTGGAAGCCATGAACGAGGCCGCCCTCGACGCCCAGTTCGCCTGGTACAACGACACCTTCTTCTCCCGGCTCGAGGAGGGGGCGATCCAGATCGTGGTGATGACCCGGTGGGCCGCGGGCGATCTGGCCGGGCGGCTGGCGGGACGCGATCCCGGTGCCTGGCGCGTGGTGCAAATGCCCGCCTGCCTGGACGAGGCGCGCCGCGAAATGCTGTGCCCGGAGCTGCTCAGCTGGGGCCGGTGGCAGAAAATCCTCCGGACCACCAGCGAGGAGATCGCCATGGCCAACTACCAGCAGCGGCCCATCGACGCCACCGGGCGCCTGTACGACCACTTTTCCACCTACGAGGATGTGCCCCGCCGGCCGGACGGCCAGCCGGCCTTTGAAAGGGTGGTGTGTTACGTGGACACCGCCGACACCGGATGCGACTACCTGTGCGCCGTGGTGGCCGGCGCCTTTGAAGGGCGGCTGTGGGTGCTGGACGTGGTGTACACCGACCGGGGCATGGAATATACCGAACCCCTGGTGGCCGACGCGCTGCGGCGGCACGCCGTGAACGAGGCCTGGATTGAGAGCAACGGCGGCGGCAGGGGCTTTGCCCGGAATGTGGAGGCGCTGCTCTTCAGCCGCCACGGCTGGCGGGACACCCGGATCGTGCCCCGTACCCAGCGGCAGAACAAGGCCGCGCGCATTGCGGTCAACGCGCCCTTCGTGATGAACCGCGTGCTGTTTCCCAGGGACTGGGCGCGGCGCTTTCCCGAGTACCACGGCGCCATGACCCGGTACCTGCGCAAAGGGCGCAACCGCCACGACGACGCGCCCGACGCCACCACGGGCCTGGCCGAATGGATGCAGGGCGGCCTTCAGGGCCGCGACCACTTTTTCAGCGGGAGGGGCTATCGATGACCAACGCGGAATGGATTCGCGCGGAACTGGGCGCGCTGTACGGCGGCGAGGTGCTGCGCGAGCTGGGCGAGATCAACCACCTGTACGCGCTCTACGACGGCGCGCCGGAGGACGGCGAGGGCCCCCGGCCCGCCGCCAACCTGATCAAGAAGCTGATCAAGGAGGAAAGCCGCTTCATGGCCGGGCGCGCCCCCGAGATCCGGATCCTCTCCGACGGGGACGACGGCGAGGCCGCCGCCCGGATCGAGCGGTTTCTCGGCCGCACCCTCGCCGAAAACCGCTGGCAGAAGCGGCTGATCCACGGCGTGCGCGACTGCCTGATCGGAAAGCGCGTCGCGCTGTGCCTGGACGGCGCGCCCGGCCGGCCGCTCGCCGTCCGGTTCGTCCCGTCCACCGAATTCGTGTTCGAGCAGGACGAGGCGGGCGACGTGGCCAAGATCATCTTCTTTTACGGGCTCAACGACCGCTTCGAGCGCGCCCGCCAGCGCATCTACCGCAAAAAGCTGTGGCTGGAGGACGGGCGGTGCCTCCTGGACGAGGGCGTGTACGACGGATACGGACGGCTGGTCGAACCCCGGCATACGGGCGAGGACACGGGCCTGACCTTTATCCCCGCCCATGTGATCGTCAACGACGGCCTGACCGGCGACCCCGCCGGCGAAAGCGACGTGCGCGAGCTGGCCCCCATCCAGCGCGCCTACGGCCAGCTCATCCGCGACGACATCGACGCGCTGAAGTTCAACATGTTTCCCCAGAAGGTGCTGGTGGACGCCTCCCAGGCGTCGGTCGAGCACGTGGTGATCGCGCCCGGCGCGCTGATCGACCTGGCCACCGACCCCGCCCGGGGCCAAAACGGGCAGGCGTCCGCCAGCGTCCTCGAGCCCAAATTCGGCTACGACCAGCGCTACGAACACGCCGTGCGCCGCCTGCGCGGCGACATGTTTGACCTGATGTCGGTGCCGGAGGCGTCCGTCGAGCTGCTGCGCGGCTTCGCCGCCAGCGGCAAGGCCATGCGCGCCGCCTATTGGGGGCTCACCTGCCGCTGCGAGGAGAAATGGGCCGAGTGGGACGACGCGCTGAAGTGGATGGCCCGGCGGCTCGTCGAAATGGCCGGCGTCTACGGCGCCGCCGCGCTGCCCGGCATCGACTACCGCGTGCGCATTGACCACCTGTACCCCATCCCCGACGACGAGGAGGCCGAGCGCCAGCGCGATCTGGACGAGGTGGCCCGCGGCGCGCGCAGCCGCCTGGGCTTCATCCGCAAGTGGCAGCCCGACGCCGACGCATCCGCCGAGATGCGGCAGATTGATGCCGAGAAGCGCGCCCCTGGCGCGATGGAGTGAACTCGGAAGAAAGGAGAAACAGGCATGGACGAACAGGAACGGATTTTGACGGAGGACGAGGCGCAGCCCGAGGCCGAGGCCCCGGTGGAGGCGCGCACGGAGGACGAGGGCGCCAGAGCGCGCCTTGTCGCGATGCTCCTCGGCGCCGAGGCGCGCTGCGCCGCCGCCCTCATGGGCGTGAAGGAGGCCCGGCTGGACCATGTGGCCCGGCTCGCCGGGCTCGAGGGCATTGACCCGGAGGACGAGGCGATGCGCCAGAAGGTAGCCCAGGCCGTCCGGGCCGTGCTGGGCGAGGTGCCCGAACTCATCTCCGGCGCGGGTACCGGCGCCGCGGCTTCCCCTCGGAGGCTCCGCCGCGATGCCTTTGCCCGGGGATTCATGGGCGAATGACCCCGAACCAAACAACCGATGAGGAGGCGTACCCTATGGCGCAGAATCTGGTCACCAAGTATTCGGACATCATCGACGAGCGCTTTTCCGCCCAGTCCCTGACCGAGGCCGCCGTCAACCACGACTACGACTTTGTCGGCGCGCAGACGGTCAAGGTCTTTTCCACCGCCACCGCCCAGATGCGCGACTACCAGCGCACCGGCGCGAGCCGCTACGGCGCCCCCGCCGAGCTGGACAACACCACCCAGGAGATGACCATGGCCCGCGACCGCGCGTTTACCTTCACCGTCGACCGGGCCTCGGACGACGAGGCCGGCGGCAGCCTGAACGCCGGGCTGGCCCTCAGGCGCCAGCAGGACGAGGTGATCATCCCCGAAATCGACCGCTATCGCCTGAGCCGCATGACCGCCTTTGCCGGGCATGTGGATCTGGGCGGCTACGAGGGCGAAGTCAAGCCCTACGAGCGCATCCTGGAGGCCAACCGCCGCCTGGACGAGGCGGGCGTGCCCCGCGAGGGCCGCGTGCTGTTCATCAGCCACGCCATGCGCGTCAGGCTGCAGCTGGACCCCAACTTTACCACCGCCGCGAAGATCGACCCCTCCACCCGCATCCGCGGCCAGGTGGGCGAGGCGGACATGACCCCCATCGTGGCCGTGCCCGAGCGCTACCTGCCCGAGGGCGTCGAACTGCTGCTGACCCACCCCAAGGCCACCACCGCCCCCCAGAAGCTGGCCGAGTACAAGCTGCACGACAACCCGCCGGGCATCAACGGCACCCTGTGCGAGGGCCGCGTGTACTACGACGCTTTCGTGCTTTCCCAGAAAAAGAACGCCATCTGCGCCCTGCGCACGGGCCTTGCGGCGATTTCCCTCTCCGTGGCGGCAGGCGGCGCGGGCAAGACCGCCGTCAGCGTGTCCGGCCACCTGTACGAGGATGGCACCCCCATCGGCGCGCTGCGCTTCAAGGTGGGCGCCAGCCAGGCCGCCCCCGCGCTGGGCGACGATCTCTCCGCCTGGAGCCTTCTGGCGCCGGAGGACGGCGAGGCCGAAGTGAGCGCCACCGCCGGGCACAAGCTGGTGGTGGCCGCCACCGACGCCGCCGGCCGGGCCGTGGCCGCGTCGGCCAGCGTGACGGTTGTGGTCGGCGCATGAGCATGACCCTTGAGGAGCAGATGGACCTGATCCGCAGCGTGCTCGACGAGGCGGGCGAGCTTCGGGCCCTGACCGACGCGCAGCTGGAGGCGTTTTACGCCCAGGCCGGCGGCGATCCCGGCGGCGCGATCTACCTGGGCGCCCTGGCCAAGGCCCGCGCGGACGGGGCCACGCTGCCCGACGGGACCAGCTTGCCCTCCAACCGCGACTACTGGCTGGGCCTGGCCGCCGCCTTCCGCCCCAACCGGGGCGGCGCCATCCCCCGCGAAGGGAGGTAAAGCCATGGATGCCTACGACCGCATCCTGCGGCTGCGGCTGCGCCGCGCCACGATGAGACGGACGCGCCTGGACGGCGCCGTATGCCGCCCGCCGGAGGGCGCGGCGGTGGGCGCGGTGGGCGGATTCTACTACGAAAAGCAGGGCGGCGTGTTCTCCGTCGCGCTGCCCGGACAGCGGTTTGACCAGCCCGACGGACGATACCTGATGGCGCTGTACCCCGACGAGCTGCCCCAGGCGCGGCCCGGGGACGAATTGCGCCTCGCGGACGGGCGACTGCGCATTCTGAGCGTCGCCGACCGCGGCGCGTACCACACCTACCGACTGGAGGAGATGCCATGAGCGGACTGATCCTTGATGCGGGCGCGCTGACGCGCCCCCTCTCCTCCGAGGGAGAGCGCCGCCTCGCCGCGGCGCTCTCCGCCGGGCGCGCCCTCGCCGGGCGGATGGCGCGCCATGCCCGGGAGAATCACCCCTGGCGCAGCCGTACCGGGCTCGCCGCGCGCTCAATCGGCGCCGATGCCGGGCGGAACGGGGCCAGAATCGTCATCCGCCTGACCGGCGGCGCGCCCTATTCCGCCGCGCTGGAAACCGGATACGGCGGGCGCTACGCGGTTTTGTGGCCCACCGCCCGCGCCTTTACGCCGGAATTTCTGAGGATTGCAAAGGGGGAAGGCGCATGAGCCCCTTGGAACGCGCGCGTCAGGCCCTGCAAAACGCGGGCCTGAGCGTCTACCGGCCCGGCGAGGCCGCCGGGCCCTGCAAGGCGGCATACCTGGTGGTCTACGACGCGGGGTGGACGCCCCTCCAAAAGGGGCAGGCCCTTCGCGCCGTGGGCGTGGCGGCCTTTGCGCCGCTGGGACAGCAGCAGGTTCTGGCGCCGATGCTCTCCGCCGCATCCGGCGCGCTCCGGGCCCGGGGCCTCGCGCCCCGCGGCGCCGCCGGGCCCGAGGGCATCGACGAGGGCTTCCGCGCCCATACCCAGTCGCTGGAATTTACGGCGCTTTGCGCCATGTGAGGAGGATACCATGGCCGAGACGAGAATCGCCGGCGGCAACATCGTGGGCTGCGAGCGCGTGCGCGTGGTCACCCTGGAGAGCGCGCCGCGCACGTACGCATTCGAGACCGCCACGAGCCTGTCCTTTGCCGCCAGCGTGTCGGCGGGGACCGAGCAGGAGCTGCGGGTCAAAAACGCCATCGTGGGCGCGCTGCGCACCGAGGACATTGTGAAGGGGTACGACATCGAGCTGGACGACCCGGCGCTCAATACCCAGATCCTGGCGCTGGTGGACGGCGGAAGCCTGACCGGCACCCCCGGCGAGGCGGGCGAGCGCTACGACGCGCCCGCCGCCGGCGCCCCGGTGAGCCGCGTGCGCTTTGACCTTTTCGCCTATTCCGCCGACCGGGACACCGACGGCGAAGCGGTGGCCTTCCACGAGTGGAAATTCCCCGCCTGCAGGGGCAAGCCCGCCGAAATCGCGCTCAAGGACGGCGAGTTTTCCACGATCCGCTACAAGATCGAATCCCGCCCCGGCGCGGGAACGCCCCCGCTGACCCTGCGGCGCATCGCCGCGCTGCCCGCCACCGACGAATGATCCGCGCCCGCGCCGCGCCGGCGGCGCGGGCATTTGCAAGGAGGAATGCCGCATGACCGATCTTCAGGAAACCGCCCGCGCCTACGCCTCGCAGCGGGTGGCGCTGCCCGGATGGGGCGGCGGAGACGACTTTGAATGCGCGCTCCGGCGACCGGGACTCGTCAGCATGGCCGCCGCCGCGGGCTTTGTTCCCAATCCGCTGATGTCCGCGGTGGAGGAGATGTTCTTTCCTTCGGAGAAGGCCGTCCGGATGCCGCCCGAACAGCAGGCAAAGGCGCTTTACGAAATTGCCCGCTGCGCGCTGGTCTCCCCCACGATGGACGAACTGAACGAGGCGGGCCTCATGCTGACCGACGAACAGTACCTGGCCATCTACGCCTTTGCGCTCAAGGGGGTCGAGGGGCTCCGCCGATTTCGTGACGGAATCGGCGGCAAACCTGGCGGCCATGGCGCGGACGTACCGCGCGAGGCCGTCCCGGATGATCGGCCTTGAGGATCCCTACGAAGCCTACTGCCTGGACGAGGCGCTGTGCGAGTACATCGCCCGGATCGAAGCCGGGCAGCCCCTCCGCCCGCCCCGGGCGGCCGACAACCGAAAACTGATCGACGCCATGAAGGGAGGCGCATCCCATGCTGGACGCCGGAAAGGTCGTGGCCAGCCTTGAACTCAATGCCGAGGGCTACATGCGCGGCATGGACGACGCGGTCCGCGCCGCGCGGTCGCTGAGCGGAAGCGCCGTGGCCGCGTCCGGGGATGTCCGGCGGCTCTCCGCCGCCATGGGCACCCTGCGGCGCGCCGCGAAAGAGGGCGCCCAGGGCGCGGCGGACGCAATGAGCGGCATGAGCGCCGTGGGCCGCGCCGCGGTGAACGGACTGATCCGGGGCGCTGCCGGGCGGCGGGGCGCGCTGGTGGCGGCCTTCCGATCGCTGGCGCGAAGCGCCGTCCAGGCGGCCCGCGCCGAACTGGGCATCGCGTCCCCGTCCAGGGTGTTCGCCCGGATCGGACGGTACGCGGCGGACGGCTTCATCCAGGGCGTGGACGCGGGCGCCGGCGGCGCCCGGGCGTCCATGCAAAGGCTGGTGAGCGCCGGCGCGTTCACTTCGCGAAGCCTCACCGGCGCCGGAGCCAGCTACCCATCCAGCAGCGTGGTCAACAATAACCACTACGGCGCGCCCGTCACCGTCACCTTCCCCGGCGCGGTGGTGCGAAGCGACAACGACATCCGGGACATCGAGCGGCGCACGCAGAAGATCGCGCAGGATTTGCAGTACGGACTGGGGGCGAGGTAATGGGCGACATGGGCTTTACCTGGCGGGGCGTATCCTCCGATGCCCTGGGCGTGGTGGTGACGAAGCTGCCGCCCGCCGTGATCCCCGCAAAGCGGGACGAGACCATCGTGGTGCCGGGCCGGAGCGGCGCGCTGCACCGGCAGGACGGCGCCTGGGACGAGATGCTGCTCTCCGCCGAATGCTACCTGCCCTACGAGCAGGGCACGGCGGTGGCCTCCCTCGAGACCCTCGCCGCCTGGCTGACGGGCGCGGGCTGGCTGACCCTTTCAAACCGCCCAAACCGGCGCTTTTACGCGCGGCTGACCGACGCGGTGAGCCTCACCCCCCTCATGGAGGGCTTTGCCGACCGCATCTTCAGCCTGTCCTTCTGGGCCGATCCCTTCGCCTACCTGGACCCGCCCCTCCTCTACGACGAGACCGCGCCCTTTTCCGTCACCAACCCCGGCACGGTGTTTTCCGAGCCGGTGATCGAGCTGACCGCCACCGGGGATATCACGCTGACCCTCGGCGATAAGACCCTCGCCATCGCCGGCGTACCCGGCTCCGCCATGATCGACGTGGGCGCGGGGCTGATCTACTCCGGGACGACCAACCTGACCGGCAGCGCCGAAACCGACGACTGGCCGCTGACCCTGCCCACCGGCACGACCGCGATCAGCTGGGGCGGCAGCGTGACCCGGGTAAAGATCCAACCCAACTGGAGGTGGCTGTGATGGCGGTATTCGTGTACGCGCCGGGGGCGGACAACTTTGACACCCTGGGGCTTTGCGGACCGCTCATCCCCACCGGGTGCGACTTCAACGAAAAGCGCAACGGCCTTTCCCAGCTGACGCTGACCCACCCCATCGACGACGAAGCGCGCTGGAGCCAGCTGGTGCCCGGGTGCGTCCTCAAGGCCGAAGTGCCGGTGCGCACCACGCCGGAGATTGACGGCACGACCCTGGTGACCACGGTGGAAACCTGGCTCATCAAAACCATCGCCACTGCCTGGCAGCGAAGGCTGTACTCCAAAGCCAGCGGCGGGCGGGTGCTCAAGACGCTGCCGGTATGGGCCGACAAGGCCAGGACCCAGCGCTTTCCCGTGACCGTGGTCAAAAAGGGCGAGAACCGCTACAAGGTCAAGACGCGGTACGGCACCGGCTGGGTGGCCACCGGCGGGATCGAGTACGCCGTGACCGAGACCATCCCGAACGATCCGGCGGCCATCGAGCGGGTGGAAGCCCCCTGGACGGTGAAGCCGCAGCTGTTCCGCATCCGCACGGCGGAGGTGACCGAAAAGGGCGTGACCGCCACCGCCAGCCACATCTTTTACGACATGGCGGGCAACCTGACCAGCTTTTCCGCCGACAACCCCACCTGCGCCGAGGCGCTCTCCGGGCTGATGGGAAACTGCCTGAGCCCCCACGAGTTTGAGGGCTTTACCAACCTCCTCGACCAGCGGGTGGGCGCAAGCTGGACGCGCACGGGCCTGGTGGAGGCGCTCCTGGCGCCGGACACGGGCCTTGTCGACCGCTGGGGGCTGGAGCTGGTGCGGGACAACTACGAATTCTGCCTTCTGCGCGAGGCGGGGACCAACCGGGGCGTAGGCATCGAGTACGGCAAGAACCTCCTGGGCGTGACCTGCACCACGGACGTATCCGGCGCGTGCGCCCGGATCGTGCCGGTGGGCAAGACCTCGAAGGGCAAGGACCTTCTGCTGACCGCCGGAACCTACGACATCAACGGCACCACCGTGGTCGTCGGCCCGGGCGAAACATGGGTCACCAGCCCCCAGGCGGGGGACTACCCCGCGCCCATGATGACGGCCATCGATACCGGCGTCAAGGCCAAGAGCGGCAAGGCCGCGGACCTTCTGACCGCGCGCAGGAGGATGATCGAGGCGGCGCTCAACCAGTTTGCCGATACGGCGTGCGACCAGCCCTCCCTCAACCTCCGGGTGGATTTTGTGACCCTGGGCGATACCGTGGAGTACGCCCAGTACCGGCGGCTCGAGGACGTGTACCTGTGCGACCGGGTGCGGGTACGCCACCCCGGCATCGGCCTTGACGTACTGACCGAGGTGATCGAAGTCACCTGGGACTGCCTGACGGGCCGCTATAAAAGCATCGAGCTGGGCCGCGTGCAGCTGGACCGGCTGCGCGTGAAGCTGCCCCACTGGCAGCTGCCGCAGGGCATCCCGGGCAGGCTGCTTGAAACCGGCACCGTGGGCGCCGGGGCGCTGGCAGACGGCGCGGGCGCCGCCATCGATCTGACGGGCAACCCCACCGTGACTCAGGCGGTGGTGACGGTGGCGATCGAATCCACGGCGGGGAACATCTTGAAGGGGCAGACCACCGCGGCCGGGGCGACGCTTTCGGCGCGGGTGTACCTGGGCGGCGCGGAGATCACGGACAGCCTGGACGCGGGGCTGTTCTCGTGGAGCCGCGAGAGCGGAAACGCCGCAGCGGATGCCGCCTGGGCGGCAGCGCACACCGGCGTAAAAAGCGTAGCCGTCACGGCGGCGGAGTTCGCCGCGAATCCGGCGATCTACCATTGCGACGTGGCGCAGGCCACGGAGGAGGCGTGATATGGCGAGAGGTTCCACGGTGATGCAGTTCATCCCCAGCGAGATCACCCAGGCGGCGGCGCTGCCGGAAAGCCCCGCGGTGGGGCAGTTGGTGCAGTTTACCGGCGCCGCGCCCAATGAGCTTCTGATGTGGACGGGAAACGGCACGAACCCCACCAAGCGGCGGTACGCGGCCACGAAATCCGGCGCGTCGGTAACGATCGGCGACCTGTCGGACGATCACGCATTGGACGTAACGGTCAAAACCATCGCCGATCAGGCGGGCAGCGGCACGCCGTTGCCGTCCAATGTCCGCCCGATCAGCGGGAAAGCGTCTGTGACACTAACGGTGAACGGCGCGGGTTACGTGTTTGCTCCACCGCATCAAATGCTTGGGCTTTCAAACGCGATGGATATGATCGGGAGCGACGGCGGCGTGCGTCACCAGACCGACGCCATCGTGCTCAATGGCTCTGAGAATTGGACCACCAACCCCGGCTGGGCCGGCAACGCCTATGTGCTCTCCGGGGCGATCCCCCACGCGCTGCCGGTTTCCGGGTACGGGACCGTGGCCGAGCTGATGTGCAGCCACTTCCCCGCCGAGGCGCCCGCCACCATCGCGGAAGGCACGCTGGGCATCGGCGTCGGCAACGGCACGGAGATCTACGTGGGGTTCCCGGATACGTCAATTGTGGCCTTCCAAAGCGTTTCGGCCTTTAAGACATGGCTGGCCGCGCATCCGGTGGTGCTGGTATACAGGCTGGCAACACCTTTCGATGAGACTGTCGCGCCCGTCGAGATTGCCGGAGCAGATGGCGTCAACACCATCACCAGCGACGGCGCGTCCGTCACCGTGGATTACACCGGCAGCGGCTGGGCGGCGGTGGGCGCCGTAACGCGGCTGAATGTGGAGGCCGTCAGCATTTCGCCGGAGCAGGGGCTCCGGGTGGACACGCTGCTGACCGGCAGCGCAGCGCAGCAGGCGCCCGCGTACTTCAACGCGCGCGGAACGCAGGTGGGCCTGTACCGGACGAGCGACGACCGGCAGATATGGGGCGGGAAGGTGCTGCGCAGCGGTGAAGTGGCAGCCATCGTGACATCGCTGGTCGATCCGGACGGGGAGGCGGACGCGCGGGTGCGCCTGTCCACCTACGAGCGCAGCGCGCACCTGCAGGTCATGACCCCCAGCTACGACGGCGTGACCGTTCAGCACCCGGACAACAACCCCGACCCGACGGGGGAGACGGACGCGATCACCATCACCGGAGGGGTGCAGCCGCTCTGGAACGCGGCGCTCGGGCGCTATGAGGATGCCCGGTACGGCGCCATCTCTTCGGACCGGCACCTGGATTTGTCCAGCTACGGCGGGTATGTTCAGCTCAGCGGATCAGAGGCGAACAACGGCGACGGCATCGAGCTTTTCACCGACAGCGGATACATGGTGATGGGCAGCGCCACCCACCCGGACGGGGCCGCGATGTTTGACATGCACGTCATCCCGGCCGAAAGCGGCACCTATTCCCTCGGCGCGTCGTCCGTGGCAAAGCGGTGGAAGTACGTATACCTGAACAACAACCCAAACGTCTCCTCCGACGAGCGCATCAAGCGGGACATTGAACCCATCCGGGGCGCCGACGCGCTGCTTGCCGCCATCCCGGCGTATCAGTTCCGGATGGCGGACGACCCGGACGCGCTCCACTACGGCACCACATGGCAGGCCGTGCGGGACGCGCTCGCCGCCGCGGATATCAACGGCGCCGCAATCCTGGGCGACGACCCGGACGACGACAGGCAGGTGCACGGCCTGCTGTACGGCGAGTTCACGGGGCTTTTGATCGCCGCGCTGGCCGAGCACCGCGACCGCATCGCCGCGCTGGAGGCCCGCCTGGATGCGCCGGAGACGGCCGGATGAGCGGCGGTCTTCGCGTTTTGGCGCCGCGCGGTCCGTGCGCAGCATAAAAAGGAGGCGAAATCCATGACATCCTCGGAAAAACGGGCGAAGATCGCCTCGTTTGCACCCGTCGCGAAGGGGCGCAACATCTACTCCCAGAACGCGGTCAGGCGGGAGTGCGTATTCACGCCCTACAAGGACGGCAGGTATTATTCGGACTGCTCCTCGTTCGTGCGCTGGCTGTACCGCATGGCCGACATCGGCCTGAAGAACATCGGCGGAAATACCGTCGGCATCATCCAGAACAAGGCGGGCGTCGAGGTAGACTGCGGGATCAAAAACGGCGTGCCCACCGACGTATCCGCCCTTCGGGTGGGCGACCTTCTGCTCTTTGCGGGGTCGGACAGCACGCGCGCCTATGCCCAGTACGTGGGCCATGTCGAGATGGTGTACAGGATCTCCGGCGGCAAGGCGTCGCTGGTGGGCCACGGCAGCGGCCGCCCCTCCGTCAAGGACATGGCGTCCTACTGCAAAAGCCGCCAGGCCGCCAGGACCGCCACCCGGCGGGGCAACAAGGGGCTGATCCGCGTGGTGCGCTTCATCGCGGACGACGCGATCCCCGCACCCGGGCGCGACGCGCTTTCGTCCGGCATGAAGGGCGACGACGTGCGCGTAATGCAGCAGGCGCTGCTGGCCCAGGGGTTTGAGCTGCCCCGGTACGGCGCGGACGGGGAGTACGGGCGCGAAACGGCGGCAGCCGTGGCGGCCTTCCAGGCGGCGGGCGGCCTTTCCGCCACCGGCACGGCGGACGCGGAGACCCTCCGGCGCATTCTGGACTACGAGATCGCGCCGGGCGCGGGCACGGTGGCGGTCATCGCCGCGCTGACCGCCTACGTGCGCGGCGGCCCCGGCACGACCTACCGCGCGCTGGGCGTGGTCCGGCGCGGTGAAACCCTGACGCGGACCGGCGACGACACGGAGGGCTGGTTCGGCGTCCGATTCAAAGACCAGAACGCTTGGATCAGCGCCAGAATGGCCGAGGCATCAAAATGACGAAAGAGGAGGATTGCCCATGAAAAGGAAAATGACGCTGGCGGTTTTCGTGCTCTGCGCCGCCGCGCCCCGCGCGCTGGCGGAGGGCGCCGCGCAGGAAATGATCGATCTGACCCCGCTTTTGCAGGCGGTGGCGAGCCTCGCGGTGTCGCTGATCACCGCGTTTCTGATCCCGTGGATCCGGACAAAGTACTCCGGCGAGCGGCAACGCCTGATCGCCGCGGCGGTCAAGACCGCCGTCTGCGCCGCGGAGCAGCTCTTTGGTGCCGGCGCGGGCGCGCAGAAGCTCGAGTGGGCGGTCGATCAACTGGCGGAAAAAGGGCTGCGCGTAGACCGCGCAGCCATCGAGGCGGAGGTGCTGAAGCTCAAGGCGCTGGCCGATTCAATTTCGGCCGAAAGCGCGCCGTGACGCGCAGGCAGCGGCCCGCGCCGCCGCTATGAAACCGACGGCGCGGGCTGCTGCCCTTCCGCGGGCCCTTCCTCCGGCATCCTGACCAGCGCGATCTGTGCGCGGATGAGCGCCTCGCCGGCAAAATGCCCCATCTTGCCGCCCACCAGCGCGTAGCAGTCCCGCACGGAGCCGTGGTTTTCAGCCACGATGCCCACCAGGTGCCGCTGTTCCCGGTGGCCCTGGCGCGGGTTCGGAGCCTGCTGGAAGGTGACGATGTACACGTCCTTGCCGGTAAAATCCGCCCGGCGGGCGAAGGCGTTCATGGCGGGCACGGAGCTGCCCGCCCAGATGGGACACATCAGGATCACGCGCCGCGCCGCGGCGATCTCCTTCCAGGGGTCGCCCGCCAGCGGCGTTTTCATGCGCAGGAGCGCGTGAAGCGCGTTGCCCGGTCTGAGTTCCTTGAGTTCGATCAAACGGCCGCAAATCCGCTCATTCAGCAGTTTTGCACCCAGCCGGGTGTTCCCGCCGCGCGAAAAAAAGACGACCGCCGTATCCGGTCCGCCGCTCATGGCAATCCCTCCCATCCTGTCGGCTTATTTCACAAAATTGCCCCGATAACTTTACGAAAACATCATGACATAAAGGCGCGCGCTTGTCAAGCCTATGCGCCTCTGCCGCCTTGATTCCGAAAAAACGAAGAGGCGCCGGAAGCCCGCCCGGGGCTTTCGGCGCCATGGCTCACAGCGGCGGCAGCGGCAGCGGCTGATCCATCAGATCTTTGCAGCGGGGAAGGCCGGTCAAAAGCCCCGGCAGCGCCCGCAGCGCGGGGAGGTCCATCGCCGCCAGCATCGCGGGCAGCGCCCGCTGGGAGAGCGCCCAGTCCAGCGCCTCCAGCGGCGAGGCGGTCATCATGTGGATCACCGCGGCCGTAAAGCTCCAGGTCTGATCCAGCGTATGGCGGTCCAGCGTCCAGCCAAGCTGGGCGAGCCCGGCGCGCAGCGCGCTCAGCCGGTTTTCCACCTCTCCCGGGATCTCCCCGGGGGTGAAAATATTCCGGAGGGCCGAAAGCGACGGCGATCGGCCGGGCTGCGGCGCCACCCGCTCCCGGGGCTTCCAGGGGGCGTCGGCCCCGGTGGGATTGAGCCGGATCAGAAACGCGCGGCCCAGCAGCCGTGCCGACAGCGGCTTGCCGTCGGGCGCGTCCTGCGCGGTCATCATCAGGACCACCGGCGCGCTTTGGGCGTAGATCCGCTCCTGCAGGCCGATGATGTGGGCGCAGGGCACGTTGCCGTCACAGTCGTTCACATCGTCGATCAGCGCGGCGGACAGCGTCAGACCGTCCGAGTTCTCCAGCAGGCGGTCGATGGCCGGGTCCTCGGCGGACCGGGTCTGCACGAAGCGGCTCGACGCCGCGTCCAGCCCCAGCGAGGCTGCCAGCGCCCGCGCCAGGCCGCTCTTGCCGGTGCCCGGGGCGCCGGACAGGATCAGCGTGCCGCCCACGGTCATCGCGGCCAAAAGGTTCACGGCTTCGTCGTTGGTCAGCGGATAGCCCGCGGCGTCCATCTGCACGCGCAGGTCGCTGATGAGCTCACCCGCGGAGGGCGCGTAGACCTCCGGATGGCCCGCGGGCCGCCGGTGCGCGTCGCTCATGCGCAAAAGCAGCTCCCGCGCGTGGCTCGCGGCCATGCTGTCCAGCAGCTTTTCCTCCAGCCGGTCGCTGGTTTCCGCCAGCAGCTTTTCGGCGGCCTCCGCCGCCTTGCGGGCCGCGGCGGCGGCGGCCTCGTTTTTTTCCACCTCGCGGCGCAGCGCCTCGCTCTGCTGTTCATAGCGGCTGAACTCGTCCCGCCGGCCATCGCGCAGTTCCTGCATCAGCGCCTGGCGCATCTCCTGCCGCTTAAGGCGCAGCGCGTCGATTTCGGTAATCAGTTGAAGGCGCGCCGCCTCCAGCCGCTCGGCGGCTTCGTCGGCGACGCTTGCGGGGGAGGCGCCCAGCTGTTCCCGCAGCGCCTCGCGCACGGCGTCGTCCTTTGTCAGCGCATCCAGCAGCCCTGCGCGCGCACCGGGCAGCGCCCAGGCCTCGCGCAGCGCGTCCACCGCGCGGTCAAGGGGGCTTTCCACGGGGAAGGTGGTGGCCTCCGGCGGCACCGGATGGCCCAGCTGCTCGCTGCGGGAGCGCCGCCACTGCTCGTCCACAACCTCGTTCAGGCTGCGGCCCCGGCGGGGGTTGATGCCGGTTTGCATGTCCATCGGCTCCCGGATGCGCCGGGAGACGGCCCTGGGGTATTCGTCCCGGGAGATCCACGTCCTGTCGGTGGGCGGTTCCTGCGCGCGATCCGGGGGCGGGGGGACATCCGGCCCGGTGGACTGCGGCTCGGGGACCATGATCGGCGCGGCCGGCGCGGCCGGTGCGACCGGTGCGGCCGGTGCGGCCGGTGCGACCGGTGCGACCGGTGCCTGGGGCGGGATAAAGTGGAAGGGCGCGCTCTCCGGCACAGCCGGCGCGGCCGGCTCGCGGGGCCCCACGGCGACGCCCAGAATGTGGGGGTTGTACAAAAGCGTGCTGACGCCGTCGGCCGAGTCAATCTCGATCAGGCGCGCATCCTCCAGCGGCACATCCGCGCGGGCGTAGCCGGGGGCGATGGAGAGCGTGATGCAGCCGGGGATCTCCGGCGTTTCGGCCCAGATCCAGGGGCCGGACAGATGGTCCTCGCGCCGTACGGCCACGTACCGTGTGCCCGGAAGCGCGCATCGCAGCGTGATGGATTCGCCGTCAAACACGCCGCCGGCGTCCAGCACCTCGGCGGCCATGTCCGGGACCAGGGCGCCGATCACGTCGGAGTAGACGATGTGGGCGTTGCGCTCGGTGCCGTCGGGCGCGTAGTTCTTGTTGGGGCGAATCTTGTCGTTTTCGTTTGGATGCCGGCGGAGGTCCAGCACGCAGTAGCGGCCCAGCTGGCGCATCCGGGTTTTGAACTGGCTGATTTCGTTTTTGTCCGGGACGATGCGGATAAAGCCGTCCTCGGGATATTGCGCCGCCGTGCCCTCGTCCACCGGCAGAAAAAGGTGATCGGACAGGGTGAGCAGCGGCTTGAATCGGAAGTAGGATTTGACCGGGTTGTCTTCGTGAATGTACCCGATCGTCAGTTTTCCGGGCAATGACATGAAGCGATCCACTCCTCCTTGTTCTTGGCTTAATGAGGCTCTCATCATTATATCACATATTTTATCAATTTCACCCGTATTTTCTGAGAGAGTTCACCGGAAAATTTTGATTTGTACCGGGCGCCCCGGCTGTGCTATACTCGCTGTGAGAGGTGCGAGGCATGCTGACGTATTATACCGGCCGCGCGCGGGCGGTGCGGGAGGCGCTGTTTGACGCGCTGAAGGCTTCCATGGCGGAGGGCGACCACCCGGTGACATTGGTGGTGCCCGCCCAATACACGCTGGAGGCCGAGCTGGACGCGGCGGACGCGCTGGATCTCGCCGGCTCCTTCCGGCTGCAGGTGCTGTCGCCGCAGCGGCTGTACCAGCGGGTGTTCGAAGCCTGCGGGCGCCCGGCGCGGGTGCGGATTGACGTCGAGGGTCGCGTGATGCTCCTGCAGCGCGCCGCCCTGGGTCTGAGCGGCACGCTTCACTGGTACCGGGGCGCGTGCCGCCGCCCGGGGTTTGCCGAGCGCGCGGTGGCGCAGATCGAATCCTTCAAGCAGGCGGGGCTTTCGCCGGAGGATGTAACGGCGCTGGCGGCGGGGGAGCGCGGCGCGCTGCGGGAAAAGCTTTCCGACATCGCGATCCTGTACCGGGCCTACGAGCAGGCGCTTTCGGGCCGGTTTCTCGACGGCGAGGACGAGGCGCGGGAGGCGGCCGAGCGCATCGCTGGGGCGCCCTTTGCCCGGGGCGACGTGTTTTTCTACGGCTTTGACCTGATCTCCCAGTCCATGGCTCGGGTGATCGTGGCGCTTTCCCGGGCGGCGCGGGAAACGCGCCTTTTTCTGACGCTGGAAAACGACGGCGACGCGCGGGACTTTTCGGTGTTCCGCCCGGTGCAGCAGGCCTACGAGCGGCTTAAGCGGCAGGCGCTGGACGCGGGCGTTCCCTGGAAGCGGGTGCGCCTTCGGGACGAGGCGGGCGACTGGCGGCCCGCGCGCCACATGGCGCGGGAGCTGTACGCCTGGCCTTTTTCCCGCTACGCCGGCACGCCGGAGGGGCTGACGCTGACATTGCTCAACAACCCCCAGGACGAGGCGGAGTACGCCGCCGCGATGATCCGCTCGCTGGTGATGGAGCGGGGCTGGCGCTACCGGGACGTGATGGTGGCCTGCCAGACGCTGGACGACGCCGAGATCTTTGCGCTGGTCCGCGCCTTTGCGCTGTACGACGTGCCGCTGTTTTTGTCGCAGAGCCGCGCGTCGGACCGGCATCCGCTGGCGCGCTGCCTGATCTCGGCGCTGAAGCTGGCGTCCCAGCGCTTTTCCGCGGAGGATGCGGCGGATTACGCCCGCTCGGGCTTTGCGCCCATCACCGACGACGAGGCCGACCGCCTGATGAACTACGCCCGGGCGGCGGGGCTGAAGGGCCGCGCCTGGTTCCGCCCGCTGACCCGGGGCGAAATGGACGAGGTGGCCGCGCTGGAGCCCGTCCGCCAGCGTCTGATGGCCCCGGTGGAGGCGCTTTTGCGCCGCGCGCGCTCCGCGCCGGCGGAGCGGGTGCTGGAGGCGGCGTTCCTCTTTTTGGAAGAGATCGGCGCGCGGGAGAAGCTGGAGGCCCAGCAGCGCGCGCTGGAAAAAATGGACCGGCGCGAGTGGGCCATGGAGGGCGCGCAGGTCTGGAACCGGATCATCCAGGCGCTGGACCAGGCCCACGAGCTTCTGGCCGGCGAAAAGCTGACGGTGCGGGAGCTTTACGAGCTTTTGCGCCGGGCGCTGGGCGCTGCGCAGATCAAGGCGCTGCCCCAGTCGGGCGACGCGGTAATGGGCGGCGGCCTCAACCACATGAAGGGGCGGCCGGTGAAGGCGCTGTTCATTCTGGGGGCGACGGAGAGCGCGGCCGGCGCGTCGGGCGCGCTCATCAGCGAGCGGGAGATGAGCGCGCTCACCGGGCGCGGGCTCTTTTTGGGGCCGACGGGCGAGGACCGGGCGCGGATGCTCAAACTGAACGTCAAAAGCGCGCTGGAGCTGGCCGGGGAGGAAGTGTTCCTCACCTGCCCCCGGGGCGACATGTCCGGCGAGGCGCTCAAGCCCGGCGCCCTGGTCCGGCTGACGCTGAAGCTCTTTCCCGAGCTGCGCGAGGGCGGCGGCGTCACCGGCATTGTGGAGAAGCGGCGGCGCCTTTCGGCGCCCGCGGCGGCGCTCAGCCGCGCCAGCGCCATCCTGCGGGACGATCCCGCCGATCCGGACGCGCGGGCCGCGCTCAGGGTGCTGTCCGAAATGCCGGAATACCGGCGCGAGGTGGCCGTCCTCGCCCGGGCCGCCCGCCACCGGGTGGGCTCCGCGCCGCTGCCGGAACGGCTGGTTAACCGGCCCGGGGCCGTCAGCGCCACCCGGCTCGAGCGCTTCATCGCCTGCCCCTTCAAGGATTTTGTGGCCAGCGTTTTGAAGCCCGAGGAGGAAAAGGAATTTGACCTCACCCCCCGGGACGTGGGCAACTTCTACCACGCGGCGCTGGAGATCTTTGCCCGGGAGAACGCCGCGGCCCTTCCGGGGATGAGCGCGGAGGAGGCCATCGCCGCCATGGACCGGGCCACCGGCCCGCTGATGGAGGGCTTGGCCCGCCGCGCCATCGGCGACAGCGCGGTCATGCGGCGGGAGGGCGCGCGCATCCAGTCGGTGGCCCGGAAGGCGGCGGGTACGCTGGTGGGGCACCTGGCGGGCAGCGCCTTTTCGCCGGTGGCGCTGGAGGTGGAGTTCGGCCGCGAGGACGGGCGCATCCTGCTCCGGGATGTGCCCCTCAAGGGCCGCATCGACCGCGTCGATGCCTGGCAGGACGGCGCGGTCCGCTACCTGCGGGTCATCGACTACAAGACGCGGGGCAGGGCGGTGGACCTGGCGGAGATCTACTGGGGGCTGCAGCTGCAGCTGATCCTCTACCTGGCGGCGGCGGTGGCCCGGGGCGGCGTGCCGGCGGGCGTATTCTACTTCGCGGTGGAGCAGCCGCTGCCCGTCACCCCCTCCCGCGATCCGGAGCAGGTGCGCCTCATGGCCGAAAAGGCGGAAAAGCTGGACGGGCTGGTGCTGGACGATCCCCGGGTCATCGAGGCCATGACGCCCAGGCCTCAGGCGGTGCTGGGCGTGAATCCCGGCAAGGGCCGCAGAAGCGGCAGCCTGGTTTCCGGCGAGGACCTCGCGCTTTTGATGGACCGCGCGGCCGCGCTGGCCGACGGGGCGCTCGCCGGCATCCGCGCGGGTGAAACCGCCATCCGGCCCGCCTCGTGGCAGGGCGGCAGCGCCTGCGCCTTTTGCGATTACAAATCCGTCTGCCAGATCGCGCCGGGGCTGCCGGGGGCCGAGGGGCGGCCGCTGCCCCCCATCCGCCCGGGTGAGGTGATCCCGCAGTTGCGCCGGGACGCCGGGCTTGACGCGGGCTCCGCAGCCGATCAGACCGAAGAAACCGGAGGATGACCGATGACGCATTCCTTCAGCCACGCGGCGGCGCAGGCGTGCCGCGCGCGGTGGAACGCGGTGGCCAAGCCGCTTTACAGCCTGGGGGTCCTTGAGGACATGGTGGTGAAACTTGCGGGCATTCAGGGCAGCGCGGACGTGGACGCCGGCCGCCGCTGCTGCCTGACGTTCTGCGCCGACAACGGCGTGGTGGACGAGGGCGTGACCCAGACGGACCGCTCCGTCACCGCCGCGGTGGCGCGCTCCATCGCCCGGGGCACCGGCAACATCTGCCGCATGGCGGAGATCGCCCGCTGCGACGTGTTTGCGGTGGACGTGGGTATGGAAACAAGGGTGGACGCGCCGGGCGTGATCGACCGGCGCATCGCCGCAGGCACGAAAAACATCGCCCTCGGCCCGGCGATGACCCGGGATGAATGCCTCTGGGCCATCGACGCGGGCCGGGACATGGCGCGGGACATGGCCCGCCGCGGCTACCGCCTGATCGCCACCGGCGAAATGGGCATCGGCAACACCACCACCGCCTCCGCCGTGGCGGCCGTGCTGACGGGCGAGGACGTGCGGCGCATGACCGGGCGCGGCGCGGGGCTGACCGACGCGGGGCTCGCCCGCAAGGTGGACGTCATCCGCCGGGCGATCGCCGTCAACGCGCCCGACCCGTCGGACCCGGTGGAGGTGCTCCAAAAGCTGGGCGGGTTTGACATCTGCGCCATGGCGGGCGCGTTTCTGGGCGGCGCGGCGCAGGGCGCGGCGGTGCTGGTGGACGGGTTCATCTCCTCGGTGGCGGCCCTCGCCGCCCTGAGCATGGAGCCGGAAGCGGCCGGCTTCATGCTGGCCTCCCACATCAGCCGGGAGCCCGCGGGGGCGCTTTTGATGGAAAAGCTGGGCCTGACGCCGGTCCTGGCGGCGGGCATGGCGCTGGGCGAAGGCACCGGCGCGGTGGCGGTGATGCCCCTCATCGACATGGCCCTCGCCGTCTACCGGGGCGCCACCTTTTCGGACATCGCTGTCGAGGCCTACGCGCCCCTGGGGGGCGACCTGTGATCGTGCTGGTCACCGGCGGCAGCGGCTGCGGCAAGTCCACCTGGGCGGAGAAGCTCGTGGCGCGGCTGGACGGGCGGAAGGTTTACATCGCCACCATGCGGGTGGTGGATGACGAGTGCGCCGCGCGGGTCCGGCGGCACCGCGCCCAGCGGGCCGGGCTGGGCTTTGAAACCGTCGAGCGGACCCGGAACGTGGGCGCGGCGAAGCTCCCGCCGGACGCCACGGCGCTGGTCGAATGCCTGCCCACGCTGATGGCCAACGAAATGTTCGGCGGCGATCCGGACCGGGTGCTGCCGGGCATATGGCGCCTGGCGGACGCCTGCCGGCACCTGGTGGTGGTCACAAACGACGTGTTTTCAGACGGCGTCGCCTACGATACGGACACCGCGCGCTACCTGCGGCGGCTGGCCGAGGTCAACCGCGCGGTGGCGGCGCGGGCGGACCTGGTGGTGGAAGTGGTCTACGCCGTGCCGGTGATTCTGAAGGGGGCGCTGTCATGATGGACGGCCTTTGGGTGGCGCTGGCCACCTATTCGCGCATCCCGGTGCCCCGGGGGGCGTGGACGCGGGAGAGCCTGCGCTACAGCCTGTGCTTTTTCCCGCTGGTGGGCGTGGCGGTGGGCGCGCTGGAACTGGGCTGGCTGTATCTGGCGGCGCGGCTGGGGTTTGGCGCGCTTCTGACGGGCGCCGCCGGCTGCCTGATCCCCGTGGCCGTCACCGGCGGCATCCACATGGACGGCTTCATGGACACGCTGGACGCGCTCTCGTCCCGCCGCGACCGCGGGGAGATGCTGCGCATTCTCAAGGACCCCCACGCGGGCGCCTTTGCGGTGATGGGCTGCGCGCTGTATCTGATGCTGTCCGCCGCGGCGCTCTCGGAGATGGGCGCGCGCCCGGCGCTTCTGATGGCGGGGGGGTTCGTACTGTCCCGGGCGCTCAGCGCCTTTTGCGTGGCACGGCTGCCCGCCGCCCGGCCGAACGGCATGGCGGCCGCGGTCAAGGGCGCCGCGGACCGGCGCGCAACGCGGGCGGTGATGGGCTGGTCGGCGGCGTGGGCCGTGGCCGTCGGCGCGGCGATGCTCTGGTACGCGCCGCGCCTTTCGCTGGCGGCGCTGGGCTGGGCGGCGCTGTCGGTGGCGCTGTACCTCCGGGTGGCGCGGCGCTTCGGCGGCGTGACGGGGGATCTGGCGGGCTGGTTTTTGCAGGTGTGCGAACTGGGACTCATGCTGACGCTGGCGATCGGGGGGCGGTATCTGTGAGGCTGTACATCGGCGGATGCTTTCAGGGGCAGGAGGAGATCGCGCTGCGGGAGACGGGGCACACGCCCCGGGTGGTGGGCCGCGAGGAGGCGCTCAGCGCCCCGGCCATCGATCGGTTTCACGAGCTGGTCCGGGGGATGACGCCCGAGGAGGCCCGCGCCTTCGCCGGAAAGCTGATCGAAAGAAACCCGGACTGCGTGGTGGTGTGCGACGAGGTGGGCATGGGCGTGGTGCCCATGGCGGCGGGGGACCGGCTGTGGCGCGAAGCGGTGGGCGCGGCGGTCTGCCGCATCGCCGCCCATGCCCAGCGGGTCACCCGCGCGGTGTGCGGCATTCCGGTGCGGATCAAATGACCTTTTACTTTCTGCGCCACGCCGCGACGAAGGGCAACCTCGAGCGGCGCTACGTGGGCGCCACGGACGAGCCGCTTCTGCCCGAATCCCGCGAGGCGCTCGGGCGCCTCATCCTGCCGCCGGTGGCGCGGGTCTACGCAAGCCCCATGCGCCGCTGCGCGGAGACGGCCCGGATGGTCTTTCCGGACGCGCCGCTGGAGACGGTGCCGGACCTTCGCGAGTGCGATTTCGGCGAATTCGAGTACAAAAACTACGGGGAACTGAAGGATCATCCCGCCTACCGGGCGTGGCTTGATTCCGGCGGGCGCGTCCCCTTTCCCGGCGGCGAGTCCCGCGGGGATTTCTGCCTGCGCGCGGTCAGCGCCTTTGACCGCCTGGCGCTTCGCGCCGAAGCGCTGGGCGGCGACGCGGGCGTCGTGGCCCACGGCGGCACGATCATGGCCATTTTGGAGGCCCGGGCGCTGCCCAGGCGGGATTTTTACGATTATCAGCTGGAAAATGGCCGCGCGGTGGGCGCCCGCTGGCGGGACGGGGCGCTGGAAATCATATCTTTTCATTAACATAACACTTCTTCTCGGGGAATTATCGCAAATGCGGCCTTCGCGTAACGTGGGCCGCTTATACTGATATCGTCGGAAAGAGAGAAAGAAAAGACCCAAAGAGGAGGTGTCGAACATGATGCTGTACAATATCTCGAAGCCCGAGAAGCTGTTTGACCGGCTGGATAAAATGAACGGCCACGTCGAAATGGTGATGCCCGACGGCAAGTCCATTGACTGGAAGGAAGAGGGCTCGACCGTCAAGTCCCTGTGGACCGCGGTGCCCAAGGCGCCGGTGGACCACGTCGAGCTCAGGCTCGATAACCGCGAGGACACGCGCGACATGCTGGATTTTCTGATCCGCGGTAACTGCTGCGCCTGACCCCGCTCCGCGCCTTCGGCGCGACCGACGAAACACCCGGCGGGCGGACCCGCCGCCGGGGCGGACCAAACCCACCGCCCCGGATAAACAAACCAGCGGCCCGAAAAAACGGGCCGCTGAAAATTTTTGGCGCGTCAGGCCGGCTTCTGGGCCGACCGCAGCACGCGGTAGAAGTTGCGCCCCGCGATGTTTGCCACCTGATCGCCGGTGTAGCCCATCTTCTCCAGCCGTTCGAGAACCCCCGGAAAGCCCGACGGATCGCCCAGGCCCTCGGGCCAGCGATCGATGCCGTCAAAATCGGAGCCGAACCCCACGCACGCCTCGCCGCCCAGTTCGCACAGGCCGTCGATGTGGCGGACCACGTCGTCCACGGTGGCCTCGCGGCCGTCGGCCAGAAAGCCGGAGTAGAAGTTGACGCCGACAAAGCCGCCTCCCGCGAAGATGGTCCGCGCCTGCTGGGGCCGCAGGTTGCGGAACGATCCGCACAGGCTGCGCAGGTTGGAATGGCTGGCCACCACCGGCAGCAGGGAATGCTCCGCCACATCGTAGAACCCGGCCTCGTTCAGGTGGGATACGTCCGCCAGAATGCCCAGGCCGCCCATCGCCCGCAGAAGCTCGAGCCCCGTGCGCTTGAGCCCGAGGCCGTAATCGTCCATGGCGGGATACCCCAGCTCGTTTTCATGGTTCCAGGTCAGCGCGATCAGCCGGACGCCCGCGGCGGCGAATTCGGCCAGCCGTTCCGCGCTGCCCTCCAGCACCTCGCCGCCCTCGATGGACAGGATGCCGTGGGGCGACGCGGGCGGCGCCTCCGGCAGCGGTCCGTCAATCAGCGGCACGCCCAGGTCCTTCACATGCGCGAGCATCCGGCGCGCGTTTTCATAGGGCCGTCCGCCGGGCCCGCCGGTTCCCGCAAAGAGCGCGAAGGTCTGAAGCCCCACGCCGCCGGCGCGAAGGGTGTCGGGGCGCACGGCGCAGGCGCCGGGCGCGGTCCCGCAAAGCGCGATGGAATACAGCGTGTCCGCGTGGGCGTCGGCGACAAAAAAACCCATGGTGTCTCCTCCAATCCGGGCGATGGCCTCAGCCCTCCAGCACGGAGCGGCCCAGCTTTTCGGCCAGCGCCGCGAGTTCCCCTTCCTGACAGGGCTTCAGCGCGGAGCGCAGCACCAGCGTCGGCGCGACCAGCTCCATGCCCTTCATTTCGCCGATCATCTTTTCCATGATCGCGGGGGCGGCGGGGGCCCAGGAGCCGTTGCCGATCAGCGCCACCCGCCGGTTTTTGAGGTTCAGCGCCGCCATATCCCGAAGGAGCGACTCCATGCCAAAGTACAGCCCCATGTTGTAGGTGGGCGACGCCAGCACCAGGTGGCTGTATTTGAAGATGTCCGCGATGATGTAGGAAATGTGGGTCTTGGACACGTCGTGCACGCGGATATCGGCCACGCCCATCTTCGCCAGGCGGTCCGCCACCTTCAGCGCCGCGTTCTCGGTGTTGCCGTACATGGAGGCGTAGGCCACCGCCACGCCCTTTTTCTCCGGTTCGTAGCGGCTCCACAGCCCGTACTTGTCGATGATGTAGTCCAGGTTCTCGCGCCACAGCGGCCCGTGCAGCGGAAAGATCTTTTCCGTCTCCACGCAGCAGGTCTTTGCCAGCGCCGCCTGCACCTGGGGGCCGTACTTGCCCACGATGTTGGCGTAGTAGCGGCGCGCTTCGTCCAAAAACAGGTTGTCAAAGTCCGTCTCATCGGCGAACAGGTTGCCGCTCAGCGCCCCAAAGGTGCCGAAGGCGTCCGCCGAAAACAGGATCTTCTCCTTCTCCTCATAGGTGAACATCACCTCCGGCCAGTGCACCATCGGCGCCATGAAAAAGCGCAGCCGGTGCGCGCCCAGATCCAGCCGGTCGGCCTCGCAGACCGTCAATGTGCGGCCCTCGATGTCAAAGTCGTAGAACTGGCGGATCAGCTGAAACGTCTTGGGGTTGCCGACGATCTTCATCGCCGGGTAGCGCCGGCACAGCTCCTCGATGTTGGCGCAGTGGTCCGGCTCCATGTGGTTGACCACCAGGTAGTCCACCGCGCGGCCGTCCAGCACGTGGTCCAGGTTTTCAAAAAACTGCCGCGTGATGGCGGAGTCCACCGAGTCGATCAGGGCCACCTTTTCGTCCAGAATAACGTAGGAATTGTACGAAACGCCGTCCCGCAGCGGGAACATGTTCTCAAACAGCGCGATTCGCCGGTCATTGCCGCCGATCCAGAATACGCCGGGCGCGGCTTCTCTCGTCAGGTGCATGGTAATCCCTTCCTCGCAAAGATCCGTCCGCAGGCCGCGCGTCCCGGCCGCGGATTCGTCGTTAGTCTACTCTAACAATCAAATATTATACCACATTTCCAAGTGGGAAACAAGGCGGGGCCCGTAATGGGCGCGGCAATTTTTGCGCGGGAAAACCGCGCCGGACGGGCGGAAACGCGCGGGCTGTACCCTGCCTTCATGGATATGCCAATGCATTCTTCGCGTAAACAGATTGACACAAAATGCAAATCGTTATAGAATGGTAATGGCTATGCCGGCGAAGCGGCGCGGGAAACGGCCGCCCTTCGTACGCTCCGGAGAACCACAAATATTACGTGCGAAGGCAATGAGGCGATACGACGTGAAAGTAGTGATACTGGCGGGCGGGTTCGGAACGCGGATTTCGGAAGAGAGCATGTTTAAGCCCAAACCCATGGTGGAGATCGGCGAAAAGCCGATCCTTTGGCATATCATCAAGCACTACTCGCGGTATGGGTTCAACGATTTCATCATCTGCTGCGGGTACAAGGCGTACATCATCAAACAGTATTTTATGGACTATTACGTGCACAACTGCGATGTGACGTTTGACTTCGGCCACGACAACGCGATGACCGTGCACAAAAACTACGCGGAGCCGTGGCGGGTGACGCTGGTGGACACGGGGCTCAACACGATGACGGGGGGCCGGATCAAGCGGATCGCGGAATACCTGGGCAAGGATGAAACGTTCATGCTCACCTACGGGGACGCGGTGAGCAATCTGGACATCCGCGCGCTGGAGGCGTACCACCGGGAGCACGGCAAGCTGGCGACGCTCACGACGGTGAACGTGTCGCAGCGCTTCGGGGTGCTGGACATCGAATGGGACGGCCGGGTATCCGCGTTTCGCGAGAAGGCGGACTGCGACGGGCAGCGGATCAACGCGGGCTTCATGGTGCTGAACCGGAAGGTTCTGGACTACATCGAAGGGGACGCGACGGTGTTCGAGCAGGAGCCGCTGAGGCGCCTGGCGCAAGATGGGCAGCTGATGTCCTACTACCACGACGGGTTCTGGATGTGCATGGACACCCAGCGCGACAAAATGAAGCTGGAGGAAATATGGGCGAAGGGAAACGCACCGTGGATTCTATAAATCAGGCCCGCCTCCGGTCGTTTTATCGCGGCAGGCGGGTTTTCCTAACGGGGCACACGGGCTTCAAGGGCAGCTGGCTCGTGCGGATCCTGGCCGGCATGGGCGCGGAGGTCACGGGCTACGCGTTGGCCCCGTCCACAGAGCCGGCACTTTTTCATCTTGCGGATGTCGGGGCGGGTATACACAATAGCGTGATCGCGGATATCCGCGATTTTGACGCGCTGAGCGCGGTCTACGAGGCGGCGCGGCCGGAAATTGTCCTGCATCTCGCGGCGCAGCCGATCGTGCGGGAAGGCTACCGCGCGCCCCGGGAGACCTACGAAACCAACGTCATGGGCACGGTCAACCTTCTGGAGTGTGCGCGGCTCCACCCGGGCGCGCGCAGCATACTCAACGTGACCACGGACAAGGTCTACCGCAACAACGAATGGGCCTGGGGCTACCGGGAGAGCGAATACCTCGACGGGTACGATCCCTACTCCAACAGCAAGAGCTGTTCCGAACTGGTGACCCACAGCTACCGCCGCAGCTTTCTGGCGTCCGGCGGCGCCGCGGTGAGCACCGCCCGGGCGGGGAACGTGATCGGCGGCGGCGACTTTTCCGCCGACCGGATTGTGCCGGACTGCGTGCGCGCGGTGCTTGCCGGTCGGCCGATCATCGTGCGCAACCCCCATTCCACAAGGCCCTACCAGCACGTGCTGGAGCCGCTGATGGCCTACCTGCTGATCGCGATGCGCCAGTGGGAGGACCCGGAGGCCGCGGGCGCCTACAACGTGGGCCCGGACGACGGCGACTGCGTCACCACGGGCGAATTGGTGGATGCGTTTTGCCGCGCCTGGGGCACGGGCGCCTCCTGGGAAAACCGGGACGCGGGCGGCCCCCACGAGGCGGGCTTCCTGAAGCTGGACTGCTCGCTCCTGAAGGCGAAGCTGGGCTGGCGGCCGCGCTGGCACATCGAAGAGGCGCTTGTGCGCACCGTGGATTGGGCGCGCGCCTAGCAGGCGGGGGAACCCCTCGAACGCGTTATGGAAGAACAAATAAGGGACTACGAAGAAAGCTGACATAGTCCGGGCGTGAATATTTCCACCTCGCGCGCGATACGGGGTTCACTCCGTCGGTGTCTTTTGACGAGGGCCTACAAAGGACTGTGGATTGGGTTAAGGAGCGGATAGAACCGTGAAAAAGGTCAGCATTGTCATTCCCTGCTATAACGAAGAGGAAAATATCGTGCCCATCTGCGAGGCGGTGCTTGCGCAGCTGAAGCAGCTGCCTCAGTATGACCACGAAGTGCTCATCATCGATAATTGCTCCACCGACGGAACCAGGCCGCTGATTCGCGGGCTGTGCAAGCGCTACCGGAAGGTCAAGGCCATCTTCAACAGCAAAAACTTCGGCCAGTTCAATTCGCCCTATTACGCGATCTGCCAGACCAGCGGCGATTGCGTGATCCCGATCTGCGCGGACTTCCAGGACCCTGTGGAGATGATCCCCAGATTTCTCGAGGAGTGGGAGAACGGCTACCGGATTGTTTCCGCCATCAAAACCACCAGCAAGGAAAACAGGGTGCTCTACTTCCTGCGCTCCGTGTACTATAAGCTGATCAAGAAGATGTCGGCCGTGGAGCAGATCGAGCACTTCACCGGCTTCGGGCTGTACGACCGCAGCTTTGTGGACGTGCTGCGCCAGCTGGACGACCCGACGCCCTTCATCCGCGGCATCGTGGCGGAGCTGGGCCCCAAGCGCAAGGAAATCCCCTACGAGCAGAACAGGCGCCGCGGCGGCAAGACCCACAACAACTGGTACAGCCTGTACGATGCGGCGATGCTCAGCTTCACCTCCTACACCAAGAGCGGCCTGCGCGTCGCGACGATCGGCGGCTTCATCCTGTCCTGCCTGAGCATGGCGGCGGCCATCGCATATCTCGTGCTCAAGCTCGTGCGCTGGCAGGATTTTGCCGCGGGGCAGGCACCCATCCTGATCGGCATGTTCCTGCTGGGCGCGGTACAGCTGTTCTTCATCGGCCTTCTGGGCGAGTACGTGATGAGCATCAACACCCGCGTGATGCGCCGCCCGCTGGTGGTCGAGGAGGAGCGCATCAACTTTGACAGCGGCGACAGCCAGGAAAGCAAGACTACCGTGGCGTGATCCGCGCCGGGCGGCCGATCCAATGCCACGGGGGATGGGGGAGGATATCATGCGCAAAGCGCCTTCGCCGCGTGAACAGGGGGTGCGCTGGTTTGACTGGGCGGGGTTCGCCCTGTGCGCCGCGGCCTGTTTTCTGCTGTTTTGCCATAGTGACATCGGCATCACCGCGCAGCACTCCCTGGAATACCTGAACGGTCATTTTACCGACTTTTACAGCGCCTGCCGGGCGACGATGGGCGGCTATTTCGCCAACTACATGCCCACCACCTTCCTGGCGTTTGCGGTGTGGAACCTGCCGCTGAAGCTTTTTGAGCTGCTGCCCCGGTACGCGGGGGACTGGTCGGTCGGCTTTCTCATGTGGAACCGGCTGCTGAGCGTCGGCGCGTACCTGCTGAGCGGATGGCAGATGCTGCGCATCTGTCGGGACCGGCTCGGCATGGGAATGGGGCAGGCGAGGCTCGGCGCTTTTTTGTTTCTGACCGCGCCGGCCGCGTTTTACAGCCAGTTTCTGTTCGGCCAGTACGACAGCTTTACGGTGCTGTTTGTGCTGGTGGGGCTCCATTCGTGCCTGAAGGAGGACATGGAGGCGGGGGACTGGCGGCGCGCGGCGCTCTGGTTCGGCCTGGCGGCCTCGTTCAAGTATTACGCGATTTTGCTGTTCGCGGTGGTGCTGCTCCTTCGGGTGAAGGACCTGGGCAGGGTCTTCCGGTATGCCGCGGTTTCGGCGGTTCCCGTCGCGCTGGCGGCGGCCTTTTACCTGATTACGGACCGGGACGCCTTCGTCTCCGGGGTGCTCAATTTTACGATGCTGGGCGCGCCTTCGGGCATGGAGTGGGCGGTCGGCCCGGTCAACATCCAGCCGTCGATCGTCGTCTGGTGCTTTCTTCTGGCGTTCGCGTTCTTCTGCCAGCCGCGCAGCCCGCGGGAGATGATCGGCTACGCGCTGTACTTCTGCTCGGGCGTCTGCGCGACGCTGTTCACCGTCATGAGGTGGAACCCCCAGTGGGTGATGCTGGCGGTGCCCTTCTGGACGCTGGGCGCGATGGTCAGCAAGCGGCGCGACGTGTTTTTGTGGCTGGACGTGCTGTTCGCGGTGGTGTTCGTGGTGTTCGTGGTCAACCGATGGCCGGACAATGTGGATCAGGAAGTGCTGCGCAACGGCATTCTGATGCCGCTTCTGCGCACACGCGTCCAGGCGCCGGTCACGATGCGGCAGCTGTTCCACTTCACCAAGGTCGATTCGCTGTACTCGGTGCTGACGGCCGTCATCTGGGTGCTCTTCTTCTTCCGGCACCCGCGCTACAACCTGGAAGACTTCTCCGCCGCGCCGGTCCGGCCGGTGCGCGCGCCGGCGACGCTGCGGTTTCTGGCCATCGTGCTTTTGTTCACCGCCGCCGCGCTGGCCTGCGTGCCGGCCTGGCTCCAGGCGGACCGGGTGCTGTGGCGGCAGGGGGAGGCGACCGACGTGCTGAGGCTGGCCGCCACGGCGGAACAGGGCGGAATTGTGCAGACGGTCACGCTGCCGGACGGGGTGGTGCGGGGCGCGGTGTTCACCGCGTCGGGCGCGCCCGGCGGGGTGCGGGTGGAGATGGTGGACGGGGAGACCGGCGCGGTACTGGCCCGGGCGGAAGCGGGCGCGGCGGACGCCGCCGGCGTCACCTCGGTGCGGTTTGACCGGCCGGTGGACGTCCGAAGCGGCGCGCCCTACGCGGTGCGCTTCCTCGTCGACGCGCCGGACGCCGCCGTACTGTGCGGCGACGGCGAAATCTCCCAGATCAGCTATCGCGGCGTGGAGCAGGTGCCTGCCGGGCCGACGCGCCTGATTTGCGCCGGGGAAGAAGTGGAAAACGGCCACGTGGCGCTGACCCTCACCGGCGACGTGTCCGGGTGACGCGGAGAGGGCGCGCTATATGCGCTCATCCTCGATGGCGCCCTGCGTCTTGAGAAAGCACTGCCTGGCCAGCGCCTTGCGGCGGCCGATCAGCATCATGTACAGGCAGTCCACCAGCAGAATCTGGGACACGGTTTCGCAGGAGGGCTCGTACTCCCGGCCGGTCTTGTGGTCGGCCACCGCGCACAATACGCAGTGGGCGTGCCGGTTGATGGGCGTGTCCCGGAAGCTCGTCAGGCCGAGCACCCGCGCGCCGGCCGCCTTGGCGCGCTCCATCGCGCGCAGCACCGAGCGCGAACGGCCGTAGGTGCTGATCCCGATCACCACATCCCCCGGGCCGGCCAGCGACGAATACACCGCCTGCGTCTGCGGATCGGAGGATTCCACGCAGTGCATGCCCAGGCGGTAAAACCGGTTGACGAGGCTCCTGCTCACCACCGCGGACCGGCCCTGCGCGAACACGTAAAGCGCGCGGCAGTCCAGCAGCATGTTCAGGGCCTCGTCCATTTTTTGGGGATCGATCAGCGATTGGGTCTCCATCAGCGACCGCACCCCGTTTTCAAACACCTTCCGGCAGACGGTCTCCGCGGTGTCCCCGTCGCCGATGTCCGAATAGGCCATGCCGCCGCCCGCGCCGCAGCCGGCGCGGGCGGCGTCGATCTGAAACGCCCGGTAGCTGGCGTACCCCAGGCGCCGCACGCACCGGGTCAGCGTCGCCTTGCTGACGCCGCACGCCTCCGCCAGCGCGGCGCCCGTCATCGCCTGCACCCGCTCCGGGTGCTCAAGAGCGTACCGCGCCAGCTTCTGCTCCGACGCGGACAGCGCGTTGATCCTGCTTTTCAGGCCCGCAAAAAAGTCGCCGCGGGCGGCGCCGTCTTCCTGCATCAGACATCCTCCCCTGCGCGGGTTTTCCGGCCCTGCCGGGACTATCATTGTAAACGGTGGCCGGGGCGCTGTCAATGCCGCCGGCGGCCTTTCCGCGGGACGCGAACGGGCGTTGACACCGCCCGCCGCGCGGCGTATAATGAAACCAAGTACCGGAAATATGATAAAACATGAAATTCTGTTGCGAACACGCTTTTGAGGAGGGGTATCATGGCGATTGAAACCGTCAGGAAACTGCTGAACGAGGCCGAACGGGCGAACACGGCGATCATCGCGTTTGAATGCAGCGACTACAACATGGCGTACGCGGCGTGCGCAGCCGCCGAGCGGGTGTCCAAGCCGGTCATCGTCATGCTGGACCCCTTTACCTGCTACGAAAAGAACGTGTCCGCGCCCCGGGCCTTTGCCGGCGCCTTTGAGGCCGCGGCGCGTTCGGTTTCGGCGCCGGTGGCGCTGCATCTGGACCACAGCTCGGACTATTGCTACATCGTGGGCGCGATCCGCGACGGCTTCCGGTCGGTGATGTTCGACGGGTCGAACCTGCCTCTGGAGGAGAACCTGGCCCTCACCCAGAAGGTGGTGGAGACGGCGCGCATCTTTGACGCCGACGTCGAGGCGGAGCTGGGCCGGGTGGGCTTCGCGGCGGATTCGGACGAGGACAGGCTGGACATGTACACCAAGCCGGAGGTCGCCGCCTACTTCTGCGAAAAGACGGGGGTCACCTCGCTGGCGGTGGCGATCGGAAGCGCCCACGGCATCTACAAGAGCGAGCCCCGCCTGGACCTGGACCGGCTCGCCCAGATCAAGGCGGCCACCGACGTGCCGCTGGTGCTGCACGGCGGCAGCGGCATTCCGGACGATCAGCTCCGCAAGGCGTTCCGGATGGGCATACGCAAATTCAACGTGGGCACCGAGTACTTCCAGCTCTATTACGAGGCCGTGCACGCGTTCTGCCAGAAGTACGGGATGGATCTGCCCGCCCGCCGGATGCCGGTGCACATTCTGGACATGCCGGCCTTTGTGCAGAACCGGCTGATCGACTACCTCTGCAAAAAGCTGGAGCTCTGCGTGATGTAGGCCTTAAAGGGGGGGCGCTCGTGAGCTACATCGGCCTTGACGTGGGAACATCCGGCTGCAAGGCGGCCGTAATGGACGGGCGCGGCGTGCGGGCCATCGCGCGCAGCGAATATCCGCTGCGGATGGAAAGACCCGGATGGGCGGAACTGGACATGGCCCTCGTATGGGAGGCCGCGAAGCGGGCGCTCCTGGAAATCGCGCCCTTTGCGCGGGACACCTCCGGGATGGCGGTGTCGTCGCTGGGCGAGTCCTTCGTGCTGCTGGACGGGCGCGACCGGCCGCTGGCCGGTGGCATGACCTACCTGGACGAGCGCGGCGAGGATGAGCTGGAGGACATCGCCCGCGCCTTTTCCCCGCAGGCGCTTCACGCGCTGACCGGCGCGCAGCCAAGCGCCATGTACTCGCTGCCCAAGCTGCTGTGGATCCGCAAAAACCTCCCGGAGGCGGCGGCCCGCGCGAAAAAGCTCATGCTGGTTTCGGAGTACGCGGGCTATCTTCTGACGGGGGAGCGCGCCATCGACTGCTCCCTCGCGTCCCGGACGATGATGCTCGACGTCCGGGCGCTGGACTGGTCCGACGAAGTGCTGGACCGCTTTGACATCCCGCGCGGCCTGCTCGCGCCGGTGGTGCCCGCGGGCCGGCCGGTGGGCAGGGTCCGGGGAGAGATCGCGCGCGCGCTGGGGCTGCCCGAGGGGCTCACGCTGTACGCCGGCTGCCACGATCAGTGCGCGGCGACGCTGGGGGCCGGCGTGTTTGAAAAGGGCGGCGTGATGGCGGGGGAGGGGTCCTCCGAAAGCCTGATCGTGCTGGCCGGGCGCGGCGAAATCGACGCCTCGGCCGACCTCATGGCCGATCGCGCCCTCAGCTTTGAGCCCTTCGTTCTGCCGGGGTTGTACGCCGTTACGCTGGGGCAGCCCACCTACGGCACGTGCTTCCGGTGGTTTGCCGAAAAATTCAGCGACGGCGCCACGCCCGCCCAGCTCGACGCGGCCTGCGCGGAGGACGCCGGTTCGGCGCTTTTCCTGCCCTATCTGGCGCAAAACCCGATGGACCGGGGTACAGGCGCGCAGGGCGCGTTTCTGGGGCTGACGCTGGGCACCTCAAAGGCGCAGATGTACCGCGCGCTGCACGAGGGCCTGTGCATGGAAACGCGCGTCAACTGCGATCTTCTGGCGGCGCTGGGCGCCGCGCCCGCGCGTCTGGTGGCCACCGGCGGCTGTTCGCGGTCCGCGCTTCACATGCAGATCAAGGCGGACGTGCTGGGCATGCCGGTGGACGCGGCGGCCTCCGGAGACGCCGGGATCGTCGGGCTGGCGATGGTGTGCGCGGTCGCGTCCGGCGAATTTTCCGGGTACGAAAAAGCTGCCGCCGCGATGGTGCCGAAGGGCGTCACATACCTGCCCCGGCGGCGCTGCGATGAAAAGCTGACCCGCTACCGGCGGGCGCGGGCGGCGGTCCGGGCGATTGACGGCGGCGGAGCGCCCTAGTGGACGAACTACCAGTAGTCCGCGAAGCCCAATTCCCGCGCTATGGCTGGATCTTTTCCTGTCCGGCTGTGTCGCTCTCCGCTTGACGTAGCGCTGCTACGCCTGCGCTCCGGCTCCGTGCCGGGCAGAAAAATCTCTGCGCCCTATCATCGGTTCTTGGACTTCGTGGACTACTAGATTGTTTCCTTCAGGAACTCAAACTGACGGTTGATCACCAGGGCCGCGGCACCGTACGCGCCCATGCTCTCGTCGCACTCGCAGGGGATCACGGTCAGGTGCTCGAAGTTGTCCGGGATCGCGTTGCGCTCCAGCGCCGAGCGCAGCGGCCCCATGAACGCGTCGCCCGCGCGGATCAGCTCGCCGTAGAGCACGATGTGGCGCGGCGCCAGGATGTCCAGAATGACGCCCAGCGACTGGCCCAGGTACTCGGCCGTCTCGCCCAGGAGCCGGAGGGCGGACGGGTCCCCCTCGAGGGCCAGGTCCACGAAGGCGCCGACGCCGATCCTCGTATAGTCGCCGCCGACGCGCGCCAGAAGGGCGGGCATCCCTCCCGCCAGCGCCGCCTCGATCAGCTTGACCCGGAGGCCCACGTCGGACACCTCCGCGTTCAGGCAGCCCCGCCGGCCGCAGGTGCACAGCCGGTTGCTGCCGTACACCTTGGTGTGGCCCAGCTGCCCGGCGTAGCCCTTGTTGCTGAGGAAGAGCTCGTTGTTGATCACCGGGACGAGCCGGACGCCATTGCGGATGGAGACGAACAGAAAGTCGTCCGTGTATCCGGGCGGCAGCTTCCGGTGCTTGTAGCCGATGGCCATCGCGGTCACGTTGTTTTCCACGTAGCAGGGGCATTGGAACCGCGCCTCGATGAAGGCCTTGACGGGCACGTTGCGCCACGCCTTGATAAAGGCGTACTCCAGCCCGACGCCCCGCTCGCTGTCATAGTAGCCGGGCAGGCCGATGCCGATGCCGAAGAGCTGGTTGGGCCTGTGGGCCCGGAGCACTTCCTCGATCAGTCCGGCCAGCTTTTCCAGCACGTCCTCCGAGCTGTCGCCGGGGTCGATCACGCGGGAGGCGCTGCCCATTACGTTGTCGCAGAAGCCCAGCATCGCGCAGTTCATGCGCGTCGCGTTGAATTCCACGCCGATGAAGCTGCCGAACTCCGGGTTGATGCGCAGCCACGTCGGCTTGCGCCCGACGTGGCCGTCGCTGCTCTCCTCCTCGTAGAGGTATCCCTTTTCCAGCAGTTCGTCGATGACGCCCAGCACCGTGGCCATGCTGTAGGAGGTCATCTTTTTGATGTCGTAGCGGGACAGGCGCCCGCAGGTGCGGATCAGGTTGAGAATCTTGTTGCGCTTATAGTATTTTCGGGTCTCGATGATGGACTCGCTCATACGTACCCCCACTGCCCAAGGATTTGCCGCGCCCGGCGGCGCGGCAGTCCGCAAAACCGGAGCGTCACCGCGTTTCCACTGATTATACCCCGGATGGGGCGGGTTTTTCAAGGCGGCGCGCTTTAGGCGCCGGTCAGCCCTTGATCGCGCCGCTCATCATGCCGCTGACGAAGTACTTCTGCACCGCAATGTAAAACGCGATCATCGGGAACGTGATGATGACCAGCACCGCGAACAGCGCGCCCGGCTGGCTGAAGTAGAAGCCCTGATACTGCATGGGGACGAGGGTCAGCGTCTTCATGTTCACGTCGCTCATCGTGACCAGCGCCAGGAAAAATTCGTTCCAGGACGTCAAAAACTGCCAGATGACGATCACGATCATGCCCGGGCGCAGGATGGGCAGCACCACCTGGAAGAACAGCCGCCAGTACCCGCAGCCGTCCACCGTCGCGGCCTCCTCGAGCTCCTCGGGGAAGGAATCCATAAAGCCCTTGAGCACCACGATGGCAAAGGGGATGCCCAGCGCCGTGTACGGGAGGATCAGCCCCTGATAACGGTTGAGCCACCCCAGCCGGCTGTTGATCTGCGCCAGCGGGATCACCAGCGCGCTGATGGGCACCATCAGCGTGATCATGAGGAGGTTGTAGATCAGCTTCTTGTGCACGATCTCCCTGCGCGTCAGCCCGAAGGTGGCCATCGACGCGAAGAGCGCCACCAGGATGACCGTCGACACGGTCACCACGGCGCTGGACAGGAAGTTCCAGCCCAGCGAGCTCTGGGACAGCACCAGGCGGTAGTTGGTGTCCACCACCGGCGGCAAAAACAGCACCGGCTCAAAGGCCAGCTCCGCCGGGCGGAAGGACATGCTGACCATGTAGACCAGCGGCACCATCCACAAAAGCGCGACGGCGCCCAGGCCCAGCTTCCACAGCCATTCAAACTTTCCCCGCTTCATGCGCGCTCGCCTCCCTTTCCGATGAAGTTGCCGGAGCCGACGGTCACGACCTGCGCCACCGTCAGAATCAGCGCGATCAGCAGCACCACCACGGAAATCGCCGACGCGTACCCCATCTGCTGCACCGAAAAGCCCATGCGGAAGATGTAGGTGCCCGGCATTTCGGAGGCGGAATTCGGGCCGCCGCTGGTCATCGAATAGACGAGGGCAAAGGTCTGCAGCGAGCCGATGATGCCCAGCATGATCAGCGACTTGTGCACCGGGGCGAGCAGCGGCAGGTAGATGCGGCGGATCAGGCGAAAGCCCTTCGCGCCGTCGATCATGGCGGCCTCCTTGATATCGGGCGATATCTGGGAAATGCCCGCGATGTACAAAAGCATAGACCAGCCGGTCCATTCCCAGATGTTGACCGCAATCACGCCGAATATGGCGCTGTGGACGTCGCCCAGCCAGTTGAACGGGCCCTTGAAGCCCATGCGGTACAGCGCGTTGGTGATCAGCCCCTGGTAGGGCGAGAACATGTTCTTGAACAGGATGGCGATCGCCACCACCGACGTGACCACCGGAATGAAGAACACGGTGCGGTACAGCGACTTGCGGCGGGTCATCTTCTCCTCGATGATGTAGGCGAAGGTGAAGCCCAGCAGCATCTGGACGAAGACGGTGACCACGATCCAGTACAGGCTGTTGCGCAGCGTGATGCCAAAAACCTTGTCCTGAAAGAGCGCCTTATAGTTGTCCAGGCCGACAAACTGCATGTTCGCCAGCGTGGACCACTTGAAAAAGCTGCCCTGTACGATGAATTCCACCGGATATGCGATAAACAGGATGAAAAAGATCACGGCCGGCGCCAGAAACAGGCGGGCGGAGATTTTGTTGCTCAAGACCTTTCCTTTTTGCATGCGTCGTGCCTCCCCGGATGTACTCGGCGCCGATGATGTGTCTGAACCTGAATGGATGGAGGGCGGTGCCGAACCGAAACCGGCACCGCCCGAACCCGGAACCCCGGGGCGTTACTTGCCCAGCACCTTGTCCTGTTCGGCCTGGATCTGCTCCAGCGCCGCGAGGGGCTCAAGCTGGCCGGCGGCCACGCCCTGCAGCGCGTTTTGCAGCGCGTTCTCGATCTCGGGGGAGGCGATGCGCTGGTTTTTGGCGTCGTCCAGCTTCGCGGAGTAGGCCTCGATCTGCGCCTTGATCTTGGCGTCGATGTCGCCCTGGGGCGCGATGCCCTTGAAGGCGGGCAGGTTGTTCAGGTCGTTGATCGCCTGCTGGTTGGCCGCGCCGGCTGCGAAGGAGGAGAGCACCTTCCAGGCCGCGTCGGGGTCCTTGCAGCTCTTGGAAATGCCGTAGCCAAAGTCCATGCCGCCGATGGCGGGCGAGGCGGTGGCGCCGTCGGTGCAGGCGGGCAGGTAGAAGCTGTCAAAGCTCCAGTCGGCGACCAGCGGCACCGGGGTGGGGGCGGTATACTCCTGCCACCACCAGGAACCCAGGGCCATCATGCCGACCTTGCCGGCGGTGAACAGGTTCACGCCGTCCGGGTAGGAATTGTTGGACAGCGCGCCCACCTGCATGATGCCGTCGGTGTACATGCTCTTGTAGGCTTCCATGGCCTTGACGAGGTTCTCGTCGGTCCACTTGCCGGTGCCGTCCTGGGCGGCGTAGACCTGGTCGCCGAACTGGGTCGCCAGCATCAGGAACATGTTGACGTGCTGCCATCCGTCGGAACCGCCGAAGTACAGCGGCGCATAGCCGTTGTCAGTCAGCGCCTTGGATACGTCGATCAGCTCCTGCCAGGTGGTGGGCACGGAGAGGCCCAGCTTTTCAAAGATCTTCGTGTTGTAGAGGATGTTGATGATCTGGCTCTCGATGGGGATGATGTACACGCCGTCGTCGCCCTCGGGGTTGCCAAGGCGCATCTGGGCGGCGTCGATGCCGTAGAACTTCTCCTCCCAGTCGTCGCCCCAGGTGGCCTTCGCGTAGGGCGCCAGATCGATCAGGTAGTCGCGGTACTGCTGGGTGAGCGAGCCGGGCTGCAGGCCCAGCACGTCGCCCATGTTGTTGGCGCCGGCGCCCGCCGCCAGCGCGGCCAGGTATTCGGGGTTGTAATTGTAGTTGGTGTAGGTGATCTTGATGTCGGGGTTTTCCTCCTCCACGGCGGCGATCATCTTCTCGATGGTGCGCGGAATCGGCGTCCATGTCCAGATGCTCACGTTCGTTTCCGCGAAGGCTGCGATGGAACCGACCAGAAGTGCCAGCGCGAGTGCAATAGCGACCAAGCTCCGTCTCATGATTGGAAACCCTCCTTAATGTCGGTGTTCGCCAGGGCGTCGGGATCCGAATTCGCCGCGCATGCGCCGGCGAAACCTTGAAAACGTCACTTGTCGAGAAACATCTGGACTTCGGCGTCCGGCAGGTTGGAGATCGGCCCGATGCGCTCCGCGTGGTAGAGCACCTTGGCAATGGACTCCGCCGCCTCCACCTTGTTCATCGCGGCGCGCAGGTCCGCGCCGACGGCCAGCACGCCGTGGTTTCCCAGCAGCACGATGTCGTGTTTTTTCACGAATTCCTCGGCCACGTCAAAGATCTCGGTGGTGCCGGGGCGCCCGTAGGGGGCGCAGGGGATGATTTTGAAGTTCCCGATCATTTCCGGGTACGCGCGGGTTTCGATGGATTTTCCGCACAGCGAATACGCCGTCAGCATCGTCGGGTGCGCGTGCACCACGCCGAACACATCCGGGCGGGTTTCGTAGGCGCGGGTGTGCAAAAGCATTTCGGACGAGGGCTTCCGGACGCCGGCCACCTGCCGGCGCGTCTTTTCGTCGATGACGCAAATCAGCTCCTCCGTCAGAAAGGCCTTGTTTACGCCCGCGGGCGTGATGTAGATGTAGCCGTCCTTCCTGAGGGACACGTTGCCCTCGTAGGCATTGACCAGATGGCATTCATCCAGGCGTTTGCAGACCCTGAGTACCTCTTTGATTGCGCCGACATCCATGAAAAGCTCCTCCTTTGTGTTTCGTCGAAATTATCCGAAAACGCCGACGCTCGCCGCCCGTTCCATTTTTTCGGTCCAGAGCCGGCTGTCGCGCGGCTCGAAGCGGGCGGTTTCAAACGAGCGGGCGGAAATTTCGCGCATTTCCGAAAGGCTCCCCACTTCGCCCAGGGCAAAAAGCTGCGACAGCGCGTTGCCCGCCAGCGACGCGTGGGGGAGCCCCGCCCGGACCGGAAGGTTCGCGGCGTCGGCGGTCAGCTGGTTGATCAGGGCGTTGCGCGATCCGCCGTTGATGATGGTGAGCCTGGCGATGGGCCGCCCGGCCGCCCGGGCCAGCATCCGCGCCGTGTGCGCCGTCTTGAGGGCGATGCTCTCAAACACGCACCTGAGGTATCCGGCGTCGTCCGCCGGGCGCGGCTGCCCGGTCCGGTCAAAATAGGCGTTCATCTTTTCGATCATCGCCCCGTCGAAGCGGTTGAAGGATTCGTCGTCCAGGTCGAGGAAGCTCCGGTTGTCAAAAACCCCCTCCGCCATGCGGATCACGTCCTCGTGGGAATACCGCACGCCCCGCCTCGCCCAGTCCTCCATGAGGCCGTTCAGGAACCAGAACGCCGCGAAGTCCCGGTAGATCAGGTTTCTGCCGCACATGCCGCCGGTGTTTTTGAACCCGCCCCGGAAAAAGGCGTCCGTCAGGCCGATGAAGTCGCACTCGATGCCCATGTTGATGTTGGTGCCGGAGCTCACGTACGCGCAGTCGTCGCCAAAGTCCGGGATGGCGCAGGTGGCGGCCGCGGTGTCGTGGGAGCAGGCGGCGACCACCTTTGTATCCGCCCCAAGGCCGGTTTCGCTCCGCACCAGCGCCGTCAGACGGCCCTTGACCGAGCCCGCGGGCACGAGATCGGTAAAGAGGTGCTCCGGAATGCCGAAGCTGCGCATGAGGGGCGCGCACCACCCGTCCAGCCGGTCGTTCAGAAGCGCCGTCGTGCCCGCGAAGGAGCGCTCGGTGCTCATCACGCCGCTGAGAAAGTAGGCGAAGAGGTCCGGCAGGAACAGCACCGCCTTCGCGGTGCGCAAAATGGCCTCCCCGCGCCGGGCCATCACGTAGAGCTGCGGCAGGGAGTAGTTGCGCGTCGGCTGACAGCCCGTCATGCGGAAGATCTCCCGCGCGGAGACGGTTTGGTGCATGTCCTCAAGCGCGTCCTTCGTGCGCATGTCCCGGTAGTGGAACACCGGCTCCGCCAACTGGCCCGAGGCGTTGATCATGGCGAAGGTCGCGCCCCAGGTGTCCACGCCCACCGACGCCGCCGGCGCGTCCGAAAACGCCCGGAAGCCCTCCAGCATGTGGGTGTAGAGCGAGAACACATTCCAGTACAGGTTGTCGTGGATCGCCACGGGCACGTTGGGGAAGCCGAAGTTTTTATCTATTTCGATTTTATTGCCGTCAAATGCGAAGCGGCACATCTTGCCGTTGCTGGCGCCCAAATCGGCAGAAATAACATACATCGGGTTCATACCTTGGATCGCCTCGCATATCGCTGAAGATTCCGCGGGGTAATTCGCATCTTTTGCGTATATTGTAATGCCGGAGGCAGGCATTGTCAAGCTGTGCCCGGTGTTAATTTTATCAATAAAGTAGCATATACACAAAAAATAAGTCGAAAATGATAAAATGCGCCTTTGCGTGACGCGGCCGCGCTTTTGGGGTATAAAGCGGGTACCAAGGCGCGTTGCCCGTCGCCCGGCGGAAAGGAGGGCTTGCCGTGCCCGGAAGCACCGAAGGGGCGGAGGACCGCCCGCTGCTCATGACCATCTTTGGCGGCACGGGGGATCTGACCCAGCGCAAGCTGCTGCCCGCGCTGTACCACCTGCTGGCGGAGGGCCGCCTGCCGCGGGAGACCGTCATCCTGGCCGTCGGCCGCAGGCCCATGGAGGACGAGTCCTACCGGCGCCGCGCCCGCGAGGCCGTGGCGGCCTTTTCGCGCTCCGGGGCAGACGAAGAGAAGCTGGCGGGCTTCCTCGCCCGCCTGCACTACCGGCAGATGGACTTCATCGGCCAAAGCGACAGCTTCCGCCATCTGGCGGACTGGATCGGGCGGCGCGAGGCGGACTTTGGCGCGCCGGCGGTGCGGCTCTTCTTTCTGGCCGTGGGGCCGGAGCACTTCGGGCCCGTGGTGCGCAGCCTCGGCGCCCACGGCCTGGCGGAAAAGGGCAACCCCGACCACCGGGTGCTGATCGAAAAGCCCTTCGGCCGGGATCTGGCCTCGGCGCGGGCGCTGGGCGCCACCATCGCCCAGGGGCTGGAGGAGCGGCAGGTGTACCGCATCGACCACTACCTGGGCAAGGAGATGATCCGAAACATCCTGGCCATCCGCTTTGGCAATTCCCTTTTTGAGCCGCTGTGGAACCACCACTACGTGGACAACATCCAGATCACCTCCACCGAAACCCTGGGCGTGGAGGGGCGCGGCGAATATTACGAGCAAAGCGGCATCCTCCGGGACATGCTGCAAAACCATCTCCTGCAGATGCTCGCCCTCATCACCATGGAGCCGCCGGTGGACCTGACGCCGGAATCCGTGCGGGACGAAAAGGTCAAGGTGCTGCGCTCCCTGCGCCGGTTTGATTCGGCCGACGCCTGCCGGGGCGTCGTGCTGGGCCAGTACGGCCGGGGCGGCGCCGGAGTGCCAGCCTACCGGGAGGAGGCCAGGGTGGCCGCCGACTCCATCGTGCCCACCTACATCGCCCTCAAGGCGGGGGTGGACAACTTCCGCTGGGGCGGCGTGCCCATCTACATCCGGTCGGGCAAGCGCCTGGAAAAAAACCTGACGCAGATCGTGGTGGAGTTCAAGCGCCTGGCGGGCGTCAACTTCTACCCGGAGTTCGAGGGCCGGCCGCCGAACCTTCTGGTCATCCGGGTGCAGCCCGAGGAGGGCATGTCCTTTCAGATCAACGCCAAGCGCCCGGGCGACGCGCTTCAGATGGAGCGGGTGGCGCTCAACTACAGCCAGAGCGGCCGCTTCCAGGGCAACGTGCCCGAGGCCTACGAGCAGCTCCTGATGGAGGCGCTGCGGGGCAACGCCTCGCTCTTCACCCGGTGGGACGAGCTGGAGCACTCCTGGCGCTTCATCGAGGGGCTGGAGGGCTACTGCGGCCGGGGCGAGGGCCGGCCGCTGATCTACCCCGCCGGCTCCCGCGGGCCCGGGGCCGCCGACCGGATGCTGGCCCTGGACGGCCGCCGCTGGTGGGACATCGACGAAGCCGGAAAGTAAAAGGATCGGAGGCCGCACCATGCGCATCATCGACATCTCCATGACCATCCGGGAGGACATGCCCGTCTACCACGACGCGCCGGAAAAGCGCCCCGTGCACACGGTGGTGCGCCGCATCCCGCCGGACGGCGTCAACGAGTCCGCGCTCAGCATGAACCTGCACACCGGCACGCACCTGGACGCGCCCCTTCACATGATCCGGGACGGACGGCCCACCGAATTTCTGCCGCTGGAGCGGCTGATCGCGCCCTGCCGCGTGCTGGATCTGACCCATGTGGCGGGCGGGATCACCCGCGGCGATCTGGAGGGGCTGGACGTCCGCGCGGGGGAATTTCTGCTCCTTAAAACGGAAAACTCCGCCCGCGATGCATGGCGGGAGGAGTTTGTGTACCTTGAAAAGAGCGGCGCCGAATGCCTGGCCGAGCGCCGCGTCAGCGGCGTGGGCATCGACGCCCTGGGCATCGAGCGCGCCCAGCGCGGCCACGAAACCCACATTACGCTGATGAAAAACGACGTCATCATCCTGGAAGGCCTTCGGCTTGGGCACGTGGCGGCGGGGCGCTATCTTCTGATCGCGCTGCCGGTGAAGATCGCCGCGGCGGACGGCGCGCCCGCGCGGGCCGTGCTGGTGGAAGGGGCGCTGCCCGAGGGATAGCCCCCGGGGGCTTTACCGCGCCGCGGCAGGCCCCAGGTTGGCGCCGAGGTCCGCCAGCGCCCGCTTGAGCCGACCGACGTCCGCCGCGTGCACGCTCCGGCCGTCTTCGGCGCACTGGGCCGCGGCCAGGCCGGCCGCCTGCCCGAGGCCCATCATCGACGCCTGCACCCGGGCGGAGGCCGAGGCTTCCCGGTCGGCGGAGAAGGAGCGGCCCGGGACCAGCAGGTTGGGAAAGCCCTCCGCGATCAGCGACCGGTAGGGGATGTAGGCGGCCTCCTTCAAAAACTCGCACTTCTGGCTGGCGCCGTCGGCGGCGTGAATGTCGATGGGGTGCGCGCCGCGGCCGACCGCGTCCGGAAAGGGCAGGGCGGCGGCGTATTCCGCGCCGGTCAGCACGTGGACGCCCCGGATGTGCCGCGTTTCGCGCACGCCGGTCTGCGCCGCGGTGTAGACGATGCGCGCGTTCCGGAAGGCCTCGAACCGGTCGCGGAGCGCCTCCGTCAGGCGGAAGGCGTCCTCCCGAAGCCGGCATTCCACCCGCGTCTGGTCCCGCTCGTCGGCCATGTCGCCCTCCGCGCGGGTCATGTTGACCAGCACCCGGTCCTCCGCGGTCATCCAGCACATCCAGGGCCCGCCGAAGGTGGGAATTTCGCCCCGCGCGGCGAGGGGCAAAAGCTCGTCCCGCAGCCATTCCATGTGATAGTTGACGCCCTGCCGATCGTGGCGGATTTTGGGAAGCGCCCGGGCGTCCACGCCGCCCAGACAGAAGCAGAGGGACGCGGGCTGTCCGGGCTGCGGAAAGCGCTGCATCGGCACGCCCGCCATGTGGCCGAGGTCGCCGTCGCCGGTGCAGTCGAGAAAGTACCGGCCCGCCAGCGCCCGCGCGCCGCCCTTGCCTTCGAATACGGCGTGGGTAATTTTTCCGCCGTCCGTCAGGCAGTCCGAGAGATAGGCGTGCAGAAAAAGCGTCACCCCGGCCTCGAGGGCCATGCGCTGGGCCAGCAGCTTGTAGGCCTCCGGATCGAAGCAGACGCTGCCCAGCGGGTATTCGATGGAGGCGCCGCCGGATTCCTCCAGGCGCCGGGCGAAGGCCCACGGGATGCCGCCCACGACCAGTTCGCCGTTATAGCAAAATTCGCTTACGGGCGCCACCAGCCCTGCCGTCGCCATGCCGCCCAAAAAGCCGTAGCGCTCGATCAGCGCCACCTTTGCGCCGGCGCGGGCCGCGGCGATGGCGCCGATGAAGCCGCTGGGCCCGCCGCCGCACACCACCACGTCGTACGCGCCCGCCACGGGCGCTTCCTTATGGATGGAAACCGATGTCATGCCGTTGCCCTCCTTTGCCGCTTTTCGCGGGGAGAATGCCCTTTGCGCCGCTCAGCCATAGGCGCGGATCTCGTACACGCGGGCGTCGGCATCGCCATTGGTGGCGAGGACGCGCAGCTCGAGCCGGTCGCACTTGACGGCCTTGTCCAGGTCGTGCACCCTGAGCCGCTGGTGGTTGTCCGACACCCGAAGGCGCAGGACCTCCGCGCCGCCGCGCCAGGCCCTCAGCTCGTAATCCCGCGCCAGTTCCTTCGCCACGCCCCGCGGTTCCTTGTCGATGAACGCCCTGGACACCGTGATGCACCGCTCCTCGGACAGGTTCGGGTCCAGCGTCAGCCGGATCTGCCGCAGAAAGACGGGGCTTTTCCAGGTGAGGGTCAGCGCCTCGCCACCGGGGGCGAGGCCGTTTGAGCGCCACAGGTGGCTCTCGCCGCCCACGCGCCGCGCGACGCCGCTGAGCACGTTTTTCGCCCCGTAGCCCGGCCGCTCGGAAGTGGCGCTGACGGCGGACCGCCGCGCCAGGTCGTCCGGGTCCTCGTTTTTGCAGCCGGGGATGTAGCAGTCCGCCTTCAGAAGCTGCTGGCGAAGGGCTTCGATGTGGCGCCTCCCGAATTCCGCCGGCTTGAGGCCGCGAAGCGCCGCCATGCCCGCCGCGGTCCCGGCCGCCTCGCCGCCCACGGCGCAGGTCGCCATCACGCGGGTGGAGCCCATGGCCAGCTTGGTGGCGCTGATGTTGCGGCCGGCCATCATCAGGTTTTCGATGTTCTTTGAGCAATAGCAGCCGTAGGGGATGGAGTACAGCCCCTCGAAGGAGCGCACCCGGGAGGGGATTTCGCCCTTGGCCCGAAAGCCGCCGGCGGTGTGTTCGTCCATCGGCCAGCCGCCGTAGGCCACGGCGTCCGGAAAGACCCGGTTGGTCAGGATGTCGTTTTCGGTCAGGATGCGGTCGCCCACCAGCCGACGGCTCTCGCGGGTGCCGGGCACGGTGCCCACCCACACCAGCTCGTAGTTGTCCGCGCCGTGGTCGCCGCCGTTTTTGATGTGATCCCACACGCCGTAGACGCAGCGGTACAGTTCGTAGCGGATGTCCTCCGCCTGGGCGATGATGTCGTCCCAGTCCCCGCCCAGCTCGATCCACCAGTAGCCGGACTCCACGTCGTACTTTTCCACCAGCTGGTCGGCGTGGTCGGCGTAGTCCTCGCCGGGCCTGAGCACCACCACGTCCGAGGCGTCGTGGTACACCACGATGTCGCCGTGGTAGCGGTGCGCGAAGTCGCTCTCGTCAAAGGCGTAGGCCCAGGAGGGGCGCACAAACTTCACCGGGCGGCCGGTGTCCCGCGCGCAGAAGTAAATGGTGTTGCCCATGGTCTCGCCGTCCCGGGCGGGGGGCGCGTCCTTTTCGCCGAACTCCGCGGCGGCCTCGCGGCCGATCATGTACTCCGCGCCGGCAAAGTAGCCCAGTGTGCCGTGGCCGGTGCAGTCCAGGTAGATCCCGCCCTCCAGCGCGAAGCGCCGCTCGGTGGTCATCTGGTAGCACTCGATAAACTGGATATTCCGTCCGTTGGAGAAGACGCGGTCCATGGTGGTGTTCATATAGAGCTCCAGGTTTTCCGTGTTCTTTGCCGCCGACCACAGCACCCCGTCCCAGATGGAGTAGTTGTAACTGTCGTTCAGGTACTTGTTTTCCAGCTGCAGCTCCATCAGGATGCCGGTCTCGGCGGCGTCCTTTTTGCCCCAGTGGCAGGACGCGCCGGAGATGTGCATGCGCGTTTCCGAGCTGGCGTTGCCGCCGAACACGCCGCGGTCCTGCACCAGCGCGGTGCGGGCGCCCTGACGCGCGGCCGCCATGGCCGCGATGAGGCCGCTCATGCCGCCGCCCACCACCACCACGTCATAGCGCCGCGGGTCGGCGGGGTTTTGCGAGCAAACGGGGGTTTCGCGAATGTACTGTTTCATGGTGCGTACGCTCCTTTAAGCCGGGCCTCGGGGACCGCTGCCGGTTTCGATGGTAGCACCGGCCGGGCGCCCCGTCAACGCACGATCCTTCTGGATTTTGGCGGATTGTGGTCCGATATTTCGAATCTGTCCCATTCCTTTTGAATACTATTCCTAGAATTGACTTTCAAATTCCGCGCGCCTATACTATAATCGTGGGGTTTGTGTGAAACGGCGGATGGGAGGACGGGGCAGTGAAGACGGACATCGTAACCTATGACGTGATCGTCGTCGGGGGCGGCCCGGGCGGCCTGCCCGCGGCAATCGCCGCGGCGCGGCAGGGCGCGAAGGTGCTGCTGGTGGAGAAAAACGGCTACCTGGGCGGCAACCTGACCATCGGGCTGCCGCTTCTGGGGTTTCTCGACAAGGACGGCAACCAGGTGATCCGCGGCATCGCGCAGGAGCTGATCGACGCGCTGACGGCCCGGAGCGCCGCCAGCCCCCACCACTGGTGCCCCATGCACGATTCGGTGACGATCTACGACCACGAGGTGTTCAAGGTCGTCGCCTTTGAAAAGTGCCTGGAGGCCGGGGTGACGCTTTTGATGCACACCCAGGTGATCGACGCCGACGTGGAAAACGGCGCGCTCCGGTCGGTGACGCTCTTTGGAAAGTCCCGGCGGATCGAGGCCCGCGCGAAGGTGTTCATCGACGCCACCGGCGACGGCGACGTGGGCTACATCGCGGGCGCGCGGTTTGAAATGGGGCAGAAGGACACCGGCGTACTGCAGCCGCCGACGCTGATGTGCACCGTGGACGGCGTGGACGTGGAGGAGATCATCCGCTATCTGGAGGCGCACCCCGAGCAGATGCGCCTGGCGCCCACCATCGAAACCTACCCGGGCTATGACGCGGCCTACCTGCGGTCCAACCCCCGGCACCATGTGCTGGTGGGGCTGCGCGCCCTGTTCTCCGAGCTTCGGGAGAAGGGCGAGCTGCCCGTCAGCCGGGATACGCTGATCTACATCCAGAGCCTCGTGCCCGGTCAGGTGCACCTGAACTGCACCCGGCACCAGGGCATCGACGGCAGCGACGCATTGGACCTGACCCGTGCGGAGATCGAGGGCCACATCCAGATTCTGAAGCTGGTGGAGATGCTCAGGGCCCGCGTGCCCGGCTTTGAAAACTGCCATCTGACGCAGATCTACCCGTTCATGGGCGTTCGGGAAACCCGCCGGTTCCGCGGCCTGGCCACGCTGACCGAGGACATGCTGACGCGCGGCGCGATCGGCGGGGATTCGGTGGGCATCGGCTCCTACATCATCGACATCCACGACGGCGGCGGCGCGGGCACCATCGTCAAAAAGGTGAAGCCCTACGGGCTGCCCTACGGGATGACCTGCTCCGCCGACATCGCCAACCTGATGTTCAGCGGCCGGTGCGCGTCGATGGACGCGGTGGCCCTCAGCTCGGCCCGGGTGATGCCGCCGCTGATGGCCATGGGCCAGGGCGCGGGGGTCGGCGCCGCGCTGGCGGTCCGCCTGGGGGTCTTCCCCGGGGCGGTGGACGTGCGGGAGATCCGCGCCATCCTCGCCGCCGACGGCGTGATGCTCGAGACCGACCCGAACGCAGCGGAAATGCCGGCGGCCGGGGAGCGGAACTGATCCGGAGAGGGGGACGCGATGTACAGGGCCATTTTGGTGGACGACGAGGAGGCGGTGCTGAGCGGGCTGAAGCGCCACGTGAACTGGCGCCGGCACGGCGTGGAGATCGTCGGCGCCTTTCCCGATGGGCAGAAGGCCTGGGACTACGTCCGGGAGCACCCGGTGAACCTGGTGGTCACCGACGTTTGCACGCCCTTCATGGACGGCATCGAGCTGGCCAGGCGGGTGCGCGCGGCGTATCCCCGCACCAAGATCCTCTTTATCAGCGGCCATGCCGACGTGGCCTACCTCAAGGACGCGCTGAAGCTGGACGCCGTGGACTACATCCTGAAATCCATCGATCTGGACGAGATGGACCAGACGCTGACCCGCGTGACGGGCATGATCGGTGAGGAGCGGGCGCGCGAGGAGAAGCTCTATGAAATGGAGGATCTGCTGACGCAGTCGATGCCGCTGCTCCGCAGCCGGCACCTGGCGATGCTCCTGAGGGAGAACGACGAGGACGAGGCCGCGGCGCTCAGCGAGGCGCAGTACCTGGGCATCCCGCTGGAGGCGAACGTCCACTATGCGGTGGTGGTCGTGCGCCTTTGCAACAAGTGGCAGGTGATCGGCGGCATGAACGAAAAGCAGCGGATGCTTTTCAGCCTGAAGATCCAGACCATCTGCGAGAACGCGCTGCGCCGCCACGGCAGCAGCATCTGCTTCAAGGACCGGATCGGCGAGTACATCCTGATCGTCAACGCCGAGGGCGAGGACTGCGAAACCGCGATCCTGGGCGTGGCCGCGGACGTGCGCGAGCGCCTGATGGCGGAGCTGGAGCTTTCGGTGTCCATCGGCATCAGCGACCGCTTCACGGGCATCCTCAAGATCCGCGAAGCCTACAAAAGCGCCTGCGAAGCCATCGAGATGCGCTACCTGATCGATTCCGATCTCCCCATCTCGGTCAACAAGTACGAAGAGGTGGACGACCTGAGGCGCGCCCGGGAGCGGGCGGAAAAGGAGATCGGCGAGGCCATCATGAACGGCGACGCCGACGCCGTGCGGAAGGCGCGCGAGGGCCTGATCGAATACGTGCGCCGGATCCCCTCTGAGGACGAGCGGCAGAACTTTCTCATGTTCCTTCTGCTTTTGCCCGCGCGCCTTCTGACCAGCCTCGCCACCCGGGAAAAGGGCGTCTATTCCTCCCAGCGCCGGCTGATGGAGCGGTTTTTGTCCTGCCGGGCCGAGGAGCAGGAGTCGCTGATCGCCCGGGCCTACGACGAGGTGACGGCGCTGATCCGGCGGCGCAGCGCGCCCCAGTCCAGCGCGGTCATCCAGCGGGTGCGGGAGATCATCGGCAGCCGGTACGCCCAGCGGCTCTCGGTCTCCGGACTCGCGCGGGAGGTGTACCTGACGCCCACCTACCTGTGCGTCCTGTTCAAGCAGCAGACCGGCAAGACCATCAACGAGTACATCACGCTGGAGCGCATCCGCCGCGCCAAGGAACTGCTGACGGATTCCGGCATCCTGCTCTACGACGTGTGCTTCATGGTGGGGTACCTGTCGCCCAGCTATTTTTCCAAGCTCTTCAAAAAGTACACCGGGTTTACGCCCAGCGAATACCGGGAGCACTCCGTGCTCGGCGCCCGGAAGGGCGGCAGGGCGTGACGGGCAATGCGTTCCCGCGGCGCAACCTCCACCTGACGCGGGCCGTGCTGGTGGCGCTGCTGGCGGCCTTTGTCTGCCTCACGGTCATCTCCGCGCGGCTGTACGCCCGCTCCACCAACGCCGCGGTGGAGTCCGAGGCGCTGCGCGGCATGCAGCTGTCCGTGGAGCAGGCCAAAAACAACCTCGATTACCGGCTGCGCCAGACCGCCGACAGCGCCAGGACGCTGCTGGGCACGGTCTACCCCTATCTCAACTCCAGCGCGGGCACCGAGGGCCAGCTGCAGGAGTATTCCGACATGACCCGCGTGCTCAACGAGTACCGGGGCAAGTACATGATCTCCAAGGTTCGCCTTTTCGTGCCGGCGGGCAAGATCTACGCGCGGCAGGGGGCGACATTTTATTCCCTCGCGTCGCTGGAGGACGACCGGGACTTCCGGCGCCTGGTGGGCGACAGCCGGGGCGGCGTGTTCTGGCAGGGGCCCCGGCGGGTGACCACCGACATCGGCGTCAGCATGCTGGCCATTTCCTGCGTGGGGGTGGTCTCCGGCAGCAAAAACTACAACCAGTACGTCGGCGCGCTGTACCTGGACATCGACGTGGGCCAGATCGGCGGCATCTTTGAGGTGGGCGGCGCGGAGGGCACCGAGCTGTACCTGGTGGACGAGGACGGCGTGGTGGTCGCCCACGCGGACGAGGAGCGCATCGGGCAAACGGCCCTCGGCGCGGAGCAGATGGCCCGGGTCCGCCAGGCGGGGAGCGGCGCCCTCTCCGGCGACAGCGTGACCGCCTTCCGGAAGATCGACACCTGTGACTGGTACCTGATCGACACCACCGACCGCGCCGCGCTCACCCGGGCCAACGGGCAGACGGCGGGCATTTTGATGGTGCTGATCGCGGCGACGCTGCTGGTGGCGCTGGTCATCGCGATGATGATCGCCTACGACATGATGCTGGGCCGCACGGCGTCTACCATCAATCAGGCGGTGCGAGCGCTGGAGAGCGAGCCGGACCCCGCCGCGCCGGTCCGGGGGCCGGGCCGGTTGGACGCGCTGGCGCGGCTCAGGGTCAGCGCCGGCAAGATGGCCCTCGCGGTGCAGAGAATCGTCGAGGAGCGATACCGCAACCGCCTGGCCATCTCCGAATACCAGATGCAGGCGCTGCAGGCGCAGATCAAGCCCCACTTTCTTTACAATACGCTGGACGTGATCAAGTGGATGATCGCCGACGGCGACATGGAAAACGGCGTGTGGATGGTGAACGCGCTGTCAAAATACCTGCGCATGAGCATCAACAAGGGGCCCGGGACGGTGCCTCTTGGCGAGGAGCTGGCGCTGACGCACAACTACCTGGGCATCATGCGGCGCCGCTTCAAAAACGCCTTCCGGGTGGAGACCGAGATCGAGCCCGAGGCCATGGAGTGCCATCTGCCCCGCTTTTCGCTGCAGCCGCTGGTGGAAAACGCGCTGCTTCACGGGCTGATCGACTGCGACAAGCCCGACCGCAGGCTGACGCTGCGCGCGTGGCTGGAGAGCGACCGGGTGTTCATCGAGATCGAGGACAACGGAAAGGGCATGCCCGAGGAGGCGCGGGCGCGGCTGGAGTCGCGCGGCGCCGGGCGCGACGCGGGCTACGGCGTGGCCAACGTCCGCGAGCGGCTGCGCCTGTTCGGCGGCCCGGAGGCCGGCTTCCGGGTGTCGTCGCGGGAGGGCGCGGGCACCTGCGTGTCCATCGCGCTGCCCGTCCGCTTTGACGACGCGGAGCCGGAGGGCGGGGCCTGACCCCGCCGGCGCGCCATGTGCGAAAGTTTGGGCCAGAATACCATACATATGGGCATTTACGGTTTTGAACAAAATGTGTTAATGTTATCCTGAACAGCGGAATCGTAATTGGGAGTAAAACATAGATTCACGCAGGCCCGAAAGGAAGGAAGTGTAATGGCGCAGAACCCTTCGCGCGCATGCGCCTCGGCCGGGGGCGGCCGGGTGCCCTGCCACAGGATTCCCGTCCGGAACAAAATCCACAACTTTTTCGTATACCTCCGGCAGCACCCGATGCTGTACGTGATGCTGATCCCCGGGCTGGTGTTTCTGATCGTCTACAAATTCACACCGCTCTACGGCATCCTGATGGCCTTCAAGGACTACAACATCTTTGCCGGCGCCAACCCCATTGACGCCATCGCCCACAGCCCGTGGGTGGGCATGAGCCATTTCAACAAGCTCTTTGCCAGCTCCCAGTTCGGGAAGGTGCTTCTGAACACGCTCGTCATCAACGGCTACAAGATCGCGTTTCTGTTCCCGCTGCCCATCATCTGCGCGATTTTGCTCAACGAGATTCGCCAGCGGTCGGTCAAGCGCCTTTTGCAGACGTCGATCTACGTGCCCTATTTCTTTTCGTGGGTCATCGTGTTCGGCATATTCTATTCGCTGCTGGGCACCTATGGCATCGCGAACACGTTTTTGGCGTCGTTGGGCCTGGAGCGCATCCGCTTTTTCACCGACACGGCGGTCTTCCGAAGCCTGCTGGTGTTCACCGAGGGCTGGAAGGAAATCGGCTACAACACGGTCATCTACCTGGCGGCCATTTCCGGCATCGATATCGGCCTTTACGAGGCGGCCCGCATCGACGGCGCCAACAAGTGGCGGCTGATCTGGAATGTGACCCTTCCGGGGCTTTTGCCCACGATCGTGCTGATGCTGATCCTCAAGGTGGGCTACATTCTGGACACGGGCTTCGAGCAGGTGCTGGTGTTTTACAATGCCGCGGTGTACGACGTGGCCGACATCATCCAGACCTACGTCTACCGCCTGGGCATGGGCCAGATGAACTTTTCGCAGTCGACGGCGCTGGGCCTTTTTAACTCGGTGGTGGCGTTCGTGCTGATCGTCGGCGCCAACGCGGTGAGCAAAAAGCTCCTGAACCGCAGCATTTGGTAAGGGGGCGAACGGCATGACCACAAACATCGCGCGGAGAAAACTCAGGGGCGTTCCGCTGGAAAAGAGCGAAAAGCTGACCGTCGGCATCGCCTACACCGTGCTGATCCTCTTCGGGTTGATGGCGGTGCTGCCCTGCCTGCACGTGGTTTCCAAGGCCTTCAGCCTGGGCGCGCGGGTGACGGCCGGGCAGGTGGCCTTCTGGCCCAACGGCTTTCAGCTGGAGACGATCCGGTACGTCCTGACCAAGACCAGCTTTTTCGGCGCCCTCAAAAACTCGCTGATCGTGTTCGCGCTGGGCACGGCGGTATCCATGCTCACCACGGTCACCACGGCCTATCCGCTGTCCAAGCCCGGCTTCAAGGGGCGCCGGGTGGTGACGATGCTCTACGTGATCAGCATGGTGTTCTTCGGCGGCATCATCCCGGCGTACATGGTGGTCCGCGCGATCGGCATCTTCGACACCCACTGGGCGTGCATCCTGCCCTTCGCCATCGTGCAGTTCAACATGTTCATCGTGAAGAACTACTTTGAGGGCCTGCCCGAAAGCGTCGAGGAGTCGGCCAAGATCGACGGGGCGGGCGACGTGCGCACGCTTTGGAGCATCGTATGCCCCATGTCCACGCCGGTGTTGGCCACGGTGGCGCTTTTGTACGCGATCACCTACTGGAACAACTACTTCCACGTGATGATGTACACCAATTCCACCGAGATGCGCACCATCCAGCTCTACCTTTACGACATCATCAACAACGGCCAGGCCTTCGCGGAGAACCTTTACAGCGGCTGGAACAGCGGCGGCGCCTCGATCTCGTCCAATGTGACCACCGACGGCATGGTCGCGGCGGCGGTCACCATGTCGCTGGTGCCGATCGTGCTGATGTATCCCTTCGTCCAGCGCTACATGGTGCAGGGGATCACGATCGGGTCCGTCAAGGGGTGAGGCAGCCCGGGGCAACGGGGAAATCTTGGCCGCGCCACGCGGCCCGAGATATATTGAAACGGAGGGATTGCGAAATGAAACGAATGTTGTCTGTCGCGCTGGCGCTGATGCTGGCGGTCCTGGTGGCGGCGCCGATGGCCGGCGCCGAAGCCCCCGCGCTCAAGGGGCCCGGCAACGTGACGCTCAAGCGGCTGGGCGGCAACGTGGGCTTTGACGTCAACGCCGACTACATGGTGCCCGTCATCAAGGAAGCCACGGGCTACGACGTCACCTACTACTCGCTGCCGGCCGAGAACGCCGACGAGAAGCTGCTGATGGACGTGGCCGGCGGCGCGGATTACGACGTGGTCAACGTCAACGTCAACCAGTGGCGCACGCTGATGGCCCAGGGCGCGCTGCTCCCGCTGAACGCGCTTCTGGACGCCTACGGGCAGGACATCCTGGCCGGCAACTCCGAGGAGACCTGGAAGGCGCTCTCCGACGCCGAGGGCAACATCTACGGCGTGCCCTACATGTATCCCTACAACAACGAGATCGCCAACTTCATGGCCTGCCGCTGGGACCTGATGAAGGCCGCGGGCATTGAAAAGATCCCCGCCACCATCGACGAGTTCTACGATGCCCTGGTGACCCTCAAGGACTTCTACGGCGATGAGTACATCGTCTTCTCCGGCCCCTACATGCCGGCCTCCGAGGGCAACGAGAACTGGGTCATCCCCAAGACCATCGCCTGCGCCTTCGGCATCTATTCCGACTGGATGGTGGACGCCGACGGAAGCGTTCTGTACATGACCGAGGCGCCCGGCTTTTCCGCGATGATCGAGTTCCTCACCAAACTCAATAAGGAAGGCCTGCTCGATCCCGACTGGGCCGTCAACACCGATTCCACCGTCAATGAAAAGTTCGCCTCCGGCAAGGCCATCATCGCCTGCTCCAACCGCGCCGGCGTGCAGGTGACCACCCCCGCCCAGATGCAGAACCTGGGGCTGACCTACGAGGACGTGGGCTACATCGGCGCGCTCAAGGGCGCCGACGGCACCTGCGCCTACATGTCCACCAAGGCGCTCAACCAGGTATCCTGCGTGCTGCGCTCCAGCAAGAACGCGGCCGACGCCATCAACTGGATCAACCTCAAGGTCAAGGAGCAGCTGTTCATCTGCATCGGCGTGGAGGGCACCCACTTCACCTACGACGAGGAGGGCAAGATCCAGCCCATCAACCCGATCTTCGCCGACGAGCGCGGCGATTCCTACTGGTACATCGACGCCACCGACCAACCCGCCTACGAGCAGCAGTGGCCCTCCCGCATCCGCAAGTCCGACGCCCAGTGGGCCGCCTTCAACGCCATCACCCTCAAGGCCAACGAGGAGACCCCGGAGGTCTTCGTGGACAACGCCTTCGCCTTCAAACCCGCCTCCGAAGCCTACACCAAGTACAACACCGCGCTCTTCAAGAGCCTTCAGGACTTCATCCTGCAGGTCATCTCCGGCACCCGCACCGTGGACGATCTGGCCACCTTCATGTCCGACTGGACCAACGGCGGCGGCGAGGAAGTCCGCACCGAGCTCGTGGCCTACCTGGCCAGCCAGGCCTGATGCTCCGCACGACCATTTGACCGCTTCAGGCCGCGCCGAACGGACCCGGCGCGGCCTGAACCATAGAGAGAGGGGATCGCATGGCTGAAATCTACCGGAAGGAACTCCCGGTCTTCGCGGATGTGGACGTGCTGGTGGCGGGCGCGGGCCCGGCGGGCATATGCGCCGCCGCCGCCGCGGCCCGGGGCGGCGCCAGGGTGCTGGTCATCGATGAAAACGGCGGCGTGGGCGGCGCGGCCACGGCCTGCCTGGTCGGCCCGTTCATGACATCCTTCGACGCGCGCAACGAAAAAATGATCATCCGGGGCATGTTCAAAGAGGTTGTGGACCAAATGGTGGCCCGGGGCGGCGCTATCGACCCCGCCCTCGTCCCCGGCGGAGACCCGCGCTCCGGCTTTTACAATATTGGCCACGACCACGTGGGCCCCTTTGACCACGAGTGCTTCAAGCAGGTTGCGACGAAGATGATTCTGGACAGCGGCGCCTGGCTGCTTCTGCACACCCAGTTTGTCGATCCGCTGACGGAGGCGGGCCGCGTCACCGGCGCGGTGATTGCGAACAAGAGCGGCATGGCCGCCGTGCGGGCGAAGATCGTGGTGGACGCCACCGGCGACGCGGATGTGGCGGCGCGGGCGGGCGTGGGCTTTGAGCTGGGCAACGCGCGGGACGGCAACATCCAGCCCGCCACGCTGTTTTTCCGGCTGTACAACGTGGACACCGACCGGGTGAAGGCCCACATCCACGCCCACAGGGACGAGATCCGCCCCTTCTACGGCCCTTACAGCTGGCTGATCCGCGACATGCGGGAGGAATGGGGCGACGTGCCCCGCGCCGAGATCTGCCTGTTCGAGGGCGTGACGCCGGGCGAATACCGGCTCAACGTGACCCGCGTGCTGGACGTGGACGGCACCTCCGCGGAGGACCTGACCCGCGCGGAGATCGAGGGGCTCCGGCAGGCCCATAAGGTGTACGAATTCCTCAAAAAGCACGCCGTGGGCTTTGAAAACGCGCGCTTCATGGGCACCGCGGCCTCCATCGGCATCCGCGAAACCCGCCACATCGACGGCGTGAAGCGGCTTTCGGCCGAGGACGTGACCGCCTGCCGCGTGCCGGAGGATTCCATCGCCGTGATGGCCACCTGCATGGACACCCACAACCGGTCCGACCCCGGCGGCACCTTTTATCCGCTGGAAAACGGGCCCTTCTTCGGCGTGCCCTACGGCTGCATGGTGCCCAGGGGCGTCGAAAGCCTCCTGGTGGCGGGCCGGCCGATCTCGGCCGACGCGGTGGCGGCCTCCGCCACCCGGATGATCCCCTGCTGCATGGCCTTTGGTCAGGCGGCGGGCACCGCGGCGGCGATGGCGGTCGCGGACGGAATTCTGCCCTCGGCGGTGGACGTCGCCCGGCTGCGGGCGTCGCTTATGGACCAGGGGGCCTATCTCGGAGAGTGAGGGACGGCCATGGATCAGGTGCGGTATGAAAAGAATCTGCCCGTTGCCGGCCGCTACGGCGTGCTGGTGGCGGGCGGCGGCCCGGCGGGGGTGTGCGCGGCGGTGGCCGCCGCCCGCCAGGGCGCGAAGGTGGCGCTGATCGAGCGCTATGGCGTGCTGGGCGGCATGCTGACCAGCGGCCACGTGGGGCCGATTTTGGGCGGCGTGTCGCGGGGCACCCTGCGGGACGAGCTTATGGAGCGGCTGGGCGTGGCGAATAACGACATGCTGGGGGTGACGGGCGTCGCCCACGACCCGGAGCGGGCCAAGCGCGCCCTGGCCGAATTCGTAAACCACGAGCGCATCGACGTGTACCTGCAGACCCCGGCGGCGGACGCCGTCATGGCGGGAAGCGCGGTTAACGGGCTGGTGCTCGCCGGCAAGGAGGGCCCCTTCGCGCTGATGGGCGACGTGACCGTGGACGCCACCGGCGACGGCGACATCGCCTGCTTTGCCGGCGCGCCCATCGAAAAGGGCCGCGCATCCGATGGGCTCGTGCAGCCGGTGACGCTGGAATTTACCGTAGACGGCGTGGACGAGGCGCGGGGGATCGTCTGCATCGGCGACGTGGACGACGTAAAGCTCGGCGATGAGCGCTTCCTTGACTTCTGCCGGCGCTGCGGCGACGAGGGACTGCTGCCGCCAAACATCGTGGCCGTCCGGCTGCACCGCACCACCGTGCCGGGGGAGCGCCGGGTCAACACCACCCAGGTTGGCGGCGTGGACGCCACGAAGGCGCTGAGCCTCTTTCCGGCAGAGCTTCTGCTCCGGCGGCAGATCGACCTTTTGGTGGACTTCTTCCGCCGGTACCTGCCCGGCTACGAAAACTGCCGTGCCATCTCCAGCGCCACCACGCTGGGTGTGCGCGAAACCCGGCGCGTGCTGGGCGGGCACGTGCTCACCGCGGAGGAAATGGCCGACGGCGCACGCTTTTGCGACGCGGCGGTGCACGGGGCGGAATTCATCGTGGACATCCACAACCCCGTCGGCCCCGGCCAGGCGGAGAAAACGATCCAGTACGTGAAGCCCTACGACATTCCCTACCGCTGCCTCGTGCCGCAAAGGGTGGAAAACCTGCTGGTGGCGGGCCGCGCCATTTCCGGCACCCACCGCGCCCACGCCTCCTACCGGGTGATGTCCATCTGCATGGCGATGGGCCAGGCGGCGGGCATCGCGGCGGCGCTTTGCCGGCGCGCGGGCGTTTCGCCCCGGAACCTGGACCCCGGAGATCTGCGCCGCGCGCTGGCGGAGGCGGGCGTGGACCTCGATAGCCCGTGACCGGCCCCGCTCCTACGCCATGGTTCAGCCCCATATCGACGGCGAAAGGGAAATCGCGGAGACCAACGCGGAATGCGCGGCGAGACACCCGGGGGACTGACCCGGGGCTTAGCCAACCGGCCCCCGGGGAAAGCGGCCGCGGGTCAAAAGCCCGCGGACAGCAGGCTGTACAGGCCCAGGCCGACGACGCCCGTGGCCGACATGACCCAAATGGGGTTGAGCTTCCACCGGCGCAGCACGAAAAACGCGGCGGCGAACAGCCCGACGGCGATCCAGTCGACGCTGCGCGGATCGAGCGACGGAGCCGAATCGTTCCAAACCGCCAGCGCCAGGATCGAAACCCCCGCGGCGGCGATCAGCGCCGCCACCGCGGGCCGGAGCCCGGCGAGCGCGCTGCTCACCAGCGTCAGGCTGCGGTACCTGTAGTAGAGCCACGCCAGCGTCAGCGTGATGATGCAGGAGGGCAGGATGCAGCCAAACGTGGCGACCAGCGCCCCGCCAAGCCCCGCCATCCGCATGCCGATGAAGGTGGCCGAATTGACCGCGATGGGCCCCGGCGTCATCTGCGAGATGGTGATCAGGTCCGTAAATTCCGCCATGTTCATCCAGGCATGCGCCTCGACGGCCTGATGCTGGATCAGCTTGAGCGACGCGTATCCGCCGCCAAAGCTGAACGCCCCGATCTGCAGGAAGCTCCAGAACAGCTCCAGATAAATCACTTGCCCGCACCCTCCCTTCCCCGGCGCCAGTATTCGCCCGCCACCCCGGCCAGGCCGCTGGCCAGGATGATGAACGCCACGTTGACATCCAGCCATGTGGTCAGCGCGAACGCTGCCGCCGCGATCAGAAACGGAAAAATCCTGCCGTCCCTGCCGATGTTCAGAAACAGCGTAATCACCACGTCAAAGATGACCGCCGCGACCCCCGCGCGCATGCCGCGAAGGGTCAGCGCGACGGCTGTATTAGTGCTGACCGCCTCATAGCCCATCGAAATCAGCGTGAGGATGATCAGCGGCGGCAGGATCGTCCCGACGATGGAAACCATTACGCCCGCGATGCCTGCCAGACGGTAACCCACCAGCACCGCGATGTTCACCGCCATCGCTCCCGGCGAGGATTGGGCGATGGACATCAGGTCGAGCATTTCGTTTTCATCCATCCAATGAAGCTGATCAACGAATTTCCTGCGCATCAGCGGCAGGATCACATATCCGCCGCCGAAGGTGAAGGCGCTGATGAAAAACGTCGAAGTAAAGAGCGTACCAATCTGTCTTATTTTTCCGGGTTTCAAGGTGTCACCCCCCAAGCCGATTGTACGCCTTGCTTTCGAATAAGTAAAATACTATAATATTATCTGATCCATAATGGATTTTTATGATTCGGAGGGCGCCATGACGCTGCAGCATCTGAAGATTTTTATCGCCGTCTGCCGGGAGGGCGGCGTTACCGCGGCGGCGAAGAAGCTGTATCTCTCCCAGCCGGCGGTCAGCTTTGCCATTAAGGAGCTGGAGCGCCACTACGGCGTGAAGCTCTTTGAGCGCGGCGGGCGCAGGCTATGCATCACCCCCGCCGGAGAGCGGATGTTTGGCGAGGCGCTGGGCATCGCGTCGGGCCTGGAGGACATGGAAAACGCACTCCGGAACTGGGAGACGGCGGGCAGGATGCGCGTCGGCTCCAGCATTACCATCGGCACGGAGCTGATGCCGGGGTTGGTTCTTGGGCTCCGGCAGCAGTTTCCGGATCTTTCGGTGCGCGTGCAGATCAGTAGCTCCGAGGGGATCGAGCGGAAGCTTCTGGACAACCAGCTCGATCTCGCGCTCATCGAGGGCGAGGTTCATTCGGACGCGCTCGCCGTCAAGGCCTTTCTGTCGGACGAGCTGGGCGTCTATTGCCACGAGGGCGATCCGATCCGCAAAAAAGAGGCCGCCGGCATTGGCGACATCGCCGCCGCGCCGCTGCTTCTGCGGGAGCCGGGCAGCGCGGCGCGGGAGATGGTGGATGCGCTTCTGAAGGTGAACGGGCTTACCGCCGCCCCCGTTTGGGAGAGCACCAGCACCCACGCGCTGCTGAACGCGGCGGCCTGCGGCCTGGGCGTCGCGGTGGTGCCGGCGCGGCTGGCGAACCGCTTTGCCGGCCGGGGCGGGCTCGTCCGGCTGCACACGGAGGGCTTCTCGCTCCGTCGGGATTTCAAGCTGATCTACCCGAAGAAGCGGCGGCTCACCCGGGCGCAGACGGCGCTGATCGCGCTGTGCGAGGCGCTGGAGGGCGCGGCGGGCGGCGAATAGCGCCTTACTTTCCGAAAGCGCGGGCGGCCTCCTGAAGGAGGGGCAGCGCGTAGGGGAAAAATTCGCGGTAGCATTCGCAGAAGCGGTTTTCGTCTCCGGGCGCCGTGCGCTCGCGCTTGCAGCCGTTGCGGCACAGGCGGTACCAGCGGCACGCCCTGCACTTTGCCGGGACGGGGAGGGATTCGGCGCGGAAGCGTGCGCCCGTTTCGCTTCGCTCAAGGGCGAAAAACGACGCTTCCCGGATGTTTCCCATCCGCCACTCGTCCAGCACGGAAAAATCGCAGGGGTATACCCCGCCGTCGCTCTCGATCAGGTAGTACTGCCCGCAGCGGCCCCGCATGCCGCAGTTTTCCGGCTCGTCGCCCAGCAGCATGCCCACGTAGTTGTCCAGGTTCCGGATGCTGACGTACCGGCCCCTTCGAATCCTGTCCAGATACAAGTCCAGCGTCGTTTTGAGAAACCCGAGGTAGGACGCCGCCGTCAGCGAAAACGGGCGCGCCCCGCCGTCGAAATCGTCCAGGCACGGAATGTACTGAATGAATCCGTAGGGCTCCAGCGTCTCGAAAACCTCCCGCGGCCGCTCGGCCACGGGTTCGCTCACCACGCACAGCACGTTCAGCGCCGCGCCCCGCGCGCGCAGGCATTCCAGCGAGCGGCGGATGCGGTCGAAGGTCGGCGCGCCGCCGGCGTCGACGCGCAGCGCGTCGTGGGTCGCGCGGCCGCCGTCCAGCGAAGCGCCGATGAGGAATTTTTCCCGGGCGAAAAAATCAATCATCTCGTCCGACAGATCCAGCGCGTTGGTTTGCAGCGAGTTGTCGACGCGGAGGCCGCGGGTGTTGTATTTTTTTTGAAAGCCGACCAGCGCCCGGTAAAAATCAAGCCCGGCCAGCGTCGGTTCCCCGCCCTGAAACGCGAAGGCGACGTTCCCCTCGGCGTAGGCCATCGCCCGCCGGACGAGCATTTCCAGCGTTTCCGGCGACATAGCTCCGCGCACCCCGGTCTCCCGGCGCGCCATCACATCGGAATAGAAGCAATACCGGCAGCGCATGTTGCATAGGCCCGATACCGGCTTGATCAAAAGCGACAGCGGTGGCATGCGTCTTCCCCCTTCCCGTCCGGACGGACGAGGCCTATTATAGACACAATCCTCAAAAAATGCAACCGGTTCGCGGGGCCGAAGCCCGCGGGGCCGAAGCCCGCAGGCGGCTACAACGTCAAAAACATAAAAATTTGTCACTTTAAACATTTATCTATTGACAAGCTAGGGCAGAATCGGTTATGATTCGAACAGTTTTTTTATAAGCAAAAATGAGAACGTTATCATACGTTTTCGGGGGCGGGTCGGAGCATGCGTAGCGAGAAAGGCCACAACGAGAGCGTCACCATCAAGCGCGTCGCGGAGCGCGCGGGCGTGTCGGCTGCCACGGCGGCCCGGGCGATGGGAAAGTACGGGAGCGTATCCGAAAAGACGCGCCAGCGGGTGCTGGACGCGGCGCATGCGCTGTCCTACGTGCCCAACGCCATCGCCAAGAGCATGCGCGTCCAGCGGACCCGGACCATCGGCGTCATCATCGGCGACATTCAGGCGCCGTTTTTCTCAAAGCTGGCCTTTGCCATCGAGGATTTTGCCAACCGACAGGGCTACAACGTACTGGTGTGCAACACCAACGAGAAGCCGGAGCGGGAGCTCCGGCACCTGCAGTCGCTGTTTGAGCGGCGGGTCGACGGCATCATCCTCTCGTCGACGCAGCGCTTCAACAGCGAAATGAGCCAGGACATCCGGCGCCTTTATGAAAGCGAGATCCCGCTGGTCACCGTGGACAGGCAGGTCAACGGCCTGAAGCGGCCGCTGGTGCAGTGCAACAACCTTGGCGGAAGCTATCAGGCGGGCAAGTATCTGCTGGGGCTCGGGCACCGGAACATCGGGGTCATCGCGTCCAATCAGTTCGTCAATTCCACCCGCGAGCGGGAAGCCGGCTTTCGCATGGCGCTGGCGGAATACGGCCTGACGCTTAGGCCCGGAATGATCCGCTACTGCGAGGAGTCCTTCATCACCGAGGCCGGCAGGCAGATTACAAAGGAACTGCTGGATGACAACCCCGACACCACCGCGCTGTACCTTCTGAACAACCCCCTCTACCGCTCCGCCTGGCTGGAGCTGAAGGCGCGGGGCGCGCGCATCCCGGAGGATATTTCGCTGCTGGGCTGGGGCGACGTGGAGCTGGCGGAAGCCTGGGACATTACGGCCGTGACGCAGCCGATCCAGAAAATCGGCCTCCGCGCGGCGGAGACCCTCTTTGACATGATCGACAACCGGACGCGGCATGAGGACGATGTGGCCGTCTTTGACACGGCGATCGTCTATCGCAGTTCGTGCGCGAAGCCGAGAACGGGCTGACGGTGTTTTTTCACACAAAATGAGAACGTTCTCATTCCCCGCGAAATTGGTTTCCCGTCAGGGAAACTGATAATAAACAGGAGGTATCCACATATGAAAAAGATTCTGGTCGTCCTGATGGCCCTGTCTCTGGCGCTGCTCGCGTTCCCGGCGATGGCCGAGGGCTCCGGCCAGCCGCTGCGGGTGGGCCTGATGCCCTCCGCGGTCGGCGCGCCGGTGCAGTACGCGATGGAGAAGGGCTACTTCACCGAAGAAGGCCTGAACGTATCCATGGTGATCTTCCCGACCGGCGCGGCGATCAACGAAGCCATGGCCGCGGGCGAGCTGGATGTGGCCTGCTCCGGCGCGGCGACGGTGTTCGCGCTGGCCAACGGCGAAACGACGCTTCTGGGCGACGTGGAGATGTCCGGCGGCATGGGCATCTGGGTCAAGCCCGACAGCGACATCCTTTCGGTCAAGGGGCAGATTGAGAAGTATCCGGAGATGTACGGCAGCGCCGAGACGCTGAAGGGCAAGCGCTTCATCTGCAACCTGGGCACGGCCAGCCAGTTTAACGTCTTGCGCTATCTGGCGCAGTTCGGGCTGACGGACGAGGATGTGACGCTGATCAACATGGACTGGGCCTCCGGCGTACAGGCCTTCGCGGCGGGCGAGGGCGATGCCATCGCCACCTTCTCGCCCTATTCGGCGCAGGCCGAAGCGGCCGGCGGCGTCAAGTGCTGCAGTTTTGAGGACGCCACCGAAACCGCGCTGTACGATATGGTGTTTGCCTCCAAGACCGTGGTGGCGGAGCGCCGCGCCGATGTGGTCGCCTTCCTGAAGGGTTTCTACAAGGCTACCGAGGAACTGGCTGCCGACAGCGCGATGCGCGCCGAGTGGTCCAAGACGTGGTTCGCCTCCGAGGGGCGCGAGTATGACGACGCCACGATGCAGCAGGAGATCATCGACCGCCCCTACGTGACCAAGGCGCTCCTCACCAGCGACGCCTACGTGCTGGGCGACGCGATGATGAGCTACGCGGAGTTCAACGTGGGCATTGAAAAGATCGAGAACTGGCAGCTGGAAAACGTCAAGACCTGCTTTGACGCCTCGCTGATCAGCGAAGCGATCGGCGGCACGGTCAAGCAGCCGCAGTTCTAAACGGCCGGCTCGATCCGCCCGCGCCCGCCGCCCGCGAAGGCCGGCGGGCGTGGGCGGTAGCCCGGAGAAGGAGGGAAACCCATTGCGTACAAGCAGGGCGCGCGGAGGCAGGTATTATCTGGCCTCCATCGCCGCCATCACGCTGTTTCTGCTGTTTTGGTATCTGGCGACGGACGTTTTCAAATGGTACTCCCGGAACGTCCTGCCAAGCCCCGTCCGCGTCGCCACCACGTTCTTTGAAAAATTTTATAAGCGCTCGCCCGACGGCGCGACGATGCTGCAGCACCTGGGCGCTTCGCTTCAGGTCGCGATGAGCGGATACCTGATCGGGGTCGTGATCGGCATTCCGCTGGGCATTGCGATGGCCTGGAGCAAGGCCGCCGACATGTTCGCGCGCCCACTGTTTGACATGATCCGCCCCATTCCGGGCATCGCGTGGATTCCGGTGATGATCGTGCTTTTTGGCATAGGTCTTCTGTCCAAGGCGATGGTCATCTTTCTGTCCTCGTTCACGGCGGCGGTGATCAACGCCTATTCCGGCATCAAGCAGACGAAGGCGGTGCATCTGTGGGTTGGGCGCACGTTCGGCGCCAGCCGGGTGCAGCTTCTGTTCCGGGTCGGGATTCCGTCGGCGCTGCCGATGATCCTGACGGGCCTGCGCGTCGCGCTGGGCTCCTCCTGGGGCGCGCTGGTGGCGGCGGAGATGCTGGCGTCCTCCCGGGGCTTGGGCTTTATGATCCAGCAGGCGCGCGGCATCGGGCGCCCGGATGTGATCCTGGCGGGTATGATCGCCATCGGCATCGTCGGCGCGTTCTTCACGTGGCTTCTGACGCTGCTTGAGCGCGCGGTTTTGAAGGGGGGAAGATGGTGATGAGCTGGGGATCGGTCAAAAAAGGCCTTCCGCGCATCGCGGCCGGCATCCTGTCCATCTCGGCTTTCCTGCTTTTCTGGCAGATCGGCACGGACGGCACGGAGTTTGGAAAGCTGATGCCCACGCCCGTCGTGGTGCTGCGCGCGCTGATCGGCGCGGTCACGGTTCCCATCGGCCGTTACACCATTCAATACCATGTGCTTATCAGCCTGGGCCGCGTGATGATCGCCTATCTGGCCGCCTGCGTCATCGGCAACGCGCTGGGCCTGGCGATGGCGCGCAACCGCTGGGCGGAGGCCGTCTTCCGCCCGTTTTACGAAACCATCCGTTCGATTCCGCCGATCGCGTGGATTTCGATGGCCATTTTGTGGTTCGGCCTGGGCGAGATGATGAAGTACTTCATCATCTTCCTGTCGGCTTTCGCCAGCATCACCTACACCACCTTTTCCGGCGCGCAGAAGGTGGACCCAACGCTCATCGGCGCGGCCAGGATGCTGGGTGCCGGCGGACTGCATATTTTTACCACCGTCGTGCTGCCCGCCTCGGTGCCGTACGTGTTCTCGGGCATGCAGGTGGCGCTGGGCACAAGCTGGGCGACGGTCGTCGCCGCGGAAATGGTGCGCTCGTCCGAGGGGGTCGGCTGGGTCATCGTCAGCGGCATGGAGTCCAACAACATGCAGCAGATCATGGTGGGCATCGTGACCATCGGCATCGTGGGGCTCCTTCTCACGTCGGTGCTCCGGCGGATCGAGACCAGGCTGTGCGCCTGGAACATCGGCGGCGTATAAACCGGGACGATTCACGAGGAGGCGCGTAATTTGGACAGACCCATGCTGGAATGCCACCATCTGAAGAAAAGCTATCAGACGCCCTCGGGCGTCAAGGAAGTCATCGGAGACATCAGCCTCTCTGTCCGCGAGAACGAGTTTGTGGTGCTCTTCGGCGCCGGACAATGCGGAAAGACCACGATGATCAACCTGCTTTCGGGCCTAGAGGCGCCCACCGCCGGCACGGTGAGCGTCGGCGGCAAGCCCGTTGACGGACCCGGTCCGGAGCGCGGCGTCATCTATCAGACCATTTCGCTCTTCCCTTGGTACACCACGATGGGCAATGTCGAATACGGCCCGCGCATGCGCGGCGTGCCCAAAAAAGAGCGCCGGGCGCTTGCGCAGCACTACATCAACCTGGTCGGCCTTCAGGGCTTTGAAAACTCGTTCCCGGTCAAGCTGTCGGGCGGCATGAAGCAGCGCGTGGGCATCGCGCGCGCCTACTGCAATAACCCTCTGGTGCTGTTCATGGACGAACCCTTCGGCGCGCTGGACGCGCAGACGCGCTACCTGATGCAGGAAGAGCTGGAAAAGATCTGCTCGAAGGAGCGCAAGACGGTGGTCTTTGTCACCAACAACATCGAGGAGGCGCTCTACCTTGCCGACCGCATCGTGGTCATGCGCAACTGCCCCTCCACAATCAAGGCGGAATACGTCATCGACCTGGCGCGCCCGCGCAACTACGTCGACCCGGAGTTTCTCAGGCTGCGCAAGGAAATCACGCAGATCGTCGACAAAACGCTGTAGGGGGGTTTGACAGATGGCCGGGATCAAGGTCAGTCACCTGACAAAAAAATTCGGCGAGCTGCTGGTGCTCGACAACGTGTCCTTCGAAGTCAAGGACCATGACTTCTACTGCATCGTCGGCCCCACCGGCTGCGGTAAGACCACGTTTCTCAACAGCCTCACAAAGCTCTACGATATCACCGCCGGCGAGATTCTGGTGGACGGCGAGCCCGTGGATCTCCGCCGCCACAACATTTCGTACATCTTCCAGGAAAACTCGTCCATGCCCTGGCTCTGCGTCGAGGACAACGTCAGCTTCGGGCTGGACATCAAGCACGTCGGCGCCGTGGAAAAAAAGCGCCGCGTGGACGAGATGCTGGAGGTCGTCGGCCTTGCGCCTTACCGCAAGTACTACCCGGCGCAGCTCTCCGCCAGCATGCTGCAGCGCGTCGCGATCGCGCGGGCGTTCGCCACCAAGCCGGATCTGCTGCTGATGGACGAGCCGTACGGGCAGCTGGACATCGAACTGAGGTTCAAGCTGGAGGACGAGCTGATCAAACTGTGGAAGGCCACGGGCACGACGGTACTTTTCATCACCCACAACATAGAGGAATCGGTCTACCTGGCGGAGAAAATCCTCGTTTTGACCAACAAGCCCACGAAGATCAAGGAACTGGTGATCGATGACCTGCCGCGCCCCCGCGACATCGCGTCGCCCGATTTCGTGGCGCTGCGCAACAGGGTGACGGACCTGATCAAGTGGTGGTAAATACAAGGAGGAACGCACCATGGACAAAAAACCCAACGTGATCTACATTCTGGCGGACGATATGGGCTACGGCGACGTGTCGGCGCTCAACGAGCACGCCGCGTTCAAAACCCCAAACTTTGACCGGATGGCGGCGGAGGGGCTGGCGTTTACCGACGCGCACGCGTCCAGCGCCGTGTGCACGCCGTCGCGCTACAGCATTCTGACCGGGCGCTACAACTGGCGCAGCCGGCTCAAATGCGGCGTGATGAGCGGCTACTCCGACCCGCTGATCGAGGACGGCCGCATGACGGTGGCGAACCTGTTCCGGGAAAACGGCTACCGGACGGCCGCCATCGGCAAGTGGCACCTGGGCATGGAATTTAAAAAGGACGAAACCTTCCGGCTGCTCCCGGACTATGAAACCTGTCCGGGCGTCGACTATTCCGGAAAAATCGAAAAATCGCCCGTCACCAACGGCTTTGACTATTACTACGGCATCAGCGCGTCGCTGGATATGGCGCCCTACATCTACATCGAAAACGACCATTTCACAAGCCTTCCGGATCATGAAACCGAGGATACCGGCAAGCGGTTTTACCGCAGGGGCCCCACCGCGCCGGATTTTGTGCACGAGGACGTGCTGCCCCATTTGACCGAAAAGGTGCTCGAAACCATTGAGGCATACAGGGACGATCCGTTCTTCATCTACTTTCCGATGCCCGCGCCCCATACGCCCATCCTGCCCTCGCCCGCATTTCTCGGCAAATCCGGCACCAACGAGTACGGCGACTTTGTGCTGATGGTGGACGAAATGGTCGGCCGGGTGCTCCGCAAGCTCAGGGAGACGGGGCTGGACGAGAACACGGTGGTTATTTTCACCTCGGACAACGGTTGCTCGCCGATGGCCAACTTTGAGGAATTGCTCGCCGCCGGCCACAACCCCAGCTACGTATTCCGCGGCCACAAGTCCGACATCTACGAGGGCGGGCACCGCATTCCGCTGCTGGTTCGCTGGCCCGGCGGAATCGCCCCCGGCGGGCGGTGTGACAAGATCGTATGCCTTTCGGACTTTATGGCCACGATGGCGGATTTGCTCGGGGCCGAACTGCCGCCCGAGGCCGGCGTGGACAGCATTTCCAACTTGCCGCTGTGGCTGGACGCCGACGCCCCCGGCGTGCGGGAGGACGTGGTGCACCAAAGCTACGACGGTTCGCTCTCGATCCGCAAGGGCAAATACAAGCTGGAAATGTGCCCGGGATCGGGCGGCTGGTCCTACCCCGCGTCGGGCGAGGAGACGGCGGATATGCCGCGCTTCCAGCTCTACGACCTGGAGGAGGATATCGCGGAGCGCGTCAACGTGATCGCGGATCACCCGGCCATCGCCGGCTATCTCAAAAAAATCCTGGTCGCCTACGTCCGCAACGGGCGCAGCACCCCGGGCGAAAAGCAGTCCAACAATGGCGAGGAGATCTGGCAGACCGTCCGCTGGCTGGCGGAATAGCGCGCCCGCCGCCCCTTCGCACGCCCCGCGCCAAACCACTCCGCGCCCATTCCGGCATAATTCCGCCGCCCGATCTGTGAAAAATCGGGCGGCGGTTTTCTGCATCGGAAGGTGCGCCGCTTTCCTCCGCAAGAGCCGCCCTTTCGGACGGCGTTTTTCTTCCGGCAGGACGGACGTTATTTTTTGCCGGCGCACAATCCACACAATTTCTACAAATCCGAGCGATATACTGGGCGTAGTAAACGGAGACTAACTATTAAAAGTCAAGCCCATAAGAGGTGATTTAGTGAACTTTTCTACCTAACCCCGCCGCCCTTGACAAACAGCGTTCAAATGCTCAGATATCCACGGCGAGGGGGATGGAGGGAATAGCAAAGCAAGCGCAGCACGCCCTCGCACAAACAATGGTAGCATTTGAACGCTTCGGTTTGTCAAGGGTACGCTTCGCCGGCTCCGTGGAACCCGAGGCGGCTCAGGTTCCGAAGAGAATAGCGAGGTTACGCCGCAGGCCGATATGCCTCACCGGAGTTCTGGATGGCGAAGATCACGCGGACGAGCTTCTTGGCGGCGTGGGAAACGGCGACGTTGTAATGTTTCCCTTCGGCACGTTTCTTCGCGAGGTACGCAGCGAATGTCGGATCCCATTGACAAACGTACTTTGCGGCATTGAACAGCGCGTACCGAAGATAACGCGAACCACGTTTCTCCATGTGCGCGTAAGCATTGTTCAGCTGACCGGATTGGTACGTGGAAGGAGAAAGCCCAGCGTAAGCAAGGATCTTATCCGGCGAATCGAACCGGGAGAAGTCGCCGATTTCTGCAAGGATCATCGCGCCCATGCGGTAGCTGATTCCCTTGATCGTCAGGATAGGCGGAGCCAGTTCATCCAGGATTTGCTTGATCTCTGCTTCCACCTCGTCGATCTCAGCGGTCAGTTCGTGGATCAGGCGAATCGTATGCCGAAGCTCCATCGACTTGGCGGGCATGACGGAGCCGATGGATCGACGGGCGGCGTCGCGAAGTTCCGTCGCCTTTGCCTTTGCGTAGTGTCCTCTGGACTTGCTTTCCAGCAGGTTCGTCAGGCGTGTCAGATGTAAGGGGGCGATCTGCTTTGCGCCCGGATATTCGGACAGCAGCGCGTAAACGGAAGCCATATGTAGCGTGGGTACGAGCTTCTCAAGCTCGGGAAAAAGGATGGTGACAAGACGGGAAACGGACTGCTTCAGCCTGGCGCGCTCCGCAACCTTGTTAAACCTGTACCTTGTGAGTGACTTCAGTTCTTCGCTGTGGTATGATGTACGCGTGTAGGGCTTGCGGACTACACCGGACATCATCATGGCGGCAATGGTACGGGCATCCACGCGGTCGGTCTTGGTTTTGCGAAGGCTGAGGCTCTTCCTGAAAAGGTTCGTGTGGAGCGGGTTGATGACATAGGTGGTCAGACCTTTGTCAAGCAGAAACCCCAGTATGTTGTAGCTGTAGTGACCGGTGGCTTCGAGCCCTACTTTTACTTTGCTCAAATCGCGTGCTACAGATTTGATCCTTTGGAAGAGCAGGTCGAACCCGTCCATGTTATTGGCCACGGTGAACACCTCGGCGAGCACTTCACCCTCAGCGGAAATGATGTAGCAGTCGTGTTTATCCTTGGCGATGTCGATTCCAACGCAGATCATGGCGATCCCTCCACGGTTTATTCTGATGCTGCTTAGGACCACAGGGCTCTTTGCGCTTGTAACCTCGTTCCACATAAACCGTCTGGCGGTATCTAACTGATTAACAAACTGGCAAAGGGGCTGTGGTTGGAGCCTCCGTTAAACCATCCAGTGGTAGGAACGAATCACCGATCCACAGCATCCCAAGCATTGTAGCACACCTCCGGAGAGAGGCTAAACACTACTCTTATATAATACGAGGAACGTGTCCCATGGGCCGAAGCACGAAAACCGCGCAGCTTTCCATCGGCGGCATGACCTGTGTGAACTGCCGGAATAAAATTGAAAAAACTGCGGGGCGCCGTCGGCGTCATAAGCACCGAGGTCAGTTACAGCGAAGGCGCCGTGACCGTCGTCTACGACGCAGACGCCGTTTCGCTGAAGGAGATTGCCGCGCGCGTCGAGGGCCTGGGCTATACCGTTGGGGCCGGGGCCGGGCGCCCGGGCTCCAGCGCACTCCGGGCCGCGGGGCTGACGATCGTTATCGTGGCGCTGTACGCTATTTTAACATAGACCCATGGATTGTAGCCTTGCGACATTTTTTGCGGGATGCCCGCTTATCACTTGACACGGTTCAAAGGCCGTGTTATAATAGGCTCCGTTCCGTACGAATGCGGACCATTAGCTCAGTTGGTAGAGCACCTGACTCTTAATCAGGGTGTCCAGGGTTCGAGTCCCTGATGGTCCACCAGGCGCCCGAGGTGTGGCGGCACCGTTGACGGCATCACATGCCCAGCCCTTTTCCGATTCTGGGGGCTGGGCATTGCTATTTTTGGGGCTGCTGGACATCTTCGAGGGATATTTGCCCGGGCAGCTGCTGGGCGTAGACGCCGCCGATGCTGTCCGCCCAGTCCGGCAGGCACTGCAACGCCCGGACGATGATTTCCCCGCGGGACATGCCATGTGCCCCGGCAAGCCAGTCGATGCGCGCCACCGTGGACGGTTCCAGGCGCATGCCCACGATGGGGTTACCGCGTGTGGCCATGTGATAACACCTCCGGGCGCAGGGTACAGCGCACAAACGCGAAGTGTCAAGGCTTGCTCCGAACATATGCTCTTAGTAAGATAAGATTGGGCGGGCCGAACGGGCGTGACGGGACAAGAGGGGGTGTGCGCGTGGCGGGATTTGTGGGCGAGTATCCGCGCTGGTGCCGGGTGTGGCGCTTGACGGATGACGAGTACGAGGATTTAGACGAGATGCGGCGGGAAGGGCTGTCGTATCGGGAAATTGCCGATCATTTCCGGTTGGAGGGCGTAGCGATCAGTAAAAGCAGCATTGGGCGGTACTTTCAGTGGCAGCAGAGCCGATGATTTCACCGCGAGACGGGACAGACGCGACAAAAAACGCACAGTTTCCACGGGTTTTTCCGCAAAAAGCCGCGCTTTTCGACGCCTTCGCCGCCCGCGCCCCTGCGGAGCACCGACTACCACCCCGGATAGCGCCGCCGCCCGGAGGCCCCGGGCCCAGCAGGGGAGGCGCGAGACAGCCGAGGGGGAGGGCCCAGGGGGCGGGGGTGTGGGTGGACGCGCGCCCCGGGCCCGTGGGCGGGGGGGCAACGTACAGACAGACGGATGCACATCATCGCCGCCCAGCTGGGGCGCCATCATCGCACCGGGGACGTCGAGCAGTTGCGCAACGGCACCACCTTGACGCCGATTGGCGGCCCCACCACCGTAAAAGTTGCGGGGATTCCGCTCGGGGATCCCCGCTTTGCGTCAGAGGATGATCGCTTCGCCTGTGGGCCCTACGCAGACCAGGTACAGCGCACCGTCGCGCGGGTAGGTGTAGGCTACCCGGTATAGCTGATCGTTGATGACAACCAGATCGTTGACCCGCAGGGCCAGGACATGCAGCATGTTATCACCGTCTTTCAGTACTGTTCGCTGGACATGCACCGTAGGGTGGCGCGGCAGTAGGCCCAGCTGGGCCTTGGGGCCATGCAGGTGGCGTCAATGGCTTCGGTGATGGTGTAGTCCGGAAGACGCTGTAGGTAAATCGGATTCGATGACCGGCGCACACCGGATCCCCGTTGCGTGCTGCCAGTAAGCGCAGAGGGTTTGCAGGGTTTCGGCTTCCTCGCGTACGCGCGCGCACACGCGCGGAGTAGTACTACTAGCCGTTGGGCTATAAAACCCCGAACAGATCGCGGATAATCCGCTCCTGCCAGTCGATGAGTTCAAAGGGCTTGCCCGCCCAGGAGCCCTTGGTGTGGCGCAGCGCCTGGATGAAGGCGACGGCGTAGTCCGCGGCGGCCTTGTCGTACACCGAATCCTTGGCCATGAACGGCGTGGGCGTGTACTTTTTGAGCTTCCGCGTGGTCGTCACCTCCCAAAAAGAAAAAGCCCCGAAAGGCTCGCTTATCAATCTACGAGGAACAGCCCCCGCGCGGGAGCGTTCCGGCCGGTCTGGTCTTAAGGTTTCAGTTCCGGGTGCGGGGTATCGCCGTCCCACCGGATGGTGTAGCGCACCTCAAAGGGCTTGCCCATCTCCCGGGTGATCACCCGCAGGTCGCCTTCCATCGCCCGGTAGACCCGGAGGATCTCCGCGCCCTCGGGCAGCTGGCGCCGGATCTCGGCCATCTGTTTCTCGGTCATGTTCGCGTCCTTCCCTTCCGCGGCGGCTCCGGCTCAGCCGAAGCACACCGCGCCGTCCTTGTGGGTAAGGGTTTCGCTCTCGCCGTCCACCGGCTCGCAGTTTGCGGCGGAGGCGATCCAGCGGGTGCCGTCGTTGTAGAAGGGGCGGAGGATCGGGTCGCCGGTCACCTCGTGGAAGCCGGCCACCTTGGCGAGGATGCCGAAGCTGCGGACCGTCTGGCCCAGGTGAAGCGCGTTGGTCATGGGGAAAACCTCCTTGGAAAGTGGTGTGTGCCTTTCGGCACGTACATAATCGCTCTCTTTGGGCACATGATCAAGATATGTGTTGGATAACTCTGCTCTGCAAGATTCACCTGATTTCGGCCCCGGGATTTGTGCGGTTCAGCTCGTCTCCCCGGTCAGAATCAGCCGCGCGTAGGCCCGGCGGTCGCTCTCGATGAAATCCACCAGTTCGTAGTACCTTTTGTCAAACGCGATGCGCCGAACGGCGTGAATATCCAGCATGTTGACCTGCCCCTCCGCGCGCACCGCCATAAGCTGCTCCATGACCTTTTCAGGGATGGACGGGACTTTCTCGATCCGATCCACGTTGTACACCGCGCCCAGGGTGACACCCGTCCGCCACTTCACGAAGACCGTGGCGGTATCATCTATGCCCGTCACCTCGCCCAAAGTCCCCGGCGGAATCTCCGTATAGGGGTCCGAGATGGACACGCACCGCACCGTCGTGCCAATGGGGTACGCCTGGCGCACCTCCTCCACCTGGCGCTTATCGGGAAACTTCATCGTCCGCAGCCTCCTTCCGCTGTCCGTCCTTCCAGGCAGAACTGCCCGATAGGTTTGAAAGCAGGATCTTCCGCGCGGTTTTGTATTCATCCCCGATCATCCCGATGGACAAGAGGAAGCACCGCAGCGTATACTTGGCGTTCTCCGGCGCCGCCTTTTCCCTGGCCGTGACGCGCTTCTTCTGGAGCGCCGCCTTGCACAGCAGGCTCACCAGCGTGGCGTAGGCCTGGGCGTGATCGCCGTCCGCCCTTTGGAACCACGGAAACCGGATGGTCTCTTCTCCCACCTGGATTGGCAGCTCCTCCGCGCTCAGCGCCAGCTTCAGAAGCGGCGCCTTGGCGGCCACCATCCGGGTGAGGTTATTGAGCTTCTCCGGGGTAAAGCCCTGAAGCGGCACCTCAATGGTCAGCCGGTCGGGCGCGTCGGGTTCGACCGGTTGGGTGCCTGTTTCTGTGCCGTCCATCCACTCCTCCGCCTGCTTCAGCATCTCCGCCGTGGGCGGCTCGGCGGGGTTGGCGCAGCGCCCGGGGTTGTGCAGGTCGATGTCCGGCTCCGCGCCTTCTGCGTCGTCGTATTCCTCGCCGACCGGTTCAAAGCCGTGCGCCGCACGGAGCGCGGCCACCAGTTCCCGGTCGTCCGGGCCGGTCAGCTCGCCCGTCTTGGAGAGAGTGTAGCCCCCGATCTGGTATGCCGCGCTCGGCATCCCCAGGTATTTCCTCGGCGCGTTCAGCGTGCCGCTGACGGCCCCGGCCAGGGATTTGCGCCGGTCGCCCGTGACATCGAAGTTGATTCTCATGTTCGTGCCCTCCTGTGGTTGGATTCCGGCGGGCCGTTGGCCCTTCCGGTAGGCACATATTCGCTCCAGTCGTCCACAGATGCAAGATAAGCTTCTGTGTTGTTTATGCCCCGCCGGCCGCTCATTGCGCCCTATGCCATTCCATCAGGAACCGGATGGCATCCCCAAACCCCGCCCGGTAGCAGTACCGCGTCTCCTCGCCCGACTGGACGCCGAGCGCGTTCTCCAGCGCCCGTAAGAGCGGCCGCTGTTCCTCTGAAAGCGCCGCCGCCAGCCGCTCCTTCTGTTCTTCCGCCTCCGACACCGCGTCCGTCACCGTCTCCGGCGCGTCCGCGCCCAGGTCGTTGATTCTCCCGGTGATAAATTCCTCCATGGCCGCTTTCAGTTTATCGTCCATAAACCCGCCCGCCTTTCTTTGGTTTGGTCTATTCATCCCTCAAAACGCGGGACGGAGCAAGGCGGGCAGGGCGTCTTTCCGGATAAATCCGCGCGTTCTATGGCGCGCTCATAGCTTCGGCTGCGCGCAGGATTTTGCCGTCCCGCTCCACGGTAACATCCTCTTCTCCATAACCGTCGATCCAGCGGCGCACCGCGGCGGACGCAAACCTGGGGTCAAGCTCCATCCCGCAGCAGACCCGCCGCAGTTGTTCGCAAGCAATGCCCGTCGAGAAGCTCCCCGCAAAGGGCTCGTACACGATGGCGTTCTCCCGGGTGGAACAGGTCAAAGGGTACGCCATCAGGGGCACGGGCTTCTGCGTGCTGTGGTATTCCGACTTCTTTGGCCGGTCGAACTTCCACACCGTCGTCTGCTTGCGGTCGGCATACCAGGCGTGCTTCCGGGTGTCCTTGAAGCTGTACAGGCAGGGCTCGTGCATCTGCTGAAAATCTCCGCGGCCAAGGACCAGCGAATCCTTGACCCAGATGCAGGTTGTGCTATAATGGAATCCGGCGGCGACGGTCGCGTTGTAAAAGTTGACCTTCTCGCTGTCCGAGTGGAAACAGTAAAAGGCCCCGCCGTCGGCGAGGTGTTCATATACGAGTTGAAATGCAGAGAGCAGGAACGCGTAGAACTGCTCCTTGGGCATGTTGTCGTTGAGGATTTTCCCTTTCCCGCCGTCAAAGTTGACGTTGTAGGGCGCATCCGTCAGGCAGATGTTTGCCTGCTTTCCGTCCATCAGTCGCGCCACATCCTCCGGTTTGGTGCTGTCCCCGCAGAGCAGACGGTGGTTTCCCAGATGCCAGAGGTCCCCCGGAAGCACAAAGGTGGGCAGCTTGAGCGCGGCGTCCACGTCGAAGTCATCGTCCTGAACCTCCTCCGCGCCGCCCAGGAGCTTGTTGAGCTCCGCGTCGTCAAAGCCCAGGAGCGACAGGTCGAAGTCCGCGCCCTGCAGATCGGCCAATTCCACTGACAGCATTTCTTCGTCCCAGCCGGCGTTCAGCGCCAGGCGATTATCCGCGAGGATGTAGGCGCGCTTCTGGGCGTCGGTCAGGTGTTCGGCGAACACACAGGGGACCTCCGCAATGCCCTCCTCCCGCGCGGCCAGCACGCGCCCGTGCCCGGCGATGATGTTGTAGTCCTTATCGATGATGCAGGGGCTGACGAAGCCGAACTCCCGGATGGACGCGCGCAGCTGCGCAATCTGCTCCTTGGAGTGCGTGCGCGCGTTCCGGGCGTAGGGCACGAGTCTGTCGATGGGTACCTTCTCAAACCGCTCCGTGCTTCGCACGCGCGTCACCGTCCCTTCCGCCCCGAGAGCAGGGCTTCCATCATGTCGTCCTGGGGATTGCCGACAAACGCCGTGGTGCAGTTCTGCTTCACGACGTCGAAGATCTCGTACCAGAGAAGGTTCGCCTGCTTCTGAAACGACTGGCTCATCTGCACAAAGGGGCTGGTGATCGCCCCGCCGGTGGTGGGGTGTTTCCCTAAGAGGCCGTAGGTGCTGATGGCCTCCTCGCACTGAATGAACCGGGCAAACGCCTGAGCGTAGGCCTCCACCAACCGGGGGTTGATGAGCTTCTCACAGCCCCGCGCGCGAAGCCAGTTCCAGGTTTCGGTGTAGAGCGCGTCCGCGCCCAAAGGCCTGCCGTCCTTCTGGCGGGCGCTCAAGTACTCGCCTGGCGCGGGCATGTCCTCGCCTGCAAGCTCCGCGGCGCCGGTGAGTTCGGCGGGCTCCAGCAGCTCCTCCGGGCGGAGGTTCGCCGGCTCCAGGATCTTTGCCGCCTTGCCCGCGGCAATCTTATCGATGAGCGGCAGGGGCTTGTCGCCCGCGCGCACGCGCCGCCCGCCGCGGTTGGTGCCGTCCCTGGCCATGCGAAATTCCTCCTTTCCCGATGGGGTTAATCCCCCCTTTGAATTGGTTTTTTTGTGCGCGTGAGCTGGCGCCCGGTCTCCGGGTCGAATGTAACAGAGATTTAACCCGCCCTACCGGGTGCGCCAGCGGTCGCCGTCCCGGGCGGAGACGGACGAATGGCAGCGTTTGCAAAGAGAACTGAGATTGGACTCATGGTTTGAGCCGCCGCGGCCCAAGGGCAGGATGTGGTGGACTTCCGTGGCTGGGGTCGTGCGGCCCTGTTTCAGGCACATCTCGCACAAAGGATGCGCCTGCAGGAACCGCTCCCGCACCTTCCGCCAGGTTCTTCCGTAGCGCTTCTTGCCCGCCGGGTCGCGGCCGTAGCGGTCGTACTGCTGATCGGTCAGCTTCTTATGCGCCTCGCAGTACCGCCCGTCGGTCAGCTCCGGACAGCCGGGGTAGGCGCAGGGGCGCTTGGGTTTCGTGGGCATTGATCTTCCTCCCGGACAAACAAAAGACCTCCGCGGGGTTCCGCCCGCGAAGGCCTTTCGGTCCTGTTTCGACGATACCAGTATATCACGGTCAGCGGTGGATTGCGTCCGCGATTTTACTCATTTGCCGGGCACCGGATACTTCGGGACAAACGAAAGACCCTCGCGGGGGTTTCCTCCCGCGAAGGCCTTCCGGCGCACATTTCGATGGTACCAGTATATCACGGTCAGCGGTGGGTTGCATCCACGATTTTACTCATTTGCCGGGCACCGGATACTTCGGGGCAAACGAAAGACCCCCGCGGGGGTTTCCGCCCGCAAAGGTCTTTGGGCTCTGTTTCGACGATACCAGTATATCACGGTCAGCGGTGGATTGCGTCCGCGATTTTACTCATTTGCGCAGGGGCTCCGGGCAAACAAAAGACCCCCGCGGGGTTCCGCCCGCGAAGGCCTTTCGGCACACATTTCGATGGTATCAGTATATCACGGTCAGCGGTGGATTGCGTCCGCAATTTTACTCACTTCCCGAACAGCAGCAGCGCCAGATGCTGGAGCGCGCGGCTCTTCCGGTTGTACGCGGAGGAGCGCTCGATGGCATATCGCTCGCAGATGTTCAGGACCGCGTCCGTCTGCGCCTGACCGTCGTTCAGGTAGAACGCCGTAAGGACATACCGCTCATCCTCCGACAGCGCTTCCCACGCTGGGCGGAACCACTCCATGTACTCCAGCGCCTGACGGTACCGCTCCCGCAGCACGTCGATCTCGTCAATGCCGGACGCCAGCCGGGCTTCACCCGCCGTGGGGTTGTGCGCGGACGGCATGCCGGTCAGCACGGACGCGCGCGGCGCGGTCATCCGATCCTGCACGAGGGCGATGTCCTCGCCGGTATGCTCCAGGATGTAGGCCATGCTCCCATAGTCCTTCAGCGCGCTGATCGCCGCGGACCGCTTGTCCAGATACTGCCAGACGATGTTCATGTCGCTTCTCCTCTCTCGTGAAGATTGGCCTTGACCGCCTCGATCAGCGCGGCCTGGGTTTGGTCCTTTCGGCGGAGCGCCGCCATGACCTGCTCGTCAATCGTGCCCTGAGTAACGATGTGCTGGATGACCACGGTGTCCTTCTGCCCCTGTCGCCACAGCCGGGCGTTGGTCTGCTGGTAGAGCTCCAGGCTCCACGTCAGCCCGAACCAGATGAGCGTCGAGCCGCCCGCCTGCAGGTTCAGCCCGTGCCCGGCGGAGGCGGGATGAATCAGGGCAACCGGGATTTCCCCGGCGTTCCAGCGGGCGATGGTTTCCGGCGTATCCAGCCTGGAAAACGGGATGCGCCGCGCGCGCAGCCGCCCGGATATCCGCGTCAGGTCGTGCTTGAACCAGTACGCTACCAGCACGGGCTTTCCGTTCGCCGCCTCGATCAGGTCTTCCAGCGCGTCCAGCTTCCGGTCGTGAATGGGCAACGCGCGCCCGTCCTCGCCGTACAGCGCGCCGTTGGCCATCTGTAAAAGCTTGCCCGAGAGCGCGGCGGCGTTGACCGCGTCGATCTCCTCGCCTTTGAGGGTAACGACCAGATCGTCCTTCATCGCCGCGTACAGTTTGGTCTCCGCGTCCGACATGGAGACGCGCACCTCGTTCATCACGCACGCCGGCATCTTCAGGTAGTCGGCGGTCTTCATGCTGATGGAGATGTCGGCGATCCTGCGGTAGATCTCCGCTTCCGCGCCGGGCCTGGGCTTGTAGGAAAACACCTGCTGGGCATTGCGCTTGTCCGGCAGGAAGAACGCGTCCCGGTAATGGGTGATGAACCTGCCCAGGCGCTTCCCCATGTCCAGCACGCGGAACTCCGCCCATAAATCCATCAGGCCGTTGGAGGACGGCGTGCCGGTCAGCCCGACGATCCGCCTGATGAGCGGGCGCACCTTCATCAGGCTGCGGAACCGCTTGGCCTGATAGGACTTGAAGGACGAGAGCTCGTCGATCACCACCATGTCGTATTCGAACGGCAGGCCGCTTTCCTCGATCAGCCACTGGACGTTCTCCCGGTTGATGATGTGGATGAACGCGGATTCCCGGAGCGCCGCCCTGCGCTCCGCCGCCGTGCCCACGGCCACGCTGCAAGTGAGCCCTTTCAGGTGATCCCATTTCCGGATCTCGGCGGGCCACGTATCCCGCGCCACGCGCAGGGGCGCGATCACCAGCACCCGGCCGATCTCGAACCGGTTCAGGCACAGTTCCCAGATGGCGGAAAGCGTGATCACGCTCTTGCCAAGCCCCATGTCAAGGAGCACGGCGGCTACCGGATGCGTCAGGATGAAATCCGTGGCGTACCGTATGTCATCTCAGAAAATCGTCCTCAGCGCCCGAAATCTTGCCAAGCGCCAGCCCGTTGACGAACGATCCGCTTCGATTCTTGACGCGATTGAAGCCCTCGTTTTCCAGCGCGTTGTAGAAATCCGTCGTCGATCGGGTGTACTCGCCGGTATCCGCGCAGAAGTTCCGGTACGCCGTGTACAACTCGCCGGACTTCGCCGTGCGCCCGTCGCCGATCTCACAGCGCTCGCTTAAGAAATGCCCCAGCCAGTCGTTGTCCTTCCGGTAGCGGTCGATCGCCTGCCTGACGCATTCCGGCGGGTCGATCTTGAAATCCCGCCGGATGACCTCCTCCGCGCCCGCAATCATCCACGACAGAATCGCGCCGCCGGCATTCCTGAACAGGTGATCGGCGTAATTCTTGATGTCGCCCTTGCCCTCGATCTTCGCGTCAAAGGGAATCACAATCATGCGCCGCCAGATGCCCGCGTCCTTGGCGCCCACCTTCGGCAGGTGGTTCGTATAGAGCACGGTCGTGTGCGTCGGCTCATAGGCAAACGGGTCCTTGTACTTTTTCTCGGCGGTGATGTCGTCGGTGGAACACAGCTGCTTTACGATGGAGGTGTTGAGCCGCTGGCCTTCCTCCAATTCGGACGCGATCAGCATGCGCTTGCCCTTGGCCTCGGCCAGTTCGGGCTTGACGTTGCGCTTGCAGCCCACCGTCAGGGCATCCGCGGAGATGGTCCCGCTGTAGCTGCCCAGCACATGCGCCAGCGCGTTCCAGAACGTGGACTTGCCGTTGCGCCCGTCGCCGTAGGCGATGATGAGGGCTTCCACAAAGACCTTGCCCACGGCGATCATACCGGCGACCAGCTGAACATAGCCAATCAATTCCCGGTCCCCGTGGAAGAAGGTGTTCAGCGCGGCTTCCCAGATGCCTTTCCCCTGATCGCCGGGCTGCACGGCGGTCATTTTCGTCACAAAATGATCCGCGCTGTGCGGCATCGCGCCCTTAGCTTAGTGTTGTTGATAAGAAAGCGAAAAAACTGTTCCAAAGGGCAATGCCGCACAGAAGGGGCTCGCCTGCGAGCGAAAAAAGTAGTATAATAAACGCATGAACAAGCAAATCAGCCTGTCGGCCTTGAACGATGAGCTCGCCCAGGTGCGGACGAAGAAAAAGGAATTTCTGGCACAGATCGAACGGATTATTCCGTGGGCAGAATGGCTCTGTTTGATCAAGCCGTGCTATTATAAGGGAGAGCGCGGCAATCAGCCATACCCGCTGGAGTTGATGCTGCGCCTGTATGTGCTCCAGAATCTGTACAACCTGTCTGACATGGCGACGGTGACGGAGGCCATAGACAGCCGCGCATTTTCGGAGTTCTGTGGTGTGGACTCGAGCAACCAGGTTCCCGATGGGGATACGCTGGGGCGATTCCGCAACCTACTGATCAAGAACGGGCTGCAGGAGAAGCTGTTCGGACAGGTTGTGGATCTGCTGCAGAGGAAGGGTCTCATCCTCAAAAAGGGGTCGATCGTGGACTCGACGCTGATCGAGGTGCCATCCTCGACCAAGAATCGGGAGAAGCAGCGGGATCCGGATGCGCACCAGACCAAAAAGGGGAACCAGTGGCACTTCGGATATAAAGCGCATATCAGCGTGGACAAGGACAGCGGGCTGGTTCAGAAGGTGAAGGTGACCGCAGCCAATGTCAGCGACGTAGCGATGATGCCGGAACTGCTGACCGGGGAAGAGGAAGTCGTCTACGGGGACAGCGGCTATCTCGGCGCGGAAAAGCGCGAGGGCGCCATCCTCAAGAACAAACAGGGCAAGAAGATTCGATACAAGATCAACCGCCGACCATCCCAAATCAAGAATCGGTCGAAATGGTCACGGGGGCAACTGAAGCGCCGTGAGCGCGAGAAGTCCTCTGTCCGGGCAAAAGTGGAGCATGTCTTCGCAGTCGTCAAAGGGCTGTTCCGCTATCGAAAGACGCGGTACCGAGGACTGACCAAACGGGTTGAGGTACTGAACATGCGGTTTATGCTGGCAAATCTGATACTGGCTGACAGGCCGTCTCTGGCAGCCTGATTTTCTGTTCCTCTATGGCCCCAAAGGGGCGCATGAAAAAGAGATAACGCCTTTACTTACCCGCCGCCCGGCAGAATTGACAATTGTGCGGTGTTGCCATAATATACGCGGCATGATGTGCCCACCTGATATAGGGTGATACGATGAATCAACAGTTGGATACATACCTGTGGGGAAAGAGCGAGCCCTACAAGAGTTTGCGCGCCCATATGATTGACGCGGGCGCGTGCTGCGCGGCGTATCTGTCCAGCGCATCCATGGCGGGGATGCTCGGGAAACTTGCGGATCTTTTGGGCTGCTCCCGGGAGGATGCGGTGCGCTTTTGTGCCTATCTGACATCGCTTCATGACATTGGGAAGGCATTTCCATATTTTGTAAGCAGCTGTCCTTCCATTTATAATTTGATACCATCTGAACTCAGAGCCAGATATTTTCCGCCCTCGGAGGGGCTGCGTTTTCGCCATGAAACGGAAAGCGGCTGGGCGGTTAAGCGCATTTGGAAAGATGCGGGTCTGTTTGACAGAAGGACGCGGGACACTCTTTCGGCGGTATTGAAACTGCATCATCAGGGGAAGCGGGCGGACGCGGGGATCGATCAAACGCCGCCGGCCTGGGAGGCGGTACAGAATCGGCTGGAAGCGCGGATGCGCGCGGTGTTCTGCCCCGATTTGCCCGTACTGAAGGTTTCCCATCAGGATGCGTTGGGCGTTTCGCTCACGGGCCTGGTAATCCTGTGCGATTGGGCGGCTTCTTCCCAGGCGTTTGACGATCTGCCGGACGCGGGCGGCGACGCGGCCTATTTCAAGCTGGCGCGGGCGAGGGCAGAAGAGACGCTTCGTTCATTCGGCCTGACGGAGGAGACACTTTTCCCGAAGGTTGATCGGTTCTCGGATCTCTGGCCGGAGATTTCCGCTTCCCGTATGCGTCCCGTACAGACTGCGTGCGCCGAAGTTGCGGCACGGCGGGCGCTATTGACGATTATCGAAGCGCCCATGGGCGAAGGGAAGTCGGAAGCGGCGCTTTACATGGCTGAAGTTTTGCGCGCCGAGGGCAATCTGCGGGGCATCTACATGGCACTACCCACCGCCGCGACCGGCAATCAGATGTATGAACGCGTCCGCGGGATGCTGGGCGGCATTCCGGGGGCGCACCATGTGCGGCTTTTGCACAGCCTTGCATGGATGTATGACGCGCAGGCGCCAAAGGAAAATGATTTCCACCTCGACCGTTCCGACGACGGCGACGCGCACTATGCGGCACAATGGCTCGCGCCCCTGCGCAAGGGGCTGCTTTCGGAAAATGCGGTGGGCACCGTCGATCAGGCCATGGCCGCGGTAGTTTTTCAAAAATACGGGCTTCTGCGGTTGACCGGGCTGATGGGCAAGGTGCTCATTATAGACGAGATTCACGCCTACGACGCCTATATGAGCGAGATCATCGAGCGGCTGCTTTTCTGGTGCCGCGCGCTGAAAATCCCCGTCATACTTCTTTCCGCGACCCTTCAGAAATCACAGAAGGAGCGTTACCTTGCCTGCTTTGGCGCGGGCGCCGAAACGGTGTTGTCCAACGCGTACCCCCTCGTTACCCAGGTCGATCCGGATGGACAGATAGTGCAGACGCCCGTCAACGGCGTGTACATGAAAACGCGCTTTTTGTTTGGCGTACTTCCGGCCATGGAGGACGCGCGGGCAATCGCCCGGCACGCCGTGCGCCGGGTGGAAAACGGCGGGTGTCTGTGCGTGCTTCTCAATACCGTCGATAAGGCGCAGGCCGTGTACCGCGCGATCAAGGCGGAAGGGTTTCAGGATGTCATGCTCTTTCACGCCCGCTTTTTGAGCGGGCGGCGGCGGCAGATTGAGAAAACGTGCGTTAGAAGATTCGGGAAAAACGCGGGGGAGCGTCCGGAACGGGCGATTCTTGTATGCACACAGGTGGTGGAACAGAGCCTGGATGTGGACTTTGACGGCATGATGACGGAGCTTGCGCCGGTGGATCTTCTGATCCAGAGGGCGGGCCGTGTGCACCGGCACCGATGGCGGACGAGGCCATCCGGATTCACAGGGCCCCTCATTGAGGTGCTCACGCCGGGGGATTCCGACACACCCTTGGAAAAGCGATATGGCAAGACGGGCTATGTATATGATCCGTATATCCTCTCCCGCACGGAGCAACTGCTGCCGGAAATGGCCAAGTTTTGGGTTCCGGAGGACGTGCGCCCGCGGATCGATTGGGTGTACGACGGATTGTCCGATGACCGGGTTGAGGCCTATGTCAAGTGGATGACGGAAAAGGACGTGCAGGAAATTGCCGCGGACGCGGTTTTGTTCCCGCCGCCGCGCGCCGATCGGTTCTTTGCCGCCGCGTCCGCCGCCGCAGCCGGAAAGTTTTCCCGTCCGGATGAGGATGCGGAATTTCGGATTGTCAGGGGCGCGAAAACGCGCTGGCAATCCGACAGCGTGCGCGTGGCGTTTCTGGATGACGCACTTTTTGAGGCGGTGCAGATGGAAAGCGTATCGGCGGAGTGCGTGCGTAAAATTTATGAAAATATTTGTTCTATTCAGTTGCATATTATTGAAAGATGCGGTAAAATCACACGTGAAGAGGTAAGCAAAAGGATTAAATTATTTGATAATAAAAACATGAACTTAAGCAGATTAAACGGATGTCTTCCGGTCCGCGTCACGGACGGAATCGCCCGCATCGGGCAAATGACCCTTCATGTGGATGACGAATTGGGGATTTGGATGGAGGTTGGTGCGTCATGTACTCAGTGATGTGGGATGGACTGATTCCCGTTGTGTTTCCGGAGGGGGGACGGCGGATGTGCTCCGTTGCGGAAATTTTTTCCCGGGCACACGAGATGCGCGACATTGCCGCATACAGCGATCAATCGCGGCTTGCGCTCCTTAGACTGATCATGGTCGTATTCATGGACGCTTACGCGCCGGGGACGCGGTATGACCGCGCCGATCTTTTGGATGCCGGGCGGTTTGACCCGCGTGTACTGGAAACGTATGCTGCCCTATGTGAAAAGGATGGCCCCCGCTTCGAGCTGTTCGACCCGGTGCGCCCCTTTCTGCAATGCGCCTATGATCCGAAGCTGGACGCCAGGGCGGAGAAACCCGTCAGTGTGCTCATTCCCGAGTTCGCATCAGGCAATAATTCCATATTTTTCATTCACTTAATGGAAGATGAACACGCGCTGACCCCGTCCATGGCCCTGCAGGGCATGCTTGTGACATACCTTTTTTCCACGGCGGGGGCGCAGGCTTTTCCGAGTGGAATTAACAATACGCCACCTGCCTATGCGCTTCTGGAGGGAGAAAACCTGTTCGAGACCATCGTCAAAAATAGCCTGTCCGTGGAGGAGTGCGAGGCGCAGGGCATTTCCTACGGCCGGGGCGAGGTGCCATGGCGCACGGACGAGACGGTTACGCCCAAGAAGCTGTTCCACAATGTTTCGCTTCTTCAGGCTTTTACATGGCGCCCCCGGCGGCTCACGTTGAAGCAAAACCCGGAGACGGAGCTTGTGGAGCGCGTATGTTTTCAGCAGGGGCACAATTTTCTGGGCAACGGGCTTTGGAGGGATCCCCACGTTCCCCGGTTTCAGAAAAAAGATGGGAGCTTTGCCAATTTGAAGCCGGAATTGGGGCGCGCCCTATGGCGGGATGCCGGCACGTTGGTCAGCCGGGATGCGGAATGCCGGCCCCCTGTCATAACGGAATATATGGAGATTGCGGATCGGTCGGAGCGGGAGCGGCTGAATGTATCCCTCACCGGGCTGATCACAAGTCAGGCCTCCATCCTCGGCGCCGTGCGGGAGCAGCTGTCCATGCCCGCAGGGCTTCTCAGAAACGAGGGCTGCGCGGTGCGCTTTGTACGGGATCTGGCTTTTCTGGAGGATGCCCAGCGCGTACTGACCAGGGCGGTGGCCGCGCGGATGCCGAAGGACATCGCGCGGCAGGCGCAGGAGACATTCCTGAAAGGGGCACACGACTTTCTGTTCGGCGCGTATCTCTCCGAAATGACGGAGATCGAGCGGGAAGGCGCCGTGTCGGAACGATTGGCCGCGCTTCGCGCCCGCGTGGACGAGGCGGTAGCCGGGAACCTGCGGGCGGCGCTGGACGCGGTGGTCAGGCGGGGCGGGACAGACGCGGAGGGATTGATCCGGCAGGCACAAATCGAGCGGATTGTGTTGGGATGGTTCTATAAGCAAAGAAAGGGGCGTGAGGAGGTTTGAGTGAGAGTACTTGGGATGATTCGGTTTTAAACACCGGCGAGCGCGCGGCGCTTCGGCGGTGCGCCGGAGTCATGATGAACCGGGCGGACATGGGCGCTTGGATGGCCTTTTACAAAGCGCGTCGCGGCAGCGGCAGGGGAGAAGAGTATGCGTTTGCGGCACTGTGCATGCAGATGCTCTGGCGCAAATCGGACGAGCCAAAGATCCGGCCCATGGAAGAGATTCTGCGGGATATGATCGGGGTGCGGGAAAAGGACGCGGAAAACGAGGGCCTTCTGAAGCGGACGCGGGGGGCGCTGGACACGGCGTGGACGGACGACGGATTCCTTCTGGGGAAGATCTGCAACATCGCGCGCATCGTCCGAAACGTCCAACCCGAGTGGATGCCGGATTTTCAGATGCTCGCCCGGGAGATGAAGGGCTGGAACAGCGAGAAGCGCTGGGTGCAGCGCAAGTGGATTGGTACGATTTTTGCGGGCGTCGCGGATGAGAAAAAGGAGGGCGAATCCAAATGATGATCGAGTTTCACATGCTGAAGAACTATCCGCCGGTGAACCTCAACCGGGATGACACGGGCGCGCCGAAGAACTGCTTTTTCGGCGGCGTGCAGAGGGGGCGGATCTCCAGCCAGTGCTTGAAGCGCGCATGGCGCACATCCGAAGCATTTCGGGCGCTGGGCAGCTACGGATACCGCACCCGCTGGATGCCGGAAATGATCGCCAAGCGGCTGGAAGGCGCCGGCGTGGATGCGGATTTGGCCGGGGCGTTTGCCCGGAAGCTGACCGGGTTTGCGAATAGGGATGAAAAGCTCAATAAGGAGGGGCTGTTTACATCTCAGATTGTGATCTACTCGCCGGAGGAGCTGGACGCCATCGCGGAAGCGCTCAAGGCGCTTTCGGCGGAGGGGATGACCGCCGCAAAGCTTGAGAAAAAGAGCCTGAAGGAGATGCCCGGCCTGAAAGAAGCCGTGGCAAAGCGGCCCGTCTCCCTGGATATTGCGCTATTTGGGCGGATGGTCACCAGCGAATATCTGGCGGATGTGGACGCATCCCTTCAGGTGGCGCACGCCATTTCCACCCATCCCGTCAACCGGGAGAGCGACTATTTCACCGCCGTGGATGATCTTCTCAACGAGCGGGATGAAAGCGGCGCGGGCATGGTCGGCGACATAGATTTCAACAGCTGCTGCTACTATTCCTACGCCGCGCTGGATCTGGACGTGCTGCGGGAAAACCTGGCGAAGGCGGAAAACCGGGATGCGCTGGTGCGGGACATACTGCCGGCGCTGATCCGCACGATGGCGTTTTTCAATCCATCCGGGAAGCAGAACACGTTCGCCGGGCATGTGTTTCCCGACCTCATCATGCTGGAATGCAAGGCGGACAAGGTTCCCCTGAGCTATGTAAACGCCTTTGCCGAGCCGGTGGAAACGTGGAAAAGCCAGCCGCATATCGTGCGGGACAGCGTAGAGAAGCTGCTCCGGGAAGTGGAACTGATGGACGCCGCGTATGCGCTGCCCATTCGGGATCGCGTCTACTTCGCGCCGCGCTTTCCGGACAGCGTCCTGTCCAAGGGGCGGAAGTTTGACCGCTTTGATGCGCTCGCGGAAGCGTGCGCGTCCTGGGTAGAGTGATAAGGGGGAGCGCGATGAAGCTGCTTGTGTTTCGGCTGGAAGGGCCGCTGCAAAGCTGGGGCGAGCATTCCCACTGGGATCACCGGGATACAGCCCTCATGCCCACTAAGTCCGGAGTGGTTGGGCTTTTGGGGTGCTGCATGGGTTATCCAAGGGGCGATGAACGTCTGGGGGCATTGAGCCGTTCTCTCCGCGTTGCGGTGCGCGGCGACCGCCCGGGGCGCGTCCTGACGGATTACCATACCGTTCAGGGAACCGGCGGCGTGCTTCTGAACGCCCAAGGGAAAAAGCGCCCGGGAGACACGATTCTGACGCCTCGGCAGTATTTGCAGGACGCGGCCTTTCAGGTGTTTATGGCGGGGGAATGGGAAACGCTGGATGTGTGCGTCCGGGCAATGCTGCATCCCAGGTGGATTCCGTTTTTGGGCAGGAAGAACTGCCCGCCCGCCGTTCCGCTGACGCCCCGCGTGGTCGAATATCCGGATCTGGAAACGGCCGTTCGGAAATACCCCGTGGATCGTAAAGATGCCGGCGCTTTGGATGTGCTGCAGGCGGAGATTGAGTGCGGGGAAGGCGAAGCGCCTTCCTGGAGCGAGCGGATTCGGGCGGATGAAGTGATCGATGGATCCCGCGATCTGTACCGCGCCCGGCGTGTCAGATTAATCGGCATCCGAACGGGGGAGGTGTGCCCATGTTCCTGAGCAAGGTACGGCTTGACATCGGAAATCCCAGCGCGCGGCAGGCAATTTTCAATTGCAACGATATGCACCGCAACCTGATGCGGGCGTTTGAGATTGCGGAGGGAAGCGCCATGCCGCGCATGGAGGAAAGCGTCCTCTACCGCCTTATTCAGGAAAAGTACGGCCGGTATCTTCTCGTCATGAGCCGGAATCGGCCGGATTGGGAAAAGCTTGCCCGGAGCGGCTATGCCGCGGAGGATGTTCGGGACATATCCGCGCTGCGGGAGGTTTTTGTCGAAGGGCGGACGCTGGGGTTTTCCCTGCTGGCCGCCCCTACAAAAAAGATTGCCAACGGCGGAAAAAACAGCCGACGCGTGTTTTTGCGCACACGAGAGGAGCGCGATGATTGGCTCGCCAGGCAGGGTGAGAAGTACGGTTTTACGCTGCTCGGCGCTTGGGAGGCGGCGCTACCCGTGGATGTGTTCGGAAAGAAGGGAACTGCCGGCGTTGTTTACCGCGCCGTGGAGTTTACGGGGGTTTTGGCCATCCGGGATGCCTCCTTGTTCTGGAAAGGGTATACCCGGGGAATCGGCGCCGGAAAGGCCTATGGACTTGGGCTTATGATGCTTGCACGACCATGACCCCGCGCGGGCGGGGATGAACCGGATTAGATTATTTGATAGAATATTCCCCACACAAGTGGGGAGGAAGGCGCCGCATGGTGGCAGCGGAAGCAAATAAGACGATGTCCCCACGCAAGCAGGGAGGAAGGAGGCGCCATGCGGGATCTCAATGAGTTGCCGCGGCTTCGGGACAGCCTGAGCTATCTTTACATCGAAAAGGCGATTCTCGAACGGGACGAGAACGCGATTGTGATTTTAAGGGATTTGGAGCGCATTCCGGTTCCCATCTCGTCTCTGACGGTGCTTCTTCTGGGACCTGGCGTCTCCGTTACCCAACCTGCCATTCGGGTGATTGCGGAAAGCGGATGTATGGCCATCTGGTGCGGAGAAGGTGCCATGCGCTTTTACGCATATGGAATGGGAGAGACGCGCTCTGCGGGGAATCTTATGCGGCAGGCGGAGTACATGGCGGATCCGGAAAAGCACATGCGGGTTGTGCGCGGGATGTACGCCCTCCGGTTCAGCGGAATGAGCGCCGACGGAATGACGCTTCAGCAAATGCGGGGGATCGAAGGTGTACGCATGCGCGAGGCGTACCGATTGTTTGCGAAAAGGTACCATGTGAAGTGGAACGGCCGCGTGTACAAGCTGGAGGACTGGGATGCGGCGGACGATCTGAACCGGGCCCTGTCCGCCGCCAACGTTTGCCTGTACGGGCTTTGCAACGCCGCAATTGTCTCGCTGGGGTATTCGCCTGGGCTTGGATTTATTCATACGGGGAAAATGATGTCCTTCACCTATGATGTTGCGGATTTGTATAAGCTGGAGACAACAATTCCTGCTGCGTTTGAAGCGGTGTCCACGCCGCGGACAGATCCGCTGGACAGACATGTGCGCAAAATATGCCGCAGGATTTTTCGGGAGCGGCGGATTCTGAAGCGGATTGCGGTTGATCTTTCACGCCTCTTTGATTGTGAAGAAGGGGATCGGGACGCGAACATGGAATTGCCTGGGGATCTTTGGGATACGGCCGGAAGCGTGGACGGCGGAATCAACTACGCAGATCAGACATGATTGTCATTGTGTTGGAGAATGCGCCTCCTGGACTTCGCGGTGAATTGACCAAATGGATGCTGGAAGTGAAGGCCGGAACCTTTGTCGGGAATGCATCCGCGGTTGTGCGCGATAAATTGTGGGGAAAAGTAACGGGAGCTTCTGATGCGGGCGCCGCACTCATGATCTATTCAGCGCAGACGGAACAGGGTTTTGCGATTGAGATGTGCCGCGAACCTCGCAGGAGTGTTGTGGATTTGGAAGGGTTGTATTTCATTCGAACCGTGGCGGAGAAAGAGGGGCCGACTGGTTCCTGCTAGAATCGTTGCCGTTTTGTTAGGGAAGTGCCTGCCCCACACGCGTGGGGATGAACCGCGCAGATGCACGGAGCGCAGCACATGCCCGGCGCCTGCCCCACACGCGTGGGGATGAACCGGGAAAGTTTCCGGAATCTCCGGGAACGTCGATGCCTGCCCCACACGCGTGGGGATGAACCGGCAAGATTCGTATCTTGCCATATCAGGGAAGAGCCTGCCCCACACGCGTGGGGATGAACCGGCCCTGTCCGTTGAGCCGCAGTTCGGGTTTTCCGCCTGCCCCACACGCGTGGGGAGGAACCGGCCCTGTCCGTTGAGCCGCAGTTCGGGTTTTCCGCCTGCCCCACACGCGTGGGGATGAACCGTTGTTTACACCTTCGCTCGCCTTCTTTGCATCGCCCGCCCCACACGCGTGGGGATGAACCGGAAGCGTTCGGCGCGGCGACGGCGTTTGAAAGGCCTGCCCCACACGCGTGGGGATGAACCGCGGACAGGAAAGAACATTTTTGATCTGTCTACGCCTGCCCCACACGCGTGGGGATGAACCGCTGAATGTCTGGCCGCGGCTCCCCTGCGGAATGCCTGCCCCACACGCGTGGGGATGAACCCGGCAGGAAGTACCTCCGGATCACCGCGTGTACGCCTGCCCCACACGCGTGGGGATGAACCGAATTCTATCTTTGACGTGGCACGCAAACACCCGCCTGCCCCACACGCGTGGGGATGAACCGTTTTTTGAGAGGCTTCACGGTCGGACAAATCTTGCCTGCCCCACACGCGTGGGGATGAACCGGGCAACCCCTACGGGGCTGCTACCAGGGCCGCGCCTGCCCCACACGCGTGGGGATGAACCGGAGGATCACACCATGAAAACCGCCGAAATGTTGCCTGCCCCACACGCGTGGGGATGAACCGATGATATTGTTGATCTCAACGGCGACCTGATCGCCTGCCCCACACGCGTGGGGATGAACCGTAACACTGTCCCACAGCGACGGAGTTGTCACGGCCTGCCCCACACGCGTGGGGATGAACCGGCACATCTTTTGGCGGGCTGGGTAAGAAGCTTGCCTGCCCCACACGCGTGGGGATGAACCGCGGGTATTACAAGACTTCTGACGGAACTTTCCGCCCGCCCCACACGCGTGGGGATGAACCGCGCGCTACGCCCCTTCACATCCCCCTGACAGAGCCTGCCCCACACGCGTGGGGATGAACCGGTTTGACGCCGGTCAGGCGGTTGAGGTCAACAGCCTGCCCCACACGCGTGGGGATGAACCGCGGACGGGGAAGAATTTGATCTATCCCATAAGCCCGTTGCCCCACACGCGTGGGGATGAACCGTCCGCCGAGGATGCGGAAAAATCGCCACGGCTGCCTGCCCCACACGCGTGGGGATGAACCGGAGGTAAGCACCCAGTCATGGTACAAGCACTCGCCTGCCCCACACGCGTGGGGATGAACCGCCGGGAGGGTCTATGCGCTGGGCGAGCGAACGGCCCGCCCCACACGCGTGGGGATGAACCGGAGAATTTCTATGAGAAAGAGCTTGCGCGACAGCCTGCCCCACACGCGTGGGGATGAACCGGCGGTCGCGATCAACAGTATTACGAGGGCGACGCCTGCCCCACACGCGTGGGGATGAACCGCTCGCCATGAACCCCGCTGATCTGTACAAGAAGCCTGCCCCACACGCGTGGGGATGAACCGGTTTATCTTGCCGTCACCGCACTCACCAACCCGCCTGCCCCACACGCGTGGGGATGAACCGCCATTGAGATGGGCCTGACGCACACGATAGCCGCCTGCCCCACACGCGTGGGGATGAACCGGATAAGCCCATGACGCAACCGCGCATTCAGCGGCCTGCCCCACACGCGTGGGGATGAACCGGGGTGGGAGTAAGCACCACACAGGGCTAGGCGGCCTGCCCCACACGCGTGGGGATGAACCTTCTACGCCTGCGTGTCTCATGGCCTCCGCCGCGCCTGCCCCACACGCGTGGGGATGAACCGAATGCGCCCCAGTAGATTACCGTCGGTATGGTGCCTGCCCCACACGCGTGGGGATGAACCGTTGACGAATAATTTTTGGGCAAAAACGGGCGCGCCTGCCCCACACGCGTGGGGATGAACCGTCCACGGTATCACCTCCGTCCGGCAGTATACCGCCTGCCCCACACGCGTGGGGATGAACCGGTGATTGTGACATTTGACCCGACCGATCCACCGCCTGCCCCACACGCGTGGGGATGAACCGGATGCGCTTCGCGCCATTCAGGCGGAGCATGGGCCTGCCCCACACGCGTGGGGATGAACCGGATGCGCTTCGCGCCATTCAGGCGGAGCATGGGCCTGCCCCACACGCGTGGGGATGAACCGCCCATAAATGCACCCATCGGTGCAAACTCAAAAGCCTGCCCCACACGCGTGGGGATGAACCGGGTCTTATCCATCGCCTGTTCCCAGCGCACCAGCCTGCCCCACACGTGCGGGGATGAACCGCGCGTGTACATCATGATGCACGAGGACGAGCACGCCTACCTGCACAAGGACTACCTGCTCGAAAACCTGTGGCCGGAATATGAGCGCGCCAGGGCCCTGCCCATATTGCAGACCTCGGTGTGCAGAATCCGCAGCATACTGTCCCCCTGCGGGGAGCGGGCGAGCCTGAACTACGCGGGGGCCCGGTATGGGCTGTTCCTCAGCGGCGTCCAGTGCGACTACATCGCTGCGCAGGCAGCTCTCGCCGCTTTCGACGCGCGCAGGCGGGAAACCCATCCGCCCGTGATGGAGGCCTGCGCGGATCTGGCAAAGGGACTTCTCCCCCAGAACGGATACCTGTGGAGCATCGCCAAAGAAGAAGCGCTGCGCCAGGGACTGTCCGCCGCGCTCGAGAAAGTGATTTCGGAATACGCGCTTCCCGAGAATCGGCCCGCGCGTAGGAAGTCCCTGTCGCACCTGGCCCTGCTCAATCCCGCGAACGAGGACGCGCAGCGGCGCTACCTGGCGGTTCTCGAGGCGGACGGCATGCGCAAGAAAATGGTCCGCCACTGCGCCTGGCTCAAAGGCGTGCTCCGGCTGCGGTATGACGAGGAATTGCCGGGCGCGATCCGGGGAATCTGGCCGGATCAGACGGAGGAATGACATCCCGCGGATGAAGCGGACCGGTATTGCGCTCCGACGCGATGGGCAATGCATGGGGGATAGTCTATATAAGAGGGCGGACGAGTCCGGGAGGCGTTCGCTTCTTTTGTCAATTCTCGCAGATAAACATTGTTTTCCTATTTAAATGATAGGCAATCTCGTGTATTCTGAGTCCCATCAAAGGCAAGGGAGAACGCGCGATGGGATTCTGCAAGGACGCTTGTATGATGATGGGCATGCGCCGGGGCACGTGCCCGACCTGTATTCATATCGTTTCTGCGCGATCCGGCGGGAAGTAGATTCGGTTTTGGTATTGTTATTTACCATAAGTACTGCCGTTTGGTTGATTTGCGTGAGATTTCTGGTATAATACTATTAATTAGGGCTTCCTCAACAATGACAAACTCTCTCCATGCCATCCAATTTCCACCGCCGGGAGAGCGTATCCCAAGCGTTTTGCATCCGGCGCAAAAGGCGTAAAACAAGCGTGCGTACCCTGCAATCCAGGTTCAGGAGCAGAAACTGCATGGCAATCACAGACTCCGCCGTTTCGCGCAGTTTGGCCATGATTCTGCTAAGACCGTAGCGCCGTTTCCCAATGCCGAACGGGCTCTCGATTCCGTTGCGCTCGGCGCTGTCCGACCGGGCGACCTGCCGATCTTCTTTGGCCGCCGGCCCCGGCCGGCCCAGAGGCGGTCCGGAGAGCCGAATGCCATGTGCTTTGCAGAAGGCAAGGTTTACGCGGTTGCGATACAGCTCGTCCGCCAGCACGGCTTGGGGATAGACCCCGTACCGCGCCCGGTACCGCTCAATCGCCGTGATCAGCTCCGTCCCCTCGTTGAAGTTGTTCCAATCCAGCGTCTCGATCCGAAAGCAATCGTTCACCCGGCTGACCGCGATCTTCGCGCCGAACTCCACCTCGGCGGAGGCCTTCCCCCGCACGATCGGCCGGATGTGCGGCTGTGCGATGCTGACGATGCGCGCCTCCGTCCTGTGCGTCCGGTTGATGTACATCTCCTGCTGCTGGCGGTACACTTCCGAGATGACGAGCAGATCATGCATTTGCTTGCCGGTCAGGCACTCCAGGGAAGCGCCCTGGTCGTGAAGATGGGCGATGATGCCCAGATCGCGGCGAAGGAAGCGCAGCTGTCGCCCGATGGCTTTACGCAAGGTTTTGGTACGGTGCTTTCGTTGCTTTTCCACGCACAGAAAGGTTTGTCGGGCTTTCTGGCGGCAGGCTCGCGGCTTGACGCCCCGCTTGTCTTCCAACGCGCCCCACAGGGCGTCGACGATGGCCTCCAGTTTCTCCCGCCCTTCGCCAAGCAGCCCGAGATCCGTGGGATATCGGATGTCCGCCGGCGCGCAGGTCGCGTCGATCATCAGGGTCCCGCGGTTGCCGCCGTCTTCGGGCGGCGGGTCGTTCTTCCGGTTCTCTTCGTCCATCTCATCGATGATCTTCTGGATCTCCGCCATGTCGATGCGCCTGCGAAACTCCACCATCAGCGAGGGCGCGAAGGGCTGCCCGGACCGGAACTCCGTGTATCCGACGAAGGATTGCATGTCGTTGTTTTCGCTGATGTTCTGGACGGTTTCCTCGTCGGTGAAGCCGCATTTCTCCTTGATGATCAGCGCACCCAACGCCACGCGCAACGGGATCGCCACGTTTCCGCACTTCCCAAACCGCCTGGCATATCGGTCCTCGATCCGATCCCACGGGATCACCCGCGCCAGTTTGACCCAACGGTTGTCCGCCAGCAGCTTGCTGCCAAACGGAGGGATGAAATCGTCCGGGCTGACCTGTTCCCGGTTGCGTTTGCGGTACATGGGGGCGTCTCCTGTGCACGGTTTTTTGCGCTGAAACCGACGTAGGTCTGGTCCAGCATGCCCTTGGCCGGCTTGTAGTCTGTAAACGCATAGACCCAACCAAAGAGCTGCGCATATATAGAAGGCCACGATGAACAGCGCAAAAGGCAACGCCATCCAAAACAGCCGGTAATCTTTTCCAAACCGGCGCCTTGCCGATTTGCGAAACCCGCCCGTACCATCCATACCGCACATCAACCCATGTCTGTTTTTAGTATAAAGGCTAAAAAAACTCGGATCAACGGTAATTTTTATAGCTTTGTGCGGATATTGCACTTTCCGTTCCGAGGGACATATGCACGCGCCTGCGCCGGTTGAACGGGCCATATTGCTGTGCTGCAATAAAAGACAAGGGAACAAAAAGGGGGGATTGAGAATGTGGCGCGCGGTTCGGAAACTGTTCCTGTTCAAGCTGATCGCCACGTTCTCGGTCATCCTCGTGATATCCTTCGTGATCATCCTGCTGTACAGCGACGGCTACCTGAACCAAAAGGCCATGAGCGGGAGACCATCCCAAATTTTGTGTAAACGTCCATTGCGGTGTAGAATAGAAGCACAAAGATGGAGGGTTTACAAATGGGAAGGAAGAATCGAAGTCCGGAAGAACAGGAGCGTCGGGCAAAGATCCGTGAGCTTTTGCAAGCGGGCAATATTAGCAGCATGGAGGACATTCAGGATCTGCTCAAGGAAACCATTGCGGAATTTCTGGAGAACGGTCTGGATGCGGAGTTGGATGAAGAACTAGGGTACAGTAAATACGACTACCGCAACAAAGATACCGACAACAGCCGCAATGGGCACAGCAGCAAGACGCTGCGCACCAGCTTCGAGGATGTGGCGGTGGCCGTACCCCGAGACCGCAAGGGTGAATTTGAGCAGCAGGTGCTGAAGAAGAACCAGACCAGCATCAGCCAGGACATCGAGGAAAAGATCCTGTCCATGTATGCCGAGGGGATGAGCACGGGAGACATTGAGGCGCACATTCGGGATATCTACGGTGTGGAGATCTCTGACACGACCGTCAGCCGCATCACCGACAAAATCCTGCCCATCGCTAAGGAGTGGCAGCAGCGGCCGCTTTCGAGCATCTATGCGGTGGTGTTTCTGGATGCCATCCACTACCACGTGCGAAGCGAAGGACAGATCGTGAAAAAAGCCGTCTATATCGCCATTGGCATAGATCTGGACGGCAGGAAAGACGTTCTGGGCATGTGGGTCGGCGAAAATGAGAGCGCGAAGTTCTGGGGGACGGTGCTTAATAGCCTGAAAAACCGGGGCGTGGAGGACATTTTCATCGCCTGTACGGACAACCTGACCGGGTTTTCTGCGGCGATTGAGGCGGTGTATCCGAAAACGGAGATCCAGAACTGCATCATCCACCAACTACGCAATTCAAGCAAATATGTTTCTTACAAGGACTTGAAGGCGCTCATGGCCGATCTGAAGGCCGTCTACGCCGCCGTGGATGAGGCGTCCGCCTTGGATGCTCTGGATGCTTTCGCGGCGCGCTGGGACAAGAAATACCCCCGGATTTCACGCTCCTGGCGGGAGAATTGGGCCAATCTGAGCACCTACTTCAAGTATCCGCAGGAGGTGCGTCGGCTGATCTACACCACCAACGCCATTGAAGGCTTCAACCGGCAGCTCCGCAAGGTGACTAAGTCCAAATCTGTACGACTAGCAGTCTTGTCTAACATCAGGAGGATATGATAAACTGATGATTGGAGGAGATCGCTATGGCAGGAAAAATCGTGGAAAAGGACGCTACAGTAAAGGTGGCCCGACAGCGGTTGAGCGTTCTGGAGATGGCCGAGACGCTGGGGAACATCTCGGAGGCATGCCGCCGGGGCGGCATGGACCGGACAAGCTTCTACGAGTGGAAGCGGCGGTTCCAGACGCACGGTCTGGATGGGCTGAAGGATATGCCGCCCATCCCAAAATCGCAGCCGAATCAGACAACGCCGGAAACCGAGGCGGCCATTGTGAAATGCAGCCTGGCTCACCCGTCCTGGGGCTGTGTGAAGCTGTCTGACTTCCTGAAGCTACAGGGTGTCTCGGTGAGTTCTCCCACGGTTCAGAAAATCCTGATCCGAAATGACACGGCCAGCGTTTACGATCGTTGGCTCAAGGTTGAGGAACGCCATCTGGAAACGGGTATTGAACTGACGGCTGAGCAGGTGTCCAAGATTGAGAAGTACAACCCCTGTTTCAAGGAGCGGCATGTAGAGTCATCTCGCCCGGGCGAACTCCTGTGCCAGGACACGATGTTCGTAGGTAGTCTCAAAGGGGTTGGCAAGGTCTATCTGCATGCTTGTGT
>JAXGME010000007.1:0-284963 GCA_040768845.1 Christensenellales bacterium | reverse complement strand
GCAAAATTCTTGACGTGACCGATCCATCACGCGCATTTCCATACCCGGGAGCAGGCGCGCCAAGCAGTGTTCGATTTCATCGAGCGATTCTACAATCGAAAGAGGATTCAGAAATCCCTTGGTTATCTTTCCCCCATGGATGCGTTAATCCCACGCATGCAGCTGGCTGCATGATCACTGCTTAGTTTTTTGTCCGGAAAAGGGTTGACTTCCCGGACGGCTGATCTTCCGGTGGATCGAATGCGAGTACAACAAGCTGCGCCCACATTCGGGAAATGAGGGCGATTTACCGCCGCTTGAAAAGCGACGCGCCAATTGCGCTCAGACCCGAGCCGCATAGGCCGCCGGGCAGAAGGAGAAGGGCGCTCCACGGCCGCGCGGCCGACCTCTGGGGCCATCGCAAGCCCCCGTCGTCGGCGGAAGATCGCGGAAAGCCGCCGGTGCGTCAAGGGTACCGTAAGGCCTTGACACCCCGCTACCACTCCGCTGACCCGCATTCGCCGACGGGGTCATGCGATGACCGAAGGCCTGCCGATGTTGGTTTTGGGTGTCTCGTTTTTTTGACAAAATCATTTTGTCCGTTATTCTAACATAGACCCATGATCTCCATCCATTCGCCCCACGGGATGATCCGCTCGATCTGCTGAAGAAATTCCTTCTTCCGCGTCTTCGCTTGACCAAGTTCGTCGGTAATCGCCGATAGCGTTATCTGCTTGTTCATGCGCCCATTATACCATATTTTGACGCCCTGAACACCGCTCCGCTTTTGTGCGGTGTTGCCTATGGTGGACTGATGTTAGACAAGAGCGCTAGCTGTACAGAAATACCGTGGTGTACGCAGCTATTGCTTCCTGGGGAAAAGACAACGGATCCGACACTACCGACGGTTCCCCTCGCTGCCCTCCGCGCTTTCGTCCATGCGGATTTCGCCATACTTTCTCTCAAACTCGGCGATGTACTGCCGCAGCAGATACAGGATTTGTCCGTTGGCGGAACGCCCGTCAAATTTCGACACATAGTGGAGTTTGTGGTGCAATTCCGCGTCGATTCGGATTCCCAAGTGTTTCTCTTTCAAGGTTACCGCTCCATTTCTCGGTGTTTTTGTGGCTCTGTGAGTTGATTTTAAGTACAAAACGTGTTACTATGTACTTAATGTACTTAAAACGAGTACGAGCAATTTTGGTCGCTTTTGCCGATTTTTCCGCTTTGCATCATGCCGGATCATGATTTATAATAGACCCACGGCGAAAAGCGAAGAGGAGGATTTCCCCCTTGGAACTGCTCAACAAAGTGACTGCAAACATCATCGCGTTCGTCTTTCTGGCGATTGTCCTGCACGTCGCCCGGCTTCGCTTGGACGCACGAGACCGGTTCAATAAACTGTTCTTTATTTCCTGCACGTTGGTGCTGGTCGCGCTGACGCTGGAAACCGTCTCGGGCATTGTGAGCGGCCTTCCCTATGTGTGCGCGGACTGCGTGCTGAAGGGGCTATACGCGTTCCTCTTTGTGCTGCCGCCGCTGCTCGCATACTTCTGGATGCTGTTTATCCGGGTGCTTACGGGGGATGACAGCAAGGAGATTGGCGTCATTCGCCCCGCCTATGGGATACCGGCAATGGCGGCTGTGGCGCTTTCCTGCCTGTCCGCCTTTGGGGGGGTCATTTTTGTCGTTGATGGCAACGGATACGGACGGGGGCCTTTATTTTGGTTGGAGGTACTCACAACGAACGGCTACCTGTTCTTCTGCGTGTACCTCCTGATCCGGCGCAGGGAACGGCTTTTGCGGGAAGAGTTCATGGTGCTGATTCTGATCTGCATGCTCCCGATCATCGGAGGGCTTCTGCAGGTTTTCCTGCACGGAACGTTTTGGATGTGGAGCACCACGGCGGGCTCTCTCATCGTGCTGTACGTGTACCTGCAGGAGCGGATGATCCAGGTGGACAGTTTGACGGGGGCGTGGACCAGACAGTCCCTTGCCCAGCACCTGAACCAATTGGCAGGCAAGTGCGTGGAAGAGCCCATGGGCATTCTGTTTCTGGATATCGACGATTTCAAGAGCATCAACGACCGGTACGGGCACGCCGAGGGCGACGCCGCGCTCAAAACCTTTGCGGCCATCGTCCAGGCCCAGCTTCGCAAGGGCGATGCCCTTGCCCGGCTGGGCGGCGACGAGTTTTCCATTCTGGCGTCTGTAGGCGGAGAGGACGGGCTGAAGGCGATCGAGCGGAAGATCCACGCGGCGCTGGAGGATTACAACCGGGAATCGGGGAAGCCGTACCGCCTGAGTTGCAGTATCGGTTCGGAACTTTACGGGGCGGTGTGCAACCTGGACGCCGCGCTAATAGATGTGGACCGGCTGATGTACGAGCAAAAGAGAGGCAAAAAGGGATAAATACGGTGTTTGGCGTCAGATGGACAGGAGATGCGGAATTTGAGCATACAAAAGACGAGCAGGGTCGCGAAAGAAAACCTCTTATTGGTACGCAATCTGATTCGGCGGTTCCCGCTGCCCTGCGCCTGTTATGAGGCGCTGTTTGACGACAGAGGCGTCATTGACAATTTTCGTGTGGTCGGCATCAACGCCCGGTTTCGGGAAATTGTGGGGGTCGAACAAGCGGATGTTGCCGGGAAAGCGGTCACCGAAGCGTTCGGCGCGCTGAACGGACAAGCCGTAGAGCATCTTGTCCAATTGGGCAATGAAGCCTACGCCAGCGCGGAAAAGGCAGGTGAGGCGCATATCAGTGCCTTCAACCATATGTATAAGACCTCGTTCTTTTTCATCAGCGATACGCTGGTGCTCAGCATGTACGAAGACATCCAGCCGCAGTTCTTCCGGAAATATTACCGCCGCTCTATCCCGCGTGAGGTCATTGTGCGCAGTATCCAAGAGCGGAACGCGGACATTCGCCAAGAGGTGCTGCCGGATCAGCGGGTACGGGAAGCGCCCCGGCTCACCATGCCCAAGACAGCGGAAGAGCACGGCTTGCTGGAAATCATTTCGAAGGATCTGGACTTCAGCGAACCCTACGACGCGGTGTTCCGGGATTCCCTCACAGGGTTGTATGATCGTTTTTTTTGCGATGGAAGCACTCAAAATGTACATCGACCGGGATGTGCTGCCGCTGTCCATCGTACTGGGCGATGTGAACGGACTCAACGCCATCAACGAGACCACCGGATACGAAGCGGGCGATGAAATCCTGATCCGCGTTGCAAAGGCGCTCCGGGCCAATTGCAGGGCGGATGACATCGTGGCGCGCTGGAACGACGACGAGTTCATGCTGGTGCTGCCCTACGCTTCCCATGAGGAAACGCGCAGGGTGATCCATCGCCTCCAAACGGCGCTGAACGGCCTGTGCGGCGATTCGTGCGTTATGGTGACGTTCGGCTACGCCAACAGCACGCATCAGGCGAGAAGCGCGGAAGACCTCGTCCGCGAGGCGGAAAAGTGGACGTTCCGCAAAAAACTGCTGGTGGATCAGAGCCACCGGAGCAGCACCATCCGGCTGCTGCTCACCATGCTGCATGAAAAGAGCGCGGATACCCAAGAGCATTCCGACCGCATGGCCAGGCACTGCCGCTGGATTGCGGAGAAATTGGGGCTGACCGACGAGGCGATCAACGACCTGTTGCTGCTGGCGATGCTGCACGACATCGGCAAGGTGGGTATCCCGGACGCCATATTAAACAAGCCTGGGCCATTGACGCCCGAGGAGCGCAATGTGATCCAAACGCATCCCGCGATTGGACACCGGATCGCAAAGACGGTGCCCGAGCTTTCGCAGGTGGCGGACTATATCTTTGCGCACCATGAGCACTGGGACGGCGGCGGATACCCCCGGGGGCTTCGGGGAGCGGAAATCCCCATCGCCAGCCGGATCATCGCCGTGGTGGACGCCTATGACGTGATGTTTTCCGGCCGGAACTACCGCGCCGCCCGAACACAGGACGAGGCCATTGCAGAACTTGAGCGGTGCGCCGGGACGCAGTTTGACCCGGAGATTGTGGGCATTTATGTCCGCTTGCTGCGTGAGGACGCGCCAGTCTGAACCGAGGCCGGAAACGGCGATTCCCGTCAGGATAAAATTGAGACAATCGGCCGGATCTGCTTGCTTTTTGGGCCGGACAGAGCCATAAATGAACCCACTTGACAGAAAGGTGGGTTTGCCTATGAATTCGAAATTGACAGAAGCCATTGAGGACTTCATCACACAGCGGATGGATGATCACGGCACGAACGCGCCGGAGGAAGTCAGCGAGGCCATCACGCAGGTGGGTGCGTGTTTGTCGCGTTTGGAAAAACGCCTGACAAAAACGCAACGCCCGCTCTTTCAGCAGCTTGAAAACGCGCTGATGCTTCAGGTGGGCGAGGAGATGCGGTACTACTACCGGGCGGGGTTCTGCGACGCAGTGAAGTTTATGCTGGAGTGGAGCGGTACGGATTGACGAAGCGCGCCTTCTTCGTGAAGTATCCTTCCCGGATCGAACACCTGCACAGGCTCCATCTGCTGACCGAAGAAAGGCCCTTTTCCATCGTGGGACGCGTCCTGCTCCCGCGGATCGACTACGAGAATTTCATCACGGACATGACGGTGGAGCGCCAATTTCTTGAGAAGTGGGCGCCGCACTGCCGCGCGCAAAGTGGCGGCGTGCTGCCCTGCGTGCTGGTTCGGCAGCGCGGGCGAAGGGACGGGGTGCTGGTGGTGCCCGACCGGGAGGGGTTTGTCATCTGGGCGGCCTATATAAAGGACGCGGAGGGAGCTTCGGAGTGAGGCTCCCTCTTTCTACACAGAAAAAATATCTGATAATCCTACGCTTCTGAGCCATATATGTACCTACCCAAGAAAACGTCAGAGGGAGGGCCATGGATGGAGGCCGCGGGGTGTTTGCAGATTTGCGGGAGGAAGGGGCGGCTTCTTCTCTCCGCCGCCCTCTCTTTTCTCAGCTACTGTCTTATGCTATTTTTTCAATCCATGGCAATGCTCTTTTGCGCAATGGTCTCAAACGGATCGGGCCGCGCGTTTTCCACAGGCTGTATTGATGCGCTGGCCATTGACGACTTGGGCACAAACGACGGCACCCTGTGCGGATAACAGCTCGGCTCTCCATATTGGAAAGCGCGGGCTTCGCAACAGGCACACCGGCGGGCGGCCGCTGCGGTGTGCGGATAATCTCTATACTGCTCCCCAGAAAAGCGATCAAAACTTGCGGGGATAAGTTATAATGCCGCGTAACCCCCCGGGGCAACAAAAAAATCCGGCGCTGTGGCCGGATTTTTGATGGTCTGCCCTGCTTTTTGATGCCTTCTGTGACTTTTTTCCCCCTGTCCTTGCGCGCGGCTTCTTAGCCGGCGACAAGGGCGCGCTGGACGGGATGGCGGAAAGCGGGCCGTTACTTCTCCATCGTCAGATGGATCGGCGTGGCGGCGGCCAGCGCGGCCGCCTCGTCCCATTCGCCCTCCGACGCGACCAGAATGTATACCGTCAGGCCGTCCGGCAGGGTGCCGGTGCTCTCGAAGGCGGCCTCGAGCGTGCGGGCGTCGGCGGCTCCGCAGCGGGTCATCCGAAGCGGGTTCCCCGCGGTGTCGCGCACGACGAGTTCATACCAGCTGTCCTCGGGCAGTTCGGAGAACAAATCGGCATCGGCGGACACGGTGACGGCGGCGCGGACGGCGGACGCATCCGCTTTCACACGGACCGCTTCGCCGCCATACGTACCTTCGCCCACATAATGGCGCGCCTTTGCGCCGGTGCGCGGGACGGTGGCGGTCATGACGCCCGCTTCCTTCGGCTCGGCGGCGAGCTGGTAGCAGTCCTTTCCGTCGAAGTAGAGAGAAACCGCGCTCTGATAGAGGGGGATCCGGATATTCAGACTGTCCCGGTTCCGCGCGCCCTCCGGCAGCGGGGATTCATATTCGCGGAGCATGTACTGCCCGCCCTCCGGCGAGGATTTTTCCATTTCCTGCGTCGGCGGCAGATCGAGGCCCTCGTCCGTCTTGGTGTGGTCGCTGGGGTAGACGTAGTAGCGCGTAATGCCGTAGGGGGTGCCGCTCTTTTGCGCCTGGTTGAATTCGTCCAGAATCGGGTCTACGACATCTCCCTGTTCCACGATGAAGGGGGCCGCGTCCAGCTTCGTCATCTGCGAAAGCTGCGCCTCGGTGGGGGTAAAGCGCTCGGTGCGGGCGCCGTTTTCGATGGAGTAGGCGACCAGCAGCGACTCGCCGTCGTAATACGCGCTGTTGATGGCGGCCACGGTGGTTCCCAGCTCGCTGCTTTCCACCGTTTCGGGGGCTTCCGTCACCAGGACCGCCCTGGGCGCAATCTCCGCGAGCCGCGCGTCGCTTTGCCCAAAGGCTTCGAACAGATTGAGGCCCGCCGCCAGCGCCACGCCCGCCAGCGCCAACAGGAGCGCGATGGCCAGCGCCATGCCGACCGTAAGCTTCTTTTTCACAACAACTTCCTCCTCTTGATGGATTCTCTGCCGGATCCGCGCCCTGCGTACGGGCGAGGCGTCAAGCGCGGAGAGCCGGCGGTCCATTGCGCCGCGGATGCCCCAGTCGTCAATCCTCACGATGCCACACCTCCAATTCCCTTCGCAGAAGCTTCTGCGCCTTGTTCAGCCGATTGTATACCGTTGATCGTGACACCCCGAGCGCCTTGGCCGTTTCCTCCGCCGAAAGCTGCTGATACCAGTGGAGCAGCACCACCGCCCGGATCCGGGGCTTCAGCGCCATGACAGTGCGGGTCAGGGTGTCGTCCTTCGGGGTGAAAGGGGCCGTGCCTTCCGGCAGCTGATCGAGCGCGGCGGACCGATCGATCCGCCGGAACCATGCGCTTCGCCGCATATCCTTGCAGGTGTTGATGGCGATGCGCATCAGCCATGTCTTTTCCTGCGACGCGCCGCGAAAGTGCTCGAACCCTTTCCAGGCCTTCAGAAAGGTTTCCTGCACCGCGTCCTCCGCGAGGGCGGCGTCGCCCAGATAGGCGTAGCAGGTTCTGAGAAGGCTTTGCTCCCAGCGGTTCATCGCGCCTTCCAGCCACTGCGCCCGCTCAATGTTGTCCATCCGGCACCTCCTTTCGGTCATTAGACGGGGCGGACGGGGAAATTGTCCAACTTTTTCCGGTGCCCGCAAAGGCCGGACGCCGGCCGTTTGGATGCGGAAAGCGCGCGGCGCATCAGCGCAGGCCGGCGAAATCCCCGAAGACGCGCCGCAGAGTTTACGTTCTATTAACTTGCCAGTGTGCGGAAGAAGTGATAAACTGCCGATGTACATAAGTGAAATATCAGTTTTATGTGGAGCGTGATGCTTGAATTATGGAAAAACGCGATCAAGCGTATGAGGCAATCAAGCAGAAGATTCTGACGGGGGCGCTTCCGCCCCTGAGCGATATTTCCGAAGACGAGCTGCAAAAGGAACTGGGCATCAGCAGGACGCCCATCCACGACGCCCTCGTCCAGCTGAGCCGCGAAGGCTTTGTGTATATATACGCCAGGAAGGGCACCATCGTTTCGGAGATCACCCTTGACATCATCTACTGGCAGTACGAGGCGCGCGAGCTGAACGAGCCGCGCATTACCGCCCAGGCGTGCGAGCGCCTGCCCAGGGAATGGCTCTACAAGATGCGCGATGCCTATCTCGCGCTGCCCACGTCGCCCGAGGAGGCCAACGCCGCCGACATCCGCGATCAGTTTATCGAGTTGGACCGGGAGCTGCACAGCAGGATTCTCTCCACCTGCCGCAACGTGTTTTTACGGGCCATGCTGCAAAATGTCTACGACCACAGCCAGCGGCTGCGCATGCGCACAAACCGGAAGAACGAAGAATACCTGTGCGCGATGAGCGAGCATATGGAGATCATCAGCGCGCTGATTGAGCAGGACCACGACAAGGTGGAACGGGCCGCGCGGGAACACGTGCGCCGCGCCAAGGAAGTCGCCTTCAGGTACTATTCCTGAGGAAAAACGCGGCCGGTCTTTTTTTACGGACACTGATATATCACAACGCAAAAACTAAAATATATAAAGTTTTTCAGGGAGAATCGGTGAGGAGGCGCGCAGACGACGACATGGATAAACACATAGCGATGAAAATTGACGAGCATGACAACGTGGCGATTGCGGTGGAGGCGATCTCAAGCGGCGAGACCATCCGTATGCAGGGCGAAGGCGTGCGGCTGGTTGAGGATATCCCTTTTGGGCACAAGTTTGCCCTTCAAACCATCCGAACCGGAGAAAAGATTGTCAAATACGGCGCGCCGATCGGGCGTGCGACCAGGGAGATCGGGGCCGGGGAATGGGTGCACACCCACAACATGGAATCGAATCTCGATGGGCTTGAGCAGTACGAATACCGGCCGGAAGCTGCGCGCAAGGAGGATGTGTCCGGGGTCCGGGACAGGTTTGACGGCTATCTCCGCCAGGATGGGACCGTGGGCATCCGCAATGAACTGTGGATTGTTCCCACCGTATCCTGCGTCAATTCCGATGTGCGGCGCCTCGCGGAAGCGGCGCAGAAGCGGTTTGCGGGCCGGTGCGACGGAATCCACGCGCTGCCCCACAACGCGGGCTGCTCCCAACTGGGCGACGACCATCAGACCACGCAGCGGCTCCTGCGCGGCATCATCCGCCATCCCAACGCGGGGGGCGTGCTGATCGTGAGCTTGGGCTGCGAAAACAACAACCTCGATGAATTCATGCCCGTGCTGGGGGCGGTGGACGGCCGCAGGGTCAAGACCATGATCACCCAGGAAGTAGAAGGGGACGAGATCGAGCGCGGGCTTATGCTGATCGGCGAAATTCTGTGCGCGATGGAGGACGACCGCCGGGAGCCCTGTCCGGTGTCGAAGCTGACGATCGGCTTCAAGTGCGGCGGCTCGGACGCGTTTTCGGGGATTACGGCCAACCCGCTCTGCGGCAGGATTGCCGACAGGATCACCGCGCTGGGCGGCGGCGCGGTTTTGACCGAAGTGCCGGAGATGTTCGGCGCGGAGCAGCACCTGATGGCGCGCGCCCGGGATGAGAAGGTGTTCGGAGAGATTGTCCGGCTGGTGAACGGCTTCAAGGAATACTACATGGGCTACGGACAGCCCATCGACAAAAACCCCTCGCCCGGCAACCTGGAGGGGGGCATCACCACGCTGGAGGAGAAGTCGCTGGGCTGCATCCAGAAGGGAGGGCATGCCACCGTCACCGGCACCCTCGATTACGGTGAGCGGTGCGCGACGCCCGGCCTGAACCTGCTGACCGGGCCAGGGAACGACAGCGTATCCATTACGGACCTGGTGGCCGCAGGGGTTCAGATCATTTTGTTCACCACCGGCAGGGGAAACCCGCTGGGCACCGTGGCGCCGGTCATCAAGATCGCGTCCAACAGCGAGCTGACGCGCAGGAAGCCGAAGTGGATCGACTTTGACGCGGGAACGCTGCTGAGCGGGCAGACGATGGACGAGCTCAGGGACGCGCTCTGGGCCCTGCTCCTTGAAACGGCGTCCGGCCGGTACCGGACAAAAAACGAGAGCAACGACAGCCGGGAGATCATGATCTTCAAAAACGGCGTGCTCTTGTAGCGGGAGGGAGGCGTGGAGCCATGGCGCTCGATACGGAGGTTCGCGGCAAAGTCACCGATCGGCTGGCGGCGGACGTCGCGCTGCCGCGCATGTTTCCGGCGCGGCAGCGGCTGGATGACGCGCACATACAGCCGCAGGATATTCCGGCCGCCGTGCGGTCCGAACTGGGCCGCGACGCGGTGATGCAGCGCATCCGGCCCGGCATGTCCGTGGCCATCACCGCCGGCAGCCGCGGTGTGACAAATTATGCCGCCGTGATCCGCGCCATTGCGGATTTCGTCAAAATGCGGGGCGCCCATCCCTTCGTCTTTCCGGCCATGGGCAGCCACGGCGGCGCCACGGCCGAGGGGCAGCGGGGCATCCTCGCCGGGTACGGCATCACGGAGGAGACCATGGGCTGCCCGATCCGCGCCACCATGGAGACGGTTTATCTGGGGGATACGCCGGAGGGCATGCGCGTCTACGGGGACAGGTACGCCTGCGCGGCCGACGCGGTGATTCTGTGCAACCGCGTCAAGCCGCACACCGCCTTTGAAGGGCCCTACGAAAGCGGCCTCATGAAGATGTCGGTGATCGGCCTGGGCAAGCAGCATGGCGCGGAGCAGGTGCACCGGGATGGGTTTTCCGACCTCGGACGCCTGCTGCCGATGATCGGCCGGGTGGTCTTTGACCACGCGCCGATCGCGCTGGGCGTCGGCCTGGTGGAGAACGCGTTTGACGATACATGCCTCGTCCGCGCGCTGACGGCGGAGGAGATCTGGCGGGAGGAGCCGCGGCTTCTGGACTACGCCCGCAGCCGGATGGGGAAGATCCACACCCACGACCTGGACCTGCTGGTGGTGGACCGCATCGGCAAGGACATGAGCGGCGACGGCATGGACCCGCACATCACCGGCCGCTTTGCGGTGCCCCATATGAAGGGAAAACTGCGGGCGCAGCACATTGCCGTGCTCGATCTTACGGAGGAAACCCACGGCAACTGCAACGGCATCGGCCTCGCGGACGTGACCACCAAGCGGCTGGTGGACAAAATCGACGTAAACGCCACGTTTCCCAACGTGGTCACGAGCACGGTTTTGTGCACGCCCAAGATCCCGCTGTTTGCGGCCTCGGACAGGGCCTGCATTCAGATTGCGCTGCGCACCTGCAACTACATTGACCGAGAACACCCGCGGGTCGTCCGCATCCGGGACACCAAGCACATCGGGGAGATCCGGATGAGCGAGGCGCTCCTGGCCGAAGCCTCGGCCGACCCCAACCTGGAGGTGATCGGCCCGCCGGAGGACTGGCCCTTCGATGCCGAAGGCAATCTCTGGTGAAGCCGCATTTCCACCGCAACAAAGGCTGAAAGCCTTTGCGATACGGACCCGATTATAAGGAGGAAATGGTCATGAAGAAGCTTCTGCCCCTGGTTCTCAGCCTGGTGCTGGCCCTGTCGATGATGGCCGCCCCCGCCGCGCTGGCGGCGGACGAGTACGTCATCGGCTGCCCCCAGCCGCTGACAGGCACCAACGCGCAGCCCGGCGAGTGCGCGCTCAACGCCGTTAAGCTGGCCGTCAAGCAGATCAACGAGGCGGGCGGCATTCTGGGCAAGCAGATCCGCCTGGTCTCCTACGACGATCAGGGTTCCCCGGAAGAGGCCGTGAAGGTGGCCACAAAGCTGGTGCAGGTGGACAAGGTTCAGGGCGTCATCGGCTCCTGCATCTCCAGCTGCGTCCTGTCTTCCAGCGCCATCTTCAACGATGCGAAGGTTCCCGTCTTCGGCACCGGCACCAGCCCGACATGGATGAAGCAGGGCTGGGAGTACGTGTTCCGCGCCTGCCAGAACAACGACTTTGCGCTGCCGCTGGTGGTGAAAAAGCTCCAGGACCTGGGCGTGACCAAGATCGCGATCTTCGCCGGACAGGATGACGCCGCCGTGGCGGGCGTCAAGACCATGACGGCGCTGTGCCAGGAGGCGGGCATCGAGATCACCGCCTCGGAGAGCTACGCCGAGGGCAACACCGATTTCTCCGGCCAGGTGGCCAAGATGATCTCCTCCGGCGCGCAGGTGATGTTCATCTCCACCTTCGGCCCCACTCAGCCGCTGATTGCCAAGCAGCTGCGCCAGTTCGGCTTTGAGGGCCTGTGCTTCACCAAGGACCTCTACCAGGTGGACGCGCTGCAGGTGGCGGGCGACGCCTCCAACGGCTTTGCCTTTGCCTATCCCTACCTGACATACACCAACGTGGAAGACTGCGACGATCCCGCCGTCCGCGCGTTCCTGGAAGCCTATCAGGCCGAGTTCGGCACGCTGCCGGTTTCCGACTGCGCGTACCGCGCCTATGACAGCATGACGGTGCTCAGGGCCGCCCTCGAGGCCGCCGGCTCCACCGACGGCGAGGCGGTCAAAAACGCGGTGGGTACGCTCAGCGGCATTCCGACGCTGGCGGGCCTGCAGGACTTTACAAAGGGCGACGGCGAAGGCCTCCACGAGTTCAACATCTTCGTCATTGACAGCCAGAAGTACACCACCTTTGACAAGTGGCAGGGCAGCGAGGGCTACGGCGCCGTCATGACGGCTTCCGGCCTGGCGGCCTGAGGTCTCCTCCACCGGTTCCCGCGGGGAGGCACCCGCCTCCCCGCATTCCTACCCCGGACCGGGGATCGGTCGGCTTACGTTTGGACAGAAAGAGAGGGGACGGCCTGATGCTCACGCAGGTCCTCGTTTCAGGCTTTGTCATTGGCTGTATCTACGGCTTGATCGCCCTGGGGTACAGCATCATCTACAAGGCGTCGGGATTGATGAACTTTGCGCAGGGCGATGTTCTGACGCTCGGCGCGTTTCTGGGCTATACGTTTTACACAATGCTCAAACTGCCCTTCCCGGTGGCCGTGATCCTGACCATGGCGTGCGCCGCCGCGTTCGGGCTCGGCCTGGAGCACTTTGTGATCCGGAAATTGCAGAACAAGAACGTGCTGGCCATCTATGTGGTGCTGGCCACCATCGCGGTTTCCTACATTCTGCAGAACACCATTCAGGCGATCTGGAGCACCAAGATGCTCAACTACCCGCCGGTGTTCGGCGTCTCCTCCCTGCGGATTTTCGGCGTGAAGATACAGACTGAATCGGTCTTTTGCATTGCGTCCTCGTTTTTGTGCATGGTGGGGCTGCACCTGTTTATGAAGCACACGCGCTTTGGCACCGCCATGCGCGCCGCGGCGATGGACACCAAGGCCGCGCAGGCCTGCGGCGTCAACACATCGCTGAGCACGGGGGTCACCTGGGCCATCGCCGCCGGCATGGCGGCCCTGGCGGGCATCCTTCTGGGGCCGATCTACGGCGTGTTCATCATGCTGGGCTCGACCATCGGCCGCAAGGGCTTTGCGGGCGCCATCATGGGCGGCTACGGGAACATGTACGGCGCCATCGTGGGCGGCATCCTCCTGGGCCTCATCGAAACGCTGACGGCCAGCTACCTGTCCTCGGTGTACAAGGACATGATTTCCTACGCAGTGCTGTTGATCTTCCTGTTCGTCAAGCCGACGGGCCTGTTCAACGAGCGCGCCATCACGGAGTGAGGAGCATGCCTATGAATTCCATTATGAAGAAGAACATGCCCGGCAAGGTCGCGCTGGCGGCGCTGTTTCTCCTGCTGCCGCCGATCATGACCGCCGTCGGCTTCAACTACGGCATTTTGGTCGCCTGCGTCGCGATGCTGTACACCATCGCCGCCTCGGGCCTCGACATCGATTTTGGGTATTGCGGCCAGATTTCCATGGGGCACGCGGCGTTTTTCGCCATCGGCGCCTACGGCTCCGTGATGCTGAACAAGTACTTCGGGCTGCCGGTCTTTGCCACGATGCTGATCGCGTCGGTGCTGGCGACCATCGTCGGAGCCATCATCGCCTATCCGGCCTCGAAGCTGGTGTTCCACTTTCTGTCGCTGGCGACCATCGCCTTCGGCGAAATCGTCTACACGCTGCTGCTGAATTCCCCCGGCGGGGTCACCGGCAACGCCGTGGGGCTCTTCGCCCCGAGCATCAGCATCTTCGGCCTTGAACTGAGCGACTACACCAGCTTCTATTACTTTGGTCTGGCGGCGGTGGTGCTGTTTCTCGCGGCCAAGTACCTGATGGTCAATTCCAAGGTGGGCCGAGCCTGGATCGCCATCCGCGAAAACCCGGTCGCCGCGGGCGGCATGGGCATCGACGTCACCAAGTACAAGGTGATGGCCTTCGCGGTCAGCGCGTTCTACACGGGGTTTGCGGGGGCCATGTACGCCCACCTGATGCGCTACATCGGGCCGGATACCTTTACCCAGAAGCAGTCGGTCATGTTTGTGACGATGATGCTCTTTGGCGGTACCGGCTCCATCGCGGGGCCGATCGTGGGCGTGGTGGTGGTGCTGATGCTGATCGAGGGTCTGCGCATGTTTGAGCAGTACCAGATGCTGATGTACGGCATATTGCTGCTGATCGTAGTGGTTACCATGCCGGGCGGCCTCTACGGAAGCCTGAAAAGCCTCTTCGCAAAGGTGACCAACCGGCAAAAGGGGGACAGGATTGATGTTGCTTGAGATCGACAGCCTCTGCCTCAGCTTTGGCGGCCTGAAGGCGATCAATAACGTCTCCACCGCCATCGAGGCGCACAAGATCAACGGCCTGATCGGCCCCAACGGCGCGGGCAAGACCACGTTTTTCAACCTCATCAGCGGCGTGTACAAGCCCGACAGCGGCTCCATTGTGTTTGACGGGAAGCACATCGAGGGCATGAAGCCCTTCCAGATCAATGCCGCGGGCATCGCCCGCACGTACCAGGTCATCAACCTGTTCCGCAAGATGAGCGTGGTGGAGAACGTCATGGTGGGCATGCACCCGAGGCTTGAGGCCGGCTTCTTCGCATCGCTTTTGCGCACCGGAAAAGAGCGCCGCGAGGAGCGCGAGGCCCGCGAAAAGGCCCACGAATGGCTGGCGTTTGTCAACCTGGACGGGAACGCCGAACAGGCGGCGGGCTCTCTCAGCTACGGCCAGCAGCGGCTGCTGGAGATCGTGCGCGGCCTCGCCTCCAACCCCAAGCTCATCCTGCTGGACGAACCCGCGGCGGGGATGAACTCCCGGGAGAAGGAGGCGCTGAACGCCCTGCTGCGCAAGATCCTGAAGACAGGCGTCACCATCCTGATCGTCGAACACGACATGAAGCTGGTCATGGATGTGACGGACCGGCTGTTCGTGCTCAACTACGGCCAGAAGCTCGCCGAAGGGACGCCCGCCGAGATCCAAAGGAACCCGGCCGTCATCCAGGCGTATTTGGGGGGTGAGTGACATGGCGCTGCTGGAGATCAAGGACTTTCATTATTATTACCGGAACATTCACGTGGTCAAGGGGATCAACCTCACCGTCGGCGAGGGCGAGATCGTGACCATCATCGGCGCCAACGGCGCGGGCAAGACCACCACCATGCAGACCATCTCCGGTCTGACGCCCGCGGCGGGCGTCCGGGGCGAGATCGCCTTTGCGGGAAAGCCCATCCAGAAGAAGTCGGGCCATGAGATCACCAAGCTGGGGCTGGCGCAGGTGCTGGAAGGGCGGCACATCTTTTCGCAGCTGAGCGTGAAGGAGAACCTCGAAATCGGCGCCTACCTGCGCAGGGATATGAAGGACGTGCGCGACGACATGCAGCGGATGTACCGGCTCTTTCCCAGGCTGGAGGAGCGCAAGGCGCAGATGGGCGGAACGCTCAGCGGCGGCGAACAGCAGATGCTGGCCATCGCCCGCGCGATGCTGGCGAAGCCCAGAATGCTGCTGCTGGACGAGCCCTCGCTGGGCCTCGCGCCGCTGATCATCAAGGAGATCTTTGAAGCCATCGTCGCCATCCGCAAGGAGGGTACCACGATCCTGTTCGTCGAACAGAACAGCAAGGTGGCGCTGTCCACCGCCGATCGCGGCTATGTGATGCAGACCGGCGAGATCATCCTGCATGACCGCTGCGAGAATCTGCTAAAGAACGAGGACGTGAAAAAGGCCTACCTGGGAGCGGACTGACGGAGGGAAGACAATGCCGGATTTTCATGACAGGGCGGTGCTGGTGACCGGCGCGGGAGCCGGCATCGGGGAGAGCGCCGCGCATGCGTTTGCGCGGGCGGGCGCCCGCGTGGCGGTGAACAGCGTCACCGCCTCCGCCCGGAAGGTGGCCCAGGTGTTGCAGGCGCAGGGGTACCGGGCGGTATTTGTGCCGGGCGACGTGGGCGACGAGCGCGAGGCGGCGCAAATCGTCTCCGCCGCGGCGGAGGCGCTGGACGGCCTGGACGTGGTGGTCAACTGCGCCGGCGTGGTGACCGGCGGCAGCGCGGAGGAGACCGCGCTTTCGGAGTGGGAGCGGGTGATGCGCGTGAACGCCACCGGCACCTTTCTCATCAGCCGTGCCGCGATCCCGCACCTGAAAAAAACCCGGGGCGTGATCGTCAACGTGGCCTCGCTGGTCGCCATCAAGGGAGTGGCCTCCCGGGCGGCGTACAGCGCTTCGAAGGGCGCGGTGCTCTCTCTGTCCCGCGCCATGGCCGCGGATCTTCTGAAGGACGGCGTTCGGGTCAACTGCGTGTGTCCCGGTACGGTGCTGACGCCGTCGCTGGAGGCGCGCATTCAGGCGGAGCCGGACCCGGAAGCGGCCCGCGCGCGCTTTGTGGCGCGCCAGCCCATGGGGCGGCTGGGCAGGCCGGAGGAGATCGCCGCGGCAATTCTGTTCGCGGCGTGCGCCGAGGCGGCGTTCTTCAGCGGCGGAAACATTGCCATCGACGGCGCCGCCTCTTTGTGATGGCGGCGGAACCGCGGGGCGGCGCGTCGTGAGGGAGCGGATCATTGAAGAAGGGCTGTGGGGCAGGATTGCGGCGGTCGCATGCAGCGCTGAAAAGGGGATATATGTTCGACATCGTTGGAATGGGGACGGCGCTGATTGATTTTTCCGCCTGCGGCACATCCGAAAACGGCAGCGCGCTGTTCGAGGGCAACCCGGGGGGCAGCGTCGCCAATTTCCTGGTGACCGCACAGCGGCAGGGGGCGCGCTGCGCCATCGTCTGCAAACTCGGGGACGACATGCTGGGCAGGCTGCTGGTCGACGCCATCGGGGGCCAGGGCGTGGACGCCCGGGGCGTGGTGCTGAGCGATTCGCACCAAACGCCCTGCGCGGTCGTGCGGCTGGCCGAAGACGGCGAGCGTGAGTTCATGTTCTACCGGGAAGGCATGGCGGATTCCACCCTCCTGCCCGGCGAGGTGGATTTCAGCCTGGTGGAGAACTGCCGGGCGCTGCACATCACCAGCTTCATGCTGCCGGGCGATTCCGCGTTTGAAAGTGCGATGACCGCCATGGCGCGGGCGAAGGCGGCCGGCGGACTGGTCTCCTTTGACGTCAACTGGCGCCCCCGGACCTGGGCGGACCGCGCGCTGGGCATGCGGCGGATCCGCGAGGCCGCGTCCCGCGCGGACGTGCTCAAGGTTTCCGAGGAAGAGCTGTCCCTCTTGACGGGCACCACGTCGCTGGAGGCGGGGGGGCGCCGTCTTATGGATATGGGGCCCCGGTTGGTGATTGCCACCTACGGCGAGGGGGGCAGCGCCTTTTTTGCCGGCGGCGCGCAGGGCTACGCGCAGGCGCTTCCGGTGCGCGCGGTGGATACCACCGGCGCGGGCGACTGCTGCTTTGCCACGTTTGTCTGGGAATTTTTGCGCCGCAACCTATCGCTGGACGCACCGGACGGGGCGGCGCTGACCGCCGCGCTGCGCCGCGCCAACCTTGCGGCGGCCTGGTGCGTTCAGCGGCGGGGGGGCATTCCCTCCATTCCCGCCCTGGCGGATCTGGAAGCGCTCGGCGGAGGCGCGGAATGAAGGTGGTCATTCTGGGCGCGGGGCAGACCGGGCGCGGGCTGCTGGCGCGCCTTGCGCAGCTCTCCGGCGCGGAGATCACCCTGATCGACCGGGACGGGGCGCTGATCGACGCGCTGAACCGGCGTGGGCGCTACCGGGTCGTCTTTTTCGGCGGGCGGCGGGCGCCGCTTTCGATGGAGGGATTTCGGGCGCTGCGGGCGGACGATTCGCGGGCGGCGACGCGGATCGCGGAGGCGGATGTCCTTTTGACGGCTGTCCGGCCGGACAACCTCGAGTCCCTCGTTCCGCTGCTGGGCGCGGCACGGCGCGTGCGCGGGGCCGGGGCGCTCCAGCCGCTGGTCGCCTGCGAGAATGGGATTGCCCCCGCCGCGGTGCTGGAGGCGCGCCTGGCCGGGGCATACCGCTTCAGCAACGGCTGCGTTCTTTGCACCTGCGTCGCCGATGGCCTGGATGTGCGGTCACAGCCGGTGGACGAGCTGCCCTATGACATCCTGCCGCTTGACCGGCCGCTGCCCCTCGCGGGTTTTGTGCCCGAGGCGGACTACGCGCTAATCATCCGGCGGAAGATCTACACGTACAACTGCCTGAGCGCGTGCATCGCCTACCTCGGCGCCCTGAAGGGCTGCGAGGTGTACGCGCGGGCGGCGGTTGATCCCGATATCGACGGGAAAGCCCGCGCGCTTTTGCGGGTTTTGGATCGGGCGATCTGCCTGGAATACGGCGTTTCGCCGGAGGCGCAGCGGGAATTCTCCCGGCGCGCGCTGGAAAAGTTTCAGAACCCGGAGATCGAAGACTCCATTGCGCGCAACGCCCGGGACGCCGTGCGCAAGCTGGGCCCGGAAGAGCGGCTGGTCGCGCCGATGCGCCTGGCCGCCCGGCACGGCCTTGATACCGGCATCTTCCGGGAGATGATCGCCGCGGCGATTGCCTACGACATGGCGCATGAGCACGGCCTGGACGGAGGGGATCTGGAAGGAAGCATCCGAAAGGTCTGCGGCATCGGGGATGAGGAAACCGTCCGAGACATCGCGCAACGGGTGAAAAACCCGGGAAAGCGGGCGATTTACGCAGACCCCGCGGTCGGGCCCAATGCCGGGGAGTTTTCCCCGCCGGGCCGCGGCCCGGCATAGCCTTTGGCCGACCGGGCCCGCGCTGCGGGCCAAAAACTCCGCCCCCGGCGCATGCGCCGGGGGCGGAGCCGTGCATGGCCGCGGCTTGGGCGGCCGCGCCCCGGCTACGTCCGAATCCGTCCGTTCATCCCGCCGACGATGCCGAGATACGCCTTCGAAGTGGCGCGGTACGCAAAGGCGTACATCAGCGCGAAGACGACGAAGGTGGCGGCGCTGGTCATCATGAACAGCGGCACGTTGTTGAGGCCGAAGGCCCGGAGCATTTTCGCCACCATCGGAAACGCAAACGCCATGTGGCAGGCCGCGGCGGCAAGGGGCAGCGCGAACACCGTCAAAACCTGCGAATTGATCGCGGCGCGGATTTCGCGGACGGTCATGCCCACCCGTTTCAGGATATCGAAGCGCTCGTTGTCCTCGTACCCCTCGGTGACCTGCTTATAGTACATGATCAGCGCGGCGGCGACAACGAAGGTAAAGCCCAGGAGGAACCCCAGGAAAAGAAGCCCGCCGTAGATGCCGATGAAATCATCCCACTTTTCCGCCGTGGAGTCCACGCGTAAGCCGGTGAGCTCGCCGTCCAGGGTTGCCCGGATCTCTTTTGCGACCTCTGCCTGAAGCGCGCGGTCCGCGCCGAGGTCAAACCCGTAGTAGAAGGTGAAGGGGTGGTCGAGGGGCCCGGCGGACGCCTTGAACCGCTCGTAGAGCGCGCGCACGTCGCCGTCCGTGGGCATTACGACGAGCAGATGCTCGACGATGTTGACGCTGTTTGAGGTGAGGCCCTCCACGCCTTCGGAGAGCCTGTGCCGGACGCGGTAGGTTTCGCCCCCGATCGAAAGCGTGTCCCCGGGCGCGGTGCCGCTTGCGTAGACGGCGATCTCGCCCGGATTGAGCGCCAGATTCGCCCGATTCGGATAATCGGGAAGCGAAACCACGTACAGCGAGCGGTACTGGGCGTCGACGCCCGAGCCGTCAAAGCCCAGGGCGCCATCCCTTTCGTAGGCGGCGCATGAAAAATACCGGTATTGAAGCAGACCCTCCGCCTCCGCGCCCGCGCCCTTCAGCGCCGCGCGGGCGGCTTCGTCCACCGCCGGCGGCACGGCAAAGTCGTCGGCTGAGACGGACACGCCGACATCGCGCGGGTACTGGCTGCGCATCGCGTCCTCCGCGCCCACGTACAGGCAGGTGGTGGTGGAGATCATCACCAGAACCATCGTGGACAGGATGCAGATGGAGGCGAGGCCCGCGCCGTTTCGCTTCATCCGGTAGAACATGCCGGACACGGAGATGAAGTGGTTCAGCTTGTAATAGTAGCGCTTGTTGCGGCGCAGCGCCTTCAGAAGCGCGACGCTGCCGGAGATAAACAGCAGGTAAGTCCCCAGGATCACCAGTATGACCGCGACGAAAAACCACAGCATGGCCGAAACCGGGTCCTGAACCGACAGGGCCAGAAAATACCCGCCGCCCAGCAGGATCAGGCCGAGCAGCGCCAGGGCGTAGTTCGCCTTTGGCTCGCGCTCACCCACGTCGCCGCCGCGCAGAAGCTCGATGGGGCTGGAAACGTGCACCTGGCGCAGGCTGCCCGCCAGGAGCAGAAGAAAGATGCCCACAAAGACCACCGCCGTCAGCACCACCGCATGGGCCGACACCCCGAAGCGGAGGGACGCGGTCTTTTCGACCAGGCGGAGCATCACCATCTGATTGAGCTTGCTCAGCAGGATGCCGATGAGAAGCCCTGCGGCAATGCTGATCGCGGCCACGTAGCCGCTCTCCCACAGGATGACCTTGGCGATGTGCCGCTTGCCCATGCCGAGAATGTTGAAAAGCCCCAGTTCCTTTTTGCGCCGCTTCATCAGAAAGCTGTTGGTATAGATGAGAAAAATCGTCGCGAACACGCCGATCACGCCGACGCCGAAGGACAAAAGCGCCTGCAGCATTTCGCCCCCGGCGATGCGGCTGACCTCCGGATCGCTCGCAAGAAAGCCGACGATGTAGAACATCATCACCATGCCGATCGCGGTCAGGATGTAGGGCAGGTAGATTTTGCGGTTGTTGACGATGTTTTTTCGCGCAAGCCGGGCGTAAAAGAAGGTGGTCACAGGCGCTCACCCCCGGTCGCCATCAGGGTCAGCGTATCGGAAATCTTCTGGTACATCTCCTCGTTGTTCGCGCCGCCGCGGTAGAGCTGGTGAAAGACCTCGCCGTCCTTGATGAACAGCACGCGCCCTGCGTGGCTGGCGCTCTTGGTGGAGTGGGTGACCATCAAAATGGTCTGCCCGCCCGCGTTGATGTCGGAAAAAAGGCGCAAAAGCTCGTCGGTGGCCTTGGAATCAAGCGCGCCGGTGGGCTCGTCCGCCAGCACCAGCATTGGGCCCGTGATCAGCGCCCGGGCCACCGCCGCGCGCTGTTTCTGCCCGCCGGAAACCTCGTAGGGGTATTTTTCCAGAATGTCGGAAATGCCCAGCCTGGCGGCGATGGGCAGCATCCGCTCGCGCATCCGGGCGTAGGGCTCGCCCGCCAGCACCAAAGGGAGAAAGATGTTGTCCTGGATCGAGAAGGTATCCAGAAGGTTGAAATCCTGGAACACAAAACCCAGGTTGTCCCGCCGGAACGCGGCGACATCGCTCTCCGAAATGGCGCCGAGGCCCCGACCCGCGAGCACCACATCGCCGCCGGTGGGGCGGTCAAAGGCCGCCAACAGGTTCAGAAGCGTCGTCTTGCCGGAGCCGGATTCGCCCATGATCGCCACAAATTCGCCCTTTTCCACCGAAAACGTGACGCTTTTGAGCGCCTGAACCTTTTGACCGCCAAAGCGCGTCGAGTACACTTTTTTGAGGTTTTCAACTTCCAATATTGCCATGCTGTTTCCTCCCGAATGTCTTTTTCGGGATGATTGTACCTTTTTTGGGCGCCTCGGCGCCATCGATTTGGCTTACAGTTCCGCACCCAGTCTTACAGTTTTGAAAGATACGGCGTCATTCGACTTCCAGCTTCGCGGCCTCGAGCATGAGGCGGATGCGGGTGCCCCGCCCCGGTTCGGACTCGGCGGCGATCTCATGGCCCAGCTTGCGCATCACCGCGCGGCACAGGTACAGCCCGATGCCGGTGGCGCTCTTGTCCGCGCGCCCGTTCAGGCCGGTGTAGCCGCGCTCAAAGATGCGGGGCAGATCCTCCGGCGCGACGCCGATGCCGGTATCCTCGACGACGAGGGTGAGGGGTTCGTCCAGGCGGATGGTGACGCCGCCCTCGCTGGTATACTTGATCGCGTTGGAGAGCACCTGCTCCAGCACGAAGGAGAGCCACTTTTCGTCGGTCAGCGCCGACCGGCCGACCGGCTCGTACACGAGGCGCAGCTTTTTGCGGATGAACTGGGGCGCGAATTTTCGAACAGCCTGCCGGATGATCGGGTCGAGGGGGCAGTTTTTCAGCACGAAGTCGGTGGAATCGCCGCCGAGCTGCAAAAACGCCAGCGCCATGCCCACGTACTGCTCGATCTGAAACAGCTCTTCCCGGATGAGCCGCTTTTCCGGCGCGGGTTCCTCCAGGACCAGCCGCATCCCGGCAATTGGCGTCTTGACCTCGTGGGCCCAACGGGCAAAGTATTCGGTCAGCGCGCGGTAGCGCCGGCCGGCCTCGCCCATCTCGCGCTGCCGGGCGTCAAACAGCGCGCGGATGAGCGCCTGGTATTCCGCCTCCAGGCCGTCCAGGGGCGGCGGCAGGGCGTCGAGCGTCAGCGTAATCTCCCCGAGCGCCTGGTGCAGCTGGGCGCGCCGCCCGCGGTAGCGCGCGTAGTCCGCGCAGATCGCCGCGAGGAGCGCCAGGCCTGCCACCGCGCCGCCGTACAGCGCGGCCTGCCACGGCAGGCCGTAGAGCGCGAACACGCTGATGAAGATCAGCGCCGTGACCATCAGAAGCCAGAATCCCCGCTGGCGCGCCTTCAGGTAGGAAATCATGCGATCCTCCCGCTATTCGACGATGTATCCCAGGCCCTTCCGGGTCTTGACAAACCCGTCGAGCCCCGCCGCGCCCAGCTTTTTTCTCAGCCGAGCCACGTTGACCGAGAGGGTGTTTTCATCCACGAAGCTGTCGGTCTCCCAGAGGCGCTCGATCAGCGCGTCCCGCGATACCACCTGCCCCCGCGCGCCCAAAAGCGTCAGCAGGATGCGGTGCTCGTTGCGGGTCAGCTCAATGCGCTCGCCCCCGTAAAAGAGCGTCGCCTCCCCGACGTTCAAAAGCGCGCCCCGGTGCTCGATGACCTCGCTTTTGCCCGCGAAGTCGTACGCCCTCCTCAGCGCGGCCTGAATCTTCGCCGTCAGCACCGCCAGGTCAAAGGGCTTGGAGAGAAAATCGTCCCCGCCCATCGAAACGGCCATCACGATGTTCATGTTGTCCGACGCGCTGGACAAAAACAAAATCGGGACCTTCGAGATTTTGCGTATCTCCTGGCACCAGTGGTAGCCGCTGAAAAACGGCAGCGCAATGTCCATCAGGACCAGGTGCGGGTCAAACGCGCCGAATTCCGAGAGGATGTTCCGGAAGTCGGCCGCAACTTTCGCCTCAAAACCCCAGGAGCCGATGTGCCGCGCAACCGCCCCGGCAATCACGGCGTCATCCTCCACGATCAGAATCCGGTACATAGGCGCCTCCTTTTGACCATTATACCACAACGCGCAACGGACGGTCTTGACGCGCCGTTGACAAAAACGCGAAACCTGTGGTATGCTTCCCTGGGGATGACTGACCGGTCAGTCATATCCGGATGAGGGGCCTGATTGAAGTGTCAAACGACAAGCGCGCGCTGATCCTCCGCGTGGCCGTGGAGCTCTTTGCCGAGAAGGGTTTTGCGGACGCCAGCATCGCGGAGATTACCGCCCGGGCGAATGTCGCCAAGGGAACGCTGTACCTATATTTTTCTTCCAAGGAGGACCTCGTCCGGCAGACGTTTCTTTACTGCCACGACATGAACGTGGCGGCCTGCGAGGCGGGGCTGGATCAGGCGGAGGGCGCGGTGGCCAAACTGTGCCGCCGCATGAAAAACGCCGTGCGCTGGGCGCTGGAGCACCCCCGGGAGGCCCGGGTGGACGGGCTGTACCTGTCCACGGCGGGCGACCCCGAGTTTGGCACCCACTACTGGCAGCAGAAGCATTTTGACCGGGTGGACCCGGTGATCCGGAAGGGGATCGAGGACGGCGAACTGAAGAACCTGGACCCGGTGCTGCTGGGCGAGGTGTTCTTCGGGATCGCGGGCGCGTACTACCAGTACGTCCTGAAGAATCCGGAGCTGTTGGAAAACGAGCGGATATGGGCCCTGTGCGAGCAGACGGTGATCGACTGCCTGTCTCGCTAGTAGTCCACGAAATCTAAGAACCGACGGAAGCGCAGATTCTGTAGTGGGCGAACCACTAGGCGCGATATCGCCATATGGAAGCGATTCCATATCGATATAATACCCTTTGGAGGTGCAAATCCATATGAGGCAAAAGTTTGCCGGACTCCTGTGCCTTATCCTGGTAGCCATGATGGCATGTTCCGCGTCCGCGATGGCCGCGGCCTACACGGCCGGGACCTATGCCGCATCCGCCCCCGGAATCGGCGGCGACGTCAAGGTGGAAGTCACATTCTCGGACAGCGCGATTGAATCCGTCGTGGTGACCGAACACTCGGAAACCCCCGGCGTTTCCGACCCGGCGATCGAGCAGATTCCCGCCGCGATCGTGGAACACCAGTCCCTGGGGGTGGACGCGGTGTCCGGCGCGACCATCACGTCCGGCGCCATTCTGACGGCCGTCGCGGACGCGGTGACGCAGGCGGGCGGAGATCCGGAAGCGCTGAAGACGGCCGTCGAGGTGACGGCGGAGGACGCCAGTCTTGAGGCCGACGTCGTCGTCGTGGGCGGCGGCATCGCGGGCCTTTCGGCGGCCATCGAGGCGGCGGACGCCGGCGCCAGCGTCATCCTGCTGGAGAAGAAGGCGGCCACCGGCGGCGCCAGCGCCCTCAGTGGCGGCGAATGCCTGGCCGCGGGCACCCAGATGCAGGCGGACGAAGGCATCGAGGACAGTTGGGAAGCCCTCGCCGACTATTGGGTGGAGAAGGGCGAAGGCAAGATCAATGAGAAGATGGTCCGCGCCATCGCGGAAATGGCGCCGGCGAACATCCTGTGGATGAAGGACAACGGCGTGGCGTTCATGGATACCCTCCAGACGCCCACCGCCATGCCCTGGCAGAACCCCAAGCGCACCCACAAGGCCGCCAACGGCGGCGGCACCGGCTTTACCGAGCCCCTGACCGCTTCCGCGGAGGCGAAGGGCGTGACCATCCTGGTGAACAGCCCGGCCACGGGCCTGATCGTTGAGGACGGCGCGGTCACGGGCGTCACGGGCACCACCGCCACCGGCGGCGCGCTGAGCGTCAAGGCGGGCCGCGTGATCCTGGCCACCGGCGGCTACGAGAACAACGCCGAACTGATGGCGGAGTATTCCCCGTCCCTCGGCGGCCTCGGCTCCCAGATGGGCGACGCCCATGCCGGCGACGGCCTTCTCTGGGCGCGGGAACTGGGCAGCCCCATCGTCGCGGGGGACAGCGGCATCGTCCTCTCCCTCGACTACTATTCCAAGGTGACTCAGGAATTTGACCCCTACGGCATTTACCTCTACGTAAACGCCGACGGCGAGCGCTTCATGGACGAGTCCAGCTACTGGTTCCGCCGCAGCCGCCTGATGCTGGACCAGCCCGGCGTGATGTACTACACCATCGCGGACGCCAAGGCCGTCGAGGCCGGCGCGGCGCTGGAAGCGGGCATCGAGGCGGGCGCGGTTGTCAAGGCCGATACGATTGAGGGCCTGGCCGAGCAGATGGGGTGCGAAGCGGCGGTGCTGAAGGCCACCATCGATGCCTACAACGAAGCCTGCGCCAAGGGTGTCGACGAAGCCTTTGGAAAGGCCGCCGACAAGCTGACGCCGGTGGACACCGCGCCGTTCTACGCCGTCGCCAACAAGTTCAACGCCAATTCCGGTTCCTTCGGCGGGCCCAAGATCGACGAAACCTGCAAGGTGCTGGACGCCTCGGGCAGCGCCATCCCCGGCCTGTACGCCGCGGGCGAAGTGGCCAACGGCGAAATCTTCTACCGCGAATACCCCTGCTCCGGCTCCGCGATTCAGTCCTACATGGCCATGGGACGCATCGCCGGCAGGGACGCCGCCGAGGCGGTCGCGCAGCAGTAGCCCCATTCCCGGCGATCCCGCCGCGGAAAGCATGAAAATCGGGCCCTCCGCCCCAAACCGGCCGGTTTTGGGCGGAGGGCCCTTATCTGTATCCCGGGGCGCGCTACCGTGCAAGGGCCGAGCGGATCTCCGGGAAGATCTTCCAGAAGCGGGCGTTGTCCTTGTCGGAGATTTGATAGCACATGGCGCTTCCGAACACCATCGTGCCGCAGCTGTCGGTGGCCTTCTGCACCGTCACCAGGCGCCCGTCCTTCATGATCATCGTCAGAACGGCGTCGAAGGGGCAGTTGCCAAGGCCCGTCTTCTTCGCGCGCTTCAGGAGGGATGCCAGATCCTTGAGCGACTTTTTGTCCTCCACCACCTGGGCGAGGGGAGCGCCCTCTCGAGGGGCAAAGGTCATCTCCGCCCGGACGATGGTGCCGATATCCTTGGGCGAGGCGACGGTAAAGCCGCACCGCTTTGCCGCCATCGCGTACAGCGAGGCGGGGATGGAAGGTTCGCTGTCCGCGTCCTCGGCGTCGCTGGTCACCAGCCTCATCGCGTCGCCGATCGCTTCGGGTTTGAAGGTGTACCCGTCGGCGGCGGCGCTTTTCAGATCCGCTTCCGTCAGGGAGATGTATTCGTACCGGTACTGACCGCCTTTCAGCATGTACACGCTGAGATAGGGTGCGGGCGGCGCGCACACGGTGACGCCCCGCCGGGTGGCGTCTGCGAGCGACGCGAGGTCTCCGGAGGTGATGCGGGCGTAAAGCTCGGAATACTCCGTTCCGAACCCCCGTTCCCGCACGTAGGCGCCGGGCACGAGGATCATCGCGTCCGGCGTCCCGGCGTCCCAAAACACGCGGGTGCCATCCGGCAAGGGGTCCGCCGCCGACGCCGGATTGCGGCCCGGCTTCAGCGTGCCCGCGATGTAGCCGTACTCGCCGTCCAGGCTCACCCGGCCGGTGAATACGTAATCCTCAGCGACGGCGCCCAACTGCGCCGCGGCGGCGCGCTGGGTCGCTTCATCCATGGGGCCGAAGGCGTACCAGGGCAGATGCGCCTCGATCACCTCCGTCAGTGCTCCGCCCGCGACAAAGATGGCCGTAGGCCCGTCCGCGCCGCCAATGATGGCGGCGGAGGCCGCCTGCGCAGCGGCCGATCCCCAAACCGCCCAGACCAGCATCCATGCCAGCGCCAGGGCCGCCGCGGCTCCCCGCATCCGAAGGGTTGTCATGCGCTTCGCCTCCCAAACCGCTTGTTATAAAGGATTCCGCTGATTGGACGGGTTTTTCTGGCAAACTGTTTCAGTAAGCATCCGTCTTTTTACAAAGCAGCGCGAAAGTCGGGGCGGGCTTTGCGGCTGATCGCGGATTGGGCGGCAATCAAATCCAATATTAATTTTTTGGTTGTTTGTTGCTTTTGGGCCTCATCCGGTGTCTTTTTTAATAGGACGACAGGCGATTTCGGTCTTTGCGCCCGGAATCTGCCGGTTACGGAGGAAAGACACCGCCCGCGGGGCGTGAACGGAGGGCGTCAACTTGCGTCGGGAACAGTTTATCGAGGCGGCCGAAAAACACGAGCAGAGGCTCTATCGGTTTGCGCTTTTGCAAACGGGGAGCCGGAGTGCCGCCTCGGAAATTCTGAAGGAGGCTTTTGTCGCCTGCTATCGGCAGGATTCCGGCCGGGGCGACGCCGGGGCGCTGGAAGCGGATGCGTTCCGGGCGGCCTTCAGGCTGAGCCAAAGCGAGCGCTACGCCGCGGCGGGCCGGGCGGACGGCGCGCCGGCAGGCGGGCGCCTTGCCGGGCTTTCGCCCCTCGAGAGGGCTGCCGTGGTGCTGACCTGCTTTTGCCGCTTTTCCGCCCGCGAGGCGGCGTTCATCCTCGGCGATTCCGCCGATCACGTCTGCGCGTACCGCATGGGGTGGCTGGAGTCGGCCCACCCATAGCCTCGGGGCTACGCCGACTCAAGCGGCTCGTCCGCCCGCACGGAGCGGATCGGCGAAACCACCGGAACGCCGTCCGCGTCGCTGGTGAGGTGGGCGACCACGCCGTAGACGTCCCGCAGCATGGCTTCCGTGATCACGTCGCGCGGCGCGCCGGCCGCGTACAGGCGGCCATTTCCGTCGAGGACGACCACGTGGTCGGCGTAGCGCGCCGCCAGGTTGAGATCGTGGACGATCATGATCAGATCCAGCCCGTCGCGGACGGTCAGGTCCTTCAGAATCTGGCAGAGCTCCAATTGTTTTTGAAGATCCAGCGAGCCGAAGGGCTCGTCCATCAGAATGACCCGCGGCCTTCGGGCCAGGGTTTGGGCGACGTACACCAGCTTTTGCTGTCCGCCGCTGAGTTCCCCCGCCTTGCGAAGCGCCAGGTGCTCGATGTTCAGCGCGCGCAGCGTGTCCATCACGGCGTCCAGGTCCTCGTCGCGCACGCGGTGGGTCAATTCCGGAAGCCGGCCCAGCAGCACCGTTTCCAGCACGCGGAGGGTGCCGGGGTCCGCCTCGCTCTGGGGCAGGTAGGACATGATGTCCGCCCGCTGGGAAACCTTGAGGTCCGATATGCGCCGCCCGTCGTAGAGGATCTCGCCCCGGGCGCGCAGGATGCCGAAGATGCACTTGAGCAGCGTCGATTTGCCCGCGCCGTTGGGGCCCAGGATGACGCTGAGCCCGGACGCAAAGTCCGCCGAAAGGCCGTCAAACACCGGGAGCGCCTGCTTCGCGGACCGGTAGGCAAAGCATAAGTCCCTTACCCGCACCACGCTATACGACCTCCTTTTTCCGAAGGAGCATCGCAAAGAAGAACGGAATGCCGATCAGCGACGTGATGAGGCCGATGGGCAGGATCACGCCGGGGATGATGAGCTTGCTGGCCGCGAAGGCGAAGGACACCAAAAACGCGCCCAGAAGCGCCGACGCCGGCATGAAAAACCGCTGGTCCTCGCCCACGACGAGGCGCGCGATGTGGGGCGCGATCAGGCCGATGAAGCCGATGGTGCCCACAAAGCTGACGGCAAAGGCCGTCAGAAGCGATGTGGTGAAGATCACCATGCGGCGCACCGCGCCCACGTTGACGCCCAGGCTCATGGCCTTTGCGTCGTCCAGCGTCATGGCGGTCAGCTTCCAGGCGTTTCTGCCCAGGAGCAGCACGCACAGAATCAGCGCGGCGGCGACGATGGCGAGCTTTTCCCACGTGGCCTTGAGCAGGCTGCCAAAGGTCCAGAACACCAGGCTTTGCAGTTCGTCCTCGTCGGCCACGTACTGCAGGAACATGGTCAGCGCGCTGAACAGGAAGTTGGTCGCCACGCCGAAGAGCACGATGGCGTTTTTGCCGATGCGCCGGCTCAGCGAAAAGCTGTAGATCACCGTGGCGGCGAGCATCGAAAAGAAGAAGGCATTGGCGGTGACCATGAGCGAGGAGGACACCTTCAGAAAGTTGGCCTCCAGGATCAGCCCCACCGCCGCCCCGAAGGAGGCGGCGGCGGAGATGCCCAGCGTGAAGGGGCTGGCGATGGGGTTTTTCAGGATCGTCTGGATCTCGCAGCCGCCGATGCCCAGGGCCGCGCCGATCACCACGGCCATCAGCGCCATGGGAAGGCGGATGTCCACGATGATCATCCGGTTGTGGCCGGCGCCCTCGCCGCCCGTCAGCACGCGGAGGATTTCCCCGATGTCGATGGATGAGGAGCCGATCGCGATGTTGACCAGCGTCAGCGCCAGGATGCCGGCCGCGCACAGAAGGATCAGCGCCATCTTGGCGCGGACGAGCCCCCGGTACAGGGCGCGGTTTCCGATCTGATTCATCATCCTACTTGTGATAGCGGACCGTCCAGACGCCCATGTCGCTGTCGATCAGCGTGTAGCGGTCAAAGAACTCCGCCAAAAGCGCGTCGGGATCGACGTCCTGGAACTCGTCGGGGTAGAAGATCTTCGCCAGCTTCAGGCAGGGGTAGAACGAATACACCGTGCGGCTGAGCTCGTGCATGATCTCGTACACGTTTTCGTTTTGGACGGCGGAGAGCTCCGCCCAGCCGGGGCGGTTCACGATGTCAAACTCGGCGTTGTCGGCCAGCGCCGGGTCCTTCCCGAGCCCCAGCGAGTTGACGCCGCTGAGGATGACAAAGTCCGGGTTGGCGGTCAGCACGTATTCCGGGTCCAGCACGTTGGAACCGCCCTTCGCGGCGCCGCTCTCCATGAGCACGGCGTCGGCGATGTTGTCGCCGCCGGCGTAGGCGATCACGCTGCCCCAGCCGGAGACGCTGGTGCTGGTGCTGCCGTAGATCTCCGAGTCGCCCGACTTTTCGTAGTACACGGTGGGCTTGTCCGACCGGGCGGACAGGTTCTTCGCGCGGAGCAGGTCAAACTGCGCGTCGATGAAGGCGTTGAATTCCTCCGCCTTTTCGCTCTCCTCGAAAATCTGGCCCAGGAGCGCCACCGTCTGCTGCACGGAGGTGTCGATGGACTTGCCGGGCACGTCAATCAGCACGATGGGAATGCCCGCCGCCGTCAGCTGCGCCTCGACGTCCAGCGCGTACTTGTGGGCCTGCATCGCGGAGTTGACGATCAGCACGTCCGGGTCGCGGGCGAGGATCATCTCCAGGTCAAAGGGCGCGTTGTGCTCGGACAGGATGCCCACCTGACGCTCCAGGTCCGGGAACATGGGGAAGTAGATGTCGTCATAGGCCTGCTTGCCGCCGGAATTGCCGGAGCCCACCAGCATGTGAAACGCGTCCTCCCCCTTGAGGGGCACAATGAAGTCCACCACATCCATCGTGCTGACGGCGTAGGTGGAGACGGGCAGATCGATGGTCACTTCGCGCCCCTTGACGTCGGTCACGGTGATGGACCCGGTCTTGGGCGCCTTTTCGACGGCGGTCAGTTCGTCCGCCGCCTTCTTCTCGGCCTTGCCGCCCTTCTTGCCCGCGGGGGCCGCGTAGCCCAGCGCGGCCGGGTCGATGCCCGCCTTCTCCAGCGCGGAGGCCGTGGCGGCCAGAATGGCGTTGCTGGTCACCGTCGCGCCGGACACGGCGTCCACGCCCAGCGACTGCGCCTCCACGACGCGCTGGGGGAGCTTCTCGGCCGCGACGGTCCCGATGCCCTCGGTCTCCTCATGGCGCACTTCGATCTTGGCGATCGCGCCGCCTTCGTCGACGTCCACCGCGACGGCCACTTCTCCGTGGTAGCCCGGCGCGCTGCCTTCGTAGGTGCCGGCCTGGGCAAACGCCGCGACCGGCGCCCAGACGACGATTAAAGCGAGAATCAGCGACAGGGTTCGTTTCATTTCGGTGTCCTCCTCATACTGATGTGTGCTCCGGTCCCGGGTTCCGGCCTTCTGGCGGGGCCCCGCCTCCTTTCCGCAGGCGCCGCGTTCATCCGCCGCCGCAAAGCGCTTCCCGGTCGAAGGGCTTGATGTCGACGACCGGCGTGCCGTCCAGCATGTCCACACCGCGAAAGGTCAGGCGGTTTCCCTCGATTTTGACAAACCGCACGACGGTAAGCCCGATGCCGTTGGGCCGGAAGGGCGAGCGGGTGGAGAATACGCCCATCATCGTGCCGGTCTTGCGCGAAAGGGTGGTCAGATCGTACCCCTCGGACTTGTGAAAATGAAAAAGAACATAGGCCTCGTCGCCCTCGCGGATGTCGCGGATGCCTTCCGCGTACCCCTCGAACACTTCGAGCACCGCCTCGCGGGAAGAACCCTCCCGCGCGGAGCGCGGAACCTCCCGCCGGTCATGAAACGGGGAGTGAATGATGCCGATGGGTTTTATGGTGATATCCATGGTGCACCGCCTTTCCCCGGCCCGGAGGGCGCTCCGGGCCGGAATAAAAAAGTGCTCTCGAAAACGAGAGCACAACGCTTGCGGAGGGGGGCCTGTCCAACGCCGGTGTCATGCCCACCTTCCCGTCGAAAATGGACACTGGGGATTGACAAGGCAGGTCTCCTGACTCGAAGTCATCCGCCCGGATCCCCTTCCCGCAAAAGCAGTGGATCATGATCCGTTTGTCCTTCTTACAGTAGCGAGGGCTGCGCCGATTCGCACGGCATTCCCTTTTGAGGCGTTGCGGCCGTCGGCCGCGTGCCACCCTGTCCCCGGTATTCAGTTGTGGGCGCGGGATGCGCCGGAACCAAATAAACTATACCATTTTGTAGGATATAATGTCAATCTTCATCTCATATTTTCCGCCCGTTAACGCGCGGGCGTTCACCGGTTCTCCAGCTTTCGGACGACCTCCGCCGCTTCCTCCAGGCCCAGGTCGGCGGCCTTTTTGTAGAAGGACAGCGCCTGATCCGCGTCCTTTACCACGTAGTACCCGTAATAGTACATGTTGCCCAGCATGTAGAAGGCCCTGGCGTTTCCCTTCCGGGCACCCTTCGTGAACCAGTCGAAAGCGACTTGGTATTCCTCGCGCTTGTAGTGGATCATCCCGGCCAGGAGCATGGCGCGCGCGTCGCCCTTGTCGGCGCTTCGCTGGGCGTACATGAGGGCGGTGTCCCAGCCCCGCGCCTGGTCCTGATAGTAGTCGTAGGCGACGGCGTATTCCGCCTTGGCCTCGTCGCCGTCATACTTTTTCAGCTTTTCCTCGTACAGCTGAAGGGCCGCGCGGTCGCCCGCGACGGCGGCAAAAAGCCCTCCGCCGGCAAGGTGTCCGGAATAAAGCGCGGCGGCGATGCCCAGGGCGACGACAATCGCCGCCGCCGCCAGCCAGGGCAGCGCCTTTGGGCGCCTTTTCGGCTTTGACTTCAGAAATTCGCAGAGCTTGGCAATGTAGGCGTCAAAATAATCGTTGACCGGCTTCAGCCCGTTGCGCCGCCGCAGGCCCTGGATGGATTCCGGCATGTCGTCCGGGAATTCAAAGCCGTTCAGCAGTATGGGGATGATGTTCTTGTCCCGCTTCAGCGCCTGCTCCAGCTCGATGCGCAAAAAATCACCCTCGTTGACGCAGCGGTCCAGGGCGTTTGGGGGCAGCACGATGATGAAATCGGTGCACTCGTCGATCACGCGCAAGAGCTCGGTGTTGAAATCGCCCGCGCGCAGCGTGTCCACATCAAAAAACACGCTGTACCCGCGCCTGAGCAGGTTTTCCCGGATCAGCATGGCGGTCTGGTCGCCGCCCAGGCGGCGGTAGCTGATAAACACATCGTACCTTGCCTTTTTTCCGCGCCGGGAAAATCCCATCGGTTTCGCGCCCCTTTGAGTATGGAATTCCGGTACCACGAGTGTAACATGGACGCGGTCGGGTGTCCATACTTTTCTGGGCTGCGGCGCGGGTTTTTGGCGCAAAAAAGGCGCGTTTTTGGCCGCGGCGCTCCAGTGGGCATGGCAATAATTATGATCGGATAAATATGGTTTTTACGCAAGTTTCCTTCCGGACGGCCGGCGCGGCGTGCGATAATGAAGCCATGCACCCGAAAGGGGGGAGAAATCATGCTGTCGCTTGACCGGCGGCGCGCGCTGGGGCCGTATCTGTGGATTGCCGTCGCGGGCGTCCTGGCCCTGTACCTGTACGGCGTTTCCTATCTGTTAAGCGACGAGAGCGGCGACGCGCTGATGGCCTTTTCCTTCAGCCTGTCCATGGGCTACGCCGCGCCCGTCTTGCCGCTGATGGCCGCGCTGCCCTTTGGGACGGCCTTCTGCGCCGACTGGCGGAGCGGATACGCGCTCCCGGTGGTCATGCGCTCGGGGAAGCGGCGCTATCTGCGGTCCAAGGCGCTCTCGGGCGCGCTTTCGGGCGGGCTGGCCTCGGCCCTGGGCATGCTGGCGTTCATCCTGGTGCTGAACGTCCGATTTCCGCCGGACTTTTCGCGGGCGCCGTTTCTGGGCGACATCGTGGGGCTGCAGGCGCTGCTCGCCGGCGGAGGCGTGGGCGCGTACCTTGCGTATTACGGGGCGCAGCTCCTGCTGGCGTTTTTCGCGGGCATGTTCTGGGCGCTGACCGCGCTGGCGTTTTCCGCGCTCTATCCCAGCGCGGCGCTCACGATGGTCGCGCCGCTGGTTTTGCACCGGCTCCTTCAGGAGGCGGGCAACTGGGTGCGCATTCCCCCATGGATGGACATCACGCTGCTGGAATCGGGCGGGGCGGATCTGCCGCCGGCGCGGATGCTCGCGGCGGGCGCGGGGGTGTTTGGCGCGCTGTCCGCGCTTTTTGCGCTACTCTTTTCGTGGCGCGCCGGAAGGAGGCTGCGCGATGGGGCATAAGGTATGGGCCTGCTGCCAGCACGATATGCGGCGCCTTGCCGCCACGCCGCGCGCCTGGGCGGTGCTGGTGCTGACGCTTTTGTACGTCGAGGGGCAGTTTGCGCCCGTCCGGCTGATGCTGACGACCGAATCGCTCGCGCTGAGCTGGCCGGGGATGACGGCGTACCTGCTTGGCGACGCCCAGGCCACCATGATGGCGGGATTGGGGCTTCTGATGCTTTTGTTTGACGCCCCTTTTGCCGACGAAACCCAGCGCAGCATCATCACGCGCACCGGTCGGGGCGCCTGGGGGCGCGGCCAGGTGCTCTATATCGCGTGCGCCTGCGCGCTGTACACGCTGGCCTTTTCCCTGGCGCTTCTGATCTTTCAGCTGCCGTGGACCGACTGGTCGTTTGGCTGGTCCGGCGGGCTTGACGCGCTGGGCAACCAGCGGTATTACGAGATCTACGACACGATGATCAATTACGATCCCTGGCTGATGACCACCTACACCCCGGTGGCCGCCATGGCGCTGACGCTGGGGCTGCACGCGATGGCTTTTGCCGTGCTGGCGCTTTTGCAGTTTGCCGTCAACATCCTGACGGGCGGGCGCCTCGGGTTTGTCTTTGCCGCCGCGCCGCTGCTTTTGGACGCGGTGATGGAGGAGTTCTTTGACGTGCCGGTCTATTACTTTTCGCCGGTCACGCTGTCGCGGCTCCCGGCGCTGGACTACGGCGACGGCATGGGGCGGCCGCCCGTCTGGTACGCGCTTCTCGTGCTGACCGCGCTGGCCGCGGCCCTGGCGGCGCTGGGCGTGTACCTGTCGAAACGAAAGGAGATTCAGCCATGATTGAGCTCAGGCACGTGCGCAAGAACTTCGGGCGGGAGGAAGTGCTGCGGGATGTGAGCGCGACCTTTGAATCCGGAATGATCCACGGGCTGGTGGGGCGCAACGGCTCCGGCAAGACGGTGCTGCTCAAGTGCGTCGCGGGCCTTTTGTCCGCGGACGCCGGCGTGATCCGCGTGGATGGAGCGCGCATTGGCACAGACGTGGAAATGCCGCCGCGGCTGGGCGCGATCATCGAGGCGCCCGGGTTTTTGCCCAACTACTCGGGCTACCGCAACCTGAAATTCCTGGCGGATATCCGCGGCCGGATCGGCCGGGAGGAGATCCGCGACGCGATGGAACGGGTGGGGCTGGACCCGCGCAGCCCCAAATGGGTATCCCGCTACAGCCTGGGCATGCGCCAGCGGCTGGCCATCGCGCAGTCCATCATGGAAAAGCCGACCCTGCTGATCCTGGACGAGCCGATGAACGGGCTGGACAGCCTCGGCGTCCGGCAGATGCGAAGGCTCTTTGCCGGGCTGCGCGCGGGGGGCCGCACCATCCTGATCGCGAGCCACAACCCGCTGGACATCGACCGGCTGTGCGACACCGTCAGCCGGATGGAAGGGGGCGTGCTGACCGGGCTCTAGCGCCGCGCGCCGGCCTTTCCGGAAAACCGCGCCCCGTGATACAATGGGGCGGGGATGGAGATTGCGCGGGGGAGGTTCGGACATGCTTCAGACGATTCTCTTTTTGATCCTGCTTTTGGCGGCGGTGGCGGCGCTCATCGCCCTTGCGGCCGGGGCGGCGCGCCGGCTGTCGGCCAGGGGCGCGCCCGTCCGGCTGGGGCGCCGCGCCCTTGCGCTGGGCGCGGTCCTCGCCGCGGCGCTGGGGCTGGTGCTCTGGTCGCAGCAATCCGCCCACACCCCCGCCATCCGCGACGCGTCGGGCAAGCCGGTGGCCGGGAGCGTGGCGGAAATGCGGCGGGTGACGCTGAACGGGCGCGACGAGTGGATCACCCTCCGAGGCTGGAACCGGAACCATCCGGTGATGCTCTTTCTGGCGGGCGGCCCCGGCGGCAGCCAGTTGGCGGCGGTGCGCCACGAGCTGGCCGAGCTGGAAAAGCACTTCGTGGTGGTGGGCTGGGATCAGCCGGGCGCCGGAAAATCCTTCGGCGCGGCGGGGGACATCTCCGTCGAAACCTACGTCGAGGACGGCCTGGCGCTGACCGACTGGCTGCGCTCGGAGTTCGGGCAGGACAGGATCATCCTCCTGGGCGAATCCTGGGGCAGTGCGCTGGGCGTATTTTTGGCCGACCGCCGCCCGGAGGCCTACCGCGCCCTCATCGGCACCGGGCAGATGGTGGCCTTCGCGGAGACGGAGCGCATCGACTACCGGCTGGCGCTGGCGCTGGCCGAGGCGGAGGGCGACGATAAAACGGTCCGCACCCTCCGGGACAACGGCCCCGCGCCCTACCACGGGCCGGGCGTGGCGATGAAGAGCGCCGTCTACCTCAATTATCTGAACGGGCAGATGAACCGAAATCCCGAGATTCAAAACCCGGGCTTTCACACCCTGCGGGACATCTTTTCCGAGGAATACGGCCTCGTGGACCGGCTCAACTACGTCCGCGGCATCGTAAGCACCTTTGACCGCGTGTACCCGCTGCTGTATGAAACCGACCTCCGGCAGGATTATCCCGCCCTCGGGGTTCCGGTATACTTTTTTGTGGGCAGACACGATCTCAACGCGCCGGTGGAACTGGCGGAGGACTACTTCCGCATCCTCGAGGCGCCGGAAAAGGAATGGGTCTGGTTTGAACACTCCGGCCACAGCCCGTGGATCAACGAGCCGGAAAAGTTTGTCCGGGAGATGATAAGCCGCGTGAAGGACGCATGACGGGGAGGATAGGCATGAAAAGAATGATGGCGGTGCTGATAGTGGCGCTTCTGGCGCTCTCCGGCTGCGCGGCGAGCAGCGTGGAGGAAACGGCGAAGCCGGGCGAGCGCGCGCTGGCGTTTGACGCGTGGAGCGGAGAAAAGACCTGTGAGATTTCGCTGACCGGGGGGGACGCGGTTGCCGTCGACGCCCGGATCACCGCGGGAACGCTGCGCCTTGCCATCCTCGGCCCCGACGGCGCGGAGGCCTATTCCGGGCGGCTGACGGAGGACGCGGCCTTTACCGTGACGGTGGCCGGGGACGGGCCGTATTCCGTCCGGGTCGCCGGAGAGGGCGCCGGCGGCAGCCTGCGCCTGACGCACCCCGCCCGCTAGATCGGCATCCGGACCCGGAAGGGCGCGCCTTCGGGGATTTCCACCAGCGGCCTGTCGCGCAGGTAGTTCAAAATCAGCTCGCTGACCTCCGTCTGGCCTTCCCGCACCCGGGGACAGCCCAGGTAGCATTCGAAGTCCCCCGAGCCCGTGGCGCGGTAGGAGTTCATCACCAGCGTGAGGCGGTCGTCCTCCGCCAGCGCCCGGCCGCCGCGCGCAAGGCGCGTCACGCGCCGGCCCGCGGGGCGGTTCAGGTCAAATTCGTATTCAATGCCGAAAAAGAAGTCGTAATTGTAGTGGGCCAGCTTGGGGCGCAGGAAGGCGTCCGCGACGGAGACCTCGCCGGAGGGCGAAACATGGAAGTAGGTGGCGCACTGTTCGAGCGCCTGCCGGAGCACGCCGCCCGTCACCTCCAGCACCGAGAGGGTGTTGGAGTAGACGTAGCTCGCCACCACGTCGCGCACCGTCACATCCTTTTCAAAGCCCCGCAGCTCGTTGGCCAGCGAGGTGCAGGAGGCGTCCGCGCCGCTGGCCGAAAGCTGCACCATGTTGATGAAATCCGCGATGGGGGAACCCTTGAGCGCCATCTCCAGCTTGTCCCCCGGCCGCAGCGCGCGGGACAGGCGCCCGATGGGCGCGTCCAGCCAGCGGGCGAGATCGCCCTCGAGTGATGCCGCCCAGGGCGGCAGGGCGGCGGGGCGTTCCGGCCGCACAAGCTCGGAGGCGAAGCGGCCGTCCGCCCCCAGCACGACGCGGGCAAAGGCCGTGGCGTTGGCGGGCGTCTGCACCACGTGGGTGCCGTGGCAGGCGATGTTCGCCATGCCGATGTGCTGATGCCCGGTGAGCAGAAGATCAAAGGGCAGTTCCTCGCAGAGGCGGCAGCCGATGTTCTCGTCCGTTTGGCTGAGAAGATGCCCGGTGGCCAGGTCCTTTTCAAACCCGCCGTGGTAGATGCCCACCAGCACGTCCACCCGGGGCCGGAGGGCGCGCACGGCCCGCTCCGCCGCCTCGAAGGGGCCGGAGATTTCAAATTCCGTCAGGTTTTCCGGCTTTTCCCAGCGGGTGATCCAGTCGGTGACGATGCCCACCAGCCCGACCCTGAGCCCGTTTTCCATCGTCCGCACGCACCAGCTGCCGATGGGCAGCGCGCCGCGCCTGTCCGCCACATTGGCGCACAGGCAGCGGGCGTCAAGCGCCGCCAGGTACCGGCGCAGGGTGTCGTAGCCGTAGTTGAAGTCGTGGTTGCCCAGCGTCACATAATCGCAGCCCAGGCGGTTCATCGCCCGGGCGACGGGCGCGTCCAGCCCCTTTTCGCGGCAGTAATAGGTCAGCGGCGAACCCTGAAGGCTGTCGCCGCCGTCGATGACCAGCGTGTTGCCGTCCTTGGGAAAGCGCATCGAAAGCAGCCCCATCGGCCGGGGCAGCGCGTCCTGAAAGCTGGTCGGGTACAGGTAGCCGTGGGTGTCCGATGTGAAGTAGATCGTAAGCTTGTCCATCAGCCTCTCGCCAGCCTCTTTCGTACTTTTGTGGAAAACAGTTCGATGATGAGCATCAGCACGATCATGCCGCACAGGTAGGCGCCCACCATGCTCCAGCGGCGGCTGTTGATGCACTGGATCAGCGCCGCGCCGATGCCGCCCGCGCCCACGATGCCCAGCGTCGTGGCGTCCTTGATGTTGATGTCGAAGCGGTAGACCAGCGTGGACACGAAGTTGGCGTAGAGCTGTGGCAGAATGCCGTAGCGGATCTTCTGAAAGGTGGTGCAGCCCGCCGCGTCCAGGCTCTCGAGGATGCGTATGTCCAGGTCCTCGATGGCGTTGACGTACATCTTGGAGATCATGCCGATGGAGCAGATGCTCTGGGTCACCACGCCGCAGAAGGCGCCCGGCCCGGTCACCCGGATCCACACCAGCGCCCACACGAGGCTGGGGATCGTCCGGATCAGCAGGATGAACGCCCGGGAGACAAACGCCAGCCACTTGGGCACGATGTTTTCACTGGACAGAAAGCTGAAGGGCACCGCCAGAAGCCCGCCGATCAGCGTGCCCAGAATGGCGATGGCGACGGTTTCAAACAGCTGGTAGGCCACGCCCTCCTGCGTCAGGTCAAACAGAAGCTTCGCGTCCGGGTGGGAGATGCCGTAAATGATGCCGTAGGCCACCTCGCTGCCCTTGGCGGCGAGGCCCTTGAACTGGATGGCGCTGCCCGACCAGCCCAGAAGCGCCGCCACGGCCAATAGAACCAGCGTGTACAGCCACCATTTTCGCGGCCTCTGGCCGTACATTTCCTCGATGGGGTTGACGACTTTCTGCATGGGGGCCTCCTAGCTGAGCCTGCGGCGCAGGGCCTGGCTTACGTTTTCAATGATGAGCACCACCACGAACAGCGCGATCAGCACGGTGCCCAGCCCCTCGTAATCGCGCCAGCCGATGCGCTCGTTGATGAGGATGCCCAAACCGCCCGCGCCCACGTAGCCCAGGATGGAGGCGGCGCGGATGTTGATTTCAAACGAATACAGGCAATGGGACAGGTACGTGGGCAGAATCTGCGGAAAGCAGGCGCTCCAGAACGCCTGGAACCTGGACGCGCCCAGCGCCTCCATGGCCTCGAAGGCGCCCATGTCGATGGTTTCGATGCTCTCGTAGAGCATCTTCGCCACGATGCCGAAGGTGAACACCGTGATCGCCACCGTGCCCGCGAAGGTGCCCAGCCCGAAGATCAGCGCGCAGATGGAGGCAATCACCAGCGTGGGCAGCGTGCGCACGACGTTGAGCAGCACCCGCAGGGCTGCCACCGCCGTGCCGCTTCTGTTGATGTTGGCGGAGGCCATCACCGCGAAGGGCAGCGACAGCGCCGAACCGACGGCCGAGCCCATGACGCTCATCTTGATGGTGTCCAGAAGGGGCGGCATCACCTTGTCAAAGTAGGTCCAGTCGGGGTGAAAGATCTTTTTCAGGATGACCGTCAGCTGATGCCCCCGGCGAAGGATGATGCCCATGTCAAAGCCGGTGACTTCGAGCGAGCCCCAGACCGCGAGAACGAGGACCAGCGCAATCAGCGGGGCGCGGGAGCGCGGCTTCAGAACGCTGCGCCCATCCACGGTCATGACGCGGGGCCTGAAGATCCGATCAAAAAGCGGCGGTCTTGGGGCGCCGGACGCGCTGGCCCTTGCCATCAGGCATCAGCCCCTTTCCGCGCCACCTTTTCGCGGGCGGCGGCCACGGGGTCCGGAGGCGCGGCCGCCTCGTCCGCCGCCTTGGGGACCGGTGCGCCGTTGTAGATGGAATCCAGCACCGCCTGGGTCACCTGGGATACGGGGCCGTCGTAGACGATTTCGCCGGCGCGGATGCCGATCACGCGCTCGGCGTAGTCCAGCGCCAGGTCCACGTGGTGGATGTTGATCAGGATGGTGATGTTCATGTCCCGGTTGATGCGCTTGAAATCGCTCATTACCTGGTTGGCGGTCACGGGGTCGAGGGCCGCCACCGGCTCGTCCGCCAGAATGATGGAGGGATTCTGGTTCAGCGTCCGGGCCAGCGCCACGCGCTGCTGCTGGCCGCCGGAGAGCTGGTCGCACCGGGTGTAGGCCTTGTCCAGGATGCCCACCTTGTCCAGCGCGGCGAGGGCGGCCATCTCCTGCTTCCGGGTGAAGATGCCCAGCAGCACGCGAAAAAAGCCCATGTCGGGCACCATCGAGGTGAGCACGTTTTTGATGACCGTGGAGCGGGTTACGAGGTTGAAGGACTGGAAGATCATGCCGATGTGCCGGCGGAAGCGGCGCAGCGCCTTGCCGCGCAGCGTCATCACGTCCACGCCGTCGACGATTACCCGGCCTTCGGTCGCGTCGATCATGCGGTTGATGGTGCGAATCAGCGTCGACTTGCCTGCCCCCGAAAGGCCGATGATCGCCACAAACTCGCCCTGATTGATGGTGAGGCTGACGTCCCTGAGCCCCCGGACGCCGTTGGGATAGGTCTTTCCGGCATGCACAAATTCAATCATAGAAGCGCCTCTTTGCTCTGTAAAGATGCGGCCGCGGGGGTCCGGGGGGCGCGGCGCGCCCTGCCGCCCTCTACTATACCATCTCGCGGGCGGTATGACAACACACAAATAGGAAGGGCGGCGCGGCCCCTGCCGCGCCGCCCGGATGGCGCCCGAGTGGGTTTATTGGACGGCCTCCAGCGCCTTGCGGGCGCCGTCGTAATCCGCGTCGGTGGCGATGGCATAGCCGGTGTGGCTGTACACGGAGAAGATGTCCTTGCCCTCGTCCGTCGAGATCACGTCGATCAGCGCGTTCTGAATCGCCTTGATGAACCCGGGGTTGTAGATCTCGGGCACAGCCTTGGTGATGGACACGGTGTCGTTGTAGATGCCGTCGGTTACGCCGATGACGTTCATTTCGTTCCAGATGGAATCGGTGCGGCCCATGCCGGCCTTGCCGGTTTCGTCCTGCTGGTCGGTGGGCAGCGTCCAGGCGGCTTCATAGTCGCGGCGGCCGTCGGCGTAGCACACGATGATGTCCACGGACTCGGCGGCGGCCTGCGCGAAGCTCTCGCCGTAGCCGCTGAGGGTCACCACGTTGGCAAGGTCGGTGATCTTCTTGCCGTCGTAGTTGTCCATCAGCCACATGGTGGGGTAGATGTAGCCCGCGGAGGAGGAGGTCTTCAGCACGGCCCAGTTGGCCTTGTCGAGGTCCTCCCAGGTGAGGGCTTCGCCGGCGTTGACCTTGGCGGCCAGCTCCTTGCCGTAGGCGGAGGGGGTGGCGTAGATCAGCGAGCGGTAGAAGGTGACCTGCTCGTCGGTGGGCGTGGTCTTGTTGGCGTCGCCGTTCCAGGTCTTGGGGTCGGTGGAATCGTTGGAGAGGCCGGCGCGGGTGGCGGTCAGGATGACGTCCACCTCGTCGCTGTACAGCGCGTAGGTGCCGCCCGGCAGCCAGCCGATGTCGATGGTGCCGGCGGCCATGGCCTCGCCTGTCGCCTCATAGGAGGTGCCGACGGTGATGTCGATCTCGCCCACGTCATAGCCCTGATCCATCAGCGCGGCCTTTAATAGGTCGGGCAGGTTCTTGGTGCCGGTGATGATGACGTCCGCGTCCTTGGAGGGCACGAATTCAAGGGTCAGCTTGTCCAGCTTGGCGGCCTCCGCCATTGCGGAGGCGCAGCTGCCGATCAGCAGAACCGCCAGCAACAGGGCCAGGATCTTTTTCATGGGGTGTTCCTCCTCCGTTTGTTATGGGATAACCCTATTGTAAGCCCGAAGTGTCAGGAATTCCAACCCGGAAATGCAAAAACTATATTTTTAACATGACGCGCCGTGGGCGGCGGTCTCGGCAAAATCCGGCATGCGGCTTGATTGCGGCATGAAAAATATGTTATACTCCTTACACCGCGCCCGATTTGGTGCGCGAAGTGTCTGGCGAAGGGGTGAGCGCATGCAGTCCGGCCCGATTGACGAGATCCGGAAGGCGGAGCAAAACGCCGACGATGTGATCGGTCGAGCGCACAGGGAGGCGGAGCGCATCCGGGAGGATGCGGCGCGTCAGGCGGAGGAGGCGGACCGCGCCGCCCGCCTGGCGGCGGAAAACATCGCCGCGTCCATGCTGGAGGTGGCCGCCCAGCAGGCCGCGCGCGCCGGCGAGGAAGCGCGGGAGGCCCTCGAACGGGAGATGGCCGATCTTCGGGCGCGGGCCGGGGCCCGGCAGCCCGAGGCCGTCCGCGGCATTCTGCGCCTGATCGGCGGGCGCTGACGATTTCATTCTGAAAGGAGCGATCGCAGGCCATGGCCGTCATGCAGATGGATAGGATCTGTGTCTGCGCGCTGAAAAAGGACAGAAAGCGGCTGCTCGAATTCCTGCAGCGCCAGGAGTGCGTGGAACTGTCCCGGGTGGAGCCGGACGACCGGTTTTCCGCGATGGATACCGCGGCCTCCCGCGCGCTGTTTGAAAAGAGCGCCCGTTCGGCCGCCTCCGCGCTGGAGGTGCTGAACCGCCACTGTCCCGCGCCGTCGTCGCCCCTGGGGTTCTTGAGCGGGCGCAAGGCCCTCGCGGTTTCGGAGGCCGAGGCCTTTGTAAAGCGGCGCAGTGACCGGATGAACGCCGCCGAGCGGCTGAACGCGCTGGAGCGGGAAATTGCCCAGGCGGAGGCCGAGATCCTGAAGATCGAGGCCGCCGAGGAGGCACTGGTGCCCTGGATGAACCTGCCGGTGCCCCTTTCCTATGCGGGCACGGGCCGCGTCGGCGCGTGGGTGGGTTCGGTGCAGGGTGAATTCACGGCGGAGCAGCTGCTTATCAGGATGGCCCAGGCCGTCCCGGCGATGGGGCCCGTCCATGTGGAGATTGTCCGCGCGTCCAAGGAAATGACCAGCTTTTACGCGCTGGCGCTGAAGCGCGACGCCCCGGGCGTCGAGGACGCGCTGAACGCGGTGGGCTTTGTGCGCCCCGCCGGCGCCGCCGGCCGCGTGCCCGCCGAGGCGATGCGGCGCCTGGAGGAGAAAAAGCGGGACGCCCGGGCGCGGGTGGATGCCTCCGTGGCCGAGATTCGGGGCTTTGAACCGCTGCGCGACGAGTTGCGCATGCTGGAAGACTACATGACCATGCGCGCCGAGAAGTACGCCATGCTGGAGCGAATCGGCCAGTCCCGCCACGCGCTGGTGCTTGAGGGCTATGTGGCCCACGAGGACGCCGCCGCGCTGGAGGAGCGCCTTGCCCGGCGGTTTGACTGCGCGGTGGAGATTGCCCCGGCGGCGGACGATCCCGACGCGCCGGTGCGGCTGAAGAACCGGCCCTTCGCCGCGGCCACCGAAACGGTGCTGGAAAACTACAACATGCCCTCCGCCGCGGAGATCGATCCCTCGCCGGTGATGAGCTTTTTTTACTACCTGATGTTCGGCATGATGCTCTCCGACGCCGGGTATGGGCTGATCATGGCGCTGGCGTGCGGGATCCTGCCCCTCGTCTACCCCAACATGGAGGATTCCTGGCGGCGCAATCTGCGCATGTTCTTCTGGTGCGGCGTGTCCACCGTGTTCTGGGGCGTGATGTTCTCCAGCTACTTCGGCGACGCGGTCAGCGTGATCTCCTCCACCTTCTTCGGGCGCGCGGTCACGATCCCGCCGCTGTGGTTTTTGCCGCTGGAACAGCCGATGCGCCTTTTGATGTTCTGCCTGGGCATGGGCGTGGTCCACCTGACGACGGGCTACGTGATGAAGGGGCGCAACCTGGCGGCCCACGGCCAGTACCTGGACATTCTCTACGACTGCGGCTTCCCGGTGGGCTTTCTGGCGGGCCTGATGGTGGTGCTGATGGGCAGCCAGATGTTTCTCGATATGGCGGGCTTCTCCATCGACCTTCCGGGCTGGCTGCGGCAGGGGAGCCTGCTGTTTTCCGGCGCGTGCCTCGCGGGCGTGGTGCTCACCGGCGGGCGGGAGAGCCGAAACTGGTTCAAGCGCATTCTGAAGGGGCTGTACGCGGCCTACAACGTCATCGCCGGCTGGCTGAGCGACATTTTGTCCTACTCCCGGCTGCTGGCGCTGGGGCTGGCCACCGGCGTCATCGCCTCGGTATTCAATTCGCTGGGCACGATGGCGGGCGCCGGCGTGCTGGGCGCGGTGCTCTTTATCCTGGTGTTTCTGATCGGGCAGACGCTCAACATGGGCATCAACGTGCTGGGCGCCTACGTGCATTCCAACCGCCTGGAGTATGTGGAATTCTTCGGGAAGTTCTACGAGGGGACGGGCAGGAAATTCCGGCCCTTCGGCGTTCATACAAAGCACTTTAAAATCAGGGAGGAGATTTGAGAATGGATCAGTTTGGCATCTTCTTTGCGGTACTCGGAATGGCGCTTGCGGCGCTTCTGCCCGGCATTGCCTCATCCATCGGCGTCAGTCAGGCGGGACAGGCGGGCGCGGGCGTGGTGGCCGATGATCCCTCGAAGTTCAGCAAGGTGCTGATTTTGCAGCTGCTGCCGGGTACCCAGGGCATCTACGGCCTTCTGATCGCCTTTGTGACCATGCTCAACATCGGCCTTCTGGGCGGCAGCGCCAACATATCGCTGGTCAAGGGCCTGAGCTACCTGGCCGCCTGCCTGCCGATGGCCATCGTGGGCTGGGTGTCCGCCATCTATCAGGGCAAGGCGTCCATCGCCAGCATCAACCTGGTGTCCAAGCGCCCCGATCAGTTTGGCAAGGCGATGATCTTTCCCGCGATGGTCGAAACCTACGCGATCCTCGCGCTTTTGATCAGCCTTCTGGGCGTGATGAACGTCACAAATCTGCCCGTCTAAGGAGGGCGTGATATGGCCGGCCTTGAAACCATCACCAAGACCATTCTGGAGGAAGCCGACGCCGAGGCGCGCCAGATTCTGGATCAGGCCCGGCAGGACGCCGAGCGGACCCTGGCCCAGGCCCGGGCCGTGACGGAGGATGACTGCGAAAAAATTGTCGAGGCCGGCCGGCAGAAGGCCGAGGCGCTTCGCGCCCGGGCCGCCGCCGACGGCGACATGGCGCGGCGCCGCGCGCTGCTCGCCCAAAAGCAGGAATTGCTGGAGCAGGCGGTGGGCGCGGCGCGCGCGGCGGTTCTCGGGCTGCCCGACGCGGCGTACTTTGAGCTTCTGACCGGGCTCGCCCGGCAGAGCGCGGAGGCGGGCGTGGGCGTCATGTTCCTGTCCGCGCGCGATCTGGCGCGGCTGCCGGAGGGCTTCCATCGGGCGCTGAACGCGGCGCTGCCGGAAGGCGCCGAGCTGGATATTTCGTCCCGGGCGCGGCCCATCGACGGCGGATTTATCCTCCAGTACGGCGCCATTGAGCAAAACTGCTCGCTTGCGGCGATCTTCGACGCGAACCGCGAGGCCATTCTCGACGAGGCGCGCCGGGCGCTGTTTGGCTGAATTCCGGGGCGGAAGGGGGGCGACCGGTTTGTCCGATTACATCTACGCGGTGACCCGCGTGCACAACCAGGAGCCAAGCATGCTCACCCGCGCGGATCTTGAGCGGCTCATCGCCGCGAACACCGCCGGCGAGGCGCTTCGCCTGCTCCGGGAAAAGGGCTGGGGCACCGCGGATCTCCCGGAGGGCGACGCGGACGCGGTGCTGGCCTTTGAGCAGTCGCGCGCCTGGGCGCTGGTGGCGGAACTGGTCAAGGACCTTTCGCCCTTTGACATCCTGCGCGTCGGCGCGGACTACCACAACCTCAAGGCCGCGATGAAGCTGCGCTACGCCGACCACCCGGCGGAGGACGCGCCGCGCTACCTGATGGAAAACGGCACCATGCCTGCGGAGCAGATCCTGCGGGCGGTGGAGGCCCGTGACGAGGCGGCGGTGCTGCCGCCCGACATGGCCGAGGCCGCCCGGCGGGCCGCCGAGGCGCTTTTGCACACCGGCAGCGGCCAGATTGCCGACTTCATCCTGGACGCGGCCCGGCTCGCCGCCGTGGACCGGTTGGGCGGGTGCTCGCCCAGCCCGATGATGCGCCTGTACGCCCGGGTGAGCGTGGACGCCGCCGTCGCGCGCATCGCGGCGCGGGCCGCCCGCATGGGCATCGGCCGGGACGCGCTTCTGATCGCGATCCCCGAGGCGGGCAGCCTGGGCCGCGAGGCCATGGTTGCCGCGGCGCTGAAGGGGCCGGAGGCGGTTCCCGCGGCGCTGGAGCAGGCCGGCTACGCCGGCGCGGCCGAGGCGCTCCGGCGCGGCGTGGCCGCCATGGAGCGCTGGTTTGACGACCACCTGATGGAGGCGCTCCGCCCGATGCGCTTTGTCTACGACGGCGTCGAGCCCATCTTCGCCTACCTGATCGGCCGCGAGCGCGAAATCGGCGCCGCGCGGCTGATTCTGGCCGCGAAGCTCAACGGTATGAAGAACGAACTTGTCCAGGAAAGGCTGAGGGTGCTGTATGTATAGAGCGGCGGTAATGGGCGACCGGGACAGCATCTACGGCTTTGCGGCGATTGGGCTGGACATCTACCCGGTGACGGACCCCGCCCGGGCGGGGCGCCAGCTTCGGACGCTGGCGGAGGGCGGCTACGCCGTCGTCTACATCACCGAGGCGCTTTGCGCGTCGCTGAAGGAGGAAATAGACCTCTACCGCGACAGGCAGCTGCCCGCCATCATCCCGATTCCGGGCGCGGCGGGCAACACGGGTCTGGGCATGGCGCAGATCAAACGATTTGTGGAGCAGGCGGTCGGCTCCGACATCCTGTCGGACAATCCGTGAGGCAGGCCGCCTCGCCTCGGAAGGGGATATAAAATGATGAACCATGGCACGATCGTCAAAATCGCCGGCCCGCTGGTGGTCGCGGAGGGCATGCGAAACGCGAACATGTTTGACGTGGTTCGCGTTTCGAAGAGCCGGCTGATTGGCGAGATCATCGAAATGCGGGGCGACCGCGCGTCCATCCAGGTCTATGAGGAAACCAGCGGCCTCATGCCCGGCGAGCCGGTGGAGTCCACCGGCAGCCCCATGAGCGTCGAGCTGGGCCCCGGCCTCATCGAGAGCATCTATGACGGCATCCAGCGCCCGCTGGACGCCATCCGCGCCGTCTCCGGCGACCGGCTGGCCCGGGGCGTGGAGGTGCCCAGCCTGAACCGGGAGAAAAAATGGCGCTTCATCCCCGCCGTCAAGCCCGGTGACCGGGTGGGCGAGGGGGATGTGCTGGGCACCGTGCAGGAAACCCCGGTGGTGCTCCACAGGATTATGGTGCCGCCGGGAAAGGGCGGTGTGGTTCGCTCCGCGCTGGCGGGCGACTTCACCGTGACGGACACCGTGGTAGAACTGGAAACCGCGCCCGGCGCCGTCGAACCGCTGACGCTGATGCAGCGCTGGCCGGTCCGGAAGGGCCGCCCCTACGTGAAGAAGCTCAGCCCGGACGTACCGCTGGTCACCGGCCAGCGGGTCATCGACGCGCTGTTTCCGCTGGCCAAGGGCGGCACCGCCGCCGTGCCCGGCCCCTTCGGATCGGGCAAGACGGTGGTGCAGCACCAGCTCGCCAAGTGGTCGGACGTGGACATCGTGGTCTACATCGGCTGCGGCGAGCGCGGCAACGAGATGACCGACGTTTTGAACGAGTTTCCGGAGCTGAAGGATCCGAAGTCCGGCCGGAGCCTCATGGAGCGCACGGTGCTGATTGCCAACACCTCCGACATGCCCGTGGCCGCCCGCGAGGCGTCCATCTACACCGGCATCACCATCGCGGAGTACTTCCGCGACATGGGCTGCTCGGTGGCGCTGATGGCGGACTCCACCTCCCGCTGGGCCGAGGCGCTGCGGGAAATGAGCGGCCGGCTGGAGGAAATGCCCGGCGAGGAGGGCTACCCCGCCTACCTGGGCAGCCGCCTGGCGCAGTTTTACGAGCGCGCGGGCCGCGTGGTGGCGCTGGGGGCGGACGGGCGCGAGGGCGCGCTGTCGGTCATCGGCGCGGTCTCCCCGGCGGGCGGCGACATCTCCGAACCCGTCAGCCAGGCGACGCTGCGCATCGTCAAGGTGTTTTGGAGCCTCGACGCGCAGCTGGCCTACGCGCGCCACTTCCCGGCGATCAACTGGCTGACCAGCTACTCCCTGTACTTTGACAGCATGAGCCTGTGGTACGATCGCAACGTGCGCGAGGACTGGACGGCCCGGCGCGAGCGCATTATGCTGCTGCTCCATGAGGAGAGTGAGCTGCAGGAGATCGTGCAGCTGGTGGGTATGGACGCGCTGTCCCCGGCGGACAGGCTGAAGCTGGAGGCCGCCCGCTCCATCCGCGAGGATTTTCTGCACCAGGACGCCTTTCACGAGGTGGACACCTACTCCCCGCTGGAAAAGCAGTATGCCATGCTGACGCTGACGCTTTCGTACTACGACGCCTGCCGCGCGGCCCTCGAGCGGGGCGTCGCCATTGGCGAGCTGGTGCGCCTGCCGGTGCGCGAGGCCATCGGCCGCTTTAAATACCTGCCGAGTGACGGGGTCGAAGCGGGCCGCGAGGAAATTGAGCGCCAGCTGGACGCCGAAATCGCCGCGCTGATCGCGGCGCTGGAAGAGGGGGATTCGTAATGCCCAGAGAGTATCGCACGATTCAGGAGGTCGCGGGCCCACTGATGATGGTCGACGGTGTGACCGGCGTCGCCTACGACGAGCTGGGCGAGATCGAAACCGCCGCCGGCGAGGTGCGCCGCTGCAAGGTGCTGGAAATCAACGGCACCAGCGCGCTGGTGCAGCTGTTTGAAAGCTCCGCTGGCATCAGCCTGGCGGACAGCAAGGTGCGCTTCTCCGGCCGCAGCATGGAGCTGGGCGTTTCGGAGGACATGCTCTCCCGGGTGTTTGATGGCCTCGGCCGCCCCATCGACGGCGGACCGGAAATTCTGCCGGAGTTCCGGCGTGACATCAACGGCCTGCCGATGAACCCGGCGTCGCGCAACTATCCGCAGGAATTCATTCAGACCGGCGTTTCGGCCATCGACGGCCTGAATACGCTGGTGCGCGGCCAGAAGCTGCCGATCTTCTCCATGTCGGGCCTGCCCCACGCCAACCTGGCCGCCCAGATCGCGCGCCAGGCCCGGGTGCGCGGCACCGACGAGCCCTTCGCCGTGGTGTTCGTGGCCATGGGCATCACCTTTGAGGAATCCAACTTCTTCATCCAATCCTTCCGCGAGTCCGGCGCCATCAGCCGCACGGTCATGTTCGTGAACCTGGCCAACGACCCGGCCATCGAGCGCATCGCCACGCCGCGCATGGGCCTGACCGCAGCCGAATACCTGGCCTTTGACAAGGGCATGCACGTGCTGGTCATCATGACCGACATCACCAACTACGCCGACGCGCTGCGCGAGGTATCCGCCGCCCGCAAGGAAGTGCCCGGCCGCCGGGGCTACCCCGGCTACATGTACACGGATCTGGCCAGCCTCTATGAGCGGGCAGGCCGCCTCAAGGGCCGCCAGGGATCGATCACGATGATCCCGATCCTCACCATGCCCGAGGACGACAAAACCCACCCCATCCCCGACCTCACCGGCTACATCACCGAGGGGCAGATCATCCTGTCCCGCGACCTGTACCGCCGGGGCATCCAGCCGCCCATCGACGTGCTGCCCAGCCTTTCGCGCCTCAAGGACAAGGGGATCGGCGCGGGCAAGACGCGCGCCGACCACGCGGGCACCATGAATCAGCTCTTCGCCGCCTATTCCCGCGGCAAAAACGCCAAGGAGCTGATGGCGGTGCTGGGCGAGGCCGCGCTGACGGACATCGATCTGATCTACGCCCGGTTTGCCGATGAGTTTGAGCGCCGGTACGTCAACCAGGGCTACCAGTCCGACCGCAGCATCGAGGAGACGCTGGAGCTGGGGTGGACGCTTTTGCGCATGCTGCCCCGCGGCGAGCTTAAGCGTATCAAGGACCAGTTCCTCGACGAATATTACGGAACCTGACCGGGAGGCGCAGCATGCAAAAGGGACAGATCAACCCCACCCGGATGGAGCTGACCCGGCTCAAGCGCAAGCTCGTCACCGCGCTGCGCGGCCACAAGCTGCTCAAGGATAAGCGCGACGAGCTGATGCGCCGCTTCCTGGATCTGGCGCGGGAGAACCGCGCGCTTCGCGCGCGGGTGGAAGCGGGCCTCCGGGCCTCCGCGGCCGATTTTGCGCTGACCCGGGCCATGACGCCGCCGCAGCTGGTGGATACCGCGCTTCTGGCACCCGCGCAGGAAGTCGAGATCGAGGTGGGCGCGCGAAACGTGATGAGCGTCAACGTGCCGGAGTTTTCCTTAAGGTTCCGCAGCGCGGACGGTTCGGCGCTTTACTCCTACGGGCTGGGCTTTACCACCGGCGATCTGGACGCGGCGGTGGCCAGCCTCGCCGACGTGTTTCAGGACATGATTCGCCTGGCCGAGGTCGAAAAAAGCTGTCAGCTGCTGGCGCTGGAAATCGAAAAGACGCGCCGCCGCGTCAACGCGCTGGAGTACGTGCTGATCCCCGAGATGCGCCAGAACATCCGCTACATCGCGATGAAGCTGGATGAAAACGAGCGCGGCACCCAGATCCGCCTGATGAAGGTCAAGAGCATGATCCTCGAGCAGGCGCACCAGTACTCGAAGCGGTCCGCGAAGGGCGCGGACTGACCGATGTTTTTTGCCGCCCGGCGCCTTTTGCGTCGGGCGGCGCGCGTTTGAGTAGGGCGGACGCCGTGTATACTGTAGGTGCGGCGCGTGGACGCCGGGCTTTAGTAAGGAGGGATCCTCATGAGCGGGGAAATCGACAACCGGGCGTTCCGACAGAGGGTTCTGAAGGAGTTGATTGCGCTTTTGCACGAGGGCAAGAGCGTGGACGAGGTCAAGGAACGCTTTGCCGCCGCGTTTGACGGCGTGTCGGCAGAGGAGATCGCCCAGGCGGAGCAGGCGCTGATCGCCGGCGGCCTGCCCGTGGCGGAGGTGCAGCGACTGTGCGACGTGCACGCCGCGGTGTTCAAAGGTTCCATCGAGGAGATTCACGCGGACGTCCCGGCGGACATCCCGGGGCATCCGGCCAACACGCTCAAGCTGGAAAACCGCGCCATTGACCTGCTGGCGGGGGAGATCCGCCAGCAGCTTCTCATGCTCGGCGCCGACGGAGACCGGAAAAGGCTGGGGGACAGGCTGCGGCGGCTGGGCGCGATCGACCGCCACTACCTGAAGAAGGAAAACCTGCTCTTTCCGTACCTGGAGAAGTATGGCATTACCGCGCCGCCCAAGGTCATGTGGGGCGTGGATGACGAGATTCGCGCCCAGCTTCGGGAGGTTGCCGGCGCCGTGGAGGCCATGGACGGCGCGGCGCTCCGCGGAAAGATTGAGGCGCTCCTGGGCAAGATCCAGGAGATGGTGTTCAAAGAGGAGAACATCATGCTGCCCATGCTGCTGGAGAACCTGACCCAGGACGAATGGCGGCAGATTGCTGAGGAAGGCGCGGAGTTTGGCTACTGCCTGATCGAGGAACCGCCCGTCTGGGCGCCATCCGCCCAGCCCGCCCGGCCGGAGCCCCGACGGGGCATGCCGGGCGTGGTGACGCTGCCCACCGGCAGCTTTACAACGGAAGAACTGGCGCGCATGCTGAACGCGCTGCCCATTGACATCACCTTTGTGGACAAGGACGATACGGTGAAGTACTTTTCCGAGGGCGCGGAGCGGGTATTTCCCCGCACGAAGGCGGTCATCGGCCGCAAGGTGTCCAACTGCCACCCGCCCGCCAGCGTGCACATCGTGGAGAAACTTGTGGAGGATTTGCGCGCGGGCCGAAAGGATCACGAGGATTTCTGGATCAACATGGGCGAAAAGTATGTGCTGATCCGTTACTTTGCGGTGCGCGGTGAGGCGGGCGAATACCTCGGCGTATTGGAAGTCACCCAGGACATCCGCCCGATCCAGGCGATCACCGGCGAAAAGCGCCTGGTAACGGGCTGACATCGACAGAAAGGAGGATTTCCGATGAAGGCGAAGATTGACAGGAGCGGTTGTATCGGATGCGGGTTGTGCGCCGAAACCTGCCCGGAGGTGTTTCGGATGGCGGAGGATGGGCTCGCCGAGGCATACCGCGAGGAGGTACCCGCCGGTGCGGAGGACAGCGCCGTGGAGGCGCAGGACAACTGCCCCGTCTCGGTGATCACCGTGGAGTAAGACCAGCGTAGAATCTAGACCCGCTGCAATCATACCGCGGTCTGTTCTTCTTCGGAAAGAAGAAAACAGACCGCAGTGTTGTTATTAAACGGCTGTGGCGATCAGATTGACGTCGAATTTCTCCTCCTACGGCGGGAAAAAGTTATATAATTGGGTAGCATCATACGGCGATGCGTTACGGTTTTACAGAAAACATGCCAATTGCGGCACGCTCCGGCGGAGCGCGTCGGATTGGCCCAAGGGACGATCGCTGGAAAGGGTTCCTTCATGTGACCGAGGCGCGGAAACAAGCCGCCGCATGCATGGAAAGGGAAAGCCTCCTCTATTTGTAAAAAATAATCTTTTGAAACCACGGCTTAAGTGGTTTTTTTTCGAAAGAAATATGGTATAATTGGAAACGCTAGCCTTGACCGCAGTGCGGTCAATCGCTTTCCGGCACTCGGCGGCGGCACGCAGCCGGGCGCCGGAAAAGGATGGATTCTTCGTTTTTCGGCTTGGGCCAATCATTTTGCGCATTCTTTTCTTCTTAATATGTAACGGGTCATATCTGCCGCCTGGCTGTTTCGTTGACAGCCTGTCGTGTGGTCTTCCCGCCGAAGTGCAGGCGGCTGCGCGGGCTTCAAAGCGCCTGGCCAAGAAGTCCGCGCCGCCTGTCCGTCGGCTTCTCGCAGGGATGGGCTGCGTTACGAGATTGTAACACAAGGCAGTAGGCGATAGACGAGTCAAATCCTCCCAATGTAACCGTATGCGTAACTGGAATTCTCTATAATGGGCGCATAAACGGGGAAGGGCCCCGTCAAGATTCCGAAGTTTGCATATTCTTTCCAATTTGTACAGGGGGGCACGCACATGGACCACATGGTAAGGAAAATTCTGGCGGCGGCCATGGTTGCGCTGCTGGCCGCGACCGCCATGGCGCCCGCCGTTTCGGCGGAAGGCCAGGCCGTCGATGCCGCGCCTCAGGCGGAACAGGCGGATGAGCCGGCGCAGACAATCGGCTCCGAGGCCGGAGAACCCGCTTTGAAGGAACAGGCCCCGGAGGCGGCCGCCGATGCGGAGCAGGTTGAGGAACCCGTTTTGACGGAGCAGGCCGGGGAAGCCCAGTCGGCGGAGGCCGAAGCGCTGGCCGCCGACGAGTTGGAACTCGTGGTGATTGAGGACGAGCGGATCCCTCTGGCAGGCGGGGCGCAGCCCAGCATCAGCATCCGCGCAAACCGCGCCCTGAGCGCCCTCTCCGTCGGCGATAACTGGTGCTGACGGCCGAGCTTGCCGGGTTTGACGGCATGAGGACTTCCATTCGCTGGCAGGCGAAGAAAAATGGGGAATGGACCGATCTGAAGGGCGAGCACGGCATTAGGCTGACGATCACGATGACCCCGGACAACGCCGACTGGGCCTACCGTGTAGCCGTCGACGCGGAGAGCATCCGATAACGACCATCTGTCCGGGGGTACGCCTCGGACTTTTGCAACCAAGGACGCAAATTCAGACCGAAGTCTGTTTGTTTATCCCGGATGACGAGGAGGTAACCACCATGAAGAAAATGAGCAAACTGGCCGCTCTGGCGCTGGCGATTCTGATGCTGCTCGGCGCGTCAGGTGCATTCGCAAGCACGTACGTCAGCGATCCCGTGGCGCCGGCCATCGCGGGCCCGGTGGAGGAGCCCGCCGCCGCGCCGGATGAGACCGCCGAGCCCGCGGAGGGCGCCGCCGAGGCCGAAGCGATCGTCAGGACCGAGAGCGAGAACGGCTCCGTCAACATCCGCGCCGCGGCCAGCGCGGACGCCGAGATCGTCGGCAAGCTCACGAGCGGCGCAAACGTCACCGTGCTGGGCACGGAAGGAGACTGGACCAAGGTTCGTACCGACGGCATCGTCGGCTACGTATCCTCCAAATACCTGCAGGCGAGCGAGCCGGCCGCGGCATCCGAGCCGGTCGAGGTCAATCGAGAGGTGCGCATCAGCACCACGCTGGGCGACGTGATCAGCCTGGGCGCCCCTGTCACGATGAGCGCCGAGCTGATCGGCTTTGACGGCACCACCGTCGCGCTCCAGTGGCAACAGAACACCGGCAGCGGCTGGCGTGACGTAGCCGGCGCCAACGAACGTACTTTCAGCTACACCGCGACGGAGGAGACCGTCAACAGCCAGTGGCGCCTTGCGGTGAAAATCGTCGGCTGAACCCGGTCATTACGGCCGGCGGAGCGCGGCACGGGTCGCGCGGCGCCGGGCCATAAGGTTTGTTTATGCAATTTTGCAGGTTGAGGAGGATGCCGCATGAAGAGCATTACCAGGAAGATACTGTCAGTCCTGCTGACGGTACTGATGCTCGGCCAGTCTCTGCCCGCGACGCTTTCTTTCGCCAGTGCGGAAGAAGTGTTCTACATACAGCGGGGCGCTGGGATCGGCCGCATATCACAGGGTCGAATTCCTTGATTACGATGAAACCAATATCGCCACGCAGCTCGTGGCGTCGGGCAGCACGCCGGTGGAGCCGCAGGCGCCCACCAGGGAGGGCTACGTATTTGATCACTGGGACCCCGCGATCGGCGCGGTCACCCAGGACACGAACTACAAGGCCGTCTATCGGGAGCTTGAGAAGGTCACGGTCACCGTGCGGTATCTCAAGCAGGGCACGAGCGATACGGCAGCGGCCGACACGGTTGTGCAGCTCAAGAAAGAGGGCGTCGACACAGCCGAGGTCATCCCACCGGCCGTCGTCGGCTACGCGCCGCAGCAGGCGTCCGTCACCCTTACCGCGACCGACGGCGTCGTCACGGCCAGCGATGGGCTGAGCGTGGAGGACAACGTCGTGACGGTATACTACGGCGTGGCCGAAGCCAGTTATACGGTCCGCTATCTGTTCGAGAAGCTGGACGGCTCCGGATACGGAACCGACGCCGCCTACCCCGACAGCGAGCCCAGGTCTGCCGCCGTCAATCAGACGGTGATGCCCGTGGCCGCCGACTACAAGACCGTTCCGGGCTTTGAAACGCCTTCGGATGTGGTGGGCGTGGTGAAGGCGGACAACTCCACGGTTCTGGAGCTCAAGTACACCCGCAAGAGCGGCATCATCGTCTTTGACATGAACGGCGGCGGCATGCAGGTGGACGCCATCACCGCGAAGTTTGGCGAACAGGTTTCCGCGCCCGCCGAGCCGGAGCGGGTCGGGTACACCTTCCTGGGCTGGTTTGCGGACGCTGCCGGTACAGAGCAGGTCACCTTCCCGTTGGTGATGGACGAGCAGGGGGGCACCCTTGACCGCACGCTCTACGCCAAGTGGCAGGGCAAGATGGTCAACTACACCGTGATTTACTGGGTGGAAAAGCCCAATATTTCCAGCACGCCGGATATGAGCACCCCCACAGCCTACAACTTCTACAGCCAGACAACCCGCCAGGCGATCGCCGGAGGGCCGGCATCTGAAACCTCCGGTGACAGGGGAGCCACGTTTACCGCCAAGCAGATCAACGGTACGACGGATACGAACTCCTCCGTCAAGGTTGCGGAATATCAGGGCAGCAAGCCCATCGAATCCGTAAACGGCGACGGCACCAGCGTGCTGAATGTCTACTACAAGCGCAAGACGTTCACGCTGATTTTCAATGCGGATGGGAACGGAAACGGCTTTGCCTTCGACAGTGCGCCCAACACCGTCTACGCCAACAGCGAGTATTCGATCCCCGTCAAGTATGAACAGGATGTCTCCAGCATCTGGCCCAGCAGTCATAACGCCACGTTCAAGACCAGAGAATGGATTGGCAATTATTATGGCTATTGGGGTTCATGGAGCAACCGAGGAGACGACAATAATTTTGCCGGCTGGGGGAGCTATCTTACGCACCGCTGGATCGTCACTTCGGATATGTTGCCGGAGAACGGCAATTCTCGGACGTATACCGCATCATACAAAAGCATCAAAAAGGTGCAGGTCAATTACTGGGTTGAAGGCATTCCCGGCGACACGATGCCCGAGCAGTATTCCGGTACCGTCCAGGGGACCTACTGGCTGCACTACGCAACCCAAGCGCTGAACCGCGCTAAAAGCGATAGCTTGAATTCTAAGAACCTGGACGGATTTATCAATCCGAACACAAGTGGCGGCAAGCAAGACGAGTACAACTTCTACTACGCCCGCAGGAAGTACACCTTTGCCTATGACCCGCAGACCAGCGCTTACTCCGGCGGCACAATTTTAAACGTGCCGTACGAGAAGAGCCTCAAACTGGTCTTTCCGGCCTATGCCTCCGAGTGGGATGGCAGGACCATCACCGTCGACGGCGTGGTGAAGCGCTTTGACGGCTGGTATTACGAACCGGAATGCCGGACGCCGGTAGATTTCTCCTCCGACCGGATGCCGGCCAAGAACCTGACCATCTACGCCAAATGGTCGAAGCAGCAGGTCACGCTGAGCTTTGACGCGGCGTCCGCCGGTCAGTCCTTCGAGGACATCACCTATGACGCGGGGGATGTTGTTGAAGACCTGCCGGTGCTTCCCGATAAGCAGAATGAGGCGTTTGCCGGCTGGTATTCCGATCCCGAAACCACGCAGAAGTTTACCGACGGCATGGTCATCAGCCGCGACACCACGCTGTACGCCGGCTGGAAGCCCTTTGCCACCCAGTACACCGTCCGGTATGTGGACCTGAACAACAACCCCATCAGCACCGCCAAGGTGGTTTCCGGGGTTCGTGTCGGGGACATCATCACCGCCGGAGATACCGGGTCGGAAACCGAGCAGCCGGTCTACGTCAACGGCTACGCCTTTGACAGCGTCCAGCCTGCGGAACTGACGCTCGGCAAGGACAAAGCCAGCAACACCATCGTATTCAAGTACAAGGCTTTCTCCGGGTACCACTACACGGTCAAGTACCTGCTGGAGAACGGCGATCCCATCCCGGGCGTTTCGGATGTGCTCAGGGATACCGCCGACGCCCGCGTGATCGAGTACTACAAGCCGATCACGGGCTACTATCCGCTGACGTACATCGAAAAGCTCGATCTGTCCGCCAGCGATCCGGAATCCAACGTGATCACCTTCTACTACAGAGCGTACCAGACGGCCCTGATCACGGTGGAGCACTACAAGCAGCTGGATAATGGGGATTATCCCACAACGCCCGACAACGTCGATGAGGCGGTCAGCCGGCGCGTGGGCAATACCTTTACCGCAGAGCAGAGGACCTACGAGGGTTATGAGTTTGACCACGCGGTCGAGAGCGAGCGCTATACGGTCACGACCGCGTCCCCTTCGACGCTGACCATCAAGCTGTATTACTGCAAGAAGAAGTACACGATTGAGACGAGCGTGACGAACGGCACGATCGATCCGGATGCGGATCCGACGGTGGAGCACGGCGGAAGCCAGCTGGTCACCTACGCACCGGCGACGGGCTACCACCTGAAGAGCGTGACGGTGGACGGTACGGATGTGACGGAAGCGTATCCGGCCAGCTATACGTTCACGAACGTGACCGAGGACCACACGATCAGCGTGGTGTACGAAGTCAATGTGTACACGATCACGTACAAGATCAACGGAACGGAATACGCATCATACGGCGAGAGCGCGGTGGCGTACGGGACGGAAAAGGAAGTCCGCGGCGCGCCGGAAGAGAGCGCGGTAGCGGAACCCGCGACCGCGTGTCGATCCAGCATACCAGCGTAGGGCGGATCGCCCGCTTTTTGCCGTTCTCGTCCGTGACCTCCACCCAAAGGTCGCAGGTATGGCCGTCGCCCTGCACCAGCTCCAGCACGTCCAGCGCCTTGGTGTTCCGGCGCTGCTTCATCACCCTATTGGCCTCGAACTTGCGCGCGCCCTTGGCGGCCAGGTAATGCGCCTGCGCCGTCAGCGGGTCGCGCATCATCGCCTGGATGAACCGCTTGACCGTCGCGTAGCTCCCGGCCTCCGGCAGCCCTTCAGCCTTGGATTCCTCTTTGAAAATCTGATAGGCCAGCTTCATGGAAGGCTCGTTCTCGACGAACCCAGGCCGGAACCAGATGCTGGCGATCTTCTTGCGCTGGATCTCGGTCAGCGTGTAGAATAGCCCTTTCTCCCTGGGCTTCCGGCAGAGCGCCATCGGCATGTAAATCAGGTCGTAGCCGTAGCCGGTTTCTTCTTCCTTCCGGAACGCCCAGGCCTGCGCCTCGCATAACGCTTCGTAACGGTTGTAAATCGTCCGTTCCGTCTCGCCGGTCTCCCTGGCCAACCGTTTGACGGCCTCCGCCCGCTCCGCCTGCGTCATCGATAGAAGCGGCCTGTACGCCTGAAGCTGCTCCAGCGCCGCCATGAATTCGGCGTGGTGCAGGTCCTGGAACGCGATGTAGTCCGCCTCTACGTACCAGGGCGTTCCCTTGCCCTTGGTTGCTTCGTCGGCCATCCGCCGTTGCAGCGACTTCGCCTGTTCCTTCCAATAGAGCTGTTGAGCCCTGGGCGGGAGGGAGGAAACGGATACCAGTACGCAAGGCTTTCCGCCGCCTTCACGCGGTTCCAGCTTCGTGACATAGGCGGAAGGATTGCGATACAAGCGGGTCATAAACCCTTTATAGCTCATGCTAAGAAGCTTCGCCGCTTCTTCTGCTGGGATATAGGCTTCGACTGGGGAATAGGCCTCGGCCATGCGTCCGTTTCCTCCTTCCGGAGTATTGGCTTCCCATGACCGCCCGAAGGCGGTTTCGGCCGGGTGCCGCCCGGCGCTCGTCAGATGGGTCAGGCACAGTCGCCCATCTTCAGCACGTCCTCGACGCGGATGCCCAGCACGTCGCAAATCTTCTTGATCGTGCTGGGGGCCGGAACCTTCACGCCCTTCTCGATGTTCGAGACCGTCAAGTGAGAAACGCCCGCCCGTTTCGCCAGTTGCAACATGCTCAGCCCATTCGCATATCGCGCCTCGATCAACTTTTTCCGGTCAACCTGCACTTCCATTCTTGACCCTCCTCCTTATGGCGTTGTAGAATGTACAAGTAGCACTACGGCCCGTGCGTATCGGGATCCGATATTCAGAGTATAATATCGGTATCCGATAATGTTAAGACCTTTTTTTGGGGAGGGCAATCAACGTGACAATCGGCGAGCGGATGAAGGAAGTCCGTACTGAATTGGGATACACCCAAAAAGAATTTGCAAAAATTCTCGGCGTATCTCAGTCACATCTATCCGGTGTAGAGAATGGAAATGACCAGCCGTCAGAAACCTTCATAAGATTCTTTGCCACAACCTTCAAGATAAGCAGGGAATGGCTTGTTAATGGAACGGGCGAGAAGAGCGATATAATGACTTTTTATGAGTTCATTCGTCGCGGCGGCGGCAATATAAACTCGACAAGTACGATGTACACTGTCTTCTTTTCGAAGCTTGCGCAGATGCTACTTCCGTCTTGTCAATTCGAGTGGGATTTTTATAGATTGATAAATGACGAGCGATTTGTAACACTGATGAATTATGCTGTATCTATTACTCTGAATGACGATGCCGAAAAAAAGCTCTCATCGAATTTGCTTTTTAAAGTTGATGAAGACTTCCCCGGCTTGCGCGCGGCCTGCTTGGAGTGCATGGAGGACTGGACAACACAGGCCCAGGGCGAAAATTGGCGTCAGCGAAAGAGCAAAGGGTATGCCCGTTTTACTCGTACACTGTGGGAGGACGCAAGGGCTTTTGAGGAGTTGCATTCTGATCCAGAAGAGCGCCTGAAAGTCGATGATCCGGCGCTCCGGGAAGCCTTCTGGCGAGCAGAATGCGAGGCGGAAGAGCGGTTACTTTCGCATAGGTTCTATCGCCGAAAAGTCGGCGCGGAGGAGACATGATGCCAGAACATACGTTCTCCAAGTTTATGCATTTATGCATCAAGGGGTGTCCGGAACGGGCACCCCTTTTGATGGAGATTTGCGTTTTTGGAATAACGCTCGTTTTTCAGGTGTAAAATGCCCAGAAACCCTTGTATTCCGGCAATTCTTCAATTCTTCATGCTTTTGGCTATTTGAAGAATTGATAGCTTTGAGTAAAAAGCGTTCCGCTTTTCTGGATTTCGGATAAAAAGCGCCTATAAGTGTAGATCTATGCGTTAATACTTCTTTTATAGCCGTTTTTTGGCGTTAGCGCCGCTGTCCCTCCTTAACATTCCATAAACAATGTGCGCGCCGGTCGCCGCAAAACCACGAAAAAGCGCCGGGTTTTTCTTCCCGGCGCAGGATCACTTTATTTTTCAATTTTGGCCCTTCCGGCCCCTCCCCAGACTGTGCGTGACGCCGGAACAACCTTGATTTATATGGGTTTCTGCTGGGTTCAGGTGGGTTCATCCCACCTCATCCCGCCTTGTCCCTGTATATCCCGTTTTGAAAAATAAAGTGATTACGGACAGCATCGAAAAAACCGTAGGGTTTTTTGATGCCTTGAGGGCGCCCGAACCAACCGGTTCGGGCGCCCTGTTTGCAATCGGAGGGAGCAGCTTTGCGCCCAGGCCTTGGCTTTGCGCGGGCCGGATGGTATAATGGCGCAGGGGCCGGGCGGATCCGGCGCGGGAGAGGGGGAGGCCGATGATTCTCTGCGTGGGCATCGCGGTGTGCGATGTGCTGGTCAAGCCCGTTTCGGAAGATACCCTTGCGCGGGACACCAGCCGGGCGGAGTTTGTGAAGATCATGGGCGGCGGCGATGCCTTCAACGCCGCGGGCAACATGGCGTTGCTGGGGGCGGACGTGCGTCTGGTGGCGGGCGTGGGCCGGGACAGCCTGGGCGAAATGATCCGCGGGAGCCTTGTGCGGATGGGCGTCGAAGCGCGGCTGGCGGAGATGGACGCGCCCACGTCGGCCGCGGCGGTGCTGATTCGGCCGGACGGCGAGCGCAGCTTTGTCTCCTGCCACGGGGCAAGCCACCTTCTGTCCGAAGGGGATGTGGATGACGCGGCGTTTGCCGGCGCGTCCGCGATGTACGTGGGCAGCGCCAACGGCCTGCCGGGGCTGGACGGGGCGGGCATGGCCCGGCTCTTTGCGCGGGCGAAGGCGGCGGGGCTGGCCACCGCGCTGGACGTGACCGGAGAGGTGGACGAGAGCAAGCTGAGCGCGCTGGCCGCGGTGCTCCGGCACGTGGACATCTTTCTGCCCAGCCTTCGGGAGGCGCGCCGCCTGACCGGCCGCCGCGAGCCGCTGGAGGCGGCCCGGGTCTTTGCGGACATGGGGCCGGATACCGTGGTCGTCAAGTGCGGCGCGGAGGGCTGTATGGCGCTTTCGAAGGGCGAAGCGCATGCGGCGCCCGGCTTTTTTGCGCGGGTGGTGGACACCACCGGCGCGGGGGATGCCTTTGTCTCCGGCTTTCTCGTCGCGTGGGAAAAGGGGTATGCTCTTGACGACTGCCTGGCCTTTGCCAACGCGGCCGGTGCGGTGTGCGTCGGGCGCGCGGGGGCGTCGGGCGCGCTGGAGGGGTTTGAGCAGCTGGCGCGGATGGTGTCCGCGAAAAAGGAGGCGCGTCATGGCGGATCGGACGCTTGAACTGGAGGTCAACGGCCTGAGGGTGGCGGCGCGGATTTCGGGCGCGGCGGAGGATGCCCTCCGCCCGCTGGTCGACCGCCTCTTTCAGGAGAAGGCGCGGCGTCGGGGGCCGCTGGTGGCATTTCTCGCGGGGCCTCCGGGCTCCGGCAAGAGCACGCTGTCGCTCATCCTGGAACGCCTTGCCGCCGAGCGCGCGCCGGGACTGGTGCAGGCGCTGCCGATGGACGGCTACCACCATACCGCCGCCTACATTGCGGGCCATACGGTGCTGCGCGGCGGCGAGCTTCTGCCGATGGCCCGCGTCAAGGGCAGCCCCGAATCCTTCGACGCGGAGGGACTGGAGGCCGCCATCCGCGGCCTTGGCGGCGTCGGGGCCCGCTGGAACGGCTACGACCGCAGGACGCACGACGTGGCGCCGGGCGCGATTCCGGTCACGGGGGAGATTCTGCTGGTGGAGGGCAACTGGCTGTTGCTGGACGAGTCCGGCTTTTCCGATCTCGCCGGATTGTGCGACATTTCCATTTCGCTTTCGGCGGAGGAAGAACTGCTCCGGGATCGGCTGATCGACCGAAAGCGCCGGGGCGGCGCCAGCCTTGAAGCGGCAATCGCCCATTATGAAGCCTGCGACCGCCCCAACATCCTGCGCTACCGGGCCCACAGCGCGCCCGGCGACGTACGGTTTCGGGTTCTGGCGGATGGCCGGTACGAACCCGAGATGTGACGCATGCGGACCGGATCGCGTGATCCGCGCAAAAAAGGGGAGGGACCTAACCCAATGTCACTAAGTTAGCCAGGACGATAGTGAGGAGAACATCTCGTATCTCATGGAAAGCAAGGGGGGGAGAGAAAAACGGCACAAGAAATAACCCTTGAGGAGAAGGGGAAAAAGCGGTAAAATCAAGGGAGTTGTCAGGCGATTCTGTAGAGGAAAGAGAGGGCCGAACGACATTTGACTTTGCGAGGGTCTGAGCGGTTCGGCCGAACCGGGAGCAAGGATTTACGAATCAGCGCGACAACATCCGGCGGAGGTTCATCCGGAGCGAGGAAGAAAGCGTGTCTAAAAATGTGTACAGCGGCAGAGAAGTTGAGCTGGTACACATGGGATACTGACCTTTTGAAAAGCGCGGCGTGCGAAGCCACGAGTTCACAAAGGTTGTAAAGGATCAGGCGCGCGAACACCTCCTGCGAGATGAACTCCGCTCTTTTTGAATGAAAGCCGGACAGGCCAACGGTATACTTCAAATCGCGGAAGGAAGTTTCAATGCCCCAACGCAAGCAGTACAGTTCTTTCAATTTGGGGGGCGGGAAAGAAGAAGCGGCCAAATTGGTCACGAGGTATTCAAAGCAACCGGGCATAATTTCGACAGCTACCACGCGGAAAACCAAAGGGTAGAAGTGGCAGTGATGGAGATCACAGAAATCGAAGCGGCTTGCCTTTGGGATAAAGCGATAATGATCAGGATTGGCCTTGACTTGGTTGGTCTGCTTTTTTGTCAGTTCTAAGTGAAAGGGTCTATTGAATCGTGTGTTTTCAGGCAACTTGAGATTGTAGAGGATACCGCTGCTGCGAGGATTCTTCACGCGGATCAGGAAACGCATCCCCTTTTCAATAATATGCGCCATCACATTGTAGCTTTCATAGCCACGATCAGCGGTAAAAATGACCTTTTCATCAGCGGGAAAGCGGTCGATCATTGTGACAAACGCTCCGATTTCGTCCGCGCATCTACGGGGCTGGATGATTGCGTCGACATACCGTTTACTGTATAGATCGTAGAGCGCGTTTAAGTGCAAGAGATTATAGCCGCGGGCATGTTCGTCCGCTTGGAAAAAGTTATCGGCATCCGAAGGATTGGCTGGATAGCGCAGGTCGCTGCCATCGCAGGCAATGAGTCGGTAGCCGTCCATATTTTTCCGGCAGGGAAATGCTTTGACAACCTCTGAAAATAAGAACGGCATCGCCTCCGGCAGTAATTTCGCTCGTTGCTGAATCAGTGCCGGTACGGACGGCGTGTCTGTGCTGAAATGGAAACAGTTCAGCATTTCATGAGATAAAGAATTCCCTTCCATCCCGATCAGCACTTTGGCGAGGCGATGGAACGGCAGCTTCCTGTGCCGGGAAAAATCTCTTTCCGGCGATTTTGAGGGAGTGTCCCCGCGAGTGTGTAAATGGATAATCTCATGGGGCCAAGATCATACTAAAACCGCTTTTACTCGTGCGCAGGATAGGGCCACGTTGGAGAACGACCCGAGCGTCGCACGAGGTTTGGCGGGGCGGCGAGGGGGAACTCGTCGCCTTCTTGCCGCCCCGGAAAACCAAAGCGGAAAACTCCGGGGCGGCGGGGCAGCGCCCCGCATTACCCAATCTGGCGGATGTCCAGACGGTCGGGGAAGAACATCATCAGCTGTCCCATTATAACACCCCAATCGCGCACCGGCATCGTCCATTTTTTGGTAATCTCTTGGATCGACAGATAGATCGATTTGCGGATCGAATCGTCGGTCGGATAGACGGACTTGGTCTTGGTGAACTTGCGAAGCATCCGGTGGAATCCCTCCACTGCGTTGGTCGTGTAGATCAGCCTGCGGACCTCCTGGGGGTATTTGAAGTACGTAGACAGCTCCGCCCAGTTCGCGTCCCAGGACTTGAGGATTTGCGGGTATTTCGTTCCCCAAACCTCCCGAAAATGCTCAAGCTGGTATTCCGCGTCCTCCAGCGTCGGCGCGCCATATACCTTCTTTAAGTCCGCCATCACGGCTTTGAGGTCTTTGTATGGCACAAACTTTGTAGAGTTTCTGATCTGGTGAATCACGCACAGCTGCTGTTCCGTCCGGGGAAACACCGTCGAGATCGCCTCCGAAAACCCGCTCAGATTGTCCCGGCAGGCAATCAGAATGTCCTTTACCCCGCGGTTTTTCAGCTCATTGCATACCGTCGTCCAGAAACTCGCACTCTCGTTTTCCGACATCCAGATCCCCAGGATCTCTTTCTTCCCCTCCAGGTTGATCCCCAGCACTGAGTATACACATTTGTTGATCACCCGCCCATCCTTCCTTACCTTGAACACGATCCCATCCAGGAACACGATCGGGTACACCGCGTCCAGCCCTCTGGCCTGCCATTCCGCTACCTGTGGCATGACCTTGTCCGTGATCCGGCTGATCAGACTCGCGGATGCCTCCACTCCATAGATGTCCCGCAGATGATCTTCGATGTCCCGATTGCTCATCCCCTTCGCGTACATCCCGATCACGCGGCTCTCCAGATCCTCCGTCTTTGTTTGCCGCTTCTCGATTACCTGCGGTTCAAAGCTCCCGTTCCGATCCCGCGGTACGCTGATCTCCAGTTCCCCGTATTCCGATTTCACCGTCTTTTTCCCGTACCCGTTTCGGCTGTTTCCACTTCGATCGCCCTGGTTGCTGTGCTTTTCGTACCCCAGGTGCTCGTCCATCTCCCCTTCCAGCATCGCCTGGATCGTTCCCTGAAACAGCGACTTCAGCAGTGCCTGCACATCCCTCATGTCTTTGCACTCTTCCGCCAGTAATCCCACCAGTTCCTTCTCTCGCTCGCTCATGTCAACATCTCCTTCTTTATTTGGAGATTATTGCCATTTACACGGTTCGCTATACAGCCTCGCCACATTTTTTCCGCCGTTTGTCAACCCCTTTTCTCTATTTTTGTAATAAAAATCAGCAACCTTCCTTACGATTGCTGATCTTTCCCTTCGCTTTGCTCTTATCGCTTTATCTTAGTGACATTGGGACCTAACCCCCTCCTCTTTTTTGCCGGTCATCGTCAGCCGCCGATTTTGTAAAGCGCCGAGGCGTTTAGGTTCAGGATGCGCGATACCAGGTCAAGGGCGCCGTCGAGATCCGTCAAACCCCGCTCCACCCGGGCGGCGAGGGCGTGGCTGAGCACCGCGCGCATCGCCAGCAGCGCGCCGTAGCTCTCCTGCGGCGTCCAGGTGTCGCAGCCCCAGCTCAGCTTGTCGGCGGTGGTCACATCCAGCATTTCGTTCAAAAACCGCTCCGCCGCGCTGGTGGACAGAAGCGGCAGCCAGCAAAGGTCCACATACACGTTGGGGAAGTTGTGCGCCAGCGCCGCGATGTCGGCCATCCACGGGTACCCGCCGTGGAACAGCACAAACCGGGTTTCCGGGTTCTGCCGGATGGCCGGCAGCAGCCCGAGGGCGTTGGTGCGGTCGATCTGCCCCAGCCCCGTGTGGCATTGGAAGGGCAGGTCCTCCTCCGCCGCGATCCGGCAGAGCTGGAAGAAAACCCAGTCCTGAAACGTTCGGATCTCGTCGTCGGTGGCGTCGGCGCCCGACCGCATCGCGCGGGCGGCCCCGTCCCGGGAGGCCGGCTGGAAGTTCAGCGCCCGGTCGTAGGCGGAGGCGCATTTGAGCGCCACGCAGCCCGCCGCCTTCTTCCGGCGGATGACTTCCCGCATGAAGTCAAGGTACTCGTCCGGCCCTTTCGGGGAAGCGCCGTACAGCTTCAGCGCGTTGCTGCCGTTGTGATCGACGGCCGCCGGGTTGTACCCATAGAGAAAGGAATTGATCCGGAAGGTGGGTGTAAACAGGCTCATGCCGTGGTCCGCGCCGGGGTCCCAGTAGGCGTCCAGCACGACGGCGCGGTAGCGGCATACGTAGCGCAGGATGCGCTCGTCCGGCAGGCTGTCGCGCTCGATGGCGGCGGACCACGCGTCCCACTTTTCGGCCGTGAGCCCTTCGGAAAACCCGTACAGCGCCTGAAGCGCCTTTTCCAGCCACACAAAGTAGGTATTGTGCCGGACGCGAGCGAGAAAGTCCCGCCGTCCCGCCGCGTCCGTCCCAGGCGGCACCTTGAGCCAGCTCACGTAGCTGTTTTCAATCAGCCCGTTCAGCGTGCGCGGGGCCTCCGGCGGGCGGTAGTGACTGTGGGTGTTGACGATCTCCTGAGCGGAGGCCGCCTCCGCCAGCGCGTCAAAGGCGCTCATGGACATACACCTCCCGGCCCCGACGCTATGCCTGCGCCTGGGCGACTTTTATCATCAGTGCGCACTCCATGCGCTTTTTGAACAACCTGCATCCGTATTCGTACACGCCGGTGATCGAACCGGTGGCGTGAAAGGAATTGGCCGCGCAGCCGCCGGAGCAGTACAGCTTCGCCCAGCAGTCCCGGCATTCGGGGTGCGAATACACGTTGCAGCGGGCGAATTCGCCCGTCAGGTCCTGGTTGGTCACGCCGTCCCAGACATTGCCCACCTTCATCGCCGGATCGGACGCAAACTGGTGGCAGGGATACAAATCGCCCTGGGGCGTGACGGCGAAGTACTCCGTGCCCGAGCCGCAGCCCGTGAGCCGCTTGACGATGCAGGGGCCGTGGGCCAGGTCAATCATGTAGTGGTAGAAGGTGAAGCCCCGGCCCTCGCGCTGACGCTTCAGCATCTCCAGCGCCAACTGTTCGTACTGCTCAAAGAGCACGGGCAGGTCTTCCTCCGTCAGCGCGCTGGGGTCGCCGGGGGCGGTGACCACCGGCTCCATGCTGATCTCGGTGAAGCCCAGATCGGCGATGTGCAGGATATCCTTCAAAAAATCGGTGTTGTGGTGGGTGAAGGTGCCGCGCATGTAGTAGCTGCGCTTGCCGCGGCTCCTGGCAAACTTCTGGAACAGCGGCACGATGCGCTCGTAGCTGCCTTCCCCCGCGTAATCCCGGCGAAAGTGGTCGTGCACCGCCTTGCGGCCGTCCAGGCTCATCACCACGTTGTACATCTCGCGGTTGGAAAACTCGATCACGTCGTCGTCCACCAGCATGCCGTTGGTGGTCAGCGTAAAGCGGAAGCGCTTGCCGCTCTCGGCCTCGCGGCCCCGGGCATAGGCCACCAGGCGCTTGACCACGTTCCAGTTCATCAGCGGTTCACCGCCGAAAAAGTCCACGTCCAGCGTCTTGTGGGGGCCGGAGTTTTCGATCAGATAGTCGATGGCGCGCACACCCACCTCGTAGGGCATCAGCGCCCGCTGGCCCTGATAGCGCCCCTGGCTGGCAAAGCAGTACTCGCAATTGAGGTTGCAGGCATGGGCCACGTGCAGGCAAAGCGCCTTGACAAAGCGCTTGCGGGGCGCGAGCTTCACGCCTTCGTAAGGATCGGGCGCAAACAGCTTGCCGGAGGTCTCCAGCTGCGCCACGTCCGCGATGCACTCGCGGACCTCGGTTTCGGTGATCTCCTGGTCGGCGGCATACTTTTCCAGCATGCGCCGGACGATCTCCTCCGCCGGCGCCGCCTGCCCGTACAGCGAAATCACGTCGTAGGCCAGGGGATCGACGGAATGCACCGAACCGCTGTTTATGTCCAGCACGATGTTGAAGCCGTTGAGCTTGTATTGATGGATCATGGAACCTTCCTCTGTCATAAAAAATGCCGCCTTGCGCGCATGCGACAGGCGGCCAGGGTTGCCGGGGCGGGGTTCACTTCTCCTGCTCGCACTGCTGGTTGGCAATGCCGCAGGAAGTCTTGCAGGCCGACTGGCAGGAGGTCTGGCATTCGCCGCAGCCGCCGGTCTTGGCGCTTTCGGCCAGATCGCGCGTTTCGAGGGTGATGATTCGCTTCATATATTCCATTCCCTTCGCTGGTTTGCTACTTCCATTTATTATAATCCATGGGCGGCGGGCTGTCAACCCGCGCCTATGCGCCGCGGATCACCCGGAGCATGTCCCCGGCGGGCCCGCCGGTCAGCGGGATGCCCGCCCGGGCGTAGCGCCGCGCCTCGGCCAGAAAGCGGTCGTCTACCCGCTCGCCCGGCGCGATCAGCGGGATGCCCGGCGGGTAGGCCCAGGCGTACTGGGCGCTGACGCGGCCGGCGGCGTCCGAAAGGGGCAGGGCTTCCCACCCGCGCAGCAGGGCCTCGGAGGCAGGCAGCACCGCGTCCGGCAGGAAGGGGCCGCCCGCCGGATCAGGCGCCTTTGGGGACGTCAGGGTACCGTCAATCTCGTGGAGCGCCCGCGCCAGCGCGGGCAACGAATCCTCCGGCTCGATCAGCCCCGTCATCGCCAGCGCGTGGCCGCAGGCCGCCATCTCCAGCTCGATGCCGTATTCCTCCCGCAGAAGGCGCATCAGGTGCGGGCCGGTCAGGTTCGTGCCGCGGGTGGAGAGGATGATCTTGCCGGGGTCGAAGGCGTACATGGCGGGGCTTTGGAATGCGCCGTGCCCCGGCAGGCGGATGCGCCGAAGGCCCTCTGACGCGCGGTCAAAGGCGGCGAGAATCCCGGCCCAGCGGTCAAAGAGCGCCCCGCCCTCGGACTCGATCAGCCCCACGCAGCCGTCGATGGACGCCAGCAGCAGATAGGATGGGCTGGAGGTTTCAAAGATGTCCAGCTGCGCCTGAAATCGCGCCGCGTCCGCCAGGCCGCTCACGTGGGCGATGGCGGTCTGGGTAAGGCTGGGCAGCGTCTTGTGCAGGCTCTGGACCACGAAGTCCGCCCCCGCCGCCACCGCGCCGCCGGGGAAGGCGGGGGAAAACCCCAGGTGCGCGCCGTGGGCCTCGTCCACCATCAGCGGCACGCTCCGGGCGTGGGCGGCGCGAGCGATGGCCGCCACGTCCGACACCGCGCCCTCGTAGGTGGGGCTGGTGAGAACCACCAGCTTCGCGTCCGGGCAGGCGGCAAGCGCGTCCTCCACGGCCTTCGGGGACACGGAGCCGAGCAGGTCAAGCGCCGGGTCGTAGTCCGGCAGCAGGTAGGCGGCATCGAGCCCCGAAAGCTCCAGCGCGTGGTACACCGACTGGTGGCAGTTTCGGGCGGCGATCACCCGGTCCCCCGGGTGCGTCAGCGCGCGGACGCCGGCCAGGATGCCCACCGTGGCGCCGCCCACCAGAAAAAACGCCCTTCGGCTGCCCCAGAGGCGCGCCGCCCGCGCCATCGCGTCCTTCAGCACGCCCGACGGGCGGTGCAGGTTGTCGAATCCGTCAATCTCCGTGATGTCCAGGCCGGTGCCCAGCGCGGCCAGATAGCGCGCCGCGTCCGCGCGCCGCTTGTGGCCGGGCATGTGCATCGCGCGGATGCCCCGCGCCGCATAGGCTTCCAGCATCTCAAAAAGTCCGCCGTCCATGCCCTCGCCTCCTTCACGCCATGATACCAGAGCGCAGCCCTTCGCGCAAGCGTGTTCCGGTTGACAGCATGTGCTCCCGCGTGTATGATGGCGATGGAGATATCCGTTACCGTGAAATGGAAAGGATTGAATCGCATGCGCTACCCGAAGATCTATCTGGCGATCGACAACTGCTTCGCGTCCAAGCGCTTTACGGATCCGTCCGACTGGGCGCGGGTGATCCGCGACCTGGGGCTTACCTACGTGGAGGCCAGCGCCGACAACGAGTGTGATCCCATGTACATGGGCGAGGAATACCTGGCCTGGTGGGCCGGCGAGGTTCGCAAGGCCATGAAAACCCACGGCGTCGTGGTGGCCAATCTGTACTCCGGCCACGGCACCTACGCCACGCTGGGCCTGGCCCACACCCACCCAATCGTCCGGGACAGGTTCCTCAACAAATGGCTCAAACCCATGGCCCGGACCGCGGGCGCGGTGGGCGCGGGGCTGGGCTTTTTCTGCCATGCCTTCTCCGACGCCGTGCTGCAGGACCCCGCGCGGTACCGAGAATTTGAGGATACGCTGTACGAAAACCTGGCGGAGCTGGCCGCGTACGGCAAGGCGGAAAACCTGGGCGTACTGGGCGTGGAGCAGATGTATACCCCCCACCAGGTGCCCTGGACGGTGGCGGGCTCGGAAAAGCTGCTTCGCGAGGTGTACCGCCGGGGCGGCGCGCCCTTCTACCTGACGGTGGACGTGGGCCATATGAACGGTCAGCGCCGGTATACGCGGCCGGATGACGAGAAAATCCTCGAAATGCACAGGCGCTTCAGGGCGGGCGATCCGGTGCCGGAGCTTTGGCTCGGCCCGGAGAAGGCCGTAAAGCTGTTCGAACAGTCGGACGCGCTGCCCCTCGCCGAAATCAACGCCATCATGGACGAGTACCCCCACATGTTCGCGCCCTACGAGGATGGCGATCCCTACCGGTGGCTTGCCGCGCTGGGCGGCTATTCGCCCATCATCCACCTGCAGCAGGCGACCGCCACCTCGTCCCCCCATTGGGCGTTCACCCCGGAAAACAACGCCCGCGGCATTGTGGAACCGGCAAGGGTGCTCTCCGCCATCAAGGCCCATTACGACAGCGCGCCCGGCGAGGGCCTGCCGCCCATGCTGCCGGATCTGTACCTGACGCTGGAAATTTTTACCGGAACCGCGGACAAAAACCGCACCGTGCTCGAGGGCATCCGCGAGAGCGTCCGCTACTGGCGGCAGTACATCCCGGAGGACGGCCTGACGCTGGACAGGCTGGTGTGACGCCGCGGAGCCAATTGCTGTCCGGGGGGCGGCCCCGCAGGGCCGCCCCCCGGTTCTTGCGCCGCACCGATTGACGCCGCCGACCAGTTGTGCTATATTGATTCCGAATTCCGTCAACAGTCTGTTGCCGGGGCGGATTTTCGTCGCCCGACGGGGAGGATAAACGGGTGGACAGTCGATGAACATGCCCATGGTTTACTACACGCAGAACTGCGTGATTGGCTTTGCCGTCCTTATGATCGTCTATCTGAACTTCCGAAGGATCTTCGACAGGCGGCAGTTCAGCCATGTCATGTTTGTCGGCATGATGGCGGCGGTGGCCTTTTCTCTGACGGCGGAGTACGCCTTTTACATGCTCAACGGCAGGCCCGGCGCCGCCAGCGGCGCCGCGCTGCGGGCGGTGCTGGCGCTGCTCTTCGCGCTGGAGCCCGTGCCGGAGGCGCTTTGGGTGGGCTATGTGTTCGGCGTGGTGCATGGGGAGGATCGCCCCACCCGCGTCCACGCCCAGGCGATGCTGCTGCCGGCGGCGGTCAATTTCGTCTTTACGATCTTTAGCATTCCGGGCGGACAGCTCTTTTCCGTCAACGACCAAAACGTGTTTCGCCGCGGCCCGCTGTATCTGGTGACGCCGGCGCTTTGTTACAGCTACCTGCTTTTTTACCTGTACTACGCCTTCCGCAAGCGCAGGGCCATGCTCCGGCGCGAATTTTTGTCGATCTTTCTGGCCATGCTGCCGATGGCGCTGGCGGGGGGCGTGCAGGTGCTGATTCCGGGCATCTATCTGACGTGGCTGGCGGCGGCGTTTTCCATCCTGATTCTCTACATCGGTATCATCGTCAACCAGGCCAACACGGACCATCTGACGGGGCTGGCCAACCGGCGCCGCTTTGACGGCCGCCTGCAGAGCGCCCTCCGACAGGACGGCGCCGGAGCGCCGGTGGCGCTGGTGCTGGTGGATATCGACGACTTCAAGGACATCAACGACCGGTACGGCCACCTGACGGGCGACCGGGCGCTGGAGGCGGTGGGCGCGGCGCTTCGGCGCAGCGCGCGAAAGGGCGATCTGGTGGCCCGCATCGGCGGCGACGAATTTGCGCTGGTGGCCGCGGTGCATTTGCCGGAGGATGTGAACCGGATCGCCGGGCGCATCCGCGAAAGCATCGCGGCGCTCAACCAAAGGCGCGACTTTCCGTTTTCCATCGAGGCGTCCGTCGGCGCGGGGATGTGCACCGAACTGGAGCGCATGACGCCGGACGCTTTGATCGACCTGGTGGACAACCGCATGTACGGCGAAAAGCGGCGGAACCAGCGCCGGGATTGCCAGGGGATGCGGAGCCTTGATTATTAAAAAACGCGCACGCCCCCCAAAAACAGCCGATTTTGCGTTGACAGCCCGCAATCCAGCATTTATAATAAACCCAACTCAAACCGGAGGTCAGAATCATGCGGCAGTCCATGCGGTTTTTTGTGTATTACTTTGCCGGCTTTACGCGGCAAAGTCTTTTGCGCATGACTGCATGAACCGCATCCAACGGTTCGACGGGGCCCCGCAGCCAAGCGCTGTGGGGCCCTTTTTCACACATTGAGCGGGAGGGATCAAGCATGGTCGTCATCCTCAAGGAAAAAACCGATCGGGCGCAGCTGGAAAACTTTCTCAATTGGCTGCACGGCATGGGGCTTGAAACGCACCTGTCCCAGGGCCATCAGCAGACGATCGTCGGCCTCGTCGGCGACACCACCCGGGTGGACATGGACCTGATCCGCGCGCTGGAGATCGTCGAGGACGTCCGGCGCATCCTCGAGCCCTTCAAAAGCGCCAACCGCAAGTTTCATCCCCAGGATACCGTGGTGGACGTGGGCGGCGTCAGGATCGGCGGCGGCAACTTCCAGATCATCGCGGGGCCCTGTTCGGTGGAGAACAAGGCGCAGATCGTGGAGGTGGCAAGGCGCGTGCGGGATGCCGGCGCGGGGCTGCTTCGGGGCGGCGCCTTCAAGCCGCGCACGTCGCCCTACGCCTTCCAGGGGCTGCACAAGGAGGGCATCGACCTTCTGCTGGAGGCCAAGGCGGCCACCGGCCTTCCCATCGTGACGGAGCTGATGGACGCCGCCCATATCCCGCTTTTCAAGGATGTGGACGTGATCCAGGTGGGCGCCCGCAACATGCAGAATTTTGAGCTGCTCAAGGAGCTGGGCCAGCTTCGCAAGCCGATTCTTTTGAAGCGGGGTCTGGCCAACACCATTCAGGAGCTTCTGATGAGCGCCGAGTACATCATGGCCGGCGGCAATGAGCAGGTCATCCTGTGCGAGCGGGGCATCCGCACCTTTGAAACGGCCACCCGCAACACGCTGGACATCTCGGCGGTGCCGGTTTTGAAGCACCTGACCCACCTGCCCGTCGTGGTGGACCCCAGCCACGCCACCGGCATCTCCCGGTTTGTGGAGCCGCTGGCGCTGGCCAGCGCCGCCTGCGGCGCGGACGGCCTGATGATTGAGGTGCACAACGACCCGGAGCACGCGATGTCCGACGGTCCGCAGTCGCTGACGCCGGAGGCCTTCGAACGACTGGTCCCCAAGGTTCGGACGGTGCGCGCCGCCGTGGTCGGGGCGGGCGCATGAGGGCGCTGGTGGCGGGGCTGGGGCTGATCGGCGGATCGATGGCCAAGGCCCTGGCGCAAAACACCGACTGGGAGGTGCTGGGCCTTGACCGGGATGTGGAAACCCTGCGCCGCGCGCTCTCCGACGGCGCGATCCACGCCGCTTGCCTGCCGGAGGACATTCCCTGCGTGGACCTCCTGCTGGTGGCCCTCCGGCCGGGCGACGCCATCCGCTATCTGCGCTACGCGCTGCCCAGGATGCGCCCGGGCGCGCTGGCGGCGGACCTGTGTGGCGTGAAGCGCGCCGTGGTGGAGGCTGTGGCCCCCGTCGCCCTTGAGGCGGGCGTCCGCTTTGTAGGCGCGCACCCCATGGCGGGGCGCGAAGTCAGCGGCTACCCAAACGCCGACGCGGCGCTCTTTCGCGGCGCGTCGCTGATCCTGACGCCGCCGGACGGACAGCCCTCCGAGGCCACCCGGGCGCTGGAGGAAATGGCGCTCCGCCTGGGCTTTGCCCGGGCGGTGGTCACCACGCCGGAGGAGCATGACCGCCTGATCGCCTACACGTCCCAGCTGGCCCACACAGCCTCCTCCGCCTATGTGATGAGCTCCGCCGCCAACCGGCATTTCGGCTTTTCCGCCGGCAGCTTCCGGGATATGACCCGCGTCGCCCGGCTGGACCCCGACATGTGGGCGGAGCTTTTTGACCTCAACCGCGACATGCTGTCGGCGGAGCTGACCGGGCTGATCGCGCGGCTGACCGAGCTGCGCGACGCGCTGGACGGCCGCGACGGGGCGCGCCTGAAGGCGCTGTTGGAGGCGGGCAACCGCCGGAAGCTGCGGCTGATCGAAAGGGAGGGGAACCCATGACGGAACTGACGGTGCGCGCCTCCGGAACCTACAGGGTCCGGATTGAGCGCGGCGCGCTGACCACCATTGCGGAGCATTGGTTAGACGCGCCCCGGGCCATGGCACTGGTGGCGGAGGAGCGGGTGGACCGCCTCTACGGCGACCGGGTGGCCGCCGGGCTTGAGGCGGCGGGCATCCGGGTCGAGCGGTGGACGTTCCCCGGCGGCGAGGCGGCAAAGAGCGGCCGCACGCTGTTTGAACTGCTGGAATTTCTGGCGGAGAAAAAACTCAGCCGCAGCGACGCGCTGGCGGCCCTCGGCGGCGGCGTGACCGGGGATCTGACGGGCTTTGCCGCGGCGGTCTACCTTCGGGGCGTGCCCTTCGTGCAGGTGCCCACCACGCTGCTTGCGATGGTGGACGCCTCGGTGGGCGGCAAGACCGCCGTGAACCTTCGGGCGGGCAAGAACCTGGCCGGGGCGTTTCATCAGCCCGCCTACGTGGCGATTGACCCGGACGTGCTGGCCACGCTGCCGCCGGCGGTGCTGGCCGACGGCGTCAGCGAGGCCCTCAAGACCGGCGCCATTAGCGATCGGGCGCTCTTTGACCGCCTGGCGAAGGGCTACGATCCGGCGGAGGCGGAGGCGGTCGTCGCTCGGTGCGTGGCCATTAAGCGGGATCTGGTGGAGGCGGACGAGCGCGACACCGGCGCGCGGCAGCTTTTGAACTTCGGCCACACCGTTGGCCACGCCATTGAAAAGGCCAGCGGATACGCCGTTTCCCACGGGCAGGCGGTGGCGCTGGGCATGCTGCTCGAGGCCCGGGGCGCGGAGGCGGCGGGCTTTGCCGAGGCGCCGGTATCCGATCTCATCCGGCGCGCCCTCGTCGCCAACCACCTGCCCGTCGCCTGCCCGTTTTCCGCGGAGGCACTTCTCGATACCATGCTTCGGGACAAGAAGGTGCGCTCCGGCCGCATCGCGCTGGCGCTGCCCCGCGAAATCGGGCGCTGCGCGCTCTTGGAGATCGACGTGGACGCGCTGGGTGCCTTCCTCGGCGGCGCGATGGAGGGCGCGTGATCGCCCGGGTGTGGCCGGGTGCGCTTTCCGGGCGCGTTCCGGCGATCCCCTCCAAGTCCGCGGCCCACCGGCTGATGCTGCTGGCCGCGCTGGCGGACGGGCCCACCCTCCTTTCGCCCGAGGCCCATTCCGACGACATCGACGCCACGCTGGGCTGCCTTTCCGTTCTGGGCGCGGCGCACCGGATGCTGCCCGAAGGCGCGGAAATTCTCCCCGGGCGAGGGCGCCCCGGCGGCGCGGCCGACTGCCGCGAGAGCGGTTCCACGCTGCGTTTTCTGATGCCCCTGGCGGCGGCGCTGGGCGCGCCCGTCCGCTTTGACGGGCGGGGAAGGCTGCCCGAGCGGCCGCTGGGCGCGCTGATGGCGGCGCTCCTGGCCCACGGCTGCGCCTTTGACGGAGAAAGGCTGCCCTTTTCAATTTCCGGGCGTCTGACCGGCGGGGCGTTTTCTCTTCCGGGCGATGTCAGCTCCCAGTTCATCACCGGCCTCATGATGGCGCTGCCCCTCGCGGGCGGCGGGCGCATCTTCCTGACATCGCCCCTCGAATCCGCGGGCTACGTGCGCATGACCCAATCCGCCATGGCGCGCTTTGGCGTATCCGTTCAAGCGGAGGCGGACGGGTGGACCGTGTCCGGCGGGCGCTACGCATCGCCGGGCCGGGCTGCGATCGAGGGGGACTGGTCAAACGCCGCCTTTTTCCTGGCGGCGGGCGCGTCCGTGACGGGGCTGGACCCGCATTCCGCCCAGCCCGATCGGGCGGTGGGGGAGATGCTCCGCGCATTTTTGCGGCCCGAGCGGGTGCTGGACGTGCGGGAGACGCCGGATCTTCTGCCCATTCTGGCGGCGGTGGCCGCCACGACGCCGGGGGCCACCCGCTTTACCGGCGCGGCGCGGCTGCGCATCAAGGAGAGCGACCGGCTGCGCTCGATGGCGGAGGGCATCCGCGCCATCGGCGGCTCCGCCCGGGAGCTTCCGGACGGCCTTGCCGTCCGCTGCGACGGCGCGCCGCCAGGCGGGACGGTGGACGCGGCGGGGGACCACCGCATCGCGATGGCCTTTGCCATCGCGGCCACCCGCTGCCGGGGGCCCGTTTCGATCCGGGGCGCCGAGGCGGCGAACAAATCCTATCCGACATTTTTTGAAGATTTTCAGCGACTGGGGGGAAAGGTGGATGGCATCCAGCTTCGGGACGATCGTTAAGCTCAGCGTATTCGGCCAGTCCCACAGCGCCGCCATCGGCGCGGTGGTGGACGGGCTGCCGGCCGGGGAGGCCGTGGACATGGACCGGGTGCGCGCCTTCATGCGGCGCCGCGCGCCGGGAAACGCCGCCCATTCCACCAGGCGGAAGGAGCCCGACGAGCCCCAAGTGCTCTCCGGGCTGGTGGCGGGGCGGACTTGCGGCGCGCCGCTGATGGCGATGATCGAGAACACCAACCAGCATCCGGCGGACTATGACGCCCTCCGGGATACGCCCCGCCCCGGCCACGCGGACTTCACCGCCCGCGCGAAGTACGGCGAATGGGCGGACCTGTCCGGCGGCGGCCACTTTTCCGGACGGCTGACCGCGCCGGTGTGCTTTGCCGGCGCGGTGGCGCTGCAGGTGCTCGAGCGGCGCGGCGTCGGCGTGCACGCCCGCATCGCCGAAATCGCGGGGGTGCTGGACGCCTTCGAGGGCGACCGCGCCGCCGCCTCCGCCAAGGAATTTCCCGTGCTGGACGACGTGGCGGGGGCCAGGATGCGGGAGGCCGTCGAGCGCGCCCGGCTGGCGGGCGATTCCGTGGGCGGCGTGATTGAGTGCGTCATCGACGGCCTCCCGCCGGGGGTGGGCGAGCCCATGATGGACAGCGTGGAGAGCGTGCTGGCGCGGCTGATGTTTTCCATTCCCGCGGTGCGCGGCGTGGAATTCGGCGCGGGCTTTCAGGCGGCGCGGATGCGGGGCAGCGCCCACAACGACGCCTTCATCGTGAAGGAAGGCCGTGTGCGCACCGCCACCAACCGCCACGCCGGCGTTCTGGGGGGCATTGCCACCGGCATGCCGGTTTCCTTCCGGGTGGCCTTCAAGCCCACGGCGTCCATCGCGCGGCCGCAGCAGACGGTGCGCCTTTCCAGGATGCAGGCGGAGACCATCCAGGTGGGCGGCCGCCACGACCCCTGCGTGGTGCCCCGGGCGGTGCCGGTGGTGGAGGCCATGGCCGCGCTGGGCATTCTGGACCTGATGATGATCGCGCGCGGGCGCGCAATCTGAAGTGCAACGACAAGGAGGAATTCCCATGGACATGCAGGAGCTTCGCGCCCGGATCGACGCCATTGACGACGAGATTGCCGCGCTGTACGTGCGGCGGATGCGCACGGTCAAGGACATTGTGGAGGCCAAGCGGGCGGGCGGAATCGCGATTTCCGACCCCGGGCGGGAGCGCGCGATCCTTCAGCGCATCACCCAGGCCCATGACCCCCTCTATGAGGCCGACCTGAAGCTGATCTATTCGCTGCTTTTTGATCTCAGCCGCAGCGCCCAGGCCCGGCTGATGCGGCCCGACGCCGAACCCTTTGCCGACGCGCTGGACGCCGCGGTTGCCGGTACGCCGAAGCTGTTTCCCAAGAGCGCGCTGGTGGCCTGCCAGGGCGCGGAGGGCGCCTATTCCCAGCAGGCCTGCGACGTGATGTTCAACATGCCGGGCATATTGTACTTTTCCGGCTTCGAGGGCGTGTTCCAGGCGGTGGAAAAGGGCATGTGCCGCTACGGCGTGCTGCCGCTGGAAAACAGCCTTGCGGGCTCCGTCACCGACGTGTACGACCTCATGAAGGCCCACAAGTTCTTCATCGCGCGGTCGGTCAAGCTGCGCATCGAGCACCGGCTGCTCACCGTGCCGGGGGTGGCGCTGACCGAGATCCGGGAGATCGTGGCCCATGAGCAGGCGCTCCGGCAGTGCGCCCGGTTCCTGTCGGGCCTGAAGGATGTGAAGCTGACGCCCTTTGCCAACAACGCCACCGCGGCCCGGTACGTGGCAGATTCCGGACGGAGGGACATCGCGGCCATCGCCTCGGCCCGCAACGCGTCGCTCTACGGCCTGGAACCGCTGGAGGCGCGCATCATGGACGACGGCAGCAACTACACCCGCTTCATCTGCATATCCCGGGATATGGAGATCTACCCGGGCGCCAACCGCATCAGCCTGATGGCGTCGCTGCCCCACACGCCGGGCTCGCTGTACCGCGCGGTGGCCCGGTTTGCCGTCGAGGGGCTGAACCTGCTCAAGCTGGAGAGCCGCCCCGTCCCCGGCCGCGACTTTGAATTCATGTTCTACTTCGACTTCGAGGGCTCGGTGGTGGATCAGGATGTGAAGACGCTGCTGTCCGAGCTCAGCCAATCCGGCGGGTTCACGTTTCTGGGCAACTACAGCGAGGTGTGACATGGCCGGCTTCTACGGGCTTCTGGGCGGCAGGCTGGGCCACAGCTATTCCAAGCTGATCCACGAGCGGATGTACGGATGCGAGTACCGCCTGATTGAGCTTCCGCCGGAGGAGCTGGAGGGCTTCCTCCGCGGCCGGGGCTTTCTCGGGCTCAATGTGACCATCCCCTTCAAGCAGGCGGTGATTCCCTTCTGCGACCGGCTGACGGACGAGGCCGCGCGGATCGGCGCGGTCAACACGCTCTATTTTGACGCGGACGGCGCGCTGACCGGCGATAACACCGACATCTACGGCGTGAAAAAGATGCTGGAGGGCTTCGATCTTAAAGGAAAGGACGCGCTCATCCTGGGCGCCACCGGCGGCACCGGCAAAACCGCCGCCTGTGCCCTTTCCGATCTCGGCGCGCGGGTGATCCCCGTTTCCCGGCGCGGCGCGGTGGACTATCGCGCGGTCTACGATCTCCGGGCGGATTTTCTCCTAAACGCCACGCCGGTGGGCATGCACCCCGCGCTGGCGGATTGCCCGGTAGAGCCGGAGCGGATTTCGGGCCTTACGGGCGTCGCCGACGTGATCTACAACCCCGCCCGCACGCGGCTTTTGCAGCGCGCCCAGGGCGCGGGGCTCCAAACGGCGGGGGGGCTGGGCATGCTGGTGCACCAGGCGGCGGGCAGCGCGCGGCGCTTTCTGGGGGCGCCGGTGGAGCCGGGCCGCGTGGCGGAAACCCTCGGCTGGCTGGCCCGCCAAACCCGCTCCATCGCCTTTGTCGGCATGCCGGGCTCCGGAAAGTCCACCGTCGCCCGCGTGGTGGCCCAAAGGCTGGGGCGCCCCCTTTTTGATCTGGATCAGATGATTGAGGCGCGCCACGGGCCGATTCCGGAGATCTTCCGGCGGTGGGGCGAGGCGCGCTTTCGGGAACTGGAGGCCCAAATGCTTGGCGAGGCGGCCCTTGAGCGCGCCGCGGTGATCGCCACCGGCGGCGGCGCGGTGCTCAGCGCGGAAAACCGCGCGCTGCTTCGGGCGAACGCCTTTGTCGTGCAGCTGGAGCGCCCGCTGGGGGAACTGGCCACCGGCGGCCGGCCCCTCTCCGTGGGGCCGGCGGCGCTGGAGCATATGCACCGGGTGCGCGCGCCCCTCTACCGCGCCGCCCGGGACACTTTGGTCCCGCTCCTTTCGCGGCCGGAGGAAACGGCCGATCAGGTCATCCGATTATTCCGGGAGGCGGTGCGTTCATGAGAATTCTGGTGATCAACGGGCCCAATCTCAACATGCTGGGCGTGCGGGAGAAGCACATCTACGGCGCGAAGACCTACGGCGACCTGGTGGCGGAGATCGAGGGCGCCGCCCTGACCCTGGGCGTCGAGGTCAAGTGCTTTCAGTCCAACCACGAGGGCGCCATCGTGGACGAGATCCAGGCGGCGCTGGGCGCCTTCGACGCCATCGTCATCAATCCCGCCGCCTACACCCATACGTCCGTGGCCATTCTGGACGCGCTGAAGGCGGTAAACCTGCCCGCCGTCGAGGTGCACATCTCCGACGTGGACGCCCGGGAGGCGTTCCGCCGCCATTCCTACGTAACCGCCGCCTGCAAAGCCAGGATTGCCGGGCGCGGCTTTCAGGGGTATATCGACGCGATGAAGATTTTGAGCGCCGGGCGTGACATGCGCGCGTGAAAGGGCATTGCGCCACACATGATTTGCTGATATAATACCGTATAGGTTACATGGAGGAGTATCTGACAGGACGGAGGCCGCGCGCGGAATGAGAAGAGGTCAGAGAACCGCGTACCAGACCGTGGCGGCCATTACGCTGATCGTAGGGCTTCTCATTGTTTCCTTGTACGCATTTCTCGCAGATGTAACCAATGCGAATTTTCCGGAAGCGCCCGGAGCTACCGTTTACAAGGGCTCCGGCGTAGTCATAGATGCGAGCAATGCCTCGGATGGTTACTTGATGGTCAAGGCAAGCAACAAGAACAAGCTCAAGATGCGCATCGTCAAAGGCTCCGCAACCTACACATACGATCTGAATCAGGGCGATTATGAAACCTTTCCGCTGCAATCGGGCGGCGGAACCTACCAGGTGACGGTGTTCCGGCGGGTCAAGGGCAGCCAGTATGCGCAGCTCTACTCGAAGAAGATCAAGGCGGACATGTCCGACGAGTTTGGCTTTGCGCTGTACCCGAACCAGTACGTGCATTACAGCGCCACGAGCGCGGCGGTTCAAAAGTCCCAGGAACTGTGCGCCGCGCTGACGAGCGACGCGGACAAGGTCAAGGCGGTCATCGATTTTGTTTCCGGCACGGTGCTCTACGACCACATCAAGGCCAGGATCGTCGAGAGCGGCTATTTGCCCGACGTGGACGAAACCCTGTCCAGCAAAAAGGGCATTTGCTTTGATTACGCCGCGCTGGTGGCCTGCATGCTGCGGGTGCAGGGCGTTCAATGCACGCTGGTCATCGGGTATGCGGACACCTACTACCACGCCTGGAACAACGTCCTGGTGGACGGCAAATGGGTGCTGTACGATACGACCAGCATGGCGACCGGGCTCAAGGTTGTCACCTACACGGATGAGCGGGTCTACTGACGAGGGATGGGGGAAGGACGATGGCCAATCGTACCCGGTATCTGCCGGCGGACGAAACCGCGCTGTTCTGCGAGCAGGTGGCGCTGCTGCTCAAAAGCGGCATTCCGCTTTATGACGGCATTGCAGCACTCTGCCAGAACTATGCGGCCACGCGCTACGGCGACAGCTTTTCCCGGCTGAATGAGACGATGGAGCGGACCGGCTCACTGTACGAGGCCGTGCGCTCGTTGGATATTTTTCCGCCCTACATGGTGGAAATGGTGCAGATTGGCGAACGGGCGGGCACGCTGGAGCGCGTGATGCAGGGGCTTTCGGACTACTATCAGCGGGAGGCCCAGGTACGCGCCACCATGATCAGCGCGGTCACGTATCCGCTTTTGATGGTGGGGCTGATGGCCGTGGTGGTGGTGGTGCTGCTGGTGCAGGTGCTGCCGATGTTCTCCGAAGTGCTGAGAAACCTGGGCGGCGATCTTTCCGCCTCCGCCGCCGCGCGGATGAACGCGGGCATGGGGGCGGGCGCCTTTGTGCTGATTTTGACGGCGCTCGTCCTGCTGGCGGTGCTGGTGGTGGCGCTGCTTATCAAAACGGGCCGCCGCGAGGCGGTGATGCGCACGCTGAGGCGCCTGTTTCCGCCGCTTCGCACCATTGAGGACAAGCTTTCCGCCGGGCGCTTCGCGTCGGTGATGGCGATGCTCTTGGGCAGCGGCTTTCCGCTGGACGAGGCGATGGCGCTGCTGCCGGGCGTGATGGGCGACGAGGGCGCCCGCAGAAAGGTTGAGGACATTCGGACGCGGATGGGTTCCGGCGCGTCCTTTGCGGACGCCGTGGAGGGGGCGAAGATCTTCGAGCCCATTCACGGAAAGATGATCCGGGTGGGTTTTGTGGCCGGGCAGACCGAGACGGTGATGCAGCGGTTGGCGGAACAGTACCAAAGCGATGTGGACGACGGCATCCGCCGCCTGGTGTCGGCCATCGAGCCGACGCTGGTGGCGGTGCTCTCCATCGTCATCGGCGGCATTTTGCTGTCGGTCATGCTGCCGCTGGCCAGCCTGATGTCATCCATGGGGTAGCGCGATGCATCTTTATGAGAAGAAAAGGCTGGCGGGGTTTCGCGGCCTTATCGTGTCGCTGGCGGCGCTGATGGCGATTGCTGGCGTGTTCATGTGGCTGATCTCGGCGGCGGACGCGCGCACCGGGGTCGAGCAGGCGGCCCAGCTCCGGGAGGCCGTCCGGCGCGCCATGATCACCTGCTACGCCACGGAGGGGCAGTATCCTCCGTCGCTGGAATACCTGGAGGAGCACTATGCGCTGAGCTTTGACGACGAACGCTATATCGTATCCTACGACGCGTTTGCCTCCAACGTGATGCCGACGGTTTCGATCTTCAGAAGGGATGAGGGCGCATGAGCGGCGCGAGGCGCATCCACCACAGCATCAGCGGCCTGTTCACCTTTGTGCTGATCGGGCTGTTTGCGCTGTTTGCGCTGGCGATTGTCGTTTCCGGGGTTCAGTCCTACCGCGGGATGGCCACCTCCGCGCAGCTCTCCAGCGAGAAGCGGATCGCGCTGGGCTATGTCAGCGGGAAGCTGCGCGCTTCCGGCGACCGGAGCGCCGTGACCCTGCGGACGCAGGGGGGCGAAGCGCTGCTGGTAATTGCGGAGGACATCGACGGCGAGCGGTACGAAACCCGCATCTACTACTCGGACGGCAGCCTCCGGGAGCAGTTCTGCGAGGCCGGCCTGCCCTTCAGCCCCGAGGATGGCGAGACCATCACGGCGCTGCCGGGCTTTCGCTTTGAGCGCTCGGGCGACCTGATCACCCTTCGGGCCGCGCTGTCCGACGGCACCGAGGCCGTGACCTCGGTGGCGCTTCGCGCCGGGGAAGGGGGCGGGCGGGATGCGCTATAAGGGCAATCTGGTGCTGCTGGAGCTTCTGATCACGCTGGCATTTTTTGCGGTGTCGGCGGTCATTGGCACGGGCGTGCTGGCGCGGGCCTACAAAACCAGCGTCGACAGCCGCCGCACCACGGACGCGCTGTTCATCGCCCAGAGCTGGGCGGAGCGCATCGCCGACGCGGAGGACCCGGTGGCGCTGCTTGACGAAAGCGCCCGGAAGGACGTGGACGGCTACGCGATGGAGCAGGACGGTTATAGCCTCCGGGTCCGCGTGGCGCCGGAGGAAACCGGCGCGGGCACGCTGTACGATATCCGCCTCAGCGTCTCCCTTGGAGACGATCCGCTGGTGGAACTGCCGGCCAGCCGGTATGTGCCGGGGGAGGTGTCCCCTTGAAAGGGTCCAAGCAGGAATACCGGGTCGGCATTGGCGCTTCGACGATGCTCACCATCTTCGTGGTGCTCTGCGTGGCGACGCTGGCGCTTCTGGCGCTCTCCGGCGCCCGGGGTGACGCCGCGCTGACGGGCCGCACCGTGGAGATGACCGCGGACTACTACGGCGCCTCGGACGAGGCGCAGCGGGTGCTCGCGCGGCTGGATGCCGCCGTGGCGAAAGCCGCGGCCTCCGCCCCGGATGACGGGGCGTTTCAGGCGCAGATTGCAGGCATCGCGCTGGACGGCGTTTCGCTGGCCTACGACGGAGGAACCCTCTCCTTTGAGCTGGACGCCGGCGGCGGGCGCATACTGTCGGTGGCCGTGCGCCCGTCGATGACGGGCGAGCGCTGCCCGGTGATCCGCTATCAGCTGACGGGCGGGGAGCTGTGGTCGGGCGAAAGCGGCCCGATGAACCTGTTCAATTGACGCATGGGGGAACGATTGTGGATTTAATGGCCTTGCTCAGGACGGCGGTCGACCAGGGCGGATCGGATGTGTACATCGTGCCGGGTGCGCCCGCGACGGTCAAGGTTGGCACGCAGCTCTTGCCGCTGATGGACGGGAAGCTGAGCATGGATGAGACGGACGCCCTGATTCAGATCGCCTACGCGCTGGCCGGCAAGCGGCCGATCATCCGGCTGGCGGAAAAGGGCGACGACGATTTTTCGTTCTCCGTCCGGGATGTGGGCCGCTTTCGCTGCAGCGCCTACAAGCAGCGCGGCTCCTACGCGGCGGTATTGCGGGCGGTGCCCTTCGGCCTGCCCGACTATCGGGCGCTGGGCATTCCGGAGGTCGTGCTGGATCTGTGCGAAAAGCGGCGCGGCATGATCCTGGTCACCGGTCCCGCCGGCAGCGGAAAGTCCACCACGCTTGCCTGCATGATCGACCGGATCAACCGGGAAACGCCCAGCCACATCATCACGCTGGAGGACCCGATCGAATACCTGCATCCCCACCGGAAATCCATCGTCAGCCAGCGGGAAATCGCGCTGGATACGACGGACTTTGCGGGCGCGCTGCGCGCCTCGCTCCGCCAGGCGCCGGACGTGATCCTGCTGGGCGAGATGCGGGATTTTGAAACCATCCAAACCGCGCTGACCGCGGCGGAAACGGGGCACCTGCTGCTGTCATCGCTGCATACGCTGGGCGCCGCCAAGACCATCGACCGCATTGTGGATGTGTTTCCCGCCGCGCAGCAGACGCAGGTGCGGGTACAGCTTTCAATGGTGCTGCTGGCGGTCGTTTCACAGCAGTTGATTCCCACGGTGGACGGTGCCCTCGCCCCGGCGATGGAGGTCATGCTGGTCAACCCGGCAATTTCCAACATGATCCGCGAGGGCAGGGGACACCAGATCGACAACGCCATCTACGCCGGCGGCGCCCAGGGCATGATCGCGATGGATGAGGACATCCTGCGGCTCTACCGGCAAAAAAAGATTACGCGCGAGTACGCGCTTTCCTATGCGGTCAATCCCGATCTTATGGCCAAGAAGATCTAGCGCGGCATCGATGAAGGGGGGGCTCCCGATGGAGAGCAAAAACCAGATTGCCATCAGAATGCTGGGGAAATTCGACGTGCTGGTGAACGAGCGAAGCGTCGAAAAGCAGCTGGCAAAAACCAAAAAAGGCACGCGGCTCATGCAGTATCTGGTGCTGCGGGGCGGGGAGTCCGCGCCGAATTTCAAGTTGTACGAGGTGCTGTGGGAGGACGAGCAGTCCTCCAACCCGGAAGGCGCGCTCAAAACGCTGGTCAGCCGGACGCGCACCATCCTGAACGAGATTTCGCCGGATTTCGGCACGGCCATCGTCACCGAGCGGGGCTCCTACCGCTTCAACACCCATATGGGCATTTCGGTGGACACGCTGGAGTTTGAAAAGCTCATCGCCGAGCTGACGGACGTGACGGCGCTGGACGACGAGGTGCACCAGAAGTTCAACCGCATGCTGTCGCTGTTTCAGGGCGATCTGCTGCCCGGCCTTGAGCAGGAGGACTGGGTGGTCTCCCGCAGCGTGTACCTGCACAGCCAGTACCTGAAGATGGTCTACCGGTATCTGGACCTTCTCAAGGAGGCCAAGGACTTCGAGCGGATGATCCACGTGTGCCGCCTGGCGCTGGACGTGGACGTATTCGATGAGCGGCTGCACCTGTCGCTGATGAACGCGCTGATCCGCACCAACCGCAACAACGAGGCGCTGATCCAGTACAAGCACGCCACCAATCTGCACCTGAGATATCTGGGCATGCAGCCGCCGGAGGCCATCCAGGAATTCTACAAGCAGATTCTGAAGGCGGGCAAGACGCTGGACATGGACATCGACGCCATCCGCAAGGAGCTGACCGAATACGGCACGCAGCGCGGCGCCTTCGTCTGCGAATATGCGGTGTTCAAGGAGATCTACAACCTCCAGATGCGCAACCTTGAGCGCATGGGCTCCACCATGTTCATCGCGCTGATCATGATCACCTCCATCGGCAGCAACCCCATGGAGCCGATGCGGCTGAACGACATCATGCAGACGCTTCAAAAGACGCTGGTCACCAACCTCCGCAAGGGCGACACCATCACCCACTTCAGCGCGTCCCAGTATGCGCTTTTGCTGCCGCTGGTCAACCACGATACCGGCAAGATGGTGCTGGAGCGCATCAAGCGGGCGTTTTACAAGGCCTGCCCCAATTCGGCCATTATGTTCTCCTACCGCCTGGGGCCTATCAGCCTGCCGGGGCAGCAGAAGGCGGCCTTCGCGCCCCGCGGTCCGCAGCTGCCGGGCGCAGGAAATTGAGGGCTATCTGCAAAACGAAGGGCCCCGCGGCTGTCCGCGGGGCCCTTCGCGTCTCCCTGCTCAGTAGATGACGATCTTGCAGCCGGACTTCATGTTCTTCAGAATCTTGACCATCACGCTCTCCGGCACGGCCACGCAGCCGGCGGTATACTTCTTGGAGCCGGTGCAGTGCAGGAAAATGCAGGAGCCCTTGCCTGCCTCGCCGGAGGCGTTGTAGTCGATGAAGGCGCAGTAGTTGTACACGCCCTTGTAATTGATCAGGTACTCGTCGGAGGCGGTGCGCTTGAGGTCCGTGACCCGGGTGTCAATCAGCTGGTTATAGTATTTGGAACCGGACTGCCCACACCAGAAGTGGTGTTTGGTCACCTTGAGATAGCTGAGGCTCGTGCCGGGGTTGGACTTGATGCCAAAGGGCGCCTTGAGGTTGAATGTGCCCGTGGGCGTCTTTTTGTCGCCCTCGCGGGTTTTGCCAATGCCGTTTTTGCCCACGTAGGCGGTGGAGGACAGAATCTGCTTCCACACGCCGTCCGTCTTTTCATGCATGGTCAGCGTGGCGCTGGAGCCGCTTTTGTACTTGACCACCACCATCTGGTCGCAGGAGGACGCGGCGGGGAGATCCGCCGCAAAACTGTTTTTCTGGGAAGCGCCCCCGCCGGACGAATCTGCGGCGAGCGTGGGGAAGGTAACCGCCGTGTCCGCCATGCTGACGGACACCGCCGCGCCGGGATAGCCCCGCTTGGACAGCGCCGACTTCGACGCCGTCTTGTAGCGCGCACCGATCCACCGCAACACGGAAAGATCCGCCATCAGAAGGCCCCCCTTGACGTAGGCCCGGGTGCGCAGCGCCTTCTTCTTGCCGTTCACCTTGGCGTAGGCGTAGCCCGCGCTCACCGCCACGCGGGTGCTGCCCGGTCCTTCCATGAACATCTGCTTGCCGTTTTTGGACTGGCTGTAGGACACCGAAAGCGCGTCGCACACCGCCTTCAGCGGAAGCATCACGCGGCCGTTGGATTTTTGGACGTACCCGGTGGAGGACGAAAGCGGCACGCGCTTCCCCTCCACGATCAGCGTCACCTTGCTCAAGGTGGTGGCGGCCGAGGACGGAATGGCCAGCACCAGCATCAGCGCCACCGCCGTCAGGATTGCCTTGCGCATTGTATCCCCTCCCGCGTCATTATACCACGGGAGGGGATGGTTGTAAATAGAGTATGACAAAAGTATTGCAAACCGTAATAAACAATGGACAAAGATGCGCGCGCCGCGCTAGAATCCCGCGTACAGAAACCCGGTAAAGAGATCGTCGCCCAGCGCGCCGGCGATCAGCACCGCGTACAGAAGCGCCAAACTCACGGCGTACTTCATCGGCAGCCGCATCGCGTCAAAGCGGTCGAGCAGGGCCTTTGGACTGCCCTGCCGCTCGACGAGCAGCATCGGAACGGTCAGAAGCGCGGCGATCAGCGCGTAGACCTGGGAGAAGCCGTCCATCTCCGGAAAGAGGGCAAAGCCCCTTGAAAGGCCGGGCGCCAGCGCATAGCGCAGCGCCGCCAGCGCCTCGGACAGTGTGTCCGTTCTGGAGAAGGCGCGGATCAGCGTCAGCAGCAAAAACGTGCGCGCAATCTGAAAGGCGCGGAAGGCCCGGCTCTCCGGCCGGATGCCGAGCCTTTTCAGCGCGCGCTGCTGCCAGGGTTCGGTGATCAGCGAAACCGCAATCGCGGCGCCGTTTAAAAGTCCCCATAGGAGAAAATTCCAGGTGGCCCCGTGCCACAGGCCCGTCAGCGGCCACACCAGCGCCAGGCCCATCAGCGCCGGGGCGATCTTCGCAAAGCGGATCTTCCCGGCCTTGCGCAGCGCGCGGCTCCAGCGGGTGGCGATGTGGGAGACCGAAACGGGGTAAAACACGTAATCCTTGAACCACGCGCCCAGCGTGATGTGCCAGCGCCGCCAGAAATCCGCCACCGACCGGGCGGCCAGCGGGTTTTCAAAATTTTCCGGCAATTCGAGGCCCAGGATGTTGCCCGCGCCCAGCATCATGTCCATGTAGCCGGAAAAATCGGCGTAGATCTGCACCGAATAGAGGCAAAGCGCGATCAGCACCACCGGCGCGCCCTGGGCGGAAGGATCGGCCAGCGCCGCCTGCACATAGGCGCCCAGCCGGTCGGCGATGACCGCTTTTTTCATCAGGCCCCACAGCATGCGCACGAGGCCCCGGCGCAGGCGGTCGTAGTCAAACCGGAGCGGCGCGCGCAGTTTGGGGCCCGTGTCGTCGTAGCGCAGAAACGGGCCCTGTACGATCTGCAAAAACAGCGTCAGAAACAGCGCCAGGCGCAGCGGATTGCGCTCCGCCGCGTACTTGCCCCGGTACATGTCCACCGCGTAGCCGACGGCGGTCATCGTGTAAAAGGAGATGCCCAGCGGCGCGACGATGCTACCGCCGGAAAAAAGCCCCCGATATTTGAGCGCCGCCAGCAGCCCCACATCCACCGCCACCACCGCGGCGAGGCACAGCTTTTTTGCGCGGGTCTGCCCTTCGCGTTCCGGGCTGCCCTTCGGGGCCGCCTTGGCGCGCGCGTTCAGCTTTTCCAGCGCCAGCGCGCCGCCCCAGGTGGCGAGGATGGTGATGGCCAGCCACAGGGGCGCCCGGGTGGCGAAGGTGGAATAGCAATAGAGGCTGGCGGCCAGGAGCACCAGCCACTGCCAGCGCTTGGGCGCGGCAAAACACGCGGCGACGGTGACCGCGAGAAAGGCAAAGAAGGAAAATGTGCCGGGCTGCATCTTACGCTTCGGCCTTCAGCCGACGGATCATGCGCAGCATGGCCTCGGGTGAATTGAAGTTCTCGCCGGTGATTTCCTCCACCGGCACGTCCACCTGGAACCGCTCGCCGATCTCTCCGACGATCGCCACCACGTCGAAGGAGTCGATGATCCCGTCGTCCATCAGCTTTTTACCGTCGCCAAAATCCACATCCGGGCGGATCTCCTTGAGGAGCGCCATCAGTTCGTCCATACCCGTCATCCTTTCTATCGGAGAAGTTTGCGCTGCAGCTTGCCGTTTTCGGCCCTGGGCAGCGCCTCCCGCTGAAACATGCGGCGCGGCAGCATGTAGTCCTCCAGCCTTTGGGTCAGCGCGGCGCGCAGGGCAGCCGGGTCAAAGGGGCGGCCGGGCTTCATCACCACATAGAGCACGGGCGCCTCGCCGGTCAGCGGATCGGCGGCGCGGGCACAGCCGCAGTCCGCCACGTCGTCCAGCTGCAGCGCCGCCTGCTCCACGGCGTCCGGCGCCACCTTGCGGCCCGCCACGTTGATCACGTCGCCCTGCCGCGCCACCACGTACACCATGCCGTCCGCGCCAAAGTAGCCGATGTCGCTGGTGTAGAGGCGGCCGTCCGCCAGCGTTTCGGCGGTGAGGGCCGGGTCGCGCCAGTAACCGATCATGGTCATGTCGCCGGAGATGGCGATGAGGCCCGTGCGCTCCGGCGAAGAATCAATGGGCCGGCGCGCCTCGTCCACGATCTCAAAGCGGGCGTTGACCGCCGGAAAGCCAATGGCCCCGGCGCCGCCCGGCGTGTGGTTATAGTCGTACATGCAGCAGGAGCCCGCCTCGCTGGTGCCGTAGCTGTTGTAGAGCCGGGAATGGGGCAGGAGGCGCCGCATGCGGCCCTTGTCCGCCTCGGTCAGCGGCGCGGTGCCGGACTCCACAAAGTCGATCCGGTCCGCGTAGCGCGCCAGCCGCTTGCCCGACAGCGCCAGCAGCATCCGGATGGCCGAGGGCGGCAGGCACAGCGCGGTGACGGGATGCTCGTCCAGGGCGCGGAAGAAGGCGGCCAGGTCGTTCATGCCGTCCAGAAGCAGGATGGCGCTGCCGGCGAGAAAGGTGCTGGAAAGCTTCCGGATGGCGTTGGCGTGGCTCACCGGGCCGGGCACCGCGATCAGCGTGTCGGGTCTGTAGCCCATGCCCTGCACCAGGTTTTCGGCCACCGCCGCCACGCTGCGGTGGCCGCACAGAACGCCCTTGGCCGCGCCGGTGGTGCCGGTGGTGAAGAGGAGCTCCGCGGGGTCGCCGGGCTGCGGCAGCGGGAAATCCTCCGGGGCGAGGGGGGAGAGCGCCAGGCGGGAATCAATCCGCCCGGGGTGGTCCGCGTCGGCGGTGCTGACCAGGATGCGCGCGCCGGTCTGACGAAGGATCGACCGGAGGCGCTCCGCGGGCGCGCGCTTTTCCACCGGGGTAAAGATGCCGCCGGCCAGGTGCGTCGCCATGTGGCACACGGCGAAGGCGCGGGTCTGCTCGGCGCGCATTACGCATGCGTCGCCCTTTTTCAGCCCTGCGCGCTTCAAATGCGCCGCAAAGCCCCGCGCCGCGGCCCAGAGCTCGCCGTAGGTGAGCCGCCCGGCCCCGTCGATCACGCAGGTCCGGTCCGGTTGCTCCGCCGCGTGCCGCGCGAGGGCTTCGACAATCGAGTGGTTCATCGCGTCTCCTTTGATCTAGTCAATTTGGATGTCCTGCTCACGGTAGGCGTCGCAGGGGCTGTCGGAATCGCTGAAGGCCTCGACGCGCACCGTGTAGGCGCCCGGTTCCAGCGCCGCCACGAGGCAGGTGTCGCCGGAGGATTCCAGCGCCCGGGATTCGTCCTCCGGCGCGCCCAGGGGCCGTATGGAAAAGCGGTACGCGGGCGTCACCCCCGTCCCTTCAAGGCTGTAGGCCCGGAGGGCCGCGCCGCCATCGATCTCCGTCACATCAAGCTCCACCGACGAGACCCGCCCAACGGCGGCGGCGGCCTCCGCCCAGGATGCGTAAAACCGGTCCGACACGTCCTCGCCCGCCAGGGCTTTTGCAAGGACCTCCGCCAGGTAGGGCGTAAAGCGCTCCGCGCCGGAGGCGTTCATGTGCCGCTCGTCAAGAAAATCCGCGTCGGTCAGCGTATTGCGGAACCTGGACAGGTTGAAATCCAGATACAGCGCGCCCTCGCGCTCGGCCAGCGCGCGCACCGGCGCCTGAAGCGCATCGTACCCGTCAAAGTACAGAAGGCAGGTGTCGGTGGTGGGCATGGACAGAAGCACCGGGGTGATGCCCCGCTGTTTGCAAAAGGCGATGATGCGCGCGAGGCTTGCGAGGTTTTCCTCCGATACGCGCTCCGTTTCGCCGTCGGGCTCGCTAAAGGGGACGCCCCCCTCGGGATTCGTCCCGGTATCGGGCGTATAGCCCATGGAGCCCGCGGGGTAGAGCGGGTCGGGCACGTAGCCGTGGCGCAGGTAGGCCTTGATGTACCCGGGGTTGAGCCGGTCGGACAGCGTGCCCCAGAAAAAGTGCAGCTGATCCCGCGCGCTGGTGAGGACCGTCATGGGCAGCTCGTCCAGCGTGAAGGCGTTTTTCAGCAGGTTCAGCCGCGCGCGCCACGAGAGCATCTGGCTGAGCGCCGCGTACTTTGCGATGCGGCCGCCCTCGTCCGACTCCTTGATCAGCCGGTTGACGGATACGTCCACCACGAGGAGCTTCAGCGGGTTGGCTTCGGCGATGTCACCAAGCGCGTACTCTGTCAGCGCGATGGTCTGGCCGGAGGTGGAATCGTTGAAGGATTGCCCGCCCGCCACTTCGTCAAAGGCGGCGGGAATGATGCCGTTGCGAAACAGCGACGCGCCGACAAAGGCCGTGGTGATGGTACCCTCTACGGCCTTCCGGTCCTCGACGACGGAGGGCCAGGCCTGTTCAAGCGGATTGGTGAAAAAGCGCGCGGCGTGTTCGACCAGCGCCCACAGGAGAAAAAAGGTCAGAACGGCGGCAAAGCGCCGCGCCCGGATTCGCTTCATCGACGGTCTCACTTTCGTATGGCTTTGGAGAGCATGCCCCAGCACTCGGCGTAGCCGGGGCTCTCGGGCGTCTTGAGCGCCTCGCGGGGGCCCTCCACGGGATTGACCATAAACAGCTTGACGCTGGGCGCCTGGCCCATCGCCATCAGCTTCGTCGAAAGCGAGATGGACTCGATGATCGAGTGGGTGACGAACAGCACCGTGATGCCCGATTCGCGCCAGATGCGCTTGAGCTCCTTTTGCAGCGTGGTGCGGCTTTCGGCGTCAAGGCTGGCGAAGGGCTCGTCCATCAGGATCAGCTCCGGCCGCATGGCCAGCGCCCGGGCGATGGCCACGCGCTGCTTCATGCCGCCGGAGAGCTGGTGCGGGTAGTAGCGGGCAAACTGCGTGAGCCCCACCATCTCCAGGTATTCGCCGGAGCGGGCGCGGGCCTCGCGCCGGCCCCGCGCCTGCCCACCCGCCGTGAGGGGGTAGGCGATGTTGTCCTCCACGGTCTTCCAGGGCAGCAGTTGGTCAAAGGTCTGAAATACCATCGCGCAGCGGGGCCCGGGCGCGGTGACGGGGCGGCCTTCCAGCAGCACTTCGCCGCCGGTGGCCCTTTCAAACCCGCCCACGACCCGGAGCAGCGTGGTCTTGCCGCAGCCGGACGAGCCGACGATGCACAGAAACTCGCCCTTCTCCAGCGTCAGGCTGACGTCGGAAAACACCTCGTAGCGCGCCTGCCCGGCGTCAAAGGACTTGGTCAGGCCCTTCAGCTCCAGAAACGCGCTCATCGCACCATCCCCCAGCGGCGCACGGTGACGCGCTCAAGATTTTGAAACAGAAGATCTTCCACCAAAATGCCCACCGCCATGATCGCAATCAGCGAGGCAAACATGCCGGGCATGTCCAGGTAGCTGCGCTTGATGTAGATGTCCCAGCCCAGCCCCCCCGCGACACCGGTGGCGCCAAACACCATCTCCGCGCTGATCAGCGCGCGCCACGCGCGGGCCCAGCCGGTCTTGACGCCGGCCAGGATGCTGGGGAAGGAGGCGGGGGCGAGGATGCCGGTCATCATCCTGAGCCGGTTCAGGCCGATCAGCCGGCCCACGTCCTCGTAAATGCGGGGCACGGATTCAAAGCCCGTGATTACGTTGAGCAGCATCGGCCACAGGATGGAGTGCACCATCACAAAAAGAAGCGCACCCTCGCCGATGCCGATCCACAGAATCGCCAGCGGCAGCAGCGCGATGCCCGGCAGCGGGTCCATCACGGAAATCAGCGTGCGGATCAGGTCCCGGACGGTGGGGAAGAACATGGAAAGCGTGGTCAGCACCAGCGTCAGCACCGCCGAAATGCCCAGCCCCTGCAGGATCAGGCACAACGAATAGCCCGTCTTGGCGGGAAGGCTGCCGTCGGCCAGTTCCTGAAAGAAGGTGACGGCGATCTCCGCCACGGAGGGAAAGAGAATCTGCGGAAACAGGCGAAGGGCCCAAAGAAGCTGCCAAAGCAGCGCAAAGGCGGCAAAGTACGCCACGCGGCGCACCCAGGCGCGGGCCCAAAGGCGCTTAAAAGTCATCGTGCTGCGATCATCCTTTTTTGCGCGGCGCGGCGCGTCAGTCGATGGTGTTGACGCCGCTCCAGCAGGCGTCATCCGCGGAGATCGGGTTTTCAATATAGCCGTTGCGGGTCATGAACTCGGCAAGGGTATCCACGCCGTAGACGTCCGCGGCGTAGAGGGTGCCCGGCCACACGGCGTATTCCGCCGCCTGTTCGGGGGTGATCTGCTCGGTGGCGGCGATGATGGCGATCGCCTCCGGATCGCCGGAATTGATGCGCTCAATCGCTTCGGCCAGCGCGCCGGTGATCGCCGCTTCGACCGCCGCGTTCTCGTGCAGCGCCCGGGTGGTCACGCAGACGATGCTGGCCTTGACCGGCGCGGTGAGGATGGACTTCATGCCCTCGTCGGTCTCCAGATCAATGTAGGGCATGCTGGCAAAGTGGCCCGCGATGTCCGTGCCGCTGATGAGCGCGGCGTAGGCGTCGGGGTTTGCCATGGCGACGATGGCGTTGTCAAAGGCGTTGGCGTCGCCCAGTTCCCGCTCGGCGGCAATGGACAGCATGATGTGCTGGATCGAGCCGATGCCCGGCACGGCGATCCTGTCCTCGGCGGTCAGATCGGAGAGGGAGGCGGCCGCGTCCTGCCGCACCATCAGTTCCGCCGGGGGCACGCAGATGCCCGAGGCGATGCGGTAGTCCACGCCCTTGTCGATGGCAATCAGCGCGGGCGGAATGCCCATGAACGCCGCGTCCAGCCGGCCGGCGATCAGCGCCTCGTTGATGGCGGAGCCGCCGCCCAGCTTGGTCCACTCCAGCGTGACGCCCGGCAGCCGCGCTTCAATCAGCCCGAGTGCCTGCGCCACGTAGACCGGCGCGTACTGCATGCCGTACTGCTGCGCCAGGCGCACCGTCTGCCCGGAGGCCGACGCGCCGGGCGCGGCCACCGCCAGAACCATCAGCATGGAAAGTAAAATGAATGCCGCTCGATTGCGCCGCATTGAAAAAAGCCCCCCCAAGCATACAATATCCCATACGAGTATATCATTACGGCCCGGATGCGTCAATTTTATGAACTAAAAGAAGGAAAAATTTCAGATATGTTATATTTTGGAGACGGGTCGGGCGGACCCGGGTTGGTGCAGCCGGGCGTTGAGTTTTTCATAGACCGGACGCATCCAGGGCTCGGAGCAGGCGTCCACCGCGCCCTCGGGCGTGAACCAGCCCACGGCTCTGTTCTCATCGGCTTTGACGGTGAGCGGCGCGTCCTCGTCGGCCTCCAATAGGTAGGTCAGGTTCAGGTGCAGATGGGCGGGCACAAACGCGCCGCGCCTTACATGGGGGTTGACCGTCAGCGTCTCCAGCGAAAAGACGCCGGGCCGCGCGAGACGCACGCGGGCGCCGGTTTCCTCGGTGGCTTCGCGCATCGCCACCGCGCGCAGGTCCGCCTCGCCGTCGGCGTGGCCGCCGGTCCAGGCCCAGGAATCGTAAAGGTTGTGGTAGACCATGAGCACCCTGGAGCGTTCGGGATTCACGATCCAGGCGGAGGCGGTGAAATGCATGGTGAGGTTGTCGCGGGTCAAAAGCGCCTCGCCCCGGGCCAGAAGCGACAGCATCACCCGCCGGTCCGCATCTTCCTGCGCGCAGCCGGGCTCATAGAAAGAAATTACCTGTTCAAGCGACATGGGGCACCTCCCGACTCAGTATACCACGATTGTCAAATCCCGTGATTCGGCAGGGATTTTTGCGGTATATGAAAAGCGTGAGCGCGCGGAAGCGCGCGCCGGAACAAGTTTCGCTTGGGAGGAAACGCGCATGGGCATGCAGCAGGAGCCGTCGGTCATTTACTTTGCGGGCGGCTGCTTTTGGGGTGTGGAAAAGCTGATGGGCATGGTGCCGGGGGTGCTTGACGCGATGAGCGGATACGCCAACGGCCACGTGGTGAACCCGACTTATGAACAGGTCTCGGCCGGCAACACCGGGCACCGGGAGACCGTCCGCGTCGCCTACGACCCCGAAAAGGTCAGCCTGGAGGCGCTGGTGTTTCTCTTTTTCTCGGTGATCGACACCACGGTGGAGAACCGCCAGGGCAACGATGTCGGCCCCCAGTACCAGACCGGCATCTTCTATGAGGACCCGAAAAGCGGCGAAATCGTCCGGCGGGCGGCGGAGATCGAAAAGGGGCGCCGGACGGCGTTCCGCGTGCGAATCGAGCCGCTGACCGGTTTCTACCCGGCGGAGCAGTACCACCAGGATTATCTGGACAAAAACCCCGGCGGCTACTGCCACCTGGGCCCCGCGGCCTTTGCCCGGGCCAGGCGTTTGACCGTCGATCCGAAGGGTTATCTCAGGCCCGACGACGCCGCGCTTCGGGCCAGGCTGACGCCGATCCAGTACGCGGTCACCCAGGAGGGCGCCACCGAACGTCCCTTTGAGGGCGAGTACTGGAAGTTTGACCGGAAGGGGCTGTACGTGGACGCCGCCACGGGGGAGCCGCTTTTCACCTCCAAGGACAAGTACGCCAGCGACTGCGGCTGGCCGGCCTTCGCCCGGCCCATCGACGACAACGCGATGGCCTACCGCCGCGACCGCTCCCACGGCATGATCCGCACCGAGGTGCGCAGCCGTGCCGGGGATTCCCACCTGGGCCACGTATTTGAAGGCGACCGCGAGTCGCCCTCAGGCGTGCGCTACTGCATCAACAGCGCGGCGCTGCGCTTCATCCCCTATGAGAAGATGGAGGAAATGGGCTACGGCGATCTGAAAAAGATGGTGGATTGACGGGCGGCGCGCCGGTGAAAAAACGCGTTCCCGGCGCCTGCGCGCCGGGAACGATGCGGGCCCTTCCGGGGCGCGATGCCGCGGGTACGGCGGCGTCAGTGGGATTCCCCGTAGAGGCTCTCCAGGGCCTCCTCGCTGAGCGGGGCCTCCAGCGCGGCAAGCTGTGCCTCCAGATCCCGCTGGGTGTCGTACATGGAAATCAGCTCCTGCCGCGCCTCGTCGGTGAGGCCGGGCAGGTTCATCACGTAGTGGTATTCCTCCGCGACGCGAAGGCGGGCGTCCAGCGCCGCCACGGAATCGACCAGGGCGGAGATCTGGTCCTGCTTGTAGTGAATCAGGTTGTCCAGCACGCCCTGCTCCGTCTCGTCTTCGGAGGATGCGTGCCGGGCGGTCAGCTCGTCGATCTCATCGGAGAGCGCCACGATTTGGGCGTTGGCGTCCATCAGGGTCTTGAGCTCGTCCTCGCTGAAGACTTCAAGCCCGCGCACGTAGTCCTCGTAGGCGTCGTCTTCCATGGGCTCCGCGTCCTCTTCCATCGACAGGCCGTACTGGTTGTAGATCTCCGTCTGCCGTTCGCCCAGCGCCTGGATCTGGGCGTAGATCGGGTTGGCCTTCTCCCAGTAGGCGGCCAGTTCGTCCACAACCGTCTGGGCCATGGCCGGCAGCGCCGCCGTCAGGATCAGCGCCAGGCCCAGCGCCGCGCATCGTCTTTTCATCATCTTCTCTCCTTTATGCTGCCGCGGGCTACCGCTTTTTTCCAGTCACGCACTCCGCGTCCACGGCAAATACCGCCACGTTTCGGACCGCCGGCTCGTCATATTCAAAATCGTCCCTACCGGTGACGCGCCGCATGATGGCCTTGAGCGCGCCCAGCTTCTCGTCGTAATTCTCCAGAAAGCGCACGTGCCCCTCCCCGGTGACGCTGGCGTACCGGTAGGTGTAGCGGCAGGCTGTGGAGCCTTCCACCAGACGGTGGTCGCAGTCCATCTCAAAGGCCACCCGGGGGTGCGCCGTCAGAAGATCGATCTTCCGGCCCTTGGGCGCGCTGTGGAAGTAGAGGATCAGGCGGTCGCCCCATTCGTAGCCAAAGTTCATCGGCACGATGTAGGGCACCTCCGCCGCGATGCCCAGGCGGCAGACCTTGCAGCCGTCGAGGATCTCGACGAGCCGTTCCTTTTCTAAAACCTCCAGGTCCTTCCTGCGCATGGGGGATTCCTCCCTGCCGTTCAGCGGGTTTTCGGCCATTATACCATTTCCTGCAATCTTTGGGAAGACACAAAAAGCGCCGGGCCCGGATCGTCGTCCACCCGGCGCTTTTTGCGGTTATAGAGCTTTTTGCTGGGTACGAGGCGCGTGACCGGGGAGATATGCCACGCGCGGCGGGCGGTTGTGTCCAGCTTGCGGCGCGTCCGCTTGGCCATCTTCCGCTTTGGCGTTCTGTTCATGGCGTCCCTCCTCTGCCCCTGATCATTTCATTGGACGAATCCACGCACCGCCCGGTTCCGGTGTTGCGGGGTGTGCGCGGGGCGTGCTATAATGCAAAGATCACGAAGCGCGGGAGGCGGCGGACATGACGGTGGTGGCGGCGGCAGTGGAAAGAGCGGGGCGCGTGTTGGTGGTTCGGCGCGCGCCGGGGCAGAAGATCGAGGGGAAGTGGGAGTTTCCCGGCGGCAAGGTAGAACCGGGGGAGAGCGACCGGGCGGCGCTCGAGCGCGAGCTGAAGGAGGAACTGGGCATTGAGGGTGCGGCCCGGGATTTTGTGGGGGAAAGCGCGCATTCCTACGCCTTTGGCGATGTGCTGCTCAGGCTCTACCGGTTCGAATGGCAGCGGGGCGAGATGGCGCTCACCGTACACGACCGGCTGGAATGGGTGACGCCGGATGCGCTGTGCGGCGTGGACCTTGCGCCGGCGGACGTGCCGCTGGCGGCCCTGTTGCGGGACAGGCTCCTGCGCGGATGAGATCGGCCGCGCGGGGTTTTTCCCGCGCGGCCGCGCCGCCTCTGGCCTACCCCTGCGCGGCCTGGCGGGTTTTGCCCAGGTAGGCCTCGCGCACCTGCTGGTTCTCCAGCAATTCCTGGCCGGTGCCGGTCAGCGTAATGCGCCCGGTCTCCAGCACGTAGCCGTAGTTGGCGGCGCGCAGCGCGGCGTTGGCGTTCTGTTCGATCAGAAGAATCGTGATGCCCTCCTGATTCAGGGTGCGGATGATCGAGAAGATGTCCCGCACCACCATCGGCGCCAGGCCCAGCGACGGCTCGTCCATCATCAGGATCTTGGGCCGGCTCATCAGCCCGCGGCCCACCGCCAGCATCTGCTGCTCGCCGCCGGACAGCGTGCCCGCCAACTGCCAATGCCGCTCCTTGAGCCGGGGGAACAGGTGGTACACGTGCTCGATGTCCCGATCGATGGCGCTCTTCCCGGTGCGCATGTAGGCGCCGATCAGCAGATTTTCCAGCACCGTCAGGTTGGGGAACACGCGGCGGCCTTCGGGCACCAGCGCGATCCCCTTTTCGACGATCTTCTGGGTGTCCATGCCGCCGATGGGCTCGCCCGCGTAGTGGATGGTGCCGGCGGCCGGGCGCACCAGACCGCTGATGGCCCGGAGCGTGGTGGATTTACCCGCGCCGTTTGCGCCGATCAGCGTCACGATGGCGCCTTCCTCCACGCTGAAGGAGATGCCCTTGAGGGCTTCGATGCCGCCGAAGCTGACCTTGAGATCCTTCACGGTGAGCAGGCTCATGCTTCTTCCACCCCCAGGTATGCCTTGATGACGTCGGGGTTGAACTGCACCTCGGCGGGTGTGCCGGAGGCGATGTACTTCCCGAAGTCGATGACGTAGATGCGGTCGGAAATGTCCATCACCAGGTTCATGTGGTGTTCGATCATGAACACGGTGAGGTTAAACTGCTTTTTGATTCGCCGGATGAAGTCGGAAAGCTCGTCCGTCTCCTGGGGGTTCATGCCGGCGGCAGGCTCGTCCAGCAGCAAAAGGCTGGGCCCGGTGGCCAGCGCCCGCACGATTTCCAGAATGCGCTGCTTGCCGTAGGGGAGAGAGGCGCTCTTTTCATCGCGCGCGGCGGAGAGCCCCAGCGCGTCGATCAACTCCAGCGCCTCGCGCCGCATGCGCGCCTCTTCCCGGTGGTTCAGCCGGAACGTGGCGGAAACCACGTTGGCCCTGACGCGCAGGTGCTTGGCGATCAGCACGTTTTCAAATACCGTCAGATCCTTGAAAAGGCGGATGTTCTGAAAGGTGCGCGCCACGCCCTTGGCGGTGATCCTGTCCGGCGTGTTGGCGACCAGCCGGGTGTATTCCCCCTGATGGCCCGCGGCGTAGAGCTTTTTCATCTTGCCGGTGGGGTAGCCCTCGGCGATCACTTCGCCGCGCAGCGTCACGCGCCCGTTGGTGGGCGCGTACACGCCGGTGATCACGTTGAAGGCGGTGGTCTTGCCCGCGCCGTTGGGGCCGATGAGGGCCACGATTTCGCCCTCGTTCACGTCCAGCGTCAGATCGCTCACGGCCACCACGCCGCCGAACTGCATGGTCACGTTGTCCAGGTGCAGCACGTTACCGGCCATCCCGCGCGCCCCCTTTCACGGAAGGATTCCGCTTTTTCCAGAAGAAGTCCCACGAAAATTCGGTCGTGCCCATCAGCCCCCGGCGGTAAAACAGCACCACCACCATCAGGAGCACCGAAAAGACCACCATCCGGAAGCCCGTGCGCAAAAGCGGCACCTCGAAGGTCCCGATGGTCAGCGGCGTATCGAAAAAGCGCAGCCACCACTCCTTGGCGGCGGTCACGAGAAAGGCTGACAGCACGCTGCCCGTCACCGAGCCGATGCCGCCGATGACCACGATCAGCAGCACGTCATAGGTCATGGCGATCTTGAAGGTGGAGGAGTCGATGGACTGCATGAACATCGCCAGCATGCCCCCCGCCACCGCCGTAAAAAAGGAGCTGATCACAAAGGCCAGATTCTTGTGCTTCATCAGGTTGATGCCCATGGCCTCGGCGGCGATCTCGTCCTCGCGGATGGCCTTGAAGGCCCGACCGTAGCTGGACTTGATCAGAAGCACGATCGCGCCCACGCACACCGCGGCGATGATGAATGTGGTCAGGATGGAACCCAGCTTGGGAATGCTCTTCAGGCCGTAGGAGCCGTTGGTGACGGTGTTGAGCTGCGGACTGGCGATCAGCGCGCGCACAATTTCAGAAAAGCCCAGCGTGGCGATGGCCAGGTAATCGCTCTTGAGGCGCAGGATCGGCAGGCCGATCAGCGCGGCGAAGGCCGCCGCCACCAGCCCCCCCGCGATCAGCGCCAGATAGGGATAGCTGGTCTGCAGCCAGGCGGGCGCGGCGTCGAGAAACGTCCGGAAGGAAACGATGGCGGAGGCGATGCCATCCATGTAGTACACGCCTTCAAGTTTCGCGGTGGGGATGGTCAGGATGGCGGTGGTGTAGGCGCCCAGCGCCATAAAGCCCGCCTGCCCCAGCGAAAAAAGGCCCGTAAAGCCGTTCAGAAGGTTCATCGAAACCGCCGCGATGGCCAGAATCGCGCTCTTTTGCAGCACCGAATACAGCATGCCCTGGGCGAAGCGGTTCGCCTCCAGCACGGTGAGCGCGTAGGCCAAGAGGCCGATTGTGATGAGCGATAGAAGCCATTTCGTCGTCTTTTTCATATCGCGTCACACCTTATCCGTCGTCTTTTCGCCGAAGAGACCCGTGGGCCGGAACAGCAGCATCACGATCAGCAGGATGAACGTGAAGGCGTCCGAAAACGTGGAGGCGCCCGCCGCCACCAGCGCCGTTTCAAACATGCCGATCACAAAGCCGCCCACCATCGCCCCCGGCACCGAGCCGATGCCGCCCAGCACCGCCGCCACGAAGCACTTGAGCCCGGGCAGCGTGCCGCTGAAGGGGTTGACCGACATGCGGTCCGTGAAGTACAGGATGGAACCCACCGCCGCCAGCGCCGAGCCGATCACGAAGGTGACGGAGATGACCGTGTTGATCTTGATGCCCATGAGCTTGGAGGTTTCAAAGTCCTTGCTGACCGCGCGCATCGCCATGCCGATCTTGGTGTGGTTGATCAGCTGCGTCAGCCCCCAGACCAGAAGAATCGCGATCACGGGCGTGACAAAGGTGACCAGCGAGGCCGACACGCTGCCGATCTGGAAGATGCGCTTCAGGAAGGGGATTTCGGGGTACGGCCGGGGCAGCGCGGAAAAGAGGTAGGTGGCCAAGTTCTGCAGAAGATAGGATACGCCGATGGCCGAGATCATGATGGACATCCGGGGCGCCGAGCGCAGCGGCGCGTAGGCGGCCCGCTCGATGGCAAAGCCCAGCAGCACCGTGCAGGCGATCACGATGGGGATCGAGATCTGCCAGGGCAGGCTGGACATGGAGAAGATCATGAAATAGCCGGCCATCATGAAGATGTCGCCGTGGGCGAAATTGATCAGCCGCAGGATTCCGTACACCATCGTGTAGCCGATGGCGATCAGCGCGTAGGCGCCGCCCAGCGAAATGCCGGTCAGAAAGTGCTGCGTTAACGTCGTCAGGCTCATGGAACCCCTCCGTTTTACAGGAACAGGGGCCGATGGGTATCGGCCCCTGCGCTAAAGAATCTGCCGACTACTGGATGGTCACCGTCTTGAGGAACTTGAAGGCGCCGTTTTCGACGGTCTTGATGAAGGCCATGTCCTTCTTGGCGTCGCCGTTTTCGTCAAAGGAGATGGCGCCGGTCACGCCGGTGATGGAAACGCCCGGCAGCGCGTCGCGGATCGCCTGGGGGTCGACGGAGCCGGCCGCCTCGATGGCCGCCAGCGCGGTCATGTAGGCGTCGTAGCCCAGCGCGGAAACCGCCGCCACACCGTCGCCGCCGTTCTTCTCCAGCGCCTCGGGGTTGGCCTTCAGGTATTCCTTGAAGCCCTTGACGAAGTCCACCGCGGTGGGATCGGCCTCGTCAAAGAAGGTGGACAGCGTGACGCCCTCGGCGTCGGCGCCGGCGTTTTCGATGATGGTGACGTTCTCCCAGGTGTCGCCGGCCATGATCTTGGCGGTGATGCCCAGCTCGCGGGCCTGCTTGATGAGCAGCGGGGCCGTGGCGATGGAGGAGGGCGCGAAGATGACATCCGGATTCGCGGCCTTGACGTTGGTCAGGATGGCCTTGAAGTCCGTCTGATTGGTCTGGAACTGCTCGTCGGCGACGATGGCGGCGTCCCCGGCCAGCGCCTTGAAGGCCTTCAGGAAGAAGTTGCCCAGGCCGGAAGAGTAATCATCCCCCAGCTGGGTGATGACCGCGGCGGTCTTGGCGCCTTCCTGGAAGGCGTAGTTGGCCATCACGGTGCCCTGGAAGGGGTCCAGGAAGCACACGCGGAAGTAGAAGTCGTTGCCCAGCGTGACCTGCGGGTTGGTGCAGGAAGCGCCGATGGCGGGCACCTTGGCGTCGGCAAAGATACCGCCCGCCGCGATGGAAACGCCGGAGCCGTAGGAGCCGAGGATCACGGAAACGCCGCCGGCGATCAGGCTCTGGGCGGCGGTGACGGCCTCGGTCTTGTCGGACTTATTGTCCACCTCGACCAGCTCCACCTTGTAGGTCTTGCCGCCCACGTCAACCGTCGGGGCAACCTGATTGGCATAGCGCATGCCCAGCACTTCCTGGAAGCCGCCGCCACCGTTTTCGCCGGTCACGGGCTCGAACACGCCCACCTTCACGATGTCTTCCGCGAAGGCGAAGGCGGGGACGATCAGCATGAGGGCGAGAACCAAGGCAAGTACCTTCTTCATGAAATTCCCTCCTTGCAAGTGATGCCCACATTATACGCTTGAAACAGCAAGTTTGCAAGCGGAAATGTGCGGTTTGCGGACTGGTTCCTTCATAGGACCGGCGGAAAATGACGGAAAACCTGCATGGATATCCAACTTCACACAAAATTTGCAGGAACGTGCGCTGCGGTCCGCAAAAGAGCCGCCCCGCCGGAAGGCGGGGCGGCTCTTTTGCGGACGGGGACCGGTCATTCGTACCGGAGCAGCTGTGCGTACTCGGTCTGGGGCGGAAAGGAAATGGCGTCCGCGGGGCATTTTTTGACGCAGTTGGAGCACAGGATCACGCACTCGGTGGGGTGGATCACCCGGGCCTGGCCGCCCTCCATCTCGTACACGCCGTGGGGGCAGAAATCGTAGCAGGCGCCGCAGCCGACGCACCTGTCTCCGTCCACGGTGGGGTTCCAGCCGATCTCCTCGCGGGGGCGGGCCAGCACCAGCCGCCGCGCGAAGTTCTGGTAGGCCGACTTGAGCGCGTAGGCGGTGGGCTCGGGTTCGGCGAGCAGCGCCTCGATCCGCGCGCGCATGTCGTCCGGCATCCGGCACATCAGCATCCGCCGGAGGCCGCCGGCAAAGAGCTTGGCTTCTTCCGTCATTTTGCATCCTCCACTTCGATCCAGGGCGGGCCGTTCCGCCCGATGTGCTTTTTCGCCTGTTGGCCGTAGGCGTACAGGACGCTCAGAAGGTTGTCCGCGGCGCCGTCCCACGGGGCGACCACAACATCCGGCCCCACCGAGTCCACCCGGAAAACGCCGTCCGCAAGGCGCAGAAAGCCCTTCGCGCGGTAGGCGTCCGGGGCCAGCGCGCCAAGAAACGCGGTGACTTCCGCAGAGCCCGCCCGCGGGTCCACCCTGAGCGTCAGGCTGTGCAGCCCCAGCTCGGCGGTCAGAAAGCCGTCGCGGGGCTGCGCCTTCATCGCCAGGATGCGCCCGGCCTGGGCCTCGGTCAGGTCGCCGAAGGAAACCTCCAGGATGTCCGATTCCGCGGCGTGGCGGCCAATCAGCGCCTTCGCCCGCGCGATTTCGGCTTCCGTGGCGGCGTCGCACTTGGTCAGGATCACCAGATCCGCCGCGTTCAGCTGCTTTCGCACCACCCGCGCCGTATCGTACACCTTGAAAAGATTCCGGGCGTCGGCGAGGCACAGGCAGCCGCGGTAGTCGATTTGCGAAAATTCCGGCCGGAGGCCCAGCACGGACCGGATGGCGGTGGGATCGCCGAGGCCGCTGGTTTCGACGAGAACCGCGTCCGGTCCGTCCGAAAGGGCATCCGAAAGCGCGTTTTCAAACTGGTCCAGCCGGCAGGTGCAGAAGATCGAGCCGCCCGCGATGCCCGCGAGGCGCGCGTTGACCCCGGCGAGCAGCTTTTCATCGACGCACTCGCGGCCAAAATCGTTGACGATGATCGCCAGCCGTCCGCCGAGGCGGGGCGCAAGCTTCTTGAGCAGCGTGGTCTTGCCGGAGCCCAGAAAGCCGGTGAGGAGAAACAGCCGCGTCATTTCATGACTTCCTCGATCGCCTCGGCCAGCTCCTTGCGGCTGGGCACCAGCGAGCGGTACTTCAAAACGCCGTTGATGTACAGGCTGGGCAGGTTGGGCACGCCCATCTTCCGGCAGCGGGCGATGTTGTCCTTTTCGGTGAACTTGTACTCCACCATGTCGATCCTGTCGCCAAAGTCCGCCTTGGCCCGGTTGGCCGCGCCCATCATGTAGCCGCAGGCGGCGCAGGTGGCGGAATCCAGCGTGAACACCTCCACCAGGGGCTTTGAAAGGTTCGCGTAGTCGGGCAGCTCGATGTCGATATCGTCGGTGACGGCCACGTAGTTTTTCAGCATCTCCCGCGCCTCGGCCTCGTGCAGCACCGCGTGGGACACCGCGATGCCGTTTTCCACCGGCACATCGTAGGGCATGTCGCAGCCCGGCGCCACGATGAGGCCCGTGCGGTCCTGCACGGAATCGAGAAGGTCCACCACGCACTTCATCACGTCCTGCTGGGTGCCGTGGAGCAGCACCGTGGTCAGCGGGATGTTGCCGCCGATGGCAATGCCGTAGCGGTCGGCGATGGCCTTGGCCGCCGCCAGGTTCACGTTTTCGTCGACGGATACGCTGTCCGGCCGGGTCTTGCACATGGACTCAATGTTGCGGGTGGCGTCGCCGCAGACGAAGAAGGCGCTCAGGGCGCCCAGCGCGCGGATGTGTTCAAAAAGCGCGGTGAAGGGCTCCGCCATGAACTGCTCGAAGTGGCTGACAGAGATCTGGCTGATCATCGGGTCCACGACGGCGATCACGTCCATCCCCGCCGCCACGTACAGGTCCGCCATGCGCATGGCCACCTTGTTGCAGAAGGCCAGAAGCTGCTGGCAGTACGCCTCGTCGTCGTACATGTCCATGAAGATGTCGTTGCCCCTTAAGTGCGACGCCAGCGTAAAGGGCCCGCAGATCAGGCCGTACAGCGCGGTGGTTTCGCCCACCGCCTCCTTCATGCGGCGCATGACCTCCAGCGCCATGGGGATGCGGCCGCTCTTTTCGGTGGGGATGGTGCACTCGCAGGGGATGGACATGTCGTCCTCCAGTGGGTGGGAGGCCACGGACGGCGGGCCGTTCTTGGCCCACACCAGGTCGCAGCCCAGGCACTCGGCCTCGATCTGCAGGTCAAACAGCACCGGCTGCCCCGAAGGGCGGTACAGCTCGTTGACCTTCATCAGCGCGTCGAACAGCTTGTCGGGGTCGGTCAGCAGCACATCGGCGTCGGTTCCGGTCAGTTTGCCGGCGTGAACGCCGGCGAAGGGAACCCAGGCCATCGAGGGCACGTGCTCCCGCCGAAACGTCGCGAACAGGATCTCCTTGGGCGTCATTTGAATCACTCCCGCTGTCATGAGCATTGGTTCTTCCGCTCATGATTATAGCATTGGCGTTCACGCACCCGCGCCTGTTTCCGTATGATTTACATGTACTTTTGTTCGATATTCCTTGGGGGACACCCCGGTCACCGCGCGGAACACCTTGGAAAAGTAGCTCTGGCTTTCAAAGCCCACCGCCAGCGCGATTTCCGTGACGGACTGCTGGTTCAGGTCCAGCAGCCGCCGGGCCTCGTCGATGCGCACGGCGTTCAGGTATTCCCGGAAGGAGGCGCCGCAGCCTTTTTTGAAGACCGTCGAAAAATAGCTCTCGCTCAGGTGTACGCTCCGCGCCACGTCGGCAAGGGTCAGCGGTTCGGAAAAGTGAATATTGATAAAGCGGGTCGCCTGCTGGATCACGTCCCGCTCCGCGACGGCTCCGGGCGGGAACGCGCTTTCGCAGAAGCGCTCCACCGCCTCCTGCATGTGGTAGCACAGGTCCTCCGTGGTGGACGCCTGCCAGAGCGAGCGCATAAACGACCGGTTCATCGCCAGCGCCTCCACCGTCTGGACCCCGCCCTCGATGGCCGCCCGCGATAATAGCGCGCAGAGCTCCGCCGTGCAGGCCTTGACCACCTCCAGCGTGCCGCCGCTGGCGAACAGCGCATAGCCCAGAAGGTCGTTGAGCAGCGCCTTGGCCTCCGACGCGTCGCCGGAGCGCACGTGGCGCACCAACAGGCGCTCCTTCTCCAGCGGATAGGCCGGCCCCGCGGTCTGGAAGCCCTTGTAGGTCTGGATGGATTCGCCGATGCGGCTTTGCTGCTGCGCGCGGCCCCGCCGCGCTTCCAGCGCGCCGCCGTCCAGCGCGCCAAAGAGAAACCGCACCATGCGGCACAGCGCGCCGGCCTCCTCGGCGGACAGGGCGCGAAGCCCCGAGGCCGCGTCGTACATGTCCAAAAGCGCGTCCGTGGGCAGGCGGTAGCGCCGGGCCACCTCCTGCAGAAGCGTGGAGTCCATCGCCCCCAGGATGAATGGCCCCAGCAGCACCGCGCCCTCAAACTCGCTGCCGCTGACCAGCGGCATCACAATGTGGTACACGCCCGCGTGGCAGGTGAATATATAGGATTCTCCCAGGTCCATCGCGCGGCGGCCCGCCAGCGCGTGGAGCGTTTCGCAGGATTCGCCGGGCTTCAAAAACCGCTTGAAGATGCGGCAGTACTCGCAGGGACCGCCGCAACGCATCTCCGCGCGCCCGCCCTCGTCCAGCACCTGCACCGGCAGCGCCGCCAGAGTGCCCAGCGCCTCGGCGCGCTCGCGGATGCGTTCATTCTGCATGGGATGTCACCTCTCACCAATAGTGTATCACAAATCATAAGAAATTACACGTAATGAAAAGATTTTGCAATGATCGATGACCGCTTTTCATGCTATACTGTTCGAAGAGGATCAAAAACCAAGTGTTTTTTGGAGGGGATTGTATGGCGGACTTTCGTGCCATCGCGGACGCCGTAAAGGCGGGCCGCGCAAAGATCGTCAAGACGCTGGTGACAGATGCGGTCGCTGAGGGGGTCCCCGCGGAGACCATTCTCAACGATGGCCTGATCGTCGGAATGAACGAGCTGGGCATCCTGTTCAAGAACAACGAGGTGTACGTGCCCGAGGTTCTGATCGCCGCCCGCGCAATGAAGACCGGTACCGAAATCCTCAAGCCGCTGCTGGCGGACGCAAACGCCCAGTCCCGCGGCGTGGTGGCCATCGGCACCGTCAAGGGCGATCTGCACGACATTGGCAAAAACCTGGTGGGCATGATGCTGGAGGGCGCGGGCTTCACCGTGATCGACCTGGGCGTGGACGTTTCGCCCGAGGCCTACATCGACGCGGTCAAGAACCAGGGCGCCCAGATTGTGGGCATGAGCGCGCTGCTCACCACCACGATGCCCTCCATCAAGCTCTCCATTGACGCCATCCGCGAGGCGGGCGTGCGCGAAAAGGTCAAGATCATGATCGGCGGCGCGCCGGTCACGCAGTCCTTTGCCGACGAAGTGGGCGCGGACGGATATTCGCCCGACGCCGCCTCCGCCGCGGACCTGGCCAAACTTTTGATTGCCTGATCGGCGGAGCACCGCCATACGGGCCGCCGCGCAAACGCGCGGCGGCCCGTGCATTTTTTACCCCGTCTGACAGGGCGGTTGATTTTTCGGAAGGGAATTGGTATTTTATATAGAAAGGATTGATTGGCGGCGGGCGGGTCGCGGGCATCCGCATTGAGCGCGGGCGCGGGCCTCGCGCGGAGGCGTCAAAAAAGGTGCCTTTTTTTGATGGGGTTTTTCTATGCGTCAAGGGGAAAATAGACTGGTATTCTGTCCCTCGATCGTGTATAATGTTATCAACGGGTTATTCACATATTTAACAATTACCCATTGGCCTTACCAACTCAAAGGAGATGAAGGGAATGCTTAAAAAAAGCTGCATTGCCATGCTTCTGGCAGGTGGACAGGGTTCAAGGCTTGGTCTTCTGACAAAGACCCTCGCCAAACCCGCCGTGCCCTTCGGCGGGAAATACCGCATCATCGACTTTCCGCTTTCAAACTGCTCCAACTCCGGCATCGACGTGGTGGGCGTCCTGACCCAGTACCAACCGCTGGAGCTCAACCGCTACATCGGCTCCGGCCAGCCCTGGGACCTGGACCTGACCAACGGCGGCGTGTTCGTGCTGCCGCCCTACGTGAAGGGCAAGGTGGGGGAGTGGTACCGCGGCACCGCCAATGCCATCTATCAGAATATCAGCTTCATCGAGCAGTATGATCCGGACTACGTGCTGATCCTTTCCGGCGACCACATCTACAAGATGGACTACAACAAGATGCTCCAGACACACATCCGCAACAAGGCGGCCGCCACCATCGCGGTCCGGCTCGTGCCCTGGGAGATCACCCACCATTTCGGCATCATGAACACCGACAAGACCGGCCGCATCACCGAATTTGAGGAAAAGCCCGCCAAGGCCAAGTCCAACCGCGCGTCGATGGGCGTATACGTGTTCAACTGGCAGGTGCTCAAGGAGTACCTGGTGGCCGACGAGGCGGACAAGAAGTCCTCCAACGACTTCGGCAAGAACATCATTCCCAGAATGCTGGCCGACCGGCAGAAGCTGATGGCCTACGACTTTGAGGACTACTGGAAGGACGTGGGCACCATCGAAAGCCTCTGGGAGGCCAACATGGACCTGCTCATGGACCCGCCGCTTTTCAACCTTTACGACAAGCGCTGGCGCATCTTCGCCCGCAACCCCATCATGCCGCCCCACTTCATCGGCCCAAACGCGCAGGTCAGCGCCTGCATGGTCACGGAGGGCTGCGGTGTCTACGGCGCGGTCAGCCATTCGGTGCTGTTCGCCGGCGTGAAGGTGGAGGAGGGCGCGGTGGTGGTGGATTCAGTGATCATGCCGGGCAGCGTCATCCGCAAAAACGCCGTCGTGCGCCGCGCCATCGTGGGCGAGCGCGCCGTTGTGGGCGAGGGGGCGGATGTGGGTGAGGGCGGCCAGAGCAAGATCGCGCTGATCGCGTCGGATACCGTGCTGCCCGCGGGCACGAAGGTGCCGCCGGGGGCGCAGGTCGGCCGGGAGGATTTCGAGGCGAAGGAGGCGGCGGAAAAATGAAGGATGTCATGGGCGTCATCTTTACCTCCAAGGACGACTACAACATGCGGGAGCTCACCAGTTCCCGCGCGGTGTCCGCGCTGCCGGTGGTGGGGCGGTACCGGATCATTGACTTTCAGCTCTCCAGCCTCGTCAATTCCGGCGTGCGCAACGTGGGCGTCATCATGCAGAAAAACTATCACTCGCTGATGGACCATCTGGGCGCGGGCAAGGAGTGGGACCTGCACACGAGAAACGACGGCCTCTTCATCCTGCCGCCCTTCCAGACCCGGGAGAACGTGGGCACCTACGACGGCACGCTGGACGCGCTGAAGAGCAACATCGCCTACCTGCGCCGATCCAACCAGGACCTGGTGATCCTTCTGGGCAGCTATTCGGTGTTCAACACCAATTTTGAGGACATGGTGAAAAAGCACAAGGAGTCCGGCGCGGACGTGACGCTGATGTACACCACCCGCTACCGGGACAGCCGCGTGTCGCCGTCGATGCTGGCCAAGCACACCTACCTGAAGCTGGACGAGGACGGCAATGTGCTGGATTTTGAGATCGGTCCCAACATCCCGGAAAATCCGAACTTCTGCATGGATGTGGTGCTGATGCGCCGCTCCATGCTGGTACACCTGGTGGATCAGGCGCTGTCCCACGGCATGCGGGACGTGATCCGCGACATGCTGCCCCAGTATTTAAAGCAAAAATTGCTGTCAGTCCGCGGATACGAGTATAAAGGCTATCATCGCCGCGTAGAATCTGTCTTGAGTTATTTTGAGTTTAACATGGATATGCTACACTACGACATACGGCAGGAACTGTTTGCAAGCCCCGTCTACACCAAGGTGCGGGACGAAGTGCCCGCGAAGTACGCCGAGGGCGCCCGGGCCGCCAATTCTCTGGTGGCGGACGGCTGCATCATCGAGGGAACGGTGGAAAACAGCGTGCTCTTCCGCGGCGTCCGGGTGCGATCGGGCGCGGTGGTCCGCAACGCGGTGATCATGCAGGAGTCCGAGATCCAGGAGGGCGTCGAGGTGGAGAACGTCATTTTGGACAAGGCGGTCACCATCCGCAGCGGCAAGCTGATCGGTCAGCGCGCCTACCCCATCGTAATCGGCAAAAACATGACCCTGTAATCCCCAAGGGATTCCATTTCAAGGAGGCGATGACCCCGTGAAGGTGCTGTTTGCGGCCTCGGAATGCGTGCCGTTTTCCAAGACCGGAGGCCTTGCGGACGTGGTGGGCGCACTGCCCAAGGAGATCAAAAAATCCGGGGTGGACGTGCGGGTCATTACCCCGCTGTACAGCGCGATCCCCGAAAAATGGCGCTCCAAAATGGAGCATCTGCTCTATTTCTACGTCAACCTCGGCTGGCGCAGGCAGTATGTGGGCATTGAAAAGCTGGTTTTGAACGACATCATCTACTATTTCGTGGACAACGAATACTACTTCGGCCGATCCTACATCTACGGCCTCGGCGGAGACGAGGGCGAGCGGTTTGCGTTTTTTGACCGGGCCGTCATGGAGGCGCTGCCCAAGATCGACTTTGTGCCGGACGTGCTCCACTGCCACGACTGGCAGACCGGCCTCATCCCCGCCATGCTGGAAATCCAGTACCGGGTGCTGAAGCCCTACCAGAAGATCAAGACCGTGTTCACCGTCCACAACCTGCAGTACCAGGGCATCTTCCCCATCGACCAGATTGAGGAGCTGGTCAGCCTGGGCGGCCTGGCCTACACGCCGGATCACCTGGAGTTTTACGGCCAGTGCTCCTTCATGAAGGGCGGGTTGACCTTCGCCCAGAAGATCACCACCGTCAGCCCCAGCTACGCCGAGGAGGTCAAAACCGCCTATTACGGCGAGCGGCTGGACGGGCTGATGCGCGCCCGCGCACAGGACCTGGTGGGCATTTTGAACGGCATTGACACCGAGGAGTATGACCCCGAGACCGACCCGCTGATCGAGGCCCGCTACGGCGCGGACAGCCTGGACAAAAAGCTCCAGAACAAGCTGGCGCTGCAGAAGGAGATGGGCCTCGCCGAGGGTGCGGACATCCCGCTGATCGGCATGGTGGGTCGGCTCAGCAACCAGAAGGGGCTGGATCTGGTGGAGCGGGTGCTGGATGGCGTCATGGCCACCGGCTGCCAGATGGTGGTGCTGGGCATGGGCGAGGACCGGTATGTGGACCTGTTCAACTGGGCGCAGTGGAAGTATGCCGGGCGCATCGCCGCCCGCATTGAGATGAACCACACGCTGGCCCACCACATCTACGCCGGCGCGGACATGTTCCTGATGCCCTCGATGTTTGAGCCTTGCGGTCTTTCGCAGATGATTTCCATGCGCTACGGCACGCTGCCCGTCGTGCGGGAGACCGGCGGCCTCCGGGACACGGTGCTCTCCTACAACGGCTTTACCGGCAGCGGCAACGGCTTCACCTTTCTCAACTACAACGCCCACGACATGCTACACGTGATCGAGCGCGCGGTGGGCTACTACCGCGACCATCCCGACGTGTGGCGCGGGCTCATGGCCCGGGCCATGGCGGGGCAATACGGCTGGGATCAGTCCGCCCACCATTACGTGGACCTCTACGCGGAGCTTTCAAAGCCGGTCCGCAAGGCGAGGGTTGCGAAAGAGGCAGAGAAACCGGCGGAAGCCCCCGCGGAGGTCCCCGTTCCCGCGGAAGCGCCCGCCAAGCCCGCGAGAAAGCCACGCGCCAAAAAGGCCGCCGCCACGGAAGGCGCGGCCCCGGCGGAACCGCCCGCCAAGCCCGCGCGAAAGCCCCGCGGGAAGGCATAGCCCTTTCATAGGATGGTGTAAAACGCGCCGCCGGTACGCATGCCGGCGGCGCGATTTGCACAGACCATCCACAAAGTGCCCGTTATGCTTTAATCGTTCCCGGCGGCGTGCACGCCGGGAACGGGATCGCACCATCAGTGCGCACACTGGTGGCGCTATCCGTACATCCGGACCGAACAGGCGCTGCCCGAGGACGAGAAGCTCAGCGCGATGATCGCGGAATACGAAAACGCGCGGCGCGAATACGATGTGGAGGGTGCCGAGGCCCGGGTCGGCGGCGTGACGGCCTCCGTGATGGCGATACGCACGTCTCCCGCGGATTCGGACGACAAGGACGGAAAGGGCGAGATGAACCTGTGGCTGAAGTTTTCGGACGTTCCGTCCTTTGACCCGAGCCGGGTGGACTTCTCCATCGTCGTCGACGGAGAGGAAATTCCGATGCGGGTGGACGGGGATCTCCGGGCGTACCGCGACGAAGGCGGGCGCACGCTGACCGCCGAGGACTGGGCGAACGATACTTCCGGCAGCAATTCTCAGACGTGGGACGGCGAGCTTATCACCTGGCTGGAATTTGACATTGACTCCTGGCGCTGGGACGAACCCAGGGCGCTCGAACTGAAGGCGACCATCGACGGTCAGTTGTTCTCGATCCCCTTTGCGTTTGATCCCGTCAAGGCCCACGAGAACGCCGTCGAAATGGCCAGGACCAGCGTAAAGCTGGTGGATGAGAATTACGAGCACGACAAGGCCGAGCTGGAAACCATGGAGGCGGGCGCCGCGGCGGTGGGGCTGACCGGCAGCGCGGAAGGATACGACTGGGTGATTTCGGAGATGTCCTACGCCAATGAGAACCTGTACTTCACGGCGGCCTTCGGCGCCGCTGAAGGGAAGGGCTCCGCGGCCGGGGATGCGGACTTCTGGCTGGCGGACGTCACCGTGGACGGCATGATGACGGGCTCGGGCAGCTCGGAAACCACGGCCCAGGCGGAAAGCGGCTATACCGCGCTCTACCAGTGCGCCCTGGGGCGCGATCCCAGGCGGCTCCCGGAGGAATCGCTGATCGCGCTGTCGCTGGAACTGGGCGGGGTTGAAAACGCGGAGCGCGCGGCGTTCCGGTACAACTGGAAGGAGAAAAAGGCCACGCTGCCCAGGGACGAAGCGGAGCGGAAGGCTTGGGTGGAGGAGGCCGAAGCGCTGAATAAGGCGATCTACGGCCAGTATACGGAAAATGTCGGCTATGACCTGACGCCGCTGGCCCTCACGCAGGAGAAGGACGGCGTATCCATGACCATTACCGGCGCAAGCTTCTGCGCGGACGTCAGCCGACTGGAGTTCTACGTCAGCGTGGAGGGGGATTACGCGGGCAGCCCGTACCTGTGGCTGAATGAACCCAGTGTGACCATCAACGGCTACCAGGCGCACGCCGCGGGCAGCGGCTCCAGGGGCAAAGAGGACATCCCCACCGGATACTACGTGTACCCGCCGCTGAATATTTCGGAATTTGGCGACGGCGACCGGGTGGTCTTCGAGCTTCCCCTCTACGATAAGGACGCGGACTTTGGGAATACCAACCACCCCGAACCCGCGGCCACGCTCGTCTACGAGTTTACGATCGACAAAGGCGAGCTGAAGCCGCTGAAGGCGGACGAATAACCCGCCCGGCGGCGGCGCGGTGCCGCGCTCCGGGCCGCGGGCCTCATCCGCCCAGGCTGCCCCTTCGCAGCCGTTCGTCAAGCTCCCAGAGCGCCACCTTCTGATCGTGAAAGTACACCAGCGCCTCGGCCGCCTCATAGGCGTGCCACCCAAAGCCGGTGTGCTCCTCCGAAAGGGTCACGGGCCCGTCGTAGGCCATGGCGAAAAAAGTCATGGGGATCACGACCACATCCCGCCCCCAGCGCGCCTGGGTTTCGGCGGAAAACAGGTACACCGGCAGGTAGCTGACGGTGGTCAGGCGGCGCAGCGGGGCGTCGCTCAAAACGCCCGCTTCCTCCCGGGTCTCCCGCCGCGCGGCCTCTTCGTCGGTTTCGCCCGCCTCCACACCGCCGCACACGCCCTGCCACCACAGCGGGTTTTCCGATCGCTGAAACAGTGCGTACTCGTATTCGCCATTCGGATTCTTCCTGTACAGGAATACGTGCACCTGACGGGGCTGCCGCGCCATATCGCGCCCTCCTTTCGCCTGCGGGGCCGCGCCCCAACGGAAACGCCGGGAATCCACGGAGGATTCCCGGCGCGGTCTGCTTCCGGTGGAACGCGCCTTAGCCGCGCAGCACCGCGACGCCGGTGTCGATGACCGACGGGCCGGTGGAGAGGCCATTGATCACGGCATAGGCTTCCGCCACGCCCAGATAGCCCATGGTGAAGGGGTTCTGCGCCATGGCGGCCTTCAGCGAGCCGTCCTTGAGCAGGCCCATGATCGCGTCGGACTTGTCAAAGCCCACGCCGATGATCTCCGGCGCTTCGGCCTTGATGGCGTTGCCGGTGCCCACGGTGGAGCCTTCGTTGGTGCCGAAGATGCCCACCAGGTCCGCGTTGCCCATGATAAAGTTGGTGGCGGCTTCCTGGGATTCGGCGGCCAGGCCATCCTTGTACTCGGTGGTCAGAAGCTCAAAGCGGCCGTCGGCGGTGATGGCGTCGCGGAAGCCCGCCTCGCGGTTCATGGTGGAGTTGGTGGCGGTGTTGACGCCGATGATGGCGATCTTGCCGGAGGTCTTGCCGGCCTTGTCCAGTTCCTCAAGCATGGTGGTGCCCGCCAGCTTGCCGGCGGCGTAGTTGTCGGTGGACAGCGTCACCGGAACGGGCGCGGTGGCCGGGGAGTCCACGTAGATCACGGTGATGCCCTGGGTCTGGGCTTCCTCGACGGTCTTGGCGATGCCCTGCGGGTCGGTGGCGGCCAGCAGGATGACGGCCGGCTTCTCGGCGATGGCGTTGTTCAGCACCTCGATCTGGTCGGCATTGTCCTTGCCGTCCGGCGCGTCCCACTTGTAGTCAACGCCCAGCGCCTTGGCCATGGCGGATGCGCCCGCGTCCACGGACACCCAGTGCATGTCCATCTTGTCCATGGTGATCAGGTATACCAGGTTGCCTTCCGCATTGGCCATGGAGGCCATGCCCAGGGAGAGGAGCAGTACGAGCGTGAGCGCCAGGATTTTCTTCATAGCGAAAAACCCTCCTTGATGTTTATGCTAAGCGCCCCGAAGGCGCCTGCAATCTCAGTCTGCGCCGGCGCGCCTGCCGCGTCCGAACAGCTTCTTGAGGTCGATGGCGTCGCCGCGGGCGACGCGGTCGATGAGCACCGACAGGATGACCACGATGCCGATGACGATCTGCTTCAGCGCCAGCGGCGCGCCGGCGAACTGCAGCCCGTTTTGCAGCACGCCCCAGATGCACGCGCCGATCACCGTGCCGAACAGCAGCCCCTGCCCGCCCATGGTGGACACGCCGCCGATGACCGATGCCGCCACGGCGTTCAGCTCGTAGGTGTTGCCCGCGTCCATGGTGCCCATGCCGCTCTGCGCCATCAGGATGAAGCCCACGATGCAGCTCATGAACGAGGAGATCACATAGGCTTTGGTCATCGCCCACTTGACGTTGACGCCGGAGAAGCGCGCCGCCTCATAGTTGGAGCCCAGCGCGTAGATGTGCCGGCCCGTGCGGGTGGAGGACAGAATGTAGTTGAAGATCAGGAACAGGAGGATGGCGATCCACATGGGCGTAAAAAGCCCCGCGAACTTGCCGTAGTAGAAGAGGTCCCGGAACGCCTCGCTGCCGCCGGCGGAGATCAGGTCGGTGTTCATGTTGCCGTTGACGATCTGCGCCACGCCCCGGGCGGTGATCATGGTGCCCAGCGTCGCGATGAAGGGAGGCAGCTTGGCCCGCGCGATCAGCGTGCCGTTGAGAAAGCCCACGAACAGGCACGCCAGCACGGTCAGCGGCAGCGCCACGAGGGCGTGAACGCCGTGGGTCATCAGCGTGGCGCTCATCATGGTGCTCATGCCCACCACGGAACCGATGGAAAGGTCAATCCCCCCGGTGATCAGCACATAGGACTGGCCCATGCCGATGATCAGGATCGGCGCCACCTGGCGCAAAAGCGAGGTGATGTTGCGGGAGGTCATGAAGCTGGGGTTGAGCCACGCGAATACCACGCACATGGCCGCCAGCGCCGTGGTCACCGAGATCACCTGGCCCATGCCGCGCACCTGCAGGATGCGCCGGAATACATTGTCCTTTTTCATCAGACTGCCTGCCCCTTCCTGGATTCAAACTGCGTAGCGCTCTGCATGATCTTGTCCTGGGTCGCCTGGGCGGCCTCGTATTCGCCGGTGACGCGCCCGTCGCACATCACGACGATGCGGTCGGCCATCCCCAGAATCTCCGGCATTTCGCTGGAGACGAACAAAACGCCAATGCCCTTTTGCTTGAGTTGGTTCATCAGGTGGTAGATTTCCACCTTGGCGGCCACGTCGATGCCGCGGGTGGGCTCGTCAAAGAGCACCACCTCCGCGTCCCGCACCAGCCACTTGCCCACGACCACCTTCTGCTGGTTGCCGCCGGACAGGTTGCGCGCCAGCATCAGCTGGCTGGAGGCCTTGATCTTGAGATCGTCGATGGCGCGCTGGGTGAGGCTCGCCTCCTTCCGCCGGAGCACCCTGCCCAGCGGGCCGCGCAGAAGATCCAGGTTGGCCAGCGCCACGTTCTCCCGGAGGGAGAGGTCCACGCACAGGCCCTCCTTTTTGCGGTCCTCCGGCACGCAGGCGATGCCCGCGCGGATCGCGCCGGCGGGGGAGTGGATCGCGACCGCCCGGCCGTTGAGCGTCACGGTGCCGCTCTCCACCGGGTCCGCGCCGAAGATCGCGCGCATGGTTTCCGTGCGCCCGGCGCCCATCAGGCCCGCAAAGCCCAGTATTTCGCCCTTTCGCAGATCAAAGCTCACGTCGCGCACCATGTGCCCGGCGTTTAAATGCTCCACCTTCAGCACCACGTCGCCCACGGGGCATTGCACGTGGGGGAACTTTTCGGTGATCTCGCGGCCCACCATCAGCGAGATGATCTCGTCGATGGAGATGTCGGCAAAATCCCGGGTGGCGACAAAGCGGCCGTCCCGGAGGATCGTGACCCGGTCGGCGATGGGGGCCAGCTCCTCCAGCCGGTGGGTGATGTACACGATGCCGACGCCGCGCTTTTTCAGCTCGTGAATGATGCGGTTGAGCTCGTCCACCTCGCGGTTGGTCAGCGCGCTGGTGGGCTCGTCCATGATGAGCACCTTGCAGTTGGTGGAGACCGCCTTGGCGATCTCGACCATCTGCTGCCCGCCCACCGGTAGTTTGGATACCGGGGTTTCCGGGCTGATGGAAAGGCTCAGCTGCTTCAGGTATTCCGCCGCGCGGCGGTTCATGTCCCGTTGGCGCAGCTTCGTGAAGCGGCTCTCCTCCCGGCCCAGGAAGATGTTTTCCGCCACCGTCAGGTGCTGGCACATGTTCAGCTCCTGGTGGATGATGGCGATGCCCATCTCCTGCGCCTTCTTGGGCGTCAGGTGCTCGACGGGGCGCCCTTCCATCCGGTAGGTGCCGCCGTCCCGCGTGTAAATGCCGCTGATGATCTTCATCAGCGTGGATTTGCCCGCGCCGTTTTCCCCCAGAAGCGCGTGCACTTCGCCTGCGCGCAGGTCAAAGTGCACATCGTCCAGCGCCCGGACGCCGGGAAAGGTCTTGGTGATGCCGTGCATTTCGATCAGATTGTCCAAAGGGTCGCCCCCTTCAAGCGCCGCGCCGGCAGCGGATTTAAACATTGTTCTTGAGGATCGTTAATTATTCTAGCAATAATTTGGAAAAAAGTCAATGGATTCCGACAATTTGAACAGCGCGCGGAGAATTTTTGACCGCGGGATTGCGGGCCCCGGCGCAACCCCGTATAGTCGATGGGCGACACGCTCCGGGCGGGGCTTTCGCTGGCGGCGTCGGGCTTTGGGTTCTGGAGCCACGACATCTCCGGGTTCGCGGACACCGCGCCCGCAGACGTGTACAAGCGCTGGTGCGCTTTCGGGCTCATATCCTCCCACAGCCGCCTGCACGGTTCCCGCAGCTACCGGGTGCCCTGTTTGACGAGGAGGCCGTGGATGTGCTGCGCTTTTTCATGCGCCTCAAGTGCCGCCTGATGCCCTGCCTGCATCAAAAGGCGGTGGAGGCCCGCGAAACCAGCGCGCCGCTGATGCGCCCCACGTTTCTCGTTTTTCCGAAGGACCCGGCCTGCGCCTGCCCGGACAGGCAGTACATGCTGGGAGAGGCCAGATGGTGGCGCCGGCGTTCTCCGCGGCGCGGGTGGGCGGCAGAGTCGCGGCGGAACTGACGCCTCCCCTGGATCATACCGTGGAAGTAATCGGATAGGATGCAAGCCGAGCCCTCCCGGAAACCCGGAAGGGCTCGATAACTTCCCCGGCGGCGGCGCGGACGTTAAGCCGGCTGGTGCAGGTCCCTGGTGAAGGCCCGCGCGCCGTCTGAAAGGAAGGACCGGACTACAGGACCAGCGACGGCGCGGCGTAGGTGCGGCCGGCCAACTCGCTGTTGAGCATGTACAGGCTCTTGGGGTCCGCGCCAAAGAGATCGAACTTGCGGATCAGGTCGTCGGCGTTTTTCTCCTCCTCGCCCTGCTCCTTGACGAACCAGTTGAGCACCTGCAGCGTGCGGTAGTCCTTGTGCTCGCTGGCCAGGGTGTAGATTCGGTTGATGCTCTCGGTGACGTATTTTTCATGCTCCAGCGACTTAAGAAGCGGCGCCTTGAAGGAATCAAACGCGGCGTCGGGCGCCTCAATCGCGTCAAAGGTCACGCATTCGCCCTCGTTGAGCAGATACCTTCTGAACAGCAGCGCGTGGTCGCGCTCCTCCTGCGCCTGAACGAAAAACCAGTTCTCAAAGCCGTCCAGGTTGTTGTCGGCATAGTAGTTGGACATGGCCAGATACAGGTACGACGAGTAGAATTCCTTGTTGATCTGTTCGATCAGGAGCTTTGAAATATCCGGGTGCAGCATGGTACTTCCTCCCCATAGATGCTTTGTACTTCATACATACCCGCCCCCCTGACGTCTGAAACGCGGATCCCGTACCCGGCGCGCCCGGCATCGAATTTTACCGCCGCGCGCGTTTTCGTCCGCGGCCGCCGTGGTATAATATTGTAGTTGAGGCCCGCGCAGGGCGGGCGCAAAACAAAAACCGAAAGGGATCGTTTTTATGTCGATGGAGCAATCCATGAGAAACCTGGAAGAAGACCCCGCGCGAAGACCGGAGGCCGCCGGCCTCCCGTTTCGCCCCGTCTGCGTCTGCGACAAACCCAATTTCGACCGCGCGATGCGCGAGCTCGACGATGACATCTGTGACTGCGCCTTTGCGGTCCAGTACATCTGGCGGAGCAAGTACCGCACCGAGATCTGCTTTCGCGACGGCGCGGCGTTTACCCGGTTCGGGTGCGACGGCGCGCGCATGTACGGCTTTCCGGCCGGGGGGGATCTGAGAAAAAATATCGAGGCGATCGAGGCGCAGTGCGCGGCGGCGGGGGAGGCGCTCCAGTTGGGGCTGCTGTCCGAAAAGATGAAGGCGATGCTCGAGGCGGAATTTCCCGGCGCGTTCCGGTACGAGGCCCGGCGCGACAGCGCCGACTACCTCTACGACGCGCGCAAGATGATCGATCTGCCGGGGCAGAAGCTGCACGCCAAGCGCAACTTTATCAACCGCTTCCGGTCGGCCTACGAGGGGCGCTGGCAATTCGAGCCCTTTGACCCCGAGAAGCTGGATGAACTGTACGACTACGAGGCCCGCTGGTGGCGCGACAACCGCACCTCCGAGGGCGATCTGGCGGCGGAGAACCAGGCCATCGTGAGCCTGCTGGAAAACGGCCGGGCGCTCGGCGTCAAGGGTGGCGCGCTCCGGCTGGACGGCCGGGTGATCGGCTTCTCGCTGGGCACCTTCATCACGCCGCAGGTGTTCTGCGTCCACATTGAAAAGGCCGACTGGATGATTCCGGGCGCCTATCAGGTGCTGACCAACGAGGTCGCCCGGGCCTACTGCGCGGACATCGGCAAAATCAACCGCGAGGATGACATGGGCATCGAGGGCCTGCGCAAGGCCAAGCTGTCCTATCAGCCCGACGAGATCGCGATGAAGTACGTCGCGACGCGGGTGTGAAGGGCGTCCGGCTGTCCCGCCCGGAGGACCGGGCCGCGCTTGAGCGGATTTGGAACGCCTCGTTCCCGGGGGACGAGGCGTTTGCCCGATGGTTTTTGGAAAACGCCTACGCGCCGGAGCGCGCGCTGGTCTTCGAGGAGGGCGGCGCGCCCCGCGCCATGCTGCACTTGATGCCGGTTTCCCTGCGCTCCAATGGGTGGGATCTGGCCGCGGCCTATGTGTACGCGGTGGCGACGCTGCCCGAATGCCGGGGCCGCGGGATCGCGGCGTCGCTCCTTGAGGATGCGGCCGCGCTGGAAAGGGCGCGCGGAAAGGCGATGCTCATGCTGGTGCCCCAGTCCGGGGCGCTGTTTGAATACTACCGCCGCCAGGGATTTTCAGACGCGCTGTTTCGCGCGCGCCGCTTCATCGCGGCGGAGGGCGCGGGGGCGGAGGGCTTTGAGGAGGACGACGCGCCGGACATCCCCGGGATGCGGGCGCTATACGAGGCCGCCCTCGCCGGGCGCGACCGCGTGGCCCGGCCGGAGGCCGACTGGGCGCGTTCCCTGACATATCTCCGTGCCGTGGGCGTCCGGCGCGGGGGCGCTCTCGCCGGCTACGCGGTGTTTGAACCCGGTGGTGGCGTGCGGGAGATGGTCGCCGCGGACGGCTTTGCCTTCCGGGCGCTCAAGGAAGCGGCGCTCCGCCGCCTGGGAAAAACCGAGGCCGTCGCCTTCGGCCCCGGCGAGCCGGCCGAGCCCTACGGCATGGCCCGGGCGCTGATTCCGGGCGTCTCGCTGCCCCGGGCCTACGCGGGGCTGATGCTGGACTAGTCGTCCGCGAAGCCTAAGAACCACGCTATGGCTGGATCTTTTCCTGTCCGGCTGTGTCGCTCTCCGCTTGACGTAGCGCTGCTACGCCTGCGCTCCGGCTTCGTGCCGGGCAGGAAAATCTCTGCGCCCTATCATCGGCTCTTAGACTTCGTGGACTACTGGTACTCCATCCACTACAGAACGACAGGATAGAGAGAACGAAGCCTGAATCTGGCATCGGAAGAGGCAAAATGCCAATTAACCGGGGCGGCGCTTGAAGCATGGGTTGTATTTCTCGATCTTCGCCACCTGCTCCGCCGTCAGTCCCGCGCCGGTCTCCAGATGCCGCTCCTCCACCTTGGCCAGCGATCATACACGCTGGCCATGTCGTTTCGGATGAGGATCTTCTGGACGGTAGGCGAGCTGACAGAAACCCCCTGCAATTTCAGGAAATCCGACAGCTTGACGCAACCCCAGGACGGGTGCGCAAGGCTGCACTCCAGTGTGGCCGCCTCAGTCCCCGGTGTGGTCTGGTTCGGCTGCGATTTGGGGATGGGCGGCATATCCTTCAGCCCATCCAGACCGTGCTGCGCTCGTATATTCCACATTACAACACTGTCCGCCCACTTTCATCCGTGGGAAACGTGCCGCTGGCGAGGCTGTACAAACGGGAAGAAGGATGCAGCACATGATCCTCGTTTCGCCCTTGACCCGTCCGCCCGCCCGCGCAGCCATCGCCGCGCTGAGGACCGACGGAAACAGCAGGATCACACGGTTGTTCCTCGGCGACCAAGTGTACCGCGCGCGAACGGCCGCATCATGGGTCCCCTCCGGATTGGCTTGTTCATGTGCTTTATTATACTGCATCTCCCACCCGCAAGCGAACTCATTCTGTGCGGTATCGCCTTAAGTTCATTATTGGTTTCTTCGGTGATTTAGTGTCAGCGGCTCCATTCCCGCTCCCTGAACTCCGACGGGGTCATGCCGTAGCGGCGCTTGAAAGCCTTGCCGAAGTAGTTGGCGTTGCTGTAGCCCATCTTCTCCGCGATCTGCTGGATGGCTATTTGGGAATCGAGCAGGTACTCCCTGGCATTGTTCATGCGCACCTGCAGCACGTACTCGTAGATCGGGCAGCCGTACTGACTTCGGAAGAGACGGTTCAGGTATTCCTTGCTGAAGAAGAACTTCTCCGCCAAGGCCTCCACCCGGATGTCCTCGTGGTAGTGGCGGTCGATGTGATCTCGCACGGCGGCGATCACCTCGGCGGGGGTCTGTTCCTTCAAGTCCAACGTCTTTTCCGGCAGCCGAGACATTGCCTTTTTCAGCGCCCGCTCCAGTTCGCCCCGGTTGATGGGCTTGAGAAGGTAATCCACCACGCCCGCGCGGATCGCCGCCTTGGTATAATGGAAGTCGTCGTACCCGCTGACCACGATGTACTGGCAGTAGGGATGGTTGCGGCTGGAGATCTGCAGAAAGTCCGCGCCGCCCATGAGCGGCATGTTCATGTCCACAAACGCGATGTCGGGCCTGAGCCGCTCCATCATATGCAGGCCCTCTTGGCCGTTATAGGCAGACTGGGGCTCCTTCAGGCCCAGCTTTGGCCAATCGATCAGCGAGCAGATTGCCAGGTGCACCGGGTTCTCGTCATCAATCAACAGCACTTTGTACACTTTCGAGCACCTCCAGCGGGATGATGATGGAGACGACCGTCTCACGGGGCGACAAGGTACGACTGCGGATTTCGATGCGCGCCCGGTCGCCGTACAACAGTTTCAGGCGGCTGGCCAGGTTCATGAGTCCAATGTTCTGGGTGATGACCACGTTGGGCTTCGCGAGCGACCCGCGAAGCTCGTTAAGCTTATCCTTTTCGATGCCACAGCCGTCGTCCCACACCTGAAGCACCATGTCGCCGCCCTGTTTCTCTGCGTGGATGAGGATGCGGATTTCCGTCACTCCGCCTTTGAATCCGTGGGTGATGGAGTTCTCCGCCAGTGAGAGAAGGCCCAGCTTGGGGACCATCATCAGCAGGAGGCTCGGCTCCGCGGACAGTTCGTAGGCGAGGCGGTCGCCAAAGCGCGCCTTTTGCAGCGACAGGTACTTTTCCACATGGTCAATTTCCGTTTCCAGCGCGGCGAGGTTCCCGCCTTTGACGGAATACCTGAGGAGCGATGCCAGCGACGTGATCATATTGTAAATTTCTTCCTGCCCGCGGACGATGGCCTGGGTAGAAATCGCCTGCAATGTGTTGAACAGGAAGTGGGGGTTGGTCTGTGCCTCCAGCGCAGTCAGCTGCGCGGTGCGTTCGCTCAGCTGCGCCACATAGGTTTTCTCGATCAGCTCCTGAATGCTGTCCATCATCTGGTTGACATCCTCGGACAGCCCGCGAATCTCATAGCTGCCTTCCAGGGCGGCCTTTGTGGTGAAGTTCCCGGTGCCGACCCGACGCAGCCGGTGTGCCAGTTTGGACAGCGGCGTGGTGACGAATTTGATGGAGTAGATCACCATGAGCACCGTGAGCGCGAGGGAGATGATTCCCAGGAGGATGGAGCCGTTGCGCGTGGCGAACAGCGGCGCGTTGACCACCGACATAGACTTCATTCCGATCAGCGTAAAGCCGTAGGCGCTGCCATCCGCCGCGACGCACAGCGTGTCCCGCCCTTGAAGCCGGAGCGTCGCGCTCTCCTCGCCGCTGGAGATGAGCGCTTTCAAAAGCTGTACGTCCTCGTCCGCCATGGAGGCCGGGCGGAAGTAGAGTGCGCCGTCCGTGCCGAACACGCACAGCTGCTCCTCCGGCTCGTGGCTTAATTCCAGCGCCTGGGCAAAATCCAGGTTCACGGAGAAGCGCACCACGGCCAGCGGAGTCTCCCGGGGGGAGTCGATGATCGTGCGGGTGACCTCCAGGAATCCGTCTTCCGCGGAGGTGACGCTGCAAAAGTCCGGCTTCGCAATAAAGACATGGTAGTCCGGCAGTTGTCTGGGGTCTGCGCTCTTGATCAGCGTAATCTTCCGGGTCGGCCGCGCCAGAGAGTACCTGACGCGCTGGCGGATGAGGTACAGGTCCATCCGGTTCACGTCGCTGCGGGAATAGAAGGAGGTTTTGAGCGCGGACTCTACAGCCTGGCGCTGGGTATAATTGAGCGGTGCGGTCTTGATCACCAGATCCATAAAAGGCGCGTGATTTCTGAGCTGAATGGAAAACGCGCGCAGTTCTTCCACGTACTTGTCCAGGTTCGCAAGCTCCATCTCGAGCACCCGGCGCAGCATGAAGACCTGCCGCTGGGTGTTGGCGTTCGCCTGGCTGAAATAGCTGAACATAATGATGAGCGCCATTGTCAGAGAAACCGCCAGGCCTACGATGAGGCTCAGCTGCTTTCGTATGGTGGTGCGGTTCCGCCAGGCAAGGAAATGCTCTTTGAAGACTTTCATGAGTGGATCACCACCGTTTCGTAAGTATCTTACCACAAAGGCTGAAGGAAGGTAAAGATTTTGTGCGCGATTGTACCCCTGCTTGGCCCGAATATTACCTTTGAAAGTTAGGTACATTCGGATAAAATAAGCGTATAACGTTAAGGCCCGTGTGCGCCTTGACAAATATGGGATGTGGAGGTAGGATCACCATGAGGAAGCTTGTAAGCCTTGTGCTGGCCATCGCGATGCTCTTGTCCCTTGCGACGTTCGCGTCCGCCGAGCAGTCGGCGGAGATCAACATGTTCATCAGCCAGCCGGAGTACGCCGACCAGGTGCGCGCGCTGATCGACGCCTACAAGGAAGTCGCCCCCAGCGTGACCATCAACTACGAGACCACACAGAACGACTATCCGACACTGCTCAAGACCAAGATCAACGCCGGCGAGTGCCCGGACATCTTCTCCACCACCTCCGGCAAGGAGATCGGCGTATACCTCGATTACTCCTACAACTTCGCGGATCAGCCCGCGGCCGCCGCGATGCAGGACTCTGTGAAGGCGGTCATGATAAGCGGTGATGAAGTGCACGGCTTCGCGCTCAAGAGCAACTACTTCGGCATTGTCTACAACAAGAAGATCTTTGACGAAGTGGGCATCACCGAATTCCCGTCCACCGTCGAAGCGATGAAAGCCGCCTGCGAGAAGCTCTCCGCCGCCGGCTACCAGCCCTTCTCCACCGGCTTTGCCGAGTGGTGGGTGTACAAGCACGTGTTCCAGCACTTCCTGGATGCCGCCAGCGACAACCCGGAAGAACTGGTCAAGAAGTTCGTGGCGGGCGAGGCCAAGTTCAAGGACTACCCCATCCTGTATAACAACTTCTTTGACTTCCTTGATCTCGCCGTCAAATACGGTGACGCCAAGCCTCTGGAGACCGACCTGGCAGCCGAGGAATCCGCCATCGGCACCGGCAAGGCCGCGATGATCTTGGGCCAGGGTGCGTGGGTCGAGACCGACATCATGAACATCGACCCCGAGTTCCAGATTGGTTTCAATGGCTATCCGGTCACGGACGATGCCGCCAAGTGCCAAGTGGTCAGCGGCAGCGATCAGGCGATGCGCATCTACAAGGACTCTAAGGTGCTTCCGGCGGTGCTCGACTTCGTCAACTGGTGGTACACCAGCGACTACGGCAAGAACTGGTTCTGCGATGTGGCCGGCGTGATCCCGCCGATCAAGGACGCGAAGGCGCCTGATATGCAGATCATCAAGCAGGGCGATGAGCTGTCCGCTGCCAAGGGCGCCGCGGCGGTATCGATCTCCTACTCCACCGACAGCTTCCACCAGGCGTTCGGCGAGATCCTGCAGGCTTACGTGGGCGGCACGATCACCAAGGACGACGCCTGCTCTCAGATTGAGCAGAAGTGGGCCGAGCTCGAAGGCGGGAATTAACCGAAGCTCAAGCCGGGCCGCGCCGTATCCAAGGGTACGGTGCGGCCCGTTCCATGGAGGGGTGACAGTGCACAAAAACCGTTCAAGCGCGCTGGGCGCTGCGGCGATCCGGGAGACGTTTCTCTACACGTTGCCCGCCGTAATCCTGGTGGCCATAACGATTTACATTCCTTTCGTACTGAGCGGGTATTATTCGCTCACCGAGTGGAACGGGATTTCCAAGGTGCCAACGTTCATCGGGCTTGAAAACTTCCGCCAGATTTTCTCCGGCAGCCCGGATTTTCTCAAGGCGCTGTGGTTCACGGCGCGGTATGCGTTCTTCTTCATCCTGTTCACAAATGTCCTGGCGCTGGCGCTGGCCGTGGCACTGACCAAAAAATTCCGCATTGCAAACGTGTTGCGCGGCATGTTTTTCGTACCCTACATCATGAGCATGACCATCGTGGGCTTCATCTGGAAGTTCATCTTCTCCCAGGGATTCGAGAAACTGGCTGAGTTGACTGGCTGGGGTGTCTGGAACTTGAGCTGGCTGGGCGACGCGAACCTCGCCTTCTGGTCGGTGGTGATCGTGGGCGTGTGGCAGTCGCTGGGCTTTTACATCGTGCTCTATATCGCCGGGTTGCAGGCGGTGCCGCCGGACGTGCTGGAGGCCGCCCAGATTGACGGCGCGAACGGCTCCCAGCGATTCTTCCGGGTGGTGCTGCCGCTTTTGGGCCCGTCCATTACCACCTGCGTTTTCATGTCGCTGACGAACGCTTTGAAAGTGTTCGACATCATTCTGGCACTAACCAAGGGCGGTCCGGGCGGCGCAACCTATTCCGCGACGCTTGAAATCTACCGCGAGGCGTTCCAGAACAACCACTACGGCCTGGGCTCCGCCAAGGCGATTGTGTTTTTCGTGATGGTTCTGATCCTGACGCAGCTGGTTTTGAAAATCTTTGAGCGGCGGGAGGTGGATCTGTGATGACGAGCCGCGTCGCAAACCCACAAAAGCATACGGCGCGCGGGGCGTTGACGGTATTCGTCATGCTGATCGTTGCGCTGATCTACATCTACCCGGTGGTTTTGATGGTCATCAACTCCCTCAAGCCCTTCAAGGAAGTGCTGACAAACGTGCTGGCGCTGCCGCAGCAGCCGGCGCTTTCCAATTATGCCTACGTCATAGAGAAGATGGAGTACTTCCGCCTGTTCTGGAATAATCTGGCCATTACGCTGATCGGCATTGCGGGCATTGTGGCCTTCTCTGCGATGGCGGCCTACATCCTGGACCGGCGCAAGACCCGCTATACGAAATTTCTGTACGCGGTGATCATCACGCCCATGCTGATCCCGTTCCAGACGATCATGATCACGCTTTTGAAATCGATGAATGTCATCGGCCTGTCCGGCAGCACCTGGGGCCTGGGCGTGCAGTACTGGGGTTTTGGCGTGCCGATGGCGGTGTTTATCTACTACAACTTCATGAAGACCGTGCCCCGGGAGATTGATGAGAGCGCGACCATCGACGGCGCGTCCACCTTCCGAACTTTTCGAAGCATCATCTTTCCGCTCTTGCAGCCGGTGACGGCCACAGTGATCGTGTTGGACGTGATGTGGATCTGGAACGACTTTCTGCTGCCGCTGCTCATGGTCAACGGCTCGCCCAAGACGCGCACGCTGGTTCTGGCCGCCTACAACTTTGTGGGACAGCTCAACACAAAATGGCACTACGCGCTGGCCGCGATGGTGCTGGCGCTCCTTCCTTCGGTGGTGTTCTTCATCTTCCTTCAGAAGTACATCGTGGAGGGCGTCGTGGCCGGTTCAATTAAGGGATAGGATGAGGTGCTGATCCAATGAAATTTACGGACGGTTTCTGGGTGGTCAAGCCCGGGGTACAATTGATTAACTGCGCCCAGGTGCAGGATGCCCGATGGGAAGGCGATGCCTTTGTGGTATACTGTTCTCACGTGCCGGTTTCCGACCGGGGCATGACCCTGAACGCGCCGCTCATCACGCTGACCTTCCGCGCGCCGCGGCCGGGCATTCTCGCGCTGAGGGTTGAGCACTTCCAGGGCGGCGCGGGCAATGAGCCGAAGTTTGAACTGGACGAGCAGGGCGGAGATTTGATGGCCACCGAGGATGGGGACGCCATCACCCTAACATCCGGGCTGCTGTCCGCAGTCGTGAAGCGCAGTGCGTTCAGCTTGGACTATTACGAAAACGGCGTCCGGCTGACCGGACTGGGCGCACGCCACATGGGCTGCGCCAGGACGCCCTCCGGGCCCCATATGCGCGTCAAGCTGGATGTGGGCGTGGGCGAGAAAATTTACGGGCTGGGTGAGCGGTTCACGCCCTTCGTCAAAAACGGCCAGACGGTGGACATCTGGAACGAGGACGGCGGCACCGCGTCGGAACTGGCTTACAAGAACATCCCGTTCTACGTGACCAACCGCGGCTACGGCGTGTTCGTCAACAGCGCCGACAAGGTGAGCTACGAGCTTTGCAGCGAGGCGGTGGAGAGCGCACAGTTCTCCGTGCCGGGCGAGGGCCTTGAGTTCATGGTAATCGGCGGCGGCTCCATGAAGAAGGTGATCGAGAACTACACCGCGCTTACGGGCCGCGCCGCGCTGCCCCCCGCCTGGACTTTCGGGCTGTGGCTGACCACCTCCTTCACCACCGACTATGATGAAAAGACCATCCTGTCCTTCGTGAACGGCATGGCCGAGCGGGACATCCCGCTGCACGTGTTCCACTTTGACTGCTTCTGGATGCGGGGATACGAGTGGTGCAACTTCGCCTGGGACAAAAAGATGTTCCCCGATCCCGAAGGCCTGATCGCGAAGCTCAAGAAGAGGGGTCTCAAAACCTGCGTTTGGATCAACCCCTACATCGCGCAGAAGTCCCCGCTGTTCAAGGAGGCGAAGGAGGCCGGATACCTCCTCAAGCGCCCGAACGGCGACGTATGGCAGTGGGACATGTGGCAGGCGGGCATGGGCCTTGTGGACTTCACCAACCCCGACGCCCGCGCGTGGTTCCAGAGGAAACTCAAGGCGCTTCTGGACATCGGCGTGGACAGCTTCAAGACCGACTTCGGCGAGCGCATTCCGACGGACTGCGTCTATTTTGACGGCAGTGACCCGGTAAAGATGCACAATTACTATACGCTCCTCTACAACCGCTGCGTGTTTGAACTCTTGGAAAGGGAGCGCGGCGTCGGCGAGGCCTGCGTGTTCGCCCGCAGTGCCACCGTGGGCGGACAGAAATATCCGGTGCATTGGGGCGGCGACAGCACCAGCACCTTCGTCTCGATGGCGGAGTCGATGCGGGCGGGGCTTTCGCTCTGCCAGAGTGGGTTCGCGTTCTGGAGCCATGACATCTCCGGGTTTGAGGACACAGCATCCCCCGAGGTCTACATGCGCTGGTCGCAGTTCGGGCTTTTGAGCAGCCACTCGCGGCTGCACGGCTCCAACAGTTACCGGGTACCGTGGCTCTTCGGCGAGCGCGCACCGGGGGTTGTGAAGCGGTTCGTCAACCTCAAGTGCCGCCTGATGCCCTACCTGTACGCCGCGGCGGTGGAAGCCTGCGAAACCGGGATACCGATCATGCGGCCGATGGTGATGGAATTCCCCGGCGACAGGATGTGCGAGGATCTTGACCGCCAATACATGCTGGGGGAGGGCCTTCTGGTCGCGCCCGTCTTCCGGGCGGACAACGTGGCGGAGTACTACTTGCCCAAGGGAAGATGGACGCACCTTCTGACTGGCAAGGTGGTCGAGGGCGGTGCGTGGCGCACGGAAAAGCATGATTTTGACGGCCTGCCACTTTTCGTCCGGGAAAACAGCATCTTCCCGGTGGGCGAAAGCGAAACCCTGGTGGATTACGACTATTTGGACGGGCTCGAACTGCGCGTCTATCAGCCGGGCGAGCAGGGGACCGATGCGGTGGTCGTGGACAATAAGGGCGTCCACCGGCTCACTGTCACCGCGCGAAAAGCCAATGACAGGGTGCGCGTGACCGTGGACGGCGTGCACAAGGGGATTTGCCTGACGGTGTACGATGGGTCGGAGGTTCGGAAGGCTTTCCTTCAGTCGGGAGCGTGCGAAGCCGTCGTCTGATCTGATCCAGGGTGTTGCAAAAAACGGGTCTATGTTTAAATAACGGACAGAAAGCGAAACAGTAGCCGACCGGAAATCCCGCGGGCGGGACAGTTTTGCCCCGCAACCAGATTCGAGGTGATTCGGGCGGCAGTATGACCGCACGGTGTCCACGGACGGATTGAGCGCAGCCGCAATCTTTCCGCAGCCGGCCGCGCCCCTGTTTTCCCGCTTTATTTTGTGCGGGCGTAACATGGGCGCCGTCTTTTGTGATCGTTACCCGGAAAGCCGGACGATCAGGCCCGTCAGGAGGATCAGCCCAACCAGAATCAGCGTAGGCACCTTCCTGCGCAGCATCCTCCGCACCTCAGGGTCCAGCGCATCTTCATACCATCCCCGCCGCTTCATCCGAAGATTTCCTCGTAATCCTTCCGGCTCCTGGCGCGTCCGGCGTCTGTGAGGCGGATGAGGCCGCGGTGGTTTTCCACCAGCCGCGCGCGCAGAAGCCTCCGGAGGATTTTCTGGGCGAAGGCCTCGTCCCAGCGCAGGTGATGCCGCAGCGTGGCCGCGCCCGCCTCCTGGGCTTCGTCGGCCGCGCCTTCGTGGTGGCTCAGATGGAACAGCAGCGTCTTTTCCGCGAAGGCGATTTTCTGCGCCCGCCGCCTTCTGAGCGCGCTGATCAGCCCGCGCTCGGGTGATACCAGGAACACGATCAGGAATGTAACGCCCGTCATCCCGGCCATGGACCCCGCGATGGATACGTCCCACAGTGCCGCCGCCTGATAGCCCAGCACCGCGTTCGCGGCGCCCAGCGCGCCCGAGAGCACCAGCATGGTCTTGAGGTTGTCGGTCAGAAGGTACGCGGTCACCGGCGGCCCGATCATGAAGGCCACCACCAGCACCGACCCCACCGCCTCAAAGGCGCCCACGGCGGTCAGGGAGACGATGGTCATCAGCGCGTAGTGCATCGCGGCGGGGGCAAAGCCCAGTACCGCCGCCAGCATGGGGTCAAAGGTGACCAGCTTCAATTCCTTGAAGAAAACCGCGATGAAGGCGAGGTTGAGGAGAAGCAGCGCGCCCGCGGTGTAGGCCGCCCTGGCCCCGATGTCCGCGCCGAACACCACCATGCGGTCAAAGGGCGCGAAGGCCAGTTCCCCCAGCAGCACCGAATCGGTATCCAGATGCACCGATCCGGCGTAGCGGGTGATCAGGATGATGGCGATGGAGAACAAAAGCGGAAACACGATGCCGATGGAGGCGTCCTCGCTCATCAGGCGCGTGCGCTTGAGGGTTTCCGTGAGCCATACCGTGACGACGCCCATCAGCGCCGCGCCCCCGATCAGAAGGGGGGAGGCGAGGTCGTGGGTCAGAAAGAACGCCAGCACAATGCCAAGAAGAATGGTGTGGGTAATGGCGTCCGACATCATGGACATTTTGCGCAGCACCAGAAACACCCCCGGCAGCGCGCAGGCCACCGCCACCAATACCGCGATCAGCTGAATTTCAAACTGCGGAGACATCCTCCAGTTCCCCCTTTCTCCACGCCCTGCGGTTCTTGCGCTGCCGATGGATGCGGGAGAGCACCCCGCGCCCCGGCGCAAACAGCAGGCTGATGCCCGCCATCGCGCTCACCGCCGTCACAATGGCCGGACCGGTGGGGAGCTTGGGGATCAGCGAGCTTGCCGCCGTGCCGATAACCCCGGAAACCGCCCCGAACAGCGCCGAGAGCAGCACCATGGCGCTCAGCTTGTTCGTCCACTGCCGCGCCGCCACCGCCGGGGCGATGAGCATGGCGCTCATGAGGATCACGCCCACCGTCTGAAGCCCCACGATGATGGCCAGCACCGTCATGGAGGCCACCAGAATATCCAGCTTCCGGGGCGAGAAGCCCAGGCTCCGGGCATAGTCCCGGTCAAAGGTGGACAGCTTGATTTCCTTCCAGAACAGCGCCGTCAGAAGGGCGAGCGCGCCGCCCGCCGCCAGCATGATGGCGAGATCGCGCCTGAGGAGCGTGGATGCCTGGCCGAAGATAAACCGGTTCAGCCCCGCCTGGTTGGCGTTGGGCTGCTTTTGCACGTAGGTCAGGAGCACCAGCCCCAGTCCGAAGAACACGGACATCACGAGCGCCAGCGCGCCGTCAAACTTCACCCGGGAATGCCGGACGATGTTCACCATCAAAAGCGTCGCCATCAGCCCCGAAATGAGCGCGCCCGTGAGCAGCACCTCCGTCTGCTTGCTGCCCGTCAGCAGAAAGGCCGTTACCACCCCCGGCAGCGCCGCGTGGGATACGCCGTCCCCCAGAAGGCTCTGCTTTCTCAGCACCGCGAAGCTGCCCATGACGCCGGAGATGACGCCCATGAGCGCCGAGCCCAGCGCCACCACCTGAAAGGTGTAGTCGGAAAGAAGCGACCACAGGCTTTCCATATCACACCGCCCCCTTGAGCAGCGTTCCCGTGCTGCGGTACGTCCTGCGCAGGTTTTCGTCGGTGAAGGCTTCGTCCACCGGCCCGGAGGCCACCATCTGCACGTTGATGAGCGTCACCCAGTCAAAGTATTCGGTCACCGTCTGCAAATCGTGGTGCACCACCACCACGGTCTTGTCCTGCGTCCGGAGCTCCTTCAAAAGCGTCACGATGGCCCGCTCCGTCCGCGCGTCCACGCCCTTGAAGGGCTCGTCCATGAAATACATCTCCGCCCGCTGCGCGAGCGCCCGGGCGAGAAATACCCGCTGCTGCTGCCCGCCGGAAAGCTGGCTGATCTGCCTGGCCGCATAGTCCGCCATGCCCACCTTGTCCAGCGTTTCCTTCGCAATGGCGACATCCCCGCGGCGCGGGCGCCGAACCCAGCCCAGGTGCCCGTAGCGGCCCATCAGCACCACGTCCAGCGCGGTGGCCGGAAAATCCCAGTCCACGCTGCCGCTCTGGGGCACGTAGGCGATCCGTCCCGCGCGGGGGCGGGCGTCCGCTTCCGGCAAAAAGCGCACCGTGCCGGACACCGTGGGCAAAAGTCCCAAAATGGCCTTGATGAGCGTGGTCTTGCCCGCGCCGTTGGGGCCGACAATGGCCGTCAGCCTGCCCGCGGGGATCATAAGATCCACGTCCCACAGCACCGGCTTTGCGCCGTAGGCCACGGTCAGGTCCTCCACCCGCACCGCGTATTCCGTCCGCCGCGCGTTCATGGCTGTACCCTCCTCATTTCAATGCGTCTACAATGGTGTCGATGTTGGCGGCCACGGTGGCGATGTAGGTATCGTGCCCGGAGGCCGCGTCCCCCAGCGAATCCGAATAGAGCTGGCCGCCGATGGCCACGTCAAAGCCCCGGGCGGAAACCGCCGCCTGAAGCGCCTCAATGGTCTTGGTCGGCACCGACGACTCCAAGAAGATCGCCTTGATCCCGCGCTCCACGATGAAATCCGCCAGTGCGCTCACGTCCGCCGTGCCCGCCTCCGCGTCGGTGGAAATGCCCTGCAGCCCCTTGACCTCAAAGCCGTAGGCGCGGCCAAAGTACTGGAAGGCGTCGTGGGCGGTGACCAGCACCCGCTGCGCTTCGGACAGTTCCCCGGCCCGGGCGCGGACATAGGCGTCCAATTCCGTCAGCTCTAACCGGTAGGCTTCGAGAGAGGCGGCATAATCGGCGGCGTTCTCCGGGTCCAGCGCGCCGAGGCCGTCCGCCACCGCCTGTGCGGCGTCCGTCCAGAGGCCGACGTCAAACCAGACGTGCGGGTCGTGGATGGAGGAATCCGCCTCCCAACCCAGGAGCTTTCCCTCATCCAGGCCGTCCGCAACGCACAGAACCGCCCGCCCCTGCCGGCCCAGCGCCTCGAAGAGCTCGCCCATCTTGCCTTCCAGGTGCAGGCCGTTGTAGAGCACGACGTCCGCGCCCTGCAAAAGCGTCACGTCCCCCGCGCTGGCCTGATACAGGTGCGGGTCGATGCCCGGCCCCATCAGCCCCGAGACGCTCACGTGTTCGCCGCCGATCTGACGCGCCAGGTCCGCCAGCATGGTGGTCGTCGCCACAAGCCTCAGCCTGCTCCCCCCTTCAGCGTGCGCCCCGGGAAGCGCCGCCAGCAATAGAACCGCCGCCAGAAGGATTCTCAATCCCTTGATCTTCATCTTCTTTCCTCCTTGATTCGATTTCCTCCACAAAAATCCGCTCCGCCGCCTTATGGCTGAGCTGCATGTCTTTCCCCTCCGTCAACAGCGCAACCGGCCCCTCGTACGCGCCCACCGCCGTCACGACGGCTTCCGCGTCCAGGTGAAGTTCCATGGCCTCCAGATAATCCATCAGCGCCCGCTCTTCCCGTACCTTGCGCAGGATGACGCGCCTGCCTGCCGGTACTTCAGACAGCGCGACCAGCTCCGCCCGGGGCGCCTGATCCCCGCCGCGGGGAATGGGTTCCCCGTGGGGGCAGTGGGCGGGGTGGTTCAGGTAGGTGTCCAGCCGTTCCACCAGTCGCGCCGGGGTTACGTGCTCCAGAAGCTCCGCATCCTCGTGGGCCTCGCTCCAGGAATAGCCCAGGTGCTCCCGCAGAAAGACCTCCCACAGCCGATGGCCGCGAAGTAGATCGACGGCCCTGCGCCGACCCTCCTCGGTAAGGCGGGTGCCCTGGTAGGCCTCGTACTGGACGAGTCCCTCTTTTCCCAGCTTCACAAGCATCTCGCTCACCGAAGCCGGGGCGATGCCCAAAGCCTCCGAAAGCCGCTTGTTGCTCACGCTTCCTTCCGCTTCCTCCAGCCGGTACAGCTGTTTCAGGTAGTCCTCGCGGTTGGTCGTCATCTGCAGCGCCCCTTTATTAGGTACTCCTAATTTAATATTACTATACACCTCATTCGATGCCTGTAAAACAGTTTCTTCAATTCTTTACATGCAAAAGCGCCGTGTGATATGAATCAAACGCGACGGCCTACGGTTGCGGACGCGACGTTCCAAGGCGCTTTAGGCCAGCGGCAGGTGGCGCCGTTGCCTTGTTTCCCAATGGAAAAAGGCTGCCGCGCCGGACGTCTCCAGCGCGGCAACCCCCTGAACTTGAATTAGAGTGTGATGGGAACTGTGGAATGCATGCCCGTTTGCGCATGATTCTCCGGATGCCTGGCCCAGGGCGAATACGCCCCGGGCGGCATCCCTCGCAAAAATCCTTCGGGCAAAGCGCATCGAAGGGTCTGCGGTTTCACGCCGATTTCTCCGTTCGGCTCCATCCGCGGCTGTTTTCGCGGGCCGCCACAAATTGCCGATAGATGCCGTCCTTTTGCAGGAGCTCCTCATGGGTTCCACGCTGCGCGATGCCGCCGTCCGCGACGACCAGAATCTGATCGGCGTTTTGAATGGTGTTGAGCCGATGGGCAATGACCAGCAGCGTCTTGCCTTTGCAAAGCTCGCCGATCGCCTGCTGGATGTAGCTCTCGTTGTCCGCGTCCACGCTGGCGGTGGCCTCGTCCAGAATGACGATGGGCGCGTTCTTCAGGATGCAGCGGGCGATGGAGATGCGCTGCTGTTCGCCGCCGGAAAGGCTGGCGCCGCCCTCGCCCACCACGGTGTCAAAGCCCTCGGGAAGCGCCATAACAAAATCGTAGCACCGCGCTTTTTTTGCCGCCTCCATCACTTCCTCCCGGCTGGCGGAAGGCCTGCCCATCGCGATGTTGTTGTAGACGGTATCCTGAAACAGATACACCCGCTGGAACACCATGCTGATGTGGTCCATCAGGTCGCTGAGCGGCACGGAGCGGATGTCCTGCCCGCGCACCAGAATCCGCCCGGATTTCACATCCCAGAAGCGGGCCAAAAGGCTTGCGATGGTGGATTTGCCGCCGCCGGAGGGGCCGACCAGTGCCAGCATTTGGTTTTTGTTCAGATCAAAGGAAATGTTTTCCAGCACATCCTTTTCCCCATAGGCAAAGCCGACGTTCTCAAAGCGCACCTCGGGGGCGTCCGTGCGCGCGGGGATTTTCTTCGTCCCGTCGTCCGGCAGCTCCTTTTGCGCGAACACTCCCTCGATGCGGTCCATGCAGCTGTTCATCACTGTCAGCCGCGCGCTCTGGCCGTAGAGCGCCTTGAGGGGGCCGAAGAGATCGAACACAAACAGCATAATGCCCACCAGATAGGGCGCATTCAGCGACCCCCGAAAGTACAAAAGTACGGAGATCGCGATCACAAGAACCGTTCCAAGGCCGTAGACCAGGTTCAGTCCGCGCTGCCAGGGCGTATGGTTTTCCTCAAACGCAAGGCTTTCGCGGCAGGTTTTCCGGAAGCTGTCGGAAAGCGCCTTCGATTTTTCGCCCAGCAGGTTGTAGGTCTTGATGATGCCGATGCCCTCGGTAAAATCAAGCACCGACTCGGTCAAATCCTCAAGCTGCGCCTGCCGGACATCGGAATCCGCCATCGCTTCCTTTTTGAGGCCCCGCCCCACCAGGAGGATCAGCAAGGTCACAATCCCTCCCGCGATCCCCAGCCAGGGGTTAAAGAAGAACAAAAACACCAGCAGGATGCCCTGGGAAAAGACATAGCTCATCATATCGGCCAGCACGGTCATGCAGTTTTCCTCGATGAACACCATGTCGGTGGAGAGCACCGAGCTGATCTTGCCGATATTGCCCTCGGTAAAATACCCCATGGGCATCTTGCGCAGGTGCGCGCCAAGCTCCATGCGCTTGTCGGCGAACATCAAAAAGCCCGTCGCCGACTGCAGCCGGTCGGAGATGTTGTGAAACAGCATCTCGAAAAGGAGAATGGCGATCAGCGAAAGGCCGATCTCCAGGCAAAACGCCGCCGTCACCGTGCCGGAATAGAACGCGGAAAGAACAAAAAAGCCGAGACCGATGGGCGCGTTTTTCAGAACCCCCTTAAGAAATGAAAACACAAAGGCCCACGCGATCCTGCCCCTGTATTTCCCCGAAGCGGTGAAAATCCGCCGCATAAGCGCCGTCATGCCGTTTCTCCCTCCTTCTGCGTGCTGACCTTCCACCGGGCGCTGCCCTCCGCGGCGCGCCAGAGCCTTTGATAGGTCGGGCTCTTTGCGAGCAGCTCCGCGTGTGTACCCGTAGCGGCCAGATTTCCCGCGTCCAGCACGCAAATCTGATCCGCGTGGATGATGGACTTCAGCCGGTGGGCGATGACGATGACCGTCTTGCCCCGGATGATCTCCGTGATGGCGGCGTTCATCTTTTCCTCATTTTCCGGGTCCATAAAGGCCGTGGCCTCGTCGAGCACGACGATGGGCGCGTCTTTGAGAATCGCGCGCGCCAGAGAGATGCGCTGCCGCTCGCCGCCGGAGAGCTGCTTGCCGCCGTCGCCCGCCAGGGAGTGAATGCCCTTTTCAAGCCGGATGAGGAATTCGCCGCACTGCGCCTTTTCAGCGGCGGCCATCACCTCCGCGTCCGTCGCGCCGGGCCTTCCCAGACGGATGTTTTCGAGCAGGCTGATGTTGAACAGAAACTGCTCCTGCGCGACGTAGGAAATTTGATCGTTGAGCGCCTCCAGGCTCATTTCCCGGATGTCCTGTCCGCCGATTTTGACCGCGCCTCCGGTCACGTCGTAAAAATGCACCAACAGCTTCGCGAGGGTGGATTTTCCGCTGCCCGATTCACCCACCAGCGCGGTCAGACTGCCCTCCGGGATATCGAGCGTCACGCCATGCAGCACTTCGGCCTCCTTGTAGGCAAAGCGCACGTCCTCAAACCGCACGCCGCGGCCCTTCCCCAAGAAGGGGGCGTCGGTCTGCTGCAAGGGCGCTTCGCTCATCATTTTTTCGAGGTTGGAAACGGTATAGTTGATTCGCGCCATGGTGGGCGCAAAGCCCATAACCCGAAGAAGCGGCGCGCTGATGCCAAAGGACATGCACAGCGCGAGCGCCAGATTCGGCAGCGCAGAATACCCCTGCATCACAAAATACGCGCCCACCGGCAGCACGAAGAGGGCGACACAGGGCACGATGCTGTTGTAAATGGCCATCCACGGCCAGCAGACCTTATACCACGCCAGCGTGAAGTCCCGATAGCTTTTGATGTCGTGCTCGTAGCGGTGGTAGGATTCGCCGTCGCGGTTGAACACCTTGACAACCTCCATGCCGTTGATGTACTCCACGATGGTCTTGTTCATCTTCTGCGCGGAAGCGTAATAGTTGCCCATTTTGCCTGTGCCGCTTTTGTACATGATCGCCATGGCGAGGGCTCCAAGGGGCAGCGAGGCGAGCGCGAGGAGCGCCATCTTCCAGTCGATGAGAAACATGCCGAGAAAGACGAGGATGGGAACGGCCGTGTTGGCAATCCCCTCCGGTATGGCGTGCGCCAGTGGCAGTTCGATGGTCTCGATGTCGTCAATAAACATCTTTTTTATGGCGCCCACGCCCTTTTCCTGGATCACGCCCAGCGGCAGAGCCTCCAGCTTGCGCTGCAGCGAGATGCGCAGATTTTTCAGCGTATTGTACGCCGCGTTGTGGGAAAGCGCCAGACCCCAGATATAGAGTACGGCATATAGTACCGTACAGGCCGCGATGGCGGCGATGCGCAGGGCGACGTAGCCCGCGGTCATTTCCTCACGCATCAGAACCGGCCGGATGATCTGGTAAATGAACCAAAATGGCAGCACCTGCATGACCATGCCGGCCAGCATGGCCGCAACGGCCGCATAGGTGGTTTTCCGATATTCGCCGGCATACGCCAGTACCCTTTTAAACAAATCAGCTTCCTCCTTCGCGGATTTACGTTAGTCATAACTAACCACGGGCCAAAAAAACCTTGTCCAAGAGGGGATTTACATGATCGGCGTAAAGCCCAGCACCCGATTCCAGTTGAACAGGCTGCAGATCAGTTTGCTATGCGCTTCGATCTGATCCCAGGTATATCCGTGAATAAACGGTTCATAGACAGTCGCCCAGAATGCGGAGAGCAGAATATGCATTTCTTCCATGGAGATATCCGCGTGCGCCAGGCCGCGCCGTTTCGCCTCCATAAAATATTCGTAGGTTCTGACGGTCATGCTCGTGGCAAAGTCGTGCTGAAAATTGGCGTACCGGGTGCCCGCCGCACCGGTAAGCAAAAGCACAAAACCATCATAGTACGGATAGAGATAACGAAACCACGCCAGCATGCTTTCGCCCATCTCCCACGCGGAAATCAACGCGTCGTCCGGCAGACGCTCCACCGGGACGGCGCTGCGCTTCTCCACAAAACCATACAGCGCCGAAACCGTATCCTGCACCACGGCGCAAAACAGTTCCTCCTTTCCCTTGTATCTTTTGTACAGTGCGCCCGTGGTCACTTCCGCATCCTCACAGATTCTCTTGAGCGACGCCCGCTCAAACCCATGAGCGAGAAACTCCCTTTTGGCGCTTTCGAGAATGCGCGGGTCGATGGAGCGATCCGGTTTGGACACGTGGCGGTTCCTCCCTGTACATCTGATAATCAAAATACCGATAATCCGGTTATCAGTCTAGCGGTTTGCGCGCGCCCTGTCAAGCCATTTTGCGGATTTTTTACCGGCAAATCAAGTCTACCAGCTAGATGGTGGCGACAATAGGATAGGAATGCAAGGATGCTGATCCAGATTTCGGCGCAGCGGATTTGAAGCGCGGCGAGGAAAGGAACGGAATGCTTGGCGCATCTGGTAGCAATACCCCGCCAACGGTTGAGGCGCAGGAAGGCATTTTCAACCGGATGGCAAAGCTTGTACGGGTCGCGGGCCTATTTGCGCTCGGCTACTGCTGTACGACTAATAGTCCGCGAAGTATAAGCATTAGGGTATAAGCGTTTCAGGCGAATCCGTGCATCTGCAGTGGTGAACTGCCAGTTAACGGAACGAGTCGCACCGTTTCGGGAAGTCGACCACGCAGACAGCTCACGCCTCAAGAGGTCAATTTCCGGGATGCGGCGGCCAAGGCATTGACGCTCTATGACGCTCAACTCAATTTCGGCGATGTTCAACCAACTACCATGTTTGGGGGTATAGTGAATTTCCAGCCGCTGCGCCAGGGGAGTGTCCCCGCGAGTGTGTAAATGGATAATCTCATGGGGCCAAGATCATACTAAAACCGCTTTTACTCGTGCGCAGGATAGGGCCACGTTGGAGAACGACCCGAGCGTCGCACGAGGTTTGGCGGGGCGGCGAGGGGGAACTCGTCGCCTTCTTGCCGCCCCGGAAAACCAAAGCGGAAAACTCCGGGGCGGCGGGGCAGCGCCCCGCATTACCCAATCTGGCGGATGTCCAGACGGTCGGGGAAGAACATCATCAGCTGTCCCATTATAACACCCCAATCGCGCACCGGCATCGTCCATTTTTTGGTAATCTCTTGGATCGACAGATAGATCGATTTGCGGATCGAATCGTCGGTCGGATAGACGGACTTGGTCTTGGTGAACTTGCGAAGCATCCGGTGGAATCCCTCCACTGCGTTGGTCGTGTAGATCAGCCTGCGGACCTCCTGGGGGTATTTGAAGTACGTAGACAGCTCCGCCCAGTTCGCGTCCCAGGACTTGAGGATTTGCGGGTATTTCGTTCCCCAAACCTCCCGAAAATGCTCAAGCTGGTATTCCGCGTCCTCCAGCGTCGGCGCGCCATATACCTTCTTTAAGTCCGCCATCACGGCTTTGAGGTCTTTGTATGGCACAAACTTTGTAGAGTTTCTGATCTGGTGAATCACGCACAGCTGCTGTTCCGTCCGGGGAAACACCGTCGAGATCGCCTCCGAAAACCCGCTCAGATTGTCCCGGCAGGCAATCAGAATGTCCTTTACCCCGCGGTTTTTCAGCTCATTGCATACCGTCGTCCAGAAACTCGCACTCTCGTTTTCCGACATCCAGATCCCCAGGATCTCTTTCTTCCCCTCCAGGTTGATCCCCAGCACTGAGTATACACATTTGTTGATCACCCGCCCATCCTTCCTTACCTTGAACACGATCCCATCCAGGAACACGATCGGGTACACCGCGTCCAGCCCTCTGGCCTGCCATTCCGCTACCTGTGGCATGACCTTGTCCGTGATCCGGCTGATCAGACTCGCGGATGCCTCCACTCCATAGATGTCCCGCAGATGATCTTCGATGTCCCGATTGCTCATCCCCTTCGCGTACATCCCGATCACGCGGCTCTCCAGATCCTCCGTCTTTGTTTGCCGCTTCTCGATTACCTGCGGTTCAAAGCTCCCGTTCCGATCCCGCGGTACGCTGATCTCCAGTTCCCCGTATTCCGATTTCACCGTCTTTTTCCCGTACCCGTTTCGGCTGTTTCCACTTCGATCGCCCTGGTTGCTGTGCTTTTCGTACCCCAGGTGCTCGTCCATCTCCCCTTCCAGCATCGCCTGGATCGTTCCCTGAAACAGCGACTTCAGCAGTGCCTGCACATCCCTCATGTCTTTGCACTCTTCCGCCAGTAATCCCACCAGTTCCTTCTCTCGCTCGCTCATGTCAACATCTCCTTCTTTATTTGGAGATTATTGCCATTTACACGGTTCGCTATACAGCCTCTGCGCCAGCTTGAACGCTTTCTCCGCTGGAAAAGCGGCATACAGCGATGCGATGGTGTGGGTGTCTCGTTTTATGATAGCAGTCCAAGCGTTTCCGTCCTTTCGGAGGTGCCGAACATGCCAGCTTTACGATTCGCGCCTCTACTTCTCCCGTGAACTTGGATGGGACAGCCGGCGTTTCACGCTTTTTCCGCTCCAGAGCATTCTCCATGCCGCCCTCGACAAATCGTCGGGCAATTTTCGCGACCGTCTCCGGACACATACGGTACTTGGATGCGATTTGCTTCTGGGTATACTTCCTATCCTGGTTCTCATCCAAGTCCAACAGTATGTTGGCATGATTGAGCTCCATTGCGCTGTGTTTCCCGTTCTTTGTCATCCGCATCAATTTTGCCCGCTGCTCCGCTTCCAAGTTCACCTTGTTTCTTCGTGTCCGCATGTATAACACTCCCTTGCTGGTTGCATTATACATGTATCGTTGGATTTCGTAAACGACTAGGGCATCATCGTGGCGATCTCCGCTTCGCTGAGCCCCGGGTGCAGCGCCTGATTGATGCCCAGCGCCACGATGCCCGCCACGTCCTCCACCATGTCATCCACCTCGCGGGGGGTGACGATCATGTCGCCGGTGGCACTTTTCAGCGTGTCGTCGGTCAGCCTGTCCAGGTCCTCCGGCGCTCCGCCCAGCTTCTCCAGCGCGTCCCGGACGATGGTGGCCGCGTAGATGACCGTGGGCACGCCCACGGCGATCACCCGCGCGCCCACCGCCTCGCGGCTCAGCGCCCGGCGGTGGTTGCCCACGCCGGAGCCGGGCTGGATGCCGGTATCCGTGAGCTGGATGGCCGTGCCGATGCGCCCGGCATCCCGCGCGGCCAGGCTGTCGATGGCAATGACGGCGCGGGGCTTCACGCGCTCCGCCAGGGCGGAAACCATCTCCAGCGTCTCGATGCCCGTCACGCCCAGAACCCCCGGCGCAATGGCGCACACCGGCCGCATGCGCGCATCCACGCTGTCGGGCAGTTCCTCAAAGATATGGCGGGTGACCAGCGTGCGATCGACGGTCATCGGCCCTAAGGAATCCGGCGTCACCTGCCGGTTGCCGAGGCCCACCACCATCACCGGGCCGTCGCCCTCGGGCAGCATGCGGGTGAGCTCCTCCGCCAGAAGCGACGATACCGCGCGGCGGGCTTCCGGCGCGCCGGTGCGCACCGCGCCGCACTCCAGCGTGATGTAGCGTCCCATGGGCTTGCCCAGCGTGCGGACGCCGGCCTCCCCGTCGATCACCACCTCGGTAATCGCAATGCCGCCTTCCTCCCACACCGATACCCGAACGCCGGGAATCTGCGTCTTCCCCCGCGCGCCCTCGGGCCCGATGGCCTCCATCGCAAGATCCGTGCGAATCTGCAAAACGACCGCCTCCCGTGGATAGCATGCCAAATTGCGCGCAAAGTCAACGGAGCAATCAAATTTTTAACCGAATCCGCCAAACTCGGCCTTGCATTCCCGAAGCCCGCATGGTATAATGGCGTTTGTCGATAAACGGCTGGGAGGTGAACAGAATTGCCAAACATCAAGTCCGCCATCAAACGGGTCCGCGTGACCAAGAAGAAGAACCTGCGCAACCGCATGATCAAGACCGCCATGCGCACGTCCGTCAAGAAGTTTGACGTTGCGGTCGCCGCGAACTCTGCCGACCAGCAGCTTTTCAGCGCGACTTCCGCGTCCATTGACAAGGCCGCCAGCAAGGGCGTTATCCATAAGAACGCGGCGAACCGCAAAAAGTCGCGGCTGGCCAAGCGCCTGAATAAGGCCGCCGCCGCCCAGTAATCCCGATGGATCAAAGAGGCTGTCCCGGTTGGGGCAGTTTTTTTGTTGAAGGGCGCGCCGTCAAGGAGGAACCATGACAATCTACGTAGATGCCGATGCGTGTCCGGTGGTGTGCGAAACTGTGGAAGTCGCCCGGGGCCGCGGAATTCCGGTGACGCTGGTTTGCGATACCAGCCACCTGCTCTTAAGCGATTACGCCAGCGTGGTGGTGATCGGCGCGGGCGCGGACGCGGTCGATTTTGCGTTGATCAACCGCTGCCAAAAGCGCGACATCGTGGTCACACAGGATTACGGTGTGGCGGCGATGGCCCTGGCCAAGGGTGCGAGAGCCATCCACCAGAGCGGCATGTGGTACACGGACGAGAACATCGGCGCGCTCCTCGCCGAGCGGCATGTCCACAAAAAAGCCCGCATGGCCCGCGCGAAGCATCATCTGAAGGGGCCGAGAAAGCGCACTCCAGAGGACGACGCGCGCTATGCAAAATCTCTTGAGCGCCTGATCGACACCCTTTCCGAAGGCAAAAACCGCTGAAGCGGACGGACCGCCAAGCCCGGACGAGGGCGCGGCGCAGGGAAGCTGCTTCATCCGGCATGAGGACGGCGGCTGCTCAAGCATGCGGACAGGAAGTGCGCAAGCGTGTGCGGGAGTCGACAGCCCCTGCAACCACTTCGGCAAGTGGAAGCATGAAAAGAGCAAAGTGAAACTCACCATCCGCCGCGACATACAAAAGCAGCAGCTGCGAAAAGAACGGTCGGAGCACCCGTTTGAGACCGTCAAGCGGGCGGACGGAGCCCATTACTTCCTCTGCCGGGGCAAGGAAAAAGTGACAGCCGAAATCGCGCTCAGCTTCCTGACCTACAATCTCAGAAGGGCGATCCGGCTCGCAACCCCGAATCCCCGAGCCATCCCGGGCATTCTTCTGTTCTAAAGCCTAAAACCGGGCAAAACGGGCAGTCGACGGGCGGGAAAGCCCAGCGAAATCTCCACCACTAAGTCTGCCACGATAATCAAGGCGGCATCGGACAGGGCCGCTGCCGCCTCATTCGGTTTTCCTCTGTTCTGCTCCGTTGTTTGGGGTTTACACAGATTTTGGGACAGACCCGCCGGCATCGAAGAAGCCCTCGTCTACATGGACTTCCCATACGCGCATTGGCAGAAGATTCGCACCAACAACGTCATTGAACGCCTGAACCGGGAAATCCGGCGCAGAACCAGGGCCGTCGGCGCCTTCCCGGACGGCAACTCCGCCCTCATACTCGTTTGCGCCCGGTTGCGACATGTTGCCAGTACTGCCTGGGGCACGAAGCGCAACAGGAGTATGAAATACCTGGGCGGCGTCGGCGTTCCGGAGCCAAATTCCGTCGCCGGTTAACCGCCCGCTACCAGACGACCATCCTTATTTGCGAAAAATACTTGACGATACCAACAAGGGTCCTGTCAAGAGTTATGCGCAAATTCATATCGCGCCACCCATAGAAATCGGTGTGAGGCGAACAGGCCCCTGGCATGTTCGCCTTGATGCCGGGCAGCGCTGGGTCGGCCTACCGGCAAAAGCTTGTTTTATTAATAGATGGTACCTTTGCCAAAAATGAAACCACCGATCGATAAACTCGATAGGTGGTTTTGCTTTGTCCGAAAAGTCCAGCAAATAAAGGCTTTTCGGGCGTCTGTCCGCTCCGGGATTATCATTTTGCGGCAGCCAAAGCAGGGGATTCGTGCAACCGTCGGGATTCGAACGCCCCCTGTTTTTGGGCCATTTTCTCCGGCAAATCGTGAAACTTGAACATCGTTTTTGGCCAAATGGGTTCAAAAAGCACGATTCTATTTGGGGGCGGAAATTGCGGGAAACAGCCGCCACAAACCCGGATCGAATGAAAATATCGGTTCTGCGAGGGCAGCACGTCATAGTGTAGACGAAATCGGATCGCGTCAAAATGTGTCGGAGCTATTGACACAGCACGCTAATTGATATATAATCCTATTATCAGAAACTGTTGATGAGGGGCAGCACCATGACGAGACGCCATACGATTCAATGCGCATTGGTTCTGGAAGCCGTCAATAAGCTCAGAAGTCACGCGACCGCCGACGAGATCTACGCCGAATTGGCAAAGGAGCACCCCAGCATCAGTCGGGCTACCGTATACAGAAACCTTCAGCGGCTGTGCGAAAGCGGCAAAATCTGCAGGCGGGAGATCCCCGGCGGGGCAGACCGCTTCGACCATTTTTGCCACCATCACTATCACGTGCGGTGCACGAGTTGCGGACGCGTCTTTGATGTGGATATGGACTATAACGAGGATCTGGAAAAGTCCGTTAAGGATACACACGGGTTTCTGCTGACAGGGCACGACATCGTTTTCAAGGGTATCTGTCCGGACTGCCGCAAGGATTCGTCCGGCGAAAGCGGCGGCTCAGTGTTTTCCGGCGAGCCTACGGGCTTGGACAACCCGTAAAAATAGAGGAGGAGGATCGGTATGAGGAGCATTACGAAACTGGATCTGCAGTACGCGCACAGGTTCTACGGTTTCAAGGGCGAGGCGCAGTATCTTCACGGCCACACCGGCGTTCTGACCATCGAAGTGGAGGACTCCGTGAACCCCGGCGTCAACATGGTGTTTCCCTGCAACGAGATTCAGAAGACCGCCTGGGAAGTGCTCAAGAACTTTGACCACGCGCTGATTCTGCGTCAGGACGATCCGCTGCTGCCCGCCATTCTGGATGTGTATGAGAAGCAGGGCATCAAGAACGGTGCCCCGACCAACCAGATGAAGGGGCCGGCGTTCAAGACTGAGCTCGCGACCGCGTATCCGGAGTGCCGCCTGGTCGTGACCAAGGAAACCATGACCGTTGAGGGCATGATCAAGATCGTGTACGATCTGCTGAAAGACAAGCTGAACATCGCCAAACTCACCTTCACCAGCGGTGTGAACGCTGCTTCCGAGGAGTATGTGACCAAAAACGGCATCGACCGCTGCCCACTGTGCGGCATCGCGCTGAATGAAAACGGCGTGTGCCCCAAATGCGGCTACAGAAAGTAACAACGGCGGTTCAATCAGAAGGCGGGGTCGCGTCGTGCGGCTCCGCTTTCGTTGTGCGCGTGTAAATGGAGATGCAGATTCGGAGCGGGTCTCGGCAAAAAGCGCTGGCCGGCACAATCCAGTATCGCCCGCTCCCGATTCAAATCCTTTTCGTAATTCTCCAGCGCTACCGCGCAGGGCCCCGACGCGCAGTCGTCCCAGAAATCCAACCGGTCAGCGAACCGGTTTTTTCCGAACGCGCGCAAAAGGCGCTTCATGAACGCGGGCATGCCTGTTCGGGCCATCAGCTCCAGGTATGGCCCCTCCGAAAAATAGATGATGGCGTTATGCGGGCGCTTGAGAGCACCGTACTCCACCTGGTATCCCTGTCCGCGGAAATCCTCGACGGCCTTTTTGAGGTTCCCCACCTTGTAGATCACATGGCTGACCTTCATTCAAATTCTCCTTCGCCGCGCATTGCTCGGTTAAACGCACGGCTGCCGCTTTCGCCCGCATCATCACGGTTAGCATAAACTAACCATTGCGTAGTATAGCAGGAATCGCGCACAAATGGAAGGGGCAAAAGTGCTTACGAAAAATTTGCAGCGCCGCACTCGGCTCCCCGGCACAGCCCGATGCGGTAACGGCAGCAGGCATCTATAAACTCCGCATCGTGGGTAATCACCAAAATGGTCTTTCCGGCACTTGCTTCGTGTTTCAGGATATCGGCCATGACGCACATATTCCCGCCGTCCAGGCCGCTGGTGGGTTCGTCAAGAATCAGAATTTCCCGCTCCGACAGCAGGCCGCAGACAACCGAAAGCCGCTGCCTCTGTCCGCCGGAAAGTGTCGCGGGGTGGCAATCCCTAAGGCCGTAAAGGCCCGTCTGTTTCAAAAGCACGCGCGCCTTTTCCAGTACGTCTTCGTCCAGCGCCTTCCCCAGGAGCACTTCGGAGGCGACGCTATCGGTAAAAAACTGTGTGCCGGTATCGTTGGCACCGTACCAGACGCGCTTTCTTCGCCTTCGCGCGGGCATTGACGCCCCCTCCAGCAGTACGCCTCCCCGGTTGATCCGGCAAAGCCCGGAAAGCGCCAGCGCCAGCGTGGTCTTCCCTACGCCGTTTCTTCCGGTCAGCGCGACGGCTTGCCCCGGCCAAGCGGACAGGCTGACATCCGACCATACGGTGTTTTTGCCGCGCTTACAGCCGAGACTCTCCGCCGCGATTGAGGGCGCGCCCTGTCCCGAGGGCAATGGCAAATCCGGCGGGGGGCGATGATCGCTTCTTCTCAGGCCGTAGCTCGCCCGATCCGAATCGGAAAGCGCGTCCATCTCAGCGGGCGTTTTTTCCCAAAGAATGCGGCCGTCCCGGACATAGACAAACCGGTCGGCCAGATCATTTAGCCAACTGAGTCGATGCTCGGCGACGACCAGCGCATGGCCCTCGGCCTTCAGCTTTCTGAGGGTGTGCGCCAGCTGCGCCGTGCCTTCTTCGTCCAGATTGGCGGTCGGCTCGTCGCAGACATACGCCTGCGGGCCCAGCGCGTAAACCGAAGCGATCGCCACGCGCTGCTTTTCGCCGCCGGAAAGCCCATCCAATGAACGATGGCGCAGCGATTCCAGATGAAAAGCGGAAATTGCGCGGTCGGTTCGGGCGGCAATTTCGGCCCAAGGGAAACCATAATTTTCGCAAGCGAAGGCAACCTCTCCGGCCAATTCGGAAGAGAAAAACTGACTCTTGGGATCCTGAAACACGCTGCCGATGCGCTTACCCCGTCCCCAGAGCGGCATGCCGGAAGCGTCTTCTCCGTCAATGGTGATTTTCCCGGAAAGGGCGCCGCGGAAATAAGCGGGCGCAAGCCCACTGATCAGCCGGGTCAGCGTGGTCTTGCCGCCGCCGGAAGGGCCGGTCAGAACCACGCATTCCCCGGCGCGCACGGAAAGGTCGATGTCAAAAACCCCTTCGGGCCGTTCCTCATACCGAAAGGAAACATTTTTAAGCCGAATCATTTCACGCCTCCCGCCGCCAACAGAGCGGATGCCGCCGTCCATCCGGCGGCCCACAGCCAGTCCCGCGCCTTTGCGGGTTTTCCGTGGTAGCTTCCACGGACGCCGGGTGCCTCCGCCCCCCGCGCGACAGCGGATTGGGAAAGCTGGTCTGCCAGCTGCAGGCACCGAAGCAACAGCGGAACCAATACACATTCAAGGCTGTTCAGTGGGTGGCGCAAAAGCCGCGCCGCACCGGTCAGCCCCCGGTTTCTCATGGACTGAAAGAGGCTCCGAACCTCCGTCCTCATGGTCGGAAAAAAGCGAAATACGACCAGCAGCCCCAAAATGACGGAGGAAGGCGCGCGCAGCCTGCTCAGAAACGCGGAAATCTCCCCCGGAGGCGTGGTGATCAGATCCCACGCCAGCAGAAACACCGCCGACAGATTCCAGAACATCAGCACATAGAATTCTGAAAAAACCACCATGCGCAGCGCGTGAAAGCGGATCAGGTACAAAAGTGCGGAAAGCACCAGATAAAATGACCCATAGGAGAGAACCAGCTTCCGGTTCCCCTGCGCCGCGAGAAACCCAAAGGCCATCAGTGCCAGCGCGGCGCTTTGCCACAAGTCCTTTACGATGTATGTCAGGAGGAACGCGCACCCAAGCGCCCAGAGCTTTGCGGCAACGGCGGCGGGACGCATTTACAGAATGCCCGCCTTCCGAAAATGTTTTTGGATCAGCCGCCGCCCAATCAGGCTGCCGATAAGGCCGCAGGCTGTGGTGAAAACCAGGATCAAGATCACCCAGCCGGGGGTGGTATAGTACCGGACATAGGCGTCGATATAGGCCTGATCCATGCCGCTTGAAATCGCAAAATCGTAATAGGTATCCCAGAAAAACCAAATGGGCAAGAGGTTTACGCCGTTGTACAAAAGGCTGGCCATCGTCCACGACGCCGTGAGGCGCCCGGGATCGGCATAGGAACCCCGTTTCCACAGGATGGCCTCGCAAATCAGCCCGACCAAGATAAAATAGGGCAGCAAAAACCAGTTGCCCATCAGCAGAAAGACAATGCCCAAAAGCGTCATATACACCAAAGACACGAAGCGCTTGTGGACCCGGCTGATCAGAAGGAAGTAGACGGGACCGCACAGAAGCATCGTGACTCCGACCGACAGCACCATGCTGACAAAATCATTGACCATGCACACCATGTTGACGATCAGCTGAATGGCAATCAGCAATACGCTCATCAGCACGGTTGTAATGACGTCTCGAACCGACCACCTGTTTTCATTGTTCATTGCAGCTCATTCCCTTCCCATTTTGTGCCTTTACGTTGTAGAAAACAAAATCGCAGAACTCTGCGCCGCGCCCAATGGTCCGGGTACGCCCCCAGCGCACACCGGGGATGCGGCCGTACACCACATCGTCGCTCTCGCAGAAAATCGGGGTAAGTTCCGGCACGCCGTATTCTTGAAATACGTCCGCGTAAAAGCAGCGGGTACAGTTCCACGCAATGACTTTTCGGTCGTTGCGCTTCCAATCCATGGTCCATCCCGCCTCACCAAAGCCGGATTTCATCGATAGTGGGCACATCCGGCGCAGCATCAGGAAAAAGAAAGGCAGTTTCCCCATCCGCTGAAACGCGCGGGCCATGGGCCGCGCCGCCTCCAGCACCGAGGCGCGGATCAGCCGCATCGCCTTCGGCCTTTCCCATCCGTGATCCGTCAAGACCCGGTATACCGCGATTGCCGGAAGAATGGACGAGGTCAGATGGCGGCGCAGCATTCGGTTTGACAGATCGCTTTTTGCAAGCAGACCTGCGTATTCGCGGACAATCGGATCGCGCATTTCCGGTTCCTGAATTTTTTCGAACGCCCCGCCAAGCTTGCTTTTTTTGAGTTGTCTTGTAAGATCCCCCATGGGCAACCGCCTCCTGATCTCGACAATCCCGCCCTTTGATTAGCTTTGACTAACACCCGCGGTAAAAAATAATAGTTTACGTAAGTTTCAAAAGGCCGTCCCATCCGCAATCAAAGAAGGTGGATAATTCTTCAATATAGCCAAAAGCCTTTTCGCGGGGCATGTCATGGACGACGGTTTCAAACACGGCGGTAAAATACGCGCTGGTGATCAAATGCTGGACCTCACGGCTTACGCGCCCTTCCGCCTTGCCTTGGGCTTTCAAAAGCGCAAAATACCGCTCCGCCTGTTCCACCTCCAGTTCCACGAGGTCATGCACGTAGGACACGTACTTTGTTCCGTCCGAGCAGCACACAATCAGCTTGAACGCCTCGAAGTTGTCATAGATATACCCCATAAAATGCCGCAGATATTCGGTGGACAGTTCCCGGCTGGACGCGGTTTTCCCCTCTGGAATCAGATCAAAGTGCACGGCCTGCGCCGCCTTGAATTGATCGATCAGCCCGTTCGCGGCTGGGGCGACCAGCGCTTCAAACAGGGCGGCCTTATCCGGATAGTACCCGTAAAAGGCACCTTGGGTAAAGCCGGCTTCCTTTACAATCCCGCGCAGCGAGGCGCCCTGGTACCCCTTTGACAGAAATTCCTTTCTGCCGACTTCAAGGATTCTCTTCTGGGTGTGTGTCAAATGGCCCATGCGTGCCTCCCTGCGCAGAAGTATATCACCGATATATATCAATGATATAATACCCCGCAAACTGTGTCGTGTCAAGAATGATCTTTATAAAAGCTTTCAGACGATACGGTTTGCGCAGAAAATGCTTGACAAAAATGCAATGGTGCGCTATTATCAATAACGCCGTTATTGATAATAGCGTTATTGATTCGGGAGGCATATGGCAAAGCAGGTTGAAAAGACGCGGGGGCGGGTGCTGGAAAGCGCGCGGGTGGAGTTTCTGAAAAAAGGCTACGAGAAAGCCAGCCTGCGCGCCATCGCACAGAACGCCGGAGTTACCACCGGCGCGCTGTATGTGCGATTCCCGAACAAGGACGCGCTGTTCGGCGCGCTGGTGTCGCCCGTGGCCGAGCGGGTGTTGTCTTTCTACCGGGAGGGGGACGCGCGGGGCTTCGCCATGCTGGAAAAGGGCCGGCCGAGGGACATGTGGGCCGTGTCCGACGAAGTCATCGCCCAATTGGTAGAATATATTTTTGAGAACCGGGACGCGTTTTCTCTGCTGATCAACGGCGCGGCAGGCAGTTCTTACGAGCACTTTCTGGAAGAACTTATTGAGGGAGAGGAGGCGCAGACCTTTCGATTCTTAACCGCCGCGCGCAAACGGGGGCACGATGGCGCGGATATTTCCCGGGCGGACTTGCACGTGCTCGTCACCGCGCAGTACTACGCTTTCTTTGAGATTGTTCGGCATGAAACCGCGCGAGAAGAAGCGCTGAAGCGCGTCCGCACCATCTTTGAATTTTTCCGGCCCGGGTGGCAAAGGGTTTTGGGCGGGTAACGCCGCTTTTTTTGATCGGTTGTTAGTCTATACTAACCAAAATGGGAATGGATAGGGGGAAAGACCTGTGGAGGCGGCCAAAAAAAGGGATATGCGCGCGGAGCTTCTAAGCGAAAGCCCGCTGAAGCTGTTGGTGAAACTGAGCGTTCCGGGGATCGTAGGGATGCTGGTGATCGGGCTTTATTCGCTGGTGGACGCGGTGTATGTCGGGCAGATGATCAGCGCGAACGCCATGGGGGCGATTTCGGTGGTGTATCCGCTGACCCTGATTAACAACGGGATCGCCACGCTGATCGGCGTGGGGTCCTCCTCGGTTCTGTCGCGCGCCATCGGGGAAAAGGACAAAGAAACGGTGAACCGGATTCTCGGGAACCTTGCCGTCTGCATTCTGATCCTGTCAGCGCTTTCGACCTTCGTGGGGATGGTTTTTGCGCGGCAGCTTCTTTCGCTGACCGGCGCGGACGGGGAGATCCTGGAACTGGGCGTGCGGTACATGCGGGTGGTATTTGCGGGTTCGGTACTGGTCAACTTTGCTCAGAGTGCCAACATGCTCCTCCGGGCGCAAGGGCTAATGAAGCGGGCGATGGTGCTGATGGGTATCGGCGCGGTGATCGACATGATCCTGTCGCCCATCTTTATTCTGACTTGGGGAGAAAAGGGGCTGGAGGGCGCCGCGTTTGCCAACCTCGTCGCGCAGGCGATACAGGTGGCGCTGACGCTTCACTACTTTCTGAAAAAAAGCGATGTGGTGCGCTTTCACGGCCTGCGCCTTGCGCCGCGGCTCATGCCGGAAATTCTCTCTGTGGGCGTGTCGGCGATGCTGATGCAGGTAATGACGCTCGTTCAGCAGACGGTTTTGTACAATGTGGCCTCCCGATACGGCGGAGATGTGCAGATCATCTTGATCGGCGCTGCGCTTCGGGTGATGTCGTTCGCCTTTATCCCAATGTGGGGCATGAGCCAGGGGCTTCAGCCCATCGTGGGCACCAACTACGGCGCAAAGCGCTACGACCGGGTGCGCAAAACCACCAACACCTTCTTTGTCGCCGCCACGGGACTGGCGCTGTGTTTCTGGATCCCCATTCAGTTCTTCCCACAGGCTCTTTTGTCCCTTTTCATCAAAGATGCCGCCATCGCGGCGCAAGGCGCGGGAAACCTGAGGCTAATGTTCTCCATTTTCCCGGCGCTGGGGATCATGATTATGACCCTCACGCTCTTTCAGGCCATCGGAAAGGGCGCAAAGGCCAGCATCCTGGTCATTCTGCGGCAGGTGGCGCTGTTTATCCCGCTGGCGTTTCTACTCCCGATGGCGATGGGCATAAACGGGGTATGGCTGGCAAGTCCGGTCACGGACGGGGCGGTGCTCGTGCTGTCGATTGTCATGGTGACCATCGAATACCGGAGCCTGAAAAAGGCCGGGCAGGCGGCCGCGCCGGTTTGATCAGAGCCGCGAAAGCAAGGGGGCGCTGTGCCGATGTGCATTGCGGTTGTGGAGCAGGCGCGGCTCCCCCTTTCCGGAGAAGCCGGAATGTCCGTCCCGGTATGAGCCGCCGGTCGTTCCTTCAGCTTTTTTTATGGTGCTTTCGGGGAGGAATCATTCCTGAAGTCCGTGAAGGCGCGCTGATACCGGCACTGAAGCCCGGAGAAATCGGTGTCACGGATTTGTCAACGCCCTCCGGCACCCCGCACACGATCACCAGCCGGCTTTCGCCCATCGGCAAAAGCGACGAGTTCAGCGAGCGCCCCTCGTCGCGTTCGCATTGGCTCGTTAAGGGATAGCATTGAGTATTGCGAGGGAGATTGTCGAGCACCATGGCGGGCAGTCGGTTTATGAAAACATGAAGCCGCGAGGCAGTCGGTTTACCCTGTATTTGCCGCGCATCCCCCATGATCCATCCTGATGGAGATGCTTTGGCGGATTGATAGGCGCTCTTTCGGGAATGATTTGGCGCGAGAACAGCACCGCAACCGCCGGTTGACAGATTTCCAGGCGCAAATGATGGCGGCGCAACCACCAAACCAGGTATAATAGCGCCATCAGATCAAAGGGGGTTCCGTCATGAGCATCGCGGACAGGATTCTGGCCTTAAGAAAATCGAAGGGGCTTTCGCAGGAGGAACTGGCGGACAAGGTCGGCGTATCGCGCCAGGCCGTTTCGAAATGGGAAAGCGAGCAGAGCATCCCTGATTTGGAAAAGATCATTGCGCTGAGTGAGTATTTTGACGTGACGACGGATTATATCCTCAGGGGGATTGAGCCGGCGGTCAAAACCCACGGCGCGAATGCCGCCTTAACCAGCCAAATCCTGTACATTGCCTCGACGGCCTTTCTCGCGATCGGGCTGTTCTGCGCGTTTGGAGGTTGGTATGAAGACCAGACGGCGGAAGTCATATGGGGGTCGATGGTCATTCAGGCCATCGGTGCGGCGGGCTATTTCATTGGGAGGCTTTTGTCCGGCGCAAAGGCGCCGTTTGGGGTAAATTGGGCGAACATCCTGCTGGCCGCGTTCATGCCGCTCAGCTTGATCGTCGCCGCTTTCTTCGGGCGCATCGCCGCGCCGTATCCGACGGATCCGGCCACCGGCCTTGTTTTTGCGGCCGTCTACGGAATTACGGCCGGCCTGAGCTTCGCGCTTCTTAAAAGAAAGGCGGCATCGTGATGAAGCGGCGCCTGCCATGATCCGCGCGGCCTCGCCGCCCACGGTCTGATGGCGAAGCCTATGCTCAGCGGCTCCTCCGCCCGGTCGAGCTTGCGGAGCATCGCGTAATGGCCGACTTTTGCGTCCCCGCCGGCGAGCACCGCTTCATAGATGCCCGCGGCATTACGGCAGCAGCAGGAACAATCGGCCGTTTCTTTTCGCGAGGGAACCATATGCTTCCAGCCGGCGTCCTATATTAAGTTGCCGAAATGAAATGGAGGCGAATGTATGAAGCGGTTTGTGGCGCTCATTTTGGCCGCCCTGTGCCTCGCGCTGCCGGTTTTTGCGCCCGCGGAGGGCTTTGAAAACCGCAACGCGGACGAGACGCAGCAGTCCCTTAACGAGAAGTACGGCTTTCAGATCTGGACGCTGCCCGAGGGAATCGAGACGCCGGACATTCGGTACTGGTCGCTCGTCGATACGCGGCATGACGGAAATCCGGACGGGATGACGCAGGCCATGCTTCGCCTGTTTGAGATCGACCCGAACGCGGCAGAGAAGCGCGTGTATGATGATTATGACGACAGCGGGTATCAGGACATCGAATACGTTCAAGGCGGCAAGAGCCTTGAATACGCGGCGGAACGGAACGGGTATCGATACGTGAACAACGTCGTCGGTGTGGACGAGAACGAGGACTGGTCGAAGGTGACGAAGATCGGTATCCTGCCGGAAGAATCCCTGGCCTTCGCGCAGGCGGAGGTCACAAGGCTGTTCGGGGAAGAATACGCGCTTCACCCGCTGCCGTTCAACGCGCACCTGGGGGAGAGCCCGGAGCGCGTGCTCACCGGCGGAAAGCTCAAGGAACTGTACACCCACGATCACTTCTTTGACGTTTATTATGAAGGATTGCCGGTCATGCCCGCGCTCTTTGCGCCGGCAATTTGGGTAACGGTCGGGAGACTGGCGTCGGGCGAACTGTACGTCGAACGGCTGCACTACGGCGTCGGCACCTACCAGGGGGATGAGACGGCAAAGCCGCCGGAGCACGCGTTGACCGCGGCGGAGGCGATGAACCTTGTGATTGATGTCCGGAAGCGGTATTGCACCGACGCCGACGGGTACGAGGTGCGGGAGGGCGAGGCGCTCGCCTATGTCCGCGCGGTGTACACAAATTTCTGGGAAGGCGACGTCTTCCGCCCGGCGTGGTGCTTCACGCGCGCGGGCGGCTCCGATATATTCGTCGATATGGCGACGGGCGAGGTCTATTTCGACCGGTAGGAAGGACGGGACGGCGGCGCGCTGCCCGGCCGCCCGCGTCCATGTGCCCGTGGACGGATGCTCCGGCATTGAGATGGACATGGAAATACAGGCCCCTGCCGACGGCGGGGCCGCGCGGGAAAACTCACATTGGCGGAATCCTGATCTCCTGAAGGATCGTTTTCATCGGTATGCCGTCGAGACTGCCCCATTCATCAGAACCTTCGGTTTCTGTGTAACCGTGCGCGATAAGAAATGCTTGATCGCCCATCCGAAGCAGTTTCGATTTTTGAGGCGTGTAAATGCGACCGATTGATTCATTCCATTCCTTTTGCAGTTTACCCGTGTGATCAAACAGCAGCATCTTCATTTCCGTGCGCACACCGTTTACAGTCGCAGAAACCAGGTAGCCATCCGCCATCTGAAGAATCGATTTCATGGAACCGGATGTCCGAATCCTTTCCTCCCCGCGGGTGAATGGATAGTCCGTCCGCCACACCTGCCCCTTCTCGTTATACGCGGCGATGAAGCTGTGTCCCCAATACAGGTCCTCATCTCCGGTGGACGCATCGCCAAAACCTTCCGTCTCCCCCACAAGGACAACATAACCCTGATCCGCCCAAACCGCATCGACAAATTCTCCGGCCGCCGAACCGTCATGCCTCCACAGAATGTTCCCGTTGTCATCGAAGGCAATCAAAACGCCGACCGGCGGTGTTTCAGTGCGCTTTGTCCGCTCCCTTTTGCATCCGTAGGCGTAATGAATGCCGTCCTGCGTCAAGATGCCGTTGAAGGTGATCCATTCCCCCAGTCAATGTGCCACAGCGCCTTCCCCGATTCATTGAATCTCGTGATCCGGGGTTTATAGAATTCGGGTTGACTGTCTGTCAGAAAGCCTTCGGATACGGGATATACCCCAAGCACGGTTTTCATCGGTTTGGTGTGCCGAAGGATCTTTCCCCGCTCCACAAAATCAATAATCCAGGCATCGGAATTGGAGCGCCCCGCCGCCCGCAGGGCGAGGGCCTTTCCATTCCCCAACCATTCGGCGGTGCGGTATGATTCGGAAAAGTACTCGTCCTCCTCCTGCAAAGACCACACTACCGCCCTGTTCATATCAACACACAGCACCATTCCACTCGAATCCATACGATTGCCGGTAGATCCGGTCAACATAAAGCGCTCATTTTCCATCTGGCTGATGTGGGTCACAAAAAAGTCTTCCTGATGCGGAACCTCAATGGTATCCGGAGCTTCGGCGAAAGCGGCTGACAGGCTCAACGCAAGGGCCAGCACAGCGACAGGAAAGCACCTCGTCAGGTTCATGGTTTCCCCTCCCTACAAAATCCCGTCCACACGCGCCCGCCACGGGCGAATGCGACCGATTTATCCGGTTATTTGATGTGGACGCGCACCGCTTCTTCCGCAATGGGGGCCGCGTCGCCATCCCGATTCTCGGGGTCAATCTGGCAGGGCACGAGCAGCAGTTCATCCGGCGCGGGGCCGACGATGGGCACGCTGGTGAAGTAGTCGATCGTTCCGTCTTTCGAGTAATCGCCCTCATTGCCCGGGCCCGCGTCTCCGGGCAGCGTTTCGCCCTCGGCATTCAGGACCGCGTAGCGGCGGGAGGAACTGCCGTCATAGGTGGCTTTGGGCGTGATGCTGATCTGTGCGTCGAGCGTTCCGCCCAGGGACGGATCAAACGTGTACTTGATCTGGCGAACCGTCAGAGTGTAGCCAGCGAACTCGAATTTGCTCTGACCGGCAAGCTTTTTTGCTTTCAAAAGCTCGGAATCTATCGGTTCCAGGTCGACGTCGATCGGGATTTCCTTGAGCGGGATCAGGTAGCCGAGACGAATGAGCTCGTCGATGCCGTCGATGCCGTCGTACGTGTCCACCAGGTAGCCGAGGTTGGGCGAGCTCAGAATCATCAGGCCGTCTTTGATGTCTCTGGATACGGGCAGCACTGCGTCGGCCGCCGGGCCGGCGAGAAGCGGCGCCCCCGCAGTAAAGAACCGGGCGGTGGTGTGCAGCTTGTGGGGCTTGCCGAGCTGCTGCGGCGATAGATCCCGGAGGATCATGTTTTCTTCGTACTCGCCCCCATATCGCAGCGCCCCATCGCTGCCGAGCAGAAGCGGCATCCCCACCATGTTTGCGCCCACGGGTTCCCCATCCAGCGTTGGTGTGTCCGCGATGTAGAACACCGCCTGGTCGAGCTCGCTGCGCACCGTCCAGCTGAGCGCAATGCGCGCGCCGTCATACACGGCGCCGCCCAGTTTGAGGCCGACGGCGTCCGGATTTGGCGCTTTGTCGGGTTTCGCGGTCGGGATGGATGTGGGCTCGGACGCAAGGTCGCGCACCTCCTTCGTTCCGCCAAAGAGCGCCTGCATCAGCGGCGTTTCACGCGCCAAAAATCCCGCGGCGCCCAATGCCAGGATCAGGATAAGGGCTTCGACCAGCGCGAGCCGGTATCCGTGGCGCTTCCCCGCCGCCGATCGCCGCGGCAATTTTACCCATGAAGGGTCCTCCCGCTCCGACTTCAGCGCGTCCATCCTTTTCACCTGCGAAAGCGTACGCACAATCATCTCGTGGAATTGTTCGGGCACCTGGGGACAGGTCCTTCCCAAATCGATGCGGCGCATTTTATTCCTCCTCCTGCCGGAGCGCTTGCCGAAGCATCCCCATTCCCTTTGCGATCCGCCAGCGCACCATGCTCCTGGTGAGCTTCATCATCCGCGCCACCTCCGCCGCCGGATGGCCCTCCAGGTGGTGCAGCGCGATGGGCAGCCGGTACTTGTCCGGCAGCGCGCGCACCAAATCTCGGAGATGACTGTCCTCCGGTTCAGGCATCGGGGGATCGTATTCACCCAGCGCAACGGTGCGCCGCCCGGCGCGCTTGCGCCCGCAGGCCTTGCACTCGTTGATCAGGATGCGGATCAGCCAGGTCTCAAAGTAGGCCGGTTCGCGCAGGCTTCCGATGTGCCGCCATGCGCTCAGCAGCGCCTCTTGCACACAGTCCTCTACGTCCGCATCGCGGGCAAGCGACAGGTATGCGATGCGAAACAGCTTCCGTTCGCATTGAAGCACCCGCGTCGAAAATTCACTGCTGTCCATTGTTCCCTCACATCGGCCAATGTTGGCTCGTCCGTTAGATGGCGCCCGCACCCCAAATGGCCGCATTTATTGGACCGGAAGCCAAGAAAATTTTTGAAATCCGTCCGCTTTTCCATTCTACCACAGCCCCCGCCCGCGTACCGGATGGGGGATTCCTGATTTGCGCATCCAGAGAAGCCCGTCAGGAGAAACGAATGCCGACAGCGAAAAACGTGGGTATGCCCGCGCATCCCACGTTTTCGCCACCCCGGACCGAAAGCCCCTAGGGGTCAGCCGACTTCGCACTCGATCAAATCGTATCCCACGTCATCCATAAACTCCATTGGTTGCAGGTAGAGCTTTGCGGGGAGCTCGGCACTGGTCTGAAGCATCATCGTCTGACGATAGGTACGCACGCCATTTGTTTCGCCGCCCACCTGATTATTCCCGCAGCTGGACCTTACGATTTCCCTGCCGGTCTCGTCCAGCAGCACGAAGTCGAGCGCCCGGTCCGAGGTCGGCGGCGGCGCTGGCGCTTTTGATCGCGTTTGCCGGACAGCCGATCGTGGAGGCGGCAACCCAGCTGTATCAGCGGCTCTTCGGCCAGGTGGTGGCAGACATCGAAGCCGAGCAGGCGCTCCCGGAGGATGAAAAGCTGGGGACGCTGATCGCCGGGGCCGAGCGCCGGGCCCGCTCGCACACCGTGGAAGGCGCTTTTGCCCAGATCGGCGGCGTGACGGCATCGGTCGCAGCGATGCGCACCGCGCCGGCGGACGAGGAGGGCGAGGGCGGTCAGGGCGAACTGGACTTATGGCTGGTCTTTTCGGATATTCCTTCCTTTGATCCGAGCCGGGTGAATTTTTCCGTCGTCATCGAGGGAAAGGAAGTTCCGATGAAGATCGACGAGCGGCTTCGGGAATACCGCGACGGGGGCGGCCGCACGCTGACCGCCGAGGACTGGGCGAACGAGTTCTCCGGAAGCAATTCGGAGCTTCAGGACGGCGTGCCCACCACATGGCTTACGTTTGACATGGAGGAGTGGCGGTGGGACGAGCCCAGGCAGCTCGAGCTGAAGGCCGTGATCGATGGTCAGCCGCTGTCCATCCCCTTCACCTTTGACCCGGAAAAGGCCCATGCCGAGGCCGTTGCGTCGGCCGAGGAAAGCATGCCGCTCCTTGAAGAGGCCTACCGGCTCGAGAAGGACGAACTGGAATCCGCGAAAGCCAACGCCGTGCCCGTGGGCCTCAAGGGCAGAGACTACGGTTATGACTGGGCAATATCGGAAATGTCCTGCGCCGACGACAAGCTGTATTTTACGGCGGCCTTTGGCGTCGCCGAAGGGGAGAACCCCGAGTCGGCGGGGACGTACTTCTGGACAAACGATGTCACCGTGGACGGTATGATGGTGGGCTTGGGCAGCGCGGATCGCGACAAATCCGAGAACGGCGGCTACACCGCGGTCTATCAGTATCCGCTGGGGCGCGACCCCCGCAATCTGCCGAAGGAGTCCATTGTTTCTTTTGCGCTTGCGCTGGGCGATCCCGAGAAGCGCAAGGACGTGGCGTTCAAGTACGAATGGGCGGCGAAGAAGGCGACGCTGCCCCGGGATGCGGCGGAGATGCAGGCGTGGGTCGATCAGGCCCGCGCGATGAACGAGAAGCTGTACGGGCAGTTTCCCGAGGATGTCGGCTACGACCTGACGCCGCTCAAGCTGACGCGCAAGAAGGACGGCGTATCCATGACGATCACCGGCGTGAGCTTCTGCTCGAATGTCAATCGGCTGGTATTTCACGTGAAGTTTGACGGGGATCTCGAGAGCAGTCCGTACACCTGGGACTGGGCGGCCGCGCCCGACGTGACCATAAACGGCCATCGCTGCTATAACGACGGCGGCAGCCACGAGGGGGACGTGCTCATCGAATACTTCGTAAGCCCCCCGATGAACATCTCCGAATTCGGAAACGGTGAAAATGTGGTGTTTGATCTAAGGCTTTATGACAGGAACGCCGACAATGAGGGCACCAACTACCCCGAACCCGCGGACACGCTGCGCTATGAATTTTCCATCGACAGGGCGACGCTTGCGCCGCTGAAGACGGAGAACTGACCGGCGGTGTTCAGGGTTTCTGTAAGGGCAGCTTCTGAGAGAAAGACAGTAATTTCTAGTAGTCCACGAAGCCTAAGAACCGCGCGATGGCTGGATCTTTTCCTGTCCGGCTGTGTCGCGCTCCGCTTGACGTAGCGCCGCTGCGCCTGCGCTCCGGCTCCGTGCCGGGCAGAAAAATCTCTGCGCCCTATCATCGGTTCTTAGACTTCGTGGACTACTAGCGCACGTCCTTCATCGGGCCGCCGCGCGCCCATCCCGCGTTTGCGGGCGGGGCGCGCGGCGGCTTTGCCCTGCGCCAAAACTGTACCCGGCGTTCGGGGTTCTCTGCTTGACAGAATGCGTGTTCTATCCTATCATAAAAGTTGACGCTTTTTGGAGGGGGAACGCCGTCTTGGTGATACTGGGCATCGATCCGGGGCTGGCGACGCTGGGGTACGGCGTGATCCGCGCGGAGGGCGGCCGCTGCCGTCTGGTGCAGTTCGGCGTGCTGACCACAAAGGCGGGTGTGCCGTTGCCGCAGCGCCTCCGGTCCATTTTCCTGGGCATCAATCAATTGATGGACATCTACGAGCCGGACGAGGTGGCCTTTGAGGAACTGTTTTTCTCGAAGAACGTGACCACTGGCATGGATGTCAGCGCGGCCCGCGGAGCGGCGCTGGCGGCGGCGTCCACGCGGACGGAAAACCTGTTTGAATATACGCCCATGCAGGTCAAGCAGGCGGTCACGGGTCATGGAAAGGCGGACAAGCTGCAGGTGCAGACGATGGTGAAGCTCCTTCTGGGCATGGAAGATATCGCCCGCCCGGATGACGCCGCCGACGCCCTGGCGGTGGCGCTGACCCACGCCCAGAGCGCACGCATGCGGCAGTTGTTCCGCATCAAGTAGGGGAGGACGGCATGTACGCGCACTTTGAGGGCGTTCTGGCCGAAAAGAACGCGGATTCCCTTGTGATTGACTGCGGGGGCGTGGGCTACCAGCTGCTGGTCAGCGCGGCGGCGCTCGCCGCCGCGCCGCAGGTGGGCGCGCGCTTCAAATGCTATGCGCACCTTTCCGTGCGGGAGGATGCGCAGGAGCTTTTTGGCTTTTACAGCCGCGAGGAAAAGGCGATGTTTTTGCGGCTCAACTCCGTCACGGGCATCGGCCCCAGGACGGCGCTGGGCATCCTGTCGGCCCTCAGCGTGCGGGAGCTGACCATCGCGCTTCTGACGGGCGACGCGGCGGCCCTGGCCCGGGCGCCGGGCATCGGCAAGAAGACCGCGCAGCGGCTGATATTGGAACTTCGGGACAAGATCGACGGCGCGGAGGAGCTGACCGCCGGTCAGGTAGCCCCGGCCGCGCCCCGGGGCGGCCCCACGGCGGAGGCCATCGAGGCGCTGATGGCGCTGGGCTACGCCTCCGGCGAGGCCGCGGCGGCGGTGGCCCGCGTGGCCGCCGAAACCGACCGGACGGATGAGCTCATCCGGCTGGCGCTGAAGGGGATGAACGGCTGATGGACGACGAACGGCTGATCGCCAGCGGATTTCACCAGGCGGAGGACGAGGCGGAGCGCACGCTGCGCCCGCTGACGCTTGCGGAATACTTCGGCCAGCACAAGCTCAAGGAGAGTCTTTCGGTGTACATGCAGGCGGCTGTCGCGCGCCGCGAGCCGCTGGACCACCTTTTGCTCTATGGCCCGCCCGGCCTGGGCAAGACCACGCTGGCCGGCATCATCGCCTCCGAGATGGGGCACAACATCCGCGTGACCAGCGGCCCCGCCATCGAGCGGCCGGGGGACCTGGCGTCCATCCTGACCAACCTCGCCGCCGGGGACGTCCTGTTCATCGACGAAATCCACAGGCTCTCCCACGCCGTGGAGGAAGTGCTCTACCCCGCCATGGAGGACTACGCGCTGGACATCATGATCGGCAAGGGCCCATCGGCCCGGTCGATCCGGCTGGATCTGCCCCGGTTTACGCTGATCGGCGCCACGACCCGCGCGGGACTTTTGACATCGCCGCTGCGGGACCGCTTTGGCATCAGCTTCCGGCTGGAACTCTACGAGCCGGAGGACCTTTCAATTATCCTGATGAGATCGGCCAAAATCCTCCGAATCGCGTGCGACCCGGAGGGCGCGCTGGAGATCGCGCGGCGCGCCCGCGGCACGCCCCGCATCGCCAATCGGCTGATCAAGCGCGTGCGCGACTTTGCCGAGGTCAGGGCTGACGGGCGCATCACCCGGGCGGTGGCCCGGGAGGCGCTGACGCGGATGGAGATTGACGAGCTGGGCCTTGACCGGGTTGACCGGGCGATGCTCGAAACCATGATCGGAAAGTTCGGCGGCGGGCCGGTGGGCCTTGACACGCTGGCGGCCGCCACCGGTGAGGACGCCTCCACCATCGAGGACGTGTACGAGCCGTATCTTTTGCAGCTGGGCTTTCTGATGCGCACGCCCCGGGGCCGCGTGGCGACGCCTGCGGCCTACGGCCATTTGGGGCTCGCCGCCCCCTCGGCCTCCGCCCAGGACGGCCAGATGCGGCTGGAAATTGACGAATAAAGGGATTGCATGAAGACAAGCGATTTTCTCTACGACCTGCCGGAAGCGCTCATCGCCCAGACGCCCGCGGAGCCCCGGGACCACAGCCGCCTCATGGTGGTGGGTCGGACGGGCGGATCGGCGGCGCACCGGCATTTTTATGACCTTCCGGATTGCCTCCGGCCCGGCGACGTCCTGGTGGTCAACGACACGCGGGTGATGCCCGCCCGGCTCATCGGCGAGCGCGCGGGGGGTGGCGCCTGCGAGGTACTGCTACTCCGGCAGCTGTCGCCGGTTTCCTGGGAAACACTGGTGCGCCCCGGCAAGAAGCTGAAGCCCGGCGCGGTGGTTTCCTTCGGCGGCGGGCGTCTGACGGCCACCATTGAAGCCCCCACCGACGCGGGCGGGCGCGTGGTGCGCTTTGACGTAAAGGGCGGCGCGCTGGAGGCCGCGCTGGACGAGCTGGGTGAAATGCCGCTGCCGCCCTACATCCACGAAAAACTGGCCGACCGCGAGCGCTACCAGACGGTCTACGCCCGGGAGACGGGCTCTGCCGCCGCGCCCACGGCCGGGTTGCACTTCACGCCGGGTTTGCTGGAGAAGATCCGCGCGATGGGCGTCGAGATTGTGCCGGTGCTTCTGCACGTGGGCCTGGGGACCTTCCGGCCCGTCAAGGCAGAGGACCTGTCGGAGCACCGGATGCACAGCGAGTTCTACCGCGTAAGCCCAGAGGCGGCCGAGGCCGTCAACCGCGCCAGGGCCGAGGGCCGGCGGGTGATCGCGGTGGGCACCACCAGCGTGCGCACGCTGGAGTCCGCGGCCGCGGAGGGGCACCTGGCCCCCGGCTCCGGCTGGACGGACATCTTCATCACCCCCGGCTACCGCTTTCAGATGGTGGACGCCCTCATTACCAACTTTCACCTGCCCGGCTCCACCCTCATCATGCTGGTGTCGGCGCTGATGGGCCGGGAGCGGACCCTGGCCGCCTATGAGGAAGCCGTCCGCGAGGGCTACCGCTTTTTCTCCTTCGGCGACGCCATGTTCATCCAGTAACATTCAGGGAGGAATCCCCTTGCCCAAGCCGTTTGAATTTGAGCTTCTGCACGTGTGCAGACAGACCGGCGCCCGCCGGGGCCGGCTGCACACCCCCCATGGAACCATCGAAACGCCCGTATACATGCCGGTGGGCACCCAGGCGTCGGTCAAGACGCTGTCGCCGGAAGAAGTCCGGGACCTGGGCGCCCAGATCATCCTGGCCAACACGTACCACCTGCACCTGCGCCCCGGCGAGGACCTGATCCGCGAGGCCGGCGGGCTGCACCGGTTCATGCACTGGGACGGCCCGATTTTGACCGACAGCGGCGGGTTTCAGGTGTTTTCGCTGGCGGGGCTGCGCAAGGTGCGGGAGGACGGCGTGTCCTTCCGGTCCCACCTGGACGGCAGCAACCGCTTTCTGTCGCCGGAGGTGGCGGTGGCCATTCAGGAGGCGCTGGGCAGCGACATCATGATGCAGTTTGACGAGTGCACCGCCTGGCCCTGCGACGAGAAGACCGCGGCCGGCGCGCTGGGGCGCACCGTCCGCTGGCTGGACCGCTGCATTGCCGCCAAGACCCGGGAGGACCAGGCGCTCTTCGGCATCGTGCAGGGCGCGTTTTTTGAGGAGCTCCGCGCGGAGAGCGCGCGGCAGGCGGCGGCGCGGGACCTGCCCGGCTACGGCATCGGCGGGCTGTCGGTGGGGGAGCCCAAGGACGTCATGTACCGGATGCTGGATATCGTCTGTCCGATTCTGCCGGAGGGCAAACCCCGCTACCTGATGGGCGTGGGCTCGCCGGACTGCCTGATCGAGGGCGTTTTGCGGGGCGTGGACATGTTTGATTGCGTGCTGGCCACGCGGGTGGCGAGAAACGGTACCGTGTTCACCCGAAGCGGCCGTCTGGTGGTCCGCAACGCCGCCTGCGCGCGGGACTTTGCGCCCATTGAGGAGGACTGCGACTGCTACGCCTGCCGTAACTACTCCCGGGCGTACATCCGGCACCTTCTGAAGGCGGAGGAGATTCTGGGGCTGCGGCTGTGTTCGATCCACAACCTGCGCTTTCTCGTGCGCATGATGGAGGAGATGCGCGAGGCCATTTCCCAGGACGCCACCCGCGACTGGGCGGAGGACTTTTACGCCACCCATGGCCGGGGCGCGTGGTAATTTGAGGGGCGGGCAGTCGCAAAAATTTTACAGCAATGTGCGAGCGCAGGGCGTTTTACGTGTTGTGCTCCGGCCCAAACTCAAGTATAATAAATCGTATGATGATTTTTGGAGGAAATAACATGTTCACAAGTCTCGCATGGCTCCTGGATGCCACCGCCACCGCTCCGGCCGCGTCCGCCGCGGCGGATGCCGCCACCGACGCCGCCGCCCAGAGCGGAGGCATTGCCGCCACCCTGGTTCAGCTTCTTCCGATGGTCGCCATCGTGGTGGTCTTTTGGTTTGTGCTCATCCGGCCCCAGCGCAAGAAGGACAAGGCCGTCAAGGACATGCTGGCCGCCCTCAAGCCGGGCGACCGCATCTGCACCATCGGCGGCATCTACGGGACTGTGACCGGCATCAAGGACGACACCGTTTCCGTCGTCATCGGCGCGCAGAAGACCCCGATGGTCTTTGCCCGCTGGGCGATCCGCTCCGTGGAGGACGCGCCGCTGGAGAACGACGTGGAGCCCCAGGTGTAAGGAAGGCACTGACACGGTCCCGGCGCATGCCGGGGCCGTTTTCCGCAGCACGGACCTTTGGCCCCCCCGCCGGGCGGTCTTTTTTTGCGCGCCCCGTCATACGCTTGGGCGAGGAGGGGATTTGAATGGAGCGTCGGGCGACGATTTTCGCGCTGATCAAGGGGCTGGGCACGGCAGCGCTGACCACGCTGGCGGGCATGGCGGTCCTGGCCGGCGTGGTGGTGCTCTCCGGCGTCGGCGACGGCGCGGTGCTGGCGATCAACCAGGCGCTCAAAGCGGTGAGCATCGCGGTGGGCGCCATGGCCGCGGTGGGTTTTGGCGGGCGGCGCGGGTTTGTGATGGGGGCGGTGGTCGGCACGCTGTACATGGTGCTCGGGTACGCGCTCTACTGCGCCATCGACGGCAGGATCGCGCCGGCGGGGCTTCTGGCAACGGAGTTTTTGATGGGCGCGCTGGTGGGCGCGCTGGCCGGGGCGCTGGTGGCAAACATCCGCCCGCCGCGCCGGGCAAAGCGCCGCAGCCGCGCCGCAGCCTGAAAATTTCACAGTCAGCCGCCATGGGGCGGCTTTCTTCATGAGAATTCGGGACCGGCGCGCCGGTCCCGAATGATGGGATGTTCCGGAAAGGGGGCGTCAGGAGCGCCCGAAGAGGGGAAGATCGGGATTGGACGAAAAGTACTGCATGTCCTGAGTGACGTCAGGGGCGTTGTAGCGCTTCCGGAACTGATCCACATTGCGGTCTGCAAAGGCAAAGACTTCGCCGAAGGTGGCGATGCCGTCGCTGGGGGAGGTATCGCTGCAAAGGGCGGTGGGGGCGGGATTGAAAAAGTCGTAGCCGCCCGCGGTCGCCAGATAGTAAGAGGAAAGGCCCACGTAGGTGAGTTTGCCGTTCACCGAGCGGCCCACGGACAGCGACGTTTCCGCCTTGCGGCAGGCGGTGATCACGTGATAGCCGCCGGTGGTCAGGCCCTTTGGCTGCAGGGAGAAGAACGCGCTCATCACCTGATCGTTGTAGTCCGCGCTGTCGGTGCCGCCGTCCGCGCCCTTGCCGATGAACATGCCCGAGTAGCAGGCGTCCAGAATCACGATCACGGTGCCGGGGATCTTATCCAGCGCGGTCTTGAGCTCCGCCACGCTGAGCAGCCGGGAATCCACGCCTACAAGGCCCGTGCCGGCTTCGGTCCGGGAAACCTGACCGCCGTGCCCGGAGTAGTAGAAAAGCGTCACGTCGTCGTCGTCGATGCCCTTTTTGGACAGCGCCGCGATGTCCGAAAGGATCTGCGCCTTTGTCCGGTCCTTCACAGAGGTGATGTTGCCGGCGTACTTTCTGCCGCCGATCGTGGAGCGGCCCAGCGCGCCGTTCATGGCGATGAGGTCGTTGTAGGGGCCCCGCAACCGGGCGCCGTAGGCCTCGTTGCCGATCAGAAGCGCCCGGTACACGGTGCTGCCGGGGGTCGCGCCGCCCGGTTCCGGGGTGGGCGAAGGGGTTGGCGCCGCCTTGAGTACCCGCACGCGGCAACTGGCGCGCTTTTTGCCGCTGACGCTGGTGGCGGTGATCGTCGCGACGCCCGCCTTCTTGGCGGTGACCAGGCCGGCCGAGGAAACGGTGGCAATGCGCTTATTGCTGCTGGTCCAGCGGATCGCGCGGTTTGAAGCCGTTTCGGGCAGCGCCGAGGCGTTCAGCTGCAGCCGTTCGCCGACGACCAGCTCATCCTTGGCTGCCTCCAGCGATACGGAGGCGACCGGAACGGGTTTGATTTTGATTCTGGTGGAGTCCTTGACCTTCGACCGGGCGGCCGAATAGAACTTTACGCTTCTGCTGCCGGGCGTTCCGGAGGCCGTAAAGTGGAAGCTGACGGTAATATGGGCGGCGGACACCGTGAAGCTGGCGGACCGGAAGGTCAGCGCGCCGGACTGGTAGCTGCAGCGCAGATCGCCCAGCGCATCCCGGGTCGCGGGGGAAACGCGGACCTGGACGGTGAAGTCGCTGTAGCGCCGCATGGAGGCGCTGCCGGGCGCCCTGATTCGCTTGGCCGGGCCGCCCTTGGGCAGCAGCGCGGCCTTTGCCGTCAGGGCCGGACTTTCCTCCGTGAGTGAGCGCATGGACAGGGTGGCCGTCTGCGCAGCGGCGGCCGCGGTCCGCGAAAGGCCCGGAAGCAGGCACGCGGCCAGAACGAAGGCCAGGGCCAGGGCTTTGAGTGCGCTTCGCTTCATCATGGATGCTCTCCTTTACAGGCGGCCATGCGCGGCCCGGAGGTTTCGTAAGTGCATTGTATATGAGGTAACATGACGTGTCAATGCGTAATACGTAATGTAATCATTTTCGAGGGCGCGGGACAGCCTCCGCTCAAACCATGGCGCGCCCCGAAATGGCTGGATCCTGGCCGCGTTGGAAAAAAAGACGTATTTTTGACACAAAAAGACCGCCTGACGGGCATTCCGTCGGGCGGTCAGGCGATGATCGCGAGGGAAACGGGGCAAAAGTGCGCCGCCATGGCTTTAAAAAATTAACAGAAGAAAGCCCGATTATTCGGGAAAACGGTTACATCTTCTGCACCGTATAGGCCTGTCCCCGGGTGTCCACCGTGGCTTTCAGGATGCGCTGGTCGGCGACCGGACGATCCTGCGCGCCGGTGCGGGCGGCGGCGATGGCGTCCACGGTTTCAAGGCCGCCCGTCACCTTGCCGAAGGCCGCATACTGCCCGTCCAGATGGGGCGCGTCGGCGTGCATGACGAAGAACTGGCTGCCGGCGGAGTCCTTCATCATGGAGCGCGCCATGGACAGCACGCCGCGGGTGTGCCGGAGGGCGTTGGGGACGCCATTGGCGGAGAACTCGCCGCGGATGCGGTAGCCGGGGCCGCCGGTGCCGGTGCCGGTGGGGTCGCCGCCCTGGATCATGAAGCCGGGGATCACCCGGTGGAAGATCAGCCCGTCGTAAAAGCCGGACTGCACCAGGGTGACAAAGTTGGCCACGGTGTTGGGCGCGACGTCCGGGTAAAGCTCGGCGGTGAAGGTGTTGCCGTTCTCCATCTCAAAGGTTACGATCGGATTCATGGAAGCCCTCCTCGATTATTGATTTTCCTCGATCTTGACGACGGTATACTGATAGCTGAAGGTGTCCACGGTGACGGACTTCATCCGACACTCCACCAGCGGGCGGTCGGAGGCGTCGGTGGGGGTGTTGGCGATCTTGTCCACCACGTCCATGCCGCTCGTGACCTTGCCGAAGGCCGCATACTGGCCGTCCAGGCTCTTGGCGCGCATGTGCACGATGAAGAACTGGCTGCCGGCGGAGTCATAGTCGTTGCCGCGGGCCATGGAGATCACGCCGCGGTCGTGGGAGATGTCGTTTTGAACGCCGTTGTCGGCAAATTCGCCCTTGATGGTGTAGCCGGGGCCGCCGGTGCCGGTGCCGGTGGGGTCGCCGCCCTGGATCATGAAGCCGGGGATCACCCGGTGGAAGATCAGCCCGTCGTAAAAACCGGACTGGGCCAGGGTGATGAAGTTGGCCACGGTGTTGGGCGCGACGCGGGGGTACAGCTCCAGCGTGATCACGCCGCCGTCCTCCATGGTGATGGTTGCGATCGGATTGGGCACGTCCTCAGCCACCTGCGTTTCCCGGCCGATCCGCCGAAAGCCGATGACCGTCAGCGCGATGGCCACCGCCAGGGCGATGACGACGACGGGAATCCACCAGTTTTTCAAAATGCTTCACTCCCGAAGATCAGTTTATGCTTGCGCGCGGCCATCTCATCAGCGCCGCGGATATAGGCTTCGATGTTGCGCACATTGGGCGCGCGCTCGATGCGCTTTTCCCGGGGGTAGACCCATTTGGTGATGGCGCCGGCACCCAGCGCCAGCACGCTGGCCGTCTCCTCCATGTTGTCGATGTTGTACAGGCAGGCGCAGCGCGGTTTGGCATAGCCCACGTTTTCCAGGTTGTCCGCCATGTGCTTCTGCCGGTAGAGGTAGTAGGGCTGATAGAGCGCGCCGGTCAGGCGCGCGCGGGCCTCGTCCACCATCCACGCCGCCGCGCCGGATTCCTCCGGGGAGAAGCCCGCCTCGTGCAGGCGGCTGGCGCGCTTGACGGCCAGCGTGTGCACCGTGATCCCCTCCGGCTTAAGGGCGAGCGCGGCATCCAGCGTATGGTCAAAATCCGCGCGCGTTTCGCCGGGCAGCGCGGCAATCAGGTCCATATTGATGTTCCGGAAGTCGAAGGACCGGGCCAGTTCAAAGGCGTCCAGGATGTCCCGGGCGGTGTGCGCCCGGCCGATGCGGCGCAGCGTTTCATCGTTAAAGGTCTGCGGGTTGATGCAGATGCGGTCCACCGCCAGATCCCGCAGCACGCTCAGCTTTTCGCGGGTGATGGTGTCGGGCCGGCCCGCCTCCACCGTCCACTCCAGCGCGCCGGGGAACTTCCACCGGAGGGTGGTGAGGATCCGGTCCAGCTGCATGGCGCTGAGGGTCGTGGGGGTGCCGCCGCCCAGGTACCCCGCCCGGAGCTTCAGCCCCTTGCGGGCCATCATCAGCGCGGTCAGGTCAATTTCCCGCATCAGCGCCGCCAGATAGGGCTCCATGCGGTTGCGGCGGCCGACCGCCTCCGCGGGGAAGGCGCAGTAGTCGCACCGCGTGGGGCAGAAGGGGATGGCGACGTAGAGGTCGTACTCGTCCGGCGCGGCGGCGGGCGCCGACCGCTGGGTCCGGACGATGTCTCCGAGCAGATCCGCCTTCGCGGGCGCCACGTCAAAGGTCTCGGTCAGCCAGCGGGCGGCCTCGGCATCGGTCTTGCCCGACGCCAGCGCCTCGTAGAAGAGGCGGGTGGGCCGGATGCCGGTCAGCGAGCCCCAGGGCGGGGAAAAGCCGACGGCCTCCTTCAGAAGGCCATACAGACACGTCTTGGCGGCGCGCTTGATCAGCCGCTTCTGCTCGAGGGCGCCCTCGGCCGCGGGCACCTTGACGGCGAGGCGCCGGCCGTCGTAGGCGCAGACCTCCTCAAAACCGTCATCCGTCCGCACATGGGCATGCTCAATCCGCCGATCCCCCTCGTTCGGGCGGACGGGTTCGTCAAAGAATATGCGCGCCACGTCCGCCAGATCCGCGAAATAAGCCGGCGCATTGGTGATGAGTTGGATCATTTGTACTCCTCCGCCACCTGCCTAAGCGGCGCGCTGCCGCCGTGGCCCGGCAGCAGCAGCGTGAGGCCGGGCAGTGCGGTCAGCCGCTTGATGGACGCGTACAGGGCGCGCACGTTGCCGCCGGGCAGGTCGTAGCGCCCGAAGCCCACGCTGAAGAGCGTGTCGCCGCTGTAGAGCGCCCGCTGTTCCGGCAGGTAAAAGCTGACGCCGCCCGGCGTGTGGCCGGGGCAGGCGATCACCTGGATGGACAGCCCCGCCGCCAGCATCGGCCCTTCGGAGAGCATTGCGTCGGCGCTGAAGGGCTCAAAGGGCGTCTTGGTGGCCTCCACCATGCCCAGCATGTTGAGCGCGGGGTTGCGAAGATAGGCCGCGTCCAGCGGGTGAATGTGGATGCGCGCGCCGGTGGCATCCCGAAGGGCCTTGGCCGTGATGATGTGGTCGAAGTGGCCGTGGGTCAGGAGGATATCCGTCAGGCGCTTTCCGGAGGTTTCAATCTTTGCCATCAGCGCGTCAAAATCGTCGCCTGCGTCGATCAGAAGCGCATCCTCCCGCGAGGGCCTGAAGAGTAGATAGCTGTTGGCGGCGTAGCCGCCGCATTCGATGCGCCTTGATTTGAAGTCTTCCATGGTGCGCTCCTTCGCGGTGTCAGAAATCAAAACGTCTTTTTGCTGTCCAGCAAAATGGTGACGGGCCCGTCGTTGATCAGCTTCACCTGCATGTCGGCGCCAAATTCACCCCGCGCCACCGGGATGCCGCGCCCGGCGATGGCTTCGGCCATCCGGTCGATCATCGGGGCGGCGACCTCGGGCCGTGCGGCGTTTGAGAAGCTGGGCCGGCGGCCGTGCCGCGCGTCGCCCAGCAGCGTAAACTGGGAGACCAGCAGCACCGAGCCGCCCGCCTCCCCGATGGAACGGTTCATCTTGCCCGCGTCGTCCTCAAACACGCGCAGGCCGGAGAGCTTTTCGACGCCATAGCGCATGTCCTCGTCGGTATCGCCCGCCTCCACGCCCGCCAGCACCAGGTAGCCCCGGCCGATCTCACCGGTGACGCGGCCGCCCACCGTCACCTTCGCGCGGGTCACGCGCTGCACCACCAGCCTCATCAGGCGCTCACCCGGAACACCTCGATGATGTCCGACCGCTTCTGAAGCTGTTTGATGATGGTTTCCAGCTGCTTGGTATTTTTGAGGCTCAGCGTCACGTTGATGGCGGTGTTTTTGTTTTTGTCCACCCGGGCGGACAGCGCTATGATGGAAACCTCCAGCTTGGCGAAGAGCGCCGAGATCTCGGCCAGGAGGCCAATCCTGTCGTAGGCGATGATCTGGATGTCGGCGTTGTAGCCAGCGCCCTCGTCGCCCTGCCAGCTGACGTGAATCAGCCGCTCGGGCTCCCGGGCGAATTCCGCCATGTTCACGCAGTCGCTGCGGTGCACCGACACGCCGCGCCCCCGGGTGATGTAGCCCACGATTTCGTCGCCCGGCAGCGGCGTGCAGCACTTGGCAAAGCGCACCAGCATGCCCGGTTCGCCCTCCACCACCACGCCGTGGCTGACCGTGCGCTTTTGCGCCTCGGCGCGGGCGCGCTGCTGCGCCTCTGCCGCCAGCTTGGCCGGGTCGGGCTCCGGGAGCTTCAAGGTCTTTTTATAGGATTCGACCAGCCGGTTCAGAATCTGGCCGGTGGACAGCCCGCCAAAGCCCACCGTCACATAGAGATCGTCCAGCGACGAGAGGGTGTAGCGCCTGTAAAGCGGCTCCAGAAACTCGCTCTTGTTGAGCTGGGGCCACTGATAGCCCAGGCGCTTGGCCTCCTTTTCCAGCATGTCGCGCCCCTTGGCCATGTTTTCGTCCTTGAATTCGTGCTTGAACCAGGCGCGGATCTTGGAGCGCGCCTCGCTGGTCTTGACCAGTTGCAGCCAGTCCCTGGACGGGCCGTGGGACGAGGAGGAGGTCATGATCTCCACAAAGTCGCCGTTTTCCAGCTCGGTGGACAGCGGCACGATGCGGCCGTTGATCTTGGCACCCACGCACTTATTGCCCACGGCGGTGTGGATGGAGTAGGCAAAGTCCACCGGCGTCGCCCCCCGGGGCATGGAGATCACATCGCCCTTGGGCGTGAACACGAACACCTCGTCGGAGAACAGATCCACCTTCAGCGCGTCCATGAATTCGCCGGGGTCGCGGGTTTCGTTCTGCCAGTCGAGAATCTGCCTCAGCCAGTAGAGCTTGTCATCCAGCGCGTCAGCCTGCCGGCCCTCCTTGTAGCGCCAGTGGGCCGCGATGCCGAATTCCGCCGTGCGGTGCATTTCCCGGGTGCGGATCTGCACCTCAAAGGGCATGCCGCCCATGCCCACCACCGTGGTGTGCAGCGACTGGTACATGTTGGGCTTGGGCATGGAGATGTAATCCTTGAACCGGTTGGGCACCTGCGTCCACAGCGTGTGCACCACGCCCAGGGCGGCGTAGCAGTCCGGAATGGTTTCGACGATCACGCGGACCGCGATCAGATCGTAGATCTGGTCGAAGGTCTTGTTCTGGCTCTTCATCTTCCGGTAGATGGAATAGAAATGCTTGGGCCGGCCGTCGATTTCGGCCGTGATGCCCTGCTCGCCCAGCTTTTCGTGCAGTACGTTGATGACGTTTTTGATGGACTTTTCGCGCTCCTCGCGCTTCATGCCCACCTTTTCGACCAGGTCGTAGTACCCCTCCGGGTCGATGTAGCGCAGCGACAGGTCTTCCAGTTCCCATTTGATGGTGCTCATGCCCAGCCGATGGGCCAGCGGCGCGTACACGTCCAGCGTCTCCCGGGCGATGCGCTGCTGGCGCTTCGGGTCCTGGAATTTCAGCGTGCGCATGTTGTGCAGCCGGTCGGCCAGCTTGATCAGCACCACGCGGATGTCCTTGGCCATGGCAAAGAACATCTTGCGCAGGCTTTCGGCCTGCTGCTCCTCGCGGGAGGCCAGGTCCAGCCGGCTGAGCTTGGTGACGCCGTCCACCAGCTGCGCGACCTCCGGGCCGAAGAGATGTTCGATGGTGTGGATGTCGCAGTCCTCGCAGTCCTCCACGGTGTCGTGCAAAAGCCCCGCCGCCACGGTGGTGGCGTCCAGCATCAGGTCCGCCAGGATGTCGGCCACGCGGTAGGGGTGGGTGAAGTAGGGCTTGCCGCTCTTTCGCTTCTGGCCGGCATGGCGCTCCTGCGCGTAATTGTAGGCGCGCTCCACCAGCTTGAGGTCCTCGTTGGGGTGGAAGTGGCGCATCTTGGCGAGCAGTGCGCTCAGCTGCGGGTCCTGCTCCTCGAGCGCGGCGCCCTCGTCAGGCTTTGGAACCGGACGGGGCAGCGGACACGCCTTCGCGCCGCCCTCGGCGCACGCGGCGGCGCCCTCGGCGGGGGCGATCGCTTCCGGTTGCGCGGGTTTCGCCGGGCCGGTACCGGGCCGGGTTTCGTCATGTGTCAAGCGGTTCACCTCCCCATCGAGACATTCGCCGCATCCATTGAAACGCGGGGTTGTCGTTGGGATCGGCCTTTCGGGGCGGCGGCACCTCCACAAAGGGCCGCTCGTCCCGGAGGACGATCAGGTTCATGTCGGCGAGAATCGTCAGCGCCGCAAAGGCGGTGCAGGCCGGAAGGCCCGCCTCGGTTCCAAGGTCCTTCGCAACCTCGTTCAGCGCCTTTGCCGCGCTGGGCCTGCGGGCGAGGTCCCTCGCGGCGACAAACACCCGCCGAAGACCGTCCACATCGGGAAACGGCACGCCGCCCGGCGGGGGCAATTCCGGCTCCAGGACCGGGTAGGCCCAGAAGGACGAGGGCGCGTCCAGGCTGAATCGCCGGGGGTATCCCGAGGGCGGTTCGCCCGGCGGCAGCAGGCAAAAGGCGTTGAAAGCGCGCCGGTCGTCCGGAAAAGCGCCGACAGAAACGTCCATCCGGTCGGGCGCGCGCTCCTTGGCGGCCCGCAGGAACGGAAGCGCCGCATCTTCCGTCGCCGCCAACACCAGCGTGCCCCGCGGCGAATCCTTCAGCGCGGCGAAAATTTCGTCAAATCCGCGCCAGACGCCGTCCGCGGGCGCGGAGTATGCCTTATTATAGAGCCTGTTTGTTAAGAATGTTTGGAACGCGCGGTCAAAATCCGATCCGGAGGCGAGAAATGCGCCCTCGCAATCCAAAGGGCCGATTTCCCGGACCTGGCAATCCACGTATTCCTGCCCGCGAAAGGCGCTGACGCGCGGCGCGTACAGCGCGCGAACCCGGGCGCCCTCCGGCAGCGACCCCGCCCGCGGCCCCATCGAAAAGGCGATGCCCGGCAGGCTTTTTCCGCCGTCCCGGAGCCGGAGCCGAAGGTGCGCCTTCTCCGCGCCCACCGCCTCGCGGCTCTCAATGACGGCCTCCGTCAGAAACACCGGCGCGGGGTTTCCAAAGCCGGTGGGCTCGAAAAGCGCGAGGGAGGACACAAAATCGTCCTCGAGCCGGGACAGCGGCAGCGCCATGTCGTAGCGCGCGGCGGGTACAAAGCTCTCGGGGTCCGCCGCCCGGGAAATGGCGTCGTCCAGCGCCCCGCAAAAGGCCGGAAGGTTTTCCTCCGCAAGCGTCAGGCCGGCGGCCTGGCCGTGGCCGCCGAAGCGGGTCAGAAGGCCGGAAACGGCTGTGAGCATTTTGAAGATGTCCACCCCCGGGATGGAGCGGCAGGAGCCGTGAAGCACACCGCCCTCCCGGCGCATCAGCACCGTGGGCAGGTTGTACTTTTCCACCAGCCGCGACGCGGCCAGCCCCAGCACACCCGCGTTCCAGCCTTCCCCGGCGAGTGCGATGACGCGGCGGGACGCAAAGTCAAATTCCCGAAGCTGCGCTTCCGCGCCCTCGAGGATCTCCCGCTCAAGCCGCTTGCGCTCCTGGTTTTTTTCTTCCAGAGTGCTTGCCAGCGGTTCGGCCTCGGCCTCGGTTTCGGCCGTCAGAAGCGCCAGCGAATCGAGCGCGCTGTCCACCCGGCCGCCGGCGTTGAGCCGGGGCGCCAGCTGGAACGCAATTTTGCTGGCGGTGACTTCGCCCGGTTTCACGCCGGCCTGGCGCATCAGCGCCCGAAGCCCCGGGCGGGGCCGCGCGTTGATCCGGGCGAGGCCCAGCGCGGTGATCGCCCGGTTTTCGCCCGTCAGCGGCACCACGTCGGCCACCGTGCCCAGCGCCGCCAGGTCAATCCATTCATAGGCTGCCTCGTCGTCCAGCGCCTGGCACAGCTTGAAGGCTACGCCCGCGCCGCAGAGGGCGGGAAAAGGGTACCCCAAAAGGGGGTTGACGACGGGGCAGTCCGGAAGCCTTTCCTCCGGCCGGTGGTGGTCGGTGACGATGGGATCCAGCCCCAACTCCTTGGCGAGCTCAATTTCCTCCGCCGCGGTGACGCCGCAATCTACCGTAACCAGCAGCGGCTTTTCGTCCTCGCCGGCGATCTTGCGGATCGCTTCGGCGTTGAGCCCGTAGCCCTCGCTGTGGCGCGACGGAATATACGCCCGGGTGCGGGCGCCGAGGGCCGCCAAAAAGCGCGTCAGAATCGCCGCGGCGGTCACGCCGTCCACATCGTAATCGCCATACACCCAAATGACGCGTCCCGAGCGCCGGGCCGCGTCGATCCGCTCCGCCGCCGCGCGCATGCCGGGCATCCGAAAGGGGTCTTCGAGCTGCGCCCGGGACGGCCGCAGAAACGCGCGCGCCGCCTCCGGGCTTTCAAAGCCCCGGGCCCGCAAAAGCCGGTCCATCAGGCTCGGCCCCTCCGGGGCCGAATCGCTTCGCGGCATCCATCTGAGCATGACATCCTCCGAGCGGCTTGATTCCAAAAGGCCGCCCGGCCGGCGAAGGCTCGCGGGCCGGGCGGTTCCTTCAAGTGGTTCATTATACAATGAAGGGACAAATTTCGTCAACCGCGCCGGGGTTATTCCTCGGCCGGCGCGCAGGGGCGCGATTCCAGGCACTCGATGTCGGCGTCGCCCGCGTTGGCGTCCACGCAGAAGGTGATGGGCACCGACACGCACATCATCTGCGATACGATGAAGGTGCACTGACGGTTGTGATCCGGCTTCTCACACACGGGATGAAACGCGGGCGCGCCGCAGCACCAGGTGGACGCCTCGCCCACGCGCACGTAAGGCACCAGCCTTATGGGCACGCTGACGCGGGCGTGCTGGTGTGCGATGCGGGCGCAGTTTTCGTCCAGCCGGCACGACGGCCCGCACAGTGACAGCACGTTGCGCGCCACCCCGCTGCCGTAGACGGCAAGCGGCTCGGGGCCGACGCGGAAGGCCTGGGTCAGTTCAAAGCTTACGTCCATCTCGCCATGTACCTTGTCCAGCGGGAAGTGGAACTTGAGGCCCGAGCAGCCGGTGTTGGGGTCGGGCGCATCGGGCTTTATCAGCGTGACGTTCTCCCCGAAGACAACCGGCTCCCTGATGCCGTCGCGCGTCACGGTGATCGCGCTCAGGTGATCACAGTTGATGTCCTCGCACAGGCCGATCATAAAATACGAGAGGTTTGCGTAGCAGAATTCCTCCGAGCCCGTGGCCCGGACGTGGTAGCAAAACCGCTGGCGCCGGCCCGGCGCGGGCTCGAGCACCGAATCCTTGAGGTTCAGCGAAAACTCAAATGGCAGGATGCGGCTGCCCGGCACGGTGGCGTAGTCCACCGCGATGTTGCAGCAGAGCCTTTCCGCCTGCATCTGATCCGTCATGGCGCATTGTCCTTTCGGAAGCTTCTTGGGGAGCGCGGTCTGCGCCCCCTTCCTCCCAGGCCATCCTATGCGGTGACAGGAAACTTTTGTGAAAGGCGGAGCGTCCAAACGACAGAAACCGCAGGGGAAGGAAGTGTTTGGCGATGAAGCGATTGCTGGCCGCCGCCCTGGCGCTGGCCGCCCTGACCGCGCCGGCGGCGCGGGCGGAGGACGTCCGGCTTTTGCAGACGCTCTACGCGGAGCGGGGGCAGACCATCGTGTCGCCCGTCAGCCTCAATCTGGCGCTGGCGATGGCCGCGGAGGGCGCGAAGGGGGACACCCGCGCGCAGCTGCTGGCCGCGGCGGGGTTGACGGAAGCGGATCTGCCGGAGTACGCGCACAAGGCGCTGGCGCTTAATGCGTCCGGTGTGCGGACGGCCAACGCCGCCTTTGTGAAGGCGGGGCTTTCCGTGCTGCCCGCGTACGACGCGCTTTTGAAGGAGCGCTATCAGGCGGAGCGCTTCGCGCTTGGGGGCGATGTGAACGCCGAAGTCAACGCCTGGGTAAAGGAAAAGACCGACGGCCTGATCGATCCGCTGCTGGACCAGATGCCCGATCCCAACCTTCAGATGATGCTGGTGAGCGCGATGGCGCTTACAGCCGACTGGGCCGGCCCCTTTGCCGCCGGGGATACCGCTTTGCAGACGTTTCACGCGCCGGAGGGCGACATTCGGACGGATTTTATGCATAAGACGGCCTATATGCCCTATGTGGAAGGCGCGGGGTACAGGGCGGTCAGGCTGGCCTACGCGGATTCCACGCTGGGGCTGACGGTTGTGCTGCCGGACGGGAGCCTGGCGGATGGGCTTGAGGCCCTCGCGGAGCAGGGGCCCGATTTTGACGGGGACGCGCAAGCGGAGGTCACGCTGAGGCTGCCGAAGCTCTCCGCCGCCGACAGCCTGGACCTCATCGCCGCGCTGAAGGCGCTGGGCGTGGCGGACGCCTTCGGCGCCGCGGCGGACTTTTCCGGCATCGACGGAGAAAAGGATTTGATGATCGGCTCCGTGCGGCAAAAGACACGGCTGGACATCGACGAGGCGGGCACCACCGCGGCGGCGGCCTCGTCCGTGGGCATGATCGCAAAGGCCGCGCCCATGGGGGAGCCGCCCGTCGATTTCACCGTGGACCGGCCCTTCATCCTGCTTTTGACCGACGGCGGCACCGGTCTGACGCTCATCGCCGCCGCCATAGAAAAACCCTAGCCCCTTCCCGGGGCGGATCCCGCGCACGCCGCGGGATTTTTTAATTTTCCTCAAAAGCGAAAGCCAACCGCGGCCCGGCGTGTCCAATGGGCAAAAGGAGGTGCGCGCGTGAACGAAGGGGAAACGCGGGCGGAGGCGATCGGGCGCATGATGGACGCCCACGGCGCGGGGCTTCTCCGGCTGTGCTGCCTGCATCTAAAGGATTACGCGTTGGCAGAGGACGCGGTGCAGGAGACATTTGTGCGGGCGTACAAGGGGCTTGGCGCCTTCCGGGGCGAATCCAGCGAGCGGACGTGGCTGACCCGCATCGCCATCAACGTCTGCAAGAACATGCTCAGAAGCCCGTGGCGGCGGCTGACGGTCCTGCGCTCCGGCGCGGACGGGCTTCCCGAGCCCGCCTGCGCGCTGGAGCCGGAGGACGGCGACGTACTTCGGGAGGTGATGCGCCTCCCGGCAAAGCAGCGGGAAGTGATTTTGCTGTACTACTATCAGGAGTTGAAGGTGCGGGAGATCGCGGCGCTTATCAAGGTGCCGCAGGCCACGGTATCGACGCATCTGGCCCGGGCCCGGGCCAGGCTGAAGGAACGCCTGAAGGGATGGTGGCTGGAATGACGGCGCTGAAGAAGAGTCTGGACCGCTCGCTGTCCGGCGTGGAATTTCGCCCGGCGCTCAGGCATCGGGTGCTGGAAGCGGCGGGCATCGAAAAGAAGAGAAGCGTGCGCATGCAGCGCAAGATGTCCGCGGCGGTGGTGTTCGCGCTGGTGGCGGCGCTGATTCTGGCGGGGGTCGCGCTGGCGGCGGTGATCACAAGGGGGTTCGGGTGGTATGCCGACCGGTACGACAGTCCCGTTGCGAAGCATAAGCTGGACCAACTGGAAACGCGGTCGGAGACAATCGCAGCGGAGCGGGATGTTTTGATTGGAGATGGAAATGGCGAAAAGCTTCGCTTTGAGGTCGCGCGGGGGTATTTTGACGGCGAGCGCGTGGATGTGACCTACAGCTTGATCGTACCGGACCGCAGCGCGGACACCGCTTGGCGGCCAAGCGCGGAAGAACTGGCGCAAATGGAGAAAATGACGGCGGGTGGGATCACCGACGAAGAGAACTTTCCCGGGATGAGAGAGGCGATGGACCGGGATTTTGCGCAAAAAGGGGTCTGCGGCGTGAAGGTCCACAGCTATTTCCTCGGCGATGGCGCCTGGCTTGCGGACGGACAGCGCATCGTGTGGGATATCGGAGAAGAATCGTGGGAGGGCAACGCGCTGATCGGGTACCGCAGCTATGAAAACCTGCCTGAGAATGTGCGGGATCAGGTGCTTATCGGGCTGACAATGCGCGTCAAATCATACGATATCTATTATTACTGCGACGAAGCAGGCATCTACTTTCGCTATCAGGAGGGCGAAACGTTTGATCTGGAGCCCGTGACGTTGACGCGAAGCGCGACAAAATCCTGGGTCGCCCAGGGGACGGCGGATTTCGGCCATTACGCGATCCAGGCGGAGGCGACGATATCGCCGGTGACGGTCAAGGCGACCGTATGGCAGCGGCTGCCGGAAGAATGGGTTACCGGAGATACTTTTGAGCGGGGCGATGACCTGAAAAGCGTCGATTACATCCGGGATTACCGGCTGATCGCGGACGGTGTGCCGCTGGAGGGGGAAATTGATGGCGAGGGGTATGCGGGGACAAAGACCGCCTCGGAGAGCTTCAGCGGGATGGATGAGCGGGAAGAAATTCCGGAGATATTCCGGGCGCAGGAACCCGAGAGGCTGTATCAGTTTATCCTGGAATACGAGGGCGTACCGGAGGGCACAAAGGAGATCCGCCTGCGGCCGGTGTACTCCTTGAGCGGCGAGCGCCCGGAGGAGGACCTGGTGCTGAAGACCGCGGAGTGATTCGCCAGATGAAGGGCGCCTGCCCGCAATACTGCGGGCAGGCGCCCTGGCGCGTTTTTGAAGGGAAGCTTATTCCTCGTCTTCCTCTTCCTTCTTGGCGCTCTCGATAATCTTCTTGGCGTCGTTCGCGGGCACTTCCTCGTAGCGCTCAAAGCGCATCGTGAAGGAGCCGCGCGCCTGGGTCATGGAGCGCAGGTCCGTGGCGTACTTGAACATCTCGGCCTGGGGCACCTCGGCCACCACCTGCTGCTGGCCGTCCACCTGGTTCATGCCGGCGATGCGGCCGCGGCGCTTGTTCATGTCGCCGATGACGTCGCCCATGTACTCGTCGGGCACCAGCACCTCCACGTGGTAGATGGGCTCGAGCAGCGTGGGGCTGGCGTCCACCAGCTTCTTGAAGGCGATGCGCGCGGCGGTCTTAAACGCCATTTCGGAGGAGTCCACCGGGTGGTAGGAGCCGTCGTGCAGCTTGGCGGTCAGGCCCACCACCGGGAAGCCCGCCAGCACGCCCTTTTTGATGTTGTCGCGCAGGCCCTTTTCCACCGCGGGGATAAAGTTTCTGGGCACCACGCCGCCGACCACCGCGTCCTCAAAGATGAAGTCCGGAGAGCCGTCGTCGTTGGGGCGGAACTCGATCCACACATCGCCAAACTGGCCGTGGCCGCCGGACTGCTTTTTGTGGCGGCCCTGCACGTCGATCTTCTTGCGGATGGTCTCGCGGTAGGGGATCTTGGGGTCCTGCAGCAGCGCCTCCGCGCCGAACTTGGCGGCCAGTTTTTTGGAAATGACCTCCAGGTGCAGCTCGCCCAGGCCCGAGAGCAGCGATTCGGTGGTCTCCGGGTCCTTTTCCACGCGGATGGTGGGGTCTTCCTCCATCAGCCGGTTGAGGCCGGAGAAGATCTTGTCCTCCTCGCCCGCCTTCTTGGCGTAGACGGCCATGGAGATGCAGGGCTTGGGGAAGTCCAGATCCGCGAACCGGACGGCCTTCGCCGGGTCGCACAGGGTGTTGCCGGTGTTGACCGTGGTCAGTTTCGCGATGGCGCAGATGTCGCCCGCCACCACCTTGGTGGCCGGGGTCTGCTTTTTGCCCCGCTGGAAGTAAATGCCGCCGGCCTTTTCGGCCTTCTCGGCGTTGGCGTTGTAGAGCTGGGTGTCCGGCGCCAGCACGCCCGAGGTGATCTTCACCAGCGACAGCTTGCCCACGTAGGGGTCGGCAACGGTTTTGAACACGCGGGCGGAGAAGGGCTGATCCTCGGCACAGACGCGCTCCTCGGCTTCGCCGGTCTTGGGGCTGATGCCCGTCAGCGTGCGGCCGGCGGGGGAGGGCATGAGATCGATGAGGTTGTCCAGGAGCTTTGCGATGCCCGCGCGGGTCAGGCCGGAGCAGCAGACCACCGGCACCACGGTGCCCTCGAGAATGCCCTTGCGAAGGCCCAGCATCGTGTCCTCCGGGGACAGCTCCATGTTCTCAAAGAAGCGCTCCATCAGTTCCTCGTCGGCGCCGGCGGCGGCCTCCATGATGGCCTCGCGGGCGGCGGCGACCTCGTCGGCGACGGAATCGGGAATCGGGATCTCTTTCAGGGTCTTGCCCTCGCCTGTGTAAGCCTTGTTCTCCAGCACGCACACGACGCCGGTAAACTGGCCCTTTTCCACGATGGGCACCTCAATGGGCGCGATGTGGCTGCCGTATTTCTCCGTGATGGAGGAGAGCGCCTTGGTGAAGTTGGCGTTTTCGCGGTCCATCTGGTTGATGACGATCATGCGGGAAGTGTGGGCCCTGTCGCAGGCGGCCCAGGCTTTTTCGGCGCCCACGTTGAGGCCGGAAACCGCGCCCACGGTGATGATGGCGCCTTCGCACACGCTCAGGGGGCCCACCAGCTCGCCGGCGAAGTCAAAATAGCCGGGGATGTCGATCAGGTTGAGCTTTTTGTCCTTCCACTCAAGCGGCGCGACTGCGGCGCTGATGGAAATGCCGCGGCGGACCTCTTCGGGATCATAGTCGGTGGTGGTTGAGCCGTCTTCCACGCGCCCTTGACGGTCGATGGCGCCCGCGGAGAACAGCATGGCCTCGACCAGCGTGGTCTTGCCTTCGCTGCCGTGCCCGACGACCGCAATGTTGCGAATGTTCTCGGCCTTGTAGTCCTTCATCCGGTAATTCCCCCTAGCTCAAATAGTGACCGCGCGTCGGCATGCAGAAATGACCCAGCCGCGCTCGGTCATTCAAATCTTGATACGCGCAAACAGCTATCTTATATCATAGCAGAAACGCGCCCGGTTGAAAAGAGTTTCTTTACAAGTTCATCGGCAGAAGGCGGTTTTTGCAGCGCGCCTTATTGCAGATTGTGTAAAGCGCTTGACAAGCGCAGAGGGCGGGCTTATGATACTGTCCGTAAGACGCTCCCAGGCGGGGGTCGGGAAAGGCCGCCCGTCCGATGGGCTGCCCGATGGGCGGATGCGCTCGGCTCATGGGGATGGATTCTACTTTGTAGGTTGGTTGGACGGTAGGAACGGTAGGTTCCTCCACCATTCCTTCGAGGGCAAGGCCGCTTGTTGAAGCTGCTTTTTTGTGCTTCCCCGCGGTATATGGCCGCCCTCAGAGGATGAGGGCGGCTTTTCTTTTCGCGCGGCGCGCCGCGCGAGCATTCATCTAATAGGGGGGTTTTACCAAATGAAGAAACTGTTTGCGGTTATTCTGACCCTGGCGCTGGGCTGCCTGCCGGCGTTCGCGTCGGCGGAGGGTGAGGTCAAGACCATCGGCGTGATTCAGTACGTGCAGCACGTCGCGCTGGACTCCGCCCGCGAGGGCTTTATTCAGGCGCTTGCCGACAACGGCTTTGTGGACGGCCAGAACATCGCGCTGGACATCCAGAACGCCCAGGCCGACGCCTCCAACCTGGCCACGATTTCCGACCGCTTCGTCGCCAACAACGTGGACCTGGTGCTGGCCATCGCCACCCCGGCGGCCCAGTCCATCGCCGGAAAGACCACCGAGATTCCCATTCTGGGCACCGCCATCACCGACTACGTGGTCGCGCGGCTGATCGACAGCAATGAAAAGCCCGGCACCAACGTATCCGGCACCACCGACATGAACCCGGTGGCCGACCAGATCAAGCTGATCCAGGAGCTGTTCCCCGACGCCAAGACCGTGGGCGTATTGTATACCTCCAGCGAGGACAACTCCGTGCTGCAGGCCGGCATGGCCAAGGAGGCCATCGAGGCGCTGGGCATGGCCTACGTGGAGGCCACCGTCACCAATTCCAACGACGTGCAGCAGGCCACCCAGTCCATCGTGGGCAGCTGTGACGCCATCTACATCCCCACGGACAACGTGTTTGCCTCCTCCATGCCCGTCGTCTACGAGGTGGGCACCACCGCGAAAAAGCCCATCATCGGCGGCGAGGCCGGCATGGTGAAAAGCGGCGCGCTGGCGACGCTGGGCATCAACTACTACGACCTGGGCTACCAGACCGGCCTGATGGCGGTGCGCGTGCTGGGCGGCGAGGACGTCTCCGCCATGCCCATTGAGACCGCCAGCAAGATGGACTACACCTTCAACTCCACCTACGCCGAGGCGATCGGCTACACCATCCCCGAGGCCTACGCCCCCTTCGCGGAGCCCATGGCCTGACGGACGCATTCAAGCGCGGGCCGCGCATAGCGCGGCCCGCGCCAAGGGAGAACGGTATTTCATGCAGCAGATCCTGTTGGGCGCGGCGGCGCTGGGGCTTCTCTGGGCCGTGATGACCATCGGCGTGTACATCACCTACCGCATTCTGGACATCGCGGACCTGACGGTGGAGGGCAGCATCACGCTGGGCGCCTCCGTCAGCGCGTCGATGATCGCGGGGGGCGCCAACCCCGCGCTGGCCACCCTGTGCGCGCTGGCGGCGGGGTTTGCGGCGGGGCTGGCCACGGGCCTTCTGCACACCAAGCTGCGCATTCCGGCGCTGCTGGCGGGCATCCTGACCATGATCGCGCTGTACTCGGTGAACCTTCGGGTGCTGGGCAAGGCCAACGTCTCGCTTTTGCGGATGGGCACGCTGTACACCCCGCTGGAGTCGCTGGGGCTGGAAAAGAACGTGGCCGTGGCGCTGCTGGGCCTGGGGGTCGTGCTGCTGATCATCCTGATCCTGTACTGGTTTTTTGGCACGGAGCTGGGCAACGCCATCCGCGCCACCGGCAACAATCCCAGCATGGTGCGCGCCCAAGGGGTCAACACCGATACCATGACGATCCTGGGGCTGGTGCTCTCCAACGGCCTCGTGGCCCTCAGCGGCGCGATGATCGCCCAGAGCCAGAATTTTGCCGACGTGCAGATGGGCACCGGCTCCATCGTGATCGGCCTGGCGTCGCTGATCATCGGCGAGGTGCTCTTTGGCCGGCGCAACTTCTTCAGCCGCCTCATCTCGCTGATCCTGGGCGCGGTTACCTATCGGGTCATCATCGCGATGGTGCTGAAAATGGGCATGCCCACCAACGATCTCAAGCTCTTTACCGCCCTCACCGTGGCGCTGGCGCTTTCGCTGCCGATGTTCCAGGGATACCTGAACACCCTCCGGCGGTCCATGAAGGGGGCGAAGTAAATGCTCACGCTGAAAGGCATCCGAAAGAGCTTCAACATCGGCACCGTCAACGAAAAGCTGGCGCTGGACGGGGTTGACCTGACGCTTTCCGAGGGGGATTTCGTCAGCGTGATCGGCGGCAACGGCGCGGGCAAGTCCACGCTGCTCAACGCCGTGGCCGGGGTGTACCCGGTGGACGAGGGCGTGATCGAGATTGACGGCGTCAACGTGACGCGGCTCTCCGAATTCCGGCGTGCCCGGTACCTGGGCCGCGTGTTTCAGGACCCGATGATGGGCACCGCGGGGGACATGAACATCGAGGAAAACCTGGCGATGGCGCTTAGACGCGGCGAGCACCGCACCCTCCGCTGGGGCGTGACCGCCGCCGAGCGCAGGCGCTACCAGGATCTGCTGAAGCACCTGGACCTGGGGCTTGAAAGCCGGATGACCACCAAGGTGGGGCTTTTGTCCGGCGGTCAGCGGCAGGCGCTGACGCTGCTCATGGCGACGCTCAAGCCGCCCCGCCTGCTGCTATTGGACGAGCATACCGCCGCCCTCGACCCCAAGACCGCCGCCAAGGTGCTGGCCCTCAGCGACCGGTTCATCGCGGAGGAGGGGCTGACGGCCCTCATGGTCACCCACAACATGCTGGACGCCATCCAGCACGGCAACCGCCTTCTGATGATGCACGAGGGCAGGATCATCGTGGACGTAGCGGGCGAGGAGAAAAAGAGCCTTACGGTGGAGGCGCTTCTGGGCATGTTTGGCAAGGCCAGCGGCCAGAAGCTGGCCAGCGACCGGATGCTGCTGTCCTAGCAGTCCGCGAAGCCTAATTTCCGCGCTATGGCTGGATCTTTTCCTGTCCGGCTGTGCCGAAAAGAACCGACGATAGCGCAGATTCTGTAGTGGACGAACCACCAGGGGGCGGGGCTTTTCCGACGCGGGCTGGGCGCACTTTTGATGGACGGGGGAAGCCGAGAGGCTTTCCCTGATTTTAACACGCTGCGCTGTTGACAAATCCCGACTGTTTTGCTATTCTATGGCCAGAGGTTAGTTTAAACTAACTGACGGGCGAAGTCCTCCCTTGCGCCCGTCCGGGCTGTCCGCGCGGTGGTGGGAACGGCGTGCGGGCCCCGGCAGTTCGGATGAACGCACATTGTCCGAACCCCCCTTTGCCGGCGCGCGGGGTGCTCAAGCCCGCGCGCCGCCGTCCGGGTCGTCCGCCCGGACGGATGCTTTCTCCCGGCCATGCCGGTTATGATACGGTTTGTTATGATCAATGCGAGGAGCGATCGGATGTCCGAGCTGGAGAAGATGGCCGCCCGCTACCTGGCCGCGACGCTTCTGGGCGACAAGACCGGCAGCATGTTCACGGTGCGGTGGGATCGCTTCCGGCGCGTCCGCACCTCGATGGGGTCGCTGAAGCGGCTGCTGGGGGAGAAGGGTGTACGCCTCCGGGTGCTGCGCACGCCCTGCGGCGCGCTGATTTACGCCTACCGGCCGGACCAGCTTCAGCGGGACCTTGCCGGTTCGGTGGCCCGGGGAATCCTGGACGAATTCGGCTACGGCGCGGACAAGCTGGGCTGCCTTCAACGCCGGCTGCTGGCGTCCGGCGGGGGTTTCCCCCATGAAATCGGGCTGTTCCTGGGGTATCCGGCGCGGGATGTGGCCGCCTTTATCAAGTACGGCGGCGCAGGCTGCGCGCTCTCGGGTCCGTGGAAGGTCTATCACGATGTGGAGCGGGCAAAATGCCTGTTTTGCGCATATCGACAATGCCGCGAGCGCATGCTGATCTTCCTCGAGCGGGGCATGACGCTTCAGGAAATCCTGCGCGCGGCGTAGAAAGGAAATTTTTATGGGAAATATCGGCATTTATTACTGGAGCGGAACCGGAAACACGGAGCAGATGGCGAAGGCCATGGCCGAAGGCGCAAAGGCGGAGGCGGTGGAGGTCTCCGGCACCACTTCGGAAGCGGCCGCTGCCTTTGAAAAGCTGATGCTGGGGTGCCCGGCAATGGGCGCGGAGGTGCTGGAAGAGGAGGCGTTTGAACCCTTCTTCACGGCGCTTGAGGGAAGCCTTGCGGGCAAGGCGGTGGCGCTCTTCGGCTCCTACGGCTGGGGCGACGGCGAGTGGATGCGCGAGTGGGAAAAGCGCGTTCAGGCGGCGGGCGGCAAGCTGTTTGAGAGCGGAATGATGGTCAACGAGGCGCCCGACGAGGATGCGCTTAATGCGTGCCGCGCCTTCGCGGAGCGGTTCGCGGCGTCGTAAAACGGGTTTTATCTGGCCGGCGGGCGCTGCCCGCCGGCCGTTTTTGCGCAATTCCTTGTTTCCGGCAGGGATTATGGGGTATATAAAAGGACGAATCAGGCCGGATATTCGGCCAAAGCTGTGTTGGGAGGGGACGGAATTATGCCGAATTTTGCCAATCCGTTTCAGGGCAACGTCAACCGCAAGCTGACAAAGGGAGAACTGATTCAGGCCGTTCGCCTGGACATTGCCGGCGAACTGGAAGCGATCTACCTCTACGACGCGCACGTGCAGGCGACCGACGACGCGGTGGCGAAAAAGGTCATCGCGGATATTCGGGACGAGGAAAAGGCCCATGTGGGCGAACTGATGTCGCTGCTCCGGTACCTGGACCCCGAGGAGGCGGAGCACTTTGCCGCCGGCGAAGGCGAAGTCCGGGAAATGCTGGAGGAGCTGGGCCTGTCGTCCGCCGCTTCCGCGCCTTCCGTCGGCAGCCTGATTGACCCGTAAGGAGGGACGAACATGGATTTTCTTTCGAGGGGCAGCGCCCCTTTTTCCGAAGAACTCTGGGCCGGCATTGACGGTGCCGTGGTGGACACCGCGAAAAAGGCGCTGATTGGCAGGCGGTTTCTCAGCCTGTACGGCCCGCTGGGTTCCGGCGCGCTGAGCGTGCCGGTGGACGATTTGAACGCGGCGGGCGATGAGGATGACGGCGCAATGGTGCGCCGGTCGGGCCGCGCGTTCCGGGAGATCCCGCTTTTGTACAGGGATTTTCAGCTCTCCTGGCGCGACCTGGAATTCAGCGAGAAGAACGGCCTTCCGCTGGACCTGACGGCGGCGTCGGCCGCTGCCGCGGAGGCTGCGAAAAGCGAGGACAGATTGATCTTCTTTGGCAGCGAGGCGCTGGGCGTGCCGGGCCTTTTCGGCGCGAAGGACGCGACCCACCTGAAGCGCGGCGACTGGTCGAAGGGCGAAACCCCCTTTGCCGACGTGGCCAAGGCTGTCGAACTGCTGATCGACAAGGGCTTCTGGGGCCGCATGGCGCTGGTGGTCAGCCCCAACCTGTACGCGCAGATGCAGCGCATCCAGCCGGCCGTCGGCAGGATGGAAATTGAGCGCGTGGCCGCGCTGCTGGAGGGCCGCGTGCTGCGCACCCCGGTGCTGGGCGCGAACCGGGCCGTTCTGGTGGCCGCCGAACCCATCAACATGGATCTGGCGCTGGGCGTGGACTTCTCGGTGTCCTACCTTGAGCTCAAGGATCTCAACCATTCGCTGCGCATCGTCGAAACCGTACTGCCCCGGATCAAGCGGGGCGACGCCATCGTAGTCTTTGACTGAGGCCGATTGCATTCCCGCCCGCATTGCGCCGCAATGCGGGCGATTTTTGACGGAGGGGCGCGCATGTTTGCCACCGTAAGAGAATACCAAAAGACAGACCTCCCCGAAATGACGCGCATCTGGAACCAGGTGGTGGCCGAGGGCGTCGCCTTTCCGCAGGAGAACCCCCTTTCGCCGTCGGAGGCGGAGGCGTTTTTCGCCGCGCAGCATTTTTGCGGCGTCGCTTCAGCCGGCGGCGCGCCGGTCGGGCTGTATATTCTGCACCCCAACAGCGTGGGGCGCTGCGCCCACATCGCCAACTGCAGCTATGCGGTGGACGCGGCGGCCCGGGGCATGGGCGCGGGTGAGGCGCTGGTGCGCCACTCAATGGAAACCGCGAGGGACATGGGCTTTCGCATCATGCAGTTCAACGCCGTGGTCAAAACCAACGCGGCCGCGCTGCGGCTATATGAAAAGCTGGGCTTTTCCCGCCTGGGCGTGATCCCCGGCGGCTTCCGGATGAACGGAAAATACGAGGACATCGTGCCCATGTACCGCCCCCTGTGAGCCTTGATGGGGGTTTTGCTCGCTGCCGCGCTAAATTGGTAAAATCCTGTGAAAGATCGGAAAACCGCTTGACAGCGGGCAAACCCGGTGGTATATTGATGAAAATTCAATCGGGAGCGTCATCATGCAGAACCTTTTCGCCATCGTCAACATCCTGATTATTATCGCCGGCATCGTACTTGTACTAGTCGAAGCCGGGGATCGGGTTGTTGTACGCGCGGAACAGGGCGGCCAATAGGGCCATACAAGCGGTTCGCTTGATCCCCTGCCAGAGTGCAACAGCACCGGCAGGGGATTTTTCATAGCGACGGGGCCATGAAACGGACGCGCGAAGGGGCGCGGCAAAGGAGGCATCCAAATGAGCGGCACGCGAAGAAGGCGGCCCCGCTGTGTCGTCCCGGATCGGCCGAGGGACGATGCCAAATATACGCGGGAGGGAATATTATGCAGATGACAGGCGCGCAGATTCTCATTGAGACGCTGGCCGAGCAGGGCGTCGACGCCGTCTTCGGATATCCGGGCGGCTTTGTGCTGAACATCTACGACGAGCTTTACAAAAACGCTGACCGGATCACCCATTATATCACCTGCCACGAGCAGGGCGCCTGCCACGCCGCGGACGGCTATGCCCGCGCCACCGGCAAGGTGGGCGTGGTGATCGCCACCTCCGGTCCCGGCGCGACGAACCTCGTGACCGGCATCGCCACGGCGCACCTGGACTCCACGCCGCTGGTGGCCATCACCGGCAACGTGCCTTCCACGTCCATCGGCCGCGACGGCTTTCAGGAGGTGGACATCACCGGCGTCACCATGCCCATCACCAAGCACAACTACATCGTCAAGGACGTGCGCAGGCTGGCCGATACCGTGCGCGAAGCCTTTCATATCGCCCGCGGCGGCCGCCCGGGCCCGGTTCTGATCGACATCCCCAAGGATGTGCAGCTGGCCCGGTGGGATTACGAACCCGCGGCAACCGCCCCGGCGCCGGCCGCGCCCGAGATCCGTCGGGCGGACTTTGACGAGGCCGTCCGGCTCATCCGCGGGGCCGAGCGCCCTTTCCTCTACGCGGGCGGCGGCGCGGTGATCGCGGACGCCACCGAGGAACTGCTGGAGCTGTCCCGGCGGCTCCACGCGCCCATCGGCACCAGCATCATGGGGCTGACCGCCGTGCCGAGGGATTATCCGCTGTTTCTGGGCATGACGGGCATGCACGGCCAGTACGCCGCCTCCCGGGCCATGTATGAGGCCGACCTCATCATCGGCGTGGGCACCCGCTTTTCCGACCGCGCCATCGGCAATCAGGCCGCCTTCTCCAAGGGACGCAGGGTGCTGCACATCGACATCGACCCCGCCGAGATCGGCAAGAACATCCCCGCCTACGCCGCGCTCATCGGCGACGTCCGGCAGGTGCTGCAAAAGCTGCTGGAGGCGGACATCTCCCGGCGCGAGAACGGCTGGCTTGCCCGCGTGCGCGAGTTGCAGGCCGATCCCGACAGCCGCCTGGACATGGGGCGCGACCGGCTGAATCCCCAGGTCCTCATCGAGGCCGTCCGCAAAAAGACCCCCGAGGACGCCATCGTCGCCACCGACGTGGGCCAGCACCAGATGTGGGCCGCCCAGTACTTCTCGTTTGGGCGCCCCCGCACGTTCATCACTTCCGGGGGCCTCGGCACCATGGGCTTTGGCATGGGCGCGGCCATCGGCGCGTGCATCGGCTCCGGCCGGAAGCGGACGGTGCTGTTTACCTCCGACGGCAGCTTCCACATGAACCTCAACGAGCTGGCCACCGCCGTCACCAACCGCCTGCCGCTGACCATTGTGCTCCTCAACAACAACGCCCTGGGCATGGTGCGGCAATGGCAGAAGATCTTCTTTGACGAGCGCTATTCCCAGACCACGCTGAACCGGAAGACCGACTACGCCCTGCTGGCGGAGGCCTTCGGCGCCCGGGGCCTGCGCCTTCCGGAGCTCGGACAGTTGGACGCGGTGCTGGACGAGGCCCTTTCCGCCGACGGCCCCGTGCTGGTGGACGCGGCCATCGACCCGGACGAACGGGTGCTGCCGATGATCCCGCCGGGCGGCACCATCGACGAGATTATACTCAGCTGAAGGAGGCGCGCGCCATGGCCGTGGAAAAATTCATCCTCTCGGTGCTTGTCCGCAACGAAGCCGGCGTCCTGACCCGCGTGTCGGGGTTGTTTGCCCGCCGCAGCTTCAACATCGACAGCCTGTCCGTCGCGGAGACCCACGATCCCAAGGTGTCCCGCATTACGATTTCCGCCACCGGGGACGATTACCTCAAGGAGCAGATCGTGCACCAGCTGGAAAAGCTCCACGATGTGCTGGTGGTCAAGGTGATGGACCCGGAGCGCACCGTGGTGCGCGAACTGATGCTCATCAAGATCAGCGCCAACCACGAGGAGCGCAGCCACATCCAGGAGGCGGTGGGCGTGTTCCGCGCCAAGGTGGTGGACCTGGCGCAGGATTCGATGATCGTGGAACTGACCGGCGAAAAATCCAAAATCGACGCGTTTCTGAACTTCCTTGAGCCCTATCGGGTAACCGAGCTCTGCCGGACCGGCATGACGGCCATCGGACGGAGCGATTACATACTCACCCGGGAATAAAATAAAGGAGTGTTGAATCATGGCGAAGCTGTATTACGAGGCGGACTGCGATACTTCCCTGCTCAAGGGCAAGACGGTGGCGGTGATCGGGTACGGGAGCCAGGGCCACGCCCACGCGCTCAACCTGAACGACAGCGGCTACGACGTGGTGGTGGGCCTGTACGAGGGCTCTCCGTCGCTGGAAAAGGCCCGGGCGGCGGGGCTGAAGGCCACCACCACGGCGGAAGCGGTCAAGGCGGCGGACCTGGTGATGATCCTCGTCAACGATGAAAAGCAGGCGGCGCTCTACAAAAAAGACATCGCGCCCAACCTTCGCCCCGGCATGGCGCTGGCCTTCGCCCACGGCTTCAACATCCACTTCGGCCAGATCGTGCCGCCCAAGGACGTGGACGTGATCATGATCGCGCCCAAGGGCCCCGGCCACACCGTGCGCAGCCAGTACCTGGAGGGCAAGGGCGTGCCGGATCTGATCGCGGTGCAGCAGGACGCCAGCGGCAACGCCAAGGGCTTGGCGCTTTGCTACGCTGCGGGCATTGGCGGCGCCCGGGCGGGCATCCTGGAAACCACCTTTAAAGAAGAAACCGAAACCGACCTCTTCGGCGAGCAGGCGGTGCTCTGCGGCGGCGTCAGCGCGCTGATGAAGGCCGGGTTTGACACCCTGGTGGAGGCGGGCTACCAGCCGGAGAGCGCCTACTTTGAGTGCGTCCACGAGATGAAGCTGATCATCGATCTGGTGGTGGCCGGCGGCCTGGAGTTCATGCGCTACTCCATCTCCGACACCGCCGAGTACGGCGACTACGTGACCGGCAAGCGCATCATCACCGAGGAAACCAAAAATGAAATGAAGAAAGTGCTTTCCGAGATCCAGGACGGCACCTTTGCCCGCAACTGGATTTTGGAAAACCAGGCCAACCGCCCCAACTTCAACGCCATGCGCCGCATCGCGCGGGAGAGCCTGGTGGAGTCCACGGGTAAGTCGCTGCGTTCCAAGATGAGCTGGAATCCGGACCGTAAAAAAGGGGAGTAGCGCCATGAACTCAGACCGGATCAAGCTGGGCGCCGAGCGCGCGCCCCACAGGTCGCTGCTCAAGGCCTGCGGCCTCACCGACGCCCAGATCGCGCGGCCCATCATCGGCATCGCCAACTCCTTCAACGAGGTGGTGCCCGGCCACGCGCACCTGAATCAGATCGCCCGGGCCGTCAAGGATGGCGTGCTCGCGGCCGGCGGTACGCCGCTGGAATTCAACGTGATCGGCGTGTGCGACGGCATCGCCATGGGCCACGAGGGCATGAAGTACTCGCTGTGCACCCGCGAGCTCATCGCGGACTCGGTGGAGTGCATGGCCCGGGCCCACGCCTTTGACGCCATGGTGTTCATCCCCAACTGCGACAAGATCGTGCCCGGCATGCTGATGGCGGCGGCGCGGCTGAACCTGCCCTGCATTTTCGTGTCCGGCGGGCCGATGCTGTCGCTGGAGGGGAAGGACGGCCCCATGGACCTCAACAGCGTCTTTGAGGCCGTGGGCGCCCTCAAGGCCGGCGCCATCGGCGAGGCGGAACTGTGCGAGGTGGAGGAGTGCGCCTGCCCCGGCTGCGGTTCCTGCTCCGGCATGTTTACCGCCAATTCCATGAACTGTCTCACCGAAGCGCTGGGCCTGGCGCTGCCCGGAAACGGCACCATCCCCGCCGTGTACGCGCGGCGCATCCGCTTTGCCAAGGAGAGCGGCGAGCAGGTGATGGCGCTTTTCAAAAAGAACCTCCGCGCCCGCGATATTCTGACCGAAAAGGCCGTGAAAAACGCGCTGGCGGTGGACATGGCGCTGGGCTGCTCCACCAACTCCGCGCTGCACCTGGCGGCCATCTGTTCGGAGGCGGGGGTGGATTTCGACCTCCGGATGATCAACGAGGCCAGCGCCAGAACGCCCAACCTGTGCCATCTGGCGCCGGCGGGCCGCCACCACATGCAGGATCTTTACGCCGCGGGTGGCGTCGAGGCCGTGATGGCGCAGCTGCTTGCGGCCGATCTCATCGACGGCAGCGCGCGAAACGTCTCCGGAAAGACCTTCGCCGAGAGCCTCGCGGGCGTCGCCAACAAAAACCCAGAAGTCATCCGGCCCATGAGCGCCCCCTATCAGGCCACAGGCGGTCTGGCGGTGCTCTACGGCAATTTGGCGCAGAACGGTTCCGTGGTGAAGCAGAGCGCGGTTTCCCCGAAGATGCTCACCCACAAGGGGCCCGCCCGCGTGTTTGAAAGCGAGGAGGAGGCCATCGACGCCATCTACGGCGGGCGCATCCATCCCGGCGACGTGGTGGTCATCCGCTACGAAGGCCCCAGGGGCGGCCCCGGCATGCGGGAGATGCTCTCGCCCACCTCCGCCATCGTGGGCATGGGCCTGGGCGAGCAGGTGGCCCTCATTACCGACGGACGGTTCTCCGGCGCCACCCGCGGCGCGGCCATCGGCCACGTTTCGCCCGAGGCCGCCGCCGGCGGAACCATCGCGCTGGTCCGGGAAGGCGACGAAATCGAGATCGACATCCCCGGCAGGCGACTATGCCTATCGGTGCCGGAGGCGGAGCTGGCCGCGCGCCGCGCCGCGTGGAAGCCCCTCTCGAAACCCGCGCTGACCGGATACCTCAAGCGCTACGCCGCGCTGGCCCAATCGGCCGACAAGGGCGGAATATTATCGGTATAGGAGGGTGAATCCCCCCATGAAACGGAATTTGACCATTTTTGATACCACCCTGCGGGATGGCGAACAGGCCCCCGGATGCAGCATGTCGCTGAGTGAAAAGCTGGAGATTGCCCGCGCGCTGGAAAAGCTGGGCGTGGACGTGATTGAAGCCGGGTTTCCGGTGATCTCGCCGGGCGACTTTGAATCCGTGCAGAAGATCGCGGGCACGCTCAGGCGCGCCGCCGTGGCGGGCCTGGCCCGCGCCACGAAAAAGGACATCGACGCCGCCTGGGACGCGCTGAAGGACGCCGTCCATCCCCGCATCCACGTATTTCTCGCCACCTCCCCGGTGCACATGGAGTTCAAGCTCAAAAAGACGCCCGAGGAAGTGCTCGCGATCATCGCGGAGATGGTGGCCTACGCGGCGGCGAAATGCCCGGACGTGGAGTTCTCCGCCGAGGATGCCACCCGAAGCGAGCCGGCCTTCCTGGCCAGGGCCGTGGAGACGGCCATCCGCGCCGGCGCCACCACCATCAACATCCCCGACACCGTGGGCTACGCCACCCCCGCCGAGATGGCGGAAATCATCGCCTATCTGAAGGCCAACGTGCCCGGCATCGAGGGCGTGGCGCTCTCCGTCCACTGCCACAACGACCTGGGCATGGCGGTGGCCAATTCGCTGGCCTCCGTGGCCGCGGGAGCCACCCAGGTGGAGGGCACGGTGAACGGCATCGGCGAGCGCGCGGGCAACGCGGCGCTGGAGGAGATCGCCATGTCCGTCCACACACGACCCGACCGCTACCCGGTGGGCATCGGGCTGGACACCACCCGGATCTACGCCACCAGCCGCCTGGTCTACAACGTCCTGGGCCTGGTCGCGCCCATCAACAAGGCCATCGTGGGCGGCAACGCCTTCGCCCACGAGGCGGGCATCCACCAGCACGGCGTGCTGGCCAACCGCGCCACCTATGAGATCATGACGCCCCAGTCCGTGGGGCTCGTTCAGAACAAGATGGTGCTGGGCAAGCACTCCGGCCGCCACGCGGTGGAAACCCGGCTCTCCGAGCTGGGCTACGCCCTGTCTCAGGAGGAGCTGAACGACCTGTTCGACCGCTTCAAGGTGCTGGCCGACAAAAAGCAGAACATCAACGACATGGACCTTCTGGCGCTGGTCAGCCACAAGATCGTGCAGGCTCAGGGGGTCTACGCCCTCGACCGCTTCACGGTCAACTCCGGCAACTACGTGTCCTCCAGCGCGGTGGTGCGCTTGAAGCGCGGCGACGAGCTGATCGAGGAGGTGTGCCTGGGCGACGGCCCCATCGACGCCGCCTTCAACGCCGTGGATAAGATCATGCGGTTCGACCAGCCCCACTTCCTGGACGACTACGCCATCCACACCGTGTCCGAAGGCAAAGACGCCCAGGGCGAGGCGATGGTGCGCATCCAGTGCGGCGACCGCTCCGTGGTGGGCCGGGGGCTCTCCACCGACGTCATCGAGGCCTCCATTCTGGCCTATGTGGCGGGCATGAATAAGCTCATATAACGGGCGCGGGGAGGTGAATCCGTGGGACTGGAAGTATTTGACAGCACGCTGCGCGACGGCGCGCAGAGCGAGGGCATTTCCTTTTCGGTGCAGGATAAGCTGGATATTGTGAGCGCGCTGGATGAGTTCGGCGTCGCCTACATCGAGGCGGGCAACCCCGGCTCAAACCCCAAGGACATCGAATTTTTCCGCCGCGTGGGCGGCATGCGCCTGCAAAACGCAAAGCTGTGCGCCTTTGGCAGCACCCACCGAAAGGGTGTCGCCGTGGAGAAGGACGCAAACGTCCTGTCGCTCCTGTCCGCGGATGCGCCCACCGTCGCCATCTTCGGAAAATCCTGGGACATGCACGCGCTGCGCATCCTCGGCGTTTCGCTGGAGGAGAACCTGGACCTGGTGTTCGAGACCTGCGACTTCTTCAAGAAGCGGGGGATCGAGGTCGTCTTTGACGCCGAACACTACTTCGACGGCCGCCGCACAGGGGGGGATTATGCCCTCCGGGTGCTGGACGCGGCGGCCGCCGCCGGGGCGGACGTACTGTGTCTTTGCGATACCAATGGCGGCACGCCGCCGTCCGTCGTGCGCGAGGCGACCCTTGAGGCGGCTCAGCGGCACCCGGACAAGCGCATCGGCATCCACTGCCACAACGACATCGGCTGCGCGGTGGCCTCCACCATGCTGGCGGTGGAGGCGGGCGCGACCCATGTGCAGGGCACCTTCAACGGCATCGGCGAGCGCTGCGGCAACGCCGATCTCAGCGTGGTGATTCCCAACCTGCAGCTGAAGATGGGCTGCGCCTGCGTGCCGGACCTGACCCGCCTCGCCGCCACGGCCATGCGCCTTGGCGACATCGCCAACATGGCCATGCCGGGCAACAAGCCCTACGTGGGCGCCAGCGCCTTTGCCCACAAGGGCGGCATGCACATCGACGGCGTGCTGAAGGAGACCAGGTCCTTTGAGCACGTGGCCCCGGAGTCTGTCGGCAACCACCGCCGCTTCCTGATGAGCGAGGTCTCCGGCCGCAACACCGTGCTGGCGAAGTTCGCCCACATCGCGCCGGAGCTCACCAAGGATTCACCCCAGACGCGGCTGATCGTGGACAAGCTCAAGGACCTGGAGCACAGGGGCTATCAGTTCGAGGCGGCGGACGCCAGCTTCGAGCTTCTGATCCTGCAATGCCTGGGGCGTTTCACCCCCCACTTCCACCTGAGCATGTACCGGACCAATGGCGAGTTTCCGCCGCCGGACGCGGAAAAGAGCGCCTTCGCGGTGCTGTCCGTCGAGGTGGACGACCGCAAGGAGACCACCGCCGCCATGGGCAACGGCCCCGTGCACGCGCTGGACACCGCCCTTCGGAAGGCGCTCACCGTGTTTTACCCGGATCTCTCCCGCGTGCGCCTGACCGACTACAAGGTGCGCGTGCTGTCGGGGGAGAAATCCACCGCGGCCGTGGTGCGCGTGCTGATCGAGAGCACTGATGGCAAGACCGTCTGGACCACCGTGGGCGTGGACAACGACATCATCGCGGCCAGCTGGCAGGCACTGGCGGACTCCATTGAGTACATTCTGCACCGATGGGACGCCGCGAGGGCGCCCGGCGCAAACCGAAAGGAAGGCTGATTCATGGGCATGACGATGACGCAGAAGATCCTGGCCGCCCACTGCGGCAGGGATACCGTAACCGCCGGCGAGATCGTGCTGGCCGACGTGGACATGGTGCTGGGCAACGACATCACTTCCCCCGTCGCCATCAACGAATTTGAAAAGGCCGGCTGCGACTGCGTGTTTTGCGAGGACCGCATCTCGCTGGTGCTGGACCACTTCGCGCCCAACAAGGACATCAAGGCGGCGGAGCAGTCCAAAAAGGTGCGCACCTTCGCCGGGAAGCACGGCATCGCCAACTTCTTTGACGTGGGCGAAATGGGCGTGGAGCATGCGCTCCTGCCGGAAAAGGGGCTGGTCACCGCCGGCGATCTGGTGATCGGCGCCGACAGCCACACCTGTACCTACGGCGCGCTGGGCGCATTTTCCACCGGCGTCGGCTCCACCGACATGGCCGCGGGCATGGCCACCGGCAAAGTCTGGCTGCGCGTGCCGGAGGCCATCCGCGTGACGCTGACGGGCGCGCCGCCCCGGTACGTGGGCGGAAAGGACGTAATCCTACATATTATAGGGATGATCGGCGTGGACGGCGCGCTGTACCAGTCGCTGGAGTTCACCGGCCCCGGCGTCGCCGCGCTGACCATGGACGACCGCCTCTGCGTGTGCAACATGGCCATTGAGGCCGGCGGCAAAAACGGAATCTTCCCGGTGGACGGAGTCACCCTCGAATACCTGAAGGCCCACGGTGCGAAGGAACCGAAGGTGTTTTCCGCGGACCCGGACGCCCCCTACGCCCGGGAGATCGAAGTGGATCTTTCAACGCTCACGCCGCTGGTGGCGTTCCCGCACCTGCCGGAGAACGTGAAAAAGCGGGACGAATACGGCGATGTGCCCATCGATCAGGTGGTGGTGGGATCCTGCACCAACGGCAGGCTGTCGGACCTGGCCGCCGCCGCGGAGGTGCTCAGGGGCCGCAGGGTGGCGAAAGGTGTGCGCGCCATCATCATCCCCGCCACTCAGAAGATCTACCGCGACGCGATGAAGGCGGGCTACTTTGACATCTTCCTCGACGCCGGCTGCGCCGTGTCCACACCCACCTGCGGGCCCTGCCTGGGCGGACACATGGGCATCCTGGCCAAGGGCGAAAAATGCGTCGCCACCACCAACCGCAACTTTGTGGGCCGCATGGGCCATCCGGAGAGCGAGGTCTACCTGGCGGGGCCCTGGGTGGCCGCCGCCTCGGCGGTCCTCGGCCGGATCGCCGCGCCGGACGAACTGCCGTAAGGCGGAAAGGAGAACAGTATGACCATTCAGGCAAAAGCCATCCGCTACGGCGACAACATCGATACCGACGTCATCATCCCGGCCCGCTACCTTACCACCTCCGATCCCCAGGAGCTGGCCGCCCACTGCATGGAGGATCTGGACAGGGACTTTCTGAAAAAGCTGCCGCCGAACGGCATCCTGGTGGGGGGGACCAACTTCGGCTGCGGCTCCTCCCGCGAGCACGCGCCGCTGGCGATCAAGCACGCGGGCGTTTCCTGCGTGGTGGCCAGGAGCTTTGCGCGCATCTTCTACCGCAACGCCATCAACATCGGCCTGCCCATCGTGGAAACCGACGCCGAAATCAATACCGGCGACGAGGTGTCGATTGACCTGGGCGGCGGCGTTTTGAAAAACCTCACCACCGGGCAGACCGTGCATTTTCCGGCGTTTCCGGAATTCCTTCAGAGGATCATCGAAGCCGGCGGCCTGATGAGCGCGATGAAAGGCGGATTGCTATGAAGTTCAGAATTGCGGCCGTCCCCGGGGATGGCATCGGCCCGGAGATCGTATCCGCCGCCCTCGAGGTGCTGAAGGCGGTGGGGGAGCGCTACGGCCATGAGTTTCAGGTGGACACGCTGGCCGCCGGAGGCAGCGCCATCGACGAAACCGGCGAGCCGCTGCCCCGGGCCACCCTCGACGCCTGCCTTGAAAGCGACAGCGTGCTTCTGGGCGCGGTGGGCGGGCCCAAGTGGGAGGGCCTTCCGGGGCATTTGCGGCCGGAGCGGGCGCTTTTGGGCATCCGCAAGGCGATGAACCTCTACGCGAACCTCCGCCCCGCGCGGCTGATGCCGGTGTTGAAGGCCGCCTGCCCGCTGCGGGAGGCCACCGCGGAGGAAGGCTTTGACATGCTGATCGTCCGCGAGCTGACCGGCGGCATGTACTTTGGCAGGAGCGGGCGCACCGAAGGCCCCTTCGGCGAGACCGCCTACGACACCGAATCCTACGGCGCGGGGGAGGTCGAGCGCATTGCCCGCATTGCCTTTGAGGCCGCGCGGAAGCGGCGTGGCCTGGTCACCAGCATCGACAAGGCCAACGTGCTGGAATCGTCCCGGCTGTGGCGCGAAACGGTGCACCGCGTGGCGGCGGACTACCCGGACGTGGAGCTGCGCGACATGCTGGTGGACAACGCCGCCATGCAGCTGATCGCCCGTCCGTCGCAGTTTGACGTGATCCTCACCGGCAACATGTTCGGCGATATCCTGTCCGACGAGGCGTCGCAGCTGACCGGCTCCATCGGCCTGCTCGCGTCGGCGTCCCTGGGCGACGGCACGCGGGGCATGTATGAGCCCATCCACGGCTCCGCGCCCGACATCGCCGGGCAGGGCCTGGCCAACCCCATCGCCACAATCCTGTCCGCGGCCATGATGCTGCGCATGTCCTTCGATCTTGCGGCTGAGGCCGACGCGGTGGAGGCCGCCGTGGAAAGGGCCCTTGAGGCGGGCTGCCGCACCCGGGACATTGCCGCCGGCGGCGCGTACATCGGCTGCCGCGAGATGACAAAGCGCATTTTGGCGGCCCTGTGACGGCAGAGCGGCCTCCCGCGCGGAAATTTCATGATGCGCGGGGGGCCGTTTTATGGTATACTGAAGCGTACCATAGTGGATCGCCGGAGGTTTTTGTGCAAAACTTTTCCAGGGGGCGGCTGATCGCGGGCTTTGCCATCGGCGCCGCCTGCGGCCTGATGCTGCCGCTGCTTTTGACGGTTTCCATCTGGTTTCTGCCTTTCCCGGTCATCTTTGCGTTTCTGTGGGTGTGGGCGGGCTGGCCCGCGGCGGCCTTTTCGGCGGCGGTGGTGGCGGCGACGGGATACTGGCTCTTTGGCGGCGGCTTTGCGGCGGGGCTTCTCATGATCTCGCTGCCGGGCCTTTTTGCGGCGGCGCTGACGTCGCGAAGGCGGCCCTTTTTCCGCGCGGTGGGCGAATCGGTGGCGCTCCAATGGGCGGCGCTTTTTATCCTGACGGCGGCGGCATGGCTCTTCTACCGGCAGAACCTGGTGGACGTGATGACCGGGTCCATGCGGGCGATGCTTGAAGACCTTCCGCTGGTCGTGCAGCGGTACTTTCTGTCGATGCTGGGGCAGGCGGGCGCCTTCGGCGCCAACACCGGCATCGACTTTGCCCGCGGCCTTATGACCGGCGCACAGGTGAAGAGCCTGGTCGACCAGTTCTTCAGCACGCTGAACAGCGGGCTCAAGCTGTCGCTGCCCGCCTACGTGATTACCTCGGGCGCGGCCACGGGCGCCGCGTCCTACGCGCTCTCCGCCTGGGTGCGCGTGCGCCGGGGCGACGAGCCTTTGGTGCCCTTTGTGAAGCCCGAGGGATGGCGCCTCGGCGCAAACCTCGTCATCGGCCCGCCGGCGCTGACACTCACCTGCTTTGTGCTGGACCGCGCGGGCGTTCCCGGTGCGGAATCGGCGTATCTGGCGATGCTGAATCTGATGGGGCTGCTCTTCACCGTGCAGGCGCTCGGGGTCGTCGACCGCAGGCTCAAGGCCGTGGGCGTGAGCCCCGGACGGCGCGCGGCGATCGCCGTGCTGGCGGTTGTGATCGGCCAGCAGCTGATGCCCTTTGTGGGGGCGTATTCCGCGCTGTTCGGCGCCGAGGGGCTCATAACCAAAAAGATCCGAAAACGAACGGACGGCAAGGGGGACGAGTAGCGTGAAGGTCATATTGCTTCAGGACGTCAAGGGAACCGGAAGAAAGGATCAGATTCTCGAGGTCTCCGACGGCTTTGCCAGGAATTACCTGCTGCCCAGAAAGCTGGCCCGCGAGGCGACCGCAGAGGCGCTCAACGCCATCGGAAAGGCCAAGGAAGCCCAGCAGCACCGCGAGGATGTGAAAAAGGCCGAGGCCGAGCAGAAGGCCCGGGCGCTCAAGGGCAAGCTGGTGATCGTCAAGGCCAAGGCGGGGGAGGGCGGCAAGCTCTACGGCGCCATCACCGCGGCGGAGATCGCCGACGCGCTGAAGGAACAGCATGGCGTGGACGTGGACCGGCGCAAGATCGAACTGGAGGAGCCCATCCGTTCGGCGGGGCAGACCACCTTCACCGTGCGCCTGATCGCCGGCGTCGTAACCCGTATGCTGCTCAACGTCGTGGCCGAGGGCAAGGACAAGGCGAAGTAGCGCGCCATGGAACAGCAAATGACGGACCGGATTCCCCCGCACCACGCCGACGCGGAGCGATCGGTGCTGGGCAGCATGCTGCTGGCCCACGAGGCGGTGCTGCTGGCGCAGGAAATGCTGACGCCGGACGATTTTTACGACCCGGCCCACCGGGAAATCTTCTCCGCCATGTGCCACCTGGCCAACCAATCCAGAAAGGTGGACCTGGTGACCGTGGACGAGGAGCTTTCCCGCCGCGGCCGGCTGGAGGGCGTGGGCGGGCTGAATTACCTTTTGGAACTGTCCCGCTTTGTGCCGTCGGCCGCCAATGTGGCGGCCTACGTGCGCATTGTCGACGAGAAGTCCACGCTCCGGCGGCTCATCTCCGCCTCCGGCCAGATCTCCCAGATGAGCTATGCCGGCGAGCGCGAGACGAGCGACATTCTCGCCGCCTCCGAAAAGCTGATCTACGACATCTCGATGCGCCGCGGCGGCGAGATGCTCCAGCCCATCCAGCCGATCCTCATCCGCACCTACGAGCAGATTGACCGCCTGGTCAAAAACAAGGGCCGCATCGAGGGCGTGCCCACGGGCTACCGGGAGCTGGACGACCTGCTCACCGGGCTGCACCCGGGCGAACTGGTGCTGATCGCCGCGCGGCCCTCCATGGGCAAGACCAGCTTTGGCATGAACATCGTGGAAAACGCGACCATCCGCGCCGGCAAGAAGGCGGCGGTCTTTTCGCTGGAGATGCCCGCGGAGCAGCTGGCCATGCGCATGATGTGCACCGAGGCCCGCGTGGACATGCAGAACGTCCGGCGAGGCGCCCTCTCGGACGACGAATGGCTGCGCCTTTGCGAGGCCATGGGCGTCATCGGCCAGGCGTCCATTCACGTGGATGCCACCAGCGGCATCACCGTGCCGGAGATCCGCTCCAAGGCCCGACGGCTTCAGATGGAGCACGGGCTGGACCTGATCATGATCGACTACCTGCAGCTGATGAGCGGCGCAGGCTCCTTTGGCAGCCGTCAGGAGGAGGTCAGCTCCATTTCCCGCGCGCTCAAAGGGCTCGCCCAGGAGCTGCGCGTGCCGGTGGTCGCGCTCTCACAGCTCTCCCGCGCCCTCACGGGCCGGGCCAACCACCGGCCGGTGCTCTCCGATATCCGCGATTCCGGCGCCATCGAGCAGGATGCCGACGTGGTCATGTTCATCCACCGGGAGGACTACTACGACAAGGAAACCGAGTTCAAGAATATCGCCGAAATCATCATCGCCAAGCAGCGAAACGGCGCCCTGGGCACGGTGCAGCTGGGCTGGCGCGGCGAGCTCACCTGGTTTGTCGACCTGTCGCCCTCCGCCCGGGAAGCCATCCCGCCCGCGCCGTAGGCGCTGGAAAAAACAGGATTTGTTACAAAACTGTTGCGTAGTATTGCTATTCTGTGTAGAAGTGTGGTATAATCTCCGCATCCCGGGCGTGGCCCGAAAAATTGCGGAGGTTGATGCATGAAAGACTGGGTCGCAATTCTGAAGCCATTTTGCGCGCTGTTGGCGGCGGTTTTGCTGCTGGCCGCGCCGCTGGACGGCGCGTTTGCGGCCCGGGACGCGCTGGTGAGGGTTTCGAGCGCCACCGCCCGCTCCTCTGCGAGCGGTGGCGGCAAGGCGGTGTTTACGCTGAAAAAGGGCGCGCGCGTCAGCGTCACGGCGGTCAGGGGAAGCGTGGCGAAGGTGCGCTACAATGGAAAGACCGGCTATCTTTTGACCTCAAGCCTCAGCCTTTCCGCCGCCAAGGCGCAGAAAAAGGTGTACGCGACCACGGCCGTTTACAGGGTGGCGGATGCCGGCTCAAAGCAAATCGGCAAGCTGAGCGCGGGCGATTATGTGGATGTGATCGCGGTCAAGGGCGATTGGGCCAAGGTGCGGCGCGAGGGCTCGGAGGGTTTTATTCCGAAGCGCGCGCTGGAAAAAACCGAGGCCAAGACCGTCGAAGCCGCTGAAAAGGCGATGACCACCACCGTGGCCGCAAAGCTCTTTGCCAAAGCCAGCCAGGGCTCCGCCTACAAAAAGGTGTCTGCGGGCACCAAGGTCACGGTGTTGGACGAAAAGGGCAGCTGGTACAAGGTTTCAAAGTCCGGCACCACCGGCTTTATGCTGAAAAAGGCGTTTGCCGCCGTCGCGGCCAAGCCCGCCCCGGCCGCAGAAACCTACAAAACGCTCAAAACCCGCGCCTCCGGCGCGTCGGTGCTGAAGCTGCAGAAGCGCCTGGAGGAACTGGGCTACCTGGACATCGTGCCCGACGGGCGCTATGCGTCCACGACGGCCTCGGCGGTCAAGCTGTTTCAGGCGGCCAGTGGCCTCAAGGGCACCGGCATTGCCGATGGCGATACCCAGACAAAGCTGTACTCCGCCGGCGCCAAGCCGTCCGGCATATTGAGCGCCTCGCTGAAGCCGGGTGCCAAGGGGACGGACGTTAAGCGGCTGCAGACGCGGCTCAGGGCCAAGGGGTACTACCGCGTGAAGGTCAACGGGCGATATGAGGACGCCACCGTAACGGCGGTCCGGGCCTACCAGATTGCGGCGGACCTGGTGCAGGACGGCGCGGCCGGGCCGGCGACGCTTCGGAGTCTGTACTCCGCCAAGGCGCCCAAGGCCACCGAGCGCGTGCTGTCCGCAGCCGCGTCCAAGGCGACGCCCGCGCCCAAGAAGCCCGAAGCGACGGCCACGCCCAAGCCGTCCGCGACGCCCAAGCCCACGCCCAAACCCACGCCCAAGCCGTCGAAGTCTGCCTCCAAGGCCGACAAGGTGATCTCAATCGCCAAAGCCAAGCTGGGCAAGCCCTACGTATTTGGCGCGGTGGGTCCCAGCAGCTACGACTGCTCCGGGCTGATGATGGTCGCCTACGAGGCGGTGGGCGTTTCGCTGCCCCACTCGGCCTACCAGATTGGCTACAAATACGGCCGCAAGGTTTCCCGCAGTGAACTTGAGCGCGGCGACATCGTGTGCTTCAACACGGTTGCCGACGGCGACCTGGTGGACCATGTGGGCATCTACCTGGGCGGCGGTTCCTTCATCCACGCATCCAGCGGGCAGGGCAGGGTGGTCATCAGCACGCTGACCGGCTACTACGCCAGCGCGTTCTCGTGGGGAAGGTCGGTTCTCTAACGATACGCAAGATTCGGGGGAAATGCCTTGGACATCCGGCTCATCGCGATGGATCTGGACGGCACGCTGCTCGACAGCGAAAAACGCATATCCGACGAAAACGCGCGGGCGCTGCGCGCCTGCGAAGCCCGGGGCATCCGGACGGTATTTGCCAGCGGCCGCAGCTTTGAGTCGCTGCGCAGGATGGCGCTGGAGACGGGCCTTTCCAGCCCCATCATCTCCTCCAATGGCGCCCGGGTGGACCTCACGCCGAACGGCCCGATGTTTCGGGATTACCCCTTTGACCCGGCCCGCGCCCGGACGGTCTACGACATCCTGAAGGCGAGCGGCCTGTACTTTGTCGTTTACGCGGCGGGCCGCTTTTACAAGTGCAACGCGGCCGGCGGCGAGGACCGGGGTCTCAACTGCGCCCAGTGGAACGAAAAGAAGGAGCCTTCGCAGATTGAAGTGGTGGACGATCCCGCGCGCACCCTCGCGGAGGGGCTCGCCCGCGTCCATAAGTTTGTCGCCTTCTCGCGGGACCCTGCGCCGCTTCGGGCGCTGCGGGAAACCCTCGCAGCGCGGACGGACGCAAGCCTGTCCGCCTCCTGGTTTGACAATCTGGAGATCCTCCGGCCCGGCGCGGGCAAGGGCACCGCGCTGAAGGACCTTTCCAGGGCATTGGGGCTGAAAAAAGCCCAGATCATGGCCTTTGGCGACAACCTGAACGACACGGACATGCTGAAAAGCGCCGGGCATCCGGTGGCGATGGAAAACGCGGTGGAGCCGCTCAAGGCGCTGGCCCGGCGGATCGCGCCCCATCACGACGATTCGGGCGTCGGGCGGGTGATCCGTCAGGTGGTGCTCGAGGATGGCGACAGATGATGCACGTGGTGCTGGTCAGCCCTGAAATCCCGCAGAATACCGGCAACATCGCCCGGACATGCGCGGCCACCGGCACGGCGCTGCACCTGATCGAGCCGCTGGGCTTCAGCCTGGACGACCGGTATCTGAAGCGCGCGGGGCTTGACTACTGGCCCATGTGCCGCGTCGAGCGCCATCCGTCCTGGGCGGCGTTTTGCGCCGACCATCCCGGCGCGACGATGCACTTTGCCACCACCAAGGCGCCCCGGGATTACTGCGGTGCGGTCTACGGCCCGGACGACTATCTGGTGTTTGGGCGGGAAACGAAGGGGCTGCCGGAGGAATTGCTGGCCGCCCGGTACGACCGGTGCGTGCGCATCCCGATGCGCGAGGGCGCGCGTTCGCTGAATCTTTCCAACTCGGTGGCTGTGGTGCTCTACGAGGCGCTCCGGCAGCAGGGCTTTCCGGGGCTCGTGGGGGAGGGCCGCCTGGCTGGGTCCGGCGAGGGGCCAGATTGGCGGGATTATGTGTGAGATTTCAGGAAATTCTGCATCCAATCGGGCACGCCATACGTCCAATAAGAGCAGGCAGAATCGGCGCGCAAGGGAGGCGGTTTGGTGGCCAGATACATGACTCGGCGCGAGGTTGGGCGCAAGCGCGCCTGGTGGCGCGCGGTGAACGGCCTGGCGGACTTTTTTGCGTCCATCGGCAGCTTTGTGGTGATCGTGCTGTGCGTGACGCTGATTACGACGCTGTTCACATGGCTGCGCTCGGATTTTTCCCAGACCATGGCCACGCTGGAGACGGTGGCCGTCAGTGCCATCGTGCAGCCCCAGTCCATGGGCGGACAGTAGAGGGTGCCTTTTGGCCGGAGCTTTGCGCTCCGGCTGTTATTTTTTGCGCGCCTGTGCTATAATATGCCATATTGCGACGGGAGGTGGCGGCTTGGACGGATGGATGGAGCTGTTTGAGGCGGTGCATACCTGCCAGCGCTGCGGCCTGTGCCGGAGCCGCACCCACGCGGTGCCGGGCGAGGGCAACCCGAACGCCAGGCTGATGCTGATCGGTGAGGGCCCCGGCGCGCAGGAGGATCGGCTGGGCCGCCCCTTTGTGGGCGCGTCCGGAGAGCTTCTGACCCGGTACCTGCACGAGATCGGCATCGAGCGCACCGAAGTCTACATCGCCAACATCGTCAAGTGCCGCCCGCCGGGGAACCGCACCCCCACCGAGGCGGAGGCCCAGGCCTGTCTGCCCTACCTGCGCATGCAGTTCAAGCTCATCCGCCCGCGCATTCTGGTGCTTCTGGGCGCCACCGCCGCGAAGTACACGCTGGGCGGCGACGTGCGCATCCGGCGCGACCACGGCACCTGGACGGAGCGCAAGGGCGTGCTCATGATGCCCACGTACCACCCCTCGGCGCTGCTTCGCGATCCCTCGCAGCGCATCGACGCCTGGCACGACTTTCAGTCCCTTCAGGCGCGCCTCAGGCAGTTGGAGGAAGCATGAAAAAGCTCAATCAGGAGATGGCGAAGTTCTTCCGGGAACTGTACGCGGGCGAGGAAAAGGTGCTGGTGTTTGGCGAGGGTGCGAAAAACGCCCGGCTGATGCTGGTGGGGGAAGCCCCCGGCGCGCAGGAGGCGCTGATCGGGCGCCCCTTCGTGGGCAAGGCGGGCAAAAATCTGGACGAGTTTCTGGCGCTGTCCGGCTTTAAGCGGGAGGAAATGTACATCACCAACGTCGTGAAGTTCCGGCCGACGAAGGTGTCCGCCGCGGGGCGCACCGTCAACCGCCCCCCCACCCGCGAGGAGGTGCAGCTTTTTCTGCCCTGGCTCAAAAAGGAGATCGCGGCGGTCCGGCCCGAATGCGTCGTCACGCTGGGCAACACCGCGCTTGTGGCGCTCTGCGGTAAGGCGACGATCGGACAGGTGCATGGCCGGTTTCTCGAGGCCGAAGGCCGCGCCGTCTATCCAATCTACCATCCCGCCTCGCTGATCTACAACCGGTCACTGGCGGAAACCTATCGGGAGGACCTTCTGCGCCTGGCGCAGTGGCGCGAGGGCGCGCGATGATCCCGGTGGCGCGTGAAAGCGCCGGGGGACATCCGCTTGCGCGAAACGGCCCCTGCGCGCGTCTGGTCGCCCTCCGCGAGGGGCGGCCTGTTTTTTCGATGACGGTGGGCGTGGACCGGCGGTACGTCCGGCTGACGGGCGACGCGCGTGGCTGGTTTGACGCGGTCGAGGGCGCGTTTGATCCCGAGGCGGCGCGCCGGGTGGCGGCGGAAGCCGCGGCCTTTCTCCGGGCGCTGGGGGCGGAGCGGGTCTCCGGGCCCGCGGAGCCGGGGCTGAAGGTGGAGGGGGCGGGGGCCAGGCCCCACGTCGGCCGTCTGCTGGCGGAGAGCGGCTTCCGGGTGACGGGCGAATGCCTGGCCTTTCGCATCCCGCCGGCGGAGCGCCCGGAAGTGGCCCGGGCGGCGGCCCGCGCGCGGCGCGTCCACGGCGTATCGGTACGGCGGGTGGGCTTTACAAAGGCCGGCTGCCGCGCGCTTTTCGCGCTGTACGAACCCGCGCGCCTGCCCTTTGACGAGTTTGCGGAGGCGCTGAGCCGCCTGCGCCCGTGGACGGCCTGCGTCGCGTCCGTTCGGGGCGCGGACGCGGGGTTTGCGCTGGTGCGCCAAGAGGGTGGCGCGGCCCGGGTGGAAACGGTCATGGTCGCGCCGCCCTTTCGCCGCGGTCCGGCGCTTTTGTGCCTCGAGGACGCGCTGATGTCGCGCCTGGGTCCGCAGGTGGTCACGGGCGCCATTGCGCGGGACAACACCCCTTCGCTGGCGGTGGCGCGGGCGCTGGGCGGGGAGCCCTGCGCATTGTGGCGGGAATATACCCTTTATTTAATCTAGAATTTACGCCATATTGGCCGCGGGGGGGTTCCCTTGCGGCGCTTTTTGTGTATGATAGTACTTGCGTTTGCTGCGGCAAACCCCGACTCTGTCAAGATGACGGCCTTCGCCTCATACATTGGCACAGTCAGCTTGATATGGGAGGATTATCTATGGCTTTGGTGAAATGCCCGCGCTGCGAACTGAACTACATCCTCGACGGAGGGGATCTGTGCACGGTGTGTCGCAAAGAGGTGCACGGCGGCAGCGAGCAGGACGATATTGCCGAACTCTGCTCCGAATGCGGAGAAAATCCCGTGGTGCCCGGCGGCGAGCTGTGCCTTTCCTGTCTGAAGGAAATGGCGCGCAGGCTGTCGCCCTCTGCCACCGAGGACGATCTGGTGCCCGATGAGGCCGCGCTGGAGATCGACAGCGTCAGCACCATGGACGAGATCGTCATCGATATCGACGACGACGACGAAATGCCCGCCGACGCCTTTGCCGGCGACGAAGAGGACGAAGACGCGGAGGATGAAGAGGAAGACGAGTTCGCCGCCGGGGATCCGATCGAAGAGGGGGATCTTTCGCTGGACGAACTGGCCGACGATGAGGACGATGACGATTTACGCGATCGCTGACCTGCACCTGTCGAGCGGCGACAAGCCCATGGATGTATTTGGCCCGCATTGGTCGGGCCATTTTGCGCGCATCCGGGAGGACTGGCTTGCGCGGGTGAAGCCGGAGGATGTGGTGCTGCTGCCCGGCGATTTGAGTTGGGCGATGTTTCTCCCGGACGCGCTGCCCCACATCCGCGCGCTGGCCGATCTCCCGGGGCGGAAGATCCTGCTCAAGGGCAACCACGATTACTGGTGGAGCGGCATCGGCCGGCTCCGCGCAAGCCTTCCGGAGGACATGTACGCGGTGCAGAACGACAGCGTATGGCTGGACGGCGTGCTGTTTGCGGGTTCCCGGGGGTGGCTGCTGCCCGGTGAGGGCACGCGCCCCGACGATGAGCGCATCTATGAACGCGAACTGCAAAGGCTGGCGCTTTCCCTGGGCGATGCCCGAAAGAAGTCGGAGTCCGCGCCGCTCATTGGCATGGCCCATTACCCGCCCCTCAGCCCCGGGCGGACGGACGCTCAGCCCGCGCGCCTCTTTGCGGCCCACGGCGCGAAGCACGTGGTCTACGGCCATCTCCACGGCCCCGCGCTGGCCTACGCCTTCCGCGGCGAGGCGGACGGCGTGACCTATCACCAGGTTTCCTGCGACGGATTGGGCTTCCGGCTGCATGTCGTCGACGAAATGTAAAAAATAAGTTAATTATCATGCAAACCGGCCGCCGTGCCTTCTGGCGCGGCGGCTTTTTGCGCGCATTGCACAACATGTTGTGCGGGATCTTGAAACACAATACAAATTAGGCGGCGGCGCCGGGGTGGAGGAACTTGCGTGAAAATCGTGGCAAATAGTGGCGTAGCGTGTCAAACTGTGGTATAATGTGGTCAAAAATAGCGGAAAAGAGGGGGGTGACGGCATGGGCAGCGCATTTGCGGGCAACGCTTCGCATACGATTGACCCCAAGGGCCGCGTCACCATCCCCGCCGCGTACCGCGAGGCCCTGGGCGAGGACTTTACCATCGGCCTCAACAACCAGCTTTCCGCCATCGCGCTGTACCCCGCCTGGCGCTGGCAGGAAATTGAGCGGGATCTGGCGCGCATTCCGCCCACCGACGTGACCGCCATGCGTTACGTGCGACTGATCAACGGCAACTCCTTCCCGGGGTGCGAGCTGGATGGACAGGGCCGCGTGCTCCTGCCCGCCATGCTGCGCACCAAGACGGGCATGGACAAGCAGATCCGCTTCGTGGGCATTGGCTCCTGCCTGGAAGTCTGGGACGAGGACAAATATCTGGCCGAAACCGAGAGCGCCGAGGCCGACAGCGAAAAGCTGCTTGAATACGTCAACGCGCAGTACTATCAGCCGAGGACATGACGACGGGAACGGTTGTTCTAAACGGAAAGGGAAGGGAATAGAGTTGAATCGTATGCCAATGAGCGCCCCGAGCACCGGATACGGGATTGCCGCGGAGGATTGGTGGAGCGATTTTGACCGGGGCAGTCCGCCCCAAAGGGCGCGGGCCGGAAGCGCCCCGCGCGTTTTTGACAATCCCGGCTACACCCGCACCCGGGAACGCGCACCCCGCGCGCACCGCCGCAGCCGCGCGGAGCGGCCGGCCGTCACCCGCTGGATGATGTACCTGACCGTCGCGGTGCTCGTCATGGGCCTGATCCTGCAGGTGGGGCGGCTGGCGCAGATCGCCTCGTCCTCCAAGCGCATTTCCAGCCTGACGGCGGAGATCAAGGACTTGCGCGGCGAAAAGGAAAACCTGGAGGTCCGGCTGTCGATGCAGCAGAACCTGGACCGCATCCGGGACACCGCCATCAACAAATGCGAAATGACCTACCCCTCGGAAGATCAGATCCGCGTGGTCTCGCTGATGGGGTCCGGTTCCGAGCCACTGACGCAGACCGCCTCAACCAGCACGGAGGCGACGGACGCGGATTGACCGGAATCGGGGAGGATGCCGCTTGGTTGTGACCGGGCCGGTTGTAAGGCGTCGAATCGCGCTGTCCATGGCGCTGTTTCTAGCCCTATTCTTCGCGCTGGCCGCGCAGCTTTTCAAGCTGCAGATTTTGGAAGCCGAGGAGCTTCAGCAGCGCGCGCAAACGCAGTGGACCAGCCAAAGCGTGATCGCGCCGCGGCGGGGCTCCATTTTGGATCGCAACGGCAGGGTGCTGGCCATCAGCGCCACCGCCTACACTGCGTCGGTCAGTCCGCGCCAGGTGTCGGATCTCGCGGCCTTTGCGCGGGTCCTGGCGCCGATTCTGGAGATGGACGAGTCCGCCATCCGAAAAAAGGCGGGCGACCGCACCAAGGGCGGCGTGGTGCTCAAGCGCCAGATTTCCCGGGACGTCGCGCAGCAGCTGCGCGCGATGATCGCCCAGCAGGCTGCGTCCGGCGCGAACGCGCTGGACGGGCTGTATCTGGAGGAGGACGCGAGGCGATACTACCCCATGGGCGCGTTTGCCGCCCAGCTGATCGGGCTGACCTCCATTGACGGCACGGGTCAGGCGGGCCTTGAGGCTTCGCTGGACAAGTACCTGTCCGGAAAGGCCGGCCGCGTGCTTTCGGAGATCGACGGCAAGGGCCGACGGTTGGATTACAGCCAGAGCGAATACGTGCCGCCGGTGGACGGCGGCAGCGTGACGCTGACGCTGGACGCCTCAATCCAGAGCTTTGTCGAGCAGGCGGCGCGGGAAGCCATCAGCGTCAACCGCGCCAAGGCGGTCCGGATTCTCGCGATGAACCCCGCGACCGGCGAGATCCTGGCCATGTGCTCAAAGCCCGATTTTGACCTCAACAGTCCGCCGCGGGACGACGTGGACGCGCTCAACGAGCTGCTCCGCAACCGCGTGATCACCGACGCCTACGAGCCGGGTTCGACCTTCAAGATCGTCACCACCGCCTCCGCACTGGACGCCGGCGTGACCCGCGTCGGCGATCGGTTTTACTGTTCGGGCTCGGTGGTGGTGGACGGCTCCCGCATCCACTGCTGGGACAGCGCCCACGGCGCGGAGGACTTGGCCCAGAGCCTCCAGAATTCCTGCAACCCGGTGTTTGTCGAACTGGCGCTGCGCCTGGGCATCGCGCGCTTCTATCATTATATGGAGGCGTTCGGGCTGGGCATGGTGTCCGGCGTCGACATCCCCGGCGAGGGGACCGGCATCCTGATCGACGAGGCCCGGGTCAAGCGGGTGGATGTGGCCCGCATCGGTTTCGGCCAGTCGGTGGCGGTGACGCCGCTGCAACTCCTGACCGCCGCCTGCGCGGCGATCAACGGCGGAAACCTAATGAAACCCTATATCGTCAAAGAGATTAGGGACGCCGGCGGAAACCTGGTGGAGCGGGGCGCGCCGACGGTGATGGAGCGCCCGATTTCCGCAGAGACCTCCGCCACGATGCGGCGCCTTCTGGAGCTGGTGGTGGAAAAGGGCGGCGGGCGAAACGCCCGCATCGGCGGCTACCGCGTCGGCGGAAAGACCGGCACGGCGCAGGTCTACGTGGACGGCGTGGTATCCAGGGACACCCACATCGGCTCGTTCCTCGGCTTTGCGCCGGCGGACGACCCGAAGGTGGCGGTGATCGTCATTGTGGACGAGGCGGGCAAGCGGCCCGATTTTGGCGCGATCACAGCGGCGCCCTTTGCCAGGGACATCCTGCAAAAGACGCTGGGCTACCTGGGCTACGCGCCCACCACGGAGCAGGAGCCCGAAGAACCGGCCACCGTGCCGGACGTCACCGGCCTGTCCCTTGCCCAGGCCGAAAAGGCGCTCAAAGCCGCGGATCTGGACTGTCTGGTCAGCGGCGAAAGCGGCGAGGTGGTGGAGCAAATGCCCGCGCCGGGCGCGCATATGGCGCGCAAGTCGCTGGTCATGCTATATTTGAAGGACGCTCGGGATGACGCCTACGAGGTTGCGGTGCCCGATCTGGCGGGCCTGTCCATCCTCGAGGCAAACCGGCTGCTGACTGCCTACGGCCTCGCCATGAAGGCCACGGGCAGCGGTGTGGCGGTTTTCCAAAGCCCGGCCGAGGGCGTCAACGTGACGCCTTCCACCACCGTGCGCGTGGTGTTCCGCGCGCCAGGCGGTTAACCGGGGCGGCCGGGCCGTCCCAGACACAGGAGGACGATCGGATGAGAATCACCCATTTGTCAAAAAACATTCCGGGGCCCGTGCAGGTGCTCGGCTATGAACATCAGGATGTCACCTCGCTGGCCACCGATTCCAGGAAAGTTGAAAAAGGCGCGCTGTTTTTCTGCATCCCCGGGCTTCGCACCGATGCCCACGACTTTGCACCCCAGGCCGTGGAGGCCGGCGCGGTGGCGCTGGTGGTGGAGCGCAGGCTGGACATTGACTGCGCCCAGATCCTGGTGCCGGACGTGCGCCAGGCGCTTTCCTATATCGCCGCGGAGTTTTATGGCAATCCCGCCCGGCAGCTGAAGCTGGTGGGCGTGACCGGCACCAAGGGCAAGACCACCTCGAGCTTTCTGATCAAGTCCATCTTGGAGGCCGCGGGCCACAAGGTGGGCCTCATCGGCACCGTGTGCTCGATGATCGCCGACCGGGAGATCCCCGCCAACCTCACCACCCCGGACCCCATCGACTTCCAGCGCCTGCTCAGGCAGATGGCGGACGAGGGCATGGAGTACGTGGTGATGGAGGTGTCCGCCCACGCGCTGGCCCTCCGGAAGCTCGAGGGCATGGTGTTTGACGTGGCGGGCTTTACCAACCTGTCCCAGGACCACCTGGACTTCTTCCACAACATGGAGGCGTACCTGGAAACCAAGATGCGCCTTTTCACCCCGGAAATGTGCCGCCGCGCGGTGGTCAACGTGGACGACGAGCGGCTGGGCGGCGCCTTTCGCGGCCTGCCCATCCCCACCACGGCGGTGGGCATCCGCAGCCCCGCCGACGTCTACGCCAACGACATCGAAATCGGCGAGCGCGGCCTTTCCTACCGGCTGACGTTCCACAAGCGGGCCTCCGTCGACGTGGACCTGCACATGGCCGGCATCTTCAACGTATACAACAGCCTCATGGCCGCCGCGATGTGCGACCAGCTGGGCGTCGCGCCCTCGGCCGTCAAAAAGGGGCTGGAGGCTGTGAAAAGCGTGCCCGGCCGCATTGAGCTGCTCGAAACCGAAACGCCCTACCGGGTGATTCTGGACTACGCCCATTCGCCGGACGCGCTGGAAAACATCCTGAACACCGTGCGCCAGACCACCAAGGCCGGCCGCGTGATCGCGCTTTTCGGCTGCGGAGGCGATCGGGATCACGAAAAGCGCCCCATCATGGGCGAGATCGGCGGGCGGCTGGCGGACTTTACCATCCTGACCAGCGACAACCCCCGCGGCGAGGACCCGGACGCGATTTTGGAAGAGATCGAACGGGGCATCCGGCGGGTGGAGGGAGCGCGCTACATCGTCATCGAAAACCGCCGCAAGGCCATCGCCTACGCGCTTTCCATGGCGCGCCCGGGGGATGTGGTGGTGCTGGCCGGCAAGGGCCATGAGACCTACCAGGAGATCAAGGGGGTCAAGCACCCCTTTGACGAAAAGGTGGTCGTCCGGGAATTGCTGGAGAAGACGCCGGTGCAATGATGCCGGGCGCGCAAAGGGGAAACAGAAGATGCAGCGACTGATCTGGACGGTACTGATTTCATTTCTGGCGGCGATTGCGCTGGGGCCGCTGTTCATCCCGTGGCTCAAGCGCATGAAGTTTGGCCAGACCATATACGACCTGGGGCCGGAGAGCCACAAAAAAAAGCAGGGCGTCCCGACGATGGGCGGCATCATCTTCATGATTCCCATGATCGTCGTGACGCTGATCATGTCCCAGGGGGAGTCCCGGTGGGACCACCTGCCGGCGGCGCTGATCGCCACGCTGGGCTTCGGCCTGATCGGCTTTGTGGACGACTTCATCAAGGTCTCCAAGAAGCGGTCGCTGGGGCTGACGCCGCTGCAGAAGATCGTACCCCAGCTGGTGCTGGCCATCGCCTTTTCGGTGTGGGCCTACACGGAGCCCTCGGTGGGCTCCAAATGGATCGTGCCGTTTACCACCCTCGAATGGGATCTGGGCATCTGGTACGTGCCGATGATGGTGTTTGTGATGGTGGCCACCGTCAACAGCGCGAACCTTCTGGACGGCCTGGACGGGCTGCTCTCCGGCTGCGCGCTGATCGACTTCATCACGCTGGCGCTGATTCTGATGCTCATGGCGGCCTCCGGCGCGCCGCAGCAGGGCAACCTGCAAAACCTGATGCTCTTTTGCGGGGCCACGGCCGGCGCGCTTCTGGGGTTTCTGCGCTTTAACAGCTACCCGGCGGGCGTCTTCATGGGCGATGTGGGCTCCTTTGCCATCGGCGGCGCGCTGGTGGCGGTGACCACGCTGACGCGGCTGTCGCTGCTGATTCCGATCATCGCGCTGGCGATGGTCATGTCCAGCCTGTCGGACATCATTCAGGTCGTCTACTTCAAGGCGACCCACGGCAAGCGCGTGTTCAGGATGGCGCCGCTGCACCACCACTTTGAACTCTCCGGCATGGCGGAGACGCGCATCGTTTCCATGTACATGATCGTCACGGCGCTTTTGTGCCTGGTGGCGCTGCTCGGGTTTACGGCGTAGCCGGTCGCGGGGGAGGGACGTAAATATGCGGGGCAAAAGGGTTCTGGTCGTGGGCATGGCGCGAAGCGGCGTTGCCGCCGCGCGCATGCTGCTGGATCTGGGCGCACAGGTGCGCATTGCCGACCAGAAGACCGAGGCGGACTTTGGCGACCAGTTGAGCGAGCTGAAGCTGGAAGGGATCGAATGGCGGCTGGGCGAGGCGGCGGAAGGGCTGCTGGAGGGCATGGACCTTCTGGTGATCAGCCCCGGTGTGCCGATCACCCATCCGGCCGTGGCGGAGGCGCGCCGGCGGGAGATTCCGGTCATCGGGGAGCTGGAGCTGGCGGCCCGGCACGCCCAGGGGCGGCTCATTGCCGTCACCGGTACCAACGGAAAGACCACCACCTGCACGCTGATCGGGGAGATCTTCAAAAATGCCGGCAAGCTGACCTATGTGGTGGGCAACATCGGCTATCCCTACTCCGCCGTGGCCCTGAAGACCCGGCCGGAGGATGTGACCGTGTGCGAGGTTTCCTCCTTCCAATTGGAAACGGTGGAGCGGTTTCACCCGTCGATTACCGCCATCCTCAACATCACCGAGGATCACCTGAACCGCCACGGCACCATGGCTGCCTACACCCAGCTGAAGGCCCGGGTGTTTGCCAACCAGACCGCCGACGATACGCTGATTCTGAATTATGACGATCCGGCGCTCCGGGAAATGGCCGCCGAAGCGCGCTGCCGCGTCGGCTGGTTCTCCCGCACGGGCGTCCCGCCCAAGGGCGCCTTTGTGGTGGGCGACAGCGTGGTCTACGGCACCGCCGACGACTACCGCCCCATCTGCGTGGCGGGCGAAATCGCGATCCCCGGCCCCCACAACCTGGAAAACGCGTTGGCCGCCGCCGCCGTCGCCATGTGCGCGGAGGTGCCGCCGCCGGTGATCCGGCATACGCTGCGCACCTTCCGGGGCGTCGAGCACCGGATCGAAAAGGTGCGGGAGATGGGCGGCGTCACCTACATCAACGATTCCAAGGGCACCAACGTGGACTCCACGCTGAAGGCCGTCGCCACGATGGATAAGCCCACGGTGATGATCCTGGGCGGTTACGACAAGCACGTGGACATGGCACGGCTCACAAGGGCGATCCCCGACAGCCAGATCAAGAAAATCGTGCTCATCGGCGACACGGCGGGCGAGATCCAGAAGGGGCTGGAGGAGGCGGGCTTTGCCGCCTACGCCCACGCGGGCCACGACTTTGAAAAGGCGGTCCGGATGGCGCGGGACATGGCCGAACCGGGCTGGAACGTGCTGCTCTCGCCGGCCTGCGCCAGCTTTGACATGTTTCAGGACTACGAACAGCGCGGGCGCGCCTTCAAGGCGATCGTTTCGTCGCTCGAGCGCGGTGCGCCTTGACCCACGCCCCTCTCCGCGGGGCCAAAGCGCGGCGCGGTGCGCCGCTTGAAAGAAGGCCGCTCTCGGCGAGCGGCAGGGGATTTGCCGTGAGCGCGTTCGCGCTGCTGGTCTTCGGGCTGGTGGTGCTGTACGCGGCCAGCTACTACAACGCTCAGGACCAGACCGGGAATCCCTTCAGCGAGGTGCTGAGTCAACTGCAGGGCGTGGCGCTGGGCGCGGTTGCGATGGCGGTGATCGGCCGGATCGACTACCGGGTGCTCAGAAGGCCGGTCATCACGGTGGGGCTTCTGGCCGTCAGCTTTGCGCTTCTCGTACTGGTGACGATTCCCGGCGTGGGCGCGATGGTCAACGGCTCCCGGCGGTGGCTGAGGATCGGCCCCGTGGGCTTTCAGCCCTCGGAGATCGCGAAGTATTCGATGATCCTCTTCTTCGCCCGGGCGCTGAGCCGGAAAAACGCCTCGGTGAGCTCCTTTTTCCGGAACCTGCTGCCGCTTTTGACGCTGCCGATGGCGATGTTTCTGCTGATCCTGATGCAGCCCAACCTCTCCACCGCCGGCGCCATCCTGATCGTCGCCGCGGTGATGGTGATGCTGGCGGGCGCGAAGTGGTCGCACATGGCGCTGCTGGGCGCGGGCGGCGCGGCGCTGGGCGCGTTCTACGCGCTGTCAGAGCCCTATCGCCGGGCCCGGCTGATGTCCTTCCGCAATCCCTTTGCATACCTTGGCAACGAGGGGTATCAGCTGGCCCAGTCGCTCCTGGCCTTCGGGTCGGGCGGGCTGTTTGGCATGGGGCTGGGCCGGGGGCGGCAGAAATTTTCGTTCCTGCCCTATCCGGAGAGCGACTTCATCTTTGCCGTAGTGGGGGAGGATCTGGGTTTTTTCGGCTGCCTGGTGATCCTGGCGCTTTTCATGGCGCTGGTCTACTTCGGGCTTCGCGTGGCCATCGAGTGCGAGGATCGGTTTGGGAGCCTTCTGGTGGCAGGCATCGTATCGATGATCGGCGTGCAGACGGTGATGAACGTGGCGGTGGTGATCGGTCTCATGCCCACGACGGGGCTGCCGCTGCCGTTTTTCTCGTCCAGCGGCACGTCGATTTCGATCCTGATGGCCGCAATTGCGGTGGTTCTCAACGTCGCGCATGCACCAATTTTCCGCGCGGACATAGTATAGTAGTGTGGCTGCGGACAATTGGAGGTGTGCCATGTGGACTTGATTCGCCTATCGGGTGGAAGACGGCTCTCTGGCGCGGTTCAGGCGGGCTGCGCCAAGAACGCTGTGCTGCCCATTCTGGCGGCGTGTCTTCTGTCCGGGGCACCGGTGACGCTTTCCGGCTTTCCGATGCTGACCGACACCCGCAACATGCTGCGCATCCTGGAAACGCTGGGCTGCCGGACAGAGCTTTCCGGCGACACGGCGCGCATCGACGCCGAGCATGCCGACCGCTACGAGATGCCGGAGGCGCTTTCCAAGCTGCTGCGCTCGTCCATCTTCATGATGGGGCCCATGCTGGGGCGATTTCGCCGGGCGACGGTCACCTATCCCGGCGGCTGCGAAATCGGCCTCAGGCCCATCGAGATGCACCTGCGGGGCCTTGCCGCGCTGGGGGTGGTGATCCGCGAGGCCCACGGCATGATCTACCTGGATGGGGAGCACATGCGCGGCGGCGAGGTGTTTTTGGACTTCCCCTCGGTGGGCGCCACCGAGAACGTGATGATGGCGGGCGTCATGGCCCGCGGGGTAACGCGCATACATAACGCGGCCCGCGAGCCGGAGATCCAGGACCTCGAGCGGTTCATCAACGCGCTGGGCGGGCGCGTCAGCGGCGCGGGCAGCGATACCATCACCGTGACGGGCGTGAACGCGCTGGGCGGTGCCCTCTACCGCCCGATCACCGACCGCATCGTCGCCGGTACGTACCTGGCGGCGGCGGCGGTCACCGGCGGCAGCGTGCGCGTTACGGATGCCGCGGCGGGCGACATGGGCGCCGTGCTGGGCAAGTTTCGCCAGGCGGGCTGCGAGATTGACCTGTCCGGCGAGGGTGTGGCGCTGCGGGCGCCGGAAAAGCTCGGGCCCGTGGACGTATCCACCCAGCCCTTTCCGGGGTTTCCCACCGACATGCAGGCCCAGATCATGGCGGTGGCGGCGGTGGCGGAGGGCGCCAGCGTGATCGTGGAGAACGTGTTTGAAAACCGCTTTGCCCACGCGCCGGAGCTTCGGCGCATGGGCGCGGAGATCCTGGTGGTGAACCGCACCGCCGTGGTGCGCGGCGGGCGGCTGACCGGCGCGCGGGTGAGCGCGCGGGACCTGCGCGGCGGCGCGGCGCTGGTGCTGGCTGGCCTGGCGGCGGAGGGCGTCACCGAGATCGAGCACGTGGAGCTGATCGACAGGGGCTACGAATCCATCGAGCGGACGATGGCCGCGCTGGGCGCGGACATCCGGAGAATACCGACGAAGTAGAGGCACTTATGGCTACAAAGAGGAAAAAGGGCGCGAGGGGCAGGCAGTCCGGTTTGGCCGGGCTGGTGCTCTTTGCGCTTTTGGCGCTGGTGGTCGGCGTGCTGCTCAACAGCCAGGTGTTTATCGTGCGCAACATTGAGGTCAACCATGTGGAGACCGTCGCGCCCAACGATGTGATCCGCAAGGCGGGGCTGTCGCTGGGCCTGGGCATTTTTTCCGTGGATGAAAACCGGGTGCGCGCGGCCTTTGAGCGCGAGGGACTGATCGCCTTTGACGGGCTCGAGCGCCGCCTGCCCGACACCATCCGGCTGAACGTGCATGAGCGCGTGCGCCGGGCGGTCGTCAACTATCTGGGCGTGGCGCTGGTCATCGACGGCGAGGGCATCGTCGTCGAACAGCTGGGCGAAATGCCGGATTACGGCCTGACGGTGGTCACCGGCGTCCGCGCCACCGGCTACCAGGTGGGCCGGAGGCTGACGAGCGATGTGCCGCTGCAGGTGGAATCCATGCTCAAGGTGCTGGACGCGATCCGCGCGCAGCAGCTCGAGGACCGCATATCGGAATTGAACGTGGCCGATCTGGACAATATGTACATGATGGAAAAGGGCGGCATGATGGTGAAAATCGGCGACGAAACGAACCTCACGGACAAGCTCCTGTGGATGCGCAGCGTGCTGGATCAGCAGCTCTATCCCCAGGGAACGACCCGGGGCACGCTGGATGTTTCCAGCGGCACCAGCGCCGTGTATGTGGAGGGCTGATCCCCGAAAGGGCGGGTTTTTCCGCGGTCGGAGGCGATGAATTTTGTTGAAAAGCGTTTATTTCTATGAAAAGCCCTTTTCAACGGGGCCCGAAACATGTATAATACCGTTAGTATGGATACGCATAATCGCGAACCGATTTGTATGAGGCAGGCGATGATGAGTCTATGAAGAATATAGCCGCGGCCGTGGATTTCGGTACTTCCAAGATCGTGACGCTGCTGGCGGAGAGCGGCGGCTTCAGTCGGTGCGACATCATCGGCTCGGGCACCGTTCCCTATGACGGCTATATGGACGGGGGCTGGAACGCGCCCGAAAAGCTGTCCCAGGCCGTGCGCAGCGCCATTAGTGCCGCGGAACTGGAGGGCAAGGCCCACATTCGTGAGGTATACGTCGGCGTTCCCTGTGAGTACATGCGGGTGTTGACCGCCGAAGCGGAGGTGCCCGTTTCCGCGCAGGATGGCCGCGCTTCCGACGAGGATGTCAACCTGGTGCAGGACAGCGCGGCGGAGCAGCTGCGCCTGGCCGAACAGGTGGGCGTCGTCATCCACAGGAGCCCTGCGTGGTTCAGGCTGGACGGCGGCAAGAAGACCATGTCGCCGGTGGGCCTGCGCGGGGCGAGCCTTCAGGCCAAGGTGTCCTTTATTCTGGCGGATCCGGCCTTCATCGATCAGGCCCATCAGCTCTTTGGCGAGATCGGGCTGACGGTGATGGGCTTTTTATCGCCGTCGATGGGCGAGAGCCTGCTGCTCGTGCCGCTGGAGGACCGCGACCGGGCGGCGGTTCTGATCGACGTCGGCTATCTCAATACCGAGTTCTCCGTGGTGGAGGGCGACGCCGTTGTGTATCACGCGGTGCTCCCCATGGGCGGCGGCCACATCACGGCGGACTTGGCCACCGACCTTGAAATTTCCATGCGCGCGGCCGAACAGATCAAGCGGGAATACATCTTCATCCCCGACGAGTTTGATCCGGCGGGCGACCCGGAGGTACTGGATGACGAGGGCCGCAGGCTCTCCTTTCCGCGGGCGTTCGTGCAAAAGTCGGTGGAGCAGAGCGCGGGTGAGCTGGTGCGCATGATTGACCTGGCCGTCAAAGAGTCCGCCCAGATGATGGGGCCGCGCTCCCAGATTTTCATGACGGGCGGCGGGTTGGCAATGATGCGCGGCGGGCGCGAATACCTGTCTGAAAAACTGGGCAGACCGGTCAAGATCCCGATGGCCAAGGCCGCCAAGCTCAACAGCCCCGTCTACGCCAGCGCGCTGGGACTGGTGGATCTGGTGTTTGACTCCATCGAGCAGCGCACCGCTCAGGACGAGAGCCTGCCGGGCAGGCTGGCGGGCGGCCTGCGCGGGCTGCTGAGCAAAAAGGGATAACGCGTTCAATACTGCAAGCGAGGGGGATGCCTTGTGCTGGAATTTGAAGTGGACAACAACAATTTTGCGTCCATCAAGGTCATCGGCGTCGGCGGAGCCGGCACCAATGCGGTCAACCGGATGGTGGATTCCGGTCTGCGCGGCGTCGATTTCATTGCCGTCAACACGGATAAGCAGGCGCTGGCGCTGTCCAGGGCCGAGACAAAAATCCAAATCGGCGAAAAGGTGACCAAGGGTCTGGGCGCGGGCGCCAAGCCGCAGATCGGCCAGCAGGCCGCGGAGGAGAGCCGCGAGGAGATTGCCCAGACGGTCAAGGGCGCGGATCTGGTGTTCGTCACCTGCGGTATGGGCGGCGGCACCGGCACCGGCGCGGCGCCGGTCATCGCGGAAATCGCTCGGAACATGGGCATTCTCACCATCGGCGTCGTCTCAAAGCCCTTTCTCTTCGAAGGCCGCCAGCGGATGAAGAACGCCGAAGCCGGCATCGAGCAGCTCAAGCTCAACGTGGATACGCTGGTGGTCGTGCCCAATGACCGTCTCCTGCAGGTGGTCACCAAGGGCACCACGATGACCGATGCCTTCCGCATTGCCGACGACACGCTGCGCCAGGGCATTCAGGGCATCTCCGACCTGATCGCCGTGCCGTCACTGATCAATCTGGACTTTGCCGACGTCCGGTCGGTTATGGAGTCCCGCGGGCTGGCCCACATGGGCATCGGCATCGGCAAGGGCGAAAACCGCATGGTGGACGCCGCCAAGAAGGCCATCGCGAGCCCGATGCTGGAAACGTCCATCGACGGCGCCCGTGCGGTGCTTATCAACATCACCGGTGGCCCGTCCACCTCGATCATCGACATCAACGAGGCCGCGCAGCTGATTACCCAGGCGGCGGATCCGGAGGCCAACATCATCTTTGGCGCGGACATCGACGACTCGCTGGATGACGAGGTCCGCATCACGGTCATTGCCACAGGCTTTGAAAAGCAGCCCTTCCCCAGCGGCGGCGCAAATCGGCGGACCGGCCGCGAGGCGGAGCCGGAGCCCGAGGCGCAGAGCGCCCCGCAGAGCGCCACCCGCGGGTACGATGCCTCCGAGGTGTCGCCCATCTTCTCCGGGGACAGGCCCCAGCGTGACCGCTCTTACCTGGACGACATCCCGTCCTACGATCCCAAGCCGCAGCCCCGGCAGCAGCCGCAGGAGCGCGTCTACCAGGATCGGCCCTATGAAGACCGCGGGCAGTCCCGCCGCAGCTTTACGCCGGACGTACCCAATTTCCTGCGGCGCAAATAAACACCCAATTGACGCAAAAGCCCTCCCAATAGGGAGGGCTTTGCTGCGCTTTGCCGCCGCCGGGCGGCCAGGCCCTCCGCCCGGGCCGGTAAGCGCCGCATGGGTGCCCCGGATCGGCATGCGGCGTCTACCTGTCACCGGCGGCTGCGGCAAGCGCGCGCGGGACTTCCCGGGGAATGAGCATTTTCTATACCATGTCTTTCCACAATTTATACACAATATTTCGATGAATTCGACATGTGCATGCCGGATGAAGACGGCTATGCGCCGCTCTGCCGATTGAGCGCGAACCACGTATTGCGGGGATGCGGGGGATGAATGGTCCGGAAGGCGGCAAAACCGGTGGTGCTTGCTGTCGTTTTGAAGGCGTTTCCGCCTGTTTTTCCGGCGGCTGCCTGTCGAAGGCAATGCGAGGTGTCGAACGAAATGTTGGGATCGGGCTCAAAAAGATGCGGTTTTCGCGCCGGGCATTTTCTATAATTGCGGCAGGCGGTGATGAGATTGCCCATCGGTCTCGAACGCTATGTACTCGTCAATTTCATCATGAATTGTATTGTGATTGGCGTCATTGCGCGATTTCGGGGCCGGAGCCGCTGGGGGCTGACGCTGTTCGCGGCCGGATTTGGGGCGCTGTACGCGGTGGCGATGCAGTACCCGATGTTTTATCAGCTCAGGTGGTGGCCCTCCCGGGTGGCGCTGACCGCCGTGTTGGCCGCGGTCGCCATTCGGGCGGACAGGCCAAGGGACCTGGCGCTCAACGCGCTATTGCTGCTGGGCGGCGCCGCCTTCATGAGCGGTGCGGTCAACCTCGCGAAGGGACTTTTCCAGGACCCGGTCGGGGCCCTTGTCACAGGCGCTTTCTTGGGTACAATCGGCATGCTGGCCTTTATCCGCGTTCGCGCGCGCCGCATGGAAAAATGGGAGATGATGCTCAGACTGATCCGGGGCGGCCGCCGCGTGGAACTGAACGCGATGGTCGACACCGGAAACCGACTGCAGGAGCCCATCAGCGGGCAGCCGGTGGTCATTGCCGCAGAGTACAAGATACGCCCGGTGCTGCCCGAAAACTTTGCCGCGGCCGACGCGGCCGGGCGGCTCCCCCCGGGATTCAGGCTGGTTGGCTACAAAAGTCTTTCAGGATCAGGCAAGATGGTGTGTTTTCGACCCGACGAGTTGCTCGTTTCCAGCGGTGACGGCTGGCTGAGCGCGCCGGACGTGTGGGTTGCCGTCTATCCCGGCAAACTCCCAGGGAACGTTTGCGCGCTTGCGCCGCCGGTGTTGGGAAGAGTGCATAACGCGCATTGAGGAGGAGACGCCGATGGTTCATCCTGCGGGACAAGTGATCAGGCAGACAGTTTTGGGGCTGATCGTCAAGATGCGGAAGGGCAGCATCTGCTACATCGGCGGATGCGACATGCTGCCCGCGCCCCTTGGCAGGGAAGAGGAGGCGAAGGCGCTTGAGCGCCTTTCCGACGGGGATCTTCAGGCGAGAAGCCTGCTTATCGAGCACAACCTGCGGCTCGTGGTCTATATCGCGCGCAAATTTGAGAACACCGGCATCAACATTGAGGACCTGATTTCCATCGGAACGATCGGCCTGATCAAGGCGGTCAACTCTTTCAAGCCCGAAAAAAAGATCAAGCTCGCCACCTACGCCTCGCGCTGCATTGAAAACGAAATCCTGATGGTGCTGCGCAGAACCAGCCGGCTCAGGCTGGAGGTATCCTTCGACGAACCGCTGAACACCGACTGGGATGGCAACGAGTTGCTCTTGAGCGACATTCTCGGCACCGAGAGCGACCTGGTGTCCCGGGATCTGGACAGCGATGTGGAGCGGCAGATGCTCTACGGCGCCATCAAGCGGCTGGGCCCCCGGGAAAAGAACATCGTCAGGCTGCGCTATGGGTTGGCGGACGGCGCGGAGCACACCCAGAAGGAGGTCGCGGACCTGATGGGCATTTCGCAAAGCTACATCTCGCGCCTCGAAAAGCGCATCATCAAGCAGCTTCAGACCGAGATGCTGAAGATGGCGTAACGGCTCAACCCAAGGCACGGATCAATTGGCGGGGGTTGCGGTTCCGGTGGACGCAGCCGCCGCCTCCGTTTCCCTGGCGGCCTGCGCGGCGGCCAGGGAAGCCTTCTCCTCCTCGGTCTGCGCCAGATCCTCCAGAGGGCGGCAGAAGGCTTCATACACGGAATCGGCGACCACGTACACCGCGGGGTCGCCCGCCCGGTTCAGGTAGTAGCCAAAGCCCGTGGGCACCGCGCTGCCCAGGCGCAGCACTTCGCGGGTGCCGTCCCGGTAGCCGATGGTCACGGTGGCCGCCGGCGCCTCCAGGCCAAACTCCGCCAAATCGGTGGCCGACGCCGCGGCCATGCGCTCGGCGGTCAGGTCCCCGGCGTAGCGCTCCATGGACAGCACCTTCGCCGTGCTGACGGCAAAGTCCGGCCGGTCCCGCACCTCGTACTCCTTGCCCAGCACGTCGTTGCCGTCGGAAAGGTCATAGTCGTTGAGATTGACCAGCGTGTAGGCGTCCGCCCCGGACCGCGCCACGGAAATCGTGTCCAGCAGCGTCTTGTCGCGGCTGAACAGCACAATGCTGGAATCTGCTTCTTCCGGCGCGCTGGGCGGCCGGAGCGCAAAAGTCAGCGCGAGGGCCAGTGCCGCGGCCAGAAGAATCAGCGCCGCAAAACGCGCCCGGCGCGGCCGCTCATCCCGCGCCCGCTTCAGCGCCTGCGGGCTGTCGAGCACCTTTTTGGATTGGTTCAAAGCCGCTTCCTCCTGACGTACATCACAGTACCCGCCACCAGCACCGCGCCCGGGATCAGCGCCACCACCAGCATGGCGAGCAGCCACAGCGTGCGCGCGTCGGGGATCCTCAGCGCGTCCGCGTCGAGCGCCTTGGAGCGAATCTCAATGCCGGCCGGCCGGTTGGACAGCCATTTGACCGCGCTGATCGCAAAATCCAGATTGCCGCTGGAATACATGTAGTCGCTGTCCGCGAAGAGGTACAGGTTGCCCGCGGCCACCACGCGGGCGCCGTTCTCGTCGCCGGTCGTTTGAGCCGCGGCCGCCAGCGTAAAGGGGCCCCGAGGATCGGTATCCGCGGGGGTGGTCACATCGCCCTCGTCGTCGGCGGGCTTCAAAAACGCCTGGGCGGAAGAGGTGAGCAGCGCCTGGATGTCAAACCCGTCCGCGGACTGGACGGTCAGCGCGCAGGCGCCGGGCAGAATGAGCCGGGTGTCGGCGAGGGCGGCGGTGATTTCGCTGGATGCGTCCGCGTTGGGTACCAGATACAGCGTGCTGGTCAGGTAATTGCCGATAGAGGCCGCGTCCTCCACCACCACGCCGCTCTGAAAGCGCATGCCCGCCTGAGCCAGCAGCTTCGCAAAGTTGGGTGTCCCGGCGGGATCGATGGACGGATCATTGACAAAGAGCACGCGCCCGCCGCCCTCAAGAAAGGCCGTAAGCTGGGCGTACTCGTCCGCCGTCAGATCCAGCGAAGGCGCCAGCACCATCAGCGTGTCGCCCGATTCCAGCTGCTCGGTGCCGTCCAGTTCAAAGGAGCGCACCTCGTAATTTTCGCGCTCCAACTGGGCCTTAAAAGTGGAGCAGTAGCTGGCGCTCAGTTCGTTATGCCCCGTGAGGAACAGCGCCCGGGGGGCGTTGGTGCCGGTGACGTAGATGAGTGCCGAGGTGATGGCCGCCTCCCCGTCAAAGGATGCCACCTGATAGGCGCCGGTGGTCTCGTCATAGGCGTAGGTATACAGGTCGCTGGAGACAATGACCTTGACGCGGCTCTGGTCGGCGTTTGCGACGATCACCGAACCCTCCGGCACCGCGTCCTCGGAGCCCTTCAGTTTATTCACGAGGCCCGGCTGAGCCTCCGGGTCCACGACGCGCAGGCTGACGCGGGGATTCAGCGCGTGGTAGCGCCCGGCCAGGGCGGTCAGCGTGGAGCGCGCCTCCGAATTGGAGCCGTTCCGGAACAGAAGGTAGATCACCGCGTCCTGATCCAGGGCGGATACCGCCGTTTTGCTCTCCTGGGAAAGCTCGGTCAGGCCGCGCCTGGTCAGGTCGAGCTTCAGCGCCCAGCGCTGGTCCGCGGCGTCCGCCAGCAGGTTGACCGCCACCGCCAGCAAAATCACCGCCAGCGTCACCAGCGCCGCATAGCCGCCGAGGCGCAGGCGCGCCGCCTTTGCATACTTCATGCGCTCCGCCACCTCCTTCGGTCGATGATCCGCACCGTCAAAAACAGCAGCACCAGGATCAGCGACAGGAAGTACACGAGATCCGACGCGCCGATCAGCCCGGCCGTAAAGGCATAGTATCGGTCGTACAGGCTCAGCCAGCCGATGACCGAGGGCAGCCAGGGCATCAGCGGCACATTCAGCGACGGACCGACGGAATCCACAAACTGGATCATCAGGTTGACGCCAAAGGTGGCCACCGCCGCCGTCAGCTGGCTTTCGGTAACCGCGGACATGATCAGCCCCACCGCCACATAGCTGGCGCCCAGCAGGAAAAAGCCGAGGTAGCCGGAGAGGATCAGCGGCGCGTGGGGTTCGCCGTAGGCAAAGACGATGGCGACGCAGGGCGCGGTCAGCAGCATCGTCATCGCCAGCACCGTCAGCGCGGCCAGGTACTTGCCCGCGACGATCGCCCCCACCGGCAGCGGCGAGGTCAGAAGCAGCTGATCGGTGCGCGTGCGCTTCTCCTCGCTGAGAAGGCGCATCGTCAAAAGCGGCATGACCAGCATGAACAGAAAGCTCAGCGAGTCAAAGAGTACGCCCAGGTTGGCGTTCATGGACAATAGGTTGCCCGACAGAAAGAATACGCCCGTCAGCAGCAAAAACACGCCCATAAACACGTAGCCCAGCGGCGTATAGAAATAGCTTTGCATTTCACGCCTGAAGATCACCCGCATTACGATTCCACCTCGCCGGTGAGCCGGAGGAAGATGTCCTCCAGTTCCATGTCCATCGGCCGCATCATCACGACCGGGTGCCCCGCCGCCGCCAGCGCGAGGGAGGCCGCCGCCCGGAGGTCGTCCGCCCGGGCGGACTCCAGAATGAAGTCCGCCGTGCCCGGCTCCTTGATCCCCAAGGACTCCAGCGCGCGAAGGCCCGGCAGCGCCGACAGGATCTTTTCCAACGCGGCCTCGTCGCCCGCCGCCCGCAGGCGCACGCGCCGCGCTTCTCCCAGCCCACCCGCAAGGCTTTCCAGTGCGTCCTGGACCAGAATCCTGCCCCGGCCGATGATGGCCACGCGGTCGCACACGTCGGCAACCTCGGTCAGGATGTGACTGGACAGCACGATGGCGTGGTCGCGCCCCAACGACTTGATGAGCGCCCGGATGTCGATGATCTGCGACGGGTCGAGCCCCACCGTGGGCTCGTCCAGCAGCAGCACCTCCGGGTTTCCCGCCAGCGCCTGCGCCAGCCCCACCCGCTGGCAGTACCCCTTGGACAGGTGGCGGATCAGCCGCCGCCGGTGATCCTGAAGCCCCGTCAGCGCGCACAGGTCGTCCACGTGGGCTGGGACGCGCCGCGGTTCGACCTCCTTGATCTCGCAGACGAAGCGCAGGTACTCGTTCACCGTCATGTCCTGGTAGAGGGGCGGCTGCTCCGGCAGGTAGCCGATGCGCCGCTTGACGTACCGGGGTTCCGCAAGAAGGTCGTGCCCGTCCAGCAGCACGCGGCCCTCGGTGGATGGGATGTATCCGGAGGCGATGGACAGCGTCGTCGACTTGCCTGCGCCGTTCCGGCCCAGAAACCCCAGAATCTGGCCCTTCTCCACCTGAAAGGAGACGTCGCGCACGGCATACACATCGCCGTACCGCTTGGTGACGCCCCTGAGTTCAATCATGCGACCGCCTCCTCGTCCAATGCTTCATATTATAACAAATTCCGCCGGCGCGCGGGCAATGCGCGTATGAACAAACTGTAAACGATCCGCCCCGCCGCCGCGGCATGACGCGCCCCGCCCCGGCATAGGCTTGACCGGGGAGGCGAGAGGATGATTCGCAACGATTATCGGCGCGCGCTGATTTTACTGCGCAGCGCGATCCGGGGCATGAGCGGGCATGTGCGCCTGGAGCGGCGCACGCTGGGCGGCAGCATGCGCTTTTCGGTGGCCGGCGCCGGCGCATCGGACACCCTGCGGGCGGTGCTGATGCGCAGGGGCAAAGGCGGGTGGACGGCGGTGCCCATGGGTGCGCTGCACGTGGACACCCGGGGCCAGGCGGGCCTGACCTGGACATTTGATCCCCGGAACATCGAAGGCCACGCGCTGGAGGAGTATCCGGTGGTGTCCGTGGTGCGCGTGGGGAAGGGCGGCGCCGTCGAGCCCGCGCTGAGCGGCTTTGTCAACGGGTCGGAGGAGGTGGACTGGCTTCAGGCGATGAGCTCCGTGCGGGCGCTGTACCGGGGGCCCGCCGTCCCGCAGGCGCCGCAGGCCGCGGAACCCGCCGCGGAGCCGGAGGTGGCACCCGCCACGGAGCCGGAGGCGGCACCAGAGACGGAACCGGTCGGCGGTCTTCCGGAGCCGGAAGAGGCCGAGCCGGTACAGAATGAGGAAGAACAGACCGAAGTGCTGGAATCGCCCGAGCCGGCGGAGCCGGAGCAGACCCCGGAACAGACCGAAGTCCGGGAGGCGCGGGAAGAGGCGCCGGAGGCCGAGGGCCCGCCGTTGGCGCACCAGCTGCTGGCGCTGGACATCACCATTCCCTGGCCGGAGCCGGTGGAGCCGCTCCGGGCGCTGTTTATGGAACTGCCCGCATGCGTGCCCTTTGATGCGGACGGATACACCTTTGTTCGCGCGCCGCTTCCAGGAAGCGGAAAGGCCTATTCACTGGTGGGTGTGCGGGTGGAGGACGAGCAGCCGACCTCGGTCTGTTACGGCATACCGGGCACCTTTGCACCGGAACCGCCCGCGGGTCTGGACGGATACATGTGGCGGGGCGAAGGGGTCAGCGGCTGGTGGGTGGTGTTTGTGGACGCGGTGACGGGCGAGGAGGTGCCCTGACCGGGGACGCGCGAAAAAATGACCGTCCGGCGCTGAAGCCGGAGCGGTCATTTTTACGGGTGCAAGCCGGGCCCTTGGGCGGTCAGTCGCCGTCGGGACGCTCGTCGACGATGGAGCTCTGATCCGCCGTTCCGGCCAGATCCTCCGGGGACTCAAGCACCGGCGCGGTGCCCTCCGCCTCGTCGGTGGGTGAAGGCACGGGGTCGGGCATGGATTCCAGCGCCTCGGCTTCCTGGGCGGCGAAGTCCGCCTCCGGCGCAAGCGTCGGCGCGATCCAGATTTCTTCGGTGGGCAGCGGCGCTTCGCCCGCGGCCTGCAGCGTATCGACGCTGCCGATCAGCATCCGCCCGATCCAGCGGGACATCCACAGCGCCGCCAGCAGCAGCACCGCGGCGGTCACGGCGATCAGGATCATTTTCTTCTTCACAGTCATACTCCACGGGCGCGGCGCGTTCGCGCTTGATTGATTTTGTCGATCAGGCGTTTGGCGGCATGGCCGCGAAAACCCCCGACCTGTCAGAACCCGGCCGGCAGCGCGGCCATCAGCGCATCCTGCATGCCGTCCTGATCACAGACGGCGGTATGGAGAATCGGCTTTTCGCGAAGCTGAGCGATGGCGCGGGGCACCCGACCGCCGGAAGCCTGCGCGAGGCGGTCGCAGCAGGCAAAATCGTCCAATGAGGCGGCCTCCTCTCCGAAGAGCGCCCGGGCGACGGCCTTTCCAAACTTGTACGGGCTGGCGGTGGAGGTGATGATGACGGGCGTCCTGTCGCCGGTTTCCCTGGAGTAGCGCGCGTGAACGCTGAGCGCCACGGCGGTGTGCGGGTCGCACAGATAGCCGCCCTCCCGGAAGGTGCGGGCGATCTCGCCGGCCACCTGGGCCTCGTCTGCCCAGCCGCCGCTCATGAACGCGTCCAGCTTTGCGCGGGCCTCGGCGGGCAGCGCGTAGCGCCCGGTTTTCGCAAGATCCTCCATCATGGCGGCGACGGCCCCGGCATCCCGGCCGGTGAGCTCAAAAAGGAGCCGCTCCAGGTTGGAGGAGATCAAAATGTCCATCGAAGGGGACGTGGTTTGATAAAAGGGGCGGTTGCGGTCGTACACGCCGGTCCTGATGAAATCCGACAGCACGTTGTTCCGGTTGGAAGCGCAGATCAGCCGCGCAATGGGCAGGCCCATCTCCCGGGCGTACCAGGCGGCCAGAATGTTGCCGAAGTTGCCGGTGGGCACGCATACGTTAACCGGGCGGCCAAAGGCGATGCGCCCATCGGCCGCCAGGCGGGCATAGGCCCAGAAGTAGTAGGCAATCTGCGGCACCAGCCGGCCCAGGTTGATCGAATTGGCGGAGGAAAACACCATGCTGCGCGCCGCCAGGCGATCCCGCAGCGCGGGGCTTGTGAACATGCGCTTGACGCCGGTCTGCGCGTCGTCAAAATTGCCGCGGACGGCGATGACGGCGGTGTTTGCGCCCGCCTGGGTGACCATCTGAAGCCGCTGCGCCTCGGAAACGCCGCCCTCGGGATAGTATACCGCAATGCGCACGCCCGGAACATCCGCAAAGCCCGCCAGCGCGGCCTTTCCGGTATCTCCGGAGGTGGCGACGAGGATCATGAGCGTCCGCGTCTCGCCGACTTTTTTGGCCGAAGCGGCCATCAGCCGGGGCAAAAGCTGCAGCGCGATATCCTTGAAGGCCAGCGTGGGGCCGTGGAACAGCTCCAGCACGTGGCGGTCGCCGGAGAGCGCCGCCAGCGGCGCGACCTCCGGGACGTCGAAGGCGCCGTAGGCCGCGGCGCACATTTCAAGCAGCTCGTCGAGGGAAAAATCGCCCAGCCAGCCGGCCATTACCCGCGCGGCCACCTCCGGGTAGCCCATCCCGGCCATCGCGCGGATGGCCTCCGCGGAGAGGGAGGGGATTGCCTCCGGAACGAAGAGCCCGCCGTCGTCCGAAATGCCCTTGACGATCGCGCCCGCCGCGCCGATCGGCGCGCCCCGGCCGCGGGTGGAAGTGTATCGCATGTCGCTCTCCCCTAGACCGCGTACCGCGTAATGAATTCGGGCAGCGCCTCGGGATCGCCGCTGACGCCCAGCACAAAGTTGACGTTGTGATCCTTTGAAAGGGACTCCATCTGGTCGAACAGGGGCTCGAGCAGCATGGGATCGGTGCAGTTGACAAGCTTCATAAAGGCGTCGACGAACACCAGCGAGATGTCAAAGTTGATCGCCAGCATGCCGCCCAGCAGCCCGTAAAACCAGGATGCGGAGCGGTATTCGCCCAGCGCAAACTCGCTGGCGTCCACCAGCCGCACCTCGTGGCGCAGATCGTACATGTTGTTCTTATCGTCGTCGACAAACACGACCAGGCCGTGTTCGGTCTTGAGCGCCTCGTTCGCCAAGTCGATCAGCCGCTTGCTCTTGCCGCTTCCGCGCTTGCCCAGGACCACCTGTATCATGGCCATCCCTCCCTGAGAAGAAGTATCGTACCGGCATTATACACCATTTTCCCCGCAATATCCAGCCCCAAATGCGCCACGCGGATTGAGATTCTCCCGCGGGTGGTGTATAATGGGACGTGTGGAGGAGAAGCACATGACGTCGGATATGAACCTTCGGGAAAAAACGCTGGGCGTGGAAAAGATCTTTGACGGGAAAGTGGTGCATCTCGAGCGCGCCACGGTGGAGCTGCCCAGCGGGCGCACGTCCACCCGAGAGGTGGTGCGCCATGTGGGCGCGGCGGCGGTGGTGGCGGTGGATGACCGGGGCCGCATCGCGCTGGTGCGTCAGTGGCGCTGCGCGGCGGGCCGCGCGCTGGACGAGATCCCCGCGGGAAAGCTGGACGATTTCGGCGCGGACAGGCTGGAGGCCGCCCGCCGCGAGCTGCGCGAGGAGACGGGGCTTTCCGCCGCGTCCTTCCGGCACCTGGCGGACATCTTCACCAGCGTGGGTTTTTCGGACGAGGTGATTGGCCTTTATCTGGCCACGGGGCTTTCGCAGGGCGAGAGCAGCCCCGACGAGGACGAATTTCTGAACGTCTTCTTTGTCGACGCCCGGGAGCTGATCGCGCGGATCTACGCCGGCGAAATCGAGGACGGAAAGACGGTCTGCGCGGTGCTCCTGGCGCAGCCAATTCTGAAAGAGATGGGCATACTGTAAAATGGCGACGAGAAGACTGGACGAGGGCTGGACGATTTCCTGCGGCATCTGGCCGCCGTTTCTGATGCCCGCGCCGCGGGATGTTGTCTCCGCGCTTCGCGAACAGAGGATCCTTGGACGCGGGGTTTCCGGGCTGGAGTCGCTGGGCGAGCAGTGGGTGTATGCCCGGCGCTGGACGTACCAGACGCGCTTTGACCTGGGCGGCGAGGATGAGCGGTTCCTCCTGCGGTTTGAAGACCTCGCCGGCCATGGCGAGGTGCGCCTCAACGGCCGCCGGCTTGCGCTCTTCGGGCCGGGGGAATTGGCGCTCGACATCACCGGCGCCTGCGAGGCGGAAAATCAGCTGGAAGTGGTCTTTGATCCATCTCTGCCGGACGGCGCGCCCAGGGGCATCCTGGGGCCGGTGTGGCTCCGGGAGACCAGCTATGTGGAGCTTCGCCGCGTGCGCGCCCATGGGGCGGGCGGGGTGATTAAAGTGGAGGCCGACCTGACGGCCCATACCGCCGGGCGCTTTCTCATCCGCTGCCAGGTATCGCTGGACGGCGAAATGGTGGCGACCAGCGAGGTCTACGAGCGGCTGCGCGCCGCCGAGGGACATGTGCGCCACGCCGTCAAGCTGCCGGAGGCCGCGCCCTGGGACGGGAAAACCTACTACACCCTGCGGCTTCAGATCGAGCGGTCCGGCGTCGCCTGCGATTCCGTCCTCATGAACGTGGCGATGGACGCGCCGCGGCCAAAGCGCGTGGCGCGGGTGTCGCCGCACCGCCTGCGGGACCGGGACCTCCTGCGCGCGCTGAGGGCGCTGGGCGCCGAGGCGGTGGGGCCGGGGGAGGAGGGCGGGCTGCTGCCTCCGGATCTCCTGCCGGAAGGGCTCCTGGTGGCCGGGGCCGCCGATTGCCCGGAGCCGGCGAGGGCGGCGGCGCTGCCCACGCTGCGCGCCATGGAGGCGCTGGCGGGGGGCGAACGGTTCTGGCCGCCGGGGACGCCGGTTTGGCGGGTCACACTCAGCCCTTGCCCGGACGGGGAGGCGGAGGCGGCCCTCTACGGCGCCAACGCGATGGGCGACGCCGCGCGATACGCCCGCATCAGCCGGTTTGTTCAGGCGGAGGCACTCGGCGCCAAGGCGCTTGACGCCCGGCGGGCCGGCCGGGCCTTTGCCGTCTGCGCGGCGGAGGACGCGCCGCGCTACGCCAGCGACGCGCTGATCGAGCATTCCGGCCTTCGGCGTCCGGCCTTCGCGGCGCTCCGGAAGGCGTGGGGGGACTGCGCGGCCCTCGCCCAGCCGGAAGCGCCGGCCGCGCGCGGGCCGCTGACGGTCTGGATCCATTCGGACCGCGGCGGGAAGCGGCCCGTCACCGTGACCGCGGCGGTCTACCAGATGAACGGCGCGCTGATCGCCTCCGCAAGCTACGCCGCGATGGCGGGGGAAACCGCGCCGCTGGGCGAGCTGGCGGCCAGCCTTCCGTCGGAGGGCGCGGTGATTGCGCGGACGGAGCTTTCGGACGGCGGGAAGACCGTCCGGATCGATCAGGTGCTGGTGCTCGCCGGCGGCGGGCCCGCTCTGGAGGCGCTTCTCAGCCCCCCGCGGGCGGAACTGCGGCTCCGCGACGGGTTTCTCGCCTGCGAGGGCCGCGTCGCCGCGCTGGGCGTCGCCGCGGGGGACTTCTACGGCGCGCTGCTGCCGGGCGAAACCGTCGCGCTGCCGGAAGGAATCGCGCCGGAGGATGTCGAATCCCTGAATGGCCTGATCCTGTAGCGGGGCCGGGCGGCACATTCTGAATACCAGAGGCCACAACATGACCTTTTATGAAGAATCGGTCTTCGCCAGGATGAAGGGCATTCGAACGGAGCGGCTGTACATCCGGAGGCTGACCATGCGGGATGCCGCCGACATGTTCGAATACAGCAGGGATCCGCAGGTGGCGCGGCACGTTTTGTGGGATGCCCACCGTTCCATCAACGAATCGCGCGCCTACATCCGCTACATGCTGCGCAGGTACCGGGTGGGGGATGCGGTCAGTTGGGCCATCGAGCACGCGGAGAGCGGCCGGATGATCGGCACCATCGGCTTCATGTGGTATCAGCGGGACAACAACTCCGCGGAGGTGGGCTATTCGCTGTCGCGGGCCTACTGGAACCAGGGCATCATGACCGAGGCGCTTTCCGCCATGCTGGACTTTGCCTTTGACGAAATGCGGCTGCACCGGGTCGAAGCGCAGCACGAAGTGGATAACCCCGCCTCCGGCGCCGTGATGCGCAAGGCGGGCATGCGCTACGAGGGCACGCTGCGCGGCAGGCTGTTCAACAAGGGCCGCTACGTGGATGTGGCGCTCTACGCAATGCTGCGGGAGGACCGCACGCGGGGATGAAATCCCGGCAACCTCGCGCCGCTTTTGTGCGTCCAACGTAAGACGCCTGAAACGGGCGCCGCTTTGACTTATCGGGCAGACTGCGCCGCCGCGGGCGGACGAAACGCAAGTGGGGGGGATGGCCATGTCCTTTTTGAGCGGCATCTGGCAGCAGTTTCTCTCGCTTTTTTCCAACCTGTTTGTGCGGCCGGACTGGCGCAACATTCTGGACATCGCGATCGTTTCGGTGCTGGTCTACCAGTTGATCCGGGCTCTGGCCCACACGCGGGCCAACACCGTGCTCAAGGGCGTGTTCATCGTCCTTCTGATCACGGGGCTGGCCGAGCTTTTGCAGCTCAACGCCCTCAGCTGGCTGCTGCTTCAGATGCTCAACATCGGCGCGCTCTTGCTGGTGATCCTCTTCCAGCCGGAGATCCGGCGCGGGCTGGATCAGCTGGGCCGGTCGCGCTGGCGGGCGCTTCTGGGCTCCACAAAGGACACAAAGCTGTCCGAAAAGGCGGTACAGGAGATGACCGCCGCGCTGGTGAACCTGTCCAAGCGGCGCGTGGGCGCGCTGGTGGTGATCGAGCGCGGCACCGGCCTGGGCGACGTGGTGGCCAGCGGCACGATGCTGGACGCCGAGATTTCCCAGCCGCTCATCGAGAACATATTCGAGCCCAACACGCCGCTGCACGACGGCGCCGTGGTAATCTCCGGGCTGCGCATCGCCGCGGCCGCCTGCATTTTGCAGCTGTCCGACGACAGCTCCATCAGCCGCGAACTGGGCACCCGGCATCGGGCTGCGATCGGCATTTCCGAATCGACGGACGCGGTGGTGCTGATCGTTTCCGAGGAGACGGGCATCATTTCGGTGGCACGCGGCGGGCGCCTGACGCGCCATCTGGACGCGAAATCCCTGTCGGGCATTCTTTCGGAGATGTTCGCGCCGTCCGACGCGATCACGCTGACCTCGATCTTCCGGTGGAAGGAGGGCGGCCATGAGGGTGGATAAAGAGGGCCTGAGCAAGCTCCTGCCCCACCTTTGGCGGGCGCTCACCCGAAACTTCGGCTATAAGCTGCTGAGTGTGCTGATCGCGCTGAGCCTGTGGAGCTACGTACTCTACGCCAATCCGTCCATCACCCGCGAAAAGACCCTGTCGGGGGTGGACATTACCGTCACCGGACAGTCGGTTCTGTCCAGCAGCCGGCTGGCGCTGGCCACGAACCTCTCCGATGCGCTGTCCTCCGCGCGGGTCTCCGTGCGCGTCTCCCAGTCGGCGTTCTCGCTGGTGACCACCGACAACGTGCACGTGGAGATGGACCTCTCCTCCGTGCGCAAGACCGGAAAGCAGTCGATCCGGCTCAGGGGCACCTCCACCTACGGCACGGTGACCCAGGTGTGGCCGGAGTCCGTGGAGGTGGAGGTGGAGAACCTGGACCAGCGCTACGTGCCGGTGGAGACCCGGATCACGGGCGAGCAGGAAAAGGGCTTCTGGTACAACGTCAGCCGCGCCAATCCGTCGCAGATCACCGTGACCGGCCCGCGGTCGCTGGTGCAGAAGGTGTCCAGCGCCCAGGTGGACGTAGACATCACGGGCCGTACCACCCCCGGCAGCCGGCTGGAGCAGCTGCGGCTTTTGGACGCCCACGGCGACGCGATCGAGGCGGAGTACGCGCTTTCCAGCTCCACCAGTTCCGTCACCGTGACGGTGGACATCTACCCCACCAAGCAGATCAGCGTGACGGCCTCGCCCAATGAATCCGTGGAGGGCACCGTACGGCGGGGCTACACGCTGGAATCCATCGAGGTCAACCCGAGCACCGTCGTGGTCGCCGCCGACCAGTCGCTCCTGGATACGCTGGATCACCTGACCATCGAGCCTATCGATGTCACCGGCGCCGACCGATCTTTCACGCAGGTGGTGAACATCGCGGCCCTCAAGGACATCAAAAACCTGTCCAGCGGGCAGGTGTCCGCCACGGTCAGCATCGCCGAACAGGAGCAGACCCGGCGCTACACAAACCTCCAGGCCACGCTGAGCGGCGTGGCGGAGGGGCTGCACGCCAGCTGGTCGTCGCCCAGACTGGAGGTCAAGCTGGTGGGGCCCTACTCCGCGGTGCAGTCGCTGTCCCGCAACGATCTGGTGTGCTGGGTGGACCTGTCCGGCTACGGCGTCGGCGTGTACGACGTGCCGGTCAGGGTGACGGTGGACAACTACCCGGATCTATCCATCACGGTGGACCCCGCCACCGTCCGCGTGACGCTGACGCAAAAAGCCGGCTGACGAACGGCGCCGCGCCTTTGAAACGGTCTTCCCGGGCCCGGGGGCCGCGCCCTCCGGAAGAGCGGGCAGGAAGGGATACGTATGCAGCAAGCCGATTTTACCGATTCGTTCATCAAGGGGATGCTGGGGTGGATCCGATGGATCGCCAGTTCCATCGCGGATGCCTTCCAGACGACCGGCAGCCACTCGGGCGGCATGTCGTCCATATCGTGGTTTGCCGCCAACTGGATCAAAATACTGATCGTGCTGATCATCGTCGGCGTGCTGGTGGACTGGGCGGTGTGGATGGCGCGCTGGCGGCCCTACTGGGTGTGGTTCCGCAAGCGCCGGATTCTGCTGGACAGCGACGTTGAGGACATCGACGACGACGATCTCATGCTGCGCTACGGCGACTACGCCCCCGCGCGCGCCCGGCGCGGCGGGGAAATGGGGTATGACGAGGACGAGTTTGACGCCCCCGACGAGCCCGAGGACGGCTACGACAGCCTCTACGACGAGGCCGACGATGAAGCCGGCGAGGACGGGTACGACGGATTTGGGGACGAAGCCTACGACGAAGCGGACGCGCAGGTCCGCGTAGAGGCGGACGAGGACATCGACGCGCTCTACGGGCGCGCGGAAGACGAGCGCGCGTACGGGCGCGCCTACGAGGACGAGGACGCCTACGAGGACGAGGACGCCTACGAGGATGAGGACGCCGAGGCGCCCGAAGCCCCGGTCCGGCCACCCCGCATAAAGCGCAGGCGGATCTTCGCGCGGCCCCGCAAAAAGGCCGGTCCGGAGGAGGACCCCTTCAGCGTCGAGGGCGACTTCTTTGACGACCTCGGCGCGGACCCGATGGAGGACATCGTGTCGCCCCGCGTCCGGAAGACGGCGGAGCGGGACGCGCAGGATACTTCGGTCTACCAGCGGCCGAAGCTGCTGCCGGGCGACGAGCCGGGCGCGGTGCGCGGCGCGGACGAGGACGAGGGCTGGCACAGCGGCTATACGCAGCGCAGCGCGGAGCGTGGCCGGCGCAGAAAGCAGGACGCGCGGGGATGAAGCGTTTTGATCCGTGGCGCGCGAACCGCATTCTGGCCGTGGCCGGGCATTACGGCAGCGGCAAGACGGAAATCGCGATGGCGCTCTCATTGGCGGCGGCGGAAGCGGGCTTGAACGCCCGGGTGGTGGATCTTGACATCGTCAACCCCTTTTTTCGGAGCGCGGAGCAGCGGGACGCCCTGGCCGCGCGGGGCGTCGGGGTGATCGCGCCGCCCTACGCGCTGACGGGGGTGGACCTGCCGGTGCTGCCCGCCCAGGTGCAGTCGGTGTTTGACGACCCCTCCGTTTACGCGGTGCTGGACGCGGGCGGAGAGGAGGCCGGGGCGTCGGCGCTGGGCCGGTACCAACCCCAGATGGAGCGCACGGACTGCCGGATGTACTACGTGGTCAACGTCTTTCGGCCGTTTTCCGAAGACGAGGATCAGATCGAGCGGCAGATGGAGCGCATTGCCCGCCGCGCGCGGCGGGTGCCCGCGGGGCTCATCAACAACGCCAACCTGGGCCGCTGGACGACGCCGGAGAGCGTTCTTGAGGGCCAGAGGGTGCTTGAGCGCGTGGCCGCGCGCACGGGCGTGCCCTTGGTGGCGGTGGCGGGCGAGCGGCGGATTCTGGAGGCGTTGGACGGGCTGGACGTGCCCGCCATCTTCCTGGACCTCATGCTGAAACCGGAGTGGATGGACTGACACATGCGGGAATTTGAAAAAATGCTGGGCGTCGTGCTGCCCGCCGCGGGGACCCTGGCGGCGGCCGCGCTGCTCGTCGTATATCTGTATCGGTATTTTCTGCCACTCCGAGCCGGAAACGCCCTGCCGGAGGCGTTGCCGACCCGCTCGGCGCCGGGTGACCGCCTGCGGCTTTGGGGCTGGATCGCCGCGTGGGTGCTTGCCACGAGGCTTTTTTTGTATCTCATCGCGCTGGCCGGCTGCGCCGCCGCCGGGCAGGCGGGGAGCTATCTGGCAAACCCCGGCGCCTTTTGGGTGCGCTGGGACGCCAGCCACTACCTGGGCCTTGCCGAAAACTGGTACGTCAACGAGGGCGATCCCCGGTTCCACCTGGTGTTCTATCCGCTCTATCCGCTGGCGGTGCGCCTGGTGCTGCCGCTCTTCGGCGGAAACGCGGCCCTGGCCGCGACGGTCCTTTCCAACATATTTCTCCTGATTTCCTGCCGGGCGCTGTATGCGCTCGCGCGGCCGCAGCTGGACGACCGGGGCGCGCGGGACGCGGTGCGCGCGCTGCTTTTGTTCCCCACGTCGCTGTACCTGTCCATCCCATACAGCGAATCAATTTTTCTGATGCTGACGCTCCTTTCCGTGCTGGCGGCCCGAAGGCGGAAAATCTGGCTGGCGGTGGCGCTGGGCGCGCTGGCCGGCGCCTCCCGCATTCAGGGCCTGATCGTCACCATTCCGGTGTTTTATGAGGCGATGCTTCTGGAGGCGCGGGAGGGCAGGCCCCGCCCGGCACGCCTCGCGCTTCGCGCGGGGCAGGTATCGCTGATTGCGCTGGGGTTTGTGGCGTATCTGGCGCTCAACTGGCGCATTTCGGGCAATCCGTTCCAGTTTCTGATCTACCAGCGGGAGCATTGGAGCCAGACCATGGGCAGCCTGTGGAACACCCTGTCCTACACGCTGGAAAACGCGCTGCACTATGACGGCACCGGCGCGAGGCTGGGAATCTGGATTCCGCAGCTGGCCGCCATCGTCATGGGCCTCGCGGTGATGTGCCGGACGTGCCGGCGCGCGCACCCGGCGGATGGCGCCTACGCGCTGGTGTACGCGTGGATCTCGTTCTCGCCCACGTGGCTGCTTTCGGGTCCGCGCTATCTGATGGCCATGTACGCCCTCTACCCGATGCTCGTGCTTCTCGCCCGCCGCCGCTGGGCACGGGCGGCCATCGGGGGGATTTTGGTCCTCGGCACGGTCTACTGCGCGCTCCAGTACGCGGTGTTTGGAAATCTGCTGTAGCGGGTATATCCCTATCAACAACCGGGAAAGGTGGAAACTTCATGAAGAGAACTGCTTTGATTTTGCTGGTGCTGGCGATGCTGACGTCGGCCGTCGCCGTCGTCGCCGAGAGCGCCGCCACCCCCGCGCCCACCGAAGGAGCCTCTGCGGGGGCTGTCGCGCCCATGGACAGCGTCATCGGCGCGTTCTCCACGGTGGACATCGACGGCAACGCGGTGGACAGCAACATCTTTGCCGAGAACAAGCTGACGATGGTCAACGTGTGGGCCACCTTCTGCCCGCCCTGCATTGAAGAGATTCCGCATCTGGCGAAGCTGGATGAGGAGATTGAGGGCTTCCAGGTGTTGGGCGTCCTGGGCGACGCGGGCACGAAGGATGTTCAGGACCCGAACAACGTGGCGCTGGGTCAGGAGATCGCGGAGAAGTCCGGCGCGGCGTACCCGAGCGTGCTGCCCGACGACACCATTACCGCCATGCTGATGAACTACATCACCGCATTCCCCACCAGCTTCTTTGTGGATCAGGAGGGCCAGATCGTCGGCCAGGCGATCGTCGGCTCCATGAGCTATGACGATTGGAAAAAGGTGATCGAACAGAAGATGGCCGAGGTTGAGGCCGCCTGACGCGCGTCGGAACCCGGCCCCCCGCAGACGACCGCGGCGGCCCGTCCATTTGGACGGGCCGCCGCGTCAGGGCATCAAAAACCCTGCGGGGTTTTTTGATGCGAAGGAAAGTGGCTGCGCACACCTGAAATCCCCCGGGATTTCCGGGCGGTGTGCTGACGTATGGGGTTGTTTGGTCCATCCGTGTGCGCACTGATGGACCAAACGCGTTCCCGGCGCGCTGGTCGCCGGGAACGGTTGAAGCCCTGTGGGAACTTTGTTGAGGGTCTGCACGTGATGTTTGCCGCCCGCTCAGCGGGTCGGCGGGTCGTCGGGCTTTTTGCCCCTGTGCTCCGGCACGGGGCCCGCGTCGTTTTTGGGAAGATTCTGCCAGTGGTCCATCTGCGTGCGCTTGGGGTTCCGGGGGTCGATCCGCTTCATGCCCTTCTTGGCCAAGGGACTCACCTCGCCCCCAGTATTTCCCGGAAACCGCCGGCCTATGCGCCCCCGGACAGGTAGCGCACCACGTCGTCCGCGCTCTCGGCGGGTTTGACCTTTTCAAACACCGCCTCAATGGTGCCGCCCTCGTCGATCACAAACACCGTACGGACGACGCCCATCACCTTTTTGCCGTACATCGTCTTTTCACGGAATACGCCGTAGGCATCGATGACGCTGCGGTCCGGGTCGGCGAGGATGGGGAAGGTAAGGCCGCGGGCGGCGGCAAATCTTTCGTGGGACTTCACGCCGTCGCGGCTGACGCCCAGAATGCGCGCGCCCAGCGCCTCGATCTCCGCGCGGCGCGCGTTCATCGCGTCCGCCTGACGGGCGCAGCCGGCGGTAAAGTCCTTGGGGTAGAAGTACAAAACCACCTTGCGGCCCCGATGGTCCGAAAGGCGGACGGGCCTTCCGGCCTGATCCGGCAGCGTAAAGTCCGGCGCCATATCTCCGATTGCCGGCATGGGGTTCCCTCCTTGCCGCGCGCCGCTCAGCCGAGGCCCGGCCGCAGCCGGGCCTCGCCCGGGGCGAGGATGCGCGCGAGAAATTCCCGCGTCCGGGGGTGTCTGGGGTTTGAGAAGATGGCCTCGGGGGCGTCCTCCTCGACGATCAGCCCGCCGTCCATGAATACAACCTTCGTGGCCACGTCCCGGGCGAAGGCCATCTCGTGGGTGACCACCAGCATGGTCAGCCCGCTCCTGGCCAGGTCGCGCATGACCTCCAGCACCTCGCCCACCATCTCCGGATCGAGGGCGCTGGTTGGCTCGTCAAAGAGCAGCATCTCCGGGTCCATGGCCAGCGCCCGGGCGATGGCCACCCGCTGCTTCTGCCCGCCGGAGAGCTGCCGGGGCTTGGCCCGGACAAAGGGCCCCATGCCCACCTTGTTCAGGTAGAGCATCGCATTTTGCTCGGCCTCCGTGCGGCCGCGCTTGAGCACCTTCGTCTGGCCGATCACGCAGTTTTCCAGCGCCGTCATGTTGTGGAACAGGTTGAAGGACTGGAACACCATGCCCACCTTGGCGTGGTATTCCGCCAGGGGCACGCTGCCGTCCTGAATGTCCCGGCCGTGGTAGGCGATGCGGCCGGCGGTGGGCTTTTCCAGGAGGTTGATGCACCGGAGCAGCGTGGATTTGCCGCTGCCGGATGCGCCGATGATGCACACCACGTCGCCCTTCGCGGCCTCAAAGTTGACGTCAAAGAGCACCTCGTGGTCGCCGAAGCGCTTTTTCAGGTGCTCGACGCAGATGATCGGCTCCGTCATTTTGCCGCCCCCCTGTGAACCCGGATGATCGACCGGGAGTCGCTCTCGCTGCCCAAGAACGTGTAGTTGTCCGGGCCGTCCATCCTGCGCTCCAGGAAGCGGAGCAGCCGCGTGATGGAGTAGGTCAGCGCCAGGTAGATCAGCGCGGTGATGAAGAACACCTCAAAGTACCGGAAGTAGGTGCCCGCCGCGGACTTCGACTGGAAGAACAGTTCGGAGACCGAAATCACGTTCAGCACGCTGGAGTCCTTGATGTTGACGATGAATTCGTTGCCGATGGAGGGCATGATGTTGCGGATGGCCTGGGGGAGCACCACGCTGGTCATCGTCTGCCAGTGGGTCATGCCGATGGAGCGGGCCGCCTCGCTCTGGCCCGCGTCCACGGAGATGATGCCGCCGCGGATGATCTCCGCCATGTAGGCGCCGGTGTTGATGGATACGATCAGGATGGCCGCCGCCAGGTTGGGCAGCCGCAGCCCCAGGTACTGCATCGCGCCGTAGTAGATGACCATCGCCTGGACGATCATGGGCGTGCCGCGGAACACCTCGATGTAAAGGCCCAGAAGGCCGTGGGACAGCCGGATGAGCGCGCGCCCCGCGGGCCCCGCGCCGTCCGACGCTTCCGTCGAGCGGGCGATCGCCACCAGAAGGCCGATGCCAAAGCCCAGCACCGTCCCGGTCAGCGCCACCACCAGCGTGGTGACCGTGCCGCTGACAAACAGCGAGCCGTACTGGTTCAGGATGTAGCCGACCCAGCCGAAAAAGGTGGTGGGCATCAAAATAACCTCCGTGCTGATTTACTCGGCGGCCGCTGAAACGGACGAAGCCCGGCCGGCGACGCCGGCCGGGCAGAGGCGCGCGCCCGTCAGGCGGAGAGCGGCTGGGCGGCGATGCACGCGTCCATCAGCGCCAGGCGGTCCTCCTTGGTGATGCCGGCCAGGATCTCGTTGATCTTTGCGGTCAGCTCGCTGCCTTTTTTGAGGCCCACGGCCACGGCCACGTCCTCCGGCGAGGCGGAAAAGCCCTCGCCCTCGGCGAAGGTGACAAAGGCCAAATCCGGGTTGGCGTCCACCGCCGCCATCGCGCCGGGGCGTTCGGACACGTAGCCGTCGATGGCGCCGGCGCCCAGCGCCACGATCATGGCCGGGAAGGTCTCCATGGCGGTTTCCTTGACCACGCCGGGAATCTGGTCGATGACGGTGTAGTGGAAGGTGTTCAGCTGGCCGGTGATCCGGGCGCCGGTGAAATCCGCCAGCTTCGCGGCGGCGGCGTAGGGGCCGTCCTTGCGCACGACGACCACCAGGTCGCTTTCATAGTAGGGATCGGAAAAGTCCAGCGTCTGCTGGCGCTCGGCGGTGGGGCTCATGCCCGCGATGATGGCGTCGATATCGCCGGACTGCACCGCCATCGGCAGGCCGTCCCAGGCAGTCTTGACCACTTCCAGTTCCATGCCCAGGCCCTCGGCGATCAGCTTGGCGATGCGCACGTCGTAGCCGTCGGCATAGCCGCCGGCGGCGATGGGCACGGCGGTGTCGCTGGGCTCGGCCTGCGTCCAGTTGAAGGGCGCGTAGTCGCATTCCATGCCGACGCGCAGCGTTTCGGCTGACGCGCAGGCGGCGAGGATCAGCATTGCGGCGAGGACCAGTACCAGCGTTCTTTTCATGGTGAACCCTCCCGGATATAAAATGACGGCCGAAGCCCAATCACTTCGGCCGTCCCGTTACGGCGTAGGCGATAGCGCTCCACAATGAAACCATTGTGACAGACGCAGACATGTTCTGCCGGCGTCCAGCCGTTCCGCGCTCAAACGGGGAACAACTTCGGCGGGCCACCCTTTCCCGCGGACGTCCCGGCCCTTTGAGGGGCTGTTTCCGCGCTACTGTTGAGGCCCGCGCCTCTATCCGAATGAATAATTCAATTCTAAATAATTCATTTTTCATTATTGTAACGCGGAGGCGGCGCAATGTCAATGCGCCGGGCGTAATTTTCGGGTAAATGTGCGGGCGCAAATGGCGTCGCGCGCCGGTTTTTGCTTCCATTTTATTGGCTTGATTTGGGCCATTGTGTTATCAACATGACAAATTTCCGGCCCGGGAACGGCCGCGGTTTCCAACCGGGGCCAAGTGTGCTATAATTCTAGAAGCGATTTTTGGCCCGGGAGGGATTGACGTGCCGAAACCGGATCCGCCCAAACCGCGTCAAAGACTTATATTGGCATCCGGGTCTCCCCGGCGGCGGGCGCTGCTGGAGAAGATGGGCTATTCGTTTCAGGTGCTCGCGCCGGAGGTGGACGAGGGCGTAAACGCCCCGCCCCGGCAGGCCGTCATGATTCTGGCGAAGCGCAAGGCCGAGGCCGCGGCGGCCGGCCTTTCCGAGGGCGTGGTGCTGGCGGCGGACACGCTGGTGGCGGTGGACGGCCGGGCGCTGGGCAAGCCCGCGGACGAGGCCGAGGCGCGGGGAATGCTCCGCCGCCTCTCCGGCCGAGAGCACGAGGTGTTTACCGGCGTCTGCGTGATGGACGCGGCCACCGGCCGGCAGACGGTGCACGCGGAGCGCACGGGCGTTTCCTTCCGCCCGCTGACGGAGGGCGAAATTGCCGCCTATGTCGCCACCGGCGAGCCGATGGACAAGGCGGGCGCCTACGGCATACAGGGCGGCGCGGCGGCCTTTGTGGAATCCGTCAGCGGTTCCTTTGAAAACGTGATGGGCCTTCCGGTGAACTCCGTGGGCCTGATCCTTGAAAAATACCAGTAAACTTCGGGAGGGCGCGTTCATGGGCCTGATGACCGGCAACTTTCTCGCCATCGACCTGGGCTCCAGCAATACCACCGTGTATCTCGGCGGCGAGGGGATTGTGCTGCGCGAGCCCAGTGCCGTGCTGGCGCTTCGGGCCGACCCGGAGAGCGTCATCGCCATCGGGCACGAGGCAAAGGCGATGCTGGGCCGATCGTCGGGCGAGGCCGTGCTGGTCTCCCCGGTGATGGACGGCGCCGTGACGGACGTGGACATGGCCACCCTGCTGACGCTGGCGCTTTGCGAAAAGGTGACCGGGCGCAGAAAGTCGCTGGACAAGACGCAGCTGATGATGAGCATGCCCCAGGGGCTGACGAAGGTGGAAAAGGACGCGCTGATGCAGGTGGCCAAGCTCACCGGCGCCAGAAGCCCCATGCTGGTGCGCGCGCCGCTGGCGGCGGCGCTGGGCTCCGGGCTCACGGTGGACACGCCCCGGGCCGCGATGATCGTGACGCTGGGCGGCGGCACCACGGAGATCGCGGTCATATCGATGGGCGCCGTGGTGGCGGCCCGGTCCATGCGCACCGGGAGCCTCGCCTTTGACGAGGCCATCGTGCGCTTTGTCCGCCGGAAAAAGAACGTGCTCATCGGCCTTCGCACCGCGGAGGACCTCAAGTGCGACATTGGCTCGGCCCTCCTGCCGGATTACGACGTGGACAGCGACGACCCGGAGGACCTGGAGCCCTTTGAGCTCAGCGAATTCGCCCGCCTGGAGGCGTCCGAGGACGCCGAGGCGATGGCGACGCGCTTTCCCACCTACGCCGTCGCGCCGGGCGAAACGGTGGGGGAGACGGTGCTGCTCAAGGGCCGGGACGCCAGAACCGGAAAACCCATCACCGTGCCCATCACCACGCGGGAGCTCGCGCTTTCGCTGCGGGACTCGATCCGCACGCTGGTGGACGCGATGCGCGACGCCGTCGGCCGCGTGCCGGCGGAGATGGCCGCCGACATCGCGGAGGACGGCATCCGGCTTTCGGGCGGCGGCGCGCTGATGCACGGGCTGGCGGAGCTTCTGGCGGCGAAGCTGGAAATGCCCGTCTCCGTAGACGAGCATCCGCAGGACGACGTGGCGCTGGGCATGGGCCGCCTGGCGGAGGACGACCAGCTGCTGGCGCTCGCCGGGGAAGCGGGCTCGGTGGAGGGTTAGGCGCGATCCGCATTTGGTTCCGAGGGAGAAGTGAACGATGGCCAGAACGGTCAAACCGCGCATTGGGCAAAAAAAGAAAAAAAGCGGCCGCTGGGGCCGGATCGCCTTTGGCGCGCTGGTGCTGGCGGCGGTCGCGGCGCTGCTCTTCTTCCTGGTGATGCGCGAACCCGGCCGCGTGTCCATCGCGGAGAACGCGGTGGGAACGCTCTTTTCGCCGGTGGTTGGCGCGGTGGATGCCGCCACCACCTACCTGAGGGATGTGACCACCGGCGTCCGGAATTACTTCAAGATGGGCGAGGACCTGGAGGACGCGCGCCGCGAGATCACCGATCTCAAGCTCCAGATCGTGGGGCTTCAGGAGGAGGCCCTTGAAAACGACCGGCTCAAGAGCCTGCTGGACGCAAAGGAGAGCGCTCCCGGCGAGGACAGAATCTACGCGAAGGTGATCGCCCGCAACCCGGGCGTGTGGTTTGACACCTTCACCATCAACGTGGGCACCACCAGCGGCATTCAGCAGAACATGGCCGTTGTCACCGGCGACGGGCTGGTGGGGCGCATCTACGAGGTGGGCGCGAATTACGCCAAGGTGCTGAGCCTGATCGATTCCCGCTCCGCCGTCGCATGCCTGATCGAGCGCACCCGCGACAACGGCGTGATGCGCGGCAAGATCGAGGTCGATTCCGAAACCCCGGAGTGCAACATGTACTACCTGCGGGCGGTTTCCGACGTGACGCCGGGCGACGTGGTGCTGACCTCCGGCGTCGATACGCTGTTTCCCAAGGGCATCAAGGTGGGTACGGTGACGGCGGTTTCCCGCGAGCAGGACAGCTCCGAGCGATACATTGTGGTCATGCCGTCGGTGGACTTCCAGCACATCGAGGAAGTGCTGGTGCTGCGCACCGTGGTCGAGAGCATCCCGGAGGAGCTGCCGGCCATCCCCACGCCGTCGCCCAGGCCCACGCCGGTGCCCACGCCGTCGGCGGAGCCCACCATAAACCCCGACGCCGCCGCCACGCTGCAGCCCGACGATGCGATATGGAACTGGCCCACCGCCATGCCCGACGAAACCATCCCCGGCGAGAGCGGCCAGCCCGAGGCGGCGCCCACGCCTGCGTCCACCGTTCCGGCCGATCTGCTGCCGGAGGACGCCTGGGCAAACTGACGCGGGAGGTGCGCGCTTGCGAAGAGTTGTTCCGACGGTTCTGCTGATCGCGTCCGTGCTCCTGGATCTGGCGATCCTGCCGGTGCTGGTCCGCAGCCGTTACCTGCCGATGATGACGCTGGTCACCACCATTGAGTTTGGCCTGCTTCTGGGCCGCACCCGCGGCTCGCTCTACGGCATGATCGGCGGGCTCCTGATCGACATCCTGACAGGCTACCCCATGGGCCTGCGCACGGTGCTCTACATCGCGGCGGGGTATGCCTCCGGCGTGGCCGGGCGCAGGTTTCAGCGCTACATCCTGACGCCGGTGGTCGCACCGCTGATCGCCCTCGCCGGCTACGAGACGGTGATGGGCGCCTACGCGGCGCTTACGGGCGCCTCCGTATCCGGCACGGACATCCGGGACGCGCTGATCCGCGTCGCGCTGCAGGTGGTGCTGATCCAGCCGCTGTATCTTTTGTATGACCGCATGCTCAAGCCCAGATGGTCCCGCTGGGCCGGGCGCTGACCCCGGGAAGGGAGGGATTTCCACGAAACCATCCGTCGGCCGCTATGTGGGCGGCATCGTGCTGCTTCTTCTGGTGTTTGCGGCGGTATTTTTCAAGATGTACGATCTTCTGGTCGCCAGCGGCGCCGAGTACGCCCAGCAGGCCGCCAGCAAGACCAACCGCTCCATCACCCTCACCGGCATGCGCGGCACCATATACGACGCCAACATGACGCCGCTGGCCTATGACAAGCGGTCCTACAACGTGCAGTTCTACCGCGACCCGAGCCTCTCCTCGGAAGCCGACCGCGCGGAGTACACCCGCGCCATCATCGACGCCATCCGTCTGATCGAGTCCAACGGCAAGAAGGTCATTACCGGCTTCTGGCTGGAAAAGGGCGCCGACGGCGCCTGGCACTTCAACGGCGGCAGCGACAACCCCACCGTCGAGGCCAAGCGCGAGGAGCAGTGGCGCGCCAATTTCTACCTGACGGGCGTTCCGGAGGCGCAGCTTTTTGACACGCTCTGCCAGAACTACTCCATACCCGACACCCTGACCGAATCGGAAAAGGTCAAGGTGCTGACGGTGTGGCAGCAGTCGCGCATGTACAACTACCTCTCCCAGCCGGTGACCATCGCCTACAACGTGGACTTTGAAACCGTTTCGGAGATTGAGGTGCGCGCCAACGACCTGCCCGGCATCACCATCTCCGAGGGGTCCACCCGCGTCTACCCCAAAAAGACGCTGGCGGCCCACACCATCGGCTACATCTCCAAGATCTCCGGCGACAGCGCCCTGGAGGCCTACCGGGAAAAGGGCTACGCCACCGACGCCATGGTGGGCCAGACCGGCATCGAGTACTCCATGGAGGATCAGCTGACCCCCTACATCGCCTACCGCCAGGGCAAGCGGGTGGTGGAGGTCAACAACCGCGGCAAGATCATCCGCGAAATTTCCTACCAGGCCCCGCTGGACGGCAACGACGTCTACCTGACCATTGACGCGCAGCTTCAGGCGGTCATGGAAAAATACCTGGAAAAGAACATCGATGTCATCCGCGAGGAGCAGGAGACCCTGATCAATTCCGGCGCCTGGCGCACCCAAAACCGCACCGAGCTGGGCAAGTACGCCGAAGAGGAAAAGGAGATCGAAACCGCCCGGACCGGCGCGATGATCGCCATTGATCCGCACACCGGCCGGGTGCTGGCCCTGGCCAGCTACCCCAGCTTTGACCTTTCGATGTTCTCCGAGGGCGTCGACTCCGCCGTGTGGAACGAGCTGATCGGCGACAGCCGCAACCCGCTGTACAACCGCACCATCTCCGCCCGCGACACCCCCGGCTCCATCTTCAAACTGGTCACCGCCCTGGGCGGGCTGATGGAGGGGGTCATTACCCTCGATACGGTGATCAGCGACAAGGGCGCCTTCACCAAGACCGACGCCGTCCACCCGCCCAGCTGCTGGATCTCTCCCAGCCAGCGGTGGAAGCACGCCAATCAGACGGTGGTGGAGGGCCTGAAAAACAGCTGCAACTACTTCTTCTTCACCGTGGGCTACGACCTGGGCAGCGAAAAGCTGACCAAGTGGGCGGCGCTTCTGGGCCTGACCAGCCGCACCGGCATCGAGCTGCCCAACGAGTCCACCAGCTTTGTGGGCAACCAGCAGATGCTCTACGACTCCGACCGCGCCATCGACAAGCAGTACACCTCCAAGCCCATCTACTCCGCCTACATGATCAAAAAGGCGCTGACGCGCATCGGCGAGGACCGGGGCATTGAGTACGGCGAGGAGCGCATGGACCAGGTGACCAAAAAGCTGCTGGACGTGGTCAACACCGAAGGCCTCAAGGAAACGTGGAGCAAGAAGATCCAGCAGATTTTGCTGGAGGACATGAACCTGCCCAGCCGCTACATCTCCAGCAACTTCCTCGTCAACGAGTTTTTCTACTACATCAACGACCTGCGCTGGACGAGCAACGAAACCATCATGGCGTCCATCGGCCAGTCCATCACCCAGGTGACGCCGGTGGCGGTGGCCCGGTACGTGGCGGCCATCGCAAACGGCGGCACCGTCTACGATGTGAACGTGCTGGACAAGGTGGTTTCCCCCAGCGGCAGCGTGATTTTGGAAAAGGAGCCCACCGCGGTCAACCACATCTCCGGCGCCAAGAGCTACATCGCCGCCATCCAGCGCGGCATGGAGGAAGTGACCTCGGTGGAAAACGACGGCACCGCTGCCGCCTACTTTTCCAAATCCCCCTACAAGATCGCCGCCAAGACCGGTACGGCCCAGAGGACCAACCTGGACGTGGAAAACAACTCCTGGCTGGTGACCTACGCGCCCTACGACAGCGAACCGCAGATCGTGGTGGTCAGCTACATCCAGAACGGCTACGCGGGCGCCAAGTCGGCCCCCGGTGTCATCAAGGTCATCGAGTACTATCTGGACAGCCTGAAAAAGAGCGACACGGCCACCGTCCCCCAGACGGACCGCCTGGCCGAGTGACGGAGGCGGGATGGGACAGTCACTTGTGATCACCTCCGGCAAGGGCGGCAGCGGCAAGTCCACCGTCGCCCTCAACCTGGGCGCGGCGCTGGCCGCGGCGGGGAAGGCCGTGGCGCTGGTGGACGTGGACATGGGCATGCGCTCGCTGGACATCCTCTGCGGGCTGGAAGACCGCATCGTCTACGATCTGGCCGACGTGGCGGACGGCCTGTGCCGCGTCAAGCAGGCCATCGTAAAGCACCCGACGGTGCCGGGCCTCTCGCTGATCAGCGCGGCGCAGACCCGCGGCAGCGACGCCCTGTCCCCCCACCGCGCCCGCGAGGTGATGGACGAACTGAAGATGCGCTTTGACTGGGTGCTGATCGACAGCCCCGCCGGCGTGGGCCGCGGCTTCCGAAACGCCGCTTCCGGCGCGGACCAGGCGCTGATCGTGGCGCTGACAGACCCCGTGTCCATGCGGGACGCCGAGCGCGTGACGGGGCTTTTGGAGCGGTGCGACATCCTGCGGCCGCTTCTGGCCTTCAACCGCGTCCGGGGCGCGGGCCGCGCCGCCCTCCGGCTGGCCGAGGAGCGCGCGGAGCGCCTTAACCTGCCGCTTATCGCCGTGATCCCGGAGGACGCGGCCATCCCCGGCGCGGCGCCGGAGCGGCCCGCCGCGCTGGGCGCATCCCCGGCGGGCCGGGCGATCCGCGAACTGTCCCGCCGCCTGATGGGCGAGGACATCCCGATCGGGCCGGTCCGGCGCGAGCGGCTGATCAAACGCATAGCGAGGGCGATTACACAATGACGGCAAGAGGAATGACCGAAAGGGCGAAGGGCGGGCAGGCATCGACCGCGCGCCAGCGCTTCCGGCAAATCGCAAAGCTCATCCAGGCCAACCGGTTCAGCGCCCACATGATGCGCTCGTTCGACTGGGGCTTTTTCCTGCTGGTGATGGGCGTCGCGCTCTTTGGCGTGGTGTGCATCTTCAGCGCCACCGCCACGCCGACGGACACGCAGCCCACGTCGCTGACGGAGATGCTGTCCACGCAGCCCTTCACCTACGCGAGGCTGCAGATCATCTGGATCATGGCGGGCCTGGTGTTGATGGCGGCCATGGTGTACCTGGACTACGAATACCTGTCCAAATGGGCCAACCTGATCTACTGGGCGAACATCGCGCTTCTGTTCATCGTGCTGTTCATGGAGCGCGGCCGCGGCAACATGGCGGGCTGGTTTCGCTGGGGTACCGACGCCAACCGCACCCTGCAGCCCTCCGAATTCGGGAAGCTGGCCATTATCATCTCCATGGCCAAGCTCTTTGCCGGGCGGCAAAAGCCCATCACCACCGTGGCGGAGCTGGTGCCGGTGCTGGTCTACGTGGGCCTTCCGCTGGTTCTGATCGCGGCGCAGCCGGACTACGGCACGGCGCTGGTATACATCATGATCTTCGCGGTGATGCTGTTTGCCTCCGGCACCAACTATAAGCTCATCATCGGCATGATCTGCGTGGCGGTGCTATTGATGGTGCCGGTCTGGTACTTCATGAATACCTCCGAGGGCAACTTCCGCACCAACCGCATCCTCGTGTGGCTGGACCCCACGCTGGACACTTCCGGCGCCGGCATGCAGATGGCCAACGCCCGCATCGCGCTGGGCTCCGGCGGCATGTACGGCAAGGGGCTGTTCTCGGTGGGCAGCTTCGCCTCTCTGAACTACATCCCCGACGACCATACCGACTTCATCTTCGCCATCGTGGGCGAAACCTTCGGCTTTGTCGGTGCCGCGGCGGTCGTCGGCGCGCTGGCGCTGATGCTGGTGCGCATGATGATCATGAGCATGCGCGCGGCGGACGCCTTCGGCTCCTACGTGATCCTGGGCGTGATGGGCATGCTGGCGTTTCACATCATTGAAAACATCGGCATGGTGGTGGGGCTTTTGCCCGTCACGGGCATTCCGCTGCCCTTCATCAGCTACGGGGGTTCAAACCTTCTGACAAACATGACGGGCCTGGGCATTGTGCTGGGCATTTCCATGCGCTCCAAGGATCGCACCCGCGTTGCGCGCCCGCGCCAGACCGTCAGACTGTAGCGCCGCGAAAAACAAAAGGGCGCCAAAGCGCCCGGCTTGGGAGGGAATCCATTGATTACGGCGGTAGGCCTGAACCTTTCGATCGACCGCACCATTGAGATTGAGCGCCTCGTGCCCTACGGCACGAACCGCGCGCTGTCGACCCGCACCGACGCCGGCGGCAAGGCGGTGAACGTGGCGCTGACGGCCGCCCGGCTGGGCGCGGCGGCGGCCGTCACCGGCTTCATGCGGGCGGCGGACGCGGATTTTTTTGGCGCTGCGCTGCATGCCGGAGGGGTCGAGGCGGACTTTCTTCAGCTGCCCGGGGCGATGCGCGTCAACGTCAAGGTGCTGGACCGCGAGGCCGGAGCGGTGACCGAGTTCAACGAGGCGGGCGCGCCGGTGACGGCGGAGGATCTGGACGCGCTTTGCGCGCGCGTTCAGCGCCACGCGGCGCGGGGCGGCTGGATGGTGCTGACCGGCTCGCTGCCGCCGGGATGCCCGAAGGACTACTATCGGCGGCTGGCCCTGGCGGCGGGGGGCTGCCGCGTGGCGCTGGATGCGGACGGCGAGGCGCTTAAGCGGGCGCTTGACGCGGGGGTGGCCCTCGTCAAGCCCAACCGGCGGGAGCTGGAGGGGCTGACCGGGCGGGCGCTGAACTCGCTGGACGATGTGCGCCGCGCCGCGCTGGAAATTGTCGGCATGGGCGTGGAAACCGCGCTGGTATCGCTGGGCGGCGAGGGGGCGCTGGCGGTTCGCCGGGGCGAGTGCCTGTTTGCGCCGCCGCCGGAGGTGCCGGTCCGCTCCACGGTGGGCGCGGGCGACGCGATGGTGGCGGGCGCCGTGGCGGCCCTCGAGGCGGGGCAGGGATTGGAAGCCGTCCTCCGGGCGGGCGTCGCGGCGGCGGGCGCCGCCGTGTCCACCGAAGGCACCCAGGCGGCACCGCTTGCGGCGTATCGGCATATATATGAAACCATATCAATTCAGAAGGTGATGTAAATGACGGGCGTTGCGATCATGGGATGCGGCACGGTGGGCTCGGGCGCGATGAAAATGCTGACGGAAAATGCGAAGGGAATCTCACGTTCGGCGGGGCGGGACGTCCTCTTGACGCACGTGCTGGACGTGCGGCCGGTCGCGGTGCCCGAGGGCGTTCGGCAGGTGTCGTCGCTGGACGAGGCGCTTGAAAGCGCGGACACGCGCATTTTTGTGGAATCCATCGGCGGATGCGGCATCGCGCATGCGCTGACCCGGCGCGCGCTGGCGGCGGGGCGCCATGTGGTGACCTCCAACAAGGAACTGGTGGCGGAAAAGGGCGACGAGCTGGGCGCGCTGGCCGCGGAAAACGGCGTCATGTACCGCTACGAGGCGGCGGTGGGCGGCGGCGTGCCGATCCTCCGGCCGCTGGGCACCTGCCTTGCCGGAAACCGCATTCTGGGCATCTCCGGCATCGTCAACGGCAGCACCAACTATCTGCTGACGCGGATGGAAAAGTCGGGCTTCAGCTTTTCGGCGGCGCTGGGCGAGGCCAAGCAGTTTGGGTACGTGGAGGGCAACCCGGACGCGGACCTCGAGGGCTGGGATGCCCGGCGAAAGCTGGCAATTCTGGCCAACACCGCCTTCGGCGCAAAGTTTTCCGATGATGGAAAGATTCCAACCACCGGCATCAAGGCCATCACCGAGGCGGATTTTGCCCGCGCCCATGAGATGGGCGGCACCATCAAGCTCATCGCCCGCGCATACCGCCTGGGCGAGGGCTGGACGGGCTGGGTGTCTCCGGCGTTTGTACCGGAGGGACACATGCTCCACGGCGTGAACGACGTGTTCAATGGCATTTTGGTGACGGGCGACTTTGTCGGCGACGTGATGTTCTACGGCCGCGGCGCGGGCTCGCTGCCCACCGCCAGCGCCATCGTCGGCGACGTCATCGAGATCGCGCGCTCCATCGATGTGCCCTTCTGCGCCGCGCCCTGGGCGTCGGTGCCGGAATTTGTGCCCGACGCGCCGCGCTACGCCTGGCCGGGCACCTTCGTCCGCACGCTGGCATAACCCTCTGCCCCCCCTCATAGGGATGCGGAGGAGGGGGGACACGCCATGGGTGAGCGGGACGAAGGTGGGCTTTTTCTGGACGGCGGCGCGGACGGCTGCCTGATCCTATCGGACATCGCCGACGGGCCGGCGGCCCGGGCACTGGCCGGAGAACTTAACCGTTCGGGCTTTACCGTGTCGGCGCCGGCACTTTACACCGCGCGTGAAACTTTGGCCGGCGCGGCCCCGTCCAATTGGAAAGTCTGGCTGGATCGGGCGCGGGAGGCATATGCGCGGCTGAGCCGCGCGCGTCCGTCGGTGGCCGTGGCGGGCCTGGGCATCGGTGCCGCGCTCGCGCTGGTGCTGGCGGCGGAATACCCGGTTTTTGCGGTGGCGGCGGTGTCCCCGGTGCTTCGCGTCCGCTGCGCGCCGGAGCGCCGTCGGCTCGCTCCGGACCGGGCCGGGCCGGAGGGGGAGGCGCCCCGCGCGCGGGATGTCTTCGCGCTGACGCGGCTTGCGCGGCGCAGCCTGTTCGCGGTGGTGGCCCCGGCGCTGATCGTGCGCGAAGCCGGGGGCGAAGCACATCCCGGCGGCGCGCACCTGGTCTTCACGGGGATATCCTCCAGACAGAAGCGGATGCTGGTGCTGACACAGCCCCGCCCCAATTCGCCCGGGTCGGCGCATCCGGGGCAGGCCTGGGACGCAATAAAGAGCCATCTCCGCCTTGCCTCCGCCGCAAATACGCTTGTAAACCCGGAAAAAAACTGTATAATGAAACCGAAGCGGTATTGAAAGGAAGGTATCGGATGACGAAGACGATTGCCAAATGGCTGGCCATGGCGCTGTGCGCCGCGCTGACCCTCTCTGGCTGTGGATTGGTCACCATCGACAAGGAAAAAGAGCAGGCCCAGCAGAACGCCACCGTGGTGGCGGAATATACCGGCGGCACGGTGACCTATGCCGATGCCCTTGCGGAATACCAGAACTGGCTTTCGTATTACGAGGCTTACGGCTATGCCATCACCAGCGAAACCGATAAGAACGATCTCAAGCAGCAGGTGCTGGACACGCTGGTGCAGCAGAAGATCATCGAGTCCAAGGCCAAGGAGATGGGCCTCACCGATCTTTCCGAAGACGAGAAGGCGGAGATCCTCAGCCAGGCCGAGACCGAGTATGAGGACGCGGTCACCTATTACATGGATTACCTGCAGGGCGACACCGATGAGGAAACGCGGCAAAACGCCGTGGATTACCTGGACAGCATCGGCTACACGCTGGAGAGCATCGAGCAGTACGACATCGAGAACGCCTGGCAGGAAAAGCTGAAAAGCGAAATCACCGAAGGCGTGATCATCACCGACGAGGATATCCAGGCCGCCTACGACGCCTCTGTCACCGAGGACCAGGCGTCCTTCACCGAGGATACCTACAACTTTGAGAACGCGGCCACCTACGGCGACATCATCACCTGGGTGCCGGAGGGCTACCGCGCGGTCAAGCACATCCTGCTGATGCTGCCCGAGGAGGATTCCGCTTCGCTGATTGATCTCGAATCGCAGCTTGAGGATGTCAACGTGCGCATTGAGGAGCTTCAGAACCCCGAGGCCGCCCAGGATTCCCTTGAGGAGGGCGACGCCTCCGCGTTTACCGATGCCATCAGCCCGGATGAGGCCGTCGCCGCCGCCGACAGCGCCGCCACCGCCGCGCCCGAGGGCGACGAAGCCGCCGACGGCGATGAGACCTTTGCCGACGAGGGCGAGCTTTTCGAGGACGAAACCGACGATACGACCGCGGACGAGGTTGCGCTGGAGAACCTGACGCTGCCGGAGTTGGAGACCAAGCGCGCCGACCTCGCCACGCAATTGGACGCCGCGCGGACCGCGGCCATCGCCAAGCTCCAGCCCAAGATCGACGAGATCCAGGCGAAGATCGCCGCCGGCGAGGACTTTGACAAGCTCATCGGGGAATACGGCGAGGACGAGGGCATGACTACCGAGCCGACCAAGACCAACGGCTATTACGTGTCCGCGGATTCCCAGATGTGGGACGACGCATTCACCACCGCCGCGATGGCCCTTGAAAAGGTGGGCGACGTGTCCGAACCGGTGCTCAGCCAGAGCGGGCTGCACATCATCAAGTACATCGCAGATGTCACCCCCGGCGCGGTGCCGCTGGATCAGGTCCGCGAGGAGATCAGCGCGGAGGCGCTGGAGACCGCCAAGAACGACCACTACGATGAGACTGTGCAGGGCTGGGTGACGGAAGCCAACGCCAAGACCTACGTGGACAGGCTGGTCGATCCCACCGCCTGACCCCAACCCGAACCGCTCCGGCCGCCGGGGGTATCACATCCCCGGCGGTCGGATTATTCTTGTTTCAGGCCCGCGCGAAAAGTTAATTTTGTGTACGGGAAGGGTTTCTGCGCGTTCGCGTGGTATATACCATCCACATGGGGAAGACTAGCGCGGGATGCCGCGCGGGTCGATTCCGATTAATTTGTCGCACTGCGTCGGATTTGTGCAGGAAATCCGCCGCGCGCGGCGAATTGTATCTACGATCGAATTAAGGCGGTGTGCAGCATGTCGGGAAGAATCCCGGACGCGTGGCTCGACGAGCTGCGCGCGCGGCTGAACATCGTTGACGTCGTGGGCGATTACGTGCAGCTCAAGCCCAAGGGCCGGCGATACTGGGGACTATGTCCGTTCCACAACGAAAAAACAGCGTCCTTCAGCGTGGACGGCGAGGAGCAGATGTACTACTGCTTCGGCTGTCACAAGGGCGGCACCGTCATCAACTTCGTGATGGAAATGGAACGGATGGAGTTTCTGGACGCCGTCAAGCTGCTGGCCGAGCGCGCGCGGCTCGATCTTCCGGATTCCGCCGATTCACCTGAAGTCGACAGGACGCTCAAAGAGCGCGTCTACGCCGCCAACCTGGCCGCGGCGCGCTATTTTCACGACGTCTTGTGGACCAGCGCGGGGGCGCAGGTGCTGGATTACCTGCACAGGCGCGCGCTGGACGACGGGGACATCCGGCGCTTCGGTCTGGGCGCTTCGACGACCGGATGGGACGATCTGACAAACGAACTGACCCGGCAGGGCTTTGAAGAGGATGTGCTGGTGCGGTCCGGCCTGACCGTGCGCAAGGACCAACGGCGGTTTGACATGTTCCGAAGCCGCGCGATGTTTCCCATCATCGACGCCCAGGGCAGGGTGTTGGGCTTCGGCGGGCGGGCGATGGGCGACGCGCAGCCCAAGTACCTCAACACGGGCGACTCGCCGGTATTCAACAAGCGGCAAAATCTGTACGCGATGAACTTTGTGCGCAAGGAGCGCTCGCTGGACAAACTGATTCTGGTCGAGGGGTACATGGACGTATTGGCGCTTCGGCGCGCGGGCGTTCCGGGCGTGGTGGCCACGCTGGGCACCGCGCTGACGGAGGAACAGGCCCGGATCATGAAGCGCTACGCGCCGGAGACCTGGGTGGCCTACGATGGCGACGCGCCTGGTCAGAAGGCCACGCTGAGGGCGCTGGACATTCTCGAGGCGGCGGGCATCCCCTGCCGCGCGCTGGTGTTTCCGGACGGAATGGACCCGGACGACTTCATCCGGCGGGAGGGGCCCGAGGGGTTTGGCCGGCTGAAGCCGGTGGACCGGTTCAACTACCGGCTGGATACCTTTGCCAGGGAGTTCGATCTCACCACCCAGGAGGGGCGCACCGGCTACGCGATCAAGGGCTGCGAGGCGCTGAAAAAGGTCGAAAACCCGGTGGAACTGGAAAACTATCTGTCGCGGCTGGGCGTCGAGACCGGTTTTGACCGGGAGGTGCTGCTCAGCCAGATCGGCGTCCGGGCGCAGCCCGAGCGCAAAAGGTCCGAGCGCAGGCTGAACCCGAAGCCCGTCGCGGAGACCGAAACCCAGAAGTGCGAGCGCACGCTGATCATGCTGCTGGCCAGGAACCTGATTCCCGGGGAGACCGTCAAACGCGAGGACTTCGATACGCCGCTCTACGCGCGCGTGGCGGAGCAGCTGCTGGCGGGCCTGACGGCGGCGGCGGTTCTCGACCGGGTGGGTGAGGACGAGCGCGCTCAGGCCGCGCGGGCGCTGGGGGACGAAGCCTTCGCGGATGAGAAAAACGCGATGCAGATTGCGCAGGATTCGCTGAACAAGATCCGCGCGGGCCGCATGGAGGCCGCGCTTTTGCTCCTCCAGGAGGAGGCCGGAACCGCCGGGGAGGACCGGCGGCGGGAACTGATTGAACAGATGTCGGCGCTTATGCAGGAGCTTGAGCGCCTGAGGACCGGTCGGAAGGAGTGGACCGTTTGAGCAAGGTGACGATGCAAAGCGCGGCCAACCGCGTCAAAGAGCTGCTCGAGGCGGGGAAAGCCAAGGGTGTGCTTACTTATAAAGAGATCATCGAGCAGTTGGGCGAACTGGAGCTGGACACCGACCAGATCGACAAGATTCTGGAAACGCTGGAAAACGCGGGCATCGAGGTGGTCAACGAGGCCAAGTCGATCTCCGAACCCGAACCGGAACCCGTTCTGGAGCTGATTGACGAGGACATCGACCTGTCCGTTCCCGAGGGCATCTCCATCGACGACCCCGTCCGCATGTACCTGAAGGAGATCGGCAAGGTGCCGCTTCTGTCCGCCGACGAGGAGATTCAGCTGGCCAAGCGCATGGAAGCCGGCGACGAGGACGCCAAGCACCGGCTGGCGGAGGCCAACCTGCGCCTGGTGGTGTCCATCGCCAAGCGGTACGTGGGCCGCGGGATGCTGTTTCTGGACCTGATCCAGGAGGGCAACCTGGGCCTCATCAAGGCGGTGGAAAAGTTCGACTACCGCAAGGGCTACAAGTTCTCCACCTACGCCACCTGGTGGATCCGCCAGGCCATCACCCGCGCCATCGCGGACCAGGCCCGCACCATCCGCATCCCGGTGCACATGGTGGAAACCATCAACAAGCTCATCCGCGTCTCCAGGCAGCTTTTGCAGGAGTACGGCCGCGAGCCCACGCCGGAGGAAATCGCCGTCGAGATGGGCATTTCCGAGGATAAGGTGCGGGAGATCATCAAGATCGCCCAGGAGCCGGTGTCGCTGGAAACCCCCATCGGCGAGGAGGAGGACAGCCATCTGGGCGACTTCATTCCCGATGACGACGCCCCCGCCCCCGCCGAGGCCGCCGCGTTTACACTGCTCAAGGAGCAGCTGATGAGCGTGTTGTCCACTTTGACGCCCCGGGAGGAGAAGGTGCTGAAGCTGCGCTTCGGCCTGGAGGATGGGCGCGCCCGCACGCTGGAGGAAGTGGGAAAGTACTTCAAGGTCACCCGCGAGCGCATCCGTCAGATCGAAGCCAAGGCGCTGCGGAAGCTGCGCCACCCCAGCCGGTCGCGCAAGCTGAAGGATTCGCTGGACTGATGCGGGCCATTGCGCTGGATGCCCGGCTCGCGGCCGTCGCATCGCTGGTGCCCGCCTGCGAATGCGCGGCGGACATCGGCGCGGACCACGGCTTTCTCGGCGCGCACCTGCTCCTGACGGGCAGGTGCGCCTTCGTTCGCTTCGCGGACATCAGCGCCGACAGCCTGGAAAAGGCGCGGTGGCTGATCGGCAAGCTGCATCTTGCAGACCGGGCGGAATTCTCGGTGGGTGACGGCGCGCAGGCGCTCTCCGGGCCGGTGGACGCGGCGGTGATCGCCGGGATGGGCGCGGAGACCATCTGCGGCATCCTGGAGCGCGGCCGGGAAAAGCTTGAGGGCGCGGCCCTGGTGCTCTCGCCCAACCTGGGCGCGGCGGCGCTCCGGCGCTTTCTGATGGATGGTGGCTACGCCATCACCGGCGAGGCGCTGGTTCGCCAGGGGCGCAGGTTTTATCCCGTGATCGCGGCGCGCCCCGGGCGGGCAAAGTATGACCGGCTGCAGCTTCTGGCCGGCCCGGCGCTGCTCAAAGAGCGGCCGGAGAGCCTGATGCTGTACGCGGAGCACCGGTCGCGGGTCATCCTCCGGGCGCTGCCCGGCGCCCGGAAGGGCGGCGAACCCTGGGTGGCGGAAATGGAAGAAGAGCTTCGCCTGTGGCGGGAGGTGCGGTATGGCGACGGTGGCCGAGATGCTGGAACTGGTGAATGAAATCGCGCCCTTTGATCTGGCGGAGGAATGGGACAACGCGGGGCTTCTGGCCGGGCATCCCTCCTGGGAGGTCCGGCGGGCGATGGTGGCGCTGGACCTGACCCCCGGCGCCCTCCGGGAGGCCGTGGACGCCGGCGCGCAGCTGATTGTCACCCATCACCCCATCCTCTTTCACGGGCGGAAGAACCTCCGGGAGGACGACGGCGAGGGTGCGCTTTGCGCGGACCTGGTGCGCTCGCGGATCGCGCTGATCGCCGCCCACACCAATTACGACAACGCGCCGGAAGGGCTGAACGACGCGCTGGCGGCAGAATTGGGCCTTGAAGGCGTCGAGACGCTGGCCCACGGACTGCGGGCGGGGGTCTTTGAGGGAAGCCCGGACGCGCTCATCGCCCGGGTACGGGAGCGACTGGGGGGCGCGCCCCGGCTGTACCGGGGCGGCGGGGAAATCGGGCGGGTTGCCGTGTGCGGCGGCGCGGGGGGCGCCTTCTGGCCCGAGGCCGCGGCGGCGGGCTGCGACGCCTACCTCACCGGAGAGATCCGCCATCACGAGGCGCTGGCGGCCACCCAGGCGGGGCTCACGCTGGTCGAGGCCGGCCACTACCACACCGAGCGCGTGATGGTTAAAGCCTTGAGAAGCCGTTTACAAACGCGGGCAAATACGTTACAATATAATGTGCACGTCTTTGGCAGCAGTTTTGAGCCATTTTGACGGGCGGATGGGAGGAAATGAATGCAGCTTGACATGCTTTGGGCGTTCATGCAGGTGGATATGGAAGCCGACCGCTTCGAGAACGAGATGCGGCAGGCGCCCAACCGGCTGAAGCTGATCAAACATCGCGATTTCATCGTGGAGCAGCAGGCCAACATGAAGCGCATCGAGGAGGAAGTCGCCACCATGTGTGACCGCATGGAGGCCATTTCCGACGAGGCGTCCCGGCTGGAGGGCGTGGTGCACGCGCAGGTGGCGGAGGTGCAGGGCGGCGTGCCCGCATCGATCGAGGAGCTGGACGGCCGGATTGCGCAGGTGCAGAAGCTTCTGGAGACGATTTCGCACTACGAGCAGGAGCTCCAGCGGATTCGCAAGGACGCAGAGGTGCGCGATCGTCAGCAGCGGGAGATTCGCGTGCGCGCGGCCAAGGCCAAGGCGGAATACGATGAGATCAAACAGGTGTACGATCAGGAGTTCAGGCGGGACAGCGAAAAGCTGTCCACGCTCAAGCACAGGGCGGAAGCCGCCGGCAAGAGCATCAAGCCGGACCTGCTGGAGCGCTACATGAACATCAAGCAGCACGCGGCGCCGCCGATGGCGCGCCTGGTGGGCGGGCAGTGCGGCGGCTGCTACATGTCGCTGCCCTCGGTGACGCTCAAGCAGATTCAGGCGGGCGAGCGCATCGTCGAGTGCGACAATTGCGGAAGGATTCTCTATCAGCCGCCGGAAGGCTGAATAGATACGTTTTGTGAGGCCGTCGGACGGCCGCGGGGGAGAGCCGCAAGGCTCGAACGCGAGGAAAGTCCGAGCTCCATAGGGCAGGGTGCCGGGTAATCCCCGGTGGAGGCGACTCCAAGGAAAGTGCAACAGAGATATACCGCCGGGCTCCGGCCCGGTAAGGGTGGAAAGGCGAGGTAAGAGCTCACCAGCGGCATGGCGACTTGTCCGCTCTGTAAACCCCACCTGGTGCAAGATTGATAGGAGGGCAACTGTGGCGGCCCGTCACGCCCTCGGGTAATCGCTGGAGCCGGATGGCAACTTCCGGCCTAGATAGATGGTCGTCCAAGACAGAACTCGGCTTACAGACGGCGCTCACAAACAAAACCCCGGACATTTGTCCGGGGTCAGCCCATCAACAAAGTGCGCTCAGCCCGCTTGGGCTGGGCGCAAATTTTGTGTAGAGGTGAGCAAAAACCAAAAGGAAAAAGCAGCGTGGATGTCGAATAGATAGGAGAGATGCGGACACAGGAGGTCGGGCGGCATGCTGCAAGAGAAAGCGACGGCGAGCCAGAAGGAATATGAGATCGTGCTGCTGGAAGAGTTGGTGCCGGAAGACCACTTGCTGCGCAAGATTGAGCGGGCAGTAGATTTCAGCTTCATTCACGGCTTGTGCAAGGATTTGTACTCGCCCAATATCGGCCGCCCGGCGGTACCGCCGGAGCTATTGTTCCGGATGCTGTTTCTGGGCTATCTATACGGCATCAAGTCCGAAGTAAAGCTGGCGCAGATGGTGAATGAGAACATTGCGTTCAAATGGTTTCTGGGATTGAAGCTGACGGAGAAAGGACCGGATCACGCGACGATCAGCATCAACCGGGTTCGGCGGTTTCGGGAGAACAACATCGCGGAGAAGGTCTTCGACGAGATTCTTCGGCAGTGTGTGGATAAGGGACTGGTGGGTGGACAGGTGCTGTACACTGACTCCACGCACATTAAGGCGAAAGCGAATAAGCACAAGAAGCGGCTGGTGACGGTGGAGGAGACGCCCGCTTCGTACATGGCGGAGTTGGACGCGCAGATCGATCTGGACCGCAAAGTATTGGGGAAGAAGCCGTTTGAGCGGGATGACGACAATGACCGGGATGATGAAGATGATAGCAACGACGATCCGCCGTCCGGCGGGAAGACGAAGATGGAGAGCACGACAGATCCTGACAGCGGCCAGTTGAGCAAGGAAGGGAAGCCGGAAGGGTTTCACTACAGCGAACACCGCACGGTGGACAGCAAGCACAACGTGATCGTCAATATCCACATCACCCCGGCCAACATCAACGATGTCACCCCCGTACCGGAACTTCTGGAAGAAATAGAGGGGCGGCTGGGGCATCTGCCCAGGTACATGGGGTTCGACGCCGGATACCACAGCGCATGGATCGCGCATCTGCTGGAAACGAAGAGAATTCAAGGCGTCATCGGCTACCGCCGTCATACACACAAGGAAGAGCACTACGGGAAATACCGGTTCAAGTACGACCCAACCTTCGACACCTACTTCTGTCCCGAAGGCAAGCGCCTATACTGGAGGACAACCACCCGCGAAGGCTACCGGCAATACTTCAGCGACCGGAAAGACTGCGCGGGATGTCCAAGGCGGGCGGCGTGTTTCAGCGAGAAGGCGACCAGAAGGATGGTGACCAGACATGTATGGCAGGATGCGCTGGATGAGGTTACGGCGTTTACCAAGACCTCTCAAGGGCGAAGACTGTACGCCTGGCGTAAGGAAACCATTGAACGATCTTTCGCGGAGGCCAAGGAGAACCACGGCTTGCGCTTTGCCCGCATGCTCGGCCTTCCCAATAGGGAGTGTCCCCGCGAGTGTGTAAATGGATAATCTCATGGGGCCAAGATCATACTAAAACCGCTTTTACTCGTGCGCAGGATAGGGCCACGTTGGAGAACGACCCGAGCGTCGCACGAGGTTTGGCGGGGCGGCGAGGGGGAACTCGTCGCCTTCTTGCCGCCCCGGAAAACCAAAGCGGAAAACTCCGGGGCGGCGGGGCAGCGCCCCGCATTACCCAATCTGGCGGATGTCCAGACGGTCGGGGAAGAACATCATCAGCTGTCCCATTATAACACCCCAATCGCGCACCGGCATCGTCCATTTTTTGGTAATCTCTTGGATCGACAGATAGATCGATTTGCGGATCGAATCGTCGGTCGGATAGACGGACTTGGTCTTGGTGAACTTGCGAAGCATCCGGTGGAATCCCTCCACTGCGTTGGTCGTGTAGATCAGCCTGCGGACCTCCTGGGGGTATTTGAAGTACGTAGACAGCTCCGCCCAGTTCGCGTCCCAGGACTTGAGGATTTGCGGGTATTTCGTTCCCCAAACCTCCCGAAAATGCTCAAGCTGGTATTCCGCGTCCTCCAGCGTCGGCGCGCCATATACCTTCTTTAAGTCCGCCATCACGGCTTTGAGGTCTTTGTATGGCACAAACTTTGTAGAGTTTCTGATCTGGTGAATCACGCACAGCTGCTGTTCCGTCCGGGGAAACACCGTCGAGATCGCCTCCGAAAACCCGCTCAGATTGTCCCGGCAGGCAATCAGAATGTCCTTTACCCCGCGGTTTTTCAGCTCATTGCATACCGTCGTCCAGAAACTCGCACTCTCGTTTTCCGACATCCAGATCCCCAGGATCTCTTTCTTCCCCTCCAGGTTGATCCCCAGCACTGAGTATACACATTTGTTGATCACCCGCCCATCCTTCCTTACCTTGAACACGATCCCATCCAGGAACACGATCGGGTACACCGCGTCCAGCCCTCTGGCCTGCCATTCCGCTACCTGTGGCATGACCTTGTCCGTGATCCGGCTGATCAGACTCGCGGATGCCTCCACTCCATAGATGTCCCGCAGATGATCTTCGATGTCCCGATTGCTCATCCCCTTCGCGTACATCCCGATCACGCGGCTCTCCAGATCCTCCGTCTTTGTTTGCCGCTTCTCGATTACCTGCGGTTCAAAGCTCCCGTTCCGATCCCGCGGTACGCTGATCTCCAGTTCCCCGTATTCCGATTTCACCGTCTTTTTCCCGTACCCGTTTCGGCTGTTTCCACTTCGATCGCCCTGGTTGCTGTGCTTTTCGTACCCCAGGTGCTCGTCCATCTCCCCTTCCAGCATCGCCTGGATCGTTCCCTGAAACAGCGACTTCAGCAGTGCCTGCACATCCCTCATGTCTTTGCACTCTTCCGCCAGTAATCCCACCAGTTCCTTCTCTCGCTCGCTCATGTCAACATCTCCTTCTTTATTTGGAGATTATTGCCATTTACACGGTTCGCTATACAGCCTCTCCCAATATGCGTGAGCAGTCCTTCCTGACCGCCGCGGTTCAAAACATGAAGAGGCTCGCCAGGCCCTTCTTCCTTCCGTTTTTCTTCCTCCCTCCAGCCTTCTTGCAAACAGCCACTCTCCGGTCGTCCCGGAAAGTGGCCGTTTGTTGATGGTCTGACCCCGGACATTTGTCCGGGGTTTTGCTGTTGCATGCGCCCTTTGCCTTGATCGGCGCGCGGGCAAATTCAAAATGAATGACGCAATGTTTTCGGCCATTTGAAATGTGAGCAAAAGGGCTCCTAGACTTGCAAAAGGGCTCCGATAATTATTCGTATCTGATGAGTAATAATTCCCTCTTATCGTTCGATGAGCCGGTGCTCGTACCGCCGGAATTTTTCGCTCAAGGGGTTGACATGGAGCCTCTGGCGGCGCGGCAGCCAGCCTTGCCGCCATCCCCGTACCCGCCATTCGTATAGGCGGGCACTGTGCTGGCGCCCAGTCAGGCTACCACACCGCCCACTCCATGTAAACCCCCGCGAAAATTTCCTACTCTCTTCTTTTCGCCTGTTATTCAAGTACAAGACGGCGGTAAGAGAAATAAACAAGCAGGAGTTCTGTATAAACTCTCACTGTTCACACTTTGTTCATACGAGCCCTTTTGCTAGACTTTTGTTTTGCCGTACACATGACGCAACCGCCGGACGACCGTTTTTTTCAAAAAACCGGGCAGAATCGGCAAAAAAAGACGCTCCGGATAAGCGAAAAACCATCCTTTACCGAATGGATAAAAAGATTTATGAGAATTTATCCCGTCTTATTGACAGGGAACGCCCGGTATGGTATAGTGACAGCAATGTAGGGAAACGTTACCACATGTTCCGCGCGCAGCTTTCGCGATCAACGGCACATATGGGAGGTCTCGCCGGTGAGCCATCGTACAACCATCCGTGACGTGGCCCGTGCGGCGGGCGTGTCAACGACGACGGTTTCCCGCTACCTGAACAAGGCCGGTTATGTCGGCGCGGAGGCGCAGGGCCGGATTGAGGAAGCCATCCGCGGGACCGGCTACGCGCCGAGCATCATGGCGCGGGGCCTCAAGGCGCTCAGGAGCAATCTGGTTGTTCTCATCGTACCCGATATATGCAATCCGTTTTATTCAAAGATGGCCAAAACGGTGCAACGCATGGCGTTGTCGCGGGGTTTTGGTGTTGTTTTGCTTGATTCGGACGAGCGGGCGGACAAGGAGGCAGAGGGCGTCCTGTTCGCCGCCCAGATGTACGCCGCGGGCATCATGCTCGCCTCGATCAACTCCTGCGCGCACGCGGTGCCGCTCATTCGCGAACAGCGGCTCGCCGCCGTGGGGCTCAGCTCCTACGACCTGCCGGAGGCCTTCGACATCGTCACCGTCCACAAGCAGGGCGGCACGAATCTGGCGGTTCGCCATCTGGTGGAACTGGGGCACCGGCAGATCGTGTTTGCGGGCGGGCGCCCCTCGTCCGGCATTGCGACCGGCCGGCGGGAGGGGTTTGAACGGCAGATGCGCCGGGAAGGGCTGCCTTTGACGGATGAATCGATCTACGAAACGGGCTTTTCGCAGGAGGACGGCTATCGCGCGGGGGTTCGATTCCTCGCGCTGGACCCGCTGCCCACCGCCATCTGCTGCGCCAACGACCTGAACGCTTTCGGCGTCATCAACGCGCTGAACGACCGGGGGATTCGCGTGCCCGAGGACGTATCCGTTACCGGCATGGACGATGTTCCCTATGCTTCGATCGCCAAGCCCCGGCTGACCACCGTCACAAACGACGGGGCGCTGTTCGCCGAGAAGGCGTTTGAAATGCTGATGGACCGGATTGGCGGCTGCACCGCGCCGCCGCGCCACTTTGAGGTGCCCAACGTGCTCATTCCCCGGGAATCCACCGCGCCGCCCCGCGCCGGGGCACCCATCCGGTGATGGCGAAGGCCGCGTCCTTCGAAATCATACATCATTTTGTGGGAGGTATTCCGATGAAAAAGGTGTTTGCCCTCTTCCTGGTGCTGGCCATGATGCTCGGCCTCATGGCGACCGCTTCGGCGGAGTCGGACCCCGTCAAGGTGTGCATCGTGTTCTCCGGGCTGCTGGGCGACAAGTCCTACAACGATTCCTGCTACGCGGGCGCGCAGAAGGCGGTGGAGGACTTTGGCGTGGAGCTCAAGACGCTGGAAGGCACCGAGGCGACCGAATGGGAAGCCAACTTCCTCTATGCCTGCGAAGCGGGCTACGACCTGGTCATCTGCTCCTCCTCAAATTTTGAGGAATACATGAAGGAGCACTGCGCCAACTATCCGGACGTGAAGTTCGCCATCATCGACACCACCGTCGAGGGAGACAACATCGTGTCCATCAGCTTCGCGCAGAACCAGGGCTCCTTCCTCGCGGGCGCGGCCGCGGCGATGTTCACCACCAAGACCGATGTGCCCGGCGTCAACCCTGAGAAGGTCATCGGCTGGGTCGGCGGCATGGACATCCCCGTCCTGCACGATTTCTACACCGGCTTTGAGCAGGGCGCCAAGTACGTCGATCCGGAGATTGAAATCCTCCAGTCCTTTGCCGGCACCTGGAACGATCCCCTCAAGGGCAAGGAACTGACCCTCAGCGACTATGACCTGGGCGCCGACATCGTGATGAACGTCGCCTCCGGCACCGGCACGGGCGTCCTCGAGGGCGCGAAGGAAGCCGGGCGCTACGCCATCGGCGTCGACCTCAACCAGGACAACGACCAGCCCGGCAGCGTGCTGACCTCAATGGTCAAGCGCGTCGATACCGCCTGCTACCTGCTGATCCAGTCCGTGGTGGAGGGGACCTACGTCGGCGGCGCCACCGAATACCTTGACATCGCCAAGGGCGGCGTCAGCCTGACCGACTTCTCCGTCATCAAGGAGGCCCTGGGCGACAAGTTCCCCGCCGACATCCCCGAGAAGATCGCCGAGCTTGAGCAGAAGATCATCTCCGGTGAAATCGTCGTGGAGAATTACGAAGGCTTCGGCCCCGCGAAGTAATCAAGCCCTGCGAACCGCGCGCGCCGCGCCTCTATGCGGCGCGCGCGGCCCGTGACCAATACGCTGCGGGGGAGTGCATACCACGTGAAACCCATCGTTGCAATGCAATCGATCATGAAGCGGTTCGGCGAGGTGCAGGCGGTCCGGGGCGCCAGCTTCGACCTGATGCCCGGTGAGATCCATTCGCTCATCGGCGAAAACGGCGCGGGCAAGTCGACGATGATGAAGCTGCTCTACGGCATGTACGCGCCGGACGACGGGCGGATCGAGATCGGCGGCGAGCCGGTCAAACGGCTGACGCCCAAGGCCGCCATCGAAAAGGGCGTCGGCATGGTGCATCAGGAATTCATGCTGGTGCCGGAGCTGACGGTGCTGGAAAACATCATTCTGGGTTTCGAGCCCAGAAAGGGCATGGTCATCGACGAGAAATCCGCCCGGTCGATGGTGCAGGGGTACATCGATCAGTACGGCATGGACGTGCAGATGGGCAAGCGCATTTCCCAGATTTCGGTGGGCGAGGCGCAGCGCGTGGAGATCATCAAGATTCTGGCGCGCGGCGCGAAGGTGCTCATCCTCGACGAGCCGACGGCCGTGCTCACGCCCCAGGAGGCGCGGCGGCTCTTCGTCATTTTGGAAAACCTCCGCAAGGCGGGGAAGTCCATCGTGTTCATCTCCCACCGGCTGGGCGAAGTGCTCCAGATTTCCGACCGGATGACCGTCATGCGCCAGGGTGAAACCGTGGGCACCATCGCCCGGGCGGAGGCCACCTACGAAAAGCTTGCCCGCATGATGATCGGCCGCGAGGTGTTTCTCAACGTCGAACGGCAGGCCAACGAGCCGGGCGAGACGGTGCTGAAGGTGGACAATCTCTGGACCTCCGGCGAAAAGGAGCTTTCGAAGATCCGGGGGCTTTCGCTCTCGGTGCGGGCGGGCGAGATCGTCGGCATCGCGGGCATCGACGGAAACGGCCAGTCCGAGCTGATCGAGGCGATCACGGGGCTTCGGCGGGTGGAGCGCGGAAGCGTCCGCCTTCTGGGGCGCGATGTGACCAACAAAAGCCCCCGGCGCATCCGCGCCGCGGGCCTTGCGCACATCCCGGAGGACCGAAACCTCCGCGGGCTCAACCGGAAGATGGCGGTCTATGAAAATCTCGCCGCCGCGCAGATCGACGCGAGACCCTTCACGAAGTATGGGTTGCTGGTCAAGCCCGCCATGATTGAGCGCGCGAAGCGCCTCGCGGAGCGGTACGACATCCGCCCGCCGGAGGGCACGCTGCCCGCCAGCGCCCTCTCCGGCGGCAACGCGCAGAAGGTGGTGGTCGCCCGGGAGGTGGAGATCGGCGCGAAGCTTCTGATCGCGTCGCAGCCGACCCGGGGCGTGGACATCGGCGCGATCGAATCCATCGAGGCGATTCTGCAAAAGGTCAAGGCGCGGGGCGTCGGGGTGCTGCTGGTTTCCGCGGACCTTCGGGAGATTCTGTCGCTGTCGGACCGCATCCTCGTCATGTATGAGGGGCGCATCACCGGCGAAATGGCGGCCGCTCAGGCCACGGAGGACAATCTGGGGCTCTTAATGATGGGCGGCGACGCCCGAAAGGAGGCGACCGGGCCGTGAAGCGATGGGGAGAATCCGGCGCGGGCACGCTGCGCATCCTTCTGATCCTGCTCGTCGCGATGGCGGTGGGTGCGGTGGTCATCCTCCTGATCGGAGAGAACCCGCTGGACGCCTATTACGCGCTGATGCGGGGCGCCTTTGCCGGCAAGCGCAACTTCGGAACGACGCTGGCCAATTTTACGCCGCTTCTGCTGACCGGCATGGCCTTTGCCGTAGCGTCGAAGGCCGGCGCGTTCAACGTGGGCGTCGAGGGCGAAGTCTTTCTGGGCGGCATCGCGGCCGCGTGGGTGGGGATCAACGTGAAGGGGCTTCCCGCCTTTCCGCACATTCTGCTGTGCTTTGCCGCCGCGATGGCGGCGGGGGCGGTGTGGGCGATCATCCCGGCGGTGCTGAAGGCCTACTACAACGTCAGCGAGATCTGCGTGACCATCCTCATGAACTACGTGGCGCTGTACATCACCTCCTATCTCGTCACCGGGCCCATGAGCGCGGGCGTCGCCAACGCGCAGTCCGACCCCGTACTGGTGACGCTGACCCAGTTCATGAAGCCCTCCAGCGTCAACACGGGGCTCTTCATCGCGCTGGCGCTTTCGGTGGGGCTGATTCTGATGATGTCCAGCACGCGCCTGGGCTTCAAGATCCGCATGGCGGGGACCAATCCGATGTTTGCGGAGTACGCCGGCATCGATCCGAAGGATATCCTGATCCGGACGATGATGATCTCCGGCGCCATTGGCGGCGTGGCCGGCTGCATTGAAATCCTGGGCGTACACGGCTACTTCCTCAACAACTTTGCGACGAATCTGGGCTCCAACGGCATGCTGGCGGCGCTGATCGTCAAAAACGACCTGCGGCTGGTTCCCTTCATGGCACTGTTCCTGGCGATCCTGAAGTCCGGCGCCATGGGCATGCAGCAGACCACCGGCGTGCCCAAGTCCATCGTCGATACGATCACGGCCCTTTTCATCATCTTTGCCACGATGGAAACGCTGTTTACCTTCAGCCGCCAGCGCGCGCCAAGGGCGAAGCGCGCCGACGCGATCAAGGGGGTGCTCAAATGATTCTGGAGAGGATCTTCACGTCCTCGCTGATCTACGCGACCATCCGCTCCGCGACGCCCATCATTTACGCGGCGCTCTGCGCGTCGATCACCCAGCAGGCGGACATCCTGAACATCGGCACCGAGGGCATCATGCTGGTGGGGGCCTTCGCGGCGGTGGCGGTCAGCTACCTGACGGGCTCGTGGGTGCTGGCGGTGGGGGTGGCGATGCTGGCGGGGCTTGTCATGGGGCTGATCATCGCCGTCGGGCACATCCGCTACAAGGCGGATAACTGCGCGCTGGGCATCGGCGTCAACCTGTTTGCCCTGGCGATCACCAAATTCCTGCTCAACAGCGTGCTGGGGAAGTCCGGCACGTTTACGGACCCGAACCTCGCGGGCATCCCGAAGGCCGCCTTTGGCTTTCTCGAGGGCAACGAATTTCTGAACGCCGTCTTTAACGGCTGGTCGATCACGGAATGGTTTGTGATTCTGCTGATCGCGCTCATCAGCTTCCTGTTTTACAAGACGCCCTGGGGCCTTCGGCTCCGGGCGGTGGGGCAGCTGCCGGCCGCGGCGCAGACCGCGGGGATCAACGTCCCCGCGATGAAGTATCAGGCGATCATCATCGCCGGGCTCATCGGCGGCCTTGCCGGCGCGCACCTGTCGCTGGGATATTCCAAGATGTTCACCGAGGGCATGACAAACGGCCGCGGCTTCATGGGCGTGGCGGCCATGTACTTCGGCGCGGCCGACCCGGTGCGCACCACCGTGGGCTGCCTGGTGTTCGGCCTGGCGGACTCCATCGGCGGGCGGCTGCAGCCCTTTGGCGTGCCGTCCCAGGTGATCCTGCTGATGCCCTATGTGGTGACGGTGGCCGTGCTGTGGGCGTCGATGGCGGTCAAGAACGCGCAGGAGCGGCGCAGAAAGAGCGCGCTCGTCACCCGGTGACGGGCGCGGCGCGCGCGGAAAAACATGCGGATTGGAGGCCTTCATGGAAAAGCGCAAGATCATTCTCGACTGTGACCCCGGCCACGACGACGCGGTGGCGATCATGCTGGCCGGGAGGAGCCCCGCGATCGAGCTGATGGGCATTACGGTGGTATCCGGCAACCAGACGATTGAAAAGACGGTCAAAAACGCGCTGAATGTGTGCCAGTATCTGGACCTTGACGTACCGGTGTACGCCGGAAGCGCCAACCCGCTGGTGCGCACGCGGCCGCCCATCGCCGACGACATTCACGGCGAAACCGGGCTGGACGGCCCGGCCTTTGCCCCGCTGGCGCGCGCGCCGCAGCCGGGCCGGGCGGTGGAATTCATCGTGGATGCGCTGCTGAAATCGGACGGCGACATCACCGTCGTCACCACCGGGCCGATGACCAACCTGGCCCTCGCCATGCGGTTTGAACCGGCCATCGTGCCGAAGATCCGGGAAATCGTGCTGATGGGCGGCAGCCACGGCTTCGGAAACGTGACCCCCGCGGCGGAATTCAACATCATCACCGACGCCGAGGCGGCCCATGTGGCGTTTTCCTGCGGGCGCCCGGTCACGATGGTGGGGTTGGACGTGACGCGGAAGGTGCTGTGCCTGCCCGCCGTCGTCGACCGGATGGCGGCGGTCGGGAACCGCGCCGCGCGCCTGTTTGCGGATCTCATGCGGTTTTTCAACGCCACGCAAAAGCGGGTGTTCGGCTGGGAGGGCGGGCCGCTGCACGACCCGGTCACCATCGCCTACCTGATCGATCCGTCGGTTCTGACCGTTCAGCGGATGTATGCGTCCGTCGATATCCGCGGCGTGGACAGCTACGGCCGAACGAACTGCGATTCCTTCGGCTATCTCGGGCGTGAGCCCAACGCGAACGTGGCCGTGGACATCGACGTGGCGAAATTTTGGGATATTATTGAAGCGGGGATTCATCATTATGACCGTTAACGAGCGCGTCCGTCAACTGCTGAAGGCCGATCCGGATCGGTACCTCGAGCCCCTCCGGGAACTGGTGAGGATCGACACCCACTGCCTGGGCCACGGCATTGCGGGCGGCCTGGAAAAAGAAGGGCAGGCCTACATGGCGCGTCTGCTCCGGGGGCTGGGCGCCCAGGTCGAGGTGCGGCCGATGCGCGAGGCGGACATTGAAACGGCGATGCGCCTCTACGGGGAGGGGAACCCCGGGCACAATTACGACGGGCGCGAGAACGTGTACGGCCGCTTTTCCGGCGGCGGCGGCCGGAGCCTGATGTTCAATGGACACATGGACACGATGCCCGTCAGCGAGGCGGCCCTCTGGAAGCATCCGCCCCACGGCGCCGTGGTGGAGGATGGAAGGCTCTACGGCCTGGGCGCGGCAGACATGAAGGGCGGCCTGGTGGCCTCGGTCATGGCGGTCAAGGCGCTGCGGGACGCCGGAATCGGGCTTCCCGGCGATGTGATCATCGCCTCCGTCGCGGATGAGGAAGGCGGCGGGAACGGCTCCATCGCCGCGGCGGTTCAGGGCCTTAGGGCCGACGCCGTCGTGGTCTGTGAGCCGACGGACGGCGGGCTGATTGCCGCGCACATGGGTTTTGTATTCTTCCGCGTGCGGGTTTCGGGGCTCGCCACCCAGTCCGGCCTCAAGTGGCAGGGCGTCAGCGCCATCGAAAAGACCATCCGGCTGATCCGCGCCATCGACGATCTGGAGCATCGGTGGCTTCTCAAGTACAAGCACCCGCTGCTGCCCGCGCCCAACCTGAACGTAGGCACCATCCACGGCGGCACCGCAGGTTCTACGGTGGCGGGAAGTTGCGTCTTTGAGGTGTGCGTACACTACCTGCCCGCGCAGATGCAGCATCATCAGGTGGTTTCGGAGTTTACCGAGGCCATTGAATGGGCCTCGAAGGGCGACCCCTGGCTGAGCGAGCACCGCCCGGAGATCGAAATCTATCAGGCGGGCGGCGCCTTTGAGATGGAGGGCGGCCATCCCTTTACCGATGCCTTCCGAAGCGCCCATGAGGCTGCGCTGGGCAGGCCCGTGGAGATTGTCGGCAGCCCTGCCGGATGTGACAGCCGGGTATGGCGCAACATCGCCGGCTGCCCGACGCTGCAGTACGGCCCCGGGCGGCTCGAGGAATGCCACGCCGTGGACGAATACGTGGCGATTGACAGCTACTTCGACGCCATCGCAGCCTACGCCGCGCTGATCCTGAAATGGTGCGACAATACATGATGGAGGGAAAGAGCATGGGGAAGAAGATCCTGCTGGCCGGCGAATCCTGGACCAGCTACACCACCCACGTCAAGGGATTTGACGCGTTCTACACATCCGTTTATGAGGAGGGCGCGGACGCGCTGATCGCGGCGCTGGAGAAGGGCGGCTACGAGGTGACGTACCTGCCCAACCACAAGATCGCGACCCAATTCCCCTTCACGATGGAGGAACTCGCCGGGTATGCCTGCGTGATCCTCTCGGATACCGGCTCCAATACGCTGCTTCTGCACCCGGACACGTTTTCCAAAAGCGTGCGGATGCCCAACCGCTGCAACCTGATCCGCGATTACGTGCGCGCGGGCGGCGCGCTGCTCATGGTGGGCGGCTACATGGCCTTCTCCGGCGTGGACGCCAAGGCCAAGTACGGGCAGACCGCCATTGCCGAAGTGCTCCCGGTCCAATGTCTGGGCGTGGACGACCTGATGGAAAAACCCGAGGGCGTGACCCCGGTCGTGCTCCACGACCACCCGGCGCTGGCCGGCGTCCCGAAGGACTGGCCGCACTTCCTGGGGTACAATAAGACGCTGCCGCTGGAGGGCTGCGATATTGTGATGAAGGTGGAGGGCAACCCTTTCCTCGCCTTCGGCGAATTCGGCAAGGGCCGCTCCTGCGCCTTTGCCTCCGACTGCGCGCCCCACTGGGGTCCGCCGGAGTTTGTGGGCTGGGCCGGCTACGATCCGCTGTGGCAGGGCATCGCGGACTGGCTGACGAAGTCGTGATGGAGAGGCTGCTTTGCGACATTCTGAACATCGACACCCAGAACCCGCCCGGCAACGAGCGGGTTCTGGCGGAGTGGATCGCACGGTACCTGGCGGACGCGCCCTGCGGCGCGTCGGTGCGGCCGATATCCGGGCAGCGGGCCAACGTCGTGGCGCGCATCCCCGGACATCGGCGGGAAGGCGCGCTGCTGCTGAACGGCCACCTGGACACCGTGCCCCATGGCGGCGGATGGCTGACCCCGCCGGGGACGGCGAGCCAAAGGGACGGATGCCTCCATGCGCGGGGCGCCAGCGATATGAAAAGCGGCCTCGCCGCCGCGCTCTTTGCGTTCCGGGAATACGCGCGCTCCGGGGAAACGCCCCGGACGGACATCCTTTTTGCCGGTACGGCGGACGAGGAGTCCGGCGGACTGGGGGCGGCGGCGCTGATGGAGTCCGGCGAGGCGGACGGCGTCGGCGCCATCGTCATCGGGGAGCCCACCGGCAACCGCCCGGCGCTTGCCGCCAAGGGCGCGATCTGGCTTCGGGCGACGGTGACCGGCCGCGTGAGCCACGGCGCGTATCCGGAGCGGGGCGTGAACGCCATTGAGGGTGCGATGCGCTTTGCCGAGGCGGTTCGCGGGTGCCTGAGCGGCGCGCATCCGCTTCTGACGCCGCCCACCGCGACGGTGACGGGGCTCACCGGCGGCATCAAGCAGAACATGGTGCCGGATCGCGCGGAACTCCTGATGGATGTGCGCACGGTGCCCGGCGCGGCCCACGCCGCGCTGATCGACACTTTTCAGGCGGCCGCGCGGGCGCTGTCCGTCCATGGCCTTTGGATCGATTTGGAAGTCCTCAACGACCGGGCCGCGGTGACCGTGGGGGAGGACGCGCCCATCGTCAGGGTCCTGACGGCCTGCTGCCGGGAGGAACTCGGGGAGGCGCCGAATCCCGTGGGCACCGCTTTTTTCAGCGATGCCTCCATCTTTTTGAAATACGGCCGCTTTGACGCGGCGCTTTTCGGCCCGGGGGAGAGCGACCAGGCCCATACGCCCAACGAGCGCGTTTCCCTCGCCGCATATCGGGACAGCATTCGGGTATACCGGGCGCTGATCGCGCGCTGGGCGAGGGAGGCCGGCTGATGCTCATGCCGCCCCGGCGGCATGAACCCGAGATGCCGCCCTCGCCATCTCCAGAATGCCCGGCCGCTGCCGGGCCACCTTCGCCGCCGCGTCCTAATAGATATAGATATACCCCTCGATTTCCTCCGCGGGCGTGACGCGCGTCACGCGAAGCTGCGGCTCGGTTCCCCCCATGTAAACCCCTTGGAACAACGCGCCTTCGACGGTGACCCACGCGCCGTCTTCAAGAGAATCCAGCGCATCATACATGCAAATCATCCCCATCGGCACCAGATCCGCCACGCAGCAGGACATCGCCAGGCGCGCAGGCACAAATCCGGTCTCGCCAAATTCGGGGTCCTTCAGCACGTATCCGGTCATGGACACCGTATACCCCACGTAGGCCTCCGTGTTCAGATACAGCTCGGAAATGCACTCGTAAAACGCGTCGTCAGGGATATCAAAACGCCTGGCTGCCACATCCAGACCGGGAAGCCCCTCTGGCACTTCCGGGAAAGTGCCGCTCTGCGCTGCTGGATCCGGGGGAGCATCTTCATCTTCCTCCAAAGCGGTGGAGGGGGTGGCGGCGGAAGCGGACAGCGTGCCGCCGACATAGGCGGCGGATATGCTCGACGCATCCAGCGGCCGGTGCGGCAGAAGCAGCAGCAGGATCGGAACGGCCAGCACAAGACAGTGAAGCGACCGCACAATGTGCTGCGGGCGGTACATCCTGCGCAGATTGAAAAATGACCAGACGAGCATCACGGCCGCAGAAAAATACAGGTACGGCTTCATGCGCGGCGCGATGTACGTCAGATACTTTCCGCTGAGCGCCAGATACAGCATCACCGCGGCAAAGGTCACATAGCAGGTTGTTTCCAAAAACACCTGCGGATTCAATGCATCGTTTTTCATTGCCATGCCCCTCCCCACGCGCAGTACACACTGACCACGGTCAGGCAAACGGCAAACGCCGCCGCGGAAAGCCGCGCAATGAACTTTTTTGAAAAGCCCGCGGACAGCATCATGGCGTTTTTGATGTCCATCATCGGCCCGAATACCAGAAAGCCCATGATCGCGCCCATCGGGAACTGGCTTGCGAAGCTGCGCCCCACCACCGCGTCAGAAGACGAACACAGCGACAGCACAAACGCCATTACCATCATGACGACCGTTGACAGAACCAGCCCCGCGCCGCCCTGCGCCCGGGAAAATAACCCGGTGCCGGCCGCCTGAAATACGGAGGAAACAAGCGTGCCCAGGATCAGATACTTGCCCACATCGAAAAACTCGGCCTGCGCGTGGCGGATAAACAGCTCAAACTTGGCACGCGCCCCCGTGACGCTTCCCGGATCGTCATAGCAGCCGCAGCTGCACGTGAGCCTGTTCCAGGCGCCGCCCGACAGCACTTGCTCCTTCGGCGTGCGAAGCGCGAAGGACAGCCCGATGACGACCGCGGAAATCAACCCCAGCCCTGTCCGGGCGCCGACGATCGACAGATCGCCGCCAAACGCATAGTAGGTGGACCAAATGACCACCGGGTTGATGACCGGGGAGGCCGTCATAAATGCAATTGCGGCTGGAAGGGGAACGCCCTTTCTGACGAGCGTCCGAAAGATCGGAATGGACGCGCAGTCGCAAACCGGCAGGCAAAAGCCGCCCACAACCGCCGCCAGCATCCCAAGGCCCAACGATTTGGGGAAATAGCGCTCCACCAGCGCGCTGCTGATGTAGGTCTGGATCAGCGAGGAGAGCAGTACGCCGATCAAAAGGAACGGAACCGCTTGCAGAATAATCCCGAGAAACACGTTGACGATGGTATTGATATCAACGCGCATCTGCGTGAACAGCATCGAGCCCGCCAAATAGACCAGCGTCATGAGCACGACCAGAAGGAAGAAAGTGCTGAAGGGATTCTCCCGCCTTCGGAACACCGCTTTTTGGATTTCAGCCAGCCTCTCATCCCGGTATACCGGAATCCCCGGATTGACCGTTCCCAGAAGCCGGCGCATCCGCTTCCCGTCCTCCGGCGTTTTCGCGCCGCGCACCACCGCGAAGTCACTGTTTGCGATCTGCTCGGGCAGCGCCGCGCCGGTGCGCCCCATCAGGGTTTCCACCGACGCGGCGTCCGCCACGTGAACAACCTTGCGGAGCTGCAAAAGGTCCCTGAGCGGAGCCCGCGCCAAAAGCGCCTGCAGCGTTGCAAAGGGCGTCACGCCGTTCCATTCGATCCATACGGCATCGACCGGCTGCTTTTTCATCGCGCCGGCAATCGCCTCTGCGATCGCCTCCGGTTTCTTTTCCAGGTCCTTTTTCCGGAAGTCCATGCGGTCAACGCCCGATGCCACGGGTTCTTCTCCACCCTCAAATTGCAGTACAAGCGCGCGGCGCTTCCCCCTTGCAAAGCCGCCCAGAAGGCGATTGAGAAGGGTGGTCTTGCCCGCCCCGAGAAATCCCGTCAAAACGTATAGAGGGGTCGCCATGAGATCCTCCTAGTAGTCCACGAAGGCTAAGAGCCGATGATAGGGCGCAGAGATTTTTCTGCCCGGCACGGAGCCGGAGCGCAGGCGCAGCAGCGCTGCGTCAAGCGGAGCGCGACACAACCGGACAGGAAATGATCCAGCCATAGCGCGGTAATTAGGCTTCGCGGACTACTGGGTGAAAAGTCCGGCCAGCCGCGGGCGATCGAGTCCCTGACCGATAAAGCACAGCGTCTCTCCGGGAACCGCGCAATCGGTGATCTGAAGGTTTTCTGGCAGGTATTGAACGTTCAAATACCCTTTCCCGCCCGGGACGATCCCCTTGGCGCGCAGGAGCGTGCCGCACTTTTCCGCCTGCGCCATCCCCGTGCGCAGTTCTCCTTCGGAAAGGGCGCGCTTTACGTGGACCGTTACGGTATCAAATACCTCGTCCGCGTCGTGTTCATGAGAACAAACGCATGAATTCCCGTGCGCGTGGTCTCCATGGCGGCAACCTTCGCGTTGGGGGTGCTCATGCGCGCCGTGACAGCAACAGCCATCCCCTTTGTGGCTCACGTGAATCGCCGCACCGCTGCTTTTTTGCCGCGCGTTCAGTATCTCATCCCCCGTCACTGCGGACATCGGCCAGGCGACAAGTGCCGCACGGTCATTCAGCTTTTCCGCCATTTCCCGCGCGGCACTTACCCGATCCGGGCATTCTTCCACGCGGCTGAGCACGATGATATCGGCATGCTCCACCTGGTCTTCAAAGAACTCCCCGAAGTTTTCCAGATACATTTGACAGCGCTTGACGTCGACGACCGTGATGCTGTCCCGAAGCCGCGCCAGATCTTGAACGCGCGGATCGCCGCAAGCCGCGATGACGTCGGACAGTTTCCCAACCCCGGACGGCTCAATAATGACTTCTTCCGGGCGATAGCGTTCAAGAAGCTCCCGGAGGGCGCGAACAAAATCGCCCGTCAGGGTGCAGCAGATGCAGCCGGAGTTGATTTCCCTGACCTCAAGGCCGCCCGCGCCCAAAAGCGCGGCGTCAACGCCGATTTCACCAAAATCATTTTCGATGAGCGCCACCCTTTGCCCCCGGAAGGAGTCCCTGATCAGCTTTTGGATCAGCGTCGTCTTTCCGGCGCCCAGAAATCCCGATACAATCACAATGCCCGTCTTCATTTCTTACCTCACCGTCTTGTATTTGCCGGCTTTTGCGCGGAAGCCCCGTGAATAAACGGAAAAGCCGATTTCCGAAAAAACCGGCTCGCCTCCGCACGGAAGACCTGCGTCGCCTGCTTCAATGGTCTTGTGCATTCCCAGCCTTACTTCAGCGCGGCGACCAGCGCCTCGAGATTTTGGCGCATGACGGAAAAGTAATCGCCGCCGGCGGCAATCTGCTCGTCGCTGAGCCCCTCGACCGGGCTGAGCACGTCGGTCTCAGCTCCGATGGCGTCGGCGATGGTCTGCGCCACCTTTGGGCTGACCAGCTCCTCAAAGAAGATCACCCTGACAGCGTGTTCCTTGCCGAATTCGATGATCTCCGCCACCCGCGCGGGGTCCGGCTCGGAATCCGGCGACAGCCCCTCGATGGCCACCTGGTTCAGGCCGTATTCCGCGCACAGGTACCCGAACGCCTGATGGGCCACCACGATATCCTTGTTGGCAAGCGGCGTCAGCGCGTCCCTAAATTCCTGATTAAGCGCGTCAAGCTCCGCGGCATAGACGGCGTAATTGGCCTCATAATAGGCGGCGTTGTCCGGATCCGCCTGCGAAAGGGCGTTTTTGATGCGCTCCATTTCCGCCTTCGCGTTTACCGGACTGAGCCATACGTGCGGATCATACTCGCCGTGGTGGTGATCTTCTTCCTCTTCCTCCTCCTCGGGCGAACTGTGCTCGGCCATCGCCTCGGCAATCTGCGCGCCGGTGGCGGAGGCGGGGAAGTACGTGGCGAATTTTTCGAGCGTCTGCTCCGTCGTGATCGTGCCATCCTCGGAGAAGTTGAGGTGGAAGTGCTCGGCGGGGCCTGCCTCGTGGTTGTGATCGGCAAACAGAAGGTATTTGGGCGCACCGTCAACCGCATCCGTCGCCTTGAACCGGTACAGCGCGCTCTGGGCGCCCAGATCCGCGTAGTCCAGGAACACAAAGCCATCATACGCATACGGCGCGGTCGTTTCCCCCTCGTCGGTATGGAAGGTGATCGAATCCCCCTCAATGACGAGGCGGTTGATGTCCGTTTCAAACCCGCGCTTGTAGTACGCCGCCATCTCTTCAAAGGTCATTTCGCCGCCCTCGGCGGCAAGCGCAACCGCCTCATCCAGTGTGCCGTCCAGCATGTACGGATAGATGGACTGCCAGTCTCCGGCAAAATCAGCCAGGGTGCGATCCTGCACGTCGGCCTCGGTGAAGCTTTCGTGGTGATGACCATCCCCGTGCTTGTGCCCCGCCAGCAGGTCAATCCCGCTGGAAGCCTCCACGGCAATCAAGTCCTTGTTGCTCAGGGCGGCCAGCACATCCTCGACCCAGTGCTCCATGCCCGCGCCGTTGTACACAAATACGTCCGCATTCTCAAGGCCCACAATGTCCGTCGCAGTCGGCTCCCAATCGTGCGGTTCCATGCCGGAAGGAACCATATTGGTCACCGTCACCTTGTCCCCCCCGATCTTGGACGCAAAATCATACATCGGGTAAAAACTCGCGTAGACGGACAGCTTCTGCTCCGCCGCGCTTTCCGCGACGCCGGTCACGGCCAGCGCGCTCATCAGCATCCCGGCGCACATCAGGATCGCAATAATCCGCTTCATTCCACAGGTACCTCCCCAAACTCATGGCTTCCCGTTCCCCTCAAGGCTGTCCTTGAGCGGCCGTTGTTGCAAACAATTCTCGTTTGCATTTAGATAATATTTCCGGCTTCTCCCACTGTCAATAGCGAATCCGCATATTTAACAATTTGCAAAGCCCATTTTGTGCGGCCGCGATTTTTTGGAACCCGTGAAGCTGAATGCCGTTTTCGCATAAATATTTGATTTGTGCGGGTAAAGGTTGTAATAAGGGGCGTCTCACGCCGGCGGGCAGACCAAGGCCGGACACAATGGTAAAAAAATGGTGAAGGGGGAAAACGGAAGTTGACGCTGGCGGTTGCTCATGCTATACTCCTTTCGGGAAGGGATTGGCGGGATCATATCAGGCGACGGGTTGCGCGCCGGCGAACGGGCTTTTTTATTTCCCGATAAGTTAGTCATGGCTAACAAATGCCTGAAACGAAGTATTTTGCAGTTGTACTGCCTTTACCGCGAAGCGCACTCGGCGTGTT